>NZ_LZSO01000011.1 GCF_001665785.1 Mycolicibacterium peregrinum
GTTCGTCTCGCGCGGGGTGATCGCGTTCTTTCTGTTCGCCTCCTTCGGAACACTGTGGAGTGGCCTGGCGCTGCCACGCGTCTGGGTCGGGCGGGAGGAGCCGCAGCACGAGACATGCCAGCGTCAACAACAGCACCGCCAGCCCGAGGTAGACGCTGCGCCAACCCCACACCGCGGCAACGGCGCCC
The DNA here is from genome assembly GCF_001665785.1 of Mycolicibacterium peregrinum. Lineage (GTDB taxonomy): Bacteria > Actinomycetota > Actinomycetes > Mycobacteriales > Mycobacteriaceae > Mycobacterium > Mycobacterium peregrinum_A. Next base: position 189 of record NZ_LZSO01000011.1, read on the forward strand.
GCCACCACGCGAGATCCGAGAATGCCGATGACGACTCCGGAGGTCACCACGCCGAGGGTGCGGCCGCGTTGTTCGGGTGCGGACAGGGCCGCAGCGTAGGCCACGGTGGTCTGAACGACGACCGCGAACAGGCCGGCGACCGCCAGGCCCGCGAGCAGCAGCCAGGACTGTGTGGCCGTCGCGGCCAGTGCCACGCCCACGGCGGCCAACAGCAGGTGCCCGCTGATGAGCCTGCGGCGATCGACCATGTCGCCGAGCGGGACGAGGACGACCAGCCCCACCAGATAACCCAGTTGTCCGGCGGTGACGATCGATCCCAGCTCGGCGTCGGGCAGGCCCAGGTCGTGGCCGATCAGGGCCAGCACCGGCTGTGCCGCGTAGATCGTTGCCACGGCCACTGCGCACACGGTGGCGAGAAGTATCTTCAGGCCGGCGGTCGGTTTCATCTATCCCTCCAATTGGTTGCATATTGCAACTAAAGAGACGCTACGGCAGAATGGTTTCATTCAGCAACTCTTGAGGGGGCGCGATGGGCGAGACGATGCCGTATGGCGATGACGTGACCTGGACCGATCCCGCATGTCCGGTGGCGCGGACGCTCGACCTGGTAGGGGATCGGTGGAGCCTGTTGATCGTGCGTGACGCCATGGACGGAGCCCGCGCCTTCACCGATTTTCAGCAGCGCACCGGCATCGCACGCAACATCCTGACCGACCGCCTACGCCGACTGGTCGACCGCGGCATTCTCGACCGGGAGACGGCCGTGTCGGGCCGGCGGCAGGTGTACACGCTCACCCAGACCGGTCGTGACCTCTTCACGGTGGTGGTGGCGCTGCGCCAGTGGGGTGAGCGGCATGCGTTCGCATCTGGCGAGGCACACTCGGTGCTCGTCGACACGAGCGGTGATCAACTTTCGGAACTACGGCCGACGAATTCGCGTGGCGTCGTCGTGGGCCTCGACGGCACGTCCGTGCAGAAGGTTCACTGATCGCGCTTGCTGCGCAGGACGGCGAATGAGTGGCCGGCCAACACCGTGGATTCGGCGTGGATGTCGGGGGTCTCCCACGCCAGGAGCAGCTCGCCGGAAACGGGAACCCTCACCGCCTCGGTGCTCAGGTTGCACGCGATCGACACGGCCCCTCGATGCAGCACGATCCAGCGCTGCTCTTCGTCGAAGTCGATGGACATGTGGTCGAGCCACGGGTCTGCGAGGTCGGGTTCGCTGCGCCGCAACGCGATCAGCGCGCGATAGGTGCGGTGGAGCCGATCGTGATCGCCCTCGGTGACCTCGTCCCAGTTCAGTTTGGAGCGCTGGAAGGTCGCCGGGTCCTGCGGATCGGGGATCTCGTCGGCGTCCCAGCCGTGCTCGGCGAACTCGGCCTTGCGCCCCTCGGCGGTGGCGCGGGCAAGGTCCGGTTCGGGGTGCGAACTGAAGAACTGGAACGGCGAAGAGGATCCCCATTCCTCACCCATGAAAAGCATGGCCGTATAAGGAGATCCGAGTGCCAACGCGGCCTTGACTGCCAGCTGGCCGAAGGTCAGCAACTGTGACGGCCGGTCGCCGACGGCGCGGTTGCCGACCTGGTCGTGGGTGAGGGTGTAGGCCAGCAGCCGAGTGCCGGGAATCGCGGCGGTGTCCAACGGCCGACCGTGCCTGCGGTGCCGGAACGAGGAATAGGTGCCGGCATGGAAGTAGCCGTGCTTCAAGGTCTGCGCCAACGTGGCCAGCGATCCGAAATCGGCGTAGTAGCCTTGCCTTTCGCCGGAGACGGCGGTGTGGATGGCGTGGTGGATGTCGTCGTCCCACTGTGCGGTCAGCCCGTATCCGCCGCGGTCGCGAGGAGTGATCAGCCGTGGATCGTTGAGGTCGCTCTCGGCGATCAGCGACAGCGGGCGGCCGAGTTCCCCGGCCAGGGCGTCGGTGTCGGTCGCCAGTTCCTCGAGCAGATGGATTGCGGTGTTGTCCACCAGTGCGTGCACTGCATCCAGGCGTAGGCCGTCGGCGTGGAAGTCGCGCATCCAGCGCAGCGCGCACTCGATGATGTAAGTACGCACCTCGTCGGCGTCGGCATCGGACAGGTTGATCGCACTGCCCCACGGATTGTGGCCGGATGACAGGTAGGGGCCGAATCGCGGCAGGTAATTGCCGGAGGGCCCGAGGTGGTTGAACACCGTGTCGATCAGCACACCCAGACCACGACCATGGCAGGCGTCGATCAGCCGGATCAGGCCGTCGGGACCGCCGTAGGGCTCGTGTACTGCGTACCAGAGCACGCCGTCGTAACCCCAGCCGTGGGTGCCGTTGAAGGCATTGACCGGCATCAACTCCACAAAATCGACACCGAGATCCACCAGGTGGTCGAGCTTGTCGATGGCGGAATCGAATGTGCCCTCGGGAGTGAAGGTTCCGATGTGAAGTTCGTAGATCACCGTGCCGCTGATCGAGCGTCCCGCCCAGCCGCTGTCGGACCAGGCGTCGGGCGCCGGTTGCCACAGCTGAGAGCGTTCATGCACACCGTCGGGTTGGCGCGCTGAGCGAGGATCGGGCAGCACCGTCGGATCGTCGTCGAGAACGAACCCGTATCGGGCATCGCCACGGCTCGCGACCTCTGCACGCCACCAGCCGTCTTCGGAGCGCACCATGTCGTGCAGCGTTCCGTCGACGTCGACCCGCACGCGGTCGGGAGCCGGTGCCCACACGGTGAATTCAGTCATCGGTACGCTCCAGTAGCGCCACCGGTGAATCGGCGAGCAACTCGGTCAGCGGGACCGACTCCGTCCACTGACGGCCGCTGAGTCGATCCAGCCACCGGCCCTCGGGCAGCGGCAATGCTGTGTCTTCCCAGCCGGTTTCGGCCAGTGCGACGGTCCACCGGCACGCGGCCACCACCACATCCTGGCCCCGCAGAAACGCCACCAGGTGTGTCGCGGCACTGCCGGTGGCGGGCAGCGGGGTGTAGCCGCCGGCCAGGAATGTCTGGGGCCGGGCCCGGCGTAGCGCCAGGGCGGCCATGGTCACCCGCAGCTTGTCGTCGTCGCCGCGCTCCGCAGCGCCGCGCAGTGCCGCATGGTCGACCGGGCGCCGGTTGTCCGGATCGACCAGGCTGTCCTCGGTCGTCTCGGTGCCCTGGTAGACGTCGGGGATGCCGGGTGCCGTGAGCTGAATGAGTTTCTGGCCCAGGATGTCGTTGCGGGCATGGGCTTCGAGCCGGCTCACCAGTGCCGTCAGTTCGGCTGCGACCGGCCCGTCGAGCACCCGGTCCAGCCAAGCGTGTACCTCATTCTCGAAATCCACGTCGGGGTCGTGCCAAGACGTCCTGGTGGCGCCCTCCCGGATCGCCTTCTCGGCGTAGCCGTGTAGCCGGGAGCGAAGCTCGTCGGTCACGGCGCCGTCGACCGGCCAGACGCCGAAGATGTTCTGCCACAGGAACAGTGCGGTGTTGCGGTCGGGGGGAGTGGACGATGCAATCCACCGCTCGACCGAATCCGCCCAGGTTTCGGGCACCTGGGACAGCAGGCCGATGCGGGCGCGGACATCCTCGCCGCGCTTGGTGTCGTGGGTCGACAATGCGGTCATCGTGGACGGCCAGGCACGCATTCGCGTCGTCGCCCGCTGATGGAACTCGGCCGCCGTGACCCCGAACAACTCCGGTGCACCGCCGACCTCGTTGAGTGACACCAGACGCGCTTCGCGGTAGAACAGGCAGTCTTCGACGGCCTTGGCGGTCGCGGCGCCACACAGTTGGTTGAACCGGGAGACCACCTCTCCGCTGCGGGACATGGCTACCGAGATGGCGGTCAACGCTTCGGTGAGTTCGGGTGCGGCGCAGGCAGACTCCTGTATCGCCACCGGGAGGATCGTGCCCAGTGCCGGATAATCACTGCGGTACACGCCGATCCTGCTGATCAGTGTGGCCAGCGCCGCAGGCAGTCGGGGGTCGTGTTGCCCGGTCACCGCCGTGACGGATCGGCACAGCCGGCCCAACTCACTGGCGAGGGTCTCGGCGACGGCGGCCGTCTTGAGCGTCGATTCGGCCTCGGGATCCGGATCGCCACTCACCGCGGTGAGTGGGCTCTCGGCGGCCGGGTCGATGAACAGTCCGCCGATCTCACGCAAGGCGTCGTACCCGGTGGTGCCGTTCACCGGGAGCGATGCATCGAGGCTCTCGTCGGCGGCCAGGATCTTCTCCACCACGATCCACGCGTCGGGACCGGTGAGCTCACGCAACCACCGCAGATAGCCTGTGGGATCAGATAATCCGTCCGGATGGTCGATACGCAGACCATCGACCAGTCCTTCGTCGAACCACCGTTTGACCTCCACATGGCTGGCGTCGAAAACGGCCCGGTCTTCCTGGCGCAGTGCTGCCAGAGACGTGATCGAGAAGAAGCGCCGGTAGCCACAGATTCCGCTGCGCCAGCCGGTCAACCGGTAGTGCTGGCGATCGTGCACCTCGCTGCCGGTGCCCGTGCCGGTGCCCGGTGCGATGGGGAACACCAGATCGCCCAGACGCAGGACGTCGCCGTCGACCACGAGGTCGGCGACGTCGTCATCGGAACCCAGGACGGGCAACACGATCCGGCCGGCGTCGAGATCCCAGTCGATGTCGAAGTAGCCGGCGTAAGCCGAATCCCGGCCGTGCCGAAGTAGATCCCACCACCACGGGTTCTGCTCGGGATGGGCAACACCGACGTGATTGGGCACGATGTCAACGATCAGCCCCATGCTGCGAGATCGCGCCGCTTCCGACAGGCGCTGGAGACCCTCGGGTCCCCCAAGTGCGGCCGACACCGTGGTGGGGTCGGTGACGTCGTATCCATGGGTCGATCCCTGCGCGGCCGACAGGATCGGCGAGAGATAGAGGTGGGACACGCCGAGACTGTCGAGGTAGTCGAGCAGGTTCACCGCATCGTCGAATGTGCAGCAGTCGCCACGCATCTGGAGCCGATACGTGGACAGCACCGGGCGCGGCATGTCAGGCCGTCTTGCGTAGGACGAGTAGTGAGCGGGCCTGTAGCGAGATCTTCTCGCCGGCGGCCACCACCAGATCGGAATCGCCCGTCGGACTTGCGGTGTCGAGGTCACCGGTCCACTCGGCGGCATAGTCGCCGTTGGGCGTGACGAAATCCTGCTCGTGGTCATTGGCGTTGAAGCACAGCAAGAACGTGTCGTCGACCACGCGTTCACCGCGGGCATTGGGGGCGGGGATGGAGTCGCCGTTCAGGAACACCGCGACACAGGTTCCCAATCCCGTTCCCCAGTCCTCCGGAGTCATCTCGGTGCCGCCCGGAGTGAGCCAGGCGATGTCGCGGACCTGATCACCACTGCGGATCGGTTTGCCCTCGAAGAACCGGCGACGACGGAATGCCGCATGGCGCTTACGGAATGCCAGTACCTTGCGGGTGAACTCGAGGTGCTCGGCATTGGTCTCCAGCAGCGACCAGTCCATCCAGGACAGCTCGGAATCTTGGCAGTACACGTTGTTGTTGCCCAACTGGGTACGGCCGATCTCGTCGCCGTGCGCGATCATCGGGGTGCCCTGCGACAGCATCAGCGTCCCCACGATGTTGCGCATCTGCTTGGCGCGCAAGGCCAGGATCTCCGGATCGTCGGTCGGTCCCTCGACCCCGCAGTTCCACGAGCGGTTGTGACTCTCGCCGTCGCGGTTGTCCTCACCGTTGGCCTCGTTGTGCTTCTCGTTGTAGGACACGAGGTCGTTGAGGGTGAACCCGTCGTGGCAGGTGACGAAGTTGATGCTGGCACCGGGACGACGGCCGGTGGCCTCGTACAGGTCCGAGGAGCCGGTCAGCCGGGAGGCGAACTCGCCCAGGGTCGCGGGCTCGCCCCGCCAGTAATCGCGCACAGTATCGCGATACTTCCCGTTCCATTCGGTCCACAAACCTGGGAAGTTTCCGACCTGGTAGCCACCCTCGCCGATGTCCCACGGCTCGGCGATCAGCTTGACCTGGCTGACCACCGGGTCCTGCTGGACCAGATCGAAGAACGCCGAGAGGCGGTCCACGTCATAAAATTCGCGGGCCAGCGTGGAGGCCAGGTCGAAACGGAACCCGTCGACATGCATCTCCAGGACCCAGTACCGCAGTGAGTCCATGATCAGCTGGAGGGTGTGTGGGTGGCGGGCGTTGAGGCTGTTGCCGGTCCCGGTGAAATCCTTGTAGTACTCGGGCTGTCCGTCGAGCAGGCGGTAGTAGGCGGCGTTGTCGATGCCGCGGAAGTTGATGGTCGGACCGAGGTGGTTGCCTTCGGCGGTGTGGTTGTAGACCACGTCGAGAATCACCTCGATGCCGGCGTCGTGGAACGCCTTCACCATGGTCTTGAACTCGGCCACCGCACCGCCGGCATGCCGGGTGGCGGCGTACTGGAAGTGCGGGGCGAAAAAGCCGACCGTGTTGTAGCCCCAGTAGTTTCGCAGCCCGAGATCCAGCAGGCGGTGGTCATGCATGAACTGGTGCACCGGCATCAATTCGATCGCGGTGATGTTCAGCGACTGGAGATACTCGATGACCACCGGGTGGCTGAGTCCGGCGTACGTGCCCCGGAGTTCCTCAGGGATTCCCGGGTGGGTCTGGGTCATGCCCTTGACGTGTGCCTCGTAGATCACCGTGTCGTGATACGGCGTCTTGGGCGCCCGGTCGGATCCCCACTGGAAGAAGGGGTTGATCACCACGCTGGTCATGGTGTGACCGAGAGAGTCGACCCCGGGCGGGTTTCCGGTACCGGGCGGCTCGGCGTTGAGGTCGTAGGAGAACAGGGCCTGACTGAAATCGAAGTCACCGTGAAACGACTTGCCATACGGGTCGAGCAGCAACTTGCTGGGATCACACCGATGGCCGCTGCCCGGGTCCCACGGCCCGTACACCCGGTACCCGTAACGCTGGCCGGGGGTTACCGTCGGTAGGTAGGCGTGCCAAACGTAGCCGTCGACTTCTTCGAGGTTGATCCGATGTTCAGTGCCGTCTTTGGCGATCAGACACAGCTCGACCCGTTCGGCGACTTCGGAGAACAACGAGAAGTTGGTGCCGGCACCGTCATAGGTGGCACCGAGCGGGTAGGCCTCGCCGGGCCACACAGTCGACATCGGCGTGGGTGCTGACGATGGAGGCACTGGAGATGACGGCGGCATGGGTTCACCACCAACCGGTGGCAACCGCCATCTGACGGCCCAATTCACCTGTCATCGTGCGCATATACGTCGTCGAAATATGGTGAGAATCGTGGTATAGCAACACATTTCCCTCCACCACGCGGCAGTAATCCTTCCGGCACACCGCATCGCTCATGTCCAGTGGCTTGAGCAGAGGAAACCTCCCGACGAAATCCAGCGTGGGGTTGTGGTCGGAGAGTACCTTGGACCGCTCGATGCCGCAGGAGATGGAATCGCCACCGTTGGCCAGGCAGTCGTAGGGGAAGTATGGCTTGCCGTTGCGGGTCAGCCACGGGGTGTCGCGCATCGCCAGAACCGGAATGTTGTTCTGGGAGAGGGTTTCCCAAATTCCGATGTAGGTGCCAGGCATGACGTCGCCGTCTTTGATGTTCCAGGGCCGCGTCGATGTGGTGAACACGAATTCGGGGCGATCGGCGATGAGCTGGGTCATCACCTTCTGGTTCCACTCATGGCATTTCGGATAGGGGCGGTTGTCGCCCATCACCAGCGGGTTTTCCTCGGTGGTGAGCGGGCAACCCATCTTGAGGTAGGTGACCACCTTGAAGTTGTGCAGACGGCCCAGTAGATCGAGTGCGGTGATCCAGTGCTCGGCATGTGAGCCGCCGGCGACCGCGATGGTGCGCGCCGCATCCTTGTCGCCGTAGGTGCAGTTGATCACGTCGGTGTTGCCGAAATCGCTGATACAGCCGTCGGTCGTGGACGCGGGCAGATCGTCCTTGGCTTCCAGCACCGTCGGGCGCATCGGCAGCTTGGGCACGCGGGCATGGTCGATCAGCGCACGGGCCCCCGGGTAGTCGCGGGCCGACAGTCCGGAAAGCTCCTTGCCGTTGGCGCGCTGCACGGTGACGTGCTCGCGCCAGGTGAAGGAGGTGGCCGTCAACGCGACACCGAGCAGCCCGACGATCGAGCCGAGGACGATGGTGGGCCGACGCAGCCGGACCCGCCACGGAACGGCAGGCATGGACACAGTCTGGGTGGTGTCCTTTGCTTTTTTCTGCGAGCGCAGCGGCTCCTCGATGTAACGGGTGGTGAGCCAGGCGAGCACGCCCGACACCAGCAGCACGATCGTGCCCTCGAGGAAGTTGGCGTGCGCGTGGCCCGAGTAGGACAGCCAGAAGATGAGCAACGGCCAGTGCCAGAGGTAGAGCGAGTACGCCATCGAGCCCAGTGACACGAACGGCTTTGTTGCCAGCATCCGGTTGGGTGCGGGTAACCGCTGGCCTGCGCTCGGATCCTCGGACCGGTTCGCGGCAGCCAGGATGAAGAGGACGGTGGCGCCGACCGGAACCAGCGTCCACGGCCCCGGGAACTCCTTGACGCCGTCGATCAACCAACCGCACGACAGGATGGCGGCCAACGACACGGTGGACAAGATCGTGCGCAGCCACATCGGCCACCGCACCGCCGGAACCAAAGCCCCGGCGAGCGCGCCGATCAGCAGCTCCCAGCCGCGGGCGAAGCTGTTGTAGTAGGCGGTGGCCTGGTCGTTGTTGTGGGCGATGATCGCGTATACGAAGGACGCGATGGTCAGGGCGCCCAGTAAAACGATGAACGCGGTGCGTAGGTGCCGCCCGAAGATCCGGCGGCCGAGGAAAGCGAACCCGAAGACCAGTGCCAGGAACGCCACGTAGAACTGCCCCTGGACCGACATCGACCAGATGTGCTGCAGCGGACTGACCGCCTCACCGGCGCGAAGGTAGTCCGCGGCGGTGTTGGACAGTTCCCAGTTCTGGTAGTAGCCCAGGCTCGCCAGACTCTGGTCAGCAAACGTTTCCCAGCGGGTCTCGGGTTGCACGAGGATCGTCAGCACGGCGGCCGCGGCAAGCACCACGACCAGTGCTGGAAGCAGGCGCCGAATCAACCGGACCAGTTCGGGAACAGGCAACAGCGGCGCTTCGGGGTTGAGTGCGATCCGCAGGAGTTTGCCGCCGAAGAAGAAACCGGACAGCGCCAGGAAAACGTCGACACCACCGGAAACTCGACCGAACCAGATGTGGAACATCGCCACGAGGGCGATCGCGATACCGCGCAGTCCGTCCAGATCGTGGCGGTAGAAACCAGATGCACGGGTGCCCATGACTGCGTGCGGAACGGAACCGGATTCGGTGCCGGGCTCCGTCCGGGGGGCGTCAAGGGTTTTCATGGTCGAGGCCAATTTACCTAACATCGGCCCGCCGCTCACATTTCGGATGCGTGCGTCACACCCTGTGAGCAAAGGGCTAGGCTGCCCGACTGTGGCCGAGCTGACCCCGGCGCAGATCAGCGCCATCGACGCAGCCCACATCTGGCACCCCTACAGCGCCATGGGCGCGGACACGCTGCCGCCGGTGGTGGCGGTCGGGGCCAAGGGCGCGTGGCTGACTGTGATCGACCCTTCCGACGGCGCATCGATCGAGGTTCTCGATGCGATGGCGTCCTGGTGGACTGCCGTGCACGGACACGGGCATCCGGTGCTGGACCGTGCCATCAACAACCAACTCGCGACCATGAACCACGTCATGTTCGGCGGTCTGACCCACGAGCCGGCTGCCCGTTTGGCCCAGCTGCTGGTCGATCTCACCCCCGAGCCCCTGGAGACCGTGTTCTTCAGCGACTCCGGGTCGGTGTCGGTCGAGGTGGCGGTCAAGATGGCGCTGCAGTATTGGCGCAGCGTCGGCCGAGGGGCCAAACACCGTCTGATGACCTGGCGCGGCGGCTATCACGGTGACACCTTCACCCCGATGAGCGTGTGTGATCCCGACGGTGGCATGCATTCGCTGTGGACCGACGTTCTGGTGCCCCAGGTGTTCGCACCGCCCGTGCCCGCCGACTATGAGCCGTCCTACAGCGAGGCGTTCGAGCGGCAATTGGCCGAGCACGCCGATGAGCTGGCCGCCGTGATCGTCGAGCCCGTTGTGCAGGGTGCCGGGGGAATGCGGTTTCACGACCCGCGGTACCTCGCGGACTTGCGGGCCATCTGCGATCGCCACGATGTGTTGCTCGTCTTCGACGAGATCGCCACCGGGTTCGGCCGCACCGGAAAGCTGTTCGCCGCCGAGCACGCCGGGGTGAGCCCGGACATCATGTGTGTCGGCAAGGCGATGACCGGCGGCTACATCACCCTGGCGGCCACGCTGTGTACCCGTGAGATCGCACGGACGATCAGTGCGGGGGAGCCCGGTGCCTTGATGCACGGGCCGACCTTCATGGCCAACGCGCTGGCCTGTGCCGTCGGTGTCGCCGCGGTGGAACTGCTGGTCAACAGTGACTGGCCGGCCCGGGTGTCCGAGATCGAGGCGGGCCTGCGAGAGGGACTGGAGCCGGCCCGCGCGCTGCCCGGCGTCGCCGATGTGCGGGTGCTGGGCGCCATCGGCGTGCTCGAGATGCGCGAGCCGGTCGACATGAAGGTGGCGACGCTGGCGGCGTTGCGGCACGGGGTCTGGCTGCGCCCGTTCGGCAAGCTGGTCTACGCCATGCCGCCCTTCATCTGCACGCCTGCAGAGGTGGAACAGATCACCGCTGGCATGGTCGGCGTCGCCCGTGCACTAACCTGAACGGTGTTCAATGGTCGTCGGCCCGAAGGAGCACCACGTGACGCGCACGGATCTTTCACCGTTGGCCTGGCTCGCAGACGTCGAGCAGCAGCGCCGGCAGGCGGGGCTTCGTCGTGAGCTGCGCACCCGCCCCGCTGTGGCGACCGAATTGGACCTGGCCTCCAACGACTATCTGGGGCTGTCGCAACATCCTGAGGTCCTCGACGGGGGTATCGAGGCACTGCGCACCTGGGGCGCCGGCGCAGGCGGATCGCGGCTGGTCACCGGAAACACCGAGTTGCACGAAGAGTTCGAGACCGCGCTGGCGACGTTCGTCGGTGCCGAGTCGGCACTGGTCTTCTCCTCGGGTTACACCGCCAACCTGGGTGCCGTCGTCGCGCTGAGTGGCCCGGGCTCGCTGCTCGTCTCCGACGCCCTGACGCATGCCTCGCTGGTCGACGCCTGCCGGTTGTCCCGGGCGCGGGTGACCGTCACGCCGCACCTCGACGTCGACGCCGTCGATGCCGCGCTCTCGTCGCGGACCGAGGACCGCGCGGTGGTGTTGACCGAATCGGTGTTCAGCACCGATGGCGTACTGGCGCCGCTGCGCGAACTGCACGCGCTCTGCCGCCGACACGGTGCGCTGCTGCTCGTCGACGAGGCACATGGGCTCGGTGTGCGCGGTCCGGGCGGGCAGGGCCTGTTGTACGAGTCCGGCCTCGCCGGAGCGCCGGACGTGGTGATGACGACGACGCTGTCGAAGGCGCTCGGCAGCCAGGGCGGCGTGGTGCTCGGCCCCGAGCCGATCCGCGCCCACCTGATCGACGCGGCCCGTCCGTTCATCTTCGATACGGGGCTGGCGCCGGCGGCGGTCGGTGCGGCGTCGGCCGCGCTGCGGGTGCTGATCGCCGAACCCCTGCGAGCGCAAGCGGTTCTTGACCATGCCGCCGAGCTGGCCCGGATCTCCGGGGATGCCGCGGTGCCCGATTCCGCCGTCGTCTCGGTGATCCTCGGTGAGCCGGAGGTCGCGGTGGCTGCTGCTGCCGCCTGCTTGGACCGCGGCGTACGGGTGGGCTGCTTCCGACCGCCGACTGTTCCCGAGGGCACCTCACGTCTGCGCTTGACAGCCCGGGCCTCGCTGACCGCCGACGAAATGGATCTGGCTCGTCAGGTGTTGACCGAGGTTCTGTCGGAGGCCCGGTTGTGAGCACGCTGGTCGTCACCGGGACCGACACCGGCGTCGGCAAGACCGTGACGACCGCGGCGCTGGCCTGCGCGGCCCGGCTTGCCGGGTTCGATGTCGCGGTGTCCAAGCCGGTGCAGACCGGAACCGTGGACGGTGACAACGACCTCGGTGAGGTGAACCGGTTGTCCGGGGTCGGCAATCTGCACGGCGGATGGCGCTACCCGGAACCGCTGGCGCCCGTGGCGGCCGCGCAGCGTGCCGGGCTTCCGTTGCCGACGCGTACCGAATTGGTGGACGCGGTACGCGCTGCCGAGGTTCCCGACGGGCTGACCCTCGTCGAAGGTGCCGGTGGTCTGCTGGTCGAGCTGGGGGCTGACGGCGTCACGCTGCGTGATCTGGCTGTTGATCTCTCCGCCGCCGTCCTCGTGGTGGTCTCCCCGGGGCTGGGGACGCTCAATCACACCGCATTGACATTGGAATCTCTTGCAGGACAAGCAATTACCTGCGCCGGTCTGGTGATCGGGGCGTGGCCGGACAATCCGGGGGTCGCCGAGTCGGGCAACCGGGACGCGCTGGCACGCTTGGCGCCGGTGCGTGCAGTACTTCCGGCAGGGGCGGGCCGGGCGAGCGCCGAGGAGTTCGAGAAGATCTGTGCCGACGCCTTCGATCTGAGCTGGCTGACCGGCCTGGCTTGAGATGGTCCATTCCGTCGAGCTGGTATTCGACCCGGACACCGAAGCCGCGGTCCGGCGGATCTGGGATGCGCTGCGTGACGCCGACATTCCCAGCCAGGCGCCCGCAGGCAGGCCACACGCGACGCTGACCGTCGCCCAACGCATCGACGCTCAGGCTGACGTTGCGCTCACCGACCTCGTCGACCGGTTCCCGCTGCCGTGCCGGCTGGGCGCGACGTTGATCTTCGGGCGCTCGGCGGGAGTATTGGCGCGGCTGCTGGTCCCGACGGATGAGCTGCTCGAGATCCAGGCCGAAGTGTATCGACGGTGCCTGCCGTTCATGGACCCGGCGCCGATGCCGCACACCGAGCCGGGGAACTGGACTCCGCACGTCACGCTGGCCCGGCGGATCGCTCCGGGCCGGCTGACCACCGCTGTGCGGATCGCCGGGAAACCCGCCGAGATCATCGGCCAGGTGACCGGGCTGCGTCATTGGGACGGCGACAAGCGCTCGGATCACCTGATCGGGAACTGTCCCTAGATCTGGCCGGCGCTAATTCGGCCCGCAGCGTCGGTGGGTGATGGCATAATCGAACACATGTTCGACTCCCTGTCTGATGTGGAACTGATCGACAAGGTCAGCGCCGCCGCGCGGGCCGAGTCGGTGGCGATCGCCGCACGGTTGGCCGCGATCGGGGCGTTGGACAGCCTGCGTGAACAGGAACTGATCGACAGCATTTTGTGGCGTACCGATCCATTCGAAGAAGTGGCCGCCGAGATTTCGGCGGCAATGCGGATCAGTAGGGGCCGCGCAGGCACCCAGATCCACCACGCCCGCGTGCTGCGCGACAAACTGCCTCTGGTGGCGGCCAGGTTCGCCGCCGGGGACATCGACTACCGGGTGGTGCGCATGATCGTCACCCGCACCGGCATCGTCGACCCCACGGTGTGGGCCGGGCTGGATGCCGAACTGGCCGCCCGCGCCCACCGATGGATGCGTTTCTCCGAACGCCAGTTGCGGGATCGGGTGGATCAATGGATCGCCAAACATGACCCCAACGGGGTACGGGTGCCACCCGATATCACCGAGGAACGGTTCGTCCAGATCGAACCGGGCAGCCCCGGCAAAGCCACGGTGTGGGCCAACCTCGACGCCGCTGACGGGGCCGCGCTGAATCAGCGTTTGGATGCGGTGGCCAACACCGTGTGTGAGCACGATCCCCGCACCCATGCACAACGCCGCGCCGACGCGGTGGGCCCAGTCGCTCGACTGGAAGCCCACCTGCCGTGCCGGTGCGGTCGTGACGATTGCCCAGCTGCGCAGAAGCGGGCCGCGGCCGACGCGGCGGTGATCCATGTGCTGGCCGACCAGGCCACCCTGGAGGGCACCTCGAATGATCCGGGATATCTGCCCGGGCATGGGGTGCTGCCTGCCGAGACGGTGCGCGACTTGGCTACCCACGCCAAGACCAAGCCGCTTGTGGTGCCGGCTGCCTCCGGCACGCACAGCGACAAGGCTGCCGACACCGCCGAGTCGGGGGATACCTCTGAGAGGTCTGAGCCCGGGTATCGCCCGTCGGTGGCACTCACGGAGTTCATCCGCTGGCGGGATCTGACGTGTCGGTTCCCGGGTTGTGATGCCCCGGTTGAGCGTTGCGACATCGACCACACCACACCCTGGCCCGCAGGCCCGACGCATCCGTCCAACACCAAGCTGTACTGCCGGGCCCATCATTTGGTCAAGACGTTCTGCCCCGGCTGGTCAGACCGCCAATTGCCCGACGGCACAGTCGAATTCACAGCACCCACCGGGCACACCTACACCACCGAACCGCACGGCGCTGGGATGTTCCCCACTCTGGGGCAACCGACCGGAGAACTGAACCTGCCCGAACCCCAACCGCCCAGCCCGGACCCGCATCCGAACCGGAGCGCGATGATGCCCAAACGCTCACGGACACGCGAACAAGACCGACAAGACCGCATCGCCGAAGAGCGGCTCCTACGCGCCGAACTCAACAACGACCTCGACGTCGAACGCCAATACCATGCCTGGCTCGCCGAAGAATATGGACCACCACCGCCATTCTGAGGCGGCATTCTGAGCTGTCCGGATCAATTCTCGCTGCGCTGCCGGCCATCGCGGCCGGAGCTGAGCGTGCTGGCGCCCCGTACTGCCACGCCGTCTACGAGCAACTGCAAGCCGAAGGCGAACTGCCGGGAGGTGTCGCGGGTGAGCACCGACTGCTCGTCGGCCAGGGCGCCCGCGGCGTCCCACTGCAGACGGGACTGTTCGTCGGCGGTGAAGCCGAGCACGAAGTACAGGACAGTGCGGGCAGCCAACTCGTCGTCCGGCGATGCCACTCCGGCCCGCTGGGCGGCGTCGGCGAGTTGAGCCACGATCTCGATGGCCAGCTTTGACTGCCCGGCCGCGAAGCTCGATGACACCAGTTCGGCGCCGTCGGTGTGCGACAGCAGTGCGTCGCGCAGCGCCACACAGATCTCGTGGATCCGGCCTGGCCAGGACGGCGTCGTGGAATCAGTGCGAGCAGGCTGCAGGATGCGGTCGGCGACGGCGCCGAGCAGCTCCTGTTTGTTGGCGAAGTGCCAGTACAACGCGCCCGGGCTGACATTGAGCTCGCGCGCCAGGCGGCGCATCGTCAGGTCGGCGATGCCGTAGTTGTCGAGGATGGCCGTCGCCGCATCCACCACGTCGGGTTTGTGGAGTTGCACACCGTTACCCTAGCCTGAACGGTGTTCAATTGTCGGCCCGGCCGGCCACATGATCCACAGGAGGACGTTTCGGTGACGCAGGCAGCCGTAGATGTACTGGGGGTAGCTCGCGAGCAGGTTCTGGAGCGTGGCGTCGGCCTCGACAAGGACCAGACGCTGCAGGTGCTGCAGCTGCCCGACGACCAGCTCGAGGAGCTGCTGGCCCTGGCCCACGAGGTCCGGATGAAGTGGTGTGGTCCCGAGGTCGAGGTCGAGGGGATCATCAGCCTCAAGACGGGCGGGTGCCCGGAGGACTGCCACTTCTGCTCGCAGTCTGGTCTGTTCGCCTCCCCGGTGCGTAGCGCCTGGCTCGACATCCCGAGCCTGGTCGAGGCGGCCAAGCAGACCGCCAAGACCGGTGCCACCGAGTTCTGCATCGTGGCCGCGGTGCGTGGACCCGACGAGCGCCTGCTGGCACAGGTCGCCGCGGGCATCGAGGCGATCCGCAACGAGGTCGACATCCAGATCGCCTGCTCGCTGGGCATGCTGACCCAGGAGCAGGTGGACCGCCTCAAGGAAATGGGCGTGCACCGCTACAACCACAACCTGGAGACCGCGCAGTCGTTCTTCCCCAATGTCGTCACCACCCACTCGTGGGAAGAGCGCTGGGGCACGCTGGAAATGGTGCGGGAAGCCGGCATGGAGGTCTGCTGCGGCGGCATCCTGGGCATGGGCGAGACGCTGGAGCAGCGCGCTGAGTTCGCCGCCAACCTGGCCGAGCTCGACCCGCACGAGGTGCCGCTGAATTTCCTCAACCCGCGCCCGGGCACACCGTTCGGCGATCTCGAGGTACTGCCCGCCTCTGAGGCGCTCAAGGCGGTGGCCGCGTTCCGGCTGGCGCTGCCGCGCACCATGCTGCGCTTCGCCGGTGGCCGCGAGATCACCCTTGGTGACCTCGGCGCCAAGCAGGGCATCCTGGGCGGCATCAACGCCGTCATCGTCGGCAACTACCTGACCACGCTGGGCCGACCGGCCGAGTCGGACCTGGAATTGCTCGACGATCTGCAGATGCCGATCAAGGCGCTGAACGCCAGCCTGTAGAACTGGTGGTGATGGTTCAAGACTTGCCCGCGCCCGTCGGCGCCGGCCTATACAACGTCTACACCGGGGTCCAGGCGGACGCGGCGGACGGAAACGTCGTACCTACCGCCGCTCAGCTCGGCCTGGAACCGCCACGGTTCTGTGCCGAATGCGGCCGCCGGATGATCGTCCAGGTGCGGCCCACCGGGTGGTGGGCCAAGTGTTCGCGGCATGGGCAGGTGGATTCGATGGACCTGGATACGCGGCGATGAGCCTCTCGGGCGAAGAGCAGAAGGCGCAGATGAGCCTCTCGGGAGAAGAGCAGAAGGCCCAGGCCGGTCCGGCTCCGGCCAATCTCGTTGGCGCACCCCGCGTTCCGCGTGAGCGGGCGGTGTTGACCGTCATCGTGGCTCTCGCGGTGGCCGGAGCGCTGCTCGGCGCGCTGTGGGCCTGGTTGACGCCAGGGGTTCACGGTGTGATCGCGTTGACCCGTAGCGGCGAGCGGGTGCACGCGTATCTGGGTAGTGAATCCGATCATTTCTTCACGTCGGCATTCATGTTCGTCGGCATGCTCGTTGTCCTGGCGGTCGTGGCTGCAGTGGCGCTGTGGCAGTGGGCCCCGCATCGCGGACCCGTTATGGTCGCCGCGTTGTCCATAGGCTGTGCGTTGGCCACCGGGGTGGCCGCCGGTGTCGGTGCGGCACTGGCCCACGTGCGGTTCGGCTCGTTGGACATCGCCGGAGCCCCGGTGAGCCCGGAACATCGGGTGCAGTACGTGCTGGAAGCGCCGTCGGTCTTTTTCGGACACACACCGCTGCAGATCGCCGGCACGATCCTGTTCCCTGCGGCTGCGGCGGCAATGGTCTACGCGCTGATCGCGGTGTCCACCGTGCGTGACGATCTCGGTGCCTGGCCTCCTGTGGAGACCCCGACGTATCCGGTGATCCCGCAGGTGGTCACTCCGCCCGGGGCTTGACGGCTGCCGGTTCGAAAAGCTCAACGAGAGGATGCGTTCCGCCGAGTACGTGGGTGTGTCGCGCAGGGCCACCGTCGGGGGCTGACGGATATAACGCATCTACCCCTATTGTGCCAGCTCGCGATGAGTCAGAGCGGACGCCGCCGTACCGTCCGGCCCAGGGCCACCTTGGTGGCGATTCCGGCCAGTCGTGCCATGCCCATGTATGTGATCGGGTTGAGCAGCGTCGGCCATTTCGAACGCACCAGGTTAGCGGTCAGCGGGCGCTCGGCGAACCGATCGCCCAGCCAGCGTAACGCCATCGGCGCCGAGAACGGGTGCAACAGCAGGTGTTCGCTGAACATGTCGCGGTGGTACGTCACGTTGGCGCCCCCGGCCAGGTAGGTATCGGCGAGTTCGTCGATGTCGTCGACCGAGATGATCTCGTCGTGCACCGCCTGCACGATCAGAACCGGCGGGACCGGCACGGCCACACCGAGTTTGGTGTCCTTGAACACCTCGGTGACCTCCGGCCCGTCGATGATCTGTTCCAGTGGCAGGTCGACCAGATCCGCCATGTCGGTGCGGAACATCCGTACGACGGCCTCCACGGTGGTCATCCGGTGCAGCCGGTCCAGGATCTTGCGTCCCTCGGTGGTGGCGTGCTCGGCGATCACTCGGTTGAGGTTGGGGTAGATGTCGGCGAGGGCCGCCACCACGAGGGCCGGCAGCCCGGAGAAGACGGTGCCGTTGAGCCGGCGGAAGGTGTTTCCGAGGTTGCCGACGGGGGAGCCCAGGACGGCGCCGACGATGTTGAGCTCCGGTGCATAGCTGTCGGCCATCTCGGCTGCCCAGGCGCTCGCCAGCCCGCCGCCGGAATATCCCCACAGGCCGATACGGGCTGTCGGAGACAACGACAGGTGCTCGGAGTTGAGTGCCGCCCGCAAGCCGTCGAGCACCCGGTAACCGGGCTCGTAGGGGGCGCCCCACATGCCGTTGATGCCCTCGTGGTCGGGTACCGAGACCGCCCAGCCTTCGGCCAGCGCGGCCGAGATCAGCAGAAATTCCAGCTGGGCCAGGGACCCGGTGGCCTTGGCATGGTGGCGCAGGGCGTAGGAGGGGAAGCATCGGGCTGAAATGGCGTCGATCGCGCACTGGTACGACACGATCGGGCAGTCCGGTGCGGCGTCGGCCGGGACGATGACGGTGGTGGCAGCGGCTTCAGGGATGCCGTTGCGGTCCGTGGAGCGGAACAACAGCTGCGTGGCCTGCAGACGCTGCGGGATCAGGCCCAGAAACGCCAGCTCGACGTCACGGCTGCGCAGCACGGTGCCTGGTTCGGCGTGCTGGAACCCCGCAGGCGGTACATAGAACGCGTCGTGGTGGGGGAGGACGGGCCGGGAGGCCTGGTCGAGCTCCTCGTGAGGTGCCCGACCGATCCATTCGGCTGCCGAGACGCTGGCCGCACTGCCCAAGTCCATCCCGGCATTCTTGCTTAAGAAGGGTCTAAGAAGCCAGTCGACTCACCCGGGCGGGCGTAGAGCAGCGAATTCGTCGGTGACGCGGTACCGCGAGTCGGTGAACCGGAACAAGGCCGCGGGACGGCCGCCGCTGCGGCCCGATCGTGCGGTGGTGCCGGTGCGGGTGATGACCTTGCGACGTTCCAGCACCCGCTGCAGGTTCGTGGCGTCGACTTGGTAGTCGAGCGCGGCGTTGTAGATGTCGCGCAACGTGGATAGCGCGAATTCCTTTGGTGCCAAGGCGAATCCGATGTTGGTGTACGACATCTTGGCCATCAGCCGGTTGCGGGCGTGTTCGACCATCGGCGCGTGGTCGAAGGCCATCGGAGGCAGGTCGCTGACCGGATGCCATCGGGTGTCCGGCGGCAGGGCCGGGGTCGAGGGGGAGGGCACCAGGCCGAGGAATGTCGATGCGATGGTCCGCGTGCCGGGAACTCGACGGGGGTCGGAAAACACCGCCAACTGCTCCAGGTGGGCGAGTTCTCGCAGGTCAACCTTCTCGGCGAGTTGTCGCCGGACCGAGCTGATCAGGTCCTCGTCGTCACCCAGTCGGCCGCCCGGCAGGGACCATTTGCCCCGCTCCGGATCCAGCGCCCGCTGCCACAGCAGCACGTTGAGTGCGGGTTGCCGGGTGTCGAGGCCGCGAACCTGGAACACGACGGCGAGCACTTCGTGCGCGGTGTTACCATGTGGCATGTTTTCGATTATAAGTCGAAAACCTGACGCAGTGGAGGAGGTCGGCGTGACCGCTCTCGATGACACCCTCGCGGGGGGCTTGGCAGATCAGATCGTCGATGGTCCCGGTGGCTATTCCGGCGTTGACGGCGACGAGAAATGGGCTGCTGAGATTCGCCGTTTGGTCGATCGGCGCGGCGCGACGCTGCTGGCGCACAACTACCAGCTGCCGGCGATCCAGGATGTCGCCGACCATGTGGGTGATTCCCTGGCGCTCTCACGCATCGCCGCCGAGGCTCCCGAGGACACCATCGTGTTCTGCGGCGTGCACTTCATGGCCGAGACGGCCAAGATCCTGAGCCCCGACAAAACGGTGCTGATCCCGGACCAGCGCGCCGGTTGCTCGCTGGCCGACTCGATCACGGCCGACGAGCTGCAGGCCTGGAAGGACGAGCACCCCGGCGCGGTCGTCGTGTCCTACGTCAACACCACCGCCGCGGTGAAGGCGCTGACAGATATCTGCTGCACGTCGTCGAATGCCGTCGAGGTGGTGGCCTCGATCCCCGAGGATCGCGAGGTGCTGTTCTGCCCGGACCAGTTCCTGGGTGCGCACGTGCGCCGCGTCACCGGCCGCAAGAACCTGCACGTCTGGGCCGGCGAATGCCACGTGCACGCCGGGATCAACGGCGACGAGTTGGCAGACCAGGCCCGGTCGCACCCCGACGCCGAACTCTTTGTGCACCCCGAATGTGGTTGCGCTACCTCGGCGCTCTACCTGGCCGGTGAGGGTGCGGTTCCCGAGGAGCGGGTGAAGATCCTGTCCACGGGCGGAATGCTCGACGCGGCCCGTGAGACCCGGGCCCGGCAGGTGCTCGTCGCCACCGAGGTCGGCATGCTGCACCAGTTGCGCAGGGCTGCACCGGAAGTTGACTTCCTGGCCGTCAACGACCGCGCGTCGTGCACCTACATGAAGATGATCACTCCGGCCGCACTGCTGCGCTGCCTGATCGAGGGTGCCGACGAGGTGCATGTCGATCCCGAGACCGCTCGGCTGGGACGGGCCAGCGTGCAGCGCATGATTGCGATTGGTCAGCCCGGCGGCGGCGAATGACCCCGACGGGCAGCGCCCGGGGATCGAGCCGCTTCGCCTGCGGCAGTTCGACGCTGTGGCAGCAGCGCGCTGACGTTGTCGTGGTCGGCACCGGTGTCGCCGGTCTGGTGGCGGCTTTGGCGGCGCACCGCCGGGGCCGACGAGTGGTGGTGCTGAGCAAGGCTCGCGAGACCGCGACGTTCCATGCCCAGGGCGGGATCGCGGTCGTGTTGCCGGATTCTGACGACTCCGTCGAGGCGCACGTTGCCGATACGGTCGCCGCGGGGGGTGGCCTGTGCGACCCGGATGCGGTGCGCTCGATCGTCGCGGCCGGTTACGGCGCGGTGGCCGATCTGGTGACCGATGGTGCCCAATTCGACGAGACAGCTCCTGGGCGCTGGGCGCTGACCCGCGAGGGAGGCCACACCCGTCGCCGCATCATTCACGCCGGCGGCGACGCCACCGGCGCGGAGGTGCAGCGCGCCCTCGACTCGGCGGCGGCCGAACTCGACATCCGCCGTGACCACGTGGCGTGCGAGATCCTGCGTGACGGCAGTGGCGTGACCGGAGTGCTGGTCCGCAACGAGGACGGCCTGGGTCTCATCCATGCGCCATCGGTCATCCTGGCGACTGGCGGTCTCGGCCACGTGTATGCGGCCACCACCAATCCGAGTGGCTCGACGGGTGACGGCATCGCCCTGGCGTTGTGGGCCGGAGTTGCGGTCCGCGACATCGAGTTCGTCCAATTCCACCCGACCATGCTGTACGCGGAGAACGGCGGCGGACGGCGTCCGCTCATCACTGAAGCGTTACGCGGTGAAGGCGCCATACTCATTGATTCACAAGGCCACTCGGTGACTGACGGGGTGCATCCGATGGGGGACCTGGCCCCGCGCGATGTGGTCGCGGCTGCCATCAACGCCCGGCTCAGCGCCACGGGTGACCCGTGCGCATTTCTCGATGCTCGGGGTATCGCCCGGTTCTCCGACCGGTTCCCCACCGTGGCGGCGGCCTGCGCGGCGGCCGGGATCGACCCCACCCGCCAACCGATTCCGGTGGTTCCCGGCGCCCACTACAGCTGCGGCGGTGTGGTGACCGACGTGCATGGACGTACCGAACTGCCCGGGCTGTTCGCCGCGGGCGAGGTCGCCCGCACCGGGATGCACGGCGCCAACCGGTTGGCCTCCAACAGCTTGCTGGAGGGACTCGTCGTCGGTGGCCGGGCCGGCAGGTTGGCCGCCGAGCACGCGAGCGCGGCCGGTTCGGTGCGCGCCCAGGCGCCGCAGGATCGCCGTCATGACTCCGTGGACCGAGATGTCCTGCAGCACGCCATGTCTGAGCATGCTTCAGTGGTCCGAGTGGCCGAGGGCCTGCAGCGGCTCGACGCCGTTCTGGCCGATGCGCGCTCGGTGCAGCCCGCCAACCGCCACAGCTTCGAGGATGCGGCCCTCACCGCGACCGCACGCGCAATCGCCGTCGCGGCCCTGGCCCGCACCGAAAGCCGTGGCTGCCACCATCGCGACGACTACCCCGATACCGACCCCGCTCAGGAGCATTCCGTGACAATTCGCGCCGCAGCCGGCCTCCCAGCCCCCGATACCGCTACGGCGGTGTGCTGATGGCACTTTCGGATAGTGAGCTGGCCGAGGCCCGGGCCACGATCACCCGTGCGCTCGAAGAGGACCTGCGCTACGGCCCCGACATCACGACTCTCGCCACCGTGGACGCCGATGCCATGACCACCGCCGCGGTGGTGAATCGGGAGCCGGGCGTCGTGGCCGGCGTCGACATTGGCCTGCTCGTGCTCGACGAACTGCTCGGCGCCGACGGGTACCGCGTGATCGACCGCGTCGAGGACGGTGCCCGACTGGACGCCCATTCGGCGATCCTGACGGTCGAGGCGCCGACTCGCGGGCTGCTCACGGCCGAACGCACCATGCTGAACCTGATGTGCCACCTGTCGGGGATCGCCACGGCGACCGCCGCCTGGGTCGACGCAGTCGCCGGCACCAACGCCAAGATCCGCGACACTCGCAAGACGCTCCCGGGCCTGCGTGCGCTGCAGAAGTACGCCGTACGCGTCGGTGGCGGGGTCAACCACCGGATGGGGCTGGGCGACGCGGCTTTGATCAAGGACAATCACGTCGCCGCAGCCGGGTCGGTGCTGGCCGCACTCAAGGCGGTCCGGGCCGAGGCGCCGGATCTGCCCTGCGAGGTCGAGGTGGATTCGCTCGAACAGCTCGACGAGGTGCTCGCCGCCGACGTGGAATTGGTGCTGCTGGACAACTTCCCGGTTTGGCAGACCCAGATCGCCGTGCAGCGCCGCGACACCCGGTCGCCCAAGACGCTGCTGGAATCCTCGGGCGGTCTGTCACTGGACAGCGCCGCCGAATACGCCGGCACCGGGGTCGACTATCTGGCGATCGGGGCCCTCACCCATTCGGTGCGGGTGCTCGATATCGGCTTGGACACCTAGGCGGTCGCGCCGCGACGCACCAACGACAACACCACCGCAGCGGTGGCGAACAGCCCGGAGAACACGCGGCCGAGCATGGTCTGCTGGCGCGGCGTCTGCAGCCAATTGAGCAGCCGCGCTGCCAGCCCGGTGTAGAGACTCATCACGACCACGTCGACGACGACCATCGTGGCTCCGATCGCCAGGTACTGCGGCAACAGCGGCGCCGTCGGCACCACGAACTGCGGCAGCACTGCGACCAGGAACACCAAGCCCTTCGGGTTGGTCGTGTTCACCAGGAATCCGCGCATCACCAGGGACAGTCGGCCGCGTTCACCTGTGCCGCCCATCCGGTCGCGAAGATCCTGCGAGGCGCTGCGCCACTGCTGGATGGCCAGGTAGATCAAGTACGCCACACCGATCCACTTGACGATGTGGAAGGCCAGCATGGACTTGGCGACGACGGCCCCCAGGCCGACGGCAACGAGGATCAGTTGCGCAAGCAGCCCGATCTGGAGTCCGAGCACGCTCCATGACCCACGGCGTACGCCATGGGTCAGGCCGGTCGCCATCGACTGAATCGCCCCGGCACCGGGGGACAGACTGATGGCGATCGACGCGCCGAGAAACGCGAGCCAGATCTGCCAGGTCATATGTGCAGTCTGGCGAGCGTGTCAAACGATATCTGCAACGAAGACGCCCATCCGGCGGGCTGCGTTCCGGGGGATCCGGGGGAGGGTCGGATCGTCGGTGCCCGCCGGCAGCACGCGCGGATTGGTGATCTTGATGTCGCCGCGGAACAGGTGCACGTCAGCACCGCCGGCGGCGATCACGTTCTTGACCCAGTTGGTCTTGCCGTGCAGGAGCGTCACCGCGAAAACGTTGCCCTTGCGGTAGCTGGTCACGATCGTCTCGTACGGCGTACCGGAGGTACGACCCCGATGCTTGATCACGGTGAAGCCCGGCAAGCGCTTGGAAAACGGTTTCACCAGCGGGTTGATGTATTTGATCTGGAACCGCTCCAGTGCGGGCGGCACAAGCATCGGCACGCCGGGGGCGTTGTTCGGGTGGTCTTTCGCGGACATCTACGGCTCCATTCGGCAGTCTGGGACTACCCTACGGCGGGTTGTGCCGGCGGCTACCGACGACGGATTTTTATCAACTGGACTGATCAGGGACAATTGAACCGATGGCCGAGTTTCAGATGTCCCGTATCGACCTGCGTAACCGTGCGCTGAACGCCGCGCAGTTGCGATCCGCGCTGCCCCGCGGCGGAGTCGATGTGGACGCAATTGTGCCCAAGGTCCGCCCGATCGTGGAGGCCGTCGCCGAGCACGGCGCGAAGGCCGCGCTGGACTACGGCCATACCTTCGACGGCATCCGTCCCGACACCGTGCGGGTGCCCGTGGACCGGCTGGCTGCGGCCCTCGCCGACCTCGACCCCGATGTGCGCGCCGCCCTGCAGGTCGCGATCGACCGGGCGCGCGCGGTGCACGCCGACCAACGGCGCACCGATACCACCACCACGCTGGCGCCTGGTGCCACCGTCACCGAACGCTGGGTCCCGGTCGAGCGTGTCGGGCTGTACGTACCCGGCGGCAACGCCGTGTACCCGTCGAGTGTCGTGATGAATGTGGTGCCGGCGCAGACCGCCGGCGTCGATTCCCTGGTGATCGCCAGCCCGCCGCAGGCGGAATTCGACGGCCTGCCGCACCCGACCATCCTGGCCGCCGCGGCGCTGCTCGGCGTCGATGAGGTGTGGGCCGTCGGCGGGGCGCAGGCGGTGGCGCTGCTGGCCTACGGCGGCACGGACACCGACGGCGCCGAACTGGCCCCGGTCGACATGATCACCGGCCCCGGCAACATCTACGTGACCGCCGCCAAGCGGATCTGCCGTTCGCAGGTCGGCATCGACGCCGAGGCCGGTCCGACCGAGATCGCGATCCTGGCCGACGACACGGCCGATCCGGTGCACGTCGCCGCCGACCTGATCAGCCAGGCCGAGCACGACGAGATGGCGGCCAGTGTGTTGGTCACCGACAGCGAGGCGCTGGCCGCGGCCACCGACCGCGAGCTCACTCGCCAGTTGGAGACCACCGTGCACGTCGAGCGCGTCAAGGCTGCACTCGCCGGCAAGCAGTCCGCGATCGTGCTCGTCGACGACATCGACGCCGGGGTACGCGTGGTCAACGCCTACGCCGCCGAGCACCTCGAGATCCAGACCGAAGACGCTCCTGCGGTCGCCGGCCGGATCCGTTCTGCCGGAGCTATTTTCGTCGGCGCCTGGTCGCCGGTCAGCCTGGGCGACTACTGCGCCGGGTCCAACCACGTGCTGCCGACCGCGGGCTGCGCCCGGCACTCCAGCGGCCTGTCCGTGCAGACGTTCCTGCGCGGCATCCACGTCGTCGAGTACGACGAGGCCGCACTCAAAGATGTTTCTGGCCATGTGATCACGCTGTCCAAGGCGGAAAACCTGCCCTCGCACGGCGAGGCGGTACGACGGAGGTTCGAACGGTAATGGGCGCCCGGGATGTGACGCTGGCCGATCTGCCGCTGCGTGAAAACCTGCGTGGGAAATCGCCCTATGGGGCACCGCAATTGGTGGTGCCGGTACGGCTGAACACCAATGAGAACCCGCACCCGCCGACCCAGGCCCTGATCGACGACGTCGCCGCATCGGTCCGCGACGCTGCCGCGGAACTACACCGCTACCCCGACCGGGATTCGGTGCAGTTGCGCGCCGATCTGGCCGCCTACCTGACCGCGGCCACCGGCGTGCCGCTCACGGTCGACAATCTCTGGGCGGCAAATGGTTCCAACGAGATCCTGCAGCAGCTGCTGCAGGCGTTCGGTGGACCGGGGCGCACCGCGATCGGTTTCGTGCCGTCCTACTCGATGCACCCGATCATCTCCGATGGCACCCAGACCGAGTGGCTGCAGGCCGCCCGGGCCGCGGACTTCGGGCTGGACATCGACGTAGCGGTGGCCGCGGTCGAAGAGCGCACCCCCGATGTGGTGTTCGTGGCCAGCCCCAACAACCCTTCGGGACAAAGTGTTTCGATCGAGGACCTGCGCCGGCTGCTGCAGGCGATGCCGGGCGGCATCCTGATCGTCGACGAGGCCTACGGCGAGTTCTCCTCGCAGCCCAGCGCGGTCACCCTGATCGACGAGTTCCCGGCCAAGCTGATCGTCACGCGCACCATGAGCAAGGCGTTCGCGTTCGCCGGCGGCCGGCTCGGTTACCTGGCCGCCGCGCCCGCGGTGATCGACGCGCTACTGCTGGTGCGGTTGCCATATCACCTGTCCGTGCTCACCCAGGCCGCCGCGTGTGCGGCGCTGCGTCACGCCGACGACACCCTGGCCAGCGTCGCGACGTTGGCCGCCGAACGTGACCGGGTGAGCGCCGAACTGACGCGCCTCGGCTTCCGCGTGATCCAGAGCGACGCGAACTTCGTGTTGTTCGGCGAGTTCGCCGATGCACCGGCGACGTGGCAGCGCTACCTGGACCGGGGAATCCTGATCCGCGATGTCGGGATCCCCGGCTTCCTACGCACCACGATCGGTCTGGCCGAAGAGAACGACGCGTTCCTGGCCGCCAGCGCCGAATTGGTCGCCACCGAACTTCAGCCCGCCAACAGCCCGGTAGGAGCATCGTGACCCGTCGCGCGAAAGTCGAACGCAAGACCAGGGAATCCGACATCACCGTCGAGATCGATCTCGACGGCACCGGTGTCGTCGACATCGACACCGGTGTTCCGTTCTTCGATCACATGCTGACCGCGCTCGGCACCCACGCCAGCTTCGATCTCACCGTGCAGGCCAAGGGCGACATCGAGATCGAGGGGCACCACACCATCGAGGACACCGCGATCGTGCTGGGCCAGGCGCTGGGCCAAGCCCTCGGCGACAAGAAGGGCATCCGCCGGTTCGGCGACGCGTTCATCCCGATGGACGAGTCGTTGGCGCATGCCGCGGTCGACGTCTCCGGCCGCCCGTACTTCGTGCACACCGGGGAGCCCGAATATCTCGTGTCATTCACTGTTTCGGGATCGCATGCCGGCTCCAGCGCGCCCTACCACACCGTGATCAACCGGCATGTGTTCGAATCGCTGGCCTTCAACGCCCGTATCGCGTTGCATGTGCGGACGCTCTACGGCCGCGACCCGCACCACATCACCGAGGCGCAGTACAAGGCCGTGGCTCGCGCGCTGCGCCAGGCCGTCGAGTACGACGCCAGGGTCACCGGCGTCCCGTCGACCAAGGGCACTCTGTGACCAAGAAACTCGTCGTTCTCGATTACGGATCGGGCAACCTGCGCTCGGCCCAGCGGGCACTGGAGCGGGTCGGTGCCGATGTCGAGGTCACGGCCGATCCCGGGGCTGCCGCAGCAGCCGACGGACTCGTGGTGCCCGGCGTCGGAGCGTTCGAGGCCTGCATGACCGGACTCCGGGCGATCGGCGGAGAGAAGATCATCGCCGACCGCCTGCAGCATGGCCGTCCGGTGCTGGGCGTCTGTGTCGGTATGCAGATCCTGTTCGCCCGCGGCGTGGAGTTCGGCGTGGAGTCCACCGGGTGCGGGCAGTGGCCAGGCTCGGTGACCCGACTGGACGCGCCGGTGATTCCGCACATGGGCTGGAATGTCGTCGAAGCAGCGGCCGGGACCACTCTGTTCAAGGGCCTCGACGCCGCCACGCGTTTCTATTTCGTGCATTCGTACGCCGCCCAGGAATGGTCCGGTAATCCGGACGCACGCGTCACCTGGGCGACGCATCACGTGCCGTTCATCGCCGCCGTCGAAGACGGCGCGTTGTCGGCTACGCAATTTCATCCGGAGAAGAGCGGCGACGCCGGTGCGACGCTGCTCGCGAATTGGGTTGAGGGACTGTGAGTTTGATTCTGTTGCCGGCTGTCGATGTGGTGGACGGCAAGGCGGTGCGTCTGGTGCAGGGCAAGGCGGGCAGTGAGACCGATTACGGCTCGGCACTGGAAGCTGCGGAGGCCTGGCAGCGCGACGGCGCCGAGTGGATCCACCTGGTGGACCTGGACGCCGCCTTCGGGCGCGGCAGCAACCGCGAACTGCTGGCCGATCTGGTCGGCAAGCTCGACGTGAAGGTCGAACTGTCCGGCGGGATCCGCGATGACGACTCGCTCAAGGCGGCCATGGACACCGGCTGCGCGCGGGTGAACATCGGTACCGCGGCGCTGGAAAGCCCTGAGTGGTGTCGCCGGGCCATCGTCGAGTACGGCGACCGGGTCGCAGTCGGGCTGGACGTTCAGTTCGAGAACGACAGCTGGCGGCTGCGCGGCCGCGGTTGGGAGACCGACGGCGGAGACCTCTGGGAGGTCCTGGATCGGCTTGACCGCGAAGGGTGTTCGCGCTACGTCGTCACCGACGTCACCAAGGACGGCACCCTGACCGGGCCCAACCTGGAACTGTTGGCCGCGGTGGCCGACCGCACCGACGCCCCGGTGATCGCCTCAGGCGGGGTTTCCAGCCTGGACGACCTCCGGGCAATCGCCACCCTGACCGGCCACGGTGTCGAGGGCGCGATCGTCGGGAAGGCGCTCTATGCCGAACGATTCACTCTGCCGCAGGCACTGGCCGCGGTCAGCGGATAAGCGAGGTGGGTGACCTGGATTCGTCGAAGCTGGCCGCACTGGTTGCTGCGGCCACCGAGATCCTCGATGCGGCGTCCGTACCGTTCATCGCCGGGCACCGCGCGGATTCCGCGGTCACCAAGCAGGGCAACGACTTTGCCACCGAGGTCGATCTGGCGATCGAGCGGCAGGTGGTGCGGGCACTGACCGAGGCCACCGGAATCGGGGTCCACGGTGAGGAGTTCGGTGGTGAACCCATCGATTCACCGCTGGTGTGGGTGCTCGACCCGATAGACGGCACGTTCAACTACGCGGCAGGCTCGCCGATGGCGGCCATCCTGCTCGGGCTGTTGGCCGATGGCGAGCCGGTGGCGGGCCTGACCTGGCTGCCGTTCACCGGACAGCGGTACTCGGCGCTGGCCGGGGGACCGGTGCGGGACAACGGAACCGCGCTGCCGCCGTTGGGGTCGCCGACGTTGACCGACTCGATCGTCGGGATCCAGACCTTCAACATCGACTCCCGCGGCCGGTTCCCTGGCCGCTACCGGGTCGAGGTGCTGTCCAATCTGAGCCGGGTGTGCTCGCGGGTGCGGATGCACGGCGCGACCGGCGTGGACCTGGCCTATGTCGCGGCCGGGGTCCTGGGCGGGGCCATCAGTTTCGGGCACCACATCTGGGACCATGCTGCGGGGGTGGCGCTGGTCCGGGCCGCCGGCGGCATCGTGACGGACCTGGCCGGCGATCCGTGGACAGCCGAGTCGAAGTCGGCGCTGGCCGCCGCGCCCGGTGTGCACGAACGCATGCTGGAAATCGTGAAATCCGCTGGCAATCCGGAGGACTATCTGTGAGCACCATCAGTGACGTCGCGACGAGGGTGATCCCGTGCCTCGACGTCGACGCCGGCCGGGTGGTCAAGGGTGTCAACTTCGAGAACCTGCGCGATGCGGGCGATCCCGTGGAACTCGCGGCCGTCTACGACGCCGAGGGCGCCGATGAACTGACCTTTCTCGATGTGACCGCATCCTCGTCGGGCCGGTCCACCATGCTCGAGGTGGTCAAGCGCACTGCCGAGCAGGTGTTCATCCCGCTGACAGTCGGTGGAGGTGTACGCGCGGTCGAGGACGTCGACGTGCTGCTGCGTGCCGGTGCCGACAAGGTATCGGTCAACACCGCCGCGATCGCCCGGCCCGAACTGCTCGCCGAGATGGCGCGCCAGTTCGGTTCGCAGTGCATCGTGCTCAGCGTCGACGCCCGCACCGTGCCCGCCGGCGATCAGCCCACCCCCTCGGGGTGGGAGGTGACCACCCACGGCGGGCGCCGCGGTACGGGCATCGATGCCATCGAATGGGCCGCCCGCGGCGCCGAACTCGGCGTCGGCGAGATCCTGCTCAACTCAATGGACCGCGACGGCACCAAGGCCGGGTTCGACCTGCCGATGCTGCGTGCGGTCCGGGCTGCGGTGCATGTTCCGGTGATCGCCAGCGGAGGTGCCGGCGCGGTGGCCGATTTCGCGCCCGCCGTGCAGGCCGGTGCGGATGCGGTGCTGGCCGCCAGTGTGTTCCATTTCGGGGAGATGACCATCGGCCAGGTGAAGGCAGCGATGGCGGCGGAAGGGATTGTGGTGCGGTAATGGCTCTCGATCCCAATATCGCCAAGCGCCTCAAGCGCAACGCCGACGGGCTGTTCAGCGCCGTGGCGCAGGAGCGCTCGACCGGTCAGGTGTTGATGGTCGCCTGGATGGACGACCACGCGCTCGCGCGGACCCTGGAAACCCGTGAGGCCACGTATTTTTCACGCTCCCGCGGTGAGCAGTGGGTCAAGGGCCTGACCTCGGGGCACACGCAGTACGTGCACTCGGTCCGGCTCGACTGCGACGGCGACACGGTGTTGCTGGAGGTCGACCAGACCGGGGCTGCCTGCCACACAGGTGCGCACACCTGCTTCGACGTGGACGTGCTCTTGCCGTCCGTGGACTGACTGTCGCGGCATTACCGTGGAGCGATGGGAGATTGGTCGCAGTCACTGGTTGATGTCGAGGTGTCAGCCGAGGACGCACCCGCAATGGGTGCCCGCCTGTCTCGGTGGCTGATCGACACCGAGGTGATCAGTGCTGAGCAAACCGACTGCGTACTCGGGACGCCACTTGGTCACCCGCCCGGACCGAACTATGGCCACGCCATCGGCGGCACCGCACCGGCACCCGTCCTCTGGACGAACGGAGCCGCAATCAGCGCCGGCCGGGTGGTGTCGTACAGCTACCCGCCGGAGGTCCTAACCTGTCGGCACTGCAGGCGCCGGGAGTTGCTAACACCGGATGATCAGAAGTGGCAGGCGGCATTCGCTGCCATCGGTGATTGGGCGGATGGTGGTGTCGGTGCGATGCCGTGCCCGTCCTGTGGTGCGGCCAACGATGTCAACGGGTGGGACTGGGAGCCGGCCTGGGGATTCGGCCTGCTGACCATGGAAGTCTGGAATTGGAATCCGTTGGCGCCCGAGTTCATCGCCGAGGTCAGCAGGTTTCTCGGGCACCGGGTCGTCTACACCAACTTCAAACTCTGAGCGGGCGTTGCGGTCATCGGCTTGTCGGTGCGGTGCCGCACAATAACGGGGTGACTGACAGCGCTGGGCCGGCCCACGGCGATTCTGCCGCTGCCCGCAAAGCGCGCGGTGCGTTCTTCACCCCGGCCCAGATCACCGATTACCTCGCCCAATGGGCCGTGCGATCCGCCGATGAGCGCGTCCTGGAGCCCTCGGCCGGGGATGCGGCCTTTCTGGTTGCCGCTACTCGCCGGCTCCAGCAGCTCGGTGTCGAGCATCCCGAGCTCGACGGCATCGAGATTCACCGGAGCAGTGCCGCCACCGCGCGCCACCGCGTCACCGAAGCCGGGGGACGGGCCAGGATCAGGACGTCCGACTTCTTCGATATCGAACCGTGTGCTGAGTACACGGCGGTGATCGGCAACCCGCCCTACATCCGTTATCAGGATTTCCGGGGCGCCACCCGGGCGCAGTCTCGCCGGGCCGCACTCAAGGCCGGGGTCACGCTGTCCGGGCTGGCCTCGAGTTGGGCGGCGTTCACCGTGCACGCCGCGCTGTTCCTCAAGCCGGGCGGCCGCCTGGCCCTCGTCTTGCCTGCTGAGCTGCTCAGCGTCAACTATGCGGCGGCCGTGCGCAAGTTCTTGTTCGACCGGTTCGCCAGCGTGGAGTTGGTGATGTTCGACGAGCAGGTGTTTCCCGAGGCCGAGGCCGATGTGGTGCTGCTGCTGGCCGACGGCTACGGGGGCGGGCCGACCAGCCATGCCGTCATCCACCGGGCCCGCAACGCGAGCTCGTTGACATCCGAACTCGCACAACGTCGTTGGTCGCCGCGCGATCCCGCCGACAAATGGGTCAGCGGCCTGATCGGTAACGCGCCGGTCGATGCGCTCCACGGTCTACACGAGGCTGGGCAGTTCACAACCTTGGAGACGTGGGGTGACACGACTCTGGGCATGGTGACCGGCAACAACGGCTTCTTCGCGCTGTCTCCGGAGCGCGTGCGTGAACTGGGTCTGCGCGGCACTGACCTGTTGCCGTTGTCCCCACCGGGGAGCGCCCATCTGCGCGGCCTGACGCTGACCGCCGAGCAGCTGGCCAGGCTGGGGGACGACGGCCGGTCGATACACCTGTTCCGTCCGGCCGGAAACCCATCGGCCGCGGCGCAGCGCTACATCGACGCAGGCCACGCCGCAGGCGTGCATCTGGCCTACAAATGCCGGGTGCGTCAGCCTTGGTATCTGGTGCCACTGGTGAAACCGGCCGACCTGCTGCTGACCTGTATGAACGCCGACACTCCTCGGTTGATCAGTAACCGGGTCAAGGCACATCATCTCAACTCGGTGCACGGCGTGTATCTGCGCGACGGGGTGCGCACGCTGGGGCGCGACCTGCTGGGCTTGGCCGCGCTGAACTCGGTGACGGTGCTACATGCCGAGATCGTCGGCCGCTCCTACGGCGGCGGGATCCTCAAGATCGAACCGCGCGAGGCCGATCGCTGGCTCGTGCCCTCACCCGATCTGGTGGCCGCTCGTGCCGACGAGTTGCGGGCCGTCAGACGGCGCGTCGGGGCGCTGTTGGATCGTGGCAGTCTGCTGGACGCAACGTGCATCGTCGATGACGTATTGGGACTGCCGGCCCGGATCGTCTTGGAACCTGTTCGGACGGCGCGCGATTCATTGGCGACTCGCCGGACGGTAAGGTCTCGGCGTGCCCGCTGAACCATCGACCAAGGCCACAGCTTGGGCCATCTTCGATCGCATCGTGGCCGACGCCGCGCCCGGCGGTGTGCACACCAATCCGTGGGTGCGCAGCGGAGCCGCACTGACCTTCGTTCCCGATTTCCGGGTGCTGCGCAAGCTTCTCGGCGTCCCGCTGTTCCTGGACGCGCCGTCCACCACTGGCGTACCGGCGCTGGCACTGGATGTGTGGCTGGCCTACGAGTTGCGGCGTGCCGGATTCGATCCAGATGCGGTGTGGCCCCGAGCGACGGATCCGCGGATCATGCCGAGCGCGATCGCCAGTCTGCTCGAGGCGCTGCCGCAGAAGGAACGCCACCTCATCGAGCAACGGCTGAAGCGGTCGATGAAAGGCGTTGCCGCGTCGAGTGCCAGCGTGCTGGGCAAGCACTACATGAAACAGGTCGACGTGGTGATGTCGGACTGGGACACCGGCCCGGAGTTGCTGATCAGCACCAAACGCATGGATTCCAGCTTCGGCAAGAACGCGGCCAACCGGGTCGAGGAAAGCTACGGCGACGCCAAGAATCTGCGTCTGCGCCACCCGCTTTCGGCGCTCGGATTCGTCTACGGCCTGCGCTCGACGATTCTGCGCACAGAACCGGACAAGGCCGAGTGGCTCATCGACCTGCTGGGCAAACTCGGCACCGAGGACGACGCCTATCACGCGGTGGCGCTGGTGATGATCGACTACGACGTCGAGGTCGCCGAGTCCGCAGACGAGGAAGTCGACAGCATCGAAAAAGCTGAGCCCGACGCGCTGTTCGAGATCGTCGACGTTGCCACGGCAGCCGTCGACGAGGCGTTGGCGGCACTACCCGACATCGCGATCCGGCATGACACGGTGCCGCCCGAGCTACAGCCTTCGCGCTTTCTGGCGACCATGGTCAACCGCGTCATCGACACCACACCGGTGACCCGGCACCGTGAGGCCCGCCGGCGACGCAATACGCCGGCCGACGCCTGAGCAACGACTACAACACTCGCGAGCTGGCCTTGGCCCGCGCGCTCCAGCGGCCGTCCTGGAACCCGACCACCACGGGGTGCGCGAACGCCTCGCTGACGTGTTCGGTGTTGACCACCTCGTGGGCCAACCCACTGGCCACCGTGCGGCCGTGGGCGATCAACAGGGCGTGCGTGGTGCTGGTGGGCAGTTCCTCGAGGTGGTGGGTGACCAGGATCGAGGCCATGTCCGGATGCGAGTCATCCAGTGTGTCAAGCGTTTCCAGCAACTGCTCGCGGGCCGCAACGTCCAGGCCTGTGGTCGGCTCGTCCAGCAGGAGCAGCTGCGGATCGGCGATCAATGCCCGGGCGATCAAGGTGCGGCCGCGCTCGCCCTGGGACAACGTCGGCCAGATCGCGTCGGCGCGCGCCGACAGCCCCACGGTGTCGATCAGTTGGTCGGCGCGGCGCACCTGCTCGGTGGTGGGGGACCAGTGCGCGGCGATGTCGATGGTGGCGGTGATGCCGGTGAGCACCACCTCGCGCACGGTGAGCGGGTACTGAAGCCGGTGCCGGGGGTTCACGTGACCGATGGAGCGCCGGAGCACGGCCAGGTCGGTGCGGCCCATCTGGCCGCCGAGCACGTGCACGGTGCCTGACGTCGGAAACGTCACGGCGGCACAGAAACCAAGCAGCGTGCTCTTCCCGGCGCCGTTGGGTCCCAGCAGCGCCCAGTGCTCACCGGACTGCACCGTCAGGGAGATGCCGTCGATGATCTGCTTGCCGTCGCGGCGGAAGGTCACATCGACGATGTCGAGGACGGGGGTCATGCGAAAGACTCCTTCAATGAGCTCAAATGGGTTCTGCTGGCCGCC
This sequence comes from Mycolicibacterium peregrinum, assembly GCF_001665785.1. Lineage (GTDB taxonomy): Bacteria > Actinomycetota > Actinomycetes > Mycobacteriales > Mycobacteriaceae > Mycobacterium > Mycobacterium peregrinum_A. The sequence continues at coordinate 34,924 of NZ_LZSO01000011.1, forward strand.
GCGGCGGCTTCTGGATCTCGGGCGACGATCGCGTCGGCCAACTGCTGGTGCAGGTCGTGATCGCAGGGCTCGGAGGCGATCGGCCGGATCTTGAGCATGTCGATCATCGCCAGCCGCAGTCGCGGCAAGAAGGCGTCGAACAACTGGATCAGCACCTCGTTGTGAGCCGCGGCGATCACCGTGCGGTGAAACGCCATGTCCGCGTCGACGTGGTCGGGTACCGATTGTCCGGTCACGCCTCGGGCAGCCAGGGTGCGGCGGATCGCGCGCAGATCGGCTGGGGTACGCCGGGTGGCGGCGAGCGCGGCGGCTTCGGCCTCGATGGCGATGCGTGCCTCGATCACCGAGACGATGGTGGCCCGGCGCAGCACGGTATCCCAGTCTTCGGTGGCGTCGAGTGCCGTGACGAATACGCCGGCACCCTGGCGGCTCTCCAACACGCCCTTGCCGGACAGTTCGCGGATGGCTTCGCGCAGGGTGGAGCGGCCCACGCCGAGCTGTGCGGCCAGGGTCGTCTCGCCCGGAAGACGATGTCCGAGTGGCCATTCGCCCTGGCGGATGCGCGTCAGCAGAAGCTGGGCGGTCTGGGCCGCCAGCGGGTGACGCTGAACTTGGGAGGTCATCGAAACCTGTCTACTTGTCTGAGGAGTTGTGTATAGTCTACCCATCATGACGCGCACCCTCCTCCTTAGCCGCCGCGGCGGGGCCTGAATCGACCGGCCCCCTGCCGTGGGGCTGTGTCGCGCCGGTCGAACTCCCATCCGACCGAAGGCACCCTCATGACCACTTCCGTATTTCCCACCATCAACACCCCGGCCGGGGACGTCCCGGCCACCGCGCCGGCCTGGAACCGGCAGCGGCACTCGCAAATGCCGTCACACCGCTACGCCAGCGTCTACGACCGGGTCGAAGTTCCACTGGTTCAACGTGATTGGCCCACCGCTCGGATCGAACGTGCGCCGCTGTGGGTGCCGGTGGACCTGCGCGACGGCAACCAGGCACTGGCCGAGCCGATGGACCCGGCCCGCAAGCGCCGCTTCTTCGAGCTGCTGGTGGCCATGGGATACAAGGAGATCGAGGTCGGGTATCCGTCCGCCTCGCAGACCGATTTCGACTTCGTCCGACTGCTGGCCGAATCCGACATCGCCCCGCCGGACGTCACCATCGTGGTGTTCGTCCCGGCGCGGCGCGACCTGATCGAACGGACCGTGGACTCGGTACGCGGCATCCGGAACGACGTCGTCATCCACATGTACACCGCCACCGCGCCCGCCTGGCGTGACGTCGTACTGGGGAAGGATCGCACCGAGCTGCGGGACCTGATCCTGGCCGGCGCACGTGACGTACTCGAATTCACCGACGGCATGCCGAACGTGCGGTTCGAATTCTCCCCGGAGGTGTTCAACCTCACCGAGCCCGACTACGTGCTGGAGCTGTGCGATGCGGTGACCGAGCTGTGGCAAGCCACACCGGGACGTCCGGTCATCCTGAACCTGCCGGCCACCGTCGAGATCGCCACCCCGAACGTCTACGCCGACCAGATCGAGTACATGCACCGCAACCTGTCCCGTCGCGACAGCGTCATCCTCTCGGTGCACCCACACAACGACCGGGGGACCGGCATCGCCTGCGCCGAGCTCGCGGTGCTGGCGGGAGCGCAGCGGGTCGAGGGGTGTGTCTTCGGCAACGGAGAACGCACCGGCAACGTCGACATCGCCACCCTGGCGCTGAATCTGCATGCCCAAGGCGTGGATCCGATGATCGATTTCTCCGACATCGACGAGATCGCGCGCACGGTCAGCCATTGCACCCGCATACCGATCCACGAACGCCATCCCTATGTCGGGGACATGGTGCACACGGCGTTCTCCGGGACGCACCAGGATGCGATCAAGAAGGGCTTCGCAGAACATCGCGCCAGGGCCGCGGCCACCGGGCAACCGGAGAGCGAAATCGATTGGCGGGTACCGTATCTGCCGATCGACCCGGCTGACATCGGCCGCACCTACGACGCGGTGATCCGGGTGAACTCCCAATCCGGCAAGGGAGGCATCGCCTACCTGCTGGCGACCGACTACGGGTTGGACCTGCCGCGCCGCCTGCAGATCGACTTCGCCCGTCACGTCCAGGCCCACACCGAGGAAAGCGGCGCGGAGGTGACTGCCGCCGAACTGTTCGACCTGTTCGAGGCGACCTATCTGGATCCGGCCGGGCCGGTGCAACTCAAGGACTGGCACACCGGCGGAGACGGTGCCGCTGCGGTCACCGACCTGACGTTGGTGTACGACGGCAGCACGGTCACCAGCAGTTATCGCGGCATCGGCCCGGTGGATGCACTGCGGGCCGCGCTCGCGCAGATCGGCCATTCGGTCGAGGTGTTGAGCCTGACCCAACAGTCGATCGGCAGCACCGCCGTCAGCTACCTGGAGTACCGGTCGCCCAGTCGCACCGGATGGGCGTGCGGGCGCAGCGATTCGGTGCTCGCAGCGTCGATGGCGGCGGTGCTGCGGGCGGTCAACGCGCCTTGAGCACTTCCAGTGCCTTGTCGGCGTGGGTGTCCATGCTGATCTCGCTGGCAATCACGGCGAGCACGGTGCGATCGGTATCGATGACGAACGTGGTCCGCTTGACCGGCATGAGCTTGCCGAGCAGGCCACGCTTCACCCCGAACTGGGCCGCCACCTTGCCGTCGGCGTCCGAGAGCAACGGGTAGTCGAAACTCTGGATGTCGGCGAACTTGGCCTGCTTGGCGACCGGGTCGGTGCTGATGCCGACCCGGTTCGCCCCGGCAGCGGCGAACTCGCCGGCCAGATCCCGGAAGTGACAGGCCTCCTTGGTGCACCCCGGCGTCATCGCCGCCGGATAGAAGAACAGCACCACGGGGCCGTCGGCGAGCAGGCTGGTCAGGCTGCGAATCGTGCCGGTCTGGTCGGGGAGCTCGAAGTCGGGAACGGTGTCACCGGTCCTGATCTGTGTCATGGTCGCTCACGCTACGCCGTCTGCATGCCGGTCCTGCTCGGTCGATCTGGGAGGATTGATCTGTGCAAACCACCCCCGACAGCCTCACCCGCACCACATCGCGCGAGGATTTCCGGGCACTGGCCGCCGAGCACCGCGTGGTCCCGGTGACCCGCAAGGTGCTGGCCGACAGCGAGACGCCGTTGTCGGCGTACCGCAAGCTCGCCGCCAACCGTCCCGGTACGTTCCTGCTCGAATCGGCCGAGAACGGTCGCTCGTGGTCGCGTTGGTCGTTCATCGGCGCCGGTGCCCCCTCGGCCCTGACGGTCCGCGACGACCAGGCGGTGTGGCTGGGCACGGCCCCCAAGGACGCGCCCAGTGGTGGCGAGCCGCTGGCGGCGTTGCGGGCCACCCTGGATCTGCTGCAGACCGAGGCGGTGCCGGACCTGCCGCCGCTGTCCTCGGGGCTCGTGGGTTACTTCGCCTACGACATGGTGCGCCGGTTGGAACGGCTGCCGGAGCTCACCGTGGACGATCTGGGCCTGCCAGACATGGTGCTGCTGCTGGCCACCGACATCGCCGCCGTCGATCACCACGAGGGCACCATCACCCTGATCGCCAACGCGGTGAACTGGAACGGCACCGACGAGCGCGTCGACGAGGCCTACGACGATGCGGTCCGGCGCCTCGACATCATGACCACTGCGCTGGGCCAGCCGCTGTCGTCCACCGTGGCGACATTCAGCCGGCCTGCACCCGACCATCGCGGACAGCGCACGGTGGAGGAGTACTCCGCGATCGTCGAGAAGCTCGTCGGGGACATCGAGGCCGGTGAAGCCTTCCAGGTGGTGCCTTCGCAGCGGTTCGAGATGACGACCCAAGCCGATCCCATCGATGTCTACCGGATGCTGCGGGTGACGAACCCGAGCCCGTACATGTATCTGCTCAATGTCCCCGATGCCGATGGCGGACTGGACTTTTCGGTCGTCGGCTCCAGTCCCGAAGCGCTGGTCACGGTGAAGGACGGCCGGGCCACCACCCATCCGATCGCGGGAACGCGGTGGCGCGGCAGCACCGAGGAAGAAGACGTGCTGCTCGAGAAGGAGCTCCTGTCCGACGAGAAGGAACGTGCCGAGCACCTGATGCTGGTCGACCTCGGCCGCAACGACCTGGGGCGGGTGTGCCGACCCGGCACGGTGCGGGTCGAGGACTACAGCCACATCGAGCGCTACAGCCACGTGATGCACCTGGTGTCCACGGTGACCGGGGAGTTGGCGGAGGGCAAGACCGCGCTCGACGCGGTGACGGCTTGCTTCCCGGCCGGCACGCTGTCGGGGGCCCCCAAGGTGCGTGCCATGGAGTTGATCGAGGAGGTCGAGATGACCCGACGCGGCCTGTACGGCGGCGTGCTGGGTTACCTGGACTTCGCGGGCAACGCCGACTTCGCGATCGCCATCCGGACCGCACTGATGCGTGACGGCACGGCCTACGTGCAGGCCGGCGGGGGAGTCGTGGCCGATTCCAACGGCCCCTACGAGTACAACGAATCGGCAAACAAGGCCAAAGCCGTGCTGAACGCCATCGCCGCCGCCGACACATTGGCCGAGCCGTGACACGGGTGGCGCAGGCGCTGTTCGTCGTCGCGGCGCTGCTGCTGTGGGTCGCCTCGCGGATGACCTGGGTGTCGGTGACGTCGTTCGATGGCCTGGGCCAGCCCAAGACCACGGCATTGACGGGCGCATCCTGGTCGACGGCGTTGATCCCGCTGGCGTTGTTGGTGCTGGCGGCCGCGGTCGCGGTGCTCGCCGTACACGGCTGGGCACTCCGGCTGCTGGCCCTGCTGATCGCCGCCGCCAGCGCCGGCATGGGATACCTGGGGATCAGCCTGTGGGTGATCAAGGACGTGGCACAGCGGGCCGCTGACCTGGCAGTCGTTCCCGTCTCCCAGTTGACCGCCGCCGGGGGCGGAACCAGTCGTTCCTTCGGTGGCGCGGTGCTGACGCTGGTAGCAGCGGGATGTGCGCTGGTCGGCGCGGTGCTGCTGATGCGGTCGGCCAACAGTGCGAGGCGCGGCACTGTGACCCGCTACGCGGCACCTGCAGCGCGGCGGGAGGCCGCCAGGGGCGACGGCGGTGATGAGCCGATGTCGGAGCGAATGTTGTGGGATGCGCTGGACGAAGGTCACGATCCGACCGGTGACGGCAGTGATCCGGACAGTAAGGGCCGGTGAATGGTGAAGGTGTGGCGACGGCTACCCTTCCAGGGAGGGCAACCGGGACCGGCCCGGAGGCACCAGAAAGGAACCGACGGGCGATGAGTTCGGCCACAGTGCTCGACTCCATTATCGAGGGAGTCCGCGCCGACGTTGCCGCCCGCGAGGCCGTTATCAGCTTGGCTGATATCAAGGCGCGGGCCCAGGACGCACCTCCGCCGCTCAACGTGATGGCTGCGTTGCGGGAACCGGGAATTGCCGTGATCGCCGAAGTGAAGCGGGCGAGCCCGTCGCGGGGCGAGCTGGCCAACATCGCCGATCCGGCGCAGTTGGCACAGGCATACCAGGCCGGCGGCGCGCGGATCATCAGCGTGCTCACCGAGCAGCGCCGGTTCAACGGCTCACTGGCCGATCTGGACGCGGTGCGGGCTGCGGTGTCAATCCCGGTGTTGCGCAAGGACTTTATCGTCAAGCCGTACCAGATTCACGAGGCTCGGGCGCACGGCGCCGACCTGCTGCTGCTCATCGTGGCGGCGCTGGAGCAGTCGGTGTTGGAATCGCTTTTGGAGCGCACGGAATCCCTCGGGATGACCGCACTCGTCGAGGTGCACACCGAAGAGGAGGCCGACCGGGCGTTGCAGGCCGGGGCGAAGTTGATCGGTGTCAATGCCCGCGACCTCAAGACGCTGGAAGTCGACCGTGACTGCTTCGCCCGGATCGCGCCGGGGCTGCCCTCCGATGTCATCCGCGTCGCGGAGTCCGGGGTCCGTGGAACCGCTGACCTCCTGGCGTACGCCGGCGCTGGTGCCGATGCCGTTCTGGTCGGTGAAGGTCTGGTGACCAGCGGGGATCCCCGCAGCGCGGTCGCCGATCTGGTCACCGCCGGTACGCACCCGTCCTGCCCGAAACCGGCTCGCTGAACCAGTCAATGAGCCGCTTGCACGAAAAGACACTTTGATGGCGGATCTCGCGGGGCCCGAGTTGCCCCGTTCCAGCGCAGGCGTTGCCGAACCCACCGTTCACGATCCCGACACGCTGGGGCATTTCGGATCCTACGGCGGCCGGTTGGTTCCCGAGGCACTGATGGCGGTGATCGAAGAGGTCACCGCGGCCTATGAGAAGGCCCGCGGCGACCAGGCTTTCCTCGACGAGCTCGACCGGTTGCAGCGTCATTACAGCGGCCGTCCGTCCCCGCTGTACGAGGCGACCCGACTGTCCGAGTACGCCGGTGGCGCACGCATCTTCCTCAAGCGAGAAGACCTGAACCACACCGGTTCTCACAAGATCAACAATGTTCTGGGCCAGGCACTGTTGGCGCGGCAGATGGGTAAGACGCGGGTCATCGCCGAAACCGGAGCCGGCCAGCACGGAGTGGCCACAGCCACCGCATGTGCCCTGCTCGGACTCGAATGCATCATCTACATGGGCGCGGTGGACACCGCCCGCCAGGCGCTCAACGTCGCGCGGATGCGCTTGCTCGGAGCCACCGTCGTCTCGGTCGAAGCCGGATCCAAGACGCTCAAGGACGCGATCAACGAGGCGTTCCGGGACTGGGTCACCAATGCCGACGACACCTATTACTGCTTCGGGACGGCGGCAGGCCCGCATCCGTTCCCGCTGATGGTGCGCGATTTCCAGCGCATCATCGGCATGGAGGCCAGAGCGCAGATCCTCGATCAGGCCGGCCGGTTGCCCGACGCGGTCACCGCGTGCGTCGGCGGCGGCTCGAACGCCATCGGTGTGTTCCACGCCTTCATCGATGACCCGGCGGTTCGGTTGGTCGGTTTCGAGGCCGCAGGCGACGGTGTCGAGACGGGGCGGCACGCCGCGACATTCGCCGGTGGCTCTCCCGGTGCGTTCCAGGGATCGTTCTCCTACCTGTTGCAGGACGAGGACGGCCAGACGATCGAATCGCACTCCATCTCGGCCGGTTTGGACTACCCGGGTGTCGGGCCCGAGCACGCATTCCTCAAAGACATCGGTCGCGCCGAGTACCGTCCCGTCACCGATACCGAGGCGATGGACGCGTTCTCGTTGTTGTGCCGCCGCGAGGGCATCATTCCGGCGATCGAATCGGCGCATGCGGTGGCCGGTGCGCTCAAGTTGGGCCCTGAACTGGGCAGCGGAGCGATCATCGTGGTGAACTTGTCCGGGCGTGGCGACAAGGACGTTGAGACCGCGGCCAAGTGGTTCGGACTGCTCGATGAGGGGAGCGCGGGATGAGCCGGCTGGCGGAGTTGTTCGACGGCTGCCGCGCCGAGGGTCGTGCCGCGTTGATCGGTTACCTGCCGACCGGGTTCCCGGACGTTCAGACGTCGATCGCGGCGATGACGGCAATGGTCGAATCCGGTTGCGATCTCGTGGAAGTCGGCGTTCCGTACTCGGATCCGGGGATGGACGGGCCGACGATCGCGGCCGCCACCGAGGCGGCGCTGGCCGGCGGGGTTCGGGTGCGCGACACCCTCGCTGCAGTCGAGGCGATCAGCAACGCCGGCGGCCGCGCAGTAGTGATGACGTACTGGAACCCGGTGTTGCGCAAAGGTGTTGACACGTTTGCCCGAGACCTCGCCTCCGCCGGTGGATACGGGTTGATCACCCCGGATCTGATCCCCGAGGAAGCCGTCGATTGGATCGCGGCATCGGAGGAGCACGATCTGGACCGGATCTTCCTGGTCGCCCCGTCGTCCACACCGGAGCGGCTCGCAGCGACGGTGAACGCTTCACGCGGCTTCGTCTACGCCGCATCGACCATGGGCGTCACCGGGGCCCGCGACGTGGTCTCGAACGCAGCGCCGGAGTTGGTGCGCCGCGTCAAGGCAGTCTCGGACATCCCTGTCGGAGTGGGGTTGGGTGTGCGCTCGGGAGCGCAGGCCGCCGAGATCGGCGCCTACGCCGACGGCGTCATCGTCGGGTCGGCACTGGTGTCGGCCCTGGGTGAGGGGCTGGACGCAGTCCGTCGTCTCACCGAAGAACTGGCCAACGGCGTTAGGCAGAGGATTTCAGCTTGACCACTACCGTGCTCGCGTACTTGCCCAGCCCGTCACAGGGCGTCTGGCATTTGGGCCCGGTGCCGATACGCGCGTACGCGCTGTGCATCATCGTCGGGATCATCGCAGCGCTGGTGATCGGTGACCGGCGTTGGCAGGCGCGGGGCGGACAAGCCGGCGTCATCTACGACATCGCCTTGTGGGCTGTGCCGTTCGGGCTTGTCGGCGGTCGGCTCTACCACGTCATGACGGACTGGCCCACCTATTTCGGGCCCACCGGCAAGGGCCTCGGTGCGGCATTCCAGGTTTGGCAGGGCGGTCTGGGGATCTGGGGCGCCGTCGCACTGGGCGGTGTCGGAGCCTGGATCGGTTGCCGGGCACACGGGATACCGCTGCCGGCCTTCGGGGACGCGATCGCCCCAGGAATCATCCTGGCCCAGGCCATCGGGCGGCTCGGAAACTACTTCAACCAAGAACTCTTCGGCGGCGACACCACGCTGCCGTGGGGCTTGGAGATCTACAAGCGGCTGAACGCGGCCGGCGTGCGCGACGATCTCAATGGAGTGTCCACCGGCGAGGTCATCAAGGTCGTGCACCCGACCTTCCTCTACGAATTGCTGTGGAACCTACTGGTTTTCGCGCTCCTTATCTGGGCGGACCGGAAGTTCAAGCTCGGCCACGGCCGCCTGTTTGCGCTGTATGTCGCCGGTTACTGTGCGGGCCGTTTCCTGGTCGAACTGATGCGAAGCGACCCGGCGACCGAATTCGCCGGAATCCGCGTCAACACCTTCACCTCGACGTTCGTGTTCATCGGCGCCGTCGTCTACATCATGCTGGCGACCAAGGGCAGGGAAGACCCGGCGACGCTGGTCGGTAAACGCGATGACGAAGAGGACGAATCCGCAGTCGACGAACTCGGCAAGGAGCTGGTTGCCGCGGCGGCGGGTAGCGGTGTCGTCGCGGCCGCAGCGGTGGCCGGACAAGACGACGACGAAGATGCCGACCATATGCATCCGGACGAGGTCGGTGCGAGTGAGGACGACGGCGCCGAAGCGGCCGCGGCCATCGAACTGAAGGGGATCTCGGCCGAGCCTGACGAAGACGCCGGCGACGAGGAGTCCGAAGAATCCGAAGTCGAGGCGGAAGCCGAAGCTGAGGATGAGGCCGAGGCCGAGGACGCCGGCGAGGCTGTCGACGAAGAAGCTGAGGACGAAGTCGCTGCTGACGAAGAGTCCGCCAAGGCTGAAGCCGAGGTCGTCGAGGACGAGGCCGTCGATGAGGATGCGGTAGCCGAAACCGATCTCGAAGAAGAGTCCGCGGATGAGGTCGCCGCCGACGAGTCCACTGATGTCGAAGATGAGGCCGAAGCCGAGGATGACGACGAGGACGCTGCTGACGAAGAGTCCACCGATGCGGAGGCTGAAGCCGAGGTCGTCGAGGACGAGGCCGCCGATGAGGATGCCGTAGCCGAGACGGATGCCGAGGAAGAGGCCGCGTCCGACGACGAGGCCACTGATGCCGAAGGTGACGCTGGAGCGGAGACGGACCTCGAGGACGACGCGGCCGTGGTAGCTGCTGACGATGAGTCTGCCGACGCCGACGCCGACGCCGAAACCGAGGTAGCCGAGGCGGATGCCGACGAAGAGGCTGCGGAAGGCGTCGCTTCGGGCGACGAGGCCACTGATGCCGAAGGTGAAGCCGAGGCTGAGTCGAATGTCGACGAAGTGGTCGTGGCCGAGGAGTCGGCTGACGAGACCGACGTCGAGGAAGCGGACGCCGAGGCTGAGGTTGGCGAGGAGCCCGCGACCGACGACGACGCTGATGCCGGCGACGCCTCCACTGACGGGGAGTCTGACTCTGAAGCCGTTGCCGCCGAAGAGAGCGCCGATGATTCAGCCGATGCCAGAGACGACGACTCCGCTGAAGCCGAAGCCGGCGAAGATTCCGAAGCCGAAGCCGACGATGCTGAGGTCGAGTCTGCGGCCGAGGCCGAGACCGATGGCGCGGCAGACGAAGCCGAGGATGCCGATGAGGCGGATGGTGACGAAGAGTCCGAGACTGCCGAGCAGGACGCGACTGACGATGCCGATGAGGCGGACGGCGCCGAATCACCCGCTGCGGCCGAGTCGTCGGAGCCGGCCAAGCAGGGCGGTCGGGTGCGTCGCTGGTTCCGCCGTAACCGGTAAGGGTCGGGCTCTGGCATCCTGGCTGTATGACTGATCCGTCGCAGTCCGGAGGCTCCTCGGATATCCCGTCGTCGGCCGGCTTTCCGCCGCCCGCGGGGTATCCGCCACCGCCACCAGGCTATCCGCCCTATCCACCGACGTTTGTGGATCCGAGCGCGCCCTTCGGCCGTCATCCGGTCACCGGCGAACCGCTCTCCGACAAGTCGAAGGTTGTGGCCGGGCTGCTGCAGCTGGTCGGCCTGTTCGGCTTCGTGGGCATCGGTCGGATTTACTTGGGCCAGACCGGGTTCGGTGTGGCCCAGCTGCTGGTGGGGCTGGCCACCTGTGGCATCGGTGCCGTCATCTGGGGGCTCATCGACGCGATCTTGATCCTCACCGACCGGGTCCGCGACCCGTACGGGCGTCCACTGCGCGATGGAACCTAACGGCCTCACCTCCACGACGGCCGGGCGATATTCGCTGCTGGCCGCGGGTGTGCTCGGTGCCGGCGCGCTGACCTACACCGGTGTGGCGGATCCACACCGTCCCGGGTTTCTGTTCCCTGGCTGTCCGTTCAAGGCGCTGACCGGGTGGAACTGTCCGGCCTGTGGCGGGTTGCGGATGACCCATGATCTGCTGCACGGCGATGTGGGTGCGGCTGTCGTCGACAACGTATTCGCCCTGGTCGGTCTGCCTGCACTGGTCATGTGGCTACTCGTGCGGTGGCGGCTGGGCAAGGCGCTGTTCCCGGTTCCCGCGGTCGTGACGATCGTGGTCACGTTGGTGCTGTGGACGGTGGTCCGTAACCTCCCGGGCTTCCCGTTGGTCCCCACGATAAGCACGCAGTAGTAGCCCACCTGCGCTGATACACTGAAAATTCGGGCCGGTGCAGTCCCGGGACCAGGATGTTCCGGACTTGCGGAGGTGCGATCAAGTGCTGTTCTCGGCATTGCCAGATGCGCAGGGGCTGTATGACCCCGCCAACGAGGCCGATTCTTGCGGCGTGGCCATGATCACCGATATTCAGGGCCGCCGCTCCCATGGCATCGTCACTGACGGGCTGACCGCCCTCGAGCACCTCGAACACCGCGGTGCCGCCGGGGCCGAGCCCAACAGTGGCGACGGCGCCGGCATCCTGCTGCAGCTGCCGATCGAACTGCTGACTGACGTGGTCGACTTCCCAGTGCCCGCGTCTGCCGCGGACGGCAGCCACACTTTCGCCGCGGGCATCTGTTTTCTGCCGCAGGACCAGGACGCGCGCAGTGTCGCCCGCGCCCGCATCGAGGCGCTCGCCGCTGAGGAAGGCCTCGAGGTTCTCGGCTGGCGCGAGGTGCCGGTGGATCCGGACGGCGCCGAGATCGGTTCGACGGCGTTGGGCTGCATGCCCCACATGGCACAGCTGTTCGTCGCGGCACCGGAGGTCGACAGCAACCGGCCGAGCGGTATCGAGTTGGATCGCAAGGTCTATCCACTGCGCAAGCGTGCCGAACAGGGCCAGGGCGCCGACGCGGTGTACTTCGCGTCGTTGTCCAGCCGGACCATCGTGTACAAGGGCATGCTGACGACAATGCAGCTGCCGCAATATTTTCCGGATCTGCGGGACGTGCGCTGCATGAGCGCGATCGCCATCGTGCACAGTCGCTTCTCCACCAACACTTTTCCTTCGTGGCCGTTGGCGCATCCGTTCCGCTTCGTCGCCCACAACGGCGAGATCAACACCGTGCGGGGCAACCGCAACCGTATGCACGCCCGGGAGGCGCTGCTGGCCAGCGCCCTGATTCCCGGTGATTTGAGCCGGTTGTCGCCGATCTGCAGCCCCGACGCCTCTGATTCGGCGTCCTTCGACGAGGTGCTTGAGCTGCTGCACCTGGGCGGGCGGAGCCTGCCGCACGCGGTGCTGATGATGATTCCGGAGGCGTGGCAGAACGCCACCACCATGGACGCCGCGGAGCGCGCGTTCTGGGAGTTCCATGCTTCGCTGATGGAACCGTGGGATGGGCCGGCCTGCGTGACGTTCACCGACGGCACCGTGGTGGGGGCAGTGCTCGACCGCAACGGTCTGCGGCCGGGACGCTGGTGGCGCACGGTCGATGACCGGGTCATCCTCGCCAGCGAGAGCGGTGTGCTCGACGTGCCGTCGGGCGAGATCGTCGCCAAGGGGCGCCTGCAGCCCGGGAAGATGTTCCTGGTCGACACCGCCGCGGGGCGCATCATCGGAGACGACGAGATCAAGGAGCAGTTGTCCGCCGCCGAACCCTACGGTGAGTGGTTGCATGCCGGACTGCTCGATCTCGGTACCTTGCCCGAGCGGTCCAGGACCCAGCCGAATCACGACTCGGTGGTGCGCCGTCAGATCGCGTTCGGCTACACGGAGGAGGAGCTGCGGGTCCTGCTGACGCCGATGGCGGCATCCGGCGGCGAGCCGCTCGGTTCGATGGGAACCGATACCCCCGTCGCGGTGCTCTCGAAGCGCTCACGGCTGCTCTACGACTACTTCGTCGAACTGTTCGCCCAGGTGACGAACCCGCCGTTGGACGCCATCCGCGAGGAGGTGGTCACCTCGATGGCCCGCGTGATGGGGCCCGAGGAGAATCTGCTGGAGCCTTCGGCCGCGTCGTGTCGCCAAATCGTCTTGCGCTGGCCGGTTCTGGACAATGACGAGCTGAGCAAGATCGTCCACATCAATGACGACGGTGAGCATCCTGGCTTACGCACCGCCGTACTGCGTGCGCTCTACGACGTCGAGCGCGGTGGGGAAGGCCTGGCCGAAGCGGTCGACGATCTGCGGTCGAGGGCGACCGAGGCGATTGCCAAAGGTGCCCGCACACTGGTGATCTCCGATCGCGATTCCGACCACACCAGAGCTCCCATCCCGTCGCTGCTCGCCGTTTCCGCGGTGCACCACCATCTGGTGCGTTCGAAGGAACGCACCAAAGTGGCGCTCGTGGTGGAAAGCGGTGACGCCCGCGAGGTCCATCACATCGCCATGCTCATCGGGTACGGCGCTGCCGCAGTCAACCCGTATCTGGCCTTCGAGTCGATCGAGGACCTCATCCGCGAAGGCGAGCTCACCGGCATCGAAACAGCCACTGCCGTACGCAATTACGTCAAGGCGCTGGGCAAGGGCGTGGTGAAGGTGATGAGCAAGATGGGCATCTCCACCGTCGCGTCGTATACCGCCGCCCAGGTCTTCGAGGCGATCGGGCTGAGCCGTGACGTCGTCGACGACTACTTCACTGGGACCACCAGCCAGCTCGGAGGCGTCGGGCTGGATGTGCTGGCGGAGGAGGTCAAGCTTCGTCACCGGCGCGCCTATCCGGAGAACCCCACCGAGCGGGTGCACCGCCGGCTGGAGGTCGGGGGCGAGTACGCGTTCCGTCGGGAAGGTGAGCTGCATCTGTTCACCCCGGAAGTGGTGTTTCTGCTGCAGCATTCGACCCGGACCGGTCGGCGCGACATTTTCGCTCGCTACTCGGCAGAGGTCGACCGGCTGTCTCGCGAAGGCGGGACTCTGCGCGGGCTGTTCGAGTTCAAGCAGGGACTGCGGCCACCGGTTCCGCTCGATGAGGTCGAACCGGTCGAGTCGATCGTGACCCGGTTCAACACCGGGGCGATGAGTTACGGCTCCATCTCGGCGGAGGCCCACGAGACCATGGCGATCGCCATGAACAATCTCGGCGGCCGGTCGAACAGCGGTGAGGGTGGTGAGGACGTCGACCGCCTCTACGATCCGCGCCGGCGCAGCGCCGTCAAGCAGGTGGCCTCGGGACGCTTCGGCGTCACCAGCGACTATCTGGTGAACGCCACCGACATCCAGATCAAGATGGCTCAGGGCGCCAAACCCGGTGAGGGTGGCCAGCTTCCGGGTTACAAGGTGTATCCCAACATCGCCAAGACCCGGCACTCCACTCCCGGGGTGGGGCTGATCTCGCCGCCCCCACACCACGACATCTACTCGATCGAGGACCTGGCGCAGCTCATTCACGATCTGAAGAACGCCAATGACCAGGCCCGGATCCACGTGAAGCTGGTCAGCAGCGTCGGTGTCGGCACGGTCGCGGCCGGGGTGTCTAAGGCGCACGCCGACGTCGTGTTGATATCCGGATATGACGGCGGCACGGGCGCGGCACCGTTGACCTCACTCAAGCATGCCGGGGCGCCGTGGGAGATTGGGCTGGCCGACACCCAGCAGACGTTGGTGCTCAACGGTTTGCGTGACCGGATCACCGTGCAGTGTGACGGTGGCATGCGCAGCGCCCGCGACGTGATGGTGGCTGCACTGCTGGGCGCCGAGGAGTTCGGTTTTGCCACCGCACCGCTGGTGGTGTCGGGCTGCATCATGATGCGGGTCTGTCACCTCGACACCTGCCCGGTCGGCGTGGCGACGCAGAACCCGGAACTGCGGGCACGGTTCAACGGCAAGCCCGAGTTCGTCGAGAACTTCTTCACTTTCATTGCCGAGGACATCCGCCGTTACCTGGCCGAGCTGGGATTCCGCAGTATCGACGAGGCCGTCGGCCATGCCGAGGTACTCGACACTGACCCCGGTGTGGCGCACTGGAAGAGCCGTGGGCTGGACCTCAGCCCGATCTTCGCGTTGCCGACGGATGCCGACGGCCGCACGCTTACTCAGCGGCTCCGGGTGCGCGACCAGGATCACGGACTCGATCAGGCTCTCGATCAGACCCTCATCCAGCTCGCCGAGGGTGCACTCGAAGATGCGCTGCCGGTTCGCCTGGAACTCCCGGTCCGCAACGTCAACCGCACAGTGGGTACTTTGCTCGGATCGGAGGTCACCCGGCGCTACGGTGCGGCCGGATTGCCCGACAACACCATTCACGTCACCCTGACCGGGTCGGCCGGCCAGTCGATCGGGGCATTCCTCCCGCCGGGGGTCACACTCGATCTGATCGGTGATGCCAATGACTATGTGGGTAAGGGGCTTTCCGGCGGCCGGGTGATCGTGCGGCCACCCGACGATGTGCTGTTTCTGCCCGAGGACAACGTCGTCGCCGGCAACACTCTGCTGTACGGCGCCACCTCGGGTGAGGTGTTCTTGCGGGGCCGGGTCGGTGAGCGGTTCTGCGCGCGCAATTCCGGCGCATTGGCCGTCGTCGAAGGCGTCGGAGATCATGCGTGTGAGTACATGACCGGCGGACGGGTGGTCATCCTGGGTAAGACCGGGCGCAACCTGGCGGCCGGTATGTCCGGTGGCATCGCCTTCGTGCTCGGTCTGGACCCGGCCCGGGTCAACACCGAAATGGTGCAGCTGCAGCAGCTGGAAGCCGAAGATCTGGCCTGGCTGCACGATGTGGTGGCCGCCCACGCCCGCCATACCGGCAGCACGTTGGCATCCTCGATTCTGGCTGACTGGCCCAGGCGCAGTGCGCAATTCACCAAAGTAATGCCCACCGACTACCAGCGTGTCCTGCAGGCGACCCGGATGGCCAAGGCCGAGGGACGCGATGTGGACAGCGCGATCATGGAGGCCAGCCGTGGCTGATCCGACCGGATTTCTTCGTGTCCCCAAGATCGAGGCAGCCAAGCGCCCCGTCGAGGAGCGGGTGGGGGACTGGCGCGAGGTGTACGAGCGCGAGGATCCCAACGCGCGGGCGGGCGAGGTGTCGCAGCAGGCGCGGCGCTGCATGGATTGCGGGATCCCGTTCTGCCACTCCGGCAAAGCGGGCTGCCCGCTGGGCAACCTGATCCCAGAATGGAACGACCTGGTGCGGCGGGGACGTTGGGATGCGGCCAGTGATCGCCTGCACGCCACCAACAACTTTCCGGAGTTCACCGGACGGCTGTGCCCAGCGCCGTGTGAGGCAGCCTGTGTGCTCTCGATCTCCGAGGAGCAGACGGGCGGCAGCGTGACGATCAAGCGGATCGAGCAGACGATCGCCGACCACGCCTGGATGAACGGCACCATCGAGCCCCAGCCCGCTGCGATCTCCACCGGCAAGAGCGTGGCAGTCGTCGGTTCGGGACCGGCGGGTTTGGCTGCGGCACAACAACTCACCCGTGCCGGCCACGAGGTGACGGTGTACGAGCGTGACAACCGCGTGGGTGGGCTGCTGCGCTACGGGATCCCCGAGTACAAGCTCGAGAAGTCGGTGCTGAATCAGCGCCTGGCCCAGATGCGGGCCGAGGGCACCCGATTCGTCACCGAGTGCGAGGTGGGCGTCGATCTGACGGTCGAGCAGCTGCGTCAGCGTCACCAGGCGGTGGTGCTGGCGGTCGGCGCGCTACGGGGACGCGACAACGATGTGCCCGGACGAGAGCTCGACGGCGTGCATCTGGCGATGGAGCATCTGGTGCCGGCCAACCGCGAGTGCGAAGGCGATTCGTCGTCGCCGATCTCGGCGGCGGGCAAGCACGTGGTGATCATCGGTGGCGGTGACACCGGCGCCGACTGCCTGGGTACCGCGCACCGTCAGGGTGCGGCATCGGTCACGCAGCTCGACTACAACACCGAGCCACCCGAGACCCGCGACGACGAACTCTCGCCCTGGCCGACGTGGCCGTTGGTGCTGCGGACCTCCCCGGCACACGCAGAAGGGGGCGCGCGCCGGTTCGAAGTAGCGGTACAACGTTTTCTAGGCGACGACAACGGTCACGTGCGGGCCGTCGAGATCGCCGAGGTTCAGGTGACCCGCGACGCGGAAGGACGACGCGAGATCACCCCGGTCGGCGAGTCGTTGCAGATTCCGTGCGACCTCGCGTTGTTGGCGATCGGGTTCGAAGGCGTCGAGCACATGGCGCTGCTCGACGGGCTGAACCTGAACTTGACCCGGCGCGGCACGGTGTCGTGCGGTTCGGACTGGCAGACCGACGCACCCGGGGTGTTCGTCTGCGGCGATGCCCACCGGGGCGCCTCGCTGGTGGTGTGGGCCATCGCGGAGGGCCGCAGTGCCGCGCACGCGGTGGACGCCTACCTGATGGGTGAGTCGGATCTGCCGTCGCCGGTGCGTCCCGGGACGCTCCCACTAAGCGTTGTCTGAATCGATCAACTAGACTGACGTGACGTGAGCAGACGCGGAAAGATCGTTTGTACGCTTGGCCCGGCTACCAGCACCGATGAGACGGTGCGAGCGCTGGTCGAGGCCGGGATGGATGTCGCGCGGCTGAACTTCAGCCACGGCGACTACACCGACCACGAGGCCGCCTACAAGCGGATCCGGGCGGCATCGGATGCCACCGGCCATGCTGTGGGTGTGCTGGCTGACCTTCAGGGCCCCAAGATCAGGTTGGGCCGGTTCACGGACGGCCCGACCTACTGGGCGAACGGTGAATCGGTGCGGATCACCGTCGATGAATGTGCGGGCACCCACGACCGGGTGTCGACCACCTACAAGCGGTTGGCCGAGGACGCCCGGCCGGGGGATCGGGTCCTCGTCGACGACGGCAACGTCGGTCTGGTGGTCGACAAGATCGACGGCAACGACGTGATCTGCACGGTCACCGAGGGCGGTCCTGTCAGCAACAACAAGGGCATGTCGCTGCCCGGCATGAACGTGACGGCACCGGCGCTGTCCGAGAAGGACATCGAGGATCTCGAATTCGCGCTGCGGCTGGGCGTTGATCTCATCGCCCTGTCGTTCGTCCGGTCGCCCGCCGACATCGAACTCGTCCACGAGGTGATGGACCGGGTTGGCCGGCGCGTTCCGGTGATCGCGAAGCTGGAGAAGCCCGAGGCTGTCGAAAACCTCGAGGCCATCGTGCTGGCTTTCGACGCCATCATGGTCGCCCGCGGTGATCTCGGCGTCGAACTGCCGCTGGAAGAGGTGCCGCTGGTCCAGAAGCGCGCCATCCAGATGGCAAGGGAGAACGCCAAACCCGTCATCGTCGCCACCCAGATGCTGGAGTCGATGATCGAGAGCTCGCGGCCCACCCGTGCGGAGGCCTCCGACGTCGCCAACGCCGTGCTCGACGGCGCGGACGCGGTGATGCTCTCCGGCGAGACCTCTGTCGGCAAGTACCCGCTGGAGGCCGTCAAGACGATGGCCCGCATCATCAAGGCGGTCGAGGACAATTCGGTGAGCGTGCCGCCGCTGACCCACACGCCCCGCACCAAGCGCGGGGTCATCTCCTATGCGGCCCGCGATATCGGGGAGCGACTCGACGCCAAGGCGTTGGTCGCGTTCACCCAGTCCGGTGACACCGTGCGTCGCCTGGCCCGGCTGCACACCCCGCTTCCGGTGCTGGCGTTCACGGCGCTGCCCGAGGTGCGCAGCCAGCTGGCCCTGACCTGGGGTACGGAGACGTTCATCGTGGCGCAGATGAAGAGCACCGACGACATGATCCGCCAGGTCGACAAGTCGCTGTTGGATCTGGGCCGCTACAAGCGCGGTGAGCTGGTGGTCATCGTCGCGGGTGCTCCGCCGGGCACAGTAGGCTCCACGAATCTGATCCACGTGCACCGCATCGGGGAGGACGACGTCTAGGGATCGCCTGCCGACAAGCGCCTGCCAAAGATCTCGAAAGGCATTCCTTGACACATCCGGATTTCGAGGAGCTGCTGGCTGTTCTCGATCTGAATCGCGTCGACGACAACCTGTTCATCGGCTCGCATCCGAGTAAGAACCCGGTGCGCACCTTCGGTGGCCAGATGATCGCGCAGGCGTTCGTCGCCGGCGGGCGCACGCTGGAACACAAGCTCGCGCCGAGTGCGCTGAATGCGCACTTCATCGCCGGTGGCGATCCGGAAAAGGATCTGGAATTCCACGTGGTGAGGCTGCGTGACGAGCGCCGGTTCGCCAACCGCCGGGTGGATGTCATGCAGGACGGGAACCTGCTGACCTCGGTGATGCTGTCGTACATGAACGCCGGCCGGGGGCTCGAGCACAGCGTGCCCGCTCCGGAAGTTCCGCATCCGGAAACGCTGCCCAAGATCGATGAGTTGCTGCGCGGTTACGAGAAAACGGTGCCGCTGTTCGTCGAGGCGTTACGCCCGATCGAATGGCGGTACACCAATGATCCGTCGTGGGTGATGCGGAAAAAGGGCGGCAAGCTCGATCACAACCGGGTGTGGCTGAAGACGGAGGGCACCATGCCCTCCGATCCCGTGCTGCACGGTGCGGCCCTGGTGTACTCCTCCGATACCACCGTGCTCGATTCGATCATCACCACTCATGGGTTGTCCTGGGGTTTTGACCGGATCTTCGCGGTGACGATGAACCACTCCGTGTGGTTCCACCGGCCGGTCAAGTTCGACGAGTGGGTGCTGTACTCGACCACGTCGCCGGTGGCGGCCGAATCCCGGGGGCTGGGCACCGGCCACTTTTTCGACGCCGCGGGCCATCTGGTCGCGACGGTGGTCCAGGAGGGAATCGTCAAGTACTTCCCCGGCGCCGCAGCGACGTGAGCCGGTTCAGCGGGTAGGGGTCGGCGTGTCGCCGAAGGAATCCTCGATCCGCCGTTCGAACTCTTTCTCGCACCGCTGCTGCGCCACGGTGTCATCGCCGGCCTGCTGCAGGCAGTGCACATAGTCCCGGCCACCGACATCGTCGAACCATCGTTGGCCGAAGTACACCCAGATTCCGACGAATACCAGGGACACCACACAGGCGACGGCGCCGAGCGCGACTCCGGCGGTAGCGACGCCACCATTGGTGGCCTCGCCGCGTTGGCTGCGCCCACGACCGAGAAAACCGAGGATCAGTGCGACGATGCCGAATATCAATCCACCGATCACTGTCCACGTCAGCAGCAGCGCGAAAATGGCCAGGATGAGCGCGGCGATGCCGAGTCCGTTGGCGGGGCCACGAGGGCTGGGCTGCATCGGGTATCCGCCGTACGGCGGCGGGTACGGCCCGGGATACGCACCGGGGGGCGGCCCGTAGGGATATCCCGACGGAGGGGGAGGTCCGGTCGGATGCGGCTCCTCCGACCCGGGTGGGTTGGATCGCTCGTCGGTCATGCCTGCGAGGCTACCCGTCGGTGACGGTGCCCGGTTGCGGACAGCGGACGACGGGGCAGGCGAGTGTGTCCGGCAGATGGTGGGTGGCGACGACGACGGTCCGGTCCGCGGCGAACCAGTCACCCGGAGTAAGGATTTCGGTCAGGATCCGTTGACTGTCGGCGGCGTCGAGGTTCTCGGTGGGCTCATCGAGCAGGACGACAGAGAAATCGGACACCAGCACTCTCGCCAGCAGCAGCCGGCGCCGCTGGCCGGCCGACAACGCGGTGTGACCGCCTTCGAGCACGGTCGACAAGCCGTCGGGCAGGCCGTCCAACCATTCGGTGAGACCGACACGCTCGATCGCAGACAGCAATTCGGTGTCGGTGACATCCCCGCGGACCACGAGCAGGTTGTCCCGCACCGTGGTCTCGAAGATGTGTGCATCCTCGGCGAAAAATGCTGCGCGTCCGGGTGTTTCATCGAGTCGCTCGGCCAGCGCCATCAACAGCGTCGTCTTTCCCGAGCCGCTCGGCCCGACGACGGCCAGTCGGCCCCCGTCGGGCAGATCGACCGAGGGTGCCGCGGGACGTCGGCGGGCGAGGGGATCGCCCTCGGTGAGCTCGAGCAAGCGCCGTGCGGCGATACGGGACTTCGTGAGCCCGACGGCAGCGTCGGGCAGGGCGGTAGTGGCCTCGAAAGCCGACAGGGGCAACAACATCAGGATGGCCAAGGTGGTCGGCGCGGTCGTGGGGGCCAGTGCGATGCCTGCGACGACCGCCCCCAGGACACTGGCGCCGATGGCGATGCTGGGCATCGCGGCGGCCAGCGCTGCCGGGGCGGCCGCGCGGTCAGCGGCGTGGCCCCAGTCGCGGTGGTGGCGCTCCGCGGTGGCGATGACCTCGTCGAGGCGTCCGCTCACCCGCAACTCCGGCGCGTACTCCAGGGCCAACATCGTTGCGGAGTCGCGGTCACCGCGGTGTTGGACGGCAACGGATTCCGCGGCCGCCACGGCGCGGGCGCTGAGTGCCGGGGCCACCACGCCGGCGATCAGCAGGCACAGCGCCAGGACCACCGCGGCGACGGGGGAGATCAGCGCGATGACACCGACCGCCGCCGCGCTGAGCACTGTGGCCACCACGATCGGCAGCACAGAACGCACTACGACATCGGCCAGCTCATCGACGGAACTGCCGACCCGGGACACCAGCTCCCCGCTCGGAAGCCGCATCGCATCATCGTCGGGTCCGGTTGCGAGCCTGCGGTACAACCCGGTGCGGGCGTTGGCCGCGGACCTCAGTGCCGTGTCGTGGGCGGCCAGCCGCTGACAGTAGCCGAGTACACCGCGGGAGATACCCAGCGCACGCACCGCGACAACGGCCACCGAGAGGTCCAAGATCGGGGGCATCTGCCAGGCCCGGGTGATCAACCACGCCGAGATACCCGCCAGGGCCAGCGCGCTGCCCAGCGAGAGCACTCCGAGGACGCTGGCCAGGATCAGCCGGCTCAGCCGGGGCCGCAGCAGGTCCAGTGCCAGCCGCAGCAGCGGATCACGTCGAAACATGCGCCGCACCAATCGTGATCACCGCGTCGCCGATCGCCACCACCGGATCCCGGTGCCCGACCACGACGACTGTGGCACCAGCGCGGGCCCGGGCGACGATCGCCTGCAACACCCGGTGCTCCAGCGCCGAATCGAGGTGGGCGGTGGGCTCATCGAGAAGCAGCACCCGCGCCGAGGCCCCGAGTGCCCGGGCAAGGCCCAACCGCTGTCGTTGTCCCAGTGACAATCCGACCCCGGTGCGGCCGATCCTCGTCTCCAGTCCGTCGGGAAGGTCGTCGACCACGTCGTCGAAGCCGGAATCGCGGCAGGCGCGGGCCAGGTCGGTCAGTGGTCCGAGCAGCTCCAGGTTTTCCCGGACCGTTCCCGGGATCAGCACGGGCCGGTGTGGCAGCCAGGCGATGCTGTGCCACCACGCCGTCTTGTCCAGGTCATCGACGTCCACTCCATCGACTCGCACGGGCCCGGACGGAAGCGCGGCCAAACCGAGAATGGCTTGTAGCGCAGTCGATTTTCCCGCTCCGTTGGGTCCGGTGAGGACGGTGACCCGGCCCGGTTCGATGGTTGGCCCCAGACCCTCCAACTCGATCGCCGGAGCGGAGTCCGCCACGCGCACCGCACCCCCGGCGGGTTGGTGCGTCTCACAGAGCTTGAACGCTTGTTCCGCGGCGGTTTTACCGTCCTGAGCCGCGTGAAAGGCAGCGCCGACACGGCGCAGTGGCCAGAACACCTCGGGAGCCAGCAACAGGGCGGTCAGGCCCGCGGACAGGTCCATCTCGCCGTAGACCAGCCGAAGGCCGACGCTGACTGCCACCAGCGCGACGCCCAGGGTGGCCAGCAGCTCGAGCACCAATGAGGACAGGAACGCGATCCGTAGGGTCGCCATGGCCGAGCGTCGATGCGCGGCAGCCAGTTCAGTGATGCGTTGGGCCGAGCCGGCGGCCCGGCCGACGGCGCGCAGTGTCGGGATCCCTGCCACGAGGTCGAGCAGGCGGGCCTGCAGGGTCGTCATCGCGGCCAGTGCGGCGGCCGACCGGTCGGCCGTGACGAGGCCGATCAGAATCATGAACACCGGGATGAGCGGCAACGCGATCACCACGATCGCCGCGGATTGAAGGTCGTAACAAGCCATCACGATCACGGCCACCGGTGTCAGGACCGCGGCCTGGATCACCGCGGGTAGGTAGCCGGTCAAGTACGGTCGTAGCCCATCCAGGCCGCGGGTCACCACTGCGGCTGCGGCGTCGCGCTCGGCCGCCAATTGCCTTGGCGGCGCGGAGGTTGTCGAGCGCAGCACCTGGCTGGACAATTCCCCGATCACCGCAGTGGCGCCGCGCTGCGACAGCCGGCCCTGAAGCCAGTGCGCGACCGCGCGCAGGATCCACAGAGCGGACAGTGCCACCAGCGCGCCGCCGTGGCTGGCCGCCGAACCGGGGTCGACGATGATGGTGGCGACGATGTGTGCCAGCACCACCGCTGCGGCGATGGTGCTGGCGCTGATGGTCACGCCGCAGATCACCGCCGCCAGCAGGTAGCGCCGTAACCCCGTCGTAGCGCCGGTGGCCCCGCGGATACCGAGCGCGCGCCAGAAATTCAGACCGACCGCCGAGACAATCCGATGGGGGCGGGAATGCGGTCTGCCGAAATCCGCTTGCGGAACACCCAGTAGGTCCAGCCCTGGTACACCAGGACCAGAGGCAGCAGCGTCAACGACGCCCAGGTCATGATCTTCAGGGTGTACGGAGTGGAGGAGCCGTTGTAGATGGTCACGCCCCACTCGGGGCTCAGCGTGGACGGCAGCAGGTACGGGTACATCGCACCGAACAGCAGGACGACGACGGCGGCCACGACCACCACGGTGGCGACGAAGGCCCAGCCCTCCCGCGACCGAGACCACATCAATGCCACCGAGATCAACAGGGCGACCACCGCGACCGCCAGGGCCGCCCAAGTCCATGGCTTGCCGTGGGCCAGCTGTGTCCACAGCCCGAAGCCGCCGGCCAGCAGGATCACGGGCAGCGTAAGTATCCGGGCGAACCGGAACGCGTCGTCGCGAATGGGACCGGCGGTTTTCAATGCGATGAACACCGAGCCGTAGAACGCGAACAGCGAGGCGGTCGCGAGCCCGCCGAGCACCGTGTAGGCGTTGAGCACGTCGCCAACTCCGGCGTGTACCCGATGGTTGGCATCAATTGGCAATCCGCGCACCAGGATTGCGAAAGCGACACCCCACAGTATTGCGGGCAGCCACGATCCCACGGCGATGCCGAGGTCGGCATACTTGCGCCACTTGGTGTCGTCGATCTTGCCGCGCCACTCGATGCCCACGATGCGCAGGATCATCCCGAACAGAATCGCCAGCAGCGGCAGGTACAGCGCGGAGAACAGCGTCGCATACCAGTTGGGGAATGCCGCGAACATGGCTGCGCCGGCGGTGATCAGCCACACCTCGTTTGCATCCCACACCGGTCCGATGGTGTTCAGCACGGCTCGTCTGCGGCTTTCCGGATCGCCTTCGCCCGCGCTGCCGAGCGGGGCCATCAGCATCCCGACACCGAAGTCGAAGCCTTCCAGAACCACGAATCCGAGGAACAGGATGGCGATGAGTATGAACCAGAGTTCTTGGAGTCCCATCTGAGATCAGTCCTCTCAGTACGCGAAAGACAGCGGGGCGGATTCGTCCTCGTCAGGAGGTGTCGGCGGGGCCGGCTCGGAATCGTGTTCCTGTGGCCCTTCGGTCACATAGCGGCGCAGCAGCCAGAACCAGACGACCGCGAGCACGCCGTAGAGGAGGGTGAAGACCGCGAGTGAGAAGAACACCGTGCCTGCGGCATGGTCGGACACGCCCTGTTGCACCATCAGCCGGACCATCTGGTCACCGGTCGGATTCGGGACCACCACCCAGGGTTGCCGGCCCATCTCGGTGAAAACCCAGCCGGCGGAATTGGCCAGGAACGGTGTGGGCAGGGTGATCAGCGCGAAGACGCCGTACCACCGTTGATCGGGAAGCCGTCGGCGACGGGTCAGCCACAGTGTCAGCAAGGCGAACGCCAGTGGTACCACCATGAGGCCGATCATCGCCCGGAACGACCAGTAGGTGACGAAGAGATTCGGCCGGTAATCGCCGGGTCCGAACCGTGATTCGTATTGTTTTTGGAGGTCGTTGACGCCCTCCAGGGTGACGCCGCTGAATTTGCCCTCGGCCAGGAAGGGCAGCACGTAGGGCACCTCGATCACGTGGATCACGCTGGCGCAGTTGTTGTGTGTACCCACGGTCAGCACTGAGAAGTTCGGGTCGGTCTGCGTGTCGCAGAGGGATTCGGCCGACGCCATCTTCATCGGCTGTTGCACGAACATCAACTTGCCTTGGATGTCACCGGTGAAGAAGATGACGGCGACTGCGGCCAGTGCCACGAGGCTGCCGAGAATCGTTGCGGGTCGGTACATTCCAGCGGAATCGTTGGCGGCTGTGGCGTCGGACACCTCCGTGGACTCGACGCCCGCCTTGTCGGCGTCTGCCCTGCGCCGGTCACGCACCATCAGCCACGCACTCACGGCCGCGACGAAGGTGCCCGCGGTGAGCAGCGACCCGGCGACGACATGCAGGAATGCCCAAATCGCGGTGTTGTTGCTGAGCAGGGCGCCGAAGTCGATGAGCTCGGCCCGCCCGCTCTCCGGGTTGTACTTCGCCCCGACCGGGTGCTGCATGAACGAGTTGGCCGCGATGATGAAGAACGCCGATGCGTTGACGGCAAAGGCGACCATCCAGATGCAGAACAAATGAACGGCACGCGGCAATCGCGTCCAGCCGAAGATCCACAGGCCGATGAACGTGGACTCGACGAAGAACGCGACCAGCCCCTCGAACGCCAGCGGCGCGCCGAAGATGTCGCCGACGAAACGCGAGTATTCGCTCCAGTTCATGCCGAACTGGAATTCCTGCACGATGCCGGTGGCCACACCGATCGCGAAGTTGATCAGAAACAGCTTGCCGAAGAATCGCGTGAGGCGATACCAGCTGTCGTTGCCCGTGAACACCCATGCGGTCTGCATGACGGCGATCAACGGCGCCAACCCGATCGTCAGCGGTACGAATATGAAGTGGTAGACGGTGGTGATTCCGAACTGCCACCGCGATACGTCCAAAGCGTCCATCTGGCCCTACTTCCGAGGTCTCAGACCAATCTACGACGGAGTGTAGTAGAAGGTCGCGGGCCAGGCGCCGACCGTGACCGGTGTCTTACGTCACCGGAGGCGCCTGGTGTGAGATTGCCGCGTGGAGTTTCTTGGCCTCGCTACGGATGGCGAAGGCGGAGATCACTTCGAAAACGCCGACGACGATGAGGATGATGCCGGTGACCTGAGCCAGGGCGACCAACCCCTCCATGGGGGCGACGAACATGATGATGCCGGCGATCACGCTGATGATGCCGATGATGATCTCCCACACCCGCCCGGGCAGCGAGGGATCTCCGATGGCCGACATCGTCGTTGCGACACCGCGGAAGATGAACCCGACACCGATCCAGATCGCCAGCAGTTCGAACGAATTCTGCAGGCTGACGAAACAGAGCACGGCCAGCACGAGTGCCGCGGCGCCACCGATGAACAGCAATACCCGTCCACCGACCGAGGAGCGGATGCTGAACGCCAGGACGAGCTGCGAGATACCGGTGATCAGCAGGTAGGCGGCGAAGAAGATCGCGGCGACCAGAATGGTGATCCCGGGCCAGACCAACGCGAGGACGCCGATGATGACGGCGAGAATTCCCGAAACCAGCGTCGATTTCCAAAGATGTGGCAACAAGCTTGGGGGAGCAGTGGTTTCCATGCAGGCAGTTTGACACAAACACTGATGTAGAACGTGGTTTTTGCGTTACGGCTGTGGTGTCGCAGCCTGGTAGTTAAGGTTCCGTTACCGGAGCTGCATTCCCGGTCGGCGGCCGTTAACGTCTTCGATCTGGAACAGCGCGACCACAGCCGCAGACAGAGAAATGAGGCAACTGTGACAGTTGGATGTCGTCCCCGACGAAGCAAGATGTGGCGTTTCGCGGTGGTGGTCGCCGCAAGCGGCGCGCTCGCGATGTCAGGCTGTGCGAACAACACCGAGTCCGGCGGATCCGAAACCAAGTCGACGACGGCGGCAAAGGTTGAGAAAGTCGACGCGATCGCCAATTCGGTGCCCGAGCCGATCAAGTCGAGCGGCAAGCTGATCATCGGGACCGACCCGACGTACCCGCCCAACGAATTCAAGGATCCAGCAGGCAAGATCATCGGCTTCGATGTCGATTTGATGAATGCGATCGCCGCCACGCTGGGCCTCACGCCGGAGTACCGGGCGTCCTTGTTCGACAAGATCATCCCGTCGGTGCAGGGCGGGAACTACAACGTCGGCATGTCGTCGTTCACCGACTCGAAGAAGCGTGAAGAGCAGGTTGACTTCGTGACCTACTTCAGTGCGGGTTCATCGTGGGCGCAGAAAGTCGGTGCCGGGATCAACCCCGACGATGCCTGCGGTTTGAAGGTCGCGGTGCAGACGGCGACGGTGCAGGACACCGAGGAAATGCCGGCGCGTAGCAAGAAGTGTGTCGACGCGGGCAAGCCCGCCATCAACGTAATCAAGTTCGACGACCAGACCGCCGCCACCAGCGCGGTGATGCTCGGCCAAGCCGACGCCATGTCGGCGGATTCGCCGGTGACGGCGTATGCGATCAAGCAGAGCAACGGGAAACTCGAAGCCGCAGGGGACATCTTCGACTCGGCTCCGTACGGCTGGGCGGTCCAGAAGGGTTCGCCCCTGGCTGCGTCGCTGCAACAGGCGCTGCAACACCTGATCGACAACGGTGCGTACAAGCAGGTGGCCACGAACTGGGGCGCGGAGAAGGGGATGATCGAGAAGCCGGTCATCAACGGTGCGACCAGCTGAGCCGCCGATGAGCGATGAATCCTCGCCGGCCGCCATCGACGCCGTCCCGCTGAGACATCCATGGCGTTGGGTGGCGGCGATCCTCATCCTCGCCCTGATCGGGCTGTTCCTGTGGGGTGCTGCGACCAACGAGGCGTACGGGTGGGAGACGTACGGCAAGTACCTCTTCGATCAACGCATCTCGCAAGCCGCCTGGAACACGCTGCAACTGACCATCTATTCGATGATCCTGGCGCTCGTCCTGGGTGTGCTCCTCGCGGTGATGCGGCTGTCGCCCAACCCGGTGCTCAAGGCGGTGTCCTGGACCTACCTGTGGATCTTCCGCGGCACCCCGATCTATGTTCAATTGGTGCTGTGGGGCCTGGTCCCCGTGATCTACAAGAATATTCAGCTCGGCATACCGTTCGGCCCGACCCTTTTCGAATTCACCCTTTCTGATCCGAATGTGTTCTGGCTGGCGGTTCTCGGCCTGGGTCTCAACGAGGCCGCCTACATGGCGGAGATCATCAGGGCCGGCATCAGCTCGGTGCCGGAGGGGCAGACGGAAGCTTCGGTCGCGCTTGGCATGTCGTGGAGCATGACCATGCGACGTACGGTGCTTCCCCAGGCGATGCGGGTCATCATCCCGCCGACCGGCAATGAGTTCATCAGCATGCTGAAGACGACCTCGCTCGTCACCGCCATTCCATACAGCTTCGAGTTGTACGGCCGCTCAAAGGATATCGGCGTCGGTCTGTTTCAGCCGGTGCCGCTACTGCTGGTGGCGTCCACGTGGTACCTGGCGATCACCAGCATCCTGATGGTCGGGCAGTACTACCTCGAGAAGCACTACGCGCGTGGTGCGTCGCGCAAGTTGACGTCCAAGCAGCTGGAGGCCCTGGCCAAAGCGCAGATGGGAGAGGTACATCCATGACCGCCGCCGCAGAACCGATGGTGCGGGCCGAGAGCGTCTGCAAGAACTTCGGTGCCCTGCGCGTCCTGAAAGGCGTCACGTTGGACGTCGGCAGGGGCGAGGTGTTGTGCATGGTCGGTCCGTCGGGCTCGGGCAAGTCGACGTTCCTGCGGTGTATCAACCATCTCGAGCAGGTCAACGCGGGTCGCCTGTACGTCGACGGGGAGCTGATCGGCTATCGCGAACGTGGCGGCAAGCTGCACGAGATGGCCCCGCGAGATGCCGCTCGGCAGCGCCGTGACATCGGCATGGTGTTCCAGCATTTCAACCTGTTCCCGCACCGTACGGCGCTGGACAACATCGTCGAGGCACCCATGCGCGTCAAGCGGGTGAAGAAGGACGCCGCGCTGGCCCGGGCCAAGGATCTGCTCGATCAGGTGGGTTTGGCCGCCAAGGCCGACGCGTACCCCGCGCAGTTGTCGGGTGGCCAGCAGCAGCGGGTGGCCATCGCGCGGGCGCTGGCGATGAACCCGAAGCTGATGCTGTTCGACGAGCCGACTTCGGCACTGGATCCCGAGCTCGTCGGGGAGGTCCTGTCGGTGATCAAGAAACTCGCCGGCGAGGGCATGACCATGGTGGTGGTCACGCACGAGATGGGCTTCGCCCGTGAGGTCGCCGACAAGTTGGTGTTCATGGACGGCGGCGTCATCGTGGAGAGCGGAAATCCCCGCGAGGTGATGGCCAACCCCAAACATGAACGCACAAAAGAGTTTCTGTCGAAGGTGATGTAGCGTCGACTATGTGGCTTCCTCACGTGAAGACGTCTTCGTCACCGCCGGTGACCTTCGCGAGCGCATTGGCTCCGGGGATCCCGTCACCGTGCTGGACGTGCGATGGTCGCTGGCCGAGCCCGACGGTGAACAGGCCTATCTGAGTGGCCATCTGCCCGCCGCGGTCTATGTCTCGCTGGATAGGGAGCTGTCGGATCACGGCGTCGCCGGTCGGGGTCGTCATCCGCTGCCGTCCGGATCTGACCTGCAGGCGGCAGCGCGTCGTTGGGGCGTGCGCACGGGGGTGCCCACCGTGGTCTACGACGACTGGAACCTCGCCGGGTCCGCCCGGGCCTGGTGGGTGTTGACCGCGGCCGGCATCGACGACGTCCGCATTCTCGACGGCGGCCTGGCGGCCTGGAGAGCGGCAGGCGGGGCGCTGCAGAGCGGCCCGGTCACGCCGGAACCCGGTGAGATCGACGTCGTCTATGGCGATCTGTATCGCGGTGCCCTGCGCACTCTTACCGCAGAAGAGGCGGGGGCCGGGATCGGTGTGCTGCTCGACGCTCGGGCACCTGAGCGGTTCCGCGGTGAGGTCGAGCCCGTCGACCCAGTGGCCGGGCACATCCCCGGGGCGGTCAATCTGCCGAGTACCCAGTTTCTTACCGCGGACGGAACGCTGCGCCCGGATGCCCAGCTGCAGGCATTGCTCGCAGATCGCTTCACCGCGGGCGCGGACGTCGGTGCCTATTGTGGCTCCGGGGTCACCGCGGCGCTCGCTGTGGCCGGGATGGCGGCTGCCGGGGTGGATGCGGCGCTGTATCCCGGGTCATGGTCGGAGTGGGCGTCGGATCCGGAGCGCCCCGTGGCCCGGGGCGAGTAGCAGCGCCGACGCGCGACATCGGTGCTCCGCGGCGCCGGACAGCGACTTTATGCTGAGCCAATGCAGCGCAGCCCGGACCCGGTCACCCCGTTGTGGCGTGCCGCCCAGATCTTCCGGTTGCTGAGTTGCCTGTACGCGCTGGGTTTTCAGATCGCGATAAATGATGATCTGACCAGTCCGGTGGTGGCCGGCGTGCTGTGTGCGGTGCTGATCGCGTGGAGCGTTGTGTGTGCGATTGCCTACCTGCAGGGGTTCGGCCGTCGTCCGTCGTGGGTGATTGCGGAGGTCGTGGTCGTTCTTGCCCTCATGCTCTCGACCGAATTGGTGGCGTCCGAGCACTGGATCGCGGACAACCAGTCCTGGCCCACCACGTTGTGGGCGACGAACGCCACCATTTCGGCGGCCCTGCAGTTCGGCCCGGTCGGAGGGATGGGAGCCGGGTTGGCGGTGATGGCCGCCGCCGCCACCTTGAAGGGCTACGTCAGTGTCAATCTCGGGCGCAATGCCACCATCGTCATCGAACTGGCCGTGGGCCTCGCGGTAGGGATGGCTGCTCAGACCGCACGCCGGGCTCATGCCGAGTTGGAACGTGCGGTGCGGTTGGCGGCTTCGCTGGAGGAACGGGAACGGTTGTCGCGGCGGGTTCACGACGGCGCCATTCAGGTGCTGGCCCTGGTTTCGCGGCGGGGACGCGAAATCGGTGGTGAGACAGCTCAATTGGCCGAACTTGCCGGGGAACAGGAGCGGGCGTTGCGCAGGCTGGTCAGCGCACCTGATCCGGACGTTCACACTGGCGGGGTCACCGACATCGGCGCGCTGCTACGGTCCAGGGCGTCTGATCGAGTTTCGGTCAGCCTTCCGGCTGAACCCGTGCTGCTGGACCACGATGCCGCGCATGAATTATTCGCTGCCGCAGGCAATGCCTTGGACAACGCCGCCGCACACGCCGGACCTGACGCCCGGGTTTTCGTGCTGCTCGAGGATCTGGGCGATTCGGTGACGGTGAGTATTCGCGACGACGGAATCGGTATCGGCGACGGACGGCTGGCCGAAGCGGTCCGCGAAGGCCATGTCGGTATCTCGAAATCGATTGTGGGACGGATGGATTGGCTGGGCGGTCAGGCGCAGCTGAACACTGCACCCGGATGTGGCACGGAATGGGAGCTCACGCTGCCCCGCTCTTCGGGAAGCCGTGACGCCGTCGAGAGGGGACAGCGATGACCGAGACCGCGCTGAAGGTGATGGTCGTCGATGACCACCCGATCTGGCGTGACGCGGTGGCGCGTGACCTCGCCGACGAGGGATTCGATGTCGTGGCGACCGCCGACGGGGTGGCTTCGGCGCGTAGGCGGGCCGGGGTGGTGTTGCCTGACGTGGTGGTGATGGACATGAGCCTGTCCGACGGTAGTGGTGCCACGGCTACCGCGGAGGTGCTCACGGTGTCGCCGTCGTCGCGGGTGCTGGTGCTCTCCGCTTCAGACGAGCGCGACGACGTGCTGGAAGCCGTGAAAGCGGGTGCCACCGGGTATCTGGTGAAGAGCGCGTCGAAAGCCGAATTGACCGCGGCGGTACGGGCCACCGCGGAGGGACGCGCGGTGTTCACTCCGGGGCTGGCCGGGTTGGTGCTCGGTGAGTACCGGCGCATCGCCCAACGTCC
This sequence comes from Mycolicibacterium peregrinum, assembly GCF_001665785.1. GTDB lineage: Bacteria > Actinomycetota > Actinomycetes > Mycobacteriales > Mycobacteriaceae > Mycobacterium > Mycobacterium peregrinum_A. The sequence goes on from NZ_LZSO01000011.1 coordinate 66,830, forward strand.
AGAGGACGGCCCGGCCACACCCAGCTTGACCGAGCGGGAGACCGAGGTGCTGCGTTTTGTGGCAAAGGGGTTGACGGCCAAACAGATTGCGACGCGCCTGTCCCTGAGTCACCGCACGGTCGAGAACCACGTCCAGGCGACGTTCCGCAAATTGCAGGTCGCCAACCGCGTCGAATTGGCCCGCTACGCCATCGAACACGGCCTCGACGAGTAGTCCTACTCATCCGGGCAACCGCAATTGTTGCCACCATGACCGCATGAGCGAATCTCATCGCGCCGTGATTGCCCGGATGTCGTCCGATCTGGCCGCGATCTCGGCGTATATGAACCGGGTGTCGGCGGATCTGGGGGAGCTGGATCGAAGGCTGGATCAGGGACCGGTGGCCGTGCCGCCACCGGTCCCTGCTGCGCCGCCGCTCGCCTGGCCCGTCGCCCCTGCTCCGATGCCCGCGCCGGTGCCGGTGCCGCCGAGGTCTGAGCCCACGTTCGGACCGGAGCGCTCCGAGGGCTGGATCGGCAAGGCGCTCGCGGTAGCGGGAGTGGCCGTGACGCTCACCGGTGTGGTGCTGCTGCTGGTGCTGGCCGCGCAGGCCGGCATTCTGCGACCGGAGTTCCGGGTGGGCGCAGGCGCTGTTCTGGCCGCCGGACTGGTCAGCGCCGGACGGTGGCTACATCGCCGGCCAGGTGGCCGGGTGGGGGCCGTCGCGTTGGCCGCGACCGGTGTTGCCGCCGCGTACATCGACGTGATCGCCGTGACAACGGTCTATGAGTGGGTTGGGGCGCCGATCGGTCTCCTGTTGGCCGCCGCCATCGGCGGCGGCGGCCTGACGCTGGCACGGCGGTGGAACTCCGAGCAACTGGGCTTGTTGGTCCTGGTACCGCTGATCGCCCTGGCGCCCGTCGTCACCGACGGGGTGACCCACCTGCTGATCGGATTCATGCTGGCTCTGTCGGCTGCCGCACTCCCGGTGCAGTTCGGCCGGGACTGGACCGGGTTGTCTGCCGCGCGTGTCGCCGCGGCCACGTTGCCCTTGTTGATGGCACTGGCGGCCGCCGCAATCGATGGTCGAACCGATCTCCTGCTCGCGCTGGCCTGCGGGCTCGCTGCAGTGCTGGCGTTGGCGGGTGGGCTGCTGGTACTGCGCTGGACCACCAAGCCGTCGGCGACCGCTGTCCTGACGGCGTGCGGTGTCCTTCCCGTGCTGTGCGTGGCGGCCGGCGTCGACCGCGTGATCGCGGCGCTCATGGCGGCGGCGTTGGCGGCCGCCCTGGTGGCGATCGTGGCCTTCGGCGACCGCATTCCGGGGGTGGTAGTAGTGGTCCGCCAGATCTGGGCGGTACTCGCGGCCGCGGCTGCGCTGATCGCGGTGCTGGTGGCCTTCGATGGACCAGTGGCCGGCCCGGTGTTGTTGGCGATGGCCACGGTGGTCGCCCTCGCTGGGCGCTACGCCGGTGTCGCGCGGTCGATTGCCCTCGGGTTGGCCGCGGTCGCGGGCATGATCTATCTCGCTTCCGCCGGCCCCGATATCTTGGTTCACGCCACCGAAATGTCTGCAGGGCTTACGGTTTCGGTGTTGATCGGCAGCGTCCTGGCGATCGCGGCGGCGGCTGCGGTCTCGTGGGCGTGGTCGGCCGAGGGTGCCGCGGATCAGGAGTTGCTCCGGCTGGTGTGGGCAGCGGCGGCTCTCGTGGCGGGATATGCGCTCACGGTGTTCACCGTGACGGCCGGTGTCGCCGTCGGAGGCACTGGGGCCGGCTTCTTCGGCGGTCACATGGTGGCGACGATCTGCTGGATCGCGGTGGCGGCCGGCCTGCTCGGCTACGCGGCGCGCCGACCGAAGGCGCAGCGGTCCCTGCCGATCGGCGGAGGTATGGCGCTCGTCGCGGCAGCTACGGCCAAGCTGTTCCTGTTCGACCTCGGGACTCTGGACGGAATCTTCCGGGTGGCGGTGTTCATCGTGGTCGGATTGGCACTGCTGGGAATGGGAGCGGGGTATGCGCGGCTGCTCAATCAGCAGGATCAGGCGGCCGACCAGCAGTCTGTGTGACGGTACCCACATCTTCGCTAATCTGGATTGATTCCAAATTATGGATCGTTGAAACTGGCATGAGTACACGTCGAATCGAATCCGATATCCAGGGATACCAGGCCGCGCCCGAGCTCAGCGGCTACCTGCAGCAGGTGCTGGTCGACTTGATCGAGCTCGGCATCCAGGGCAAGCAGGCGCATTGGAACGTCGTCGGCACCAATTTCCGGGATCTGCATCTCCAACTCGACGAGCTCGTCGATTTCGCCAGGGAGGGCAGCGATACGGTCGCCGAACGGATGCGTGCACTGGACGCAGTGCCCGACGGTCGGTCGGACACTGTCGTGGCCGGCACCACATTGCCCGAGTTCCCCGCCTATGAGCTCAGCACCACTGAGGTGGTCGACCTCGTGACCACACGGATCTATGCGACCGTGGCGACGATGCGCGGGGTGCACGACCAGGTCGACGCGCACGACCCGACCACCGCCGACATCCTGCACCAGTTGATCGACGGTCTGGAAAAGATGGCATGGCTGATCAAGTCGGAGAACCGCAAGGTCTAGCCATCGCCCGGCGGCTCAACCGCGGCGGCACGCATCGGACCGGCGACCTCCGGCCGGGCGCGTGCCGCTTCGTCGTCGCGGCGTCCGACCAGATACCAGGTGTGCATGAGACCCTTGCCCTTGATCTCGACGTCACCGCGCTCCTCGAGCACGAACGCGTGGCTGATCCGGTCATAGACGTTCTGCGGCACCTGAATTCGGCCGGCCACGTCTGTGGTTTCCATCCGTGAGGCGACGTTGACCGCATCGCCCCAGACGTCGTAGAAGAACTTGCGTGCCCCGACGACCCCGGCCACCACGGGTCCGGCGGCCAGGCCGATCCGCAACGGCACCGCGCGCCCCCGGGGGTCCTTGAGGTCGGCTACGGCGTCGGCCAGATCGAGCGCCAAACAGGCGAGTGCTTCGATGTGATCGGTGCGCGGCTTGGGCACGCCGGCCACCACCATGTAGGAATCACCGCTGGTCTTCACCTTCTCCAGACCATGGCGGTCCACCAGTGCATCGAGGTCGGTGTACAGCACGTCCAGGAAACGCACCAGATCGGTCGGGGTGAGGTCACTGGCCCGTTCGGTGTACCCGGCGATGTCGGCGAACAGAATCGAGGCGTCGTCGTACTTGTCGGCGATGATCGTGCGTGAGGGCTCCTTGAGCCGCTGGGCGATGGTTGCCGGCAGGATATTGGCCAGCAGTTGCTCCGATCGTTGGTATTCGGCTTCCATCGCCTGTTCGGCCCTGGCGATCTCCCGCAACGACATCCAGACTGTGGCAAACACCATTACGCCGGCCGAGACGGCCGAAAGGACGAACCCCGCAGTCAGCGTCCACGGTGGCCCCAGGCCCCGGTCGTTGGGGACCCGCACTTCAAGCACAATCGCTGCGGCCACTGCCAGGGCCGTCAACACTCCCGCCAGCACGATGCGCTCGATTCCCAGAACCAGCACCGCCAGCGATGCGGCCACCACGAAGTAGAACTGCAGCCCCGAACCGGTCCCGACTGCGAAGCACATCGTCGAAACCGACACGTAGGCGAACAGGAAGAACGCCAGCGGGGCGATCAGTTCACCGAACCGGTACAACAGCGGCACCAGCAGGAACAACGCTGCGGATCCGAGGTTGACGAACCCCAACCGCCACATCGGCCCGCCGAGGACCAGTTGGAATACCCCGAATCCACCGGATACCGCGGCCGCAATCCACGTCGCAATGGTCAACACGCGCAGTCGGCTCGACACGCTCTCCGCGTAGTGCCGAGTGCGGGCCGGAACGCGGTTGCTCAACGCCATCTCAGGTATGCACACCGACCGGCGGAACTCGCTGACCAGCACGGACAAAGGGTATCGCCGCAAACCACCGGATTGGCCGACATTGACGCGGCCGCTATTTCGAATCACTGTCCAGCAAATCCGACGGAATGGCGATATGTCACAATGGGAACTTGTTTCAGTGCGTGCGGCCGTCGTGCCGCCGATCTCTTTTTTTGGGGGGGATCTCGACGTGGATCGGTCGTGGGTGCGTAACACTGCTGCCGGCTGTGCGATCGCGTGTGGCGCCATGGTGGTAGGACCTGGCACTACCGGCACCGCCGTGGCTTCGGCGCATCTGTTCGGGATCGACGTCCACGACCTCTTCGATCACAAGAAGAAGAACAAGAAGTCCGGTCCCGCGGCCAACTTGGGCCCGCGGCGTGGCGGTGGAGTCAAGAATTCCGGCGGCAGCCTCGGCGGGCCGCGGGCTTCCAGCGGTTCCAAAGCCGAGTCAAAGGTCGGGGCCGCCAAGACCGGGCCCACCGGCTCCGCCACCACCAAGACCGCGGCCACGACAGCGGGCGCAGGGGAGGCTCCGGCGACTTCGGCCCGCTCGGGAACATTCGCCGAATCACCGCAGTCAGCCCGCGTCGGCACGACCGGACAAACGCCGTCGGCGGTCCTGTCGGGTGGGACTGCCCAGGCACCCACCGCAGCCGTCACCGGCGGCACTACTACGGCCCCTTCGGCTGTCGTGTCGGGCGGTGGCGGAGGCGGCGGAGCGGCGGGGGCGCCGACCAATGCCAACCTCGGCCGGGCCCCGGGCCTCGCGCCGGTGCCGACGGCTCCGAGCAGTCGCACGATCGTCATCCGGTCGACCCCGCCCAAGGTTCCAGCCGCGCCCGCTCCGGCGATCGAGGCACCCCCGGCTGCTCCGGTCGCCCCGGTGCCGGTGCCGGTGCCGGTGGCGGTTCCTCCCGCTCCGGTCATCGCAGTCCCGATGCCTGCGGCCCCGCCGGTAGGCGCGCCGCCTTCGGTACCGAACGCGCCGATCATTCCTGTGCCGCAGTCCGAACCGCCAGTGGCACAGCCGCTTTCGGCGCCTGCGGTGCCGGAGGCCTTCCGGCTCGGATACGCCGATTATCTGCGTACGGCCAGCACCAGCGACCTGCTGTTCGCGGTGCTGCCCGGACTCGCCGGCATGCTGTTGATGACGGCCGCCGGGGGAGCCGTGGGAGTCCGGCAGGCACGCGCCGCGCAGACACTTCCGTCACCCCAGATCGCTCGTTTCCTCCCGTAGCCGCATCGCGTGACACGCGGCGAGCATGACCGCAGACATTCTGGTGCGGTGTACCGGCCCGCACCATTCGTCAGGCCATCCGCGACGTTGCGCCGGCTGTTCAGGTGAGCCGAGGGTCGTCGGAGGCTGTCGTCGTGACTGGGTTCCAGACGGGTGCTCCTATGGATTCATCGCTTCCGGATGATTTGCGTCGACTGTCCTGCAGCAATGGCATATTTCGTGGTCCATTCAGGCCGGATTCATAGCTAGTTCCTAGTTGGGGCAGCGGGTCGGCAGTGCCCGGGAGTGGTATCGACCGGCGGTGCCGGTTTGTGTGCCACCGCGGTGGCTTCTCGGGTGATTGTCAAGGCGTTGAACCGATTCCGGCTATCTGACCCGTTTGCGCCATATTGACGCACAGGCATGGTTTACTCTTCGGGATCGGTTGCGCTCATCGAAGGGCGCCGCACGTTTGCGGGAGCTTCGTGCAGGGTCAGGCCTGGGATGCCACCGCATCCGAGGCTCGATCGTTCGCATCCGATCTGCAAATGCATGTTTGAGCACCCGCAGGGTGCCGGCACGGAAGACAGTCGGAGGAACTCGCGATTTTCAGGATCCTGAAGCGGCTGTGGATTCCGCTGGTGCTGGTGGTGGTGGGAGTCGCAGGCGGATTTACCGTGTCACGATTGCACGGCGTCTTCGGCAGTCAGAGCCGCCCCGCGTACACCAGCGCCGAGCGTGAGGAGAAGCGGCCCCACGACCCCAAGCACCTGGTTTACGAGGTGTTCGGCCCCCCGGGGACGCTGGCGACCATCAGCTATTTCGATGCCGATGCCGAGCCGAAACTCATCAGGGATGCGCCGCTGCCATGGTCGATGGACTTCCCGATCTCCGACGCGACGGCGATGGGCAACATCTCCGCTCAAGGCAATACTGACTCGATCGGATGCCGCATCCTCGTCGGCGACGAGGTGAAGGACGAGAAGGTCCGGACTGGCGTGAGTGCCTTCACCTTCTGTCAGCTGAAGGCCGCATGAGTACCGCCAACGAACCCAGCGAACCCATCACGGAGCCGTTGCCGATAAGTAAGCGCCCGCCGTTCGTCGCACGCATGGTCCGCGTGCTGTCGGTGCCGATCATCCTGGGATGGTTGGCGATCACCGTCATCCTCAGTGTTGCCGTGCCCTCGCTCGAGCAGGTGGAGAAGGAGCACGCGGTAGCGATGGATCCCATCGCTGCACCGTCGTTCGAGGCGATGCAGCGCATGGGGCAGCTGTTCGGCGAAGCCGGTTCGGGCGCCGTCGCGATGATCGTCCTGGAGGGCGATCAACCCCTCGGCGATGCGGCGCACAGCTATTACGACGAATTGGTTCGTCAGTTGAAGGCCGACACCACGCATGTGGTGCACGTCCAGGACTTCTGGGGCGACCCGATGACCCAGGGTGCCGCGCAGAGTGTCGACGGCAAGGCCACCTACGTACAGGTGACTCTCACCAGCAACCAGGACATCTCGGCGGTCAAGTCCGTTGAGGCGATGCGCGCGATCGTGGACCGGATTCCGGCGCCACAGGGAGTCAAGACCTATGTCACGGGACCAGCGGCATTCGCCGCGGATCTGGGCCCGGCCGGCAACCGGACGGTGGGGCTGGTCACCTCGTTGAGCCTCACGGTCATCTTCGTGATGCTGCTGCTCGTCTATCGGTCGATCATCTCCGTCATACTCATGCTGCTGGTTGTCGGCATCGAATTGACGGTGGCCCGAGGGGTTGTGGCGTTTCTCGGCAGTCTCGGGGTCATCGGTATCACGACGTTTGTCGTCAATCTTCTGGTGGCGCTCGCGATTGCGGCGGGAACCGACTACGGCATCTTCTTCACGGGGCGGTATCAGGAGGCGCGCCAGGCCGGCGAGGACAAAGAGGCGGCGTTCTACACGACGTTCAGCAGCGTCGCGAAGGTGGTCGTCGGTTCCGGCATGACGATCGCCGGGGCGATTCTCTGTCTGCACTTCACCCGTCTGCCGGTCTATCAGACTCTCGGCGTTCCCACTGCGGTGGGCATGGCTGCCGCCGTGTTGGTGGCCGTCACACTCGTCCCCGCAGTCATCGCCGTGGGCAGTCGCTTCGGCCTGTTCGAACCCAAGCGCAAGCTCACCACCCGTCGGTGGCGGAAGGTGGGCACTGCGGTCGTCCGGTGGCCCGGGCCCATTCTCATCGCGACGTGTGCGGTCTCGCTCATCGGCCTGCTGGCGCTTCCCGCGTACAAGCCGAGCTACAACGACCAGAATTACATCCCGCAGGACATCCCCGCCAATGTGGGTTATGCGGCGGCGACGCGACACTTTCCCCAGTCATTGATGATGGCGCCCGACATTCTGTTGGTGGAGGCCGACCATGACATGCGGAATCCGGTCGACTTTCTGGTCTTGAACAAACTGGCCAAGGGTGTGCAATCCGTGCCCGGAGTCGCCATGGTCCAGGCGCCGACCCGTCCCGCCGGCGAGCCACTCAAACACTCGACGATTCCCTTCATGCTCAGCATGAGCAACGCGTCTCAAACCCATTTGATGCCGTTCCAGAGGGATCGAATGGAAGACCTGCTGGTGCAGGCCGACGACATGACGAAAACGATCGCCATCGTCAAGCGCATGCAAGCACTGACGGAAGAGATGGTCAGCACCACGCATCAAATGGTCGCCGATACCCACGAGCTGCAAACGGTGACCAATCAACTGCGCGATCACGTCGCAAACTTCGACGATTTCTTCCGACCGATCCGGAACTACTTCTACTGGGAACCGCATTGCTACACGATTCCGATATGTTCGTCGATCAGAGGGGTTTTCGACACGCTCGACGGGATTGACCAAATCACCGTCAAGATGGTCAGCCTGGTTAACAACCTTGATCAACTCGACGCAATTCTGCCGCAGTTGGCCGCTCAGTTTCCGGTGATGATCTCGACCATGGAATCCACCCGAACAATGATGCTGACGATGCACAGCACCATGTCCGGGATCATGGATCAAATGGCGACGTCGAACGACAACGCCACCGCGATGGGCAAGGCATTCGACGCTGCCCAGAACGACGACTCCTTCTATCTGCCTCCGGAAGTCTTCGAGAACAAGGACTTCCAGCGCGTCATGGACATCTTCCTGTCACCGGACGGGAAAGCGGCCCGCATGCTCATCACCCAGCGAGGCGACCCGGCAACCACTGAAGGCATGTCGCTGGTCGACCCGATCGAAACCGCGGCCGAAGAAGCGCTCAAGGGCACGCCGCTGCAAAATGCCTCGATCTATCTCACGGGCACCGCCGCGTCGGTAAAAGATCTGGTCGAAGCGTCCAAATACGATCTTCTGATCGCGGCTGTCGCCGCACTCTGCCTCATTTTCGGCATCATGCTGGTGGTGACGCGGAGCTTCATCGCCGCACTGGTCATCGTCGGCACGGTGGCGCTTTCACTGGGCGCGGCCTTCGGGCTCTCCGTGCTCATCTGGCAGCACATCCTCGGTATGCCCTTGAACTGGGTGGTGCTGGCGATGTCCGTGATCGTCCTGTTGGCGGTGGGTTCTGACTACAACCTGCTGCTGGTGTCCCGGATGAAAGAGGAGATCGGCGCCGGGATCAACACCGGCATCATCCGGGCCATGGGCGGCAGCGGCAAGGTGGTGACGGCTGCCGGCCTGGTGTTCGCGTTCACGATGTTGGTGATGGTCGTCAGTGACCTGGTCACCATCGGGCAGTTGGGTGCCACCATCGGCGTCGGGCTGTTGTTCGATACTTTGGTGGTACGCGCATTCATGACGCCGGCGATCGCCGCGCTGCTGGGGCGGTGGTTCTGGTGGCCGCAACGGGTGCATCCACGGCCGCTCAGTGCAACAGGGCGCCCGTCGGGCCGCGGCCAGCTCGTGCGGTCGATCCTGCAGAGAGAAGAGCGCTGACAGCCATGAATGCGTCTTCCTTCTGCGCGGTGAAAGCCGCATGAGCAGTCCTCACACCAGCGACCGGCCGCCGTTGATCGCTCGGGTGATCTATCGGTTGTCGGTGCCGATCATTCTCGGCTGGCTGGCGATCATCGCAGTGGTGACCTTCGCTGTTCCGTCATTGGAACAAGTCGGGCGGGAGAGCTCGGTATCGCTGGTCCCCAAGGATGCGCCGTCGTTTCAGGCGATGCAGCGCATGGGGCAGGTGTTCGGCGAATCAGATTCCGACAGCGTGGCGATGATCGTCCTGGAGGGTGACAAACCACTCGGCGAGGATGCGCACGGCTATTACGACGACTTGGTTCGTCAGCTGCGCGCCGATACGAAGCATGTGCAGCACGTTCAGGATTACTGGGGAGACTCACTCACCGCGTCGGGTGTCGAGAGTGCCGACGATCTGAGTGTCTACGTCCAACTGAATCTCGCGGGCAACCAGGGGCAGGCCCTGGCCAACGAATCTGTGGAAGCGGTCCGGGACATCGTGGCGGAGACGGTCCCGCCGCCCGGGGTGAAGGCCTACGTCACGGGCCCTTCCCCGTTGATCACCGACATGAACCACGCCGGTGATACGTCAATCATGAAGATCACGCTGGTGACGCTGGTGGTGATCTGCACGATGCTCCTTTTCGTGTACCGCTCGGTCATCACCGTTGTTCTCCTGCTGGCCATGGTCGGAATCCAGGTGCAGGCAGCGCGCGGAGTCGTCGCATTCCTCGGCGATCACCAGATTCTCGGGCTGTCGACATTCGCGGTGAATCTCCTGGTATCGCTCGGAATCGCGGTCGGCACCGACTACGGAATCTTTTTCATCGGGCGATATCACGAGGCACGTCAAGCCGGCGAAGACCGCGAAACCGCGTTCTACACCACTTATCGCAGCGTGGCCAAGGTGGTTGTGGCTTCAGGTCTTACGATCGCCGGCGCCATCTACTGTCTCAGCTTCACCCGGTTGCCCTACTTCGAGACGATGGGCATTCCTTCCGCAATAGGCATGGCGGTGGCCGTCGCGGTGGCCGTCACGCTGGTTCCGGCCGTCATCGCCGTCGGCGGCCGGTTCGGGCTCTTCGAACCGAAGCGCAAGCTCATGGTCCGCCGGTGGCGGGGGGTCGGCACGGCGGTGGTGAGATGGCCGGTGCCGATTCTTGCCGGGGCGTGCGCGGTGGCGTTTGTCGGACTTCTGGCCCTGCCCGGATATCAGACCAGCTACGACGACCGGCTTTATGTGCCCCAAGACATCCCGGCCAATGTCGGATATGCGGCCGCCGAGCGTCATTTCCCCGAGTCGCGGATGACGCCCGACATCCTGATGCTCGAAGCCGACCACGATATGCGCAACCCGACAGATTTCTTGGTTCTGCACAAGCTGGCCAAGAAAATCTTCGCGGTCCCCGGGATTGCCACGGTGCAGACCATCACCCGGCCTGAGGGCAGCCCGATCGAGCGCACGTCGATACCGTTTCAGATCAGCCTGCAGAGCGCCGGCCTCCGACAGATCGTCCCGTTCGCGAAAGACCGCATGAACGGCATGTTGAAGCAGGCGGACGACATGCAGAGAATGATCACCCAGATGGAGGGCACTCACAATCTGATGAAGTTGATCGGCTCGATCACCCACAACACGGTCGAGGTGACCGGGGAGACTGCCGAACTTACTGATGATCTGATGGCCACCGTTTCAAATTTCGACGACTTCTTCCGGCCGCTTCGCAATTACCTGTATTGGGAAGGGCACTGCTACGACATTCCCATTTGCTTCGCCATTCGATCGGTTTTCGACGCGCTCGACAGTACCGACAAGCTCAGCCTGCAGATGCACAAACTTCTCGGCAACCTGGTGAAAGTCGACGGATTACAGGCGCAGCTTGTCACTCAATTGCCGCCGATGATCGAGATCATGAAGTCGATGCGCGCCATGATGCTGACAATGCACAGCACCATGTCCGGAATGATCGCCATCATGGATGAGACGACGTCGAATGCCAGCGCGATGGGCAAGATCTACGACGGCGCCCAGAACGACGACTCCTTTTATCTGCCCCCGGAAGTATTCGAGAACAAGGACTTCCAACGGGCGATGAGCCTGTTCTTCTCGCCCGACGGGAAGGCCGTCCGGCTGATCCTCACGCATCGGGGCGATCCCGGAACTCCTGAGGGCATCTCTCGGGTTGATGCGGTGCGGACGGCAGCGGAAGAGGCGATCAAGGTGACGCCGCTGCAGAACGCTTCCATCCACCTCGCCGGAACCGCTGCGACGTACAAAGATCTGCGAGACGGGTCGAAATTCGACCTCTTGATCGCGGGTGTCGCGGCGCTCTGCCTGATCTTCGGCATCATGCTGGTGGTGACGCGGAGTTTCGTCGCCGCTCTGGTCATCGTCGGTACGGTGGCGCTTTCGCTCGGTGCGGCGTTCGGTCTTTCGGTACTGGTGTGGCAGCACATCCTTGGCATCGAACTGCACTGGCTCGTCTTGGCGATGTCGGTGATCGTCCTGTTGGCGGTGGGTTCCGACTACAACCTGCTGTTGGTGTCGCGGATGAAGGAGGAGGTCGGCGCCGGGATCAATACGGGCATCATCCGGGCCATGGGCGGCACGGGCAAGGTGGTGACGACCGCGGGCCTGGTGTTTGCATTCACGATGTTGTCGATGGTGGTCAGTGATCTGCGCATCATCGGCCAGGTGGGTTCGACCATCGGTTTGGGTTTGTTGTTCGACACCCTAGTGGTACGTGCATTCATGACGCCGGCGATCGCGGCCCTGCTCGGGCGGTGGTTCTGGTGGCCACTGCGGGTCCGTCAGCGGCCCTCCAGCGCGGTTCTGGGCCCGGTCACGGTGCCTGCTGGCCGACTGGTCAAGCAGGAGGCCTGATTTCACGCTGTGGTCGAGCTGGGCAAAGCATGGGTGAGATCCGCCCAGGCCGATTACAGTCGGAGAGGTCGGGAGCAATGGTAGGGAGGAAGTTTGAATATGTTCCGTCTGTCGTTGACCAGACTGGCCGTCGGGATCGGCGGCCTGGCTCTGTCGTTGACCGCCGGGGCCGGGATCGCGTCCGCGGGGCCGAACCTGGATTCGGCCATCAACACGACGTGCACGTACCCGCAGTTGGTGTCGGCGCTCGATGCGCAGGATCCGCAAGTCCGGATGGCATTCGATCAATCGCCGATACTGCAGCGTGGCTTGCGTGAGTTCATCGCTGACGCGCCGGCCAAGCGGGCGAAGACCGCGCAAGATGTGGCGAACGCTCCGATGTTCCAGCCGTATCTCGGCACCATCGAACAGGCCTTCAACACCTGCAACAACTTCTGATCTGAAGTCGGTGCCGCCGTGGTCGTTTCGCTCGTCTACGGCGGGTCCGTCGGGCCTACTGTCGGCGCCTTCGGCGAGATCCGTGACCGATTGCCAACAGATTGTGCGGCCTGTGGCAATTCGCCCCGATAGCAACGCATTTCCTAATACTCTGCCGTCATGAGTCAGAGCCGATACACCGCTGCGCAACACGCCGCAGGATCTTCTTCCACCTGTTCCGCGCGTGAGCTGCCCGCAACGTCGTTCGAGGAGTCGGGCTCGTGACCCCCGCCGGTGACAGCGGTTCGGCGGCCCGGCGGGTCGCATTGTTCGTGTTGGGTGTGCCTCGTTCCGGAACCTCTGCGGTCACCCGGGTCCTCTCGCTGTGCGGTGCCACACTCCCGGCGGGGCTGTCGGGCGCAGACCCGCGCAACCCGCGCGGCTACTGGGAGCCGCGGGCATCGCTCCATCTCAACAACACGATCTTGCGCCGCTACGGCAGCGCCGTGTTCGACCCGTCACTGCGCCTGCAGGAGGACGGAGGGTTCGATGCAGACCAGAAGGCATTCTGTATCAACAAGATCGGACAATTTCTCGCGACCTTGCCGGTCGCGCCTGTCGTACTCATCAAAGACCTGCAGATAACGCTGCTTTCCAGCTTGTGGTTCGAAGCGGCACGGCAGGCCGGCTTCGACATCGCTGTCGTGAACATGGTGCGTCCTCCGCAGGAAGTCATCGCGTCAGGTGCCGCGGACTTCCTGACATCGCCGGAGCTCGGCAGTGCACTGTGGCTGAAGTTCAACCTGCTGGCCGAGAGAGATACCCGCGAGCTACCGCGCGTATTCGTCGAGTACGCCAACCTGCTCGAGGATTGGCGTCGTGAAGTCAAACGGATCTCATTGGCTCTCGGCATCGATCTGGACAACCGGGATGAGGACGCGATCGAGGAGTTCCTCACCCCGGATCTCCACCGCCAGCGGCAGACCGGCCCGGTGACGGAAACTTTCGGCACAGACTGGATTTCTTCGGTTTACGACGCGCTGAGCGCGGCCGCACGCGACGAGCCCGTGGACCAGGTCGAGTTGGATCGCGTATATGCGGCGTACCGGGCGAGCGAACAGGGTTTCCGGTCGGTGTTCGAGAATTCCGTCCGGTTGCACAAGCTCAATCGATTCGTCCGGCCGTCCCTCCTGAAGTTTCGCTACGAGGCTGTTGCACTGGCCAACCGGCGCCGTGGAACTTGGGCCTGACCCGTCTGTAACCGGGCGCCGTTGCGGTCACGCGGCCGCACTGCCGATGATGAAAGAGGCTAGTTAGTGTCGGGACGAACAAGTCGTGTACGGGAATCCGTGAGATCGCGCCAAGTATCCAAAGAACGTGTGCAACTGGATAATCGGCTCGCGTTGGCCGACGAGGCGTCGTTGGCGGAGCACCGCGCCGCCGGCATGAAGGTGGTCATCCAGGTCACCTGGCTGTATGACCGTGCCGTCGATCTCGATGGGCTGCGGCGTTTTCACCGTCATCTCGGCCAGGGTTTGTTGGGGCGTCGCATCGAGCGCCCGGCGCTGCCGGTCGCCCGGCACCGATGGGTGGTGGACCGGGGTCCGTCAGATGTCGACATCGCTGAGTCGACCCTTCCGCGTGCCGATTTCAGTTCCTGGGTCGACGAGCGGTCGCAGCTTCCGGTCGATGCCGAATCGGGTCCCGGCTGGCACATCGGTGTCGTACGCCTCGACGACGGCTCGACCGCGGTCAGCCTGGTGCTCTCGCACAACCTGATCGACGGGCTCGGCCTTGCGCTCGTGATAGTCGAAGGGACACTGGGCAAGACGCGCGATCTCGGATATCCGCCGCCACGGTCGCGTACTCGACTGCGCGCGTTGGCCCAAGATGCCCGAGAAACCGCCCGGGACGTACCCAAGGCCGCCCGAGCGCTCGTCACGGCGGTGAAATCTGCCAGAGAGCAGGCTCGGGCCAAGTCTGAGGACAATCCTTCATCGGCACCGCAGTCTGTCCCGGCGGTCAAGGGAGCGGGCACCGATGAGGTCGTGCTCGTGCCGGCTCTGACGGTCTACGTCGGCCTCGATGAGTGGGATGCGCGCGCCGAAGCGCTCGGCGGAGCGAGTCACACGCTGGCCGCGGCGTTTGCCGCGAAGTTCGGTGAGCACATCGGCCGCGCGCGCGACAAGGACGGCGCCGTCACCCTCCAGATCCCGATCAGCGACCGCACGGAGGACGACACTCGCGCGATGGCGCTGTCGTACGCGCGCGTCACGATCGACCCGGCACCGGTGGCAACGGATCTGCGCGAAGTCCGTGCGGCCATCAAACAGACGCTGGCGACGTTGAAGGAGACCTCAGAGGAGTCCAAGCAGCTCCTGTGGCTGCCCTCGTTCATGCCGAAGCGGATGCTCAAACAGATGGTCTCCAGAGTGCCTGCGGACCCGGACCAAGCGGTGTTCTGTTCTTACCTGGGCGATCTCAGCTCGTTCATCAGCGAGGCCGACGGCACCGTGGCCGAGTTCGCGAATGCGCGCACCACCGGGCAACAAGAATCGCGACAGCTCCTCGAGCGGACCGGCGGCCGATTGGTCATCCTCTCTGGACGCCTCAGTGGCAAGATCTTCATCAGCGTCGGTGCCTACCAACCTGGCGCGGAGAACACGACATTCGCCCTGCGGGAGCTGGCAGAACGCACGCTGGCTGATTTTGATCTTGTCGGCGAGATCCACTGACGTACCAGCTGTGCGGTAGGTAGCCTAGACCGTTCAATCCCGAAGATCATCTGCCACACCGTTGTTCGCCAACAGGTCCCAACTGGAGAGTTCATGTCGAGAGACGCACGATGAAGCTCGTGCTGGCAAGCTATGGCACTCGCGGCGATGTAGAGCCCTGCGTCGCGGTCGGTTGCGAGCTGCAGCGCCGCGGGCATGACGTGCGTTTGGCTGTCCCGCCCGACCTGGTTGCCTTCTCCGAGGCCGCGGGGCTTGAGACGGTGCCTTACGGTCCGGACACGGCGGTATGGGCGGACGCGCACCGCGACTTCTGGGTCCGTTTCTTCGGCAATTTCTGGAAGATCCCGGAACTGATGAAACTGATGCGCGAGATGCGCGAGATCGGGGAGTCCGTCGTCCGGTTCTGGGAGGACATCACGACGACGCTGACGTCGCTGGCCGACGGGGCGGATCTACTCATCACATTCCTGAATTTCGAACCGCCGGCGGTCAACGTCGCTGAGTACTACGGCATCCCGATGGCCACGGTGCACGTCTCGCCGGTACGGCCCAACGGTCGGATGTTGTCATTCCTGCCCCCCTCGTTGGGGCGTTCCGCTCTGAAGGTGTACGAGTGGGCGAATTGGCGTGGGGTCAAGAAGTTCGACGACGCGCAGCGTCGCCAGCTGGGTCTGCCGAAGGCCACAGGGTCATCGCCGCGACGGATCACCGAACGTGGATCGCTGGAGATACAGGCCTACGACGAGGTTTGTTTTCCCGGTCTGGCTGCCGAGTGGGCGCAATGGACTGACCAAAGGCCGTTTGTGGGGGCCCTGACGATGGAGCTGACCACAGACGGCGATGACGAGATCGCTGCCTGGGTTGCGGCGGGAACACCGCCGATTTTCTTCAGCTTTGGCAGTACGCCGGTCAAGTCTCCCGCTGACACGTTGATGATGATCGAGAAAGCCTGCGCGGAGCTGGGGGAGCGGGCGTTGGTGTGCGCCGGTTCGAGTGACTTCAGCCAGGTACCGGACTCCGACCGGGTCAAGGTCGTGGACACGATGAACTTCGCAGCCGTGTTCCCAGCGTGCCGCGCGTTGGTGCACCACGGCGGTATGGGCACGATGTCCGCGGGCCTGCGCGCCGGGGTACCTATGCTCGTCTACTGGACGGCGCTCGACCAGGCACTGTGGGCATCTCGCGTCGAACAGCTGAAAGTTGGTTTCGGACGGCGTATCTCGGCGGCCAGCAGCGAGCGGCTCGCCTCAGACCTACGCACGATTCTCGACCCGCGGTACGTTGCCCGCGCACGCGAGATCGCTACTCAGATGACCACACCGGACGACAGCGTCGCCGACACCGCCGACCACCTGGAGCGGTTCGCGCGGTCAGGGCGTTCTGGATGAGGTGAGCATCTGAGCTTCCCGCTCAGATAATGCCCAATCCCCGCACTACCTGCAGCAATCCAATCATCACGAAGATCCCTATCATCACCTGGCGCCGGTTGGCCAGCGCCCAGTCGTGGACCGGCTGCAGGACAGCCTGGGTTCGTGCCGGGGCGATCAGGTGGCTGATGACGGCGACCTCGAAAACGGCGAACATCGCGACGACGAACAGGATGACGGCGATGATCTGTGTGCCCGTCGACGCCCCGGAGGACACGACGGTGGTCGCCACAAAAAGCACCAGCGGAAACCCTGGTATGAACCCCAGACCGCACACCAACGCGACCCACAGGGCGCCGCTGTCCCAGGCTCGTTGAAGTCGGCGGAACAGGCGGCGAATGGCGGAGTCGCCTTCCGTCGCTTCTCCCACACCGGCGAACGGCGACGAGATCTGGCCCGTCCCCTCGGATTCCGGTGCCTCGCTCGGTGCGTTGCCGGCCGGTGCCGGCACCCGCGCTCGCTGACGCACCCAGTAACGAACTGCGATCAGCAGCGCGACCGACAACACCAGGACGCCCATGCCGAGTTGGATGTGCCGGGCTGCGGCGCTGGCTGCCGGTGTCTGAGGGCTGAACATCGGCGCACGGTGCAGCAACACCACTGGCACCAACAGGGCGGGAATATTCGTTGTGAGGCAGCCGATCCAGCACACGAGCAGGTTCTGCACCGGCCGTGGACGCGAGATCACGAGAAGGATGAGGGCGAGAAGCGCGGGATTGAACGCCATGAGAATCGCCATCCCGAGTAATGAGCCCCACACGGCGGGGAACATTACCTGCTAGTTAATTATTTTTTGGGCCTTTGGCAACCTGGTCGATCTTGGCCCACGTGACCTCGGCCCGTGCGTCAGGCGTTCTGATGAGAAGTCGTGCTCTGGCACGGACCGGCGGAGCCGACGCGCTGCGGTTGCGTCGGGCCGTCGGTCGAATCCTCCGTAGTCTCTTCCGGATTCAGCTGCTCCGTTTTGGAACAGAACTGACAGGGGATGAGGATAATGACCGATGTCTTCGGGCAGCTCACAGGCTCGACAACTGAAAGGCTAGAGGCTCCGCGATGAAATTTGTGCTGGCTTTCTATGGGACGCGTGGTGATGTAGAGCCTGGAGTTGCGGTCGGTCGTGAACTGGTGCGGCGCGGTCACGAAGTACGCATGGCAGTCTCGCCCGATCTGGTCGAGTTCGTGACGGCGGCCGGACCGGAGGCCATTGCCTGCGGGCCGGATGTGCGGGTGTGGCAAGACTTGAACCGGGATTTCTGGGCGCGCTTCTTGCGCAAGTTCTGGAGGAACTTCTGGCGGATCCGGGATCTGGCCGGTTTGCTGCGCGAGGAATGGCATCTCTTCGACCAGTACTGGCAAGACGTCAGTAAGACGCTGACCTCTTTGGCGGACGGGGCGGATGTGCTCTTTACCGGGGTGATCGGCGAGGAGGCTGCCGGCAACGTCGCAGAGGGTTGCGGAATTCCGCTCGCGATGTTGCACGTGTTCCCGATGCGGCCAAACGGGCAGCTCGTCCCGGCGCTGCCGGCACCGTTGGCTCGCACGATGATGAAGGTGTCGGAGTGGCTGAGCTGGCCGATGATGAAGAGGCTGGAGGATCCGCAGCGCCGCGAGCTTGGCTTGCCCAAGGCAACTGGTCCCTCGGCGTGGAGAGTCGCCGCACGCGGCTCGCTGGAGCTCCAGGCCTACGACGAGATCTACTTTCCCGGGCTGGCGGAGGAATGGGCGGAATGGAATGGGCAGAGGCCCTTCGTCGGTGCGTTGACGATGGAGCTGCCGACCGACACCGACGACGAGGTTGCTGCCTGGATTGCCGCGGGAACCCCGCCGATCTGCTTCGGTTTCGGCAGCATGCCGGTGGACTCCGGCGCTGAGACGCTGGCCATGATCAGCGCCGCTTGTGTCGAGTTGGGCGAGCGGGCATTGGTGTGTGCCGGGGCGAGTGACTTCAGCGACGTCCCCCATTCCGATCACGTGAAGGTGGTCAGCACCATGAACTATGCGGCCGCGTTTCCTGCCTGCCGTGCCGTTGTGCACCACGGCGGCGCGGGCACCACCGCCGCAGGATTGCGCGCCGGGGCTCCCACCTTGATCCTTTCGACAGACCTGGATCAGACGCTGTGGGGGGCTCGAATCAAACGACTGAAAGTGGGTACCGCTCGGCGTCTTTCGGCCACCACCCAGAAGTCGTTGGTCGCGGACCTGCGTACCATCCTCGAGCCGGAGTATTCGGCTCGTGCCCGCGAGGTCGCCACTCGCATGACCAAACCCGCCGAAAGCGTGGCGACCACCGCCGACCTGTTGGAGAAGCTCGGTCGTCTCAAGCGTGCCGGCTGATCGTCCCGACGGGCACAACGATGTCGCACGGTGAAAGCCCTTTTGTCAGGCTGCAATCGCGGTGACTTTACGACTTCTGGTCGCATCCCGACCGCGATGACCCATGATGTCTGGGTGGAAAGCAGAACCTCCGACATCGCGAACATGCCCCGGGGTGGGCCGGACGCGTCCTGGTTGGACCGGCGATTGCAGACGGACCGACTGGAGTACCTGGATCGCGACGACGTCGACGATCTGAAACGCAGGGTAATGGATTCGCTGGACCGTGCCGGCGGGCGGCGGCGGATCGGTATCCACGAGAAGTGCGCCCGGATGGTACTTCGCGAGGTGGCCGAGGTGCCTGCGCCGAAGATCCTCGAACTCGGTGCGGGACTCGGCGGGCTGTCGCGCAAACTGTTGGAGATGCACCCCACTGCACAGATGACGGTCACCGACATCGACCCGACATTTGTGGCGGGCATGGCCGCCGGAGATCTCGGCAGTCACCCACGCGCCGTCGTCCGGGAGATGGACGCCACCGAAATCGACGCGCCGGAGGGCTATTACGACCTGGCGGTGTTTGCGTTGTCGTTGCATCACCTGCCCCCTGAACTCGCCGTCCAGGTGTTTGCGGCGGGTACCCGGGCGGCGAAGAAGCTGCTGATAGTCGATCTCCCGAGGCCACCGGCTCCTTTGCATGTGCTCCTGTTGGCGGTGGTGCTACCGCTTGTCAAGGTTTCGCCGCTGCAACACGACGGATTCATCAGCTCCCTGCGCGCCTACAGTCCGGAGGCATTGCGTGCGCTGGGCCGGCACGCTGACCCGTCGATCACTGTCGAGTTTCGGACTCGACGAGGGCTGGGTCCGACCGTGGCGGTGGCCAGCCGGTCCCGGCACGGTGGCTAGCGGAGTCGATTGAACTTTCGGCGTCCGTCGGATCGATCGTGACCCGGCTCAGATGGTGTTCAAACCCTTGGCGATCAGCATGACGCCGGCCAGTATGCACATGGCCACCAGGATCTTTCGATGGTGAGTCCACGCCCAGTCATGCAGTCGTTGCAGGACGGCTTCGGTCTTCGTGGGAGCGGCCAGATAGCTGACGAGGACGATTTCGACAACGGCGAGCATGCCGACGATGAATGCGATTGCGGCGGTGATCTGCGTACCGACCGCGGCTCCGGAGACGACGACGATCGCGAGTAGGAACAGAGCCACGTCGGGTGGGGCCCCGGCAAAGGAGAAGCCGATCACGAACGAGACCCACAGGGCTCCGCTCTCCCAGGCATCGTGGCCGCGCCGCAGCAGGCGCCGGAAAAAGGACGTGCTGCCTTCCGGTTCTTCTTTCGCGCGGGCGAGGAGTCGTGAGACCGGCGTCGACGTGTCGGTGTCCAGGACCATAGTCGACGCGCCACCATCCGTGGCCGGTAGCTTCGCCCGCTGACGCACCCAGAAGTGCACCGTCAGCACCGTGGCAGTCGTCAGCGCGACAGCACCCATGCCGATCTGAATGTAACCGCCGGTCGAACTCTTGGCCCAGGATTCGGCGGTCGACTTGAACATCGGAGTCGCATGCAGAAGCGCCAGCGGAACGATCAGTGTAGGAATGCATGCAGCCATACAGCCGGCGCCGAACATCAGCAGGTTCTGCACGGGTCGCGGCCGAGAGATCACGAGAAGCGTGATCCCGATGCGCATGGGATCGAGACCAACCAAAATCCCCAGCGCCAGCACCGATCCCCACACGGTCGAAACACTACCTGGTTGCCCCTGCCGGTCCGCTCTTTTCGTCCTGACGGCGTCCAGGGCGACGCTGTCCCGACACGCCAAAGTCGGTTTGCCAGCACCAACTTGGCTCATACACAGGCCCTGCGGCATGTCGGTTTCGGCCCGGCGGCAGACTACGGACGATATGCTCTCGCGGTGGCATGGAGTTCTCTGAGGATGGCCGAGTGTCCGCGATAACCAGAGATTGCCGGTTATGCGGATCCACAGGCCCCCATCCGGCGATTGACGTTCGCGAGATGATGTTCGGCACTCGGGAACAATTTGAATATTTCTGCTGTGCTGCGTGCGATACCTTGCAGATCGACAAGGAGCTTGAGGGCGACGACCTCATGCGTCACTACCCCTCGAACTACTACTCGCACAGCGCGTCGGCGCAACCGGGCGCGTTTCGATGGCTGGTCACCCAGCACGACGAATACAAGCTGCGCGGCGGCAATCCCATTGTCGGTGCCTTCATGAAATCGCGGCTGACCGAAGGACTCTTCCGTGTGCTTCTGGGAGGCGACGTCGTCAGAATGCTCGCTCAATTGGCGGTGGAGCACGACGCGCGAATTCTGGACGTCGGTTGTGGCACCGGGGGACTGCTGGACCGTCTGACCAGAATTGGATTCAACAACTTGACCGGCGCGGACCCGTTCATCGAGGCCGATGGCCGATCTGCTGAAGGTGTGCCGTTGATGAAGGCAGATCTGCGCGATGTCGACGGCAAATACGACCTCATCATGTTCAATCATTCGCTCGAACACGTTCCCGACCCGGTCGAGACCCTCAAGGTGGCGTACGGCAAGCTCGCTGCCGGAGGCATGTGCCTCGCTCGTGTGCCCACGACTTCATCGGAAGCCTGGAGCACCTACCGGGCGGATTGGGTGCAGGCCGATGCACCGCGGCACATGGTCATACCCTCGCGGCAGGGAATGGCAGTGGCGGCCGAACGGGCTGGAATGCGAGTGGTTCGGACATTCGATGACTCGAATTTGGGCCAGTTCCTCGGCAGCGAAGCCTATCGACGTGATGTCCCGGTGACCGATCCGAAGATACTTCGGATGTTCGGACCCAAGCAGCTGTGGGCGTGGGAAAAACGCGCCCAGTTGCTCAACCGACAGGGACGGGGCGACCAGACGGGATTCGTCCTACAGGCAATCTGAGGTATCGGACGAGTGGGAGCGGCCGGCCACCGGAAATCCCCTCTCTCACAGTCGATCTTGTGGTTCGGGCACGGGTTGGCCCGCTGCGCTTTCGTTGTCGTGCCATCGTGCGGGTCGATTTCCCCATAGTCAATCAGCAAATCGATCCGGGTAGTGCCGGCTCGAGGCTAGAGTCACTCGGACTTACTGGAATACGAGCTGGGGGCCCAATTTCACGTGACCGACCACGATGTTCGATCGCTGTACCTCGACCTGATCCGAGGGAACCTCACGCGGTACGGGATGCCGGAACGGATGCCCGCCGAGTGGACGCTGCGGCGACGGCTCTACTTCAAGACCCTCAATCGCATGATGGTTCGCGGTGGGGCGCATCGACTTGCCCGCGCCACTCCGAACGAGAATCGCAGCACCCTCGTCCAGCACAAGCGGGACTTGGGCATCGATTGGCCGGCGGAGGCCGAGACAATGATCGGAATGCAGCGACTGACCAGTCTTCAGCAGTGTGTCGAGACCGTACTTGCAGAGGACATCCCCGGCGACCTGATCGAATGTGGTGTGTGGCGGGGCGGGGCCTGCATCCTGATGCGTGCCGTACTGGCCGCGTATGGGGATCAGACACGAAGCGTCTGGGTGGCGGACTCGTTCCAGGGCCTGCCACCTGCCGACCCCGACAACTACATCGCCGACAAGGGGCTGAGGACGCAGAGCCTGGCGGGCATACTGGGCGTGCCCGAAACTGAGGTCAGGGCGAACTTCGAGCGCTACGGACTGCTGGACGACCAGGTGCGCTTCCTGCCCGGTTGGTTCAAGGACACCCTGAAAGACGCGCCGATCGATCACATTGCGGTCCTGCGGATCGACGGCGATCTGTACGAGTCCACGATTCAGGCACTCGACGCGCTCTACCCGCGGCTGTCCCCGCAGGGCTTCTGCATCATCGACGACTATCACGATCTCGAGCCATGTCGGCAAGCCGTTACCGACTACCGTGCGGAGCACGGGATCACCGCCGAGATCGTCGACATCGACGGGACTGCCGTGTTCTGGCGCAAATAGCGAAAGGCGTTGGATCGTTCTGGATCTCACGTCGACGGCGTGCCGGTCGCGTTATGCTGCCGAGCAGTTGAGCGCTCGTCCGCAAGGGCTCCGGCTGTCATCTTCGCGGGCGCGCAAGGGACGTGAGAGGCCAGAATCTGTAATGAAGATTGTCCTGGCAAGTTACGGAACCCGCGGTGACATCGAGCCGTGTGTCGCCGTGGGCCGTGAGCTGTTACGACGCGGACACGACGTGCACATGGCCGTCCCGCCCGACCTCGTCGGCTTCGCCGAGGCGGCCGGGCCGACAGCGATCCCGTACGGGCCGGATCTGCAGGCGGTGCTGGATGCGCACCGCGACTTCTGGACCCACTTCTTCCGGAACTTCTGGAAGGTCCGCGAGATGATCAGGTTGCGACGGGAAGTCGTGGCGCCGTTCCACCAGTGCTGGAAGGACATCATTGCGACCCTCACGTCGCTGGCCGAAGATGCCGACGTGCTGTTCACCGGGGTGAATTTCGAGGACGCCGCGGGCAACGTCGCTGAGTACTACGACATTCCATTGGCCACACTGCACCTGTTCCCGCTCCGCGCCAATGGCCAGTTCGTACCGTTCCTGCCGGGGCGGCTCGGCCGAACGGCGATGCGAGTGTCCGAATGGCTCGCCTGGCGCAACGCCAGGAAAGTCGAGGGCATACAGCGAGGCGAACTGGCGTTGCCGAAGGCCGCGTCGCCCTCGCCGTGGCGGCTCACCGAACGCGGGTGCCTGGAGATCCAGGGGTATGACGAAGCCTGCTTTCCCGGGTTGGCCGACGAATGGGCACAATGGTCCGGTCAACGGCCCTTCGTCGGTGCCTTGACGATGAATCTGCCCGGGGATTCAGACGAAGAGGTCGCCAGGTGGATCGCGGCGGGACCACCACCGATATTCTTCGGCTTCGGCAGCTTGCCGATGGAATCCGGCGCGAAAACAATCGCCATGATCAGCTCGGCCTGCGCACAGCTCGGCCAGCGGGCGCTGGTGTGTGCGGCCGGAACCGATCTGAGCCACATTCCTCGGTCCGAGCACGTCAAGATCGTCGGCACGATGAACTTCGCGACGGCTTTTCCCGGTTGCCGTGCGGTTGTGCACCATGGGGGATTGGGCACCACCGCCGCGGGCCTGCGCGCGGGGATTCCCACGTTGATCCTGTCGACCGATCTCGACCAGACACTGTGGGGGCGCCGGGTCAAAGTGTTGAAAGTGGGTACGGCCCGGCGCTTTTCGGGCACGACGGAGAAGAGCCTGGTTGCCGACCTGCGCACGATCCTCGAGCCGCAGTATGCCGCCCGAGCGCGCGAGGTCGCCACCCAGATGACCCAGCCTGCCGAAAGTATCGCGACCGCGGCAGATCTCGTGGAGAAACTTGCCGGGGCCGGCCGGCTGTGACACAGCTCTGATCGGAGCTTTCCGCGTCAGTCGGGCGAGTCGCGTGAACCGTGAGCGCTGGCGGGGCAATGTTGTGGCGTTGCGGCCTGCGTTGGCGGCTCGGCATCGCGGATCGCGCGGACATGGATCATCCCGCCACGATGCGGAACGAACGTGACGTGCTTCGCCCGCTGCTTTTCGTCCGCCGCCGTAGTCGTGCTCAATTCGACTCGGCGCAGGATCTCACGGAGAACGAGCCGTATCTCGACCATGGCGAAGGTGGCACCGAGGCAGCGGCGGTTTCCGCCACCGAATGGGAGCCAGGTGGTGGGGCTGAGGGAGGCGTCGAGCATTCGATCCGGGTCGAATCGATCCGGATCGGGGTACACCTCGGCGCTCGCGTGTACCAGCCCGATGGCCGGGTCGACCATGATGCCTGCCGGCAATCGATAGCCACCGATCTCGGTCGGCTCCTTGATAACCCGGCCAGAGCTGAACAGCACCGGACGGATCCGCAACGTCTCCTTGACGACGGCGTCGAGGTACTCGTCGCCGGTCGTGTCGCCTGCTGCGCTGGCATCGGCGGCCCGCACCGCCTTGGCCAGTGCCTCCGGATGGCGGGTCAGCCGCTCCAACGCCCAGGACAGTGCCGTCGCGGTGGTCTCGTGTCCGGCCGCGATCGCGGTCAGGAGCTGGTCGCGCAGTTCGCTGTCGGACATGGTGCGACCGTCGTCGTCGGTGGCGCGGACCAGCATGGCCAGCACGTCGGTACGGTGCGCGAGGTCGGGGTCGGCACGCCGATCGGCGATCTCGGCGTAGAGCAGGGCGTCGGCTTCCTCGAATCGCCGGCCGACGCCTCGCCACGGACGATGACGCCGCAAGCTCGGTTTCGTAATCGCCGGTGTTTCCCAGGGTTTCATGTAGAGCAACCGCGGCACCACCCGGCGCAGCGCGGCCAGTCGCGCGGGGTCGCTGGCGCCGATGACCGTTCGCAAGATCACCTCGAGCGTGATCTCCGTCGTCATGGGTGCCACCGGAAAGCTCTTTCCGACTGGCCACCCGGCGACGTTCTCTGCGGCGATCTCGACCATCTGAGCGGCCTGCTGCGCGACAGCGTCGCGATGAAATGCCGGCATCGTCAGGCGGCGCAGGGAGTGGTGCGCGTCCTCGTCGAGCACAAACAGCGAGCTCTCACCGAGCAGACCGCGGAAGAACCAATGTGCTTCGCCGGAATGAAAGACCCGAGGGTCACCGGCGTACACCGTCTTGATGTCGGCAGGGTCAGCGAGGTAGACGACCGTGCCCGACAACGGAATACGCAGCCGGAACATGTTCCCGTAGCGGCGCTGGCACGCGCGCAGGAAGCGTAGACCGAAGCTTGCCATCAACGTGGACTGCACCACCATGGGAAGTGGAGGGCCGGGCGGCAGTTCGGTTTTCGCGGCAGTCACTTTGCGTGATCCCTAGCTACTAGACGGTACGGGTGCGGACGGGCCGGCGGCCTCGGATCGCAACCGACACGGGTGGCCGGTCGTGGCGAGCGCTCGCGCGATCCACGGTCGCAGATCCGGGCTCTACGGTATTTCCCAACCGTACGAGTCTTGGCATGGGTACGGGGTGCTTTCGGTCGGAGACATCACCCACTGCGGGTGACCCGAGGTGGATCATGGTCCGTTTGCCTTCAACCTGGTTTCGGTGAAGACCATTAGTTCCCGTTCGGCGGGTGAAATGCTGTGCTGGTGCTCAGCAGATTTCTATGAGTTGCATTTGTCTTGCTGAGGGCTCATAGGGGTCGGCCCGGTGCTGCGATGTGAGCGGCCAGACGGAGCGGACTCACCGTTCAGCAAAGTTTTTGTCTACGAACGCGGTGGGCGTAATCAGCGGTGGTGGCTGCGTACGTATCGGCATAACACGTCGCGATCCAAGCGTTAGTGGCTAATTCGCCATGCTAACGGGGGTTGCGGCGGCAGGAACGTCACTGTGCAACACCCCGCGGACCATAGACAGCAAATATTGACGATTTTTCTAAAACTGCCTGGCGGCCGGGCCGTCTGGGTTAGGTTTAGAACGTGTTCCATTTAACTCGCCCAGATGGTCTGGAGAACTGGTGAGCATCAATCCATTCGACGACGACAACGGCAGTTTTTTCGTCTTGATCAACGACGAGGAGCAACACAGCCTGTGGCCGGCCTTCGCGGATGTTCCGGCCGGCTGGCGGGTGGTCTACGGCGAGGCGGATCGCGCCTCCTGCCTGGAGTACATCGAGCAACATTGGCCTGACATCCGGCCGAAGAGTCTCCGCGAGAGGTTGGCACAGGGTCGGACTGTTGATCAGTAAGCCGCCGGCTGGAAATACTCGAAGTGATCACGGGGCACTTCCGCTCACGCGGGGCCAGCTGGACATTTGGCTAGCCGAGGAGTCTGGGCGCGCCGGTGTCAAGTGGCAGCTGGGGATGCTTGCCCGCCTCGACGGCGTCATCGAACATGACGTCCTCGAACGGGCCATTCGTCACGTGGTCGGCCACGCCGAACCCCTCAGAGTCGTATTTTCGGAGGTAGACGGCCAGGTTTTCCAGACCGTCGTCGACTATCCGGACATCGAACTCGGCCGCTACGACTTGACGGGCTCGGCCGATCCGGTGCAGGACGCCTATCGGGTGGTTGCAGCGATCCGTCGAACGCCGATGCCGCTCGACGGTCCGCTGTTCAAGTTCGCGTTGATGCAGACGCGGCCTGACGAGTTCTACTTTTTTGTGTGCTGTCACCACATCGCGATCGACGGCATCGGCATGGGTCTCGTCATTCACCAGATTGCCGCTGCCTATACAGCAATCGATGCCGGCGAGCCGATACCGCCCACGATCTTCGGGCCGCTGAAGACCATCATCGATTGCGAGTCCGAATACGAGGCTACCGACGATTATCTCGTTGATCAGGCCTATTGGTCCAACAATGTACCGCCTGAGGCCGAGTCTCGTCCTGGACCCGCCGTCGGGGTCGCAAACCCGATCGATGAGTACGAGCCTTCTGCGCCAATCCGATTGGATCGTTTCGCGGTCGGCAGGGCCCGAGAGCTCTCGAAAGCCCTCGGGGTCCGCCGAGCGTCGGTCGTCGCTGCGGCGTATGCGCTGCTCGTACACGGCGAGGCCGGTGGATCCGAGGTTGTCCTCGATTTTCCGGTGAGTCGACGGGTGAATCCCGAAGTAATACTGATGCCCGGGATGGTTTCCGGGGTCGTGCCATTGGTTCTGACAACGTCGCCGCAGTCCACCGTGGCCGAATTCTGCCGGCATGTCGACACGCGCATCCAGGAGGCGATGCGCCATCAGCGTTTCCCGCTCCGCGCCATCGAGAACAAGACGCGTTTCCAGGGGGCCGGGCAGCCGTCCACCCGGGCCGCGATCAATTTCATCCCGACCATCCCGGTCGCCTATTTCGGTAGCACTTTCGGGTCGGGGACGGTGACCCACACCGGGCTGGTGGATCAGTTCGGTCTGGTGTTCCTCCAGGAGGGTGAAGATCTCCTTCTCAGCATGACGGGCGTAGGACAGCTGTTCGCCGGCTGCGACGCGGGCGATCTGGCGGACCGTTTCCAACGGGTGCTGACGTCGATGACGGCCGACCCGGGACGGTCGATTTCCACTGTTGACGTCCGTGATGAGCGCCCCGAGTTGGACGGGTGGGGTAATCGGGCGGCGCTCGAGGTGCCGGTTGCGGCGCCCCTGTCGGTTCCGGAGATATTCGCCGCGCAGGTGGCCCGTGATCCGGCTGCGGTGGCGGTCAGTTTCGGTGACAGTTCGATGTCGTATCGCGGGCTGGATGCGGCCGCGAATCGGTTGGCGCACTTGCTTGTCGAGCGTGGTGTCGGTCCGGGGCAGCGGGTTGCGCTGCTGTTTCCGCGGTCGGTCGAGGCGATCGTGGCGATCCTGGGTGTGCTCAAAACCGGTGCGGCGTATGTGCCGATCGATCCGTCGGTACCCGATACCCGGCTGGAGTTCGTGCTGGCCGATGCCGCGCCGGTAGCGGTGGTCAGCACCGCCGATCTGTTGGATCGGCTCGGTGGGCACGGGTTGACGGTGATCGACGTGGACGGTCCCTCGGTGATCAGCCGGCCGGGTACCGACCCATTGATCGAACCTGCCACCGATGATGTCGCGTATCTGATCTACACCTCGGGTACGACCGGTGTGCCCAAGGGCGTGGCGATTCCGCATCGGAACGTGACGCGGTTGTTGGATGCGATCGATCGTGATGTCGCGTTGTCGTCGGGTCAGGTGTGGACGCAGTGCCATTCGTTGGCGTTCGACTTCTCGGTATGGGAGATCTTCGGTGCGCTGCTGCATGGTGCGCGGCTCGTCGTTGTATCAGAATCGGTAACCCGTTCGCCTGAAGAGTTCCACGCTTTACTCGTCGACGAGCACGTCACCGTGCTGAGTCAGACTCCGTCGGCGTTCTATGCGTTGGCTGCCGTGGACACGGCACAGCCGGAGAACCGGTTGGCCCTCGAG
>NZ_LZSO01000012.1 GCF_001665785.1 Mycolicibacterium peregrinum
GATGTGTATAAGAGACAGGATCTGCATATGCAAGGGGCGCAATCGCTACAGGGGCCAACATGCAGACTGCAGCCAGGGGGGCAAAACGACTCAACATGCGTGAACTTGCGCCTCTCGTGGTTCTGGGCCCTGCGTTATGCGACGCGCCGTGGTCGTCAAAAATCAAAGGGCCCAAGGAATCTGTCGTTGCGAATCATGAACCGGTCGCGTTTCGGTTTGGTGAACAACGCCCCAACAGTTGCCACCTCATTTCCGTCGAGCTGGAATTGCCGAACCTGTGAGGTTCCTGGGAAATAGATTGCGCTGCAGCGCATTACATATATGAGGCATCGGAGGCTGCGCCCGGCACACAATGGACGACCGTTAGGGGGAACCGGTTGGCCTGCAGTTCACCTTTTGGACATGTGGACCCTCGACGGTGAGGTGCATCCGGGGGGACGGCAGATGCGTCGATGAGGCGCGGACGTCAAATGTGGCGCCTTGGCGCCGAACTGCTATCCGACTGACGGAGGAATCGTTGAGGTCGTCTCAGGTGTACGAGCGAGGTGTGGCGTCGCTGCTCATTGCCTTCAGCATTGGGTTCGGTGCCGTGCCCCCCGCGTTCGCGGAACCCGGCGATGAGGCGGGCGCACCGGGGCCCGCGGCGCCTGCGGTGCCCGAGTTGCCCCCGGTGACGGCGGGTGCGCCGGTTGCGGGTCCGATGCCGGTGCCCATTGCGAGCACGGATGACCCTGGCGTGCCGGCGGTTACGGCTTGCTCGACGTTCGCCAACGCGCTCGATTCGGCATCGACCTTCTACGGCGATTTCGCCGATTCGATCGAAGGAGTGGAGCGTCCCGACTATGGGGATCCGACCATCAGTACGACGAACACCAGTGGTCGGACCGCACTGCGTGAAGCTGCCGCGTCGGCGATGAACGCCGCAGGCACACCGGGGCTCTCGCCCGATATCGCCAACCCGATGCGCTCCTGGTCTTTCGGTGCCACCAAACTGCTGCTGAAGATGGGGCTGCGGACCGGCGGTCAATCGCTCAACGACACGGCCACTCAGCTCAACAACGATGCCAACAACGCGCAGATGGCCTGTGCCGCCGCGGGTACGCACGCCTGACGAAGCGCCAATCACGTTGGAATGATTGGGTAATCGCGGCTCGGGCCGGCACCTGCGATCTTCGAACATTCACCCACCCGCGCGGTGCACCGTGCCCCCAGTAAAGGATTACCGTGATCCGGCTTGTGATCTCGTTGGTTGCGCTCGTGCTGATGGCCACCAGTTGTTCGGGCAACGGCGACACAGTCCAGGGGCCGCCGAAGGACGTGCCCAAGTCGGCACTCGAGGGTCTGCTGCTCAGCGCCGAAGAGGTCAACACGCTGATGGGGACCGACGGGATGACAGCGCACCCACCGGTCACTGAGATGAGCGACCACCGCAACCTGCTGCCCAACCTGAACTGCCTGGGCGCCTGGCAGGTGAACGAGTCCGCCATCTACGGGGACCACTGGGCCGCCATGCGCCAGGTGCTGCTGCGGGCACCGGACAATGACAACTGGGACAACCTTCTGGTGCAGTCTGTGGTGATCTTTCCGTCTGCGCAGGACGCCGACGACTTCCTTGCCCAGTCGGCGGAACGGTGGTCCAAGTGCACCGACCACAAGGTGAACATCACGCTCAACGGCGAGCCGTTGCCCAAGTGGAAGAGCGGTGCGCTCACCAAAACCGAAGACGAACTCACCCTGCCGTTCACCCGCGTCGACGGTGACCAGACCCGCGACTGCCAGCGCGCGCTCGCCGCGGCCGCCAACCTCGTCATGGACATCCAGGCGTGCAAGCCGGCGGGAACCTCGGTGACCCAGGCCGCCGATGTGGTCGACAAGATCAAGGCCGTGATGCCTCGTTGAGCGGTGCTGACCACGGGGTAGTCTGAGCCACGCAGCTGGTCTGTCGGCGCCGGGACGTTTACGGTGCCGACATCGAACGCCGCAGGCTGATCGAGATGCGACGTGAGAGGGAACCCGGTGAGAATCCGGGACTGTCCCGCAGCGGTATGCAGGAACGACCGCCGTCATACAGCACTGGCACGCAGGAATCTGCGGCTGGGAAGCGACGGCCAGTAGGTGCACGGTTTCCGTGCGTGCCTGTGAGTCCGAAGACCTGCCAGCCGTACCGGGCGCGCCGCGTCCGGTGGTTCGCCGCCTCGCGGAATGGGCAGTGGCCGAAAGCGGTTCACTCGTGGCGGGTGGCTGCGTTCGGCTCGGTGTCTCCTGGCGGTGGCCATCCTCTTCGTACGTTGAAGGACCTCGTCATGAGCACAACCGCAACACCCTTCTCCGCCACGATTCTGGGGTCACCCCGAATCGGGCCCAATCGTGAACTCAAGCGTGCCGTCGAGAAGTACTGGGCCGGGCGGATCGATCGCGCCGAACTGGAGTCCGTCGCCGCTACTTTGCGCCGCGACACCTGGAAGGCGTTGGTCGCGGCCGGGCTGGATTCGGTCCCGGTCAACGACTTCTCCTATTACGACCAGGTGCTCGACACTGCGGTCCTGGTCGGTGCCCTGCCGGCCCGGGTCAACGGCGTCGCCGATGACCTCGACCGCTACTTCGCCGCGGCTCGCGGGAACGACGACATCGCGCCGCTGGAAATGACCAAGTGGTTCGACACCAACTACCACTACATCGTGCCCGAAATCGGACCGGACACCACCTTCGCGCTCAACCCGGCGAAGGTGCTCGGCGAGCTGGAAGAGGCGGCAGCCCAAGGTGTTCCGGCTCGTCCGGTATTGGTCGGCCCGATCACGTTCCTGGCCCTGTCCAAGGCGGTCGAGGGCGCCGACGCTCCCATCGCCAGGCTGGACGAGCTCGCCGGTGTGTACGCCGAGTTGCTTGCGGTGCTCGCCGACAAAGGCGTCACGTGGGTGCAAATCGACGAACCCGTCCTGGTGACCGACATCCTCGACAATGCGGCGGAGCTGGCTGAGCGCACCTACACCCGGTTGGCTGAGCTGACGAAGCGGCCGGCGATCTTCGTCGCGACCTACTTCGGTGAACTCACCGACGCGTTGCCCGCTCTGGCGCGGACGCCGGTCGAAGCGATTGGCATCGATTTGGTGGCCGGATCTGCCACGGCGCTGTCAGCGGTCCCCGAGCTTGCGGACAAGCTGCTGGTGGCGGGTGTGGTCGACGGTCGCAACATCTGGCGTACCAATCTTGAATGCGCGCTGCACACCCTGACGTCACTTCCCGGAAATGCCAAGGCAGTTGCAGTTTCGACATCGTGCTCGACTCTGCACGTGCCGTACACGCTCGACCCGGAAGACGGTCTCGATGACGCGCTGCGCAGCTGGTTGGCGTTCGGCGCCGAGAAGGTCTTCGAGGTGGCGACTCTGGCGGTAGCGCTGCGCGATGGCGAAGAGAAGGCGGCCGCCGAGATCGAGTCGTCCAATGCTGCGGCCGCGTCGAAGGCCGGCGATCCCCGGCTTCACAACGACAGCGTGCGGGCTCGGCTGGAGTCCGTCCTGGCAGGGGGCATCAGTCGCGGTGCCGCCACGGAACGTCGTAGGGCGCAGGATGAGCAGCTCAGCCTGCCGTCGTTGCCGACCACCACAATCGGCTCGT
Source organism: Mycolicibacterium peregrinum (assembly GCF_001665785.1). Taxonomy (GTDB): domain Bacteria; phylum Actinomycetota; class Actinomycetes; order Mycobacteriales; family Mycobacteriaceae; genus Mycobacterium; species Mycobacterium peregrinum_A. The sequence goes on from NZ_LZSO01000012.1 coordinate 3,616, forward strand.
TCCCGCAGACCGTCGACATCCGCAAGGCGCGGGCGGCGCTGGTGGCCGGCGAGATCGACGAGGCCGAGTACCGCAACCGGATGGAGGCCGAGATCGAATCGGTGATCCGGCTGCAGGAGCAGCTGGGGTTGGACGTGCTGGTGCACGGTGAGCCCGAACGCAACGACATGGTGCAGTATTTCGCCGAGCAGCTCGACGGCTTCTTCGCCACCAAGAACGGGTGGGTCCAGTCCTACGGCAGCCGTTGTGTGCGTCCGCCGGTGCTCTTCGGTGACGTCACCCGTCAGCAGCCGATGACGGTTGCCTGGGCGACATACGCCCAGTCGCTGACCGACAAGCCGGTCAAGGGCATGCTCACGGGGCCGGTGACCATCTTGGCGTGGTCTTTCGTCCGCGATGACCAGCCGTTGGCCGACACTGCCAATCAGGTCGCCCTGGCGATCCGGGAGGAGACGGTGGATCTGCAGTCGGCAGGTATCGCGATTATCCAGGTCGACGAGCCTGCGCTGCGAGAACTGCTGCCGCTGCGCACCAAGGACAAAGAGGACTACCTTCGCTGGGCGGTCGACGCGTTCCGGCTCTCCACCTCCGGGGTTGCCGACTCCACGCAGATCCATACACACCTGTGCTATTCGGAGTTCGGCGAGGTGATTGGGGCGATCGCCGACCTGGATGCCGATGTGACGTCGATCGAGGCGGCCCGATCGCATATGGAGGTGCTCGATGATCTCAACAGCATCGGCTTCTCCAACAGCGTCGGCCCGGGTGTATACGACATCCACTCGCCCCGGGTGCCCGGAGTCGACGAGATCGCCGCATCATTGCGTCAGGCGCTCAAAGCCGTTCCGGCCGAGCGACTCTGGGTCAACCCCGACTGCGGTTTGAAGACCCGCACCACCGATGAGGTGACCGAGTCGCTCAAACACCTCGTCGCCGCTACGGCGAAGGTGCGCGCGGGATAGCCCGGTGTCCGGGTCAGCTCGTGGCGGTCTGAGCATCCAGCCAGGCCGCCAACGAGCGCCCGGCCTCCAGAACATGGCGCTCGGCGATGGAGCGGGCGGCTTCGGCGTCCTTGGCCTCCAGGGCGTCCAGCAACTGCTCATGCTCGTCGAGCGAATGTTTTTCATGCTCGGGAAACACCGTCAGGAAGTTCGACGGCACCACCCGTGCGGCCTGTCGGATCTGGGTCAGCAAGCGAGGGGAGTGGGCGGCGCGGTGAATCTCCTGGTGGAACAGCCAGTTTGACTCGCCGATGCTGTCCTCGCCAGACCGCCGGGCAACGTCGGCGGCCAGTTCGCGTAGCCGGGCAAGTTCGTCGGGTGTGACCCGTTCGGCCGACCAGGCGGCGGCCTGCCCGGTGAGGACACCGAGGATGGTGAAGCTGTCGGTCACGTCTTCGGACTTGATGCCGATGACGGTGATCCCGCTGCGGGGAGCCACCCGCACCAGTCCTTCGAAGGACAGTTCGAGCAGCGCCTCCCGCACCGGGGTGCGACTGGTCGCGAACTCTTCGGTGATGGCATCGAGGTCGATGCGTGACCCGGGCGCGAGCACGCCGGTGATGATCCGGTCGCGCAGTTCGCGCGCCGCGCGCTCGCGCACGGTGCCCGAGATGTCAAGCGAGGTCATCCGTGCAGCGTACCGATCCGGCAAACATCATCCTTGATATCTGATATATCAGATGTTAGATTCCGGACATGCGGACAGATCAGATGGCGCTCGTGGCGTTCATGCAGGCAGGAAGCACCTCGGTATACGCGGGTTCGTGGCGTCACCCAGCGACCGAGCACGGCTATCTCGACGCGTCGTACTACGCGAAGATTGGGCGCCAGCTCGAAGAAGGTTGCTTCGACCTGATGTTCTTCGACGACCGCCTGGCGATGCCCGGGATCTACGGCGGCTCGGTGGAAGAGGCGGTCCGCTATGGGGCACGGCCGGTCAAGCTAGATCTGAGTGTCATTCTCGGAGTGCTCGCGCAGACGACGTCCCGCATCGGACTCGGTGCCACCTACTCGACCACCTACTACGCTCCATTTCACGTCGCTCGCACCTTCGCGACGCTGGACCACCTGTCCCGCGGGCGTGCGGCGTGGAACGTCGTTACCTCGGTCAACGACAGCGAGGCGCAGAACTTCGGTCTCGAGTCCCACCTCGGCCACGACGAGCGCTACGACCGCGCCGACGAGTTCCTCGACGTGGTTGCGGGCCTCTGGGACACCTGGGAGGACGGCGCGATCCATCACGATCGGGCGTCTGGCTACTACGCCGATCCGGGCAAGGTACACGAACTCGGCCACGTCGGCCGTTACTTCTCCTCGCGGGGCCCGCTGACCGTGCCGCGCACGCCGCAGGGGCGTCCGGTCATCCTTCAGGCCGGTTCTTCGGGCCCGGGGCGTGAATTCGCCTCGCGCTGGGCCGATCTCATCTTCACCGGCGACCCGGGCATCGACGTGGCACGCGCGCATTACAGTGATCAGAAGGCACGTATCGCCGATACCGGGCGGGACCCGTCATCGGTGCGGATCTGCCCGATGGCCTACGCGGTGGTAGGCGAGTCCGAATCTCACGCCAAGGAACGTGAGGACATGTTCCTCAACGATCTGGTGGATCCGATGGCATCGCTGACCCTCCTTTCGGAGTTGATGAACTACGACTTCGCCCAACACAACCTCGATGATCCGGTCACCGACGAGCTCATCGCATCGGTCTCGGGCATCCGCGGTCTCGTGCAGAACCTGCGCACTCACATCGGCGGGGACAAGGTCACCGTGCGCGACCTCGCGGGCCACCGCGCCACCCTGTTGCAAGGCCCGCGGTTCGTCGGCACTGGCAGGCAGGTGGCCGACCAGATGGAGGAGTGGTTCACCGGCGGCGCCTGCGACGGGTTCGTCATGGCCGCAACGCATTCGCCGGGATCCTACGAGGACTTCGTGCGGATGGTGGTGCCAGAGCTGCAGCATCGGGGATTGTTCCGCACCCAATACAGCGGATCCACTCTGCGTGACCACCTGGGTCTGGATCGGCCTGCCGGCGCACTCACCAGGTCGGCCTCGTAGATGGGCGGCATGCTCAGTGGGATCCGGGTGCTCGACCTCGCCACGCTCGCGGCGGCCCCCCTGGCCGCGACGTATCTGGGCGAGTTCGGCGCTGACGTCATCAAGGTGGAGCAGCCGGGGCAGGGTGACCCCATCCGAACCTGGGGCAACCAGCGCGACGGTGTCGGGCTGATGTGGAAATCAGTGTCCCGCAACAAGAAATCGGTGACCGCCAACCTGCGGGTGACCGAAGGTCAGGATCTGGTGCGGCGCCTGGTCGAGAAGTCGGACGTCGTCATCGTCAACACCCGGCCGCAGACACTGGCCAAATGGGGTTTGGATTACGAGTCCCTGCGGTTGGTTAACAACCGTGTCGTGATGCTGCACATCACCGGGTACGGACTGTCCGGCCCCAAGAGCGAACGCCCCGGGTTCGGCACACTGGGCGAGGCGATGAGCGGATTCGCCCATGTGACAGGCGAAGCGGACGGCCCGCCGACCCTGCCGCCATTCATGCTCGCCGACGGGGTGGCGTCGCTGAACGCCGCCTATGCCGTGATGATGGCGCTCTACCACCGCGACGTGCACGGCGCCGGTGGCCAATTGATCGACATCAATCTCGTCGACCCGCTGGCTCGACTGCTGGAGCAGAACTTGTTGGGCTATGACCAGCTCGGTATCGTTCCACGCCGCGCCGGCAACCGTTGGGACATATCGGCGCCCCGCAACACCTATCGCACGTCCGATGGGCGTTGGCTGGCCATGTCCGGAAGTTCGCCGAACCTGGCGTTGAGGGTATTCCGCGCCATCGGGCGCGACGACTTGGTGTCAGATGACGATTTCTCCGATCCGCAGCGCCGGCTGGCACGCGCCGCTGAAGTTGATGCGGTGGTGGCGGAATGGGTTGCCGCACAAACATTGTCCGAGGCAATGGCGGTGTTCGACGCTGCCGAAGTGGCTGCGGCGCCAGTGTACGAGATCGCCGACCTGGTGGCTGACGAGCAACTGCAACATCGTGGGGTGTTCGTATCGGTCGCCGACGACGAACTCGGCGCCATGACGGTGCAGGCGCCCGTCCCGAGATTCTCGGGGAACGCCGGGAGAGTGGACTCGCTGGGCCCCCGTCTCGGTGAACACAACGCCGAGGTCTACCACGAGCTGTTGGGTCTGACAGCTGAAGAAATCGATCACTTGCACACCGTTGGTGTGCTCTGACACTCAGTTATGCAAAGGAATTCACATCTCATGACCAATCTGGTTCGCCGTTCTGAGCTCGCCCTGCCTGCCTGCAATGACCACATGTTCATCAAGGGAGTCACCTGCGGTGCCGACTTGGTGTTTCTCGATCTGGAGGACGCGACTCCGGTGGGGCTCAAGGTGGAGTCGCGGGCCAAGGCCATCCGGGCCCTGACCGAGCTCGACTGGGGCCGGACCGCACGCGCGATCCGGATCAACGGTCTCGACACCCCGTGGTGCCACGACGACATCATCGAGGTCGTCACTCATGCCGGTGCCCAACTCGACACCATCGTCATCCCCAAGGCCCGCACCGCCAAGGACGTCTGGTGGGTCGACCTGCTGCTCACCCAGCTGGAAGAAAAGCTGGCCTTGGAGAAGAAGATTCGGCTTGAGGTACTGATCGAGGAGGTCGAAGGACTGGCCAACGCCGAGGAGATCGTACGGGCGAGCCCGCGACTGGACGCGGTGATCTTCGGCGTCGGCGACTTCTCGCTGTCCCAGGGTGCACGGGTGGACACCAATTTCGTGCCGATGGGCGAGTACCCCGGTGACTTCTGGGCATATGCGCGCAACAAGATCATGGTGGCGGCGCGAATCGCCGGAATCGACGCCATCGACTCTCCATACCCCGACTACGCGGACGTTGCCGGCTACGAGGCCGAGGCGCGTCGATCGTCGCTATACGGCTACACCGGAAAATGGGCCATCCACCCCAGCCAGGTGCCGATCGCCAATGAGGTGTTCGCCCCGTCGGCCGAGGAGGTCGCATTGGCGCACCGCAACGTCGCGGCGTACCGGGAGGCCGAGGCGGCCGGTCGTGGGGCGGTCGGAGTCGAGGGTGTTCTCGTCGACGCCGCTCATGTGAAGAAGGCCGAAGAGGTATTGGCCCGCGCCGCGCTGATCGGCGTCGCGTAGGCCCACTACTCCGATGTATCAACCGAACTCGATGACGTTGGTCGGCGCTCGGAAGCGCTGGAGCGAGCGGGTTCGGTAGACGAGTGCCGCGGCGCGCGACAGGACCTTGCCGCGTCCCGCCGGCATCTCGAGTTCGTGTACGGCACGAATGCCGCGGATGGCACGCAGCTCGTCATACCGGTCGGCGGTCAACGAGAACGGCATCGGCGGCGCGGTGTACTCCTTGCTGAGTTTGATGCCGCGTCGCTGCGAGTACCAGCTCAGAAATCGAGGGACGCTGTCGAAAATCAGCTGTCCTCCGGGGAATCTGGCGGCACATGTCGCAATGAGATCCAACACCGCGTCGCGCTTCAGGTATTGGAATAAGCCCTCGGCGGTGATGAGCACACCGTTGGCGGGGTCAACCTGGTCCATCCAGGAGTAGTCGAACGCGGACTGTGCCAGGTGGCGGAGTCGGTCCGAGGGTGGAAGCAGTTGCTGACGCAGCCGCACAATGGGCTCCAGATCCACAGAGAGCCAATTCATCTCGCCATTGTCGAGGCGCCAGAAGCTGGTCTGCAGTCCCTCAGCCAGGGCAACCACGGTGGCCCGCGGCTGCATCTGCAGATAACGGCCAGTGGCGTTGTCGAACGCGACGGCCCGCAGGGCGGTGGCCTGGTGGGTACGGCCGAAATGCCGGTAGTCGTACCCGAGGCTGTCGCGCAGCGCGATAGCCAGCGGGTCCTCGATGATGCCGTCGGGACGCGCCGCCTCGGCTGCTCTCTGGTGCAGGGTCAGGAGCGCGGTCTCTGAGATCGCGGTCAGGTGACGAGCGTCGATGACTGGCATGCGCCGACCGTACCCGTGAACGCACAAGCAGCGGCACACGTGTCACACCATCGAGAGTCATTGCCCCGGTTGACCGGTCAATACCGACTTCTCGGGAACTTTCTGGCGCACGGACCCGACTAGCTGAATTACGAGGCAACGCGTACCGGGCTGTGTGGTCGCAATCAACGCTCATGCGAGGAGGTGATGACGTGACCGCACCGCTCTGGTTTGCGGTGCCTCCAGAGGTGCATTCGGCTTTGTTGACCGCCGGGCCTGGCCCGGGCTCACTGGTGGCCGCGGCTGCCCAGTGGCAGGGCTTGAGTGTGCAATACAGCGCGGCGGCGGCAGAACTCACGCAGATCCTGGCCGCCGTGCAGGCCGGCAGCTGGGAAGGACCCAGCGCCGCACAGTATGTGGCAGCCCACGGCCCTTACCTGGCGTGGCTGGAGCAGGCCTCGTCCGACAGTGCCGTCACCGCCGCACAGCATGAGACGGTCGCTGCGGCCTACAGCAGCGCGCTGGCGACCATGCCGACCCTGGCGGAACTCGCGGTTAACCATGTCACCCACGGCGTGCTGCTGGCCACCAACTTCTTCGGTATCAATACCATTCCGCTCGCACTCAACGAGGCCGATTACGTGCGGATGTGGTTGCAGGCGGCCGAATCGATGGCCACCTACGAAGCGGTGGCCGCGAGCGCGTACTCAGCGGTTCCGCCGACCCGGCCGGCTCCGTCGATCCTGGCGCCGGGGGGAGAAGCACGGAGCGAGCAGCAGAACACGTCGAGCACAACCTCAGGCGACCTGCCACTGAACGACATCTGGAGACTGATCTCGGACCTCATTTCGGGAGCCGGCAATCCCCAACAGCTCCTTGAAACGTTCCAACAGTTCTTCGGGAAACTGGGTTTCAACCCGGCCGAGACCGCCATCCTCGCCGCCATCGCACTGGTGCTCTACGACATGCTCTGGTATCCGTACTACGCCTCGTATTCGCTACTGCTCCTGCCGTTCTTCGCGCCGGCGCTCAGTGCCCTCGGCGCGCTGAGCGCACTGACGCTGCTGCAGGACCGGGTTCCGGCGCCTGGGCCGATGCCGGCATCCACCGATGTCCACGCAGGACATCGCGCCGGCGGGTCGGTCGATGTCGGCATGCCACCGCCCCTGTCCACGGGGTCACCAGCGGTTCCGCAGACCAGTGCGGGGCCTGGTGGGCTCACCCCGAGCAGTCCGGGTCCAGCGGGCGGGCCGGCAGGCCCATCCGTTGTCGGCTACGCCGTGCCGGGTCTGGACCCACCGGGAGTGACGGCAGGCCCGAGGGCCGGTGCGAAATCCCCTGGAGAAATGGCAGATACCTTGACCACCGTCGCGGCGGCCAGGGCTGCGGTCATCGCGCGTACCCGTCGAAAGCAGGCTGGTCGCAACCGAGACCGCGCCCGCAGCTACCGCTACGAATTTCTGGAGGACACCGAGGCAGCGGAGGGTCCCGAAAGCGCCCCGCCCGGGTCACCGCTCGCCAGTACACAGGGAGCAACCACTCTTGGCTTCTCCGGGGCCACCGCGGTCGTCACGAATGCAGGCCCGGCTGGGATGGTTCGGTCTGAGGGCCCCGGAGAATCCATCCCGATGCTGCCGGCCACCTGGACAGGTAGTTCACAGAAAAATCGCGAATAGCCGGAACTTTCAACGAGTTTGATTCGACCAATCCGATAGTCGCACCACCGGCGGTCCACGGTGCCGAACGAGGAGAAGAGTTGACGCTGAATGTGTTGGGGGAGGGGCTCGGGGCGCACGTCACGGGAATCGACCCCAAAAATCTCGACAGCATCACGAGGGACGAGATCCGGGAGATCGTCTATCGGAACAAGCTGGTGATTCTGAAAGACGTTCATCCGACACCCGAGGAATTCCTCCGGTTGGGCCGCATCGTCGGCGATGTCGTCACGTACTACGAGCCGATCTATCACCACAAAGACCACCCGGAGATCTTCGTTTCCTCCACAGAGGAGGGGAACGGCGTCCCGAGAACCGGCGCGTTCTGGCACATCGACTACATGTTCATGCCCGAGCCGTTCGCATTCTCGATGGTGGTGCCACTGGCCGTGCCGGGGACTGACCGAGGGACCTACTTCATCGACCTCAACAAGGTGTGGGAGTCCCTGCCCGAGGCTGTACGCGGCCCGGTCCGTGGCACCTTTGCCACGCATGATCCCCGGCGGCACATCAAGATTCGCCCGCATGACGTATACAAGCCGATCGGCGAGGTGTGGGATGAGATCTCCAGGACCACGCCTCCGATCGCCTGGCCGACGGTGATCAGACACCCGAAGACCGGGCAGGAGATTCTCTACATCTGCGCGTCGGGCACCACGAAGATCGAGGACCGGAACGGACATGTCCTGGAGCCCACCGTGCTCCAGGAACTGATGACCGCCACCGGGCAGCTCGACCCGGATTTCACGTCGCCGTTCATCCATGCCCAGCACTACGAAGTGGGCGATGTCGTGTTGTGGGACAACCGGGTTCTGATGCACCGCGCGAAACACGGAACGACGCCAGGAACTTTGACGACCCATCGGCTGACCATGCTGGACGGCCTCACAACACCGGGATATGGGGTATGAGAATGAGCACCGCCGAAACACTGTCTGTGGTCACGAGTGGGTACGACATCACCCGCATGGCGCCTATCCCCGAGGATCTGCTGGTCAAGGTGTTGGAACCGTATTCCTACAAAGGGTGCCGCTATCTTCTCGACGCGGAATACGAGGCCACCGAGACCTCGGTATCCGCCGTGGGGAACTTCAGCATCCAAGAGCCCGCATACATTCGGGACACCGGTCACTTCAACGCCGCCGAGTGGGTCCTGTGCTTCAACCAACTCGCATACAGCGCATTCGCGCCGGCCATCCTCAACGAGGTGATACCCGAATTTCGGGGTTGGTCGATCGAGGATTACTTCAACTATCAACTCCCCAGCATGCTTATCAAGACGACCAAATCGCGGTTCAAGCGGCCGATCAAGTCCCAGAAGTTCTCGGCGCGGTTGCTGTGCAACGACTTCGAGGTGGTCGACCGGACGATTCGCTATCTCAAGATTCCGTGCTCGGTGGAATTCTGGGATGAGGACGGGGGCGCCGCATCCGGCGAAGTCGAACTGGCCGCACTCAACATCCCCTGACTTCCCCACGAGAGCAAGATGGCTATGACACCCTCACCATCCACGGTGCTGGAACGCATCGCCGAGCGGGCGCGACAACGTCCCGAGGCGATCGCCCTCCGTCGCTGCGACGAAACCAGCGCCATTCGGTACCGGGACCTGATGGCCGAAGTGGACAGGCTGGCAGCCGAACTCGCCTCCCGGTCGGTCGCTCGGGGAAGCCGTGTGTTCGTCCTCTCGGACAACGGGCCCGAGACCTACCTGTCCGTGCTGGCCTGTGCGGCAGTGGGTGCGATCGCGGTCATGGTGGACGGCGGACTGCCCCCCGCAACCGTTGACCGCTTCGGCGAGATCACCAACCCCGCTGCGATTCTGATCGCACCGGGTTGCCGGCTGCAAACGTCTGACCTCTCGAGTTCACTCCAGGAAATCCCTGCCTTCGACGTCACGATCGTTGCCGACGCGGCCGACCGCGCTGACCAACCCGTGTCAGATCCGTCGTCCGGCAATCTTGTTGATGGAGCGGATCACCCGTTGGCGATGATCTTCACGAGCGGCACTACCGGTGCGCCGAAAGCCGTGTTGTTGCCAAATCGGACTTTCTACTCCATCGCCGACATCCTGCAGCGAGAGCAATTGGCCTGGGTTGACTGGGTCGTCGGCGAAACGACGTACTCACCGTTGCCCGCGACGCACATAGGCGGGCTCTGGTGGATCCTCAACTGCCTGATGCAGGGCGGCCTCTGCATCACCGGCGGTGAGACTTCCGCGTCGGTCGCCGAGATCCTCACCGCAAACGATGTCGCGACGACGTGCCTGGTGCCCACGCTCCTGACCCGTCTCGTGACCGAACTGCGGGCCGCCGGGAAACCGGTCCCGCCATCACTGCGCATGGTCGGTTACGGCGGATCCCGCGCGGTTGCCTCCGATGTCAGCTTTGTCGAAGCTGCCGGGGTGCGTACCGCTCAGGTATACGGGCTCAGCGAAACAGGTTGCACCGCATTGTGTCTTCCCACCGAGCACGGGTCGATCGCCAGAATCGAAGCCGGGGCGGTAGGGCGGCCGTATCCCGGTGTGGCGGTCCACCTGGACGCCGACGGCAGCGGTCCGCCCACCAGATCCTCCTCCGGTTCGGCATCATCGGGCACGCTGTGGATCAAGTCCCCGGCAAACATGTTGGGGTACTGGGAAGACCCCGACCGCACCGCCGGAGCTCTGGTCGACGGGTGGGTGAACACTGGAGACCTTCTCGATCGCCACGACGACGGCTTCTTCTACATCAGGGGACGGTCATCGGAAATGATCATCTCCGGAGGAGTCAACATCGCGCCGGACGAGATTGATCGAATCGCCGCGGGGGTAGCGGGCGTCGACGAGGCAGCCTGCTTCGAGATCCCCGACGAGGAGTTCGGCGCGCTGGTGGGTCTGGCCGTGGTCACGTCGATGGACATGGACGATTCCGGGGCCAGGAAGCTCAAACATGCCATTGCGACCCGCTTCCGGCAGGAATCGGAGCCGATGGCCAGGCCATCGACGATCAGGTTCGTGCAGGAGATTCCACGAACCCAGTCCGGCAAGATCATGCGGGCGGCCTTGGGCGTGGTAACCGGTGGGTGAGACGTCGAGGAGCAGAATCTTCGCTGCACTCGCTGAGGTGCTCTACGTCGACGAGTCAGATCTCATCGACGGTGACGCCACCGACCTACGAGATCTCGGGCTGGACTCGGTTCGGTTCGTGCTGTTGATGAAGCAGCTCGGCATCGATCGGGAATCGGATGTTCCGCGGCGGCTGGCGGACAACCTGTCGCTGGCGGGATGGGTCCAGGAGTTGGAGAAGCTGGGTGAACCTGTCTGAAGGGCCGAATCCGCAACGTATTCCGCTGAGCCGATCACAGCAGAACATCTACAACGGGGTGCTGCAGGACGATGATCCGCATCTGTACCTGATCGGCAGGCACTACCGGTTGCGTCCGACCCCGCAGACGGAGTTCCTGGCTGCTCTACGGAAGACCATCCACGCCAACCCGATTCAGTTGTGTGTGCTGGTGGATCCGTCCGATCCGGGCGGTCATCCCGAGCTCGTGCCCCGGCTGGACGCCGACGACATCGTGCACGTGTCCGGCAGCGACGCCTTCGCTGCCCTGCCGGACGAGTGGGAATCGGGCATCTTCGCAACACCATTGGCGCGCTATACCGTGCATCTGGACGGCAGTGGCCTGGTGATCGGCCTTGCTGCCCAAGCACATCACATCCTGCTCGATGGGGGAGCGATCGGCATCATCGAAGCCGATCTGGGGCGCTTCCTCTCCGGCGCCGACCCTGGTGAGGGCGCCGGCGTCCGTGCCGGTCTGACCGGTATCGCCACCGCTCACCGCCGAGAGGCCACCCGGATCGACGAATCTCTCCCACGGCTCACCTCCGTGGTGCAGCGGGAGCTCACCGTGGCCGCCGAGGAGGGTGGTCACATATATGTGGCCGCTGACGGCCCCCTCACCGCGGCCAGAGGGATTCTGGTCGAAACTGCGGTGATCTGCGGCGAAGACTACGACCAGATCGTCGATCTGGCCGCCCGGGAGAACGTCCCGCTCAACATGCTCGTCGCGGCGGCCGCTACTGCGGTGGACGCAAGCCTTCGTCACACCACCGAGACCCTGCTGGTACACGCGGTCGACAACCGATTCGGTGATCCTGACCTCGATGTCGCGACGTGCCTGGTCAACTCGATGGCGCAGCCGGTCCGGTTCTTGCCGTACGCCTCGGTGGCCGACGTGGTGCGCGGCGTAGACCGGGGCTATGTCAAGGCCGGCCGGCGCCGTTGGTTGCGCGAAGAGCACTACCGTCGAATGTATCTGGCAATCAATCGCACTACCTCCGTGGAGACGTTGACGCTCAATTTTCTGCGTGAGCCCTGTGCGCCTGAGCTGGCGCCGTTCTTGTCGGACGCACCGGTAACGTCGGATATCGGACCGGTAGAGGGCATCACCGTGGCGACGGTGCTCGACGAGCACCGCCGCACACTGACCCTCAACATATGGAATCGGCCGGATCTACCCCGGCAGAATGGCTTGAACGTGGCGCCCCGGATCGCGGCCGCCCTGAAATCGATGCCGACAATGTGGGATTCCCCGATCGGCATGACGGTCGACGCATGGCGAACGGTCGCCAGGGACGGTTCACTGTGGCCGGTTTCGGAAGAATCTGAGCCTTCAGCACCACCGCCATCCGCATGGTTTCTCGACCGTCCCGAGACCGTCGCTGAATGTCGTCGGCGCCACGCCCACGTCGATTCCTCGATCGTCTGGCTGCTCGAAACCGGCGTGGCACCGGGCGATGTGGTGGTGTTCACCGACGACGGCACCGACAAGACAATCGGGCTCTTGATCGGGTGCCACTTGGCGGGCTGTGGATACAGCATCTGCGACCGCGATGATCAGCTGGAATCGCGGGCCGAACGGATCAACCAATCCGGCAACGGGATCTCGGCGCACATCGTCGATGTCGCGTCGGCGAATATCCTGTCGCGTCCCGACGGGGACCGTGGTCGGCTGGTGGAGGCCCGTGTCGAACAGACGGCAATGGACCCGTGCCTGGCCACCAGGACCGCCTACGTCATGCCCACGTCGGGATCGACCGGGGAACCCAAACTCGTCCACGTCAGCCACGGTGCACTCGCGACGTTCTGCGTCGGCGCGACCCGGGCGTATGGCTGGGGACCGGATGACACGATCCTCCAAAGTGCGCCGCTGACATCGGATGTCAGCGTCGAAGAAGTGTTCGGTGCCGCGGTGGCCGGGGCGAGGATCGTCCGTTCAGCCGCAGTGAAAGACGCTGATCTGCAGGCCCTTACCGATGATCTGGTGGAAAGTGGAGCCACCATCGTCGATCTGCCCACCGCGTTGTGGCAGCTGTGGGGTGAGGATGTCGACGCGATCGCCGGAGTCGGCCGCTCGCAACTCCGGCAGATTGTGATCGGCGGCGAGCCGGTCCGTCCGACCGCCGTCGACAAGTGGATCAACACCGTGAGCGCCGAGAACGTCTCGCTCGTGTCGAGCTATGGCCCGACAGAGACCACAGTCGTGGTGACCTACCTGCCGATCATCGACGGCGGCCAGGTAATCGAGCATGGCGCGCGCCGTCGACTGGGCCGACCACTCGTTCCGAACGCGGTGGTGATCGGGTTCGGTGAAGTCGTGGTGATGGGGGAGATGGTGGCCGACGGCTACCTCGGCGTGGACAGTGCCAGTTTCGGGTGGGTCGTGACGCCCGACGGCCGGCGGCAGCGCGCCTTTTCGACTGCCGACCGGGTGACGATCGACGACGACGGATACCCGATGCTCGCGGGACGTAGGGACGCGATCGTCAAGATCGCGGGCAAGCGCGTCGACACCGCCGAGATCACCCGACGCATCTGGGCCGACACGGCCGTGGTCGACGTCGCCATCGAGCGTCACAACGGCGGGCTGGGGGTGTGGTTCGAAACCCAGCGGACCCGCGACGGCGATGAAGACCCTTCTGCGGCAGCACGTATCAGGAACATTCTGGTGGATTCGCGGGTGCCGTCGTTCGCTGTTTCCAGCGTCGCGAGCATTCCACGTAAGCCCGGCGGAAAGATCGACACCGCGCTGCTGCCGACATCTGTCTCCGGACCAGCAACCCACGTCGGCGAAGCAGGAGAGCAGGCGGCCGGTCTCGCCACCCTCTGGAGCGCGCGCCTCGAGAGGCCGATCACACCGCATGCGTCGCTCTTGTACGAAGGCATCGGGTCCTTGGATCTCGTGCGAATCCTGCCTGCTACCCGGAGGTATCTCGGTCGGCAGGTGTCGATCCTGGACCTCATCAGTGCCGATACCGCGGCGAACCTGGTGGACGACATGTCGATCACCGGCAGCTGGATGGACGCCGACACGGCGACAGAGATCGAACGTGACTTCACCGGACTGTCGACGCGGGACATCCCTGCAGCGCCGAGACCACGACCGTCAGCCCACGGTGCAGAGCCCGTGCTGGTGGTGGGTGCGTCCGGAGTGCTGGGCACTGGATTCGCCGAGGAGATTCTGGAGCTGACCCGGTCGGATGCGCTGCGACCCGACGTGGTGCTGGCCATGAGATCGGCCCCACCCGACAACCGGGTCTGGGCGGAGCTTCGCGGTACGCCGGGCGTCCGCATCGAGCCCCTTGTTCGCTGTTTCGGTCCGGTCGAGTTGCAGGCGCTGATCCGCGAGACCGGTGCCCATACCGTCGTCAACTGCATCGGGAACACCAACGTGGTGGTTCCTTACCGCGAACTCCGTTCGGCCAATGTGGAATTGGTGACGACCATGGCCGATTCGTGTGCGGCGACGGGCGCCCGGCTGGCGCACCTGTCGTCCTATGTCGTCAATGCCGATGTCTCCTCGCCGCACGTGGTCGACCCGCGTCAGGCTCCGTACCCGTACGCGGCCTCCAAGGCACTCGCGGAACTGGCAGTGGTCAGTGCCGGTCGAGACCTCGATTTCACCATCGTGCGCCTGCCCCGGGTCCTGGGAACAGCCGAACAAGTGCGCGGGTCCGCCGACATCCTGGTGGCGGTTGCCGATGCCTGCCGTGCGCTACAGGCCTACCCGACGGTGGAGTTGATCGAGGAAGTGACGACCGGCCGCGCGGCGGCGACGAGCATTCTTCGCAGATTGCCCGAGTTCGGTGGACCGGACGAGCTGGGTTCCGGGATCGAGGTGATGCGCGGGCAGACGGTGGCATACCGGCAGATGCTCGGCGCGATGGCCTCCGAAGAGATCGACAGTCACGAGTGGAAGCGCCGGTTGGACGAAAGTGATTGGGCAAGAGCCAATCCGCGGCGTTGGTCGGTGATCGACGCGTGGATCGGGCTGGGCCTGCAGCTCGACGGACGCACCTATGCGGAGTACCTGGCCGGGTACCCGGCCTTACCGCTGGATGTGCGATTCGTCGGCGAGCTCGTGGCGGAACCGACCTCCGTGCGGGCACTGCTCAGCCAGGGCTCGGGAACTCAGCCCGCTTGTGCAACGACTCATCAATCAGACGCCGTTAGACAGTGAGGGATGGCAGTGACAGACGTGGCCGCACACGAGACATCAGGTACCCGACGGATCCGACTCGACGTGACAGGAATGTCCTGCGGAGCGTGTTCGCGCCGAGTCGAGAACGCGCTGAACAAGATCGATGGGGTGCAGGCCTCGGTCGCCATCTCCACCAAGGTCGCGACCATCGATGCCGGCCCCGACATCAGTGTGGCCGACCTCTGCGCTGCCGTTGAGCAGGCCGGCTACCAGGCTGAAGAGCGCACTGCCCTCGACGCCCCCGAATCCGCGCCCGATGGGCTGCCCCAGCAACGTGCCTCGCTGGTGTCGAGGGCTATCCGCTGGGTGACCGTCGGGCACATGGGTGGCTGAATACCCGTCGGGAACTGTCGACGCGGCGCGAACGACCACTCTTATCGAGGAACCGTTCGACCGCTGAGGAGCCATGGGCGAGAATCCGTCGACAGCCACCGATGAGACCACGACGCCGGAACCGTCGATCTCGCCACCGGCGGGGACAGCGCACCACCGCGCGTTCCTGCTGCGTCTGCACTTCTATGCCGGGATCTTCGTCGGGCCCTTCCTGCTGATCGCCGCGATCAGCGGCGGCCTGTACGCGATCGCGCCCAGCATCGAGCAGTTCGTCTACCGTGATCAACTGCAATCCCACAGCAGCGGTGACATGTTGCCGGTCGCCGAGCAGATCCGCTCCGCTCAGGCGGCGCGACCCGATCTGGCAGTCACCGCGGTTCGTCCGGCAACCGGGCCGGGTGAGACCACGCGCGTCATGTTCGACGATCCGTCATTGGGTGAGTCCGAACGGCATGCGGTCTTCATCGACCCGGTGACGGGCGCCTCGCACGGGGAACTCACGGTGTATGGCAGCAGTGGCGCACTGCCACTGCGGACCTGGATCGATCAGATGCACCGCAGCCTGCATCTCGGCGAGCCGGGCCGCATGTACAGCGAACTCGCGGCGTCGTGGCTGTGGCTGATCGCGCTGGCCGGGGTGTTCCTGTGGTGGGGCAGATACCGTCGAATGTCGCGGCGGGGTGGTGTAAAGCCCAGGCTGTTGACGCTAGACGGCGCCCTCCGGGGTCGAGCGCGCGTGTTGAACTGGCATGGGGCGGTGGGGATCTGGATCGCCATCGGATTGCTGTTCCTGTCGGCGACGGGTCTCACCTGGTCACGGTTCGCCGGCGACAACGTCACCGCCATGCGTGCCGCGCTGTCGTGGACGACACCGACCGTGTCGACGGCGCTCGACGGCGCGCCGGAAGATATGCCCGGCGCCATGTCCGGTCACGAGGGGCATCACGGTGTTGCGGGCCCCGCCACCGCACATGAGGCCGGCGCGTCGCTGGCAGTCGACATCGACCGGGTGCTGAAGGCAGCGCGCGATGCCGGGATCGGCGGCGAGGTCGAGGTCGGGATTCCCGCGAACTCGCACACCGCGTTCACGGTGGCGCAGACCCGGCAGCCCTGGGTGATGTCGAACAACGCGGTGGCTGTCGACGGAACCTCCGCAAAGGTGACCGACATCTCGTGGTTCGCCGACTGGCCCTTGGCGGCAAAGCTCTCCGCATGGGGCGTCCAGCTGCACATGGGACTGCTGTTCGGGATTGCCAACCAGCTCGTGTTGTTGGGCCTTGCCGTTGCGTTGGTCACCGTGATCGTGCGGGGTTACCTGCTGTGGTGGCACCGTCGCCCCACTGCGAGCCGTGCCCTGGTGGGCATCGCACCTCGTCGCGGTGTCCTCAACGGCCTACCGCCCGGCGCCGCGGTCGCGGTGGTCCTGGTGGCGGCCGCCGTCGGCTGGTTCATCCCGTTGCTGGGTGTCGGCCTGGTGGTGTTCGTGGCCGTGGACGTCGTTGTGGGATGGCGGCAGCACCGCCGGCAACGCTAGCCGGTCAGATCGTCCCGTTGGGTCGCGGCGATCAAGTCTTCGCGGGCGCGCGCGACCCGTGAACGTATGGTGCCGACCGGGCAGCCGCACACTTCGGCCGCTTCCGCGTAGGACAAGCCGAGGACCTGGGTCAGCAACAGCGCGTGGCGGCGGTCGGGATCGAGTCCGTCCAACAGGAGTCGAATCTCGACCATCTTCTCGAACCCACCCACCGGGCGGTAGCTCTCGAGAACCTGCTCGACGTCCACACCGTGCTGGGTCCGCGGCCGGCTCTGCTTGTGCCGAATCTGGTCGACCACGACCCGCCGAGCGATCGACAGCAGCCAGGTGCGGGCCGAGGACCGGCCGCTGAACCGGGGCAGCGCGGTGATGGCGCGCATGAACGTCTCTTGGGTCAGGTCGTCGGCAGACCCGGAATCGCCCAGGTAGGCGACCGTTCGCCAGACGTCGGTCTGGGTGGCCCGGATGAATTGCTCGAGCGCCGCCGAATCACCGCGGCCGGCGGCGAAGGCCAGCCGCGTAACGTGATCTTCGCTGCGTTCGGTAGTCACAGCCATCGACATTATTCGATGACGCCCGGGAACTCGGCATCGGGCTGGACCGACTACTTCTTCGGTGACGTATGCCACCGACGTGGTGAATGAGCAATTGGGAGTGGTGGTGACAACAGCAACTGTCTCCGACAAAGAGGTGTCTCAGCGCATTGCGCTCGACGTCACAGGAATGTCGTGCGGGGCCTGCGCTGCCCGCGTGGAGAACAAACTCAACAAGGTTGACGGGGTGCGGGCGTCAGTGAACTTCGCCACACGTGTCGCCACGGTGGAAGCCGCCCCGGACGTCGGTGTCGAGCAGCTCTGTGCGGTCATCGAGCGGGCCGGTTACCAGGCGGCGCCCCGCACCGAGCGCTCCACGACCGACGTCGACCCCGATGCCGACCATGCGCACAGCCTGCTCCGGCGCCTCGCGATCGCGGCCGTGTTGTTCATTCCCCTCGCCGATCTGTCGGTGATGTTTGCCGTGGTGCCCGACACCCGATTCGCCGGATGGCAGTGGGTGCTCACCGCGTTGGCGGCGCCGATCGTGACGTGGGCGGCGTGGCCGTTCCACCGCACTGCGCTGCGCAACGCCCGGCACGGAACCTCGACCATGGAGACCTTGATCTCCATCGGCGTGACCGCGGCCACCGTGTGGTCGATGTACACGATCTTCTTCGATCACCAGACCTACCACGCTGCGGGGATCTGGCAGGCGCTGCTCGGCAGCGATGCGATCTACCTCGAGGTCGCCGCGGGCGTAACGGTTTTCGTGCTCGCCGGCCGCTACTTCGAAGCCCGGGCGCGCTCGCGCGCCGGGGGAGCGCTGCGCGCGCTTGCCGCGCTGGGCGCCAAGTCGGTGACGGTGTTGCTTGCCGATGGCGGCGAACTGGTGTTGCCGGCGGACGAGCTCAAAGAGGGGCAGCGGTTCGTCGTCCGTCCCGGCGAGGCCATCGCGGCCGACGGTCTCGTGGTGAGTGGGGCGGCCGCGGTCGACGTCAGCGCCATGACCGGAGAGTCCAAACCGGTGCAGACCCACGAAGGATCGAGTGTCGTGGGTGGCACCGTCGTCCTCGACGGTCGCCTGGTCGTCGAGGCCGCCGCGGTGGGACCCGATACCCGGTTCGCCGGGATGGTCCGCCTCGTGGAGCAGGCGCAGGCACAGAAGGCCGACGCGCAGCGGCTCGCCGACCGGATCGCTGCAGTGTTCGTGCCCTGCGTGCTCGTGATCGCGGCGGCCACCGCGATCGGCTGGTTGCTGGCCGATGGCGATGTCAACCGGGCCGTATCCGCGGCCCTGGCGGTCCTGGTGATCGCCTGCCCGTGCGCGCTGGGGTTGGCGACCCCGACGGCGATGATGGTGGCCTCGGGGCGGGGAGCTCAACTCGGCATCTTCCTCAAGGGCCATCGCGCACTGGAGGCCATCCGCGCCGTCGACACGGTCGTCTTCGACAAGACCGGCACCCTGACCACCGGACAGCCTCAGGTCATCACCGTCGTCGTCGCAGAGGGCGACGGATGGGACGAGGACGACGTTCTCGCGTACGCGGCAGCCGTCGAGTCGGCGTCCGAGCATCCGGTGGCCCATGCGATCGTCACCGCCCGCGCGGGTCGGGACATCGCCGCCGTGGAGGACTTCCAGGCGTTCGCCGGACACGGTGTGACCGGTTCGGTGGACGGGGTCGCCGTGGCGGTCGGGCGTCCGGCCTGGGTCACCCGGGACCGGGTGGTGCCCGCCGATCTGGCGGCCGCCCGCAAGCTCGGCGAGTCACGGGGCCAGACTGTCGTTTTCGTCGCCTGCGGCGATGCCGTTCGCGGTGCCATCTGTGTCGCCGACGCCGTCAAGGATTCGGCAGCCGGTGCGATCGCCCAGCTCCACGCCGAGGGTATGAAGACCATGCTGCTGACGGGGGACAACGCCGCCACGGCCGCCGCGATCGGCGCGGCCGTGGGCATCGACGACGTCGTCGCCGAGGTGCTGCCGGAGGACAAGGTCGGCGCGATCGAGAAGCTGCGCGACCAGGGCAGGGTGGTGGCCATGGTCGGCGACGGGATCAACGACGGTCCCGCGTTGGCCTGCGCAGACCTGGGCCTGGCCATCGGCCGGGGGACGGATGTAGCCATCGGCGCGGCCGACATCATCCTGGTTCGCGACAATCTCGATTCGGTGCCGCAGGCGTTGGGGCTGGCCCGGGCGACGATGCGGACCATTCGGGTCAACATGATCTGGGCCTTCGGTTACAACATCGCGGCCATCCCGATCGCCGCGGCGGGCCTGCTGAACCCGTTGATCGCCGGTGCGGCGATGGCGGTGTCGTCCTTCCTGGTGGTCTCGAACAGCTTGCGGTTGCGCAATTACGGCACGGTGCAACCGAATACGTTCGGTGATGCTCAGTTACCGGCGGCGCGCATATCCGGCTGAGATGAGGCCAGCGGGGCCAGACACACACCCAGCCATGCTGCGGTCATTGCCGCAACGATGAGCGTGCCCAGTGCCGCCGGAATCCAGGAAGCAGTATGCGTGGTGTGATGCCACCAGAACGCCCCGGCGCCGACCACAGTGGCGACAGCCGACGCGCACATCGCCATGCAGCACCATCGAAATCGGCGGCGCAGCAGAGCGAATGCCGATCCCGATGCCGCGAAGGCGAACAGGGAGAACGCCACCAGGGATATCCAGTGCCCGTTGCGCGTGACGCCGGCAGGTGTCGCGCCGGTCGCCTGCAGTGCCACGGCGCTCACCGTCAATGCGGTGGCCAGTGCGGCCAGAGCGCGGGCACGCGCGGAGCTGATCCAGACGTCTTCGAAGACCCGGCGCTCGATCGCCCGTAGTTGGGTCTCGACCGTGTCGCTGGTCTGCCTCGTCGTCACCGAGATACCTCGCTCATCAATGTGTTTGACTGCCTGACCGGACCATACGGGAGTTCATTGATTGGTCGGGAGCACGACGTGATTAGTTCCGTTGTGGCCTGATCGGCAACCCTTGGGCGTAACCTCATATGCATGACCAGCAATGAAACCGCGGAGTCGACAAAGTGCGACAACCCGAACTGTACGTGTGAAAACTGCACCTGTGGGAGCAACTGCACGTGCGGTTCCGACGCCGCCGAATGACCTAGGAGTCAACGCCGGTTGCGAGCGAGCTCGCTCAGCATGGCGTTGTAGGCGTCGAGTTCGTCGTCGTACCCGCGATCGCTGTGGCGGTCCTCGCGCGCACCCGCCCGGCGGTCCTGCCGTGCCCACTGGGCCACCAGGGCTATCACCACGATGATCACCGGCAGCTCGCTCGAACCCCACGCGATGGCGCCGCCCAGATGTTGGTCATCCGAAATGCTCTGCAACCAAGGCAGATTGACGGACCGGTAGAAGCTCTCGCCCAGGGACGAGGTCATTGTCATCGTGGCGATCCCGAAGAAGGCATGGAACGGCATCACCGCGAACAGGAGCCCGAGCCGCCCCAGGAAGGGGAGTCGCCGCGGGCCGGGGTCGATGCCGATGATTCCCCAGTAATACAGGTAGCCGGTGAGCAGGAAATGCACGCTCATGAACTCGTGGCCCCAGTGATACCGGATCAAGGTGTCGAACAGGGGCGTGAAGTACACGAGGTACAGCGATCCGACGAACAGGAGGAACGCCGTCACCGGGTGAGACAGGAACCGCGTCACCGGGGCGTGCACGAACCACACCAGCCACTCGCGAGGACCTGGGGTTTCCCCCTTCGGCGCGGAGGGCAGCACCCGCAGCGCGAGCGTGACAGGCGCCCCGAGTACCAGCAGCACCGGCACGAACATGTTCAGCGCCATGTGTTCGCCCATGTGCACGCTGAACATCGCTGACCCGTAGGCCCGCACTCCGGAACTCGTGGTGATCAGCAAGGCGAGACAACCCAGAGACCAGGCGATTGTGCGACCCACCGGCCACTGGTCACCGCGTCGCCGCAGCCGAACCACCGCGACGAGGTAGCCGAGTGCAAGCACGATGGCGGCCGTCCCGATCAATGGATCGAACCGCCACTCGGTCATCAGGCTGACCGGACTCGGCGGCGCATCGAGTTGGTAGCCCAAAAAGACGTCCCACGTGGTGAACTCGTGGGCCGTGAATCGGGGAGGCACACTGTTCGCGGCGAGCGCCACTGCGGCGGTCACGACGATCATCGCCGCCGCGGACACACTGTTGACCAGTCGTGACGGGGTGCGCCGCGCCAACAGGAGTAGGCCGTCGCCGGCCCACACCAGTACGAGCAGCACCCCGGCGATCACCACGGCCCGCCCGTATGCCGACGCCAGGACCGGCAACCCGCCCAACATCAGCGTGGCCAGGAGGGCGCCGTAGATGATGGCCACCGCACCGCACGTCAGCTGCAACGCCTGGACCCGGCTGCGGAGCACGACATCCTGCAGTACCGCAGAGACGATCTTCGTTCCGGCCCACACCGCCATCGCCACTGAGAAGACGATGACGGCGCTCGTGGCGATGTCGTGATCCGGTCCCTGCCCGGCATTCCCGGTCACCGGTACCGCGATCACGCCGATCAAGGCAGGCAGCAGCGCCACACAATGACCCATCCAGCGGAGAGTGAACCGCACGCCGACCGCCAGCACCACCGCGCATATCGCTGTCACGCACCAGCCACGTGCGACCTCTGAGGCCGCGATGGTGCTACCGAGTCCCGGCCCGGAGACAAGCCGGCCGACGGGAATCCCCGCGTCGGCGGACGCCGAGATGACGATCATCGCGGTGGCGCAGCAGGCCCAGAAAATGGCGATGCGTTCGACAAGCAGATGCACCGGAAAGGACGCCGCGTCGATCCGTCCGTCGTCGCGAGGTGTCGCGGTCGTCACAATCCAGACCAGTGCTCCGACGCACAGCACACCCGCCAGAGTGCCCGCCCAATGGCCGAGCAGCCGAGCTGCGCTGGTGGCTGTTCCCGGGTCGGCGATGCCTGCAGCGGCCAGGCGCTGCGCGCCCAGGTGCGCGCCGCTCATGGACAACACCACAGTGCAACCTGCGACGATGCCGAGCAGTGTCAGGCGATCCCGCCACACCCCGGCCGCAGTGGACATGCGCACACGCGCCATAGTCGAACCGGCCTTCCGCCGCGGAAACGAACAAAACGTCGCGGCCATGCGATTCTACGACAGCGTGTCGTAGTGCCGATGGGTGCGGGAACTCTGACACTCTCGTCTGCGACCAAAGGAGGAGTCATCCCCCTTCGCAGACAGGACTTCGAATGATCGCCGATCTTGCACTCCGCTGGGTTGTGACGGGGTTGTTCGCGTTGAGTGCGATCGAGTGCGCCTACGCGATGGTGGGCTCGTGGGGCCGGCCGAGCGCTGTGATGAGCCAGCTGCTGCATCTGGCGATGGCCATCGCGATGATGGTGATGGCCTGGCCGCGAGGGGCCGAATTGCCCACACTCGGCCCGATGTATTTCTTTCTGGTCGCCGCGGCCTGGTTCCTGGCCGGCGCACTGAGGTCCGCAACCACCCACGGGCGCGTGATCGACGGCTATCACGCTGCAATGATGCTGGCGATGGCCTGGATGTACGCCGCCATGAACGGCAATGTGCTTGGGCGCCATACCGAAACGGTCGCCGCGGGCGGTCAGGACATGCACGCCATGCACATGGCCGGACACCATGGAAGCACGGCGATGGCCATGCAACACGTCGCGGCGCAGCCGCCGCCCTGGATCACTGCCGTCAACTGGCTGTTGACCATCGGTTTCGTGATTGCCGCAGCGGTGTGGCTGTACCGCTACTTCGCGGCACGTCAGCAACCCGACACATCGCCGTTCGCGTATTTCGGCACACTGTGCCGGACGATGATGGCCGCCGGTATGGCGATCATGTTCGGTGTGATGGTGTAAATGGCTCAGGCGGCGGGGTCATCCGCGGCGCGCAGATGACGACGGGGCGGTGCCCCCTGGCCCGATTCGTCATCTTCACCGTGCGCCCTGGGTGACGGATCCTGCGGTCGCTTGGTGCGCGACGCCCACATCGAGATGATCGCCGCCAGAGCCACCGGGACATGGCTCAGGATCCGGACCGGGGTGACGAGGCCCGCCGGCGCATCCGACACCACGTAATAGGTGAGGAATCCGCAGTAGATCACCAGGACGCAGGCCAGGCCTGGCGCGATTCGACGGCGGAAGGCCATCGCAATCGTCGCGATTCCGAGCGCCGCCGACCAAGCTGTCGACTCGTTCAGCAAGTGGGCTCCGCTGGCCGAGCCATGGTGGGCGGCAACCATCCCGAAATTGATGCCTGCCGCCTGCGCGACCGCCAAGCCCAGCTGGACGATGCCGATGGTGATGATTGCGGTGGTGAGCAGGTGTGGGCTCAGCCGGTGCCAGAGTGCGCTCAGCGCACCGGCCCGGCGGTCCGGGCGTCCGCTGACTGCACCGATCAGTCCGGTGTCGGCCAGATTGCGCAATTGCAGCCCCAGCGCTCCGGCCCGGTCGTACCAGTCAGCACACTCCTGGCAGTCACGCAGATGCTCGTCGACGCGCGCAGAGGGGACCGGCTCACGCTCCCCATCCAGGCGCGCCGAAAGCGCCTCTCGTGCCACCACGCAGTCCACCGGGCCATTCTCTCGCATTGACCTCGCGGATTGCACATCTGCTCGGCTCTGCCGCCGGAGCCGGAAGAGATGCGATAACCGCACGGGTGAATGGTGGGCTACACGTGCGGATCGCAACTTCTCGTTCTCCCGACATCTGAGTGCGGATGTCGGTTATTTGACGGCGACGATCGCGTCCAGTTCGACTAGGGCTCCCTTAGGCAGCACGTGTACGGGCAAGGCCGTTCTGGCGTGTGCCCCCGCCGCCCCAAGCACATCGACCAGCAGTTGGGACGCTCCTTCGGCGACCGACGGCTGGTCTGTGAAGCTCTCGGAGCTGGCGACCCAGACGTTGAGCTTGAGGATCCGCTCGACGTGTTCGAGCCCCACTGCTTGATCGATCCGGGCGAGTAGGTTCAGCGCGGCGAGTCTTGCCGCCGCCCGACCCAGTTCGCACGGGTGGTCGGGTTCGATTGTGCCGCTCAAGATCGTGCCGTCGTCGTTGCGGGAGATCTGCCCGGATACGAACAGCAGGTCTGCGTGCCGGGTGGTCGCCTCATACGCATATGTAGGCGCGCCCAACTTTGGCAACGTCAGGCCCAGCGAGGTGAGGCGCTCGTGGGGGCTGTCACGTGGTGTGGTGGTCACACGCATCACCGCTGGGTGAGCACGTAGGTGCGGTCGCGACCGATGTACCACATGTCCTCGGTGCCGATGGCAGCATTGTTGTACCGCCACGGAATCTCTGCAGCTCCGTAGGAGCCGATGTCGAGGGTGTGCTTGTACCCGGGCCGGAGTTCGTTGGCGAAGGACTCCTGCTTACCCATGAGGTGGCCGACGTTGCGCCTGCGGTAGATGGTGGTGAAGTCGATGTCGTCACCGAGCATGCCGATCTCGATCATCCGCGGCAGATGCGGCTCGAGGAATCGCATGGTGCCCTCATGGACGCTCTCGCACACCACGCCGGGGCGCAACTGGCCGATGATCCCTTCGCGGACAACGGTAAAGAAGAATCCGTACGCCTCTTTCGCTTCGGGGGTGCGTGGCAGCGACCGGGCCATGTCCGAGGTCGCGAGGGTAACCCCATCGATGCTGACCCGGACCCCGGCGTCCAGCTGGATGCACGTGGTGCTCTGATCGATCGGAAAGTCGACCGGTGGGCCGGGGAAGAGCATGCGGTTCGACGAGTGCAGGTTGGTGAAATAGGGGTCCACGTCGAAGGGAATGTTGTTCTCGCGACGGAACTGGTCGACGTGACCGAGGTAGCGGTCGAAAATATCGAGTTCGGTCAGCTTGACCCCCGCGGTGATCTGACGGTCGGCCCAATCCAGAGCCTCTTCGATGGCGTAAACGCTTGTCCGCGCTGCGATGAGCTGGAACGGGAGGTCTTCGTTGTCGCGTACGTCGCGCCAGTGGGCCAGTTCCCCGGATACCGGCACCACCTCGACGCCGGCGTCGATGAGCTCTTGTGCCAGACCGACCGACACCCATTCCTCTTCGATGCCGACGCGTCGATCGCTTGCGTAGGTGGTGATGGCGTCAGCGAGCGAGGCGGATTCGCCGACCGTTGGACCGTAGATCTGCTCAGCCGCGTCGCTGTCGCCCTGATCGACGGTGAAGACCAGGACGATGTCTGATTCCGGTCGCCACAGTGCTACTGCCCCCGGGACGCAAGGCAGGCCGGTCACCTCGGTGAAATTCGGCGGTGCGGCGATAAGGCAGCCGGGGATCGATCGCTCGGCGGCGATCGAGGCAAGACGGCGGAACCGGGTGTCGGGAGCGCCGAACTCTGTCTCGATTCCCTCGAGATGTGCGATGCCGGACACCAACTCGGTCGCCACTTCGGCCCCGTGTGCGCGCCACTTGGCGAATCTGGCGGTGACATCATCGATGCGGACCTGATGGATGCGGACCGGCTGCCGGCCGCGGCGCTCGATCGTCACATCGACAGAGGGGGCAAGCGTGAGGAAATGGCTATAGACCACGTCGTGGGCCAGGTGCACCTGCTCTGTGCGGGCGAGCTCGGCCACCAGTTCGGTGAGTGACTCGGCCACCGACACGTCGGCTACCGGGCGAGGGTCGATGGTGACCCACGGGGCGTAGAAGCGGATCCGTTGTGCGGGGACGCCGGCGGAGAGCACATTGCCCTGCTCCTGCTGCCGCACCAACAGCAGGCGATTGCCCCCTTGGGTCGCGATGAGCGGTGACACCAGCGGATTCGAATCCAACCGGATGGCCGAGAAAAGCAGGCTTCGCTGGGGATCGAGGTTGAACTCGTCCAACAGGAGCTTCGGATCGGCGGTGAGATGCAACAAGGTGATCAGTTCCTTTCGAGCTGGAAATTGGAGGCGGCTGGCCGGTTCAGCTGATGCCTGCGGTGACTCCGATGTGGGACTCGATTTCGGTTACGTACTCAGCGAATTCGGGGGAGTAGCGGTGTTCCTTCGATCGCGGTCGGGGAAGTTCGATGGGGATGTCGGCGACGATGTGGCCGGGCTTGCCCCCGACCACCACCACTCGATCGGCGAGCCAGATGGCTTCGGAGATGCTGTGGGTGACGAAGAGCACGCTGCATCCGGCCTGCTGCCAGATCCGCTGGATTTCGAAATTCATCGAATCGCGCGTCATCGCGTCTAACGCGCCGAACGGCTCGTCCATCAGCAGCAACTCTGGGTTCGACACCAAGGCACGGCAGATCGCCACCCGCTGTTGCATTCCGCCGCTCAGTTCATAGGAGTAGCGCTTCTCTTTGCCGGCCAGGCCGACCATCTCCAGAAGCTGCTTGGCGTACCGCTTGGCTGCGGCGTCGCGCTTGCCGCGGAATTCCAACGGGAGAAGGACGTTGTCGAGATTGTTCCGCCAGGGCAGCAGCACCGGGGCCTGAAATACCATGGAAATGTCCTCCACGCCGTCAGATATCGGGCGGCCTTTGACGGAGACGGTCCCCGCTGTCGGCGGCTGCAACCCGGAGATGGTTTTCAGCAGCGTGGTCTTCCCGCTGCCGGATTGTCCGACGATGGATACGAACTCGCCGTGGCCGACGGCGAAGTCGACCCCTTCGAGGACGGCATTCGTCTGGCCGTCGCGCGAGCGGAAGCTGACTCCTACCTGATTCACTGAGATGGCGTTCGGAATATTCATGTGAGGTCTCCGATCGGGTCAGGGCGCAGTGATCTGTTCGCCCCTGGAGAGGGGAGAGATGAAGGCGTCGCTGTACACCTGCGAGGGGTTGACGGTGATGTTTTTGTCCAGCCCCAGAAAGTTGTGACAGATATCGATCACCTTCTGGACTCCGGCGTCGGACATCGTGCCGAACTGACTGTCGGAGCTGTCCTCCGGCCAATTGAGCGAGCATTGTTCATCGAGCGCCTTGACCACGGTCCTGGTCTCGTAGCCCTCCACCTCGCGATGGAAGTCCTCGGCGGAGGACTCCGGGTTCTGGCAGGACCACAGGAAGGCGCGTTGGAGTGCGTTGTTGAACTTCTTGACCCGGTCCGGCCGATTCCTGAGGCTGTCGTCGGAGAAGATGATTCCGTTGCCGTACAAATCGATTCCGAGATCTCGCCACCGTAGGACGACCGGGTTCTTCCCGAGGGCGTCGATTGCCGGTGCATCCGAAACCGACAGGGCGAGGGTGGCGTCCCATTGCCCAGACAGCAGACCGGGCAGTTTGGCGCTGCTGGCCGCATGGACGACGTTGACATCTCGCTGTTGCAGCCCGAGCTGGTTCAGTGCGTACGGCCACATGGAGGTCATGGCACCTGCGCCCTCGGTTGCCACCGTCTTTCCCTTGAGGTCGGCCCAGGTGTTGATCCCCTTGCCATCCATGCTGACGACGGCGTACGCCGACTTGGCCTGCAGCAAGTTAACCTGCTTCACCTTGGCGCCGCGGCCCTGATTCAACACCGTGACACCGAAATCGGCCCATCCGGCATCCACGCGCCCGGTCTCGACCGCTGTCACGGTATTGCTGGAACCGGAGCCGGGCATGACAGTCACATCCAGTCCTTCTGCCGCGAAAAATCCCCGGCGCACGGCCGAGAAGAACGGCGCATGCTTGGGCAGGTATCCGACATCGACCATCAACGACATCGAATTCTCCGATCCGCCGGTGCCGCAGGCCGAGACCATGCACACGGCGGAGGCAACAGCTGACAGTGCTGCGGTGAGCTTGCGGGCTTTCTTGGTCATGGCACTCTCCGGACATAAGTGTTACTTCGCATGGCTTTTCCACGGCATGAGTTTTCGGCCAGCCAGGTCGACGACGAAGAAGAGAATGAGGGCAATCGATGCCAGCACTATGAACGCCGCGAACATCGATGCTAGATCCACCTGACTGTTGGCCAGCATGATCACGTATCCGAGACCCTTTGAGCCGGCGATGAATTCACCGACCACTGCACCGCCGACAGCTAGGGATATCGATATCTTCGCACCGGAGAAGACAGCGGGAAGCGCATAGATGAATTCGATCTTGGTCATGCGCTGAATGCTCGTCGCCCGGTTGATGCGGGCCAGCTCTTTCAATTCGTGCGGTACCGAGGCCAAGCCGTCATAGGTGTTGATCACCAGTGGGAAGAACGCGATGGCCATGGCGACGAAGGCCTTGGATTCGAATCCGAAGCCGAACCACACGATGAACAGCGGTGCGAGAGCAACTTTGGGTATCGTGTCGATCGCAACGAGGGCCGGGTACAGGAACGTTCTCAATGTCGGTGAGTAGTGCAGCAGGGCCCCGCAGATGACGCCCAAAGCTGTTCCGAGAATGAAACCGGCCAAGCCCTCCTGAAGCGTGACGTAGGCGTTGGTGGCGAAGTATTCAGGCCGCCTGGCCAACTCGGCGAACGCGTCGATCGGGCCGACCAGGATGAACTCGGGTGGCTTGGCGATGACGACCGCAAGCTGCCATAGGCCGAGGAGTCCGACGATTCCGGTGACGGCCTTCGCGGCGGTGACAAATGTATCGCGACGGATCATGGCACGACGGGGCGCTCGGGAGGCAACGGACATTTGCGTCGTCACCGGTGCCCCAGCGGCCGTGTCGGGGTAGTGATTCGATGTGACCATCGGTTATCGGTCCTCACAAGAGTGGGCAGGAAGGTGCAGACAGCAGTCGAGGCGGCAGGGCAGACCGGTTGATTGGGGTGCGCTGAGTTCTGTGTGAATCGGCAGTGCCGGAACGCCCCGATAAGCGATCGGGAGAATGGACCATTCGACCGCGACGATGCCGACCGGCGTCGAACAACAGAAGGCACTCGGTCATAGCGCTGCACCGGCCACACTGGTCAGTGCTGGGTTCAACTCTTGGGTTAGAATGCTTGCGCGGCTGATGATTTCGGCAAGCAGGGCGGATTCGTCGTGGTCCAGGTCGGTCAGCGGCGGCCGGACGGGGCCCGCGGAGTGTCCCGTCAAGCGCATGCCGGCCTTGACGATGCTCACGGCGTAACCCGGCTGCCTGTCACGAATCGCCGCATAGGGCAACACGATTTCGTC
This sequence comes from Mycolicibacterium peregrinum, assembly GCF_001665785.1. GTDB lineage: Bacteria > Actinomycetota > Actinomycetes > Mycobacteriales > Mycobacteriaceae > Mycobacterium > Mycobacterium peregrinum_A. Next base: position 33,302 of record NZ_LZSO01000012.1, read on the forward strand.
GAGGAACCGGCGGACGGTTGCCCCGTCGCGTCGCCGCGCCGCGGCATAGAAGGCGAGCGCAAATTCGGGTAGGAAGTTGAAGATGGCGGAGCTATAGGTTGTCACGCCGAGCTCGAGATAGGGCACCGCGAACAGTTCTGCGGTCGGAAGTCCGCCGATGTAGACCAAGCGGTCACCGAGCGTCGCGTGTACACGTGTCATTGCTTCCAGGTCACCGATGCCGTCCTTGAAGCCGATCAGATTGGGACAGGACACGGCGATCTGGGCCAACACTCTAGCGGGATAGATCGCATTCGCGCGGTTGTACACCACGACGCCCAACGACGTGCTCTCGCAGACGCTCCGGAGATACTCGCCCAGCCCGGCGGGTGACGCTTCGGTCAGATAAGGCGGAAAGAGCAGTACGCCGTCGGCCCCGGCATCCTCGGCGGAGCGGGCCATCGCGACGGCTTGCCGGGTTCCCAAACCGGCCGGCGCCAGCACCGGGGTCGTCGTCGGGACGCTGGACACGGCCGCCCGGACCAAGATGTCGATCTCCTCGGGCGTCAGTGAGAAGAACTCGCCGGTGCCGCCGGCGGCGAACAGTCCGGCGATCGCGTGTCCGCCGAGCCGGGCGATGTTCGCGCGGTAGGCGTCCTCGTCGACCGCCAGGTCAGCGGTGAAGTGGGTTACCGGGAAAGACAAGAGTCCCGAGCCGAGGCGTTGAGCCAGCTCATCGGGCATGAAGGTGGGCAAGGGACCTCCTAGGTCACAGTTTCGGCTATCTGCGATCCCGGTCACGGTATGACCCCCCGCCGATGCGTGTCCAACATCCGTTTGGCATTAATTGATGCAGAGATTGAATGGAGCGATATCCCTCTAGACGGTATGGGGTGACCCGACCGCCAGCAATGCTGCTCACACCGTCGGTGAGTAGGGCAGATTGCTGCTCGTCTGCGGGTCGACCTGTACCGGTCTGCCCACATACGGGAACGCGCGTTGCGGGCAGGCCGGGCGGTCGCAGATCCGGCAACCCGCACCGATGGGCACCGTGGCTTCGGGATCGCTCAGGTCGATGCCCGCCGAATAGACGAGCTTGTCGGCATGGCTCAGATCGCAGCCGAGCCCGATGGCGAAACTCTTGGGCGTACCCAGATATCGGCTCGGTGCCGACGCCGCCGTTCTCGCGATCCAGAAGTAGCTCCGGCCGTCGGGCATCTGAGCGACCTGGGTCAAGAACTCGCCGGGGCGGGAGAACGCGTGGTGCACCACCCAGAGCGGACAGTTTCCGCCCACCCGGGAGAAGTGAAAGGCGGTGGCGGACTGCCGCTTCGAGATGTTCCCCGCGCTGTCGGTGCGAACGAAAATGAACGGCACGCCACGCGCGTCCGGCCGTTGCAGAGTGGACAGCCGATGACAGATGGTTTCGAACCCCATCTCGAACCGCCGGGCGAGCTGGTCGATGTCGTAACGCAGATCCTCGGCGGCGGACAGGAACATCCGGTAGGGGAGTAGCAGGGCGCCGGCGAAGTAGTTGGCCAGCCCGATCCGCGCGACATCCCTTGCCTCTGAGCTCAACTGGTCATCGGTGGCCACGATGGAGTTGATCAGCTCGGAGTGCAGCAGCAAGGCGATCTGGGTGGCGAGCTGGAATGCGCGCTGGCCCGGTAGCAGCCATCGCGCCACGTGGAGTGTGCCGGCTTCGGGCTGGTACCGGCGTTTGACACTGGACCCCAGGACATCTCCGTTGTCCACGATCACCGAGATGCCGAACTCCGTGGACAACAGATCGGCCAGTTGCCGGTCGAGGCCGCCGATCTGGAGACGGTGACGGGTGAACAGGTCCTCGGCGGCGCGGTCGAGCGCATCGATGTAATTGCGCCGGTCGTAGAAGAAATCACGTACCTCTTCGAACGGCATCGGCTGCTGGGTACCGGTTTGCGCATCCAAATTGGTCCGGCCGTGGACCGCCTCCAGCTCGGCAGTGGCGTCGTGCAACCGGCGGTGCATGGTGACCATCGCCTGGCCCACCTCGGGCATACGGGCGACGAGCTCTTCGATCTGGGCCGAGGTGGTCGGGGCGTCGACCAAAATCTCCCGCAGATCCGACACCAGCCGGGCATCGGCATCGGGCGTGAAGTACTGAGTCGGCAGGTCGAAGCGGTCGGCCAGGGCGAGCAACACCGGGACCGTGATCGGACGCTGATCGTTCTCCAGTTGGTTGACGTAGCTCGTCGACAGTCCCAGCGCACGCGCCAGTGCGACCTGCGTGAGGCCTCTCTCGTCGCGTAGCCGTCGCAGACGGGCGCCGGCGAATGTCTTCGTCACCGCTGCCGAGGCTACGCCGATCGGGTTTCGCAACGTTCGCAAAAATGGCCATCCAAGGACACAAAAGTACGCATTTACAGGTACTTCCGCTGGTCATCGCTCCTGCGTACCGTGCGGAATATGCTTGAACACGACGTCAGAACCCGACGCAGCGCCGAGGACTTCCCCCGCACCGAGCACTTGGCTTGGAAGATCGCCGAGATCGCGGCAGACCCGGTGGACGTACTGCCCGAGACCGAGGCGATGGTGATCAACCGCATCATCGACAACGCCGCGGTGTCGGCCGCGTCGGTGATCCGCCGGCCGGTGACGGTGGCCCGTGCGCAGGCACTCGCCCACAAGACCCCGCGGGGCGCTGGAGTGTTCGGAGTCGACGGCACGGTCTCGCCCGAGTGGGCGGCGTGGGCCAACGGCGTCGCCGTTCGCGAGCTGGACTTCCACGACACCTTCCTGGCCGCCGAATACTCGCACCCGGGCGACAACATCCCCGCGCTGGTCGCGGTGGCACAGCAGCTCGGCGTGGGTGGCTCGGACCTGATCCGCGGGATCGCCACGGCCTACGAGGTGCAGGTCGACTTGGTGAAGGGCATCTGCTTGCACCAGCACAAGATCGATCATGTCGCGCATCTGGGTCCGTCGGTCGCCGCCGGCCTGGGCACCATGTTGCGACTCGATCCCGAAACCATCTACGCCGCAATCGGTCAGGCGCTACATCTGACCACCGCCACCCGCCAGTCCCGCAAGGGACTGATCTCCAGCTGGAAGGCCTACGCACCGGCGTGGGCCGGCAAGGTCGCGATCGAGGCCGTCGACCGGGCGATGCGCGGCGAGGGGTCGCCCGCCCCCATCTGGGAGGGCGAGGACGGGGTGATCGCCTGGATGCTGTCGGGCCCGAACCACACCTATCAGGTTCCGCTGCCGGCTCCGGGCGAGCCCAAGCGCGCCATCCTGGACACCTACACCAAGGAGCATTCGGCCGAGTACCAGAGCCAGGCGCCGATCGACCTGGCCCGCCGGATGCGCGAGCGCATCGGCGACCTGGATCAGATCGCCACGATCGTGCTGCACACGAGCAATCACACCCACGTGGTGATCGGTACCGGGTCCAACGATCCGCAGAAGTTCGATCCCGACGCGTCCCGCGAAACCCTCGATCACTCGGTGATGTACATCTTCGCCGTCGCGTTGCAGGACGGTACCTGGCACCACGAGCGGTCCTATGCCCCCGAGCGCGCGCACCGGCCCGACACCATCGAGTTGTGGCGCAAGATCTCCACGGTCGAGGATCCCGAGTGGACCCGGCGTTATCACTCCACCGATCCGGCCGAAAAGGCATTCGGCGCCAAGGCCGTCGTCACCCTCAAGAGCGGCGAGACCATCGTCGACGAACTCGCCGTCGCTGATGCCCACCCGCTCGGTGCACGGCCTTTCGAGCGCGAGCAGTACGTCGCCAAGTTCGCCGAATTGGCCGAGGGTGTCGTGGAATCCGAGGAGCAGAAGCGCTTCCTGGCTGCCGTCGAGAGCGTCTCGGCGACCAAGTCCGGTGGACTCGGGGCCCTGAATGTCCGCGTCGATCCGCGGGTGCTGGACAAGGCGCCGACGATTCCCTCGGGGATTTTCCGATGAGCGCTTGCGCGAAGAGTAGCGGGCTTGAGATGAGCGCGGGCGGGCTGCTCGGCTCTGACGTCCCGGTGTCCGAGAAGCGCCGAAAGTTCCGCCGCGGGTTGGAGTCCGGTCGGCTCCTGCGGTTTCCGGGTGCATTCTCCCCACTGGTGGCCAAGCTCGTCGCCGAGATCGGCTTCGACGGCGTCTATGTCTCCGGCGCGGTCTTGTCCGCAGACCTGGGCCTGCCCGACATCGGGTTGACGACGCTGACCGAGGTGACAGGCCGTGGTGCCCAGATTGCTTCGGCCACCGATCTTCCGACGCTCATCGATGCCGACACCGGCTTCGGGGAACCGATGAGCGCGGCCCGCACCGTCACACTGCTCGAAGATGCGGGCCTGGCCGGCCTGCACCTCGAAGACCAGGTGAACCCGAAGCGGTGCGGACACCTCGACGGCAAGGCCGTGGTGGAGACCGCCGAGATGGTCAAGCGGTTGCGTGCTGCCGTCTCGGCACGGCGCGATCCCAACTTCATCATCTGCGCCCGCACCGACGCCGCGGGGATCGAGGGGATTCCCGCGGCGATCGACCGGGCCAAGGCCTACGCCGACGCCGGTGCCGACCTGATCTTCACCGAGGCTCTGCACACCCCGGCGGATTTCGAACAGTTCCGCGAGGCAGTGGACGTTCCACTGCTGGCCAACATGACCGAGTTCGGCAAGTCCGAACTGCTGACTATTCAGCAGCTGTCGGAGATCGGTTACAACATGGTGATCTACCCGGTGACCACCCTGCGCCTGGCGATGCATGCCGTCGAGGTCGGGTTGCGCGAGATCGCTTCGGCAGGAACACAATCCGGTCTTCTCGGCCAGATGCAGCACCGGAGCCGGCTCTACGAGCTGCTGCGTTACAACGACTACAACCAGTTCGACTCGGATATCTACAATTTCTCGCTGCAAGGGGCGACACGATGACCGTTACCGCCAACGACACAGTCAAGCCGAACATCCACAAGGGACTGGCGGGCGTGGTGGTCGACACCACCGCGATCTCCAAGGTGGTCCCGGAGACCAATTCGCTGACCTACCGGGGCTACGCCGTGCAGGATCTGGCCGCGCACTGCAGCTTTGAACAGGTCGCCTACCTGCTGTGGCACGGTGAACTCCCCACGGATCAGGAGCTGGCCCTGTTCTCCCAGCGTGAACGGGCCTCGCGTCGCATCGACCGCTCGATGCAGTCGCTGCTCGCCAAGATTCCCGATACCTGCCATCCGATGGACGTCGTCCGGACCGCGATCAGCTATCTCGGGGCGGAAGACCCCGAGGAGGACGACAGCGCGCCTTCGGCCAACTTCGCGAAGTCGTTGCGGATGTTCGCGGTGCTGCCGACAATCGTCGCCGCCGATATGCGCCGGCGTCGCGGTGTGGAACCGATTGCCCCGCACAGCCACATGGGCTACTCGGAGAACTTCCTCAACATGTGCTTCGGCGAGGTGCCGGATCCGGTGATCGTCAAGGCGTTCGAGCAGTCGATGGTCCTCTACGCCGAGCACAGTTTCAACGCCTCGACGTTCGCGGCGCGCGTGGTCACCTCGACGCAGTCCGACATCTACAGCGCGGTGACGGCGGCGATCGGCGCGCTGAAGGGTTCATTGCACGGCGGGGCCAACGAGGCTGTCATGCACGACATGCTGGAGATCGGCAGCGCCGAGAACGCCGCGGAATGGTTGCACGGCAAGCTGTCCCGCAAGGACAAGGTGATGGGATTCGGGCACCGGGTCTACAAGCAGGGCGATTCCCGGGTGCCGACCATGAAGGCCGCGCTGCAGCGGGTTGCAGCGGTGCGCGACGGCGGGCGGTGGCTGGACATCTACGACCGCCTGGAACAGAACATGCTCGCCGCCACCGGGATCAAGCCCAACCTGGACTTCCCGACCGGACCGGCGTACTACCTGATGGGTTTCGACATCCCGAGCTTCACACCGCTTTTCGTGATGAGTCGGATCACCGGTTGGACGGCCCACATCATGGAACAGGCCGCATCCAATGCCCTCATCCGGCCACTCAGCGAATACAGCGGGCCTCCGCAACGGGCCTTGGCCTAGTTCGCCCGTTTTCCGGCGAGCAGATGTGTAGGTACCCGGAAAGCACTCCGGACGGGTACCTAGGCGTCTGCTCGCGGGATAGGAAAGGAAACAGTGGTCGACAAGGTTCTGGTCGCCAACCGGGGAGAGATCGCCATCCGTGCGTTTCGCGCGGCCTATGAGCTCGGTCTCGCGACGGTCGCGGTCTATCCGTACGAGGACCGTAATTCTCAGCACCGGCTGAAGGCCGACGAGTCGTATCAGATAGGCGAGGAAGGACATCCGGTCCGGGCCTACCTTTCGGTCGACGAGATCGTCCGGGTCGCTCTCCAGGCGGGCGCCGATGCGATCTATCCCGGCTATGGGTTTCTCTCCGAGAACCCTGAGCTGGCCCGGGCATGCGATCAGGCCGGTATCGCGTTTGTGGGGCCTTCGGCCGACGTGCTGGAGCTGACCGGCAACAAGGCCCGCGCCATCGCGGAGGCCCGCAAGGCCGGACTCCCGGTGCTGGCATCGTCTGCGCCGTCGAGTTCGGTCTCCGAGCTGCTGGCGGCCGCGGAATCGATGAGCTTCCCGGTGTTCGTCAAAGCGGTCGCCGGTGGCGGGGGCCGGGGGATGCGGAGGGTCAACGACCCGGCCGACCTGAAGGACGCGATCGAGGCCGCGAGCCGGGAGGCGCAGTCGGCGTTCGGGGATCCCACGGTGTTCCTCGAGCAGGCGGTGATCAACCCGCGCCACATCGAGGTGCAGATCCTGGCCGACACGCAAGGCAACGTCATCCACCTCTTCGAGCGCGACTGCAGTGTGCAACGGCGTCACCAGAAAGTCATCGAGCTGGCGCCCGCCCCTAACCTGGATCCCGAACTGCGGGAAAGGATCTGTGCCGACGCGGTGGCGTTCGCCCGTCACATCGGGTACTCGTGCGCCGGTACGGTGGAATTCCTGCTCGATGAGCAGGGGCGCCACGTGTTCATCGAGTGCAATCCCCGGATTCAGGTCGAGCACACGGTGACCGAGGAGATCACCGATGTCGATCTGGTCTCGAGTCAGCTGCGCATCGCGGACGGGGAGTCCCTGGCCGATCTCGGACTCACTCAGGACGCGTTGGAGATTCACGGTGCGGCCCTGCAGTGCCGGATCACCACCGAGGACCCCTCGAACGGTTTTCGTCCCGACACCGGACGCATCACTGGATACCGCTCACCGGGCGGCGCCGGCGTCCGGTTGGATGGCGGCACCAACCTGGGCGCTGAGGTCGCCGCGCATTTCGATTCCATGCTGGTGAAGCTGACCTGTCGGGGCCGAGACTTTTCGACGGCAGTGGCGCGGGCGCGGCGCGCGGTCGCGGAATTCCGGATTCGTGGAGTATCGACCAACATCCCGTTCCTGGCCGCGGTCCTCGAGGACCCCGACTTCGTGGCCGGGCGGGTGACGACCTCCTTCATCGAGGAACGGCCCGAACTGCTGACCGCACGCGGCAGTGCCGACCGGGGCACCAGGATCCTCAACTATCTGGCCGATGTCACCGTCAACCAGCCCCACGGTCCACGACCGTCGGCGGTGTATCCGCGCGACAAGCTCCCCGCGTGTGATCTGAGTGTGGCCCCGCCGTCGGGATCCAAACAGCGCCTGACCGAGCTGGGGCCGGAAGGGTTCGCCGCCTGGCTGCGCGACAGTCGTGCTGTCGGCATCACCGACACCACCTTTCGCGATGCCCATCAATCGTTGCTGGCGACCCGCGTGCGCACCAGTGGCCTGCTGAGGGTCGCGCCCTACATCGCCCGGACGATGCCGCAGCTGCTGTCCGTCGAGTGCTGGGGCGGTGCCACCTATGACGTCTCACTCCGGTTCCTCAAGCAGGATCCGTGGGAGCGCCTTGCGGCGCTGCGCGAAGCGCTGCCCAACATTTGTCTGCAGATGTTGTTGCGGGGCCGAAACACCGTGGGTTACACGCCGTACCCGGAGACCGTGACGCGTGCGTTCATCGATGAGGCGGCCGCCACCGGGGTGGACATCTTCCGGATCTTCGACGCGCTGAACAACCTGGATTCGATGCGTCCGGCCATCGAGGCGGTCCGCGATACCGGCACGACCATCGCGGAAGTCGCGATGTCGTACACCGGCGACCTGTCCGATCCGCGTGAGTCGCTGTACACCTTGGATTACTACCTGCGTCTGGCCGAGCAGATCGTCGAGGCGGGCGCGCACGTTCTGGCCATCAAGGACATGGCGGGCCTGCTGCGGGCGCCGGCGGCCGCGACGCTGGTGTCGGCTCTGAAATCGCGGTTCGATCTTCCGGTGCACGTGCACACCCACGACACGCCGGGTGGGCAGTTGGCCACCTATGTGGCGGCCTGGATGGCCGGCGCCGATGCTGTCGACGGTGCCGCAGCTCCGTTGGCGGGCACGACAAGTCAGCCGGCCTTGTCCTCGATCGTGGCCGCCGCTGCGCACACCGAGTACGACACCGGCGTCTCGCTCGACGCAGTGTGCGACCTGGAGCCCTACTGGGAGGCGTTGCGGAAGGTGTATGCGCCATTTGATGTTGCGGCGTCGGGCCCTCCTTCTCCGACGGGCCGGGTGTATACGCACGAGATCCCAGGCGGTCAGCTGAGCAATCTCCGTCAGCAGGCCATCGCGCTCGGTCTGGGCGGTCGCTTCGAGGACATCGAGGCGAACTACGCCGCCGCGGACCGGATGTTGGGCCGTCTGGTGAAGGTCACCCCATCGAGCAAGGTGGTGGGCGATCTGGCACTGGCGATGGTCGGCGCGGGTATCGACGCCGACGACTTCGCCTCCGACCCGGCTCGCTACGACATCCCCGACAGTGTGATCGGTTTCCTGCGGGGCGAACTGGGGGATCCACCGGGCGGGTGGCCGGAACCCCTGCGGACCAAGGCCCTCGACGGCCGGGGTCCGGCCAAGCCGATCCAAGATCTGTCCGCCGAGGACGCAACGGTGCTGCATGCGCCGGGGCCGAAGCGTCAGGCAACTCTGAACCGGCTGCTGTTCCCGGGCCCCACCGCAGAGTTCGAGGCGCATCGTGACGAGTACGGTGATACCTCACGACTGAGCGCCAATCAGTTCTTCTACGGTCTGCGTCACGGTGAGGAGCACCGGGTCAAACTCGAACCTGGCGTCGAACTGCTGATCGGGCTGGAGGCAATCTCCGAACCCGATGAGCGAGGAATGCGGACAGTGATGTGCATCCTCAACGGACAATTACGACCGATTGTGGTGCGGGACCGCAGTATTGCCAGCGAGGTCCCGGTAGCCGAGAAGGTCGATCGGGCCAACCCGGCCCACATCGGTGCGCCGTTCGCCGGGGTGGTCACAGTCAAGGTCACCGAAGGGGACGCGGTCGAGGCCGGCCAGTCCATCGCCACCATCGAGGCGATGAAGATGGAAGCGGCGATCACGGCACCGGAATCCGGCACCGTCACCAGAATCGCGGTCGCCCCGACCGCGCAAGTCGAAGGCGGCGACCTCCTGGTCGTCGTGGGTCAGTAGGTACTTGTGTCCATGAGAACCGTCGCGCTCGAGTTGGTGCCACCCAATCTCGATCGGGCAACGGGCGATGCCGTAGCCGAAGCGCAGAAGGTGGCGCGGCTCTCCGCCGAGTTCGGCATGGGAGGACGTCTTGGTCACGTCATGATCCCGGGAATGATCGCCGAAGACGACGACCGACCCATCGAGATGAAACCCAAGATGGACGTCCTCGACTACTGGTCGATCCTGCAACCCGAGCTGCCGGGTGTCCGTGGCCTGTGCACGCAGGTCACCTCGTTCTCCGACGAAACGGCGCTACGTCAGCGGTTGACCGGCCTCGGAGACTCCGGATTCGACGGGGTCATCTTCGTCGGAGTGCCACGCACCATGAACGACGGGGACGGTGCGGGTGTCGCACCCGCCGATGCCCTGGCCAAGTTCGACGGCCTGGTGGCGAACCGCGGAGTGATCCTGATCCCGACCCGCGCCGGTGAACAGAGCCGGTTCTCCTTCAAATGTGACAAGGGCGCCACCTTCGCCATGACTCAACTGCTGTACTCGGACGCGGTGGTCGGTTTTCTCGGCGATTTCGCGCGGTCGAGCGATCACAGGCCAGAGGTGCTGTTGTCGTTCGGTTTCGTGCCGAAGGTCGAGACCAGGGTTGGCCTCGTCGACTGGCTGATCCAGGACCCGGGCAATGAAGCCGTCGCGCAGGAACAGGCCTTCGTGAAATCCCTGGCAGGCGGCCAACCCGCCGTCAAGCGGCGTCAACTGGTCGACCTCTACAAGCGGGTCATCGATGGAGTGGTCGACCTGGGTTACCCGGTGAGTCTGCATTTCGAAGCGCCATACGGTGTTTCGAGACCCGCGTTCGAAACGTTCGCTGAGATGCTGACTTACTGGTCGCCCAGGCAGTCGTCCTGAGCAGACCGGGATGAATGCACGATCCTGTCCCACCCCGATGCGGGTGATGGGCGTCTTGAATGCCACGCCCGATTCGTTCTGGGTCGACAGCAGATTCGATGTCTCCGCACTCGCGGTGGCGGCGGGACGGCGCATGTTCGAAGCCGGTGCGTGGGCGGTGGACGTCGGGGGTGAATCCACGAGACCGGGTGCGGTCCCGGTTTCAGTCGACGAGGAACTCGCTCGTGTGCTTCCCGTCGTCGCCGGGTTGTCGGATCTGGGCACGGTGTCGGTGGACACCCGCAATCGTGAAGTGGCCGAGGCAGCGGTGCGGGCCGGGGAAGGCATCATCAACGACGTCTCGGGCAAACTCTATGACCTTGCCGGGAGGCTCGGCATCGGTTACGTCAGCATGCACTCGCACACTGTGCCCGTCCTCGCCGGAGTATTCCCTGAGTACGGCGATGTGGTCGATGAGGTGGCGAGCTTTGTCACCGACGTCGCGCAGACGGCCTCCGCAGCCGGCGCCGGTCCGGTGTGGATCGATCCGGGCATCGGATTCGGGAAATCGACCGAGCACAATCTGGAATTGCTGCGGCGGCTTCCTGAACTGTGCACCTACGGGTTTCCAGTGCTGCTCGGTGTCAGCCGAAAATCGTTCATCGGCCACGTCACCGGTGATCGCGCCGGCCTGGGCCGCCGGAGTCGATGTCATCCGGGTGCACGACGTCGTCGAGACACTGGACACCATCACGATGCTGCAGGCGATCTGGGGTTGACCGCCGCCACCGAACGGGCCGGCAACGGCTATTTTCTGGACCTCGGCTGTGGTCGTGCCGGCCGACGTTGCGCAGACTTGGCTGTGATGAGCCCGGCGATGAGGAAAGTCGACCACAACCACTCCGGCCACGTCGCACCGCTGTTCGCCATGATGGTTCGACCGCGTCGCAGCGGCCGATATCGGCAGCGTCAAATTACTTGCCCCACCTGGAGGCGCTGGACCGGTTGCTGAGGGCGCGAAAAATGCTGTTACTCAGGAATTTTGAAGTTCGCGTCAGATATTGACGGCTGTTTCAGGCGGCAGATGCGGGGGTGCGCGCTCCGAAAAGGGGAGGCCCCATCATAGGAAATTCATTGGTTAGGCTCCCCTCGCTGATCGAAGGAGGCTGCGGGTTTGAGCGTGGCGCCCCACTGACGTGGCGCCCCCAATCTGCGCTCGAGACAGGGGGATGGGCTTTGACGCGTGATGAAGTGCTGCAGCACAGCGCAACTGGTGTTTCATCGACTCGGACACGGCGAACGGCGTGACCAACGCGCCGCGGCTGGAGGACTATCCGGTACTGCCACGGGAACTCAAGGACGTTTCCGAGGCCGTGCGGCGCGCACCGGGTCCGCCGGTTCCGCGACTGTTGCCGCCGAGCAAGATTCGGGTAGCCACAGCTGGCGATGCCGGAATGATCGCAGAGTGGATGAACCGGCCGCACCTCGCCAAGACCTGGGAATATGACTGGCCGGTGCAGCGCTGGCGCAAACATCTGAAAGCCCAAGTTGAGGGCGATTATTCACTGCCACTCGTCCTGAGTATCGGCGGTGTGGCACGCGGATACCTCGAAATCTACCGTGCTGCCAAGGATTCTATCGCCGACCGCTATGACAGTGAGCCGCACGATCTCGGGCTGCACGGGGCAATCGCCGACGAAGAGCTGGTCAACCGGGGCCTCGGCCCGATGCTGCTGCCCAAGATCGTCACAAGTGTCCTGGCCGCCGATCCCGGTTGCGAGCGGATCATGTTCGACCCCGACCACCGCAACACCACCGTGCGCGGCTTGTGCGAGTTCGCCGGTTGTCGTTTTCTCGGCGAACACGAGATGTCCAACCGCAGGATGGCGCTCTACCAACTTGACCGGGACACCGCCCGCACGCGATGGCCCGCGCCGAGGTCTGTCAAACCGACTGGCTGACGGTCGGCTCCATCGAAATCAACCGCTCCAGTACCTCAAACGAAAGGTGAGGCTGGTCTCTTCGACCAGCCGGACATCACACATGACCACTACCGATTCATCCACATCGCCCGCCGTATCCGACGGGCTGATCTCGATCCTGCGGGACGATCTCGAACTCTCATGTCAATCACTCAGTGCCAGCACGCGTCTCGTCGACGACCTCGGCATGGATTCGGTTTCTTTCGCGGTGGGGCTGGTGACCGTCGAGGAGAAGTTCGGTGTGCAGCTCAGCGAGGAGGACCTCATCACCTGCAGCACCGTGGGCGATCTGCAGTCGGTGATCGACCAGAGGAGTGCAGCATGAACCCGCTCGCCGGTGCTCTGCGTGAGGCGATGGTCGGCTCACCGCATGATCTGGTGGTCCTGGATCGCGACACCGATACCTGGCAGCGCCGTCCCTGGCCCGAAGTACACGGGCTCGCCGAGCACATTGCGGCCTATCTGTTGGGCCGTGACCAGCCGGGTGTGGTCGGTCTGGTGGGCGAACCGACGGTGGAATTGATTGCCGCCATTCAGGGCTCGTGGCTGGCGGGTTCGGGTGTGTCGCTGCTGCCCCGTCCCCAGCGTGGTGCCGAACCATCCGAGTGGGCGCGCGCCACGATGTCCCGGTTCAGCAGCATCGGCGTGACGACGGTGTTCAGCTACGGCACCACCCTGCAGCTGTTGCGGGATGCGGGCTCGCGGCTGACCGTGTGCGATGTCGCCGATGCCGCACGCACATCGACATCGACACAGCTTCGGTATCCCGATAACGCGGATGTGGCGATCCTGCAGGGCACAGCCGGGTCCACCGGGACGCCGCGGACTGCGGTGCTGGCACCCGAGGCGGTGCTCAACAACATTTTGGCTGTCACGCAGCGATTGTCGTTGAGTCGCAACGATGTCGGGTGTTCCTGGCTCCCGGTCTATCACGACATGGGTCTGGCGATGGTGTTGGCGTCGACGATGTCGGGTATGCCGTTGTGGCTGGCGCCCACGGGCGCTTTCTCGGCTGCGCCACTGCGGTGGGCGGAATGGCTGTCCGAATCGTCTGCGACGTTCACCGCGGGGCCGAACTTCGGTTACTCGGTGCTCGGCCGTTTCGCCAACCGCGTCTCCGATGTCGACCTCGGCGCGGTGCGCATCGCGATCAACGGTGGTGAGCCCGTCGACTGTGCCGGTGTCGATCGGTTTGCCGTCGGAATGAGCAGGTTCGGGTTCGACGCGGGAGCCATGGCGCCCGCGTACGGGATGGCCGAAGCGACGTGTGCGGTGACCATTCCCGCGCCTGGAGAAGGCCTGCGGATCAGTGCCCCCGCGGCCCAAGACACTCCTGCCACCGGCCGGCGCTACGCGTTGCTGGGGCGTCCGGTGCCGGGCATGGAGATCCGCATCGTCCCGTCTGCGCACGATGAGACCGACGCGTCCGGGGAGGTCGAGATCCGTGGCTCCTCGATGATGACGTCCTACCTCGGGAACACGCCCGTCGATGCCGGGAGCAGCGGCCAGTGGTTCCCGACCGGCGACATCGGCTATCTCGTGGACGGTGCATTGGTGATCTGCGGGCGCTCCAAGGAGGTCATCACGATCGCCGGGCGCAACATTTTCCCGACCGAGATCGAACAGGTCGTCGGCGAGGTGGACGGTGTCCGCGAAGGGGCGGTTGTCGCCGTCGGCACGGAATCCGGCGCCGCCCAGTCGCGTCTGCTGGTGGCAGCGGAGTTCATCGGGACCGAACAGGACACCACCCGCAGCGCCGTGATTCGGCGCGTGGTGTCCGTGTGCGGTGTCACGCCCGCAGATGTGGTGTTGATGTCACCGGGGTCGTTGCCACGGACTTCGTCGGGGAAACTGCGTCGACTCGAAGTCCGTCGTCAACTGGAGGCCACGCGGTAGCCTCCGCCGGGGGCGATGAGTTCTACCCTGCTCTCGAGTCCAATCAGCATCCATTGTTGACTGAACGGGAGAGAACGCGTGGTCCAGCTGCTCAAGGTCCAGAACTTCAACGTCTCCGGCGACGGGTTCGGCGCCGGAGAGAACCAGAGTTTCGAGCGACCGTTCGGCCATGCCGAGCCGGGCGAGATGTTCGCCTGGGCTGGTGCCACGGCGAGTTGGCCCAACCGGACGGAGCCGGGCGGCAGTCGCGGCCTGGACGACTACCTCACGAGGGACTTCCACCACAACATCGGTGCCGAGATCATGGGCCGCAACAAGTTCAGTCCGTACCGCGGCCCGTGGGAGGATCACGCCGACTGGCAGGGCTGGTGGGGCGAGGAGCCGCCGTTCCATACTCCGGTGTTCGTCATGACCCACCATGAGCGGCCGTCGTTGACCCTGTCCGACACCACCTTCCATTTCGTCGACGCGGATCCGGCGACGGTTCTGGAGCAGGCCCGCAGTGCCGCGCAGGGCAAGGACGTCCGGCTGGGCGGGGGAGCGAGCACCATCCGGGAGTTCCTCGACGCCGACCTGATCGACACCCTGCATGTGGCGGTGTCACCGATCGAGTTGGGCAGCGGGTCACGGCTGTGGGAGTCGCCCGAAGAACTGAACGACCGGTTCCACCATGACGTGGTGCCGAGCCCCGGCGGCGCGGTCACCCATCATCTGTTCTGGCGGCGGTGACCGTTCAGCGAAGCCGGTAGTCCGACGCGCGCTCGGACACTGTCATGCCATGGCCGGACACCGAACTGTCGACGTGCAGGTGTCCGTCCGTGACAGCCGGAACACCGTCGAACAGAACGGCGTCCAGTCGGACATGGTCGACGAAATATTCGATGTGGCGTAAATGCGCGATACCGGCGGCGACCGGCAGGTGCAGCGCGGGAGCGCAGTGTGCGGATACCTGGAGATTGTGTGCCGCCGCCACGGATGCGGCCGACAACCACCCGGTGTAACCGCCGCATCGCGTGACATCCAGTTGCAGGCAGTCGACCGCCGGGGCCAAGCGCCGGGCGTCGTAGCGATCCGCGATGTACTCGCCTGCGGCGACATCGCAGCGCAGCGCGTGGCGCAGCAGGCCGAGTGAATCGGTGTCATCGCTACTGACCGGCTCCTCGAACCAGGTGACACCGAGATCGTCCAACCGGTGGCCGATCC
The DNA here is from genome assembly GCF_001665785.1 of Mycolicibacterium peregrinum. Taxonomy (GTDB): domain Bacteria; phylum Actinomycetota; class Actinomycetes; order Mycobacteriales; family Mycobacteriaceae; genus Mycobacterium; species Mycobacterium peregrinum_A. The sequence goes on from NZ_LZSO01000012.1 coordinate 48,770, forward strand.
GCCGGGCCTGAGCCGGTGTGTAGGCGCCGTTGGCATCCACCATGAGCTCCACACCGGCCCCGGCCAGATGCCGGAGGTCTTCGATGCGGGACAGGTCGCGGGCGGTGTCAGCGCCCCAGTCCTGGCCGATCTTGATCTTCATGGCGGTGCAACCGGCCGACCGCCACTGGTCGATCTGCTCACAGAGCTGGCCGTGGTCGAGGTTGGTGAACCCGCCGGAACCGTAGACGGGCACGGCGGCACGCACCGCGCCCAAGAGGTCGCTCAATGGCCGGTCGTACAGCCGGGCCTTCAGATCCCACAGCGCGATGTCCACGGCACTGCGCGCCTGCATCACGAGGCCTCGGGTGCCGTAGTTGCGGCACGCTACCTGCATGGCGGCCCAGACGGCGGCGATGTCGTCCGGACGCTGCCCGAGCACGATGTCGCGAAGATGGTGGGTGATGACAGCAGCGGCCGCAGGAGAACTGTAGGTCCACCCGGTTCCGGTGGCACCTGCGGCCCCGACCTGCACGACGACTGCGCAGGTGGCGTTCCAGGTCAGGGTGCCATCTGACTCAGGGCCGCGCGTGGGGACGGTGTACGTGGTGACGTCGAGGCGGGTGATCGAAGCGGAATTCATTGGTGTGCCGACCTTTTGCAGAAGCAGGTTCAGGATCGCGCCGCGTGGTTGCCCATGCGATCAGCCGCACGGGCAGCCAGCGCCATGATGGTCAAGGCAGGGTTTGCCGCGCCCTGCGTGGGCATCACACTGCCGTCCACCACGTAGAGCCGGTCCACACCGAAGACCCGGTGTTCACTGTCGATCACACCGTCCTCGGGCCGGGATGCCATCCGGGCACCGCCCACCAGATGGGCATACCGTTCGATGACGATCACTTCCTCGGCACCAGCGGCCCGCAGCATGTCGGACATCACCTGGGCGGCCGCTGTGATGAGTGACTTGTCGTTGTCACACTGGCTGTAGCTGAAATGCGCCACCGGCAGCCCGTGGCGGTCCTTCTCGTCAGCGAGGGTCACCCGGTTGTCCGGCTGGGGGAGCAGCTCGCACAGGGCGCCCAGGGTTGCCCAGTGGATGTAGTCGCGCATGTACTCGCGGAGTGTCTGCCCCCAGTGCCCCTGGGCAGCAACATGTTCAGACCAGGTGATCGGCAGCGGACTGACGTTCTGAACCGAGAACCCGCGTCGGTACGGCTTCGTCGGGTCGGTTTCGTAGAACTGTTCGGTGCTTGCTTCCGGCGGCGGTGCCTTGTACATCCGGATCTCGTCGCCGAAGCGCCCGGCCACCTGCGGGGCTCCCTGGACCATGACGTTCCGCCCGAGCTGGTCGTGCTCATTGCCGAGTCCTTCCGGATAGTCGTGGGTGGCCGAAAGCATCAGCAGGCGAGGGGTTTCGATGGCGTACCCCGCGACCACGACAGCTTGCGCACGCTGCCGGTGAAGGGTTCCGTCGTGCAGGTACTCGACGCCGGTCACCCGTCTCCGCCGGTCGTCCACCAGGACTCGGGTGACATGGCTGTCGGGACGGATTTCGGCTCCGTGGGCCAGGGCATCGGGGATGTGGGTGATCAACGGACTGGCCTTGGCATTCACCTTGCAGCCCTGGATGCAGAAGCCGCGGTAGATGCAATGCGGCCGGTTACCGAAGCGCCCGTTGGGAATGGCCACCGGCCCGACCCGCATCTCGATTCCGAGTCGCCGGGCTCCGCGGAGGGCCACCAGGCCGTTGCCGCTCACCGGGTGCGGGCTGTGCGGGTACGCGTGCGGGTCTCCCCACGGCCAGTCCTGCCCCGCGACTGGTAGTTCGGCCTCGATCTGCTCGTAATAACCGCGGAGGTCGCCGTAGCTGATCGGCCAGTCTGCGCCCACCCCGTCCAGACTGTGGGTGCGGAAGTCGGATGGATGGAAGCGGGGCGTGTAGCCGGCGTAGTGGACCATGGATCCGCCCACGCCGCGGCCAGAGTTGTTCGAGCCCAAGGGGACCGGGTTCGCACCACCGATCTGGCGTGGCTCCGTCCAGTACAGCCCGTGGGACCCTCGTTCGTCACTGACCCAGTCGGTATCCGGATTCCAGAACGGTCCGGCGTCGATGAGCACCACGGTCCAGCCGGCGCGTGCCAGTCGTTGTCCCAGCGTCGCCCCGCCGGCCCCGGCGCCGACGATCGCCACGTCGACCTCGTCATCGGCGCGGTAGCGGCGCATATCGGCTCGCAGCCGGTGATTGGTGCGGGACCCGTCGTTGGGGATGAGCCAGGCTGAGGCATTGCGGCGCCGGACCTCGCGCAGGCTATCCATCTGAACTCCGGTCGGGCAGGTCGTCGTCGAGGCGTCGGGCCCGTTCGACGCGGTCGGCGAACGGGACCGGGTCGGCCGGGTGATGGTCACCCGCCTCGAAGTTCTCGCGGGCGTTGATGCCGGGGTTGAGATATCCGCGCGGGTAGGCCGGGCCGGGGAAGCCGATCTCGTTCCATGCCCACGGATGCGAGTAGAACGCGGTGCACGCGAAGCGAGTCCACAAACTCCAGACATGGCCCGCCGAGGTTCCGTGCCACCGATCGCCGCGCTCGGCCAGGTCTTGGACGTCCTGTAGCAGCCGGGCCTGGCAGTGGCGGTCCAGTTCGGCGAAGCCCGCCCCGTAATGCCGGCAGGCGTCGGCGTCCAGGCCGGCCAAACTGTCCCGCCAGGCCTGGCCGTCCTCGGGAATGTCGTCGTAGTGCCAACCGTCGGTTTCGTCGGTGGCCAGCCGAGCATCGATCATGGCCAGCACCGGGACTCGCGGTTCGTCGTCCTGGGCCAGGAGCAGATCCAGCATCGGTTTGGCCACCGCGACCTCGGCCGGAGTGAAGAAGGCCAGACCGGCCGGAAGCGCCAGTCGGGACAGCACCGCGCCGGCCGTCACCTGATCCCAGTCGTCGGCTCGGGCCAATACATCGAAGCCGACGAACCTGCCGCGGCCTTGAGGTGTGATGCCGAGGCGGTCCGGAGTGCGAAACCGCATGGGCCTCAACCCCCTTCGCCGGGGATCTGCTCACGACGCAGCACCGCGGCCAGCAGCCCCATACCACCCACCAGCGACGCCAACAGGGGAGCGAACGTCGGAGGACCGGATTCGAGGTTGTAACGCGTCACCCCGCCTGGGCGCTGCCGGACTCCCCGCAGATGCAGATACGTCCCCTGCAGGCCGTTGGCGACGATCAGGGCGCTGGCGGCGGGAAGCACAGTGTGCGCGGCCCGGGGGGAGAAGAACGACGCTACCCCGGCCGGCACGGCGGTCGGGACGATGAACACCGGCCAGTACATCATCCGGTTGCCGAAGCTGGCCGCATCGTGAGACAGATAGATCTCGGCGGTGGTGATGGCAGCGCCTGCGGCGGTGAGCACCGACAACGTGCGTTCGAAGCGGCCGGTGCGAACCGCCCGCAGGGCGGCCGCGACAAGGTTCATGACCGGTCCTGCTTCTCATGCGGAAGGTACTGCTGCAGTTTCTGTTTGACGCCCTGCTTGATGAAACCCTTGGCGTCTTCGTCCCCACCGATCACCGCCTCGACCAGGGACTTGGCCTGGTCATAGGTGGCGTGCGGCGGGATCGGCGGGACGTCGGGATCACACCGCACATCGAGCACGGTGGGGCGGTCGGCGCCGAGAGCCTGATCCCAGGCGCCGCCGAGCGCGTCGGGATCGTCGATGTTGGTGCCGTGCAGGCCGAGGCTGCGGGCGAACGCGGCGTAGTCCACGTCCGGAAGGTCCTGGGATTGCGGAAACTTGGGGGAGTTCTGCATTGCCCGCATTTCCCAGGTGACCTGGTTGAGATCGTTGTTGTGCAGCACTGCGATGACCAAGCGGGGATCAGCCCACTGGTGCCAGTACTTGGCGATGGTGATGAGCTCGGCCATACCGTTCATCTGCATGGCTCCGTCGCCGACGAACGCGATGGCCGGACGCTCAGGGTGAGCCCACTTCGCACCGATGGCATACGGCACACCGGGCCCCATGGTGGCCAGCGTGCCCGAGAGTGAACCACGAACTCCGGCCGGGAATTTGACGTGCCGGGCATACCAGTTCGCCGCCGAGCCGGAATCGGCCGTGACGATGGCGTCGGACGGAATGCGTTGGGAGAATTCCCAGAAGATCCGCATCGGGTTGACCGGGTCGGCACTCGTCATCGCCGTTCGTTGCACCGTGGTCCACCAACTGGAGACGTGGTCCTCGACGTGCTCGCGCCACGAACGGTCGGATTGGCGGCGCAGCAACGGGATCAAGGCCTGCAGCGTCGCCTTGGCGTCGCCGACGAGGTTGAGCTCGTAGGGATAGCGCATGCCGATCCATGCACCGGAGCGATCGATCTGGACTGCGCGCGCCTGGTCCAGATCCGGCAGGAACTGGGTGTAGGGAAAGTTGGACCCGACGGTGAGCAGGGTGTCGCAGTGCGACATGAGATACCAGCTGGCCGTGGTTCCCAGCAGACCGATGGAGCCTGTGACCCACGGAAGATCGTCAGGAAGAACATCCTTTCCCAACAGTGCTTTTGCCGCGCCCGCGCCCAGCAGGTCGGCCACTTCGGTGAGTTCGGCCTCGCAGCCACGTGCACCTTGACCCACCAGCATCGCCGGCTTGCTGCCAGAGTTGAGCAGGTCGGCCGCTTGGCGCACCGCATCCTCGTCGGGAGTGACTCGCGATGCGGACATGCCCATGCTGGAGGGGACTTGTTTGAAAGCATGTGCGGGCGGCTGGTATTCGAGATCGAACACGTCGGAGGGCACGATGATGCCGGTCGGAGATTTGGCGCTGAGGGCGATGCGGATGGCACGGTCGATCAGGTTCGGCAACTGCTGTGGAACGGTGCACATCTGGATGTAATCACTGCAGACGTCCTTGTACAGGCTGAGCAGATCGATCTCCTGCTGGTAGGAGCCGCCCATGGCTGAGCGCTCGGTTTGGCCGACGATGGCCACCACCGGGACATGGTCGAGTTTGGCGTCGTACAGGCCGTTGAGCAGGTGCACCGCGCCAGGCCCACTGGTCGCGACGCACACTCCCACCTGCCCGGAGAACTTGGCGAACCCGACTGCTTCGAATGCGGCCATCTCCTCGTGGCGGGCCTGCACGAACTGTGGTTGGTTCTCCGCGCGTTGCCACGCCGCCAGAAGACCGTTGATCCCATCGCCTGGATAACCGAAGACCTGCGATATTCCCCACTCGCGTAAGCGGGCCAACAGGACGTCGCCAACTGTGTCAGACATGAGCACTCCTTTGATCGGATTCGTTGAGGTGTCGAAGGTTCCAGCCCGCCGCGGCCACCGCGGCCGCACCGGCGGCCACGGCCCCGACAGGACGCGCGTGCTGGGCGAGCCACTGCTGTGGTGAGCGCCGGTGTGCCCGGCTGTCGAAGGTTCCGTGCGCGCCGTGGTCGGTTCCGGCCGCATCGTCGAGCGGCGAGAAGAGATTGTCCGGCCGCTGGTCGTCGGCTGGTTCGTCGGTCTGTTGGCTGTCGTAACCGGTTCTGGCCAGGTATCTGTCCAGCAGGGCCGGCATCAGCCGCTGACCCAGGATCGTGGCGGCGGTGCTGATTCCCGGCCAGTATTCTTTCCGCTTCGGATGGTCAGCTGCGAAAACGATTGCCGTCGCTGCGATTTCGGGCTGGTAGATGGGTGGTACCGGCTGCGGCCGGTTCGGAAGCCGCGACCGCACCCAGGAGAACTGCGGCGTGTTCAAGGCGGGCATCTGCACCATGGTGACGTGAATGTGGCTGTACTCGTGCAGCAGTTCGGTGCGCAGTGACTCGGTGAAACCGTTGATGCCGTGCTTGGCGCCGCAGTATGCCGACTGCAGCGGTATCGACCGAACACTGAGGGCCGAGCCGACTTGGACGATCGTCCCGGCATCGCGGCGACGCATGCGAGCCAGTGCTGCCATCGTCCCGTACACGAATCCGAGGTAGGTGACCTCGGTGACCCGCCGGAACTCCTCGGGGGTGATGGTGGCGAACGGCGCGAACACCGAACAGAACGCGGAGTTGACCCAGACGTCGATGGACCCGAAAGCCTCCTCGGCCCGGGCTGCCGCCGCGTCGACCTGGGCGGGATCGGACACGTCGGTGACGATGGGAATGGCTTTTCCGCCGGACTTTTCGACTTCCTCGGCGGCGGCGGCCAGGCCCGCGGCGCCGCGGGCCACCAGCGCGACGCGGTCGCCCCGAGCGCCGAATGCCCGCGCTGCCGCGCGGCCGACGCCGGCGCTGGCCCCGGTGATCACGACGGTGCGAGGCGATCGAGATGATCTGGTGGACACGGTGACTCCTTTCTGTGAATGGCCGGACCATCTGCCAGCCGTAGCGAGGATTCGAGGAGCTGCGCGTGCGCGAAGGCCTGCGGGATGTTGCCGCGAAGCTGGTGTTCGGCCACGTCGTACTCCTCGCACAACAGCGCCGGGGGCCCACAGGCCGCGCGGTTGCGTTCGAAGTAGCGTCCGGCGGTCACCGCATTGCCCAGCTGGTGGTGGGCGACGGCAGTCCAGAAGCCGCACAACACAAATGCACCCTCGGTGTCGGCCAGCGGGCGATCGTCATGGCGGAAGCGGTAGACGAAGCCGTCGTCGGTGAGTTCGGAGGTGATCGCGCTCAGCGTGCCGACGCTGCGGGGGTCGTCCACCGGTATCGCGCCGCGGATCGCGGCGATCAGCAGCGCCGCGTCCACTCGCGGATCGTCGGGTGCACGTTGCCAGCGGCCGCTCGGATGCTGGCAGTCCACGCAGCTCGCGAGAATTACATCGGCCAGAGATTCGGCCGAGTCGGCTTCGGACCCCCGGACGTAGGGCGCGACCGCCCGTAGTCCTGCCACGCACGCCAGGCGTGAGTGCGCCCACCGCTGCGTCTCGATCTCCCAGATACCGGCATCCGGTTCATGCCACCGCGATCCGATGGCGGCGATCGCTGCACTGACGGCGCGAAGAATCGGCCCGTCGATGTGACCGTGGCGGGCCGATGCGGCGAACAACAACAGCGCCTCGCCGAAGATGTCCAACTGGAACTGATTGTGGGCGCGGTTTCCGAGAACGTCGGAACCGCCGGGGTATCCAGGAAGCCGCAGCGAGCGTTCGTCGGGGACGGGTCCGCCGTTGATGGTGTACACCGGTTTGAGTTCCGCGCCGTCGGCGAGCAACCGCCGGGCCACGAAGCCCACCGCATCGTCGAGCAGGGGATGTGCGGCATCCACGGCGGCAGCCTGGCCGACGTAGCACTGATCGCGAATCCATACATAGCGGTAGTCGTAATTGCGGCCGGCGTCTGCGCGTTCGGGCAGGCTCATCGTCGCTGCCGCGACCGTTCCGCTGCCAGGAGCGGTCATACCTCTCAACACCGCGTACGAGTGCCGGGCATCACGAGGGGCGATGCTGGTGCTGAGGTTGGGAACTTCAGTGCGCCAATGAGTCTCGGTGCGCCTCCACAACACATCTGGATCGGCCGGCGGCCCGACAGGCCCAGGCGCCGACAGCTCGGCGACGATGTCGACACACTCGCCCTCGGGAACGTGGAGCCGGGCGTTCAGGGCGAGCCCGTGGTCGCGAGACACTGTGGCGCGGGGCAGTCCGGACAGCCGCATCTGCAACTGTCCGACCATGGCATGCCAGCGGTCCTCGTGGTCGCGGACGAGATGTGTCATGGCCCGCTGCCCGAAGCGGGCCGCCGGTGAGAACACCGCCTCCGCGTGGGCGTCCCCGCGGACCGCCGTGAGCCTGCGCAGCAGAACCGCTCGCCGTGCGTCACCGGGAAAGGCGAGGGCTTCGCGGCACTCGATGATGCTGTCGCGGGTCACCCAGCGGGATCGCCAGATCAGGCTGCCTTCTTCGTAATGTCCACCCCAGACGAACTGTTCGGTGGGAGTTATCGCGAAAACGCTGCGTCCGCCGATCAGGGACGCGAACACCGCGTCGTCGTCCCATCCGGGTGCGCACATCCAGCACACATCGCCACTCGGTCCGATCAGGGCCCCACGATGTCCGTCGGCCAACAATGCGTACTCCCGCAACACGTGCGGTTCGTAAATTCGCCCGGTCATGTCCGGTGTCCAGAGGCGCCGCGTGGGGTGCCGGACGCGTTCCGCCGAGGAATCCAGGCCGGTCCGCCGATGCGGTCTGGTATCAGCCACATTCCGACCGCGATGTGATAACAGAACAGAAGGGCCCACAGCAGGATCGCGGCGTTGGTGAGCGCCAGCGGCCCAGGCTGGTGGTGGGCGGCTGCGACCGCCGAGATGATCACCAAGAACAACGACGCGGTGGCGAGTGCTGCGCTGAAGTACATGGCAACGCGTCGCCACACCGACGCGACCGCGGCCGCGATCCCGATGGCGAGCAGGGTTCCGCTCAACGCAGGGGTCAGCGGAAGCCACGACGGTCCGAGGTAAGCGTCGAGCAGTCCGAGGATTCCGATGGCGATTGCAGGTAGAGCCTCCGCGCGCAACATCCAGCGCGCCTGACGCCAGTGCGACGGATTCAGGCTCACCCGGCGCAGCCGTCCCACGTCGGCTGTTGCACTGCGAAGATCTCGCGCCATTGCCCTCCGCTTCGAGTAGTGGGTGGGGATAGCGAAAGGGTTTCCACTGCCGCGGTGGTCCAAACCGGCAAGTTGTGCGGGCCACACAATTTGCGAACTGCAAGTACGCTGTGCGGATAGTGAAAGCCGACTCCTCGATGACCGACCCCCGCGAGGTGGAAGACGCCGACGACTACGCCGTGCGGCTCGAACGCGCCACCCGCGGCCTCCTCGCGGTCAACGTCATGGCTCTCGAGCATTTCGAGAAACGCATCGGACTGTCCTCGCTGCGCGCACTGCAATCGTTGGGACGGATGGGTCCGTGCCTGGTCAGCGAGCTGGCTCAAGATCTCCAGGTGGCTGTATCGACGGCAAGCCGTCTCGCCGACCGGCTGGCCGAGGCCGGGCTGATCAGCCGGGGCGTCTCCCCGCAGAACCGCCGGGCCACTCGGCTGGATCTGACCGACGACGGCCGAGCCATCCTGCAGGATCTCGTCGCTCATCGTGTCGCGCTGTTCCGGGACGTGACCGCGGCTATCGGGCGCCGCGAGCGCGACGACCTTCTCCGCGGCGCGACCGTCTTCACCGCGGCGTTCCGTGAGCTGGCCGACAGCGACAAGCCGGACGTGGCCGACCGGGCGTGAGCCTGTTGCGACGCAGGTTTCGGCCGGCGGCGACCGGGTAATGCACTGAGCTGACCGGATACCGAGACGGCTGGAGGGATGCTGCCCATGACGGCGATCACCGCATATCGCGGTCCGCTTCGATCGATCGACCTGCACGTCGAGGACACCGGCGGTGACGGCCGGCCTGTGGTGTTGATCCATGGCTGGCCACTCACCGGGGAGTCCTGGGCTCCACAGGTCGAGGCGCTGGCAGCGGCCGGCTACCGGGTGATCACCTATGACCGCCGAGGTTTCGGTCGCAGCGACACATCGTTGGTGGGATACACCTACGAATCCCTATCGGATGACCTGTCGGCACTGATGGAGGAAATGGACCTGCATGATGCGACACTGGTCGGCTTCTCGATGGGTGGGGGAGAAGTGGCCAGCTATTGCGCCCGCAAAGGCACCGCACGGGTCCGCAGTGCGGTGTTTGCGTCGTCGGTGACTCCCTACATGCTGCATTCTCGCGACAATCCCGCCGGGCCGCTGGGTAAGGCGGAGGCGGCCCAGATGGCGATGTCATTGACGAAGAACCAGGATGCCTTCTACGACCAGTTGATGACCGACGTCTTCTCCGTCAACGGAGAACTGGTGATCAGCGAGGATCAACGCCGGCAGACGCTGGCGATGTGCGGTCAGGCCAACAAGCACGCCGCGCTCGCCTGTCTCACCGCCTTCGGCAATACCGACTTCCGCGAGGACCTGCCACGAGTCACGGTGCCCAGTCTGGTGATTCACGGGGATGCCGACACAACTGTGCCGTTCGAGGGGGCCGGGCTACGCACCCACGAGGCATTGCGCGACAGCCGGCTTCACGTCATCGCCGGTGGGCCCCACGGAATCCCGATCAGCCATGCCGGAGAGTTCAACGACGTGCTGCTGTCGTTCCTCGCCGAGGAGTTCGGGGCGCATCGAGGGGTGCACTGAGTCAGTCGCGGCAACGCACGCCGCGCTCGAAGGTGCGGATGACGGCGGGTGCGGCCGCATGCTGCGGCATCAGGCCGTCCTTGGAGTCCTGACAGGCCCACATCACCAGACCGTAGAGCGCGTGTTCGAGCCACTGGGTGCTCGACTCCGGATCGAACACACCGTCGGCCTGGCCGCGTTCGATCAGGCTGGTGAGATAGCTGTTGTCCGGCACCACCTCGGGTGGCAGGCCGCGGAGAACGTTCGGGTCGTCGAACAGGAACAGCAGTCGGTTGCCGACCGAGATCATCGCGTTGATGACGCGCCGCATGGCCTCGACCGCGCAGCCGTCCTCGGGTGCGGCAGCGGCCACGGCGTTGGTCACGACCTGTACGGAGTCGAGAATCGTCGCGTTGATCAGAGATTCCCGGTCGGGAAAGTAGCGGTGCACCGTGGTGCGGCCGACCCCGGCTGCCTTGGCGATATCGGGCAACGTCGCGGTCCGGTCGTCAGCTAGGACTGCGGCGGCGGCCTCGATGATCGCACCACGGGTGCGCGCCTGGGTGGCCGAGAGCTCGCCTGTGCTCATGCGTCGATGGTATCGACGCGGGTCACGACATTCTCGGCACCGGTATCGGTGTGGTCCGATCGGAAAGGAAACGCGCCGGACGTTGCCGCACCGGCAGTGGCCACCAGAACCAGCGACCGAGGATCGCGGCAATTGTGGGAGTCATCAGCGAGCGAACGACGAGGGTGTCGAACAGCAGGCCCAGACCGATGGTGGTGCCGCCCTGGCCGATCGCGATCAGATCACTGGTGGCCATCGAAGCCATGGTGAAGGCGAACACGAGGCCGGCCGCGGTGACCACGCCGCCCGTGGCGCCCATGGCCCGGATGATGCCGGTGTTGATGCCCGCGCTGACCTCCTCCTTCATCCGTGAGACCACCAGCAGGTTGTAGTCGGATCCCACCGCCAGCAGGATGATGACCGAGAACGCCAGCGTCATCCAGTGCAGATCGATTCCGAGCAGATACTGCCACACCAGCACCGACAGGCCGAATGATGCTGCCAGAGAAAGGATCACGGTGCCGACGATCACGAATGACGCGATCAGGGCGCGGGTGATCAACAGCATCACGATGAAGATCAACGTGATTGCGCCGCAGGCCGAGATCAGCAGATCCCACTGGGCGCCGACCTGGATGTCCTTGTAGGTGGCCGCGGTTCCGCCGAGGTAGATCTTGGCGTCGGCCAGCGGCGTCGTCTTGATCGCCTCGCGCGCCGTCTTCAGGATCGGGTCGACGTGCGAAATACCTTCGGAGGTAGCCGGATCGACGTCATGGGTGATGATGAACTGCGCGGCCTGACCGTCCGGTGAGACCATCAGGTCAAGCCCGCGTTTGAAGTCCGGGTTGTCGAACGCCTCGGGCGGCAGGTAGAACGAGTCGTCGTTGCGCGCGTCGTCGAATGCCTGGCCCATCACGGATGCTGTGTCGGTCATCTTGCCGATCTGGTCGACCAGCCCGTTGAACGTGCTGAACATCGTCTTCATGGTGCCCTGCATCGACTTCGAGATGGCGATCATCGGCGGCAGTTGCGCCACCAGCTGCGGCATCAGCTGGTCCATCTCGTTCATGTTCTTCACCGATTCCGACAGGGTCTCGGTCATGGTGTCGATGCCGTCGAGCCCGTCGAACAGTGAGCGCATGGACTGGCACATCGGGATGTCGTAGCAGTGCGGTTCCCAGTACAGGTAGTTCCGCATCGGCCGCATGAAATCATCGAAATCAGCCATGTGATCCCGCATTTCGTTGGTACTGGCCTGCATGTCGTTCATGCTTGCGGTGAGTTCGTGCGTGATGCCGGTCATCCGGTTCATCAGGCCCAGCATGTTCTCCATGATCACGATCATCCGGCCGAGATCATCGGTCAGCGTGTTCATATCGCCCATGCGCTCACGGAGGAACTGCAGGTTCTCGGTCATCGACACCGATTGCATGCTCACCTGGAAGGGCACCGAGCTGTGCGCGATGGGACGGCCCAGCGGCCGGGTGATGCTCTGCACGCGGGCGACGCCGGGGACGCGGATCAGCTCACGGGCGATCTTGTCCAGCACGATCATGTCGGCCGGGTTGCGCAGGTCCCGTCCCGCATCCACGAGCAGCAGGTCTGGATTCATCCGGGCAGCCGTGAAATGTCTTTCGGCGGCGGCATATCCGACGTTGGACGGCAGATCCTTGGGGATATAGAGCCGCTCGTTATAGGACGTCTTGTAGCCGGGCAGCGCCAGCAGTCCGACGAGCGCCACCGCGATGGCGGCGGCCAGAATCGGCACCGGCCAGCGCACCACCGAAGTGCCGAGCCTGCGCCACCCCCGCGAGCGGATCTCGCGCTTGGCGTCGAGCAGGCCGAACCGGCTGCCGACCACCAGCATGGCCGGCGCGAGCGTGAGAGAGGCCAGCACCACCACGGACATGCCGATAGCGCTGGGGACACCCATGGAGCTGAAGTAGTTCAAGCGGGTGAAGTGCAGGCAGAGCATGGCGCCGGCCACGGTGAGACCGGAACCGAGGATGACGTGGCCGACACCGTGAAATGCGGTGTAATAGGCGTCTTCTCGTTCCTGGCCCTTTTGTCGGGCCTCCTGGTACCGACCGACGAGGAAGATGGCGTAGTCGGTTCCCGCCGCGATGGCCAACGAGGTCAGCAAGCTCACCGAGAAGGTCGACAAACCGAGCATCCCGGCATGGCCGATCGCGGCCACCACGCCACGCGCGGCCGACATCTCCAACAGCACCACGATCAGCATCAGCAGCATGGTGGCGAACGACCGGTAGACGACGATCAGCATCACCGCGATCACCGCGATCGTGACGAAGGTGATCTTGACCATGCTCTTGTCGCCGGCCTCGTTCATGTCCGTGGTGAGCGGACCTTGGCCGGTGACATAGGCTTTCACGCCCGCAGGCGGGTGCGAGTCGTCGATGATCTTGCGTACTGCGGCGACCGATTCGTTGGCCAGCGTCTCGCCCTGGTTGCCTGCGAGGTTGACCTGGACGTAGGCGGCCTTGCCGTCGGTGCTCTGCGAGCCGGCAGCGGTGATCAGGTCGCCCCAGTAGTTCTGTACGTGCTGAACGTGTTCGGTGTCGGCCTGCAGCGTGCGGACCAGCTCGTCGTAGTAGTGATGGGCTTCGGTGCCCAGCGGCTGGTCGCCCTCCAGCACCACCATCGCGATGGTGTCCGAGTCGAATTGGTCGAAGCGCTCGCCGATCTTCTTCATCGCCACCAACGCCGGTGCGTCCTGTGGCGACAGCGACACGGCGTGCTCGTGTCCGACGACCTCGAGCTGGGGGACCAGCGCGTTCAGGACGACGACGAGGACGACCCACGCCAGGATGATGGGGATCGCGGCGACGCGGATGACGCGGGCGGCTCCCTTGTGGTTGTTGTCCTTGAGTTCTGAGCCGTGGTGCTCGTGGTTGCCCATCAGGCGGCCTTGTCCAGGCAGAAGGCCTGCGCGTCATGCTGGTTCACGGTCTGCTCGTCTCGGACTTCGCCGTTGACGACGATCCGGCAGCTGATCACTTCGCTATCTCCTTGGGCAACGACATTGGCAAACACCGTCGGCAGGGTGGTGACTACCTCGTGTCGCCACGGCAGCGACGTGAAGCTCTCGGTGTGGGGCTGGGCGTCGGCGTCGAGGTAGCTGACATGACCGCTGGTGCCGCTGGGCCCCTCGATCTCATAGATGACGCGCTTGGGGTTGAACTCGACGATGTCGTCCCCGGCCGACTGGCCCGGATCGGTGTTGATGTGGGTCCCGAAGATGCCGTGCATCCGGTTCATCGCGAAGCCGCTGACGGCAAGCGCAGCCACCAGCACTATGGGAATCCAGAAGCGTTTGGCGAGCCGAAATAGCGTAGCCACGGCAAAATCCACCTCTCCGGTTCGGCGCATGCCGACAGAAACCCCATCCGACCGCGTTTGATCGGCTGAACGTAACAGGCCCTTAGTGGATCGACAACGTTCCATTAAGGAATGTTGATCTTCCTCACAGTTACTTCACAAACGGAATTTTTAGCCCCCCGCGAGCCAGTGTGCAGCGCACACGGCTACCGGGATGTGGCTCCAGCGAACAAGATTGGGCCTCGAAGTCTGCGGCCCCGGAAGCTCGTCGGCACTGTTCGCGGTTTGCCGTCGCAATCGATAGCTGCCTCGGACCTGTGACCCGACTACGCAGTGACCAGGCGCACCGGGGCGCCGGCACAGTAGGCGGCGATGTCCTCGACGATGTCGCGGTAGAAGATGGACATGACGGTCTGGGTGACGTAGCCGAGGTGCGGCGTGAGCAGCGTGTTGGGCAGGAATGCCAGTGGGTTGCCGGCGGGGAGCGGCTCCTGCCGGTAGACATCGAGCGCCGCGCCGCGGATCTGGTTGCTGCGCAGGGCTTCGACGAGGGCCGGCTCATCGATGAGACCGCCCCGCGAGGTGTTCACCAGGATCGCCGTCGGCTTCATTGCGGCCAGCTCGGCGCTTCCCACCAGTCCACGGGTCGATTCGGCCAGCACCATGTGCAGCGATACCACGTCGGCGTCGGCGAACAGCGTATCCCGCCCCACCCGCGTGACGCCGGCTTTGGCGGCGCGCTCGTCGGTGAGGTTGGGGCTCCACGCGATGACGTCCATGCCGAATGCCTTGCCGATCGCCGCCACCCTGCTGCCGATCCGGCCCACCCCGACCAGCCCCAGGGTGGCCCCGGACAGGTCGGTGCCGACGGTGCTCTGCCACAGCCCGTCGCGGATGCGCCGATCCTCGGTGACCAGGTGGCGCTGCAGCCCCAAGATCAGGGCCCAGGTGTGTTCGACGGTCGGGGTGATGGCGCCGCCGGTCCCCGAGACGGTGATGCCGAGGCGCTGTGCTGCGGCGACGTCGATGGCGGCATTGAAGGGGCCGGTCGTCACGAGCAATTTGAGGGCGGGCAGTTGGGCGAGCAGCAGTGCGTCGAGCGGGGTGCGTTCCCGCATCGCGACGACGACCTCATGGCCGGCCAGGGCCTCGATCAGTGCCGGACCGGGTGCGATGTGTTCCCTGAGGGCGGTGATCTGAACGGTACCAGGGATCGGTGACCAGTCGACGGTGTCGGCGATGCCCTGGTAGTCGTCGAGGACGGCGACGCGCAGCGGTTCGGTCATGGATCAGTAGGCGTTCGGATCGTTCTGCACGGCCGGCGGCACCGGATGCTGGTAGAGCCGGGAGGCGTTCTCCCAGGTGATCTTCCGGATGACGTCGGCGGGCAGGTGATGGATCTGTTCGTGGATGATGCGTTGGGTGTGTGGCCAGGTCGAATCGCAGTGGGGATAGTCGGCCTCGAGCAGAATGTTGCCGGTGCCGATCCGTTCGTGCTGGACGAACGAGGACTGATCCTCGACCGCGCAGAACCAGAAGTTCCTGGTGAACACCTCGGCGGGGGAGAGGGCTTCGCCCAACGCTTTCCAGGTTCCGTACATCTGGTGATAGCTCAGCATGTGATCGAGCCGATCGAGTAGCCCTGCCACCCAACCGATTCCGCCCTCGGACAGGCAGATCTTGAGATCGGGGTACCGGCTGGGCAGACCCGAGTACAGCCAGTCGACCGCGGCGGTGATGGCGTAGGCGAAGAACAGCACACCCTGCACGTCCGGCGGGGCATCGTCGGTGGTGGACGGCGCCGAACCGGAGGACCCGATGTGCAGGTTGACCACGGTGCCCGTCTCGGCGCACGCGGCCATCATCGGTTCCCAGTACCCGGAGTGGATGGTGGGCAGCCCCAGCATGGCCGGGTTCTCGCTGAACGTCACCGCGTGGAAGCCGCGTTCGGCATTCTCGTAGATCATCTGGGCACCGACCTCGGGGTCGAGCAGCCAGGGCAGCTGGCACGGGATGATCCGGTCGGGATACGCGCCGGCCCACGCTTCGAGATGCCAGTCGTTCCAGGCCCGTACCGCCGCCATCGCCAGGTCCCGGTCCTTGGTCACCTGTTGCAGCCGCTGACCGGCGAACCCCGGCAGGAACGACGGGAAGTTGAGGGAGGCGTACACGCCGTTGAGGTCCATGTCCCTGACGCGTTCGTGAATGTCCCAGGCGCCGCGACGCATCTCGTCGAAACGGGCGGGCTCGAAACCGTATTCGGAGACCGGGCGGCCGACCACCGCGTTGAAACCGACGTTGGGCAGCGACTGCCCGTCGTACATCCAGGTCTGCCCGCCATTGTCGGTGTCGACGACCTTCGGGGCGCGATCGGCGAACTTGCGCGGCACCCGGCCGGTGAAGGTGTCCGGCGGCTCCACGATGTGATCGTCGACGGAGATCACGGTGTAGAGGCGTTCGGCCCGTTCGGGTTCGGGCAGAAACGTGACCGTGCGTTCGGAACCCTTCTGCGCGGTGGTGAAGTCGAGATTGCCGGCGAGCTCGTCGATGGACTTCATGGGGGCAGTCTCCTCCTAGGTCAACACGTCGGGGTCGGCCTTGATGGTCATGCGGGCCGCTCCAGCCCAGTACACGTCGGCGGCCCGCTCGATGAGCGAGGCCTTCATGCCGTACATGTCGGAGCGATTCATCGCGGTGGGCTCGCGGCCGGTCAGCATCACCTGGTAGGCCAGCTTGCACACCCGGTCGATCGATGCGGCCCGATACACCGCCTCGGCCACGGTGCCTGCCGTGGTGATGACGCCGTGGTTGGCCAGGATGGTGAGGTTGGCCGCGCCGATCCGCTCGGCGAGTTCACGGGCCCGCGGTGCCGAATCGACCTCACCGTCATAGGTTTCGACCAGGCACATGTCGTCGAGGAACAGCGAGCCGGTCTGGTGCACCAGGTCCGGCAGCTTGCCCAACGCGGCGATGAGGCTCACGTAATAGGGATGGTTGTGGATGACGACGCGGGCGTCGTCGCGTCTGCGGTGCAGCTCGGTGTGGATGTGGATGGCCGGGGTGACATCCCAGCGTCCCCGCACCACGTGCGCATCCTCGTCGACGACGCAGATGTCGGATGCGGTGAGCTCCTGCCACCACAGGCCCCATGGATTGACCAGCATCTCGGTGCGCCCTTCGGGCTGCCAGGTGATGTGGCCGGCCATGTTCTCGGCGAATCCGATGCCGGCAAGGTGCCGGAAAGCCACGGCCAGCGTCTGTTCCTCGGTCAGGTCGACCCCGATCGGCGGGGTCACCGACGGAGACCACACTTTCAGCCCGCCCTCGCGCCTCTCACCGACGTTCATAGCCGTCTCCCAACCGCGTCCGAATATCTTCGCGGAGTTGCCCTTTGGCGATCTTTCCGCCCGATGACCGGGGCAGCTCGTCGAGCACGATGAGCTGCTCGGGAAGCAGTTCCTTCGACATGCCCTTGGCCAGGAGGTGCTCGACGAGCCCAGGGAGATCGATCGTTTGGCCGTTGGAGCGTGCTACCGGTTCTATGTAGATGCAGACCTTTTCGCCGAAGACCGGGTCGGGCATGGCCACCGCGGCCGCGACGGCCACGGCGGGATGTGTCGTCACCGCATCCTCGACTTCACCCGCACTGATGTTCTTGCCGCCGCGCACGATGAAATCCGAGGTGCGGCCGGTGACCGACAGGTAGCCCTCGGAGTCGATCTCACAGATGTCGCCCATCCGCATCCAGCCGTCCGGGGTGTAGAGCTTGTCGTGGTCCACCCCGCCCAGATAACCGAGGCTGGTGGCCGGTCCACGGCACGCCGGTTGCCCACGCCCGGTCGAGGTCACGTCGTCGTCGCCGTCGAACAGGCGCACCGCCATCTCGGGCACCAGTCGGCCGGCGGTGCGCAGCCTGCGTTCCCGGGAATCCTGCAATGTCGTCCCGCTCAGCAGACCGGTTTCGTTGGAGCCGTAGAACTGCAGGATGGTCGCGCCGGTGAGTTCCTCGAAGTCGGCGGCGCGCCGGTACGGCAGTGCTTCGCCGCCGGTGAAGACCACGCGCAGCGAGCTCAGGTCGTGCTCTCGGGCTGCCGGGTCGGCCATGATCATCATCAATTGGGTACTGACACAGCACAACACGCTGATCCGGTGGCGTGCGACCGCCTCACACGCGGCCTTCGCGTCGAACTTTTCCAGCAGGATCGTGGTGGCACCGAGGTAGATCGGGGTGGTGTGGGCGGTCCAGATGCCGAACCCGAACGGTGCCGGGATGACGGGCAGGAAGACGTCATCCGATGTCAGTGCGCCGTTGGCGACCGCCTGCTGGTGGAAGTAGTGCCACCGGTTCTGGGTGTGCACAACGCATTTGGGTAGGCCCGTGGTGCCCGAGGTGGAGTTGATCAGGAATACGTCGTCGGCGCCGACACCCGCGGCCGGTGGTCGCGGTGGGGTGTCTGTGTCGAGGGACAAACCGTCCAACACCAGCGCGCCGATCTCATGGGTCAGTTGGGACACGGTGGTTTGCGCGGACGCGTGCCGCGCAGCGTCACTGATCAGCAGGCGCGGCTGGGTGGTCCGCAAGATCTGGGTGGCCTCGCGAGTCCCGGCGCGGGCGCCGATCCCGACGACGACCGCGCCGCACCGTTCGATCGCCACGAACAACACATGGATGGCTGTGGTGTCGCCGTGCCAGACCGCGACGCGATCACCGAGTGTGACGCCAAGGCCGGCCAGCTGGGCAGCGAGTAGCGATGCAGCACGGTCGAATTCGCGCCAGGTGAACGTGGTGGTGGGGTAGTCGACATAGGCCGGCTTGTCGGGTTGGGCGAGGGCGTGTTCGCGCACGGTCTGCGAGAGTGTTCGGTCCGACCACCATCCGGCCGCGCGGTAGTGGGCTGCGTCGGCAGCATGGGCGGCGTCGCCAGCCTTCATCACCAAATCATATGAAAATAAGAACCTCTGTCAACGGTCGCACTGGTGGCGGCCGTTCACGATCGCCGTGGGGTCGACTGCGTCCAGGTGCGCACCATGGTCGGGTCCACGATGCCGTCGACACCGGGGTACTGCTGGGCACTGACCAGATGCGCCGCGGCCAGATCGCGGGCCCGTTGCGCATCGCCCACGTCGATCGCGTCGATCACCTGCCGGTGATCTTCCAGCACCGCTCTGCGTTCCTCGACCGGCACCGTCGAGTGATCCGTCACCTGGGCCGACCAGTTTTGCTCGTGGGCGGACCACAATGCCTCAAGCGCGCCGGCGAGGATGATCATCGTCTCGTTGCCGCAATGGCGCACCAGCGCCTCGTGATACCGCCGACTCGCCGAGGTGGCCTGCAGCAGATCCGATACGGATCTGACCGATTCTTCGTGTAGCTCACGGAGAATGGGGACGACGGTACGTTTGCGGTCGGCGCGTTGGGCGCAGAGTGCGGCGCAGGCCGGCTCGACCTGCAGCAGCGCGGTCCCCACGTCGGCGAGTCCGACCTGCCCGGCGCCCAGCACCAGCCCCATGGTGTAAGCGAGGTTTGCGGAGTCGGGTCGGTGAACCACTGCGCCGCCGAGCTTGCCGCGTCGTACCGTCAGCAGCCCCTCGGCCTCGAGGATGCGCATCGCCTCGCGCAGGGACGGCTTGCTGACCGGGTACTCGACAAGAAGTTCATCTTCCTTGGGCAGGATGCTGCCGTCGGGTAGTTCTCCGGTGAGGATCTGGCGCCGCAACTGGTCGGCGACCTGTTCGGCGAGTCGCTGGAACCGGACGTTTGGCTGCGCCACGCATCCGAGTGTGCCAGATGGCCGGGAAAATCAGGGGTCACGCCGAGCCTTGTATCCAAATGATTTGTCTCATACGGTGAGCCATGCAGAAGTGGACCATCGGCTCGCTGACAGTTCATTCCGTCCTGGAAACGGTGGTGCCGACCCGGCCTGACCGGGTGTTTCGCGGGCTGCCGGCGGAACTTCCGCGCTGGTTGTATCCCCGCTACGTCGATGACGCCGGAAATCTGCTGGTGGCCATCCAATCGTTCTTCATCGAATCCGGTGAGGACCTCGTCGTGGTCGACTGCTGCTTCGGCGAAGGGCACGACCTGCCGTACCAAATCCCCATGGACCCCGACCAGTACCGACAGTCGCTGGCCGCAGCCGGATTCACCCCCGACGACGTGACCACCGTCGTCTGCACCCATCTGCACCTCGACCATGCCGGACGCCACACGACCCGGTGCGACGGCGCCTGGATCCCCACTTATCCGAACGCGACCTACCTCCTCACCGCCGACGAATACACGTCGTGGCGCCATTCCTCGGCGCCGAACCGCGCGGCCGTCGAGACCGTCGAACCGCTTGTCGCACACGATGTTCTGCGGCTCACTGAGATGGACCACGCGATCACCGACGAGATCCGGCTGATCGCGACGCCCGGTCACACACCGGGGCACACCGCGGTGCGGCTCGAGTCCGGCGGTGAGGTGGCGGTGATCAGTGGGGATGTCATCCACCATCCACTGCAGATCACCCATCCGGACGTACAGGCGCTGCCCGACGAGGATCCGGACGCGGCTGCGGTGACCCGCGCCCGGCTGCTGCAGAGCGTCGCCGCCGAGCAGGCCCTGCTGCTCGGCACCCATTTCGCCGCGCCGACCGCAGGCACCGTCGTCGCCGACGACGACCAGCTGATGTGGGTGGCGATGTAGGCGGCGCGTCCTAGGTCGCGGTGTGGACGATGAGAATGTCGATCTTCACTCGACGGGCGATGGTCGCGGGCACCGAGCCCAACAGGCGCCCGGCGACCGAGTCCAGCCCGATGTCGCCGACGACGATCAGATCCGCATCGACATCTTTGGCGAGTTTCACCAGGGCGTCGACCGGCGCACCCTCGACCGCCCGCTCGACGATGTCCGCGGCGCCGGCGGCCTTGGCCCGGTCGCGCGCCGCCTGGAGGATCTCGTAGACCGGGGCAGCGCCGTGCATCCGGTAGCCCTCGCTCTTGAGGCTGTCCTCCGCACGGGTGTCGACCACATGATCGGGTGACGGTGGTCGCGACCAGCCGCCCTTTTCGGCCACGGGTTGATGAGCGCTGGCGATGATCAGCTTCGCGTTCTCCTGCGCGGCGATCTCGGCGGCACGGTGGACCGCGCGTAGCGACGAGTCGGAGCCGTCGGTCCCGACAACGATCGTCCGATAGGTGGTCATGTCGTCTCCGAACTTCGGCTAGCGGTGCGATCAGGACAGTAATGCACGTCAATCTTCCGCTGGTGGAGATTGCGCTTCGCGCCGCGTGAGATTCAGGCTCACCCGTTGTATTGCGCGAGCACTCGACCGGCATTGCGTTGTCGGATGTGCGAGGTACGGTGCGCTCAAGAACGAGAAGCACACGTCAAACGAATGCGGCATGGCACCCCCGACAGGATTCGAACCTGCAACCGACCGGGTAGAAACCGGATGCGCTATCCGTTGCGCCACGGGGGCAAGTCGGACCACCACAATTTACACCGCGTGCGTGTCGTTGCCGAAACGCATATGCAGCACGTGGGCTGCTCGAACCGCATCTGATGAAACGAGCGAGTCAGTGGGTCGGCATCACACCAAAGACAAAGGTGACCTCGGCGTCGCCAAAGCGCATGCCGACCTGGTTGGCAAGGGTTTTTACGTGCTGTTCCCCGCGACCGAGCATGCGCCGTTCGACCTTGTGGCGTACGCAGCGGGCACCTTCCACCGCATTCAGGTGAAGTAAACCCGTACCTCGGCGTGAAGGGGAGGTGACGCGCGACGGACGCCCGGCAAAGTTCTCCGCGGCTACCGGTGGCGGACTAGCGTGGACGCTGCACTGGCGGCCAGGGGAGGGGAGAGGGACCACGCTATGAGCGACTTGCCGGAGTTGGACGCGGCGGGACTACCCGAAGAATTGAGCGCAGTCGATCAGCTGTTGCATCGGGGAGAGGCAAACCCGCGCACCCGGTCCGGGATCCTGGGCGTCGAGATCCTCGACACCACACCGGATTGGGAACGATTCCGGGCCCGTCTGGATTACGCGTCGCGCAAGGTTCTGCGGCTGCGTCAGAAGGTCGTCATGCCGACCCTGCCCACGGCCGCACCGCGCTGGGTCGTCGACCCTGACTTCAACCTCGACTATCACGTCCGGCGGGTGCGGGTTCCGGCGCCGGGAACGCTGCGCGACGTGTTCGATCTGGCCGAGGTCGCGCTGCAGTCGCCGATGGATATCACCCGGCCGTTGTGGAATGCCACCTTGGTCGAGGGGCTGGCCGACGGCCGGGCGGCGACCATTCTCCATCTGAGCCACGCGGTGTCCGACGGCGTCGGGATGGTCGAGATGTTCGCCAACATCTACGACCTCGAGCGTGATCCCGAACCGGCCGCCGCTGCACCGTTGCCCATCCCGCAGGACCTGTCGCCCAACGACCTGATGCGGGAGGGCATCAACCGGCTCCCCGGATCGATTGCCGGCGGCGTGCTGGGTGCGCTCGGACAGGCGGCCCGGACGGTGACCAAGGTGGTGCGCGACCCGGTGTCGGTGGTCAGCGGGGTGGTCGACTACGCGATGTCCGGTGCCCGGGTGATGGGTCCGGCTGCGCACCCCTCGCCGCTGCTGCGCCGCCGCAGCCTGTCGTCGCGCACGGAGGCGATCGACATTCCGTTCTCCGACCTGCACCGGGCAGCCAAGGCTGCCGGCGGTTCGATCAACGACGCCTACCTGGCCGGGCTGTGCGGCGCCCTGCGGCTCTACCACGACGCCAAAGGCATCTCGATCGAGACGCTGCCCATGGCCGTGCCGGTCAACCTGCGCTCGCAGGACGATCCGGCCGGCGGCAACCGCTTCGCCGGGATCAACCTCGCCGCGCCCATCGGAATCGTCGACCCGGAGACCCGGATAAAGGCCGTCCGGTCGCAGATGACGAGCAAGCGCGAGGAGCGCGCCATCGACGTGGTCGGCTCGATCGCGCCCGTGCTGAGCCTGCTGCCCGATGCCGTACTGGAGACGGTGGCCGGTTCGGTGGTGAACTCCGACGTGCAGGCCAGCAATGTCCCGGTCTGGCCGGGGGACACCTTCATCGCCGGGGCAAAGATATTGCGCCACTATGGAATAGGTCCGTTGCCCGGCGTCGCGATGATGGTGGTGTTGATCTCGAGATCGGGATACATCACGGTCACTACCCGCTACGACCGCGCCGCCATCACCGACGATCAGCTGTTCGCCCGGTGCCTGCTCGCGGGATTCGACGAGGTGCTGGCGCTCGGTGGCGACGGCCGCGCGGAGCCGGCCTCGTTCAGCGATGACACTTCGGCGACGAACGGGAGTGCTGCACAGTGACTTCGAAAGATCCGTCCCCGAAACCCCGCGGCACCAGGCAGATGCGGCTGCCCGGCACCCTGGCCGAGATCGAGGGCAGTCCCGAGGGCCAGGAGATCGGCGCATTCTTCGACCTGGACGGGACCCTGGTGGCCGGCTTCACCGGAGTGATCATGACCCGGGACCGGTTGCGCCGCGGTCAGATGGGTGTCGGCGAGTTCATCGGGATGGTGCAGGCCGGGCTCAACCACCAGTTGGGGCGTTCGGAGTTCGAGGACCTGATCGGTAAGGGCGCCCGGATGCTGCGAGGGAACTCGCTCAGCGATCTCGACGAACTCGGCGAGCGGTTGTTCGTCCAACACGTACAGGGCCGCATGTACCCGGAGATGCGGGCCATGGTGCGTGCGCACATGGCCCGGGGCCACACCGTGGTGCTGAGCTCCTCGGCGCTGACGGTTCAAGTGGAACCGGTGGCCCGCTTTCTCGGCATCGACAACGTGCTGTGCAACAAGTTCGAGACGGACGAGGACGGCCTGATCACCGGCGAAGTCGAGAGACCGGTCATCTGGGGTGCCGGCAAAGCCCGTGCGGTGCAGAACTTCTCGTCCGCCAACGGGGTGGACCTGGCGAAAAGTTACTTCTACGCCGACGGCGACGAGGACGTCGCCCTGATGTATCTGGTGGGCCATCCGCGGCCGACGAATCCGGCAGGCAAGTTGGCCGCCGTCGCCGCCAAACGCGGCTGGCCGGTGCTGAAGTTCAGCAGCCGCAGCGGCAGCAGCCCGGTCTCGCAACTGCGTACGCTGGCCAGTCTGGCCACCATCCCGACCGTCGCCGCCGGCGCGATCGGCCTCGGGTTGTTGACTCGCAACAAGCGCACCGGGGTCAACTTCTTCACCTCGAACTGGAGCAAGCTGCTCATGCTCACGACGGGCATCGAGCTCAACGTCCTCGGCGAGGAGAATCTGACCGCGCAACGCCCCGCGGTCTTCATCTTCAATCACCGCAATCAGGCCGACCCGATGATCGCGGGCCGGCTGGTCGGGGTCGACTTCACCGGCGTCGGGAAGAAGGAGCTGGAGCGCAACCCGCTGATGGGTCCGCTCGGGAAGGTCATGGATGCGGCATTCATCGACCGCGATGACCCGGAGAAGGCCGTCGAAAGCCTGCACCGCGTGGAAGAGCTTGCCCGCAAGGGTCTCTCGATCCTGATCGCCCCCGAGGGCACCCGGCTGGACACCACCGAGGTGGGACCGTTCAAGAAGGGGCCGTTCCGCATCGCTATGGCCGCAGGTGTGCCGATCGTGCCGATCGTGATCCGCAACGCCGAGGTGATCGCGGCCCGCGATTCCAGCACGTTCAACCCGGGCAAGGTGGACATCGCGGTGTATCCACCGATTTCGGTGGACGACTGGACCGTCGAGAACATCTCCGACCGCATCGCCGAGGTCCGCCAGATCTATCTCGACACCCTGAGATCCTGGCCGGAGGACGAGTTGCCCACCTTCGACATCTACACCCGCGCGCCGGCGGAGCAGGCCGCTCCGCGCCGGGCGGCCAAGAAGGCACCCGCCAAGAAGGCTCCCGCGAAGAAAGCCCCGGCGAAAAAGGCTGCCCCCGAACCGGATACCGCACCCTCCGGCTCATCCTCGCGGTCGACCCCCAAGGGCCGGCCGTGACCACAGGTATCGACGATTACCCCAGCTTCAGCACCACCGACGACGCGCTGGTGCTCGCATCGGCCTCGTCACCGGCCGAGCTCGAACTGCTCAACGACTGGCTCAAGACGCAGCGGCGTGAACATCCCGACACGACCGTCGAGGTACTGCAGCTGCCGGCCACCGACGAGCCGGCCCCCGGGGCGGTGGCCCGGTTGGTCGAGGAGCTGGAATCGGACGAGGACCGGCTGGTCGTTCCGGTCCGGGTGTTCTGGGTGCCCGGCGGGTTACCCACCCGGTTGAAAGTGGTGGGGTTGATCTCCGGCCGCGACACCTACCGGCCGCCGGAGATCCTGCAGCGGCGCATCCTGCGCAAGGACCCATCGCGCGCCCGGATCGTCGCCGGTGAACCTGCCAAGGTATCGGAACTGCGTAAGCAGTGGAGTGAGACCACAGTCGCGGAAAACCCGAGGGAATTCGCCAGATTCGTCCTTCGGCGGGCGGTACTGGCGATCGAGCGGGTGGAGCTTCGGCTGCTGGGACCCGAGTACAAGTCGCCGCGGCTGGTCAAGCCGGAGATGCTGGACTCGGCACGATTCCGCCAAGGCCTGGAGCAGATTCCGGGGGCGACGGTGGAGAAGGCCGGGGAGATGCTCGACGAGCTCTCCACGGGGTGGAGCCGGTTCTCGGTGGACCTGATCCCGACGATGGGCCGGGCCATCTTCAGTCGTGGCTTCGATCCGCGTATCGACTACGACCGCTCCGAGATCGAGTCGATGCGCCATGCCCTGGAACAGCATCCGGCGGTGTTGCTGTTCTCCCACCGGTCTTATCTCGACGGGGTCATCGTCCCGGTGGCCATGCAGGAGAACCGACTTCCCCCGGTGTACACGTTCGCCGGGATAAACCTCTCGTTCGGCCTGATGGGTCCCTTGTTCCGGCATTCCGGTGTCATCTTCCTGCGCCGCAAGCTCGATGACCCGCTGTACAAGTACGTGCTGCGGCAGTACGTCGGCTACATCGTGGAGAAGCGGTTCAATCTGAACTGGTCCATCGAGGGCACCCGGTCCCGGACCGGAAAGATGTTGCCGCCCAAGCTCGGGCTGCTCGCCTACGTCGCCAACGCCTATCTCGACGGCCGCAGTGAGGACATCCTGCTGCAGCCGGTGTCGATCAGTTTCGATCAGCTGCACGAGACCGCCGAGTACGCCGCGTACGCCCGGGGTGGCGAGAAGACCCCCGAGGGGCTGAGCTGGCTGTACAACTTCATCAAGGCGCAGGGCGAACGTAACTACGGCAAGATCTATGTCCGCTTCCCCGAAGCGGTTTCGATGCGCGAACACCTCGGTGAGCCGAACGGTGAGATGGCCCACGACGAGGCAGCGAAACGCCTGGCGATGCAGAAGATGGCCTTCGAGGTGGCCTGGCGGATTCTGCGCGTCACCCCGGTCAACGCGACCAACCTGGTCTCGGCGTTGCTGCTGGGCGCCCGTGGCGTCGCCCTGACGCTCGATCAACTGCACCACACTCTGCAGGACTCGCTGGACTACCTGGAGCGTAAGAACACCCCGATGACCAACAGTGCGCTACGGCTGCGGACCGCCGAGGGCGTGCGTTCGGCCGTCGATGCGCTCTCCGGCGGGCACCCGGTGACGCTGGTGGACAGCGGGCGCGAGCCGGTGTGGCGGATCGCCCCCGAGGACGAACTGGAAGCGGCGTTCTACCGCAACTCCCTGATCCATGCCTTCCAGGAGACCTCGATCGTGGAGCTGGCCCTGGCGTATTCCGCCCGTGCGGCGACCGATCCGCTGCAGGCGTTCTGGGACCAGGTGATGCGACTGCGGGACCTGCTCAAGTTCGACTTCTACTTCGCCGATTCGGCGGCCTTCCGCGACAACGTCGCCGAGGAGCTGTCGTGGTACGACCGCACGCCCGAGGGGCAGGCGGCCGGAGGCTGGGAAGCGAAGGTCTCCGCCGGGGGTGACGAGATCTATCAGATGTTGCGCAGCAAGCGACCGCTGTTGGTGGGCGCGATGCTGCGTCCGTTCTTCGAGGCCTACGGGATCGTCGCCGACGTGCTGCGCGACGCACCGGCCGAGATCAGTGAGCGGGATCTGACCAAGCGGGCGCTGGGCGTGGGACGGCAGTACGTCGCCCAGGGCCGCGTAGGCAGCAACGAGTCCGTGTCGGCGTTGCTGTTCGCCACGGCGCGGCAGGTGGCAGCCGATCAGAATCTGCTGGTCAGCGGTCCGGATCTGCAAGAGCGTCGCAACGCTTTCCGCGACGAACTTCGCGGGATCGTCGCCGACATGGACAAGGTCGACGAGATCGCACGTGAGCAGTTCTACTACCGGGACAAGCAGCGCCGCGCCGAGTCGGACCCGTCGGACTAGCCGACGGATTCACTTTCGTCTGGCGGCAGGGGTGTGGTGGCGCCCACGCCATACCCTTGGACCATGACTTCTGCCGGCCAGGTGACCGCGTCCAGCGTGCGCAGCGGCGTGGTGTGGCCCGTGCTGGTCGGTGTCGGGCTGTTGGCGGGGGCGGTGGCCGCAGGCATCGGGGCGCTGTCGCTGGCCGACGCCCTGACCGCCACCGGTCTGCCCGATCCGGGCCCGATCACCACCTATGGACTGCCGTTCGTGCGGGCCGCCGGCGAGATCGCCGCCGTCGTCGCAGTCGGGTCCTTCCTGTTCGCCGCGTTCCTGGTGGCACCCCAGACCAACGGCGTGCTCGATGTTGCCGGATACCGGGCGCTGCGGCTCGGTACGGCCGCCTCGGGCGTGTGGACGGTGTGCGCCGCGCTGCTGGTCCCGCTGACGATCTCCGACGTGTCCGGCCAGCCGCTGCTCGATCATCTCGGCCCGGTGGACGTGTGGTCGGCTGCGAGCCTGGTCGAGGTCTCCGCGGCCTGGCGCTGGACGGCGATCCTGGCCGCCGGTGTCACCATCGCGAGCCTGCCGGTGCTGCGGTGGGGGTGGACGCCGGTGCTGCTGGCCGGATCGCTGCTCACACTGATGCCGCTGGTCCTGACCGGACACTCGTCGGCCGGCGGAGCTCACGATCTGGCCACCAACAGCCTCTTCATCCATCTGGTGGCGGCCGCGCTGTGGGCCGGCGGACTGCTGGCGTTGTCGGCTCACGCCATCCGGGCCGGCGGCGGGGCTGCCTCTGACGGCGCCAACACCGCCCTGGCCGCGCGGCGCTTCTCGGCACTGGCGCTGTGGTGTTTCGTCGCGATGGCCATCAGCGGGGTGCTCAACGCCCTGGTGCGGATCCAGCTGCCCGATCTGGTGCGCACCAACTACGGCTGGCTGCTGGTCGGCAAGGTCGTCGCGCTGAGCCTGCTCGGGGTGCTGGGTTGGCGACAGCGCCGGGTCAGCCTGACCGCCCTGGCCAGCGATCCAGGTGCACGCACACCGTTGATCCGGTTGGCACTGACCGAGGCTGCGCTGTTCGGCGTGACGTTCGGTATCGCCGTCGGCCTGGGCCGAACGCCACCGCCGCCGGAACCGAGGATTCCCAGCCCCACCGAGGTTGCGATCGGATACGACTTCGCCGGGCCGCCGACGGTCGCCCGGGTGTTGTTCGACTGGCGGTTCGACCTGCTGTTCGGGACCGCGGCGATCATCGCTGCGGCGGCCTACCTGGCCGCGGTGTACCGGCTGCGGAGACGTGGTGACGCCTGGCCGGTGGGCCGCACGCTCGCCTGGCTGCTGGGCTGCGCGGCGCTGCTGTTCACCACCTCGTCGGGGCTCGGCCGCTACATGCCGGCGATGTTCAGCATGCACATGATCGCCCACATGCTGCTGTCGATGCTGGTGCCCGTTCTGCTGGTGCTCGGCGCTCCGGTGACTCTGGCGCTGCGGGCGCTACCCGCGGTGGGCCGAGGATCACCGCCCGGCCCGCGGGAATGGCTGCTCGCGGCGCTGCATTCCCGGGTGTCGCAGTTCCTGACCCAGCCCATCGTCGCGACCGTGCTGTTCGTGGCGGGGTTCTACGGCCTGTACTTCGGCGGCATCTTCGACGCCGCGGTCAGCAATCACGCCGCGCACATCCTGATGAACGTGCATTTCCTGCTGTCGGGTTACCTCTTCTACTGGGTGGTGATCGGCGTGGATCCCACTCCGCGGCCGGTCCCGCACCTGGTCAAGATCGGAATGGTGTTCGCCTCGCTGCCGCTGCACGCCTTCTTCGGTGTGGTGATGATGGGAATGCAGACCGTGCTCGGCGAAAGCTTCTACCGGTCACTGCAATTGCCGTGGCACACCGACCTGATCGGAGACCAGCACCTCGGCGGCGGCATCGCCTGGGCGGCCGGGGAAGTCCCGCTGGTGATCGTGATGCTGGCCCTGCTGATCCAGTGGCGGCGCAGCGATCAGCGCACCGCCAAGAGGTTGGACCGGGCCGCGGATCGCGATGACGACGCCGATCTGGCGGCGTACAACGCCATGCTCGCCGAGATGGCGCGTCGCGACCGCCCTTCCGGATAGGACTTTCGGGGGATTCATCCCCAGCCCGCGTTTCATCCACAGCCGACGGCGTCGTCGGGTCCGCGTACGGGCCGCGCGTCGGGGCTCCGGCGGTCAATGGCTGCTAAGGCGGCCGCGCTGCTTCGGCGACGGCCACCGGAATGGATGAAGCGAAAGGAATCAGAAATGTTCGAGACCCCGTTCACGATCGTGGGCAACATCATCACCGACCCGGTCCGGCGGCGATTCGGCGATCAGGAGCTGTACAAGTTCCGGGTGGCCAGCAATTCACGGCGCCGCACGCCTGACGGCAATTGGGAGCACGGCAACTCGCTCTACGTCACGGTCAACTGCTGGGGAAATCTCGCCACCGGTACCAGCGCCTCTCTGATGAAGGGCGACGCCGTGATCGTGGTCGGGCATGTCCACACCAGCGAATACGACGACAAGGAAGGTGTGCGTCGGTCCTCGATCGAGGTGCGGGCCTCGGCCGTCGGGCCCGATCTGTCGCGTTGCACAGCCAGGGTGGCGCCGTTACCGAAGCCGGCGGTCGGGCCGGCCCCCGAGGTGGAGCCCGGCGACCTGACCGAAAACCCGGATGTCGCGGAAACCGACCCGGACGAGGGCGACCTGCCACTGTCGGCTTAGCGGGTTTGGGTCGCGCATAGGATGGGCGCGAGTGAGTTGGGCTTGACGCACCCTCCGCGCAAGCGCCCATCCGATATCCCCGAAGAGTTTCAGAAAGGCACATCACGGCATGGCCGAATTCATCTACACGATGCGCAAGGTTCGCAAGGCGCACGGCGACAAGGTCATCCTTGACGACGTCAGCCTGAACTTCCTGCCCGGCGCGAAGATCGGCGTCGTCGGTCCCAACGGGGCTGGTAAGTCGAGTGTGCTGAAGATCATGGCCGGCATCGACCACGCCAACAACGGCGACGCGCTGCTCGCGCCCGGCGCCTCCGTCGGCATCCTGATGCAAGAGCCGCAACTCGACGAAACCAAGACGGTCCGTGAAAACGTCGAGGCCGGCGTGGCCATCAAGGCCAAGCTCAACCGGTACAACGAGGTCGCCGAGCTGATGGCCACCGATTACACCGATGAGCTCATGGAAGAGATGGGCCACCTGCAGGAAGAGCTCGACGCCGCCGACGCCTGGGACATCGACTCCCAGCTCGAGCAGGCCATGGACGCACTGCGCTGCCCGCCGCCCGACGAGCCGGTAACCCACCTGTCCGGTGGTGAGCGTCGCCGCGTGGCCCTGTGCAAGCTGCTGCTGTCCAAGCCGGACCTGCTGCTGCTCGACGAGCCCACCAACCACCTCGACGCCGAGAGTGTGCTGTGGCTCGAGCAGCACCTGGCCAGCTACAAGGGCGCCATCCTGGCGGTCACCCACGACCGGTACTTCCTGGACAACGTCGCCGAGTGGATCCTCGAGCTCGACCGCGGCCGGGCCTACCCGTACGAGGGCAACTACTCGACCTACCTGGAGAAGAAGGCCGAGCGCCTCGAAGTCCAGGGCAAGAAGGACCAGAAGCTGCAGAAGCGGCTGAAGGATGAGCTGGCCTGGGTCCGCTCGGGCGCCAAGGCCCGGCAGGCGAAGAACAAGGCCCGCCTCGGCCGGTACGAGGAGATGGTCGCCGAAGCCGAGAAGACGCGGAAGCTCGACTTCGAGGAGATCCAGATCCCGACGCCGCCGCGGCTGGGCAACGTGGTGGTCGAGGTGGAGCACCTGGACAAGGGCTTCGAGGGTCGCACGCTGATCAAGGACCTGTCCTTCACGCTGCCGCGTAACGGCATCGTCGGCGTCATCGGCCCCAACGGCGTCGGCAAGACCACGCTGTTCAAGACCATCGTCGGGTTGGAACAGCCCGACAGCGGCACCGTCAAGGTCGGCGACACGGTCAAGCTGTCCTACGTCGACCAGAGCCGTGCAGGCATCGACCCCAAGAAGACGGTCTGGGAAGTGGTCTCGGACAAGCTGGACTACATCGAGGTCGGTCAGAACGAGATCCCATCGCGCGCCTACGTGTCGGCGTTCGGGTTCAAGGGACCGGATCAGCAGAAGCCCGCAGGCGTGCTGTCCGGCGGTGAGCGCAACCGGCTCAACCTCGCCCTGACCCTCAAAGAGGGCGGCAACCTGATCCTTCTCGACGAGCCGACCAACGACCTCGACGTCGAGACGCTGTCCTCACTGGAGAACGCGCTGGAGCAGTTCCCGGGCTGCGCCGTGGTGATCAGCCACGACCGCTGGTTCCTGGATCGCACCTGCACGCACATCCTGGCGTGGGAGGGCGACGACGACAACGAGGCCAAGTGGTTCTGGTTCGAGGGCAACTTCGGTGCCTACGAGGAGAACAAGATTCAACGTCTCGGTGCCGAAGCGGCACGTCCGCACCGGGTGACCCACCGGAGACTGACCCGCGACTGACCCGTGACGGGCTAAACAGCGCAGCGGGCTCGGTGGCGCCACTAATGTCGCAGCTATGCACCAATGCCGGTGCGTGGGCGTGAGTAGGGAGTGATCCGTATGACGGCCGAACCGGGAGCTCTTCGGGGACAGGGAATTAGCGACCGGGATCGCTCACAGGCACCGCCTGAGGTGATCCACCGGCTCGCGAAAGCCTTCCTGTCCACCTACCGGGCTCCGCAGGCCGGCGCGCCGGGAGTGGCCGCCACCGGCCCCCAGGCCGCGGTGGCCGAGCGCCTCGTTTCCGATGCCACGGTGGCCGCCCACTACGCGTTGGGCGGCCAGCGGGCGCCGGGGGAGACCAAGGTCATGGTCTACCCGGGAGACAGCGAATCCGGTCCGGCCCTGCAGATCGTCACCGAGCAGGCGGCGATGCTGGTCGATTCGGTGACGGTGTTGTTGCACCGGCACGGCATCGCGTATCCGGCCATCATGAACCCGGTCTTCCGGGTGCACCGCGACGCCGACGGGGTACTGCAGGATTTCCAGCCCGCCGCCGAGGCCACCGGCGTCGACGGCGTCGACGAGTGCTGGATCCTGGTGCCGGTCCACGGGGCGGCTGACGGTCCGGCACTGACTGAAGTGGTCGGTCTGGTGCCGGATGTCCTGGCCCAGGCGCGACAGATCGGCCTGGACGCCGCTGCCATGGGCGCCGCGCTGCATGCCTTGGCCAACGACGTCGCCACCGATGTCGAGGGCCGGTTTCCCAACACCGACCGCAGAGACGTCGCCGCGCTGTTGCGCTGGCTTTCCGACGGGCATTTCGTGCTGCTGGGTTACCAGCAGTGCGCGATCGGCGACGGGCAGGCCACGGTCGATCCGTCGAGTCGCCTCGGTGTGCTCAAGCTGCGCGAGGATGTGCTGCCGCCGCTGACCGCCTCCGACGATCTGATGGTGCTGGCTCAGGCCACCATGCCGAGCTATGTGCGCTACGGCGCCAACCCGTACATCGTCGTGGTCCGCGACAGCGGCGAGCAGGTCATCGAGCACCGGTTTGTCGGCCTGTTCACCGTGGCCGCGATGAACGCCAACGTGCTGGAGATCCCGTTGATCTCGCGGCGTGTCGAGGAAGCGTTGGCCATGGCCCGGCGCGACCCCAGCCACCCGGCGCAGCTGCTGCGTGACATTGTCCAGACCATCCCGCGCCCCGAACTGTTCGCGTTGAGTTCCAAACAGCTGTTGGACATGGCGTTGACCGTGGTGGACCTCGGGTCGCGCCGCCGTACCCTGCTGTTTCTGCGCGCGGACCAGCTGGCGCACTTCGTATCCTGCCTGGTGTACCTGCCGCGTGACCGCTACACCACCGCGGTGCGGCTGGAGATGCAGGACATCCTGGTGCGCGAACTCGGCGGCGAGAGCATCGACTACTCGGCCAGGGTCAGCGAATCGCCGTGGGCCGTAGTCCATTTCATAGTGCGGCTGCCTGACGGCGCAACCTCGCACACCGTGGACACCTCCACCGACAACGAGAACCGGATCCAGAACCTGCTGACCGAGGCCACCCGCAACTGGGGTGACCGGATGACCAGTGCGGCCGCGCACGCCGCGCTGAGTCCGGCGGCTGTCGAGCACTACGCCACGGCCTTCCCGGAGGACTACAAGCAAGCCGTGGCTCCGGCGGATGCCATCGCCGACATCGCGATCATCGAAGCACTGCAGGACAATTCGGTGAAGCTGGTGTTCAGGGAAGGTCAGGACGACGGCCTCGCCCAGCTCACCTGGTACCTGGGCGGCCAGTCGGCGTCGCTGAGCGAGCTGCTGCCGATGCTGCAGTCGATGGGCGTGGTGGTGCTCGAAGAACGCCCCTACACGGTGACCAGGGCCGACGGCCTGCCGGTCTGGATCTACCAGTTCAAGG
Organism: Mycolicibacterium peregrinum; assembly: GCF_001665785.1. Lineage (GTDB taxonomy): Bacteria > Actinomycetota > Actinomycetes > Mycobacteriales > Mycobacteriaceae > Mycobacterium > Mycobacterium peregrinum_A. The sequence continues at coordinate 82,542 of NZ_LZSO01000012.1, forward strand.
TCGTCCGCCAGCGCAGCATCCCCGACGCGCCCGACGCGGCATCACGCGAGGCCACCGCCCAGCGGTTCGCCGACGCGGTGACCGCGATCTGGCACGGCTGGGTCGAAGTCGACCGCTTCAACGAACTGGTGTTGCGCGCGGGCCTGACCTGGCAGCAGGTGGTCATCCTGCGCGCCTACGCGAAATACCTTCGCCAGGCCGGTTTCCCGTACAGCCAGTCGCACATCGAATCGGTGGTCAACGAGAATCCGCACACCACACAGTCGTTGCTGCAGCTGTTCGAGGCGCTGTTCGACCCGTCCGAGGACACCTCGGGGACCCGTGACGCACAGGGAGCCGCCGCGGCGGTGGCCGAAGACATCGATGCCCTGGTGAGTCTGGACACCGACCGGGTACTACGTGCCTTCGCCACCCTGATCCAGGCCACGCTGCGCACCAACTATTTTGTGCAGGACCCGAAGTCAGCGCGGCAACGCGGGGTCGTGGCGATGAAGCTCAACCCTGGCCTGATCAACGAGCTGCCGCTGCCGCGGCCCAAGTTCGAGATCTTCGTCTACTCGCCCCGGGTGGAGGGCGTGCACCTGCGGTTCGGCTTCGTGGCCCGCGGCGGGTTGCGCTGGTCGGACCGCCGCGAAGACTTCCGCACCGAGATCCTCGGCCTGGTCAAGGCGCAGGCCGTGAAGAACGCCGTCATCGTGCCGGTGGGCGCCAAGGGCGGGTTCGTGGTCAAACGGCCGCCCGAGCCAACCGGAGACGCCGCCGTCGACCGCGAAGCCACCCGCGCCGAAGGCGTTGCCTGCTACCAACTTTTCATCTCCGGGCTGCTCGACGTGACCGACAATGTCGACAAGGGGACCGGCGCCGTCGTCACACCACCGCAGGTGGTGCGCCGCGACGGGGAGGACGCCTATCTGGTGGTGGCGGCCGACAAGGGCACGGCCACGTTCTCCGACATCGCAAACGAGGTCGCCAAGTCCTACGGGTTCTGGCTGGGTGACGCGTTCGCCTCGGGCGGTTCCATCGGCTACGACCACAAGGCCATGGGCATCACCGCCAAGGGCGCCTGGGAGTCGGTGAAGCGGCACTTCCGCGAGATGGGGGTCGACACCCAGAGCCAGGACTTCACCGTCGTCGGCGTCGGCGACATGAGCGGCGACGTGTTCGGCAACGGCATGTTGCTCTCCAAGCACATCCGGCTGATCGCGGCCTTCGACCACCGCCACATCTTCCTCGATCCCAACCCCGACGCCGCCGCATCGTGGGTGGAACGCAAGCGCCTGTTCGACCTGCCGCGGTCCAGCTGGGAAGACTACGACGCCACGCTGATCAGCGAGGGCGGCGGTGTTTACAGCCGGCAGCAGAAGTCCATCCCGATCAGCCCGCAGGCCCGGGCGGTACTCGGAATCGACGACGACATCGAGGAACTCACGCCGCCGGCGCTGATGAAGTCCATCCTCAAGGCTCCGGTGGACCTGCTGTGGAACGGCGGCATCGGCACGTACGTGAAGGCCGAGACCGAGGCCGACGTCGGCGACCGTGCCAACGACCAGATCCGGGTGTGCGGTAACGAGGTGCGCGCCAAGGTGATCGGCGAGGGCGGCAACCTCGGCGTGACATCGCTGGGGCGCATCGAGTTCGACCTGGCCGGCGGACGGATCAACACCGATGCGTTGGACAACTCCGCGGGCGTCGACTGCTCGGACCACGAGGTCAACATCAAGATCCTGATCGACTCACTGGTCACCGCAGAGAAGGTCAGCGCGCAGGAGCGAACGGGTCTGCTGCTGTCGATGACCGACGAGGTCGGCGCGCTGGTGCTGACCGACAACAAGCACCAGAACGATCTGATGGGCACCAGCCGGGCCAATGCCGCGAGCATGCTTTCGGTGCACGCCCGGATGATCAAGGAGTTCGTGACCAACCGCGGGCTCAACCGCGAGCTGGAGGCGTTGCCCTCGGAGAAGGAGATCCGACGCCGATCCGACGCCGGAATCGGTTTGACCTCACCGGAATTGGCCACGCTGATGGCACACGTCAAGCTCAATCTCAAAGACGACGTGCTGGCCAGTGATCTGCCCGATCAGGAGGTGTTCGCCGCCCGGCTGCCGCAGTACTTCCCGGAGAAGCTGCGCGAACAGTTCGCCGGCGAGATCCGGTCGCACCAGCTGCGCCGGGAGATCACCACCACCATGCTGGTCAACGATCTCGTCGACACGAGCGGGATCAGCTACGCCTACCGCATCACCGAGGACGTCGGCGTCGGCCCGGTCGACGCGGTGCGCAGCTATGTCGCCACCGATGCCATCTTCGGGATCGGCGACGTCTGGCGTCAGATCCAGGCCGCCGGTGAAGCCGGGGTGCCGGTGTCCGTCACCGACCGGATGACCCTGGATCTGCGCCGCCTGGTCGACCGGGCCGGGCGCTGGCTGCTCAACTACCGCCCGCAACCGTTGGCCGTCGGCGCCGAGATCAACCGGTTCGCCGCCAAGGTGGCCGCACTGCGCCCCGACATGGCGCAGTGGCTGCGCGGGGATGACAAGGCGATCGTGGCCAAAGAAGCCGGGGAGTTCGCCGCACAGGGCGTGCCCAACGACTTGGCCTATGCGGTGGCGACCGGGCTCTACCAGTACAGCCTGCTCGATGTGATCGACATCTCCGACATCGTGGACCGTGAGCCCACCGAAGTGGCCGACACCTACTTCGCGTTGATGGACCACCTCAGCTCCGACGGGCTGCTCACCGCGGTCTCGCGGCTCAGCCGGGACGATCGTTGGCATTCCTTGGCGCGGCTGGCGATTCGTGACGACATCTACGGTTCGCTGCGGGCTCTGTGCTTCGATGTGCTCGCCGTCGGCGAACCCAACGAGACCGGTGAGGAGAAGATCGCCGAGTGGGAGTTGACCAACAGCTCCCGGGTGACCCGCGCTCGTCGCACGCTGGCCGAGATATACGAAGATGGTGAGCAGGACCTGGCGACGCTGTCTGTGGCGGCGCGGCAGATCCGCAGCATGACACGGACGAGTGGAACGGGAACGACTGCGTGAGTTTTACAACGCCGGTGCACGTGCGCTGGTCGGATATCGACATGTACCAGCACATCAATCACGCCACGATGGTGACGCTGCTCGAAGAGGCCCGGATTCCGTTTCTGCGTGAACCGTTCGGCGCCACGATCGAGACCATCGGCCTGTTGATCGCCGACGTCAGCATTTCCTACAAGGGGCAGTTGCGGCTCGTGGACTCACCGCTGCAGGTGACCATGTGGTCCAAGCGGGTGCGGGCGGTGGACTTCACCATCGGCTACGAGGTGCGTTCGCTGCACGCCGCCCCTGACTCCAAGCCGTCGGTGATCGGGGAGACCCAACTGGCCGCGGTGCACATCGCCGAACAACGGCTGGAGCGCCTGACGCCCGAGCAGCGGGGCTATCTGGAGAGCCACCTGCGATGACCGCGCCCGAGCGCGGCCTCTGGATCGACGACCCGCGTGACCGTGAGGATCTCGCGACGTTCCTCGACCGTGCGCTGCGGTTGGATGATGCCGCGGTGGTGCGGTTGCGGGAGCGTGCCGGTAGCCATGCGGCCGTGGCCTGGGTGGCGACCGGGTTGGAGGTGCTGGCCAGCCGGGTGGTGAGCGGTCAGGTGCGCCCGTCGGATCTGTCCGCGGGAGCCGACGCCCTGGTGGCCGGGTTATCCTCTGCTGCAGGCGGGTACGTCGACCCTGGGTTCCCGATGGACTCGGCCTGGCGCGGTGGTCTGCCGCCCGAAGATGGGTTCGTCCACCTCGACGACGTGCCGGCGCGGGTGATGCTCGACCTGGCTCAGCAGGGCGGTGCACTGGCCCGCGAGCACGGCAGTGCCCACGGGCCGCCGGCGTCTCTGATGGACCAGGAGGTCATCGCGGTCAGCGCAGGCGATGTGGCGGTCGGAGTGCCGATGCGCTGTGTATTCGCCTTGACCGCAATGGGTTTCCTGCCGCAGACCGGCAATGAGGTGAGCGAAGAGGAGATCGTCCGGGTCCGCGCCCACCCGTCGTGGCTGCGCATCGACGCCCGGTTCGGTTCGGTGTACCGCCGCCGCGAGAGTGCCGCCCTGATCCTGGGCTGACTTTCCCAGCGCGAGCAGACGCGTAGGTACCCGAAATGCGTGGAATGAGGGCACCTACGCGTCTGCTCGCGGGATAACTAGACCAGCCACACCGCGGCGTCCGGCGGCAGGCTGCCGGCGATCAACTCTGCGCTGCTCAGCAGAACTTCACCAGGTGGCAATGGCGCCGCAGCGGTGCCGGTGTTGAGGACACACACCAGGCCTCCTTCGCGCCGCAACGTCAGAACGCCGTCGGAGGAGCTCAGCACAACCCGGCCACCGGTGAATTCCGCGCGGCCGGAACGCAACTCGATGGCCCGCCGGTAGAACTCCAGCGTCGACGCCGGGTCGCCGAGCTGGCGCTCCACCGTCAACGGTGCCCACTCGTCAGGCATCGGCAGCCAGGTGTCGGGGTTCGACGAGAACCCGAACGGCGGCGTATCGCCCGACCACGGCGTCGGCACGCGGCATCCGTCGCGCCCGCGTTCACTGTGGCCGGAGCGCTCCCACACCGGATCCTGGAGCACGTCATCGGGCAGCTCGACATTGGGCAGCCCGAGTTCCTCGCCGTTGTAGACGAATACCGCGCCCGGCAGGGCCAGCATCACCAGGGCCATCGCCCGGGCCCGCGCCAGCCCGCGGACGCCGCCACCGTAGCGGGTGACCTCGCGTTCGACGTCGTGGTTGGACAGCGTCCACGTCGGTGTCGCCCCGGCGAGGTTGGCCGCTGCCATCGCGTTGTCGATCGCGTCGTGAACATCGCGGGCGTCGAAATCGGCTTGCACCAGACGGAAATTGAAGCCCAGGTGCAACTCATCGGGGCGCAGATACCGGGCGAAGCGTTCGTTGCCGTGCACCCACACCTCGCCGATGGCCACGGCGTCGGGATAGTCGTCCAACACCGTGCGGATGAACCGGTGGATGCCGTGCACGCTGTCGTTGTCGAATCGCGGGTCGTCCTCGCTGTTGCGCAGCAGCGCGGTGTCGGTGACCGCCATGTCGGGCAGTTCGGGTGGTTTCGCCATGCCGTGGGCCACATCGATGCGGAACCCGTCGACTCCGCGGTCGAGCCAGAACCGCAGGGTCTTCTCCAGATCCTCGAACACATCGGAGTGGTTCCAGTTCAGGTCGGGCTGGGCCGGGTCGAACAGGTGCAGATACCACTGGCCCGGTGTGCCGTCGGGCTCGGTGACGCGGGTCCAGGCGGGCCCGCCGAACACCGACACCCAGTTGTTGGGCGGTGCGTCACCACGGGGCCCGCGGCCGTCGCGGAAGATGTAGCGGTCGCGTCGCCGCGGATCCGCCAGCGCCTCGACGAACCACGGGTGCGCCGAGCTGGTGTGGTTGGGTACCAGGTCCATGGTGACCCGGATGCCGCGGCTGTGAGCGGCATCGAGCAGGCGGTCCAAAGCATCGAGACCACCGAACAGGGGGTCGACATCGCGCGGGTCGGCGACGTCGTAGCCATGGTCGGCCATCGGCGAGACCATGACCGGGTTGAGCCACAGGGCGTCGACGCCGAGTGCCGCGAGGTAATCGAGCCCGGCGCTCACCCCGTCGAGATCACCGACTCCGTCGCCATTGCTGTCGGCGAACGAGCGGGGATAGACCTGGTAGAAAACCGCGTCCGCCCACCACCGGCGCATGTCAGAACGCCGAATTGACCATCGAGTCAGCGGCCATGTTCAGGTAGTCCAGCAGCGCGCGGCGGTGCGGTTCGTCGAGTGTCTCCGAATCGATCGAGGCCACCGCGGTGTGCATGCAGCGCAGCCAGGCGTCCCGCTCGAGGTACCCGATCCGGAACGGGGCGTGCCGCATCCGCAGTCTGGGGTGGCCGCGCTGGTCGGAGTACGTCCGGGGCCCGCCCCAGTACTGCTCAAGGAACATCCGCAGCCGCTCCTCGGCGCCGTCGATGTCGTCCTCGGGATACAACGGCAGCAGGATCTCGTCCTCGCGCACCAGTTGGTAGAACCGCGACACGATCGCTGCGAATGTCTCGTGGCCCCCGACTTCGTCGTAGAAAGATCGCTGCACAGCCGTCACGTCACTCATTGTGGTCCATTGTGACCCGAGAGGCCGTCGGGGCCGGTCACGGAGGTCTGGTCACCTCATGTTCATTGGACTGACCTGCGAACACCCGAAGAATTTTCGTGCGTATTGCCGGGATCCGTGGTGGACTGTCTCCTCGGAGGCTCCATGGCGCACAGCAAAAAAGGCCATATACGACGGACCGGCCACATTCCCGGCCCATCGGGACCCCATGTGCCAAACCGCCCCCTCCACAGCGTCGAGGTCCTTCCCTCCGCCGCGCCCGATGCGTCCCTGTGGGGCCGGCGCCGCGTCCTGCTCCTCAACTCCACCTATGAACCGCTGACCGCACTTCCACTGCGGCGCGCGGTGATCATGGTGATGTGCGGCAAAGCGGATGTCGTACACGACGACCCGTCGGGGCCTGTCATCCACTCGGCGACCCGCACCATCGTCGTGCCCTCGGTGATCCGGCTGCGCACATTCGTGCGGGTGCCGTACCGGGCCCGTGTCCCGATGACCCGCGCGGCGCTCATGCACCGCGACCGTTTCCGCTGCGCGTACTGCGGTGGGCGGGCCGACACGGTCGACCACGTAATCCCGCGCAGTCGCGGTGGTGAGCACTCCTGGGAGAACTGCGTGGCGGCCTGCGGGCCGTGCAACCACCGCAAGGCCGACCGGCTGCTGGCCGAACTGGGCTGGTCACTGCGGTGTGCGCCGATGCCGCCGAAGGGGCAGCACTGGCGGCTGCTGTCGACGATCAAGGAGCTGGACCCGGCCTGGGTGCGCTATCTCGGCGAGGGCGCGGCATGATGCCCGACTTGCTGGGCACACTCGACGCGCCGGCGCATCGCGGCTGATACGGTTTGCGCGTGAGCACAGCACTTACCCATTCCCTCCTCGGAGGGGTTCCGCTGTTGTTGTTCGTGGTCCTGGCGTTGATCTTCATGACCCGCAAGGGACCGCACCCGGCTACCTACAAGATGTCCGAGCCGTGGACCCACGAGCCCATCCTGTGGGCTGCCGAGGAGCCACAGGATCACGGGCACGGCGGGCATGATTCACACGGCGTGACGATCGGAGGCGGCGCAAGTGGCAAGTGGTGAACTGGCGACTGCCACGCAGGACCTGGACCTGCCCTACGGCTACGCCCTGACGTACAGCGGTCGGATCTCGGGAGTCACCGAGCCCGGTGAGCTGTCGGTGCACTACCCGTTCCCGACGATGGACCTCGTCGTCCTCGACGACGCGCTGAAGTACGGTTCGCGGGCGGCCAAGGCCCGGTTCGCGATCTACATCGGCGACCTGGGCGCTGACACCGCGGCCACGGCACGCGCGATCCTGGCCAAGGTGCCGACCCCCGATAACGCGGTGCTGCTCGCGGTCTCACCCGATCAGCACGCGATCGAGGTGGTCTACGGCGCCGACGTCAAGGGCCGTGGCATCGAAGAGGCTGCCCCGCTGGGCGTCTCGGCGGCCGCCGCGTCCTTCAAGGAAGGCAACTTGATCGACGGTCTGATCAGCGCCGTACGCGTGCTGTCGGCCGGCGTTTCTCCTGCCTGATCGTTTCTACCTACGCACTGCGAGCGGGTGCGATCGTCAGCCGACGATCGCACCCGCTCGTTGCATCTACGGTCTGGTTCAACCGGTCAGGCTGTTGCGGATCTCCACATAGCGCGTCAAGAACATCCGCTCATCCAGCCGCTTGCGCCGCATCCAGGTGCTGACCTCGAAGTTGCACTTGCTGGCGTTGCATGAGGCGCAGGCCGGCACCACGTTGTCCACGGTGTAGCGCCCGCCGCGCGAGATGGCCATCACGCAGTCCTTCTGGAACGGGCCGCCGGTGCTGCCGCAGTAGGCGCACCCACCCCACGCGGCTTTGATCGCATCCCACTGCTCGTCGGTGAGGTCGTGGACCACGAGGTCCATCCGACGCTTGCGTTTGCGGGCGGCCCGAGCCGCGCGGGTTCGACTGACCGCCATCGGCACAGCGTATGACCGCGAGCGTGCGCAGGATGCTGCTCTGACACGGCGTGTCGGGGTGCAGACGCGCACGCTCGCGGTGCAAGCGGGAACTAGCTGACGTCGAAGGCGCGGGCGCGCAGGGAGCGCTCCACACCGGCGCGTCCCTCGATCACCAGGCGGCGCAGCGCGGGCGGTACCTCAGGATCCGACAGGAACGCATCCGCCGCGTCGAGCCCGTTCTGGCTGATGTCCCATGACGGGTACAGCCCGATCACCACGGTCTGCGCGACCTCGCTGGACCGTCGCTCCCATACCCCGGAGATCGCGGCGAAGTAGCGGGTCGTGAATGGCGCCAACAGTTCGGACTGGCCGGGTTGCACGAAGCCGCCGACGATCGCGCGGGTGGTGATGTTGGCGATCGTGTCGTCCTCGATGACCTGCTCCCACGCGGCGGACTTCACCTCGTCCTGCGGCCGGGCCGCCGACGCGGCGGCGGCGTGACGCTTACCGGCCGCGGTCGGGTCGGCCTCGGCCTCGGCGTCGATGAACGGCGTCTCGGGGCCGTCGGCGTCGATCTGCCCGTTGCGGGCCAGCGCGGTGACGATCCGCCAGCGCAGATCGGTGTCGATCACCAGGCCGGCCATGTTCACCGCGGCGGGTTCGTTGTCGAGCAGAGTCGACAGCACGGCGACGTGGTTGGGCGACAGCACCGAGGTGCACAGCGCGTTCACGAAAGCGAGCTGGTGATCAGAACCGGGGGCGGACTCGCGGGCCCGGTCGAGCAGAGCATCGCCGAACGCAGGCCAGCCGATTTCGGCGGCCCAGCCTGGATCGGCATAGGAGCTCAGCGCGGTCTGGGCCTGCATCAGCAGCCGCTGCGCGACGCCGACCTCGGTTTCGGCGTGGATGCCGCTCATCACCAGCGCGACGAAGTCACGGGCTTTCATCTCGGCTTCGCGGGTCATCTCCCAGGCTGCCGACCAGGCCAGGGTCCGGGGGAGGGGATCGGCGATGTCGGCGATCCGCGACACCACGGTCGACAGTGACGCCGGATCGAGCCGCAGTGAGCAGTAGGTCAGGTCATCGTCGTTGACCAGGATCAACTTTCCGCGCGAAATGCCCACCAGAGCAGGGACATCCGTGATCGGTCCTTCGACGTCGAGTTCCTCGCGGTGTACCCGCACGAGCTTGCCCGAGCCGGCCGCGTCGTCGTCATAGATGCCGACGGCCAGCCGGTGCACGCGGGTCTCCCCGGCGCCCGGGGCGGCCCCGGACTGTGCGACGGCAAACCGGGTGAACGCGCCCGAATCGTCCACGTCGAAGTCTGCCCGCAGCGTGTTCAAACCCGTTGTCTTGAGCCACTGCTGGCCCCAGCCGGACAGGTCACGGCCCGAGGACTTCTCGAGAGCGCCCAGCAGGTCGCCGAACGTGGCGTTGGCGAAGGCGTGGTCGCGGAAGTAGTCGCGCAATCCGGCCAGGAACTGTTCGAGCCCGACGTAGGCCACCAGCTGCTTGAGCACCGAGGCGCCCTTGGCGTACGTGATGCCGTCGAAGTTGACCTCAACGGCGGCCAGATCAGGGATGTCGGCGGCGACCGGATGGGTCGAGGGCAGCTGATCCTGGCGGTAGGCCCAGGACTTCTCGACGTTGGCGAAGGTGGTCCAGGCGGTGTCGTATTCGGTGGCCTCGGCCTGGCACAGCACCGACGCGAACGTCGCGAAGGACTCGTTGAGCCACAGGTCATCCCACCACTGCATGGTGACCAGATCGCCGAACCACATGTGCGCCATCTCGTGCAGCACGGTTTCGGCGCGCCGCTCGTAGGAGGCCCGGGTGACCTTCGACCGGAAGACGTAGTCCTCCAGGAACGTCACCGCGCCGGCGTTCTCCATGGCGCCCGCGTTGAACTCGGGCACGAACAGCTGGTCGTACTTGCCGAAGGCGTACGGCGTGCCGAAGTTGGCGTGGTAGAAACCGAAGCCCTGCTTGGTCTCGGTGAAAAGCCGCTCGGCATCCATGAACTCGGCCAGCGAGGCCCGGCAGAAGATGCCCAGCGGGATCTCGCCGTGTTCGTCGGAATATGAGTCGCGCCACACCGCATACGGCCCGGCGATCAGCGCCGCCAGATAGGTGCTCATCTTGGGGGTGGTGGCGAAGGTGTGAACAGTGCCCGAGCCGTTGGGCTCGGCGGTGGTCGTCGCACCATTGGAGATCACCTGCCAGTGCGACGGCGCGGTGACCTGAACGTCGAACGTGGCCTTCAGATCGGGCTGGTCGAAGCAGGCGAACATCCGCTTGGCGTCGGCGGTCTCGAACTGTGAGTACAGGTAGACCTCGTTGTCGACAGGGTCGACGAACCTGTGCAGGCCTTCACCGGTGTTGGAGTACAGGCAGTCGGCGTCGACCACCAGGACGTTGTGCGCGGCCAGCCCGGTGAGCGCGATGCCGGTGGATTCGTCGTAGGCCGACACATCGAGTGCGACGCCGTTGAGCGTCGCGCTGTGGACGGTATCGGCCGCCAGATCGATGAAGGTGTCGGCGCCGGCGAGGGCATCGAACTTCACGGTGGTGGTTGACCGGAAGGTGCGTTCGCCGGGATTGCCGTTGCCGTCGGTGAGGTCGAGGGCGACGCGGTAGTTGTCGACGGTGACCAGAGCGGCGCGCTCGATGGCCTGTTCGCGGGTGAGATTGGGAAGTGCCACCCGTCCAACCTAGTGGCTGGACGTCGGCGTGAGTCGGCCTACTGGGGGAAGCCGGCGATCCCGGCGAGTCCGTTGAGCGCGCCGAGGTTGTTCAGGATCGAGCCGTCGCCGATCGACGACATCATCTGCGGGCAGTACATCTGGATGGCGATGCCCGTGAAGAACGACGCCATCTGGGGTGACATGCCGCCGTCACCGCGCATCTGGGAGGCCACCGACGCGAAGTCCTTGCCGGGCTCGACCAGCATCGGACACACTTCTTGGCCCATCTGGACGGCCGCGCCGGGGTCGCCGTAGCCCACCCCGGCGTCGTTCAGGGCGTTCAGGAACGAGCTGTCGGTCGTCGGATTGGGGACCGGAGCAGGATCGGCCTGCGCCGGGGCGGCCACCGCGAGGGCGACGGAAACCACACCTACGGCGGTCTGAAGGGCGCGAGCGGCCATATTCAGCTCCTCAGCTGTCACGCAGAACCCTTATATCGCTCTGCACACTTGGGCAACAGTGGTTTACCAGGGTCACAGGAACAACACGTTTCGATAAAAGTTCGCGCACTATGCGTTTCCTGTGCCACTGCCGTGACGTCGACATGGTTGTCGAGCGGTCAGTCACCATTGTTGTCGTAAACGGTCTCCAGATAGTTACTCGCATCGGGAACATCTCAATACGGGTGCACAGTTGTGTTGAACGCAGCTGTGCCTTGAACCACACCGAGAGGAACACCTAGATGGCTCCCCAAGATCAGAACGCAGGCCAGAAAGACACCGCCGGCTTCTGGTTCGACCCGCTGTGCCCGTGGTGCTGGATCACCTCGCGCTGGATCCTCGAAGTCGAGAAGGTCCGCGATATCGACGTGCAGTTCCACGTCATGAGCCTCGCGGTGCTCAACGAGGGCCGCGACCTATCGGAGAGCTATCAGGAACTGATGAAGAAGGCGTGGGGCCCGGTCCGGGTCGCCATCGCCGCCGAGCAGCTCAAGGGGCCCGAGATCCTGGGCCCGCTCTACACCGCGATGGGCTTCCGGATCCACAACCAGGACAACAAGGACCTCGACACCGTCATCGCGCAGGCACTCGAGGAAGTCGGCCTGCCCGCCGAGCTGGCCGAGGCGGCCGACACAGACAAGTACGACGACGCGTTGCGCAAGAGCCACCACGCCGGCATGGACGCCGTCGGTGAGGACGTCGGAACCCCGACCATCCACGTCAACGGCGTCGCGTTCTTCGGCCCGGTGCTGTCCAAGATCCCGCGCGGTGAAGAGGCGGGCAAACTCTGGGACGCGTCGGTGACCTTCGCGTCGTACCCGCATTTCTGGGAACTCAAGCGGTCGCGTACCGAGGCGCCGCAGTTCGACTAGCGCGAAACCGGATCGACCGGGCCGCGACGCAGCCACCGCAGGTCGTCGCGGCTTGGAGCCAACTCCCAGTCACCATCGCCGGTGCACGCGAACGCACCGCACGCCAGCGCGGTGTCGAGGCACTCGCGCACCGTCGCACCGCGGGCAAGGTCAGCCAGCCAGCCGGCGACGAAGGCGTCCCCGGCACCGACGGTGTCGATAACCGGGACAGCGACGGCCGGAGCCGAATACCGGCCCTCGGCTGTGGCGGCCATCGCCCCGTCGGCGCCGCGCTTGACCACAGCGCAACCGATGCCGAGGTCCAGGAGAGCGTCGAGTTGCCGCTGCGGGGAATCGGCTCCGGTGAGCAGCTCCGCCTCGTCTTCCCCGGCGAACACGATGTGGGCCCGCCGGGCAAGTTCGAGATACCCCGCCGCTGCCGCCTGCCGGTCACTCCACAGGGCGCTGCGATGGTTGACGTCGAACGATACCGATGCGCCCGCCGATGTCGCGCCGTCGATTGCGGCGTGCGCCGCGGATCGGGCGGACTCACCCAACGCGGCCGAAATGCCGGTGACATGAAGGATTCTCGTGTCAGTGACCACAGCGATCGGGACGTCGGCCGGTCGCAGCCGGCTGCCGGCTTGCCCACGGCGGTAATAACTGACACGGGCGGTCCCGGGGTGCGGACGTTCTTTGAGCATGAGCGCCGTCGCGGCGTCGTGATCGAGCACCGGGTACGGATGAACACCTTCGGCCCGTAGTTCACGCAGAATCAATTCGCCGAGGCTGTCCGCGCCGAGCCGGCCGATCCAGGCCGCCGCGCCGCCGAGCCGGGCCACCCCGATGGCCACATTGCTCTCGGCACCGCCGAATCTCAGCTGCAGCGTCGGGTTGTGGTGCAGGCGCCCGGACTGCGGCGCCGTAAGCAGGCCGAGGCTCTCGCCGACGGTGACGACGTCGAAGGTCGGGCTCATCGCGGCGCCTGCGTCGCGACCGCGACGGCTTCGCGGGCCGCGTCGGTCACCGCGTCGGCGTCGGCGCCGGCGCCGGCGGTGATCCAGCTGCCGCTGACTGCGAAAACTGTTTGCTGAGAGAGGAATTCACGCATATTCGCGGTGGTGACACCTGCCGACGGCATGAACATCATCTCTGGAAACACCGCCGCATAGGCCGACAACAGAGCAGACGTGTCGACGGCGGCGGCCGGAAACAACTTGACCCGGTGCAGGCCGAGCTGGGCCGCGGCGCTCACCTCGGTCGGCGTCAGCACCCCCGGAATGACCGCCAGCCCCGCCTGCGCGACGCATCGCACCACGTCGGTGTCCAGCCCCGGAGAAACCACGAACCGCGCGCCCGCCTCGATGGCATCGCGGGCTTGGGCGCTCGAGCGGACCGTTCCCGCGCCGACCAGGAGGTCGCCGCGGGCGGCGAGCCTGCGAATCGCGGCCAGACCGTGCTCGCCGCGCAATGCCACCTCGACCACCGGCAGACCGCCCTTGACGAGCCCATCGCCGATCGCATCGATGTGGCCGGGATGCCCCACGGTCGCCAACGGGATCACGCGGTGTTCGAACACGTCGTTCATCGGGCGTCGGCGAACGTCGGACGGGTGCCGTAGCGCTCGAGCGCGGTACGGTCCAGGGTGACGCCGAGCCCCGGCCCGTCCGGCACCGCGAGCATGCCGTCGCCGTCGAGATCCCATCCGCCACTGACGAGTTCGTCGATATAGGCTGATCCGGTCTTGTATTCGACGAGATCGGTCGCCGCCAGTGCCGACGCCAGCTGCAGATCGGCGGCCAACCCGATCGCGGTGTTCCAGCCGTGCGGGATCAACCGCACCCCGCGGTCCTGCGCGGCCCAGCCAATGCGGCGGGACTCGCTCAGGCCGCCACCCTTGGTGGTGTCGGGTTGGACGATGTCGAAGGCCCCAGCGTCGAGAAAAGGCAAGAATGTCTGCCGACGGGTCAGCACCTCGCCGCCACTGATGGGCACCTTGGAATGCCGCCTCAACTCGACGAAACCGTCGACGTCGTCGGGCGCCAGCGCCTCCTCGAACCATGCGACGCCGTAATCGGCCAGCATGTCAGCCGTGCGCTTGGCCCATGACAACCCGCCAGGAAAGAACGCCTCAGAACCACCGGCGTCGACGGCCAGCACGTGGTCGCCGACGGCTTCCCGGGCCGCGGCGACCGTGCGTTCGTCCGTGTCCGCATCCCGCCGGCCGAACTTCCACCAGCCGATCTTGAACGCCGTGAATCCCTGATCCACCAGTTCTGCAAGGTTTGCTGTCATCACGGGGGCCTCGTCCATGAGCACCGAGGCGTACGGGCGTACCCGGTCCCGGTAGCGGCCGCCGAGCAGACGCCCGACCGGCTGGCATAGCGCCTGCCCGGCCAGATCCCACAACGCGATGTCGATGGCACTCGTCGCATGGGTGAGTGAACCGCCACGGCCCATCCAGAACGCACTCTGATGCAGCGTCTCGGTCAGCCGTTCTGCCTCCAGTGCACTCTGCCCGATCAGTTGCGGCGCGAGCACGTCCACCGCAGCAGACACGAGTCCCTCGGTGGTGAAGGCGCTGCCGATGCCCACCCGGCCCTCGTCGGTGTGTACCGCCACCAGGGTGTGCACGACATCGTCGGGCCGCAGCTCGTTCGACCAGCCGCCCTCGGGAGTGGCGCCGCGCAGCCCGCAGGTCTGAATAGCCGTAATCTTCATGGGTTTTGACAGCTCCTCTGGAGATGATGCGGTCGTGGAAGTCACGGCCGGTGGGTGAGCATGAGCCCGGGCCTGCGCCCGGTGTGGGTGGCGTCGGTGATGACGGGCGTACCGTTCACCCAGACGTGGCGGGCGGCATCGGCGTACCGGCGGGGCAGGCTCCAGGTGTCGGTGCGCTGGAGGATCGCCGGATCGAACGCCACGATGTCGGCGAACGCGCCCTGGCGCAGCTCGCCCCGCCCGGACATGCCGAAATGCTCGGCGACCATGCCGGTCATCTTGTGGATCGCCGACTCCAGCGACAGGGTGCCGGCCGGCACATGGTGCGCCAGGTAATGCGTATGTCCGTGGTAGAAAAGCGGATCGCGGGTGCGACCATCGAGGGCGCCGTGCCGGCACGTGGTGAAGGCGTCGACCCCAAGCAGGAAGTGGTCGTGCGCGATCGCCTCGGCCAGGTGGTCCGGGGTGAACAATTCACCGAGCAGCTGCACGCTGCCAATATCGGGTCCCGCCGCGGTGAGGATGTCGAACAGGCACTCCCACTCGTCGGCGCCGTGTTTCTCGGCGATCTCGGTGAAGGACAGTCCTTCCCAGTCGGGATGGGTCGGACTGACTCCGAGCCGCACGCGGTCCCACTGGCCGCGGTGGACGAACCGCCAGTAGCGGTCGCTGTCCCGGCGCACCTGCTCCCGAATGTCCCGATCCTTGAGCAGGTCGGCGGCCTCGGCGCCGGGACGTTCTGCCAACCATGCGGGCAGTAACCCAGTGGCCATGCCGATGCCGTGCGGGTAGGGGGTCATATCGGCCAGCACATCGGTGCCGCACCCGCGTTCGGCCACGACGCGCTCGGCCGCGCGTTCCCAGGCGCCGGATTCAGCGCCGGTGTCATGACGAACATTGAGATGGGATAGCTGGGCGCGCACCCCGCCACCGGCCACGACGGCGAAGAACTCGTCAACGGCGGTGTCGAGACCGGCGTCGCGGTTGCGGATGTGGCTGGCGTACATGCCGTCGCGCCTGCCCACCACGGAGGCGAGCGTCACGAGTTCCTCGGTCGACGCGAAGCGTCCCGATCCGTACTCCAAACCGCTGGAGAAACCTATGGCGCCGGCGTCCATGGCTTCTTCGAGCAACCGGACTTGTTGGCCTGGCTCGTCGGAGAAGCCCTGCGCCGCGGAGCGGATCGCGGTATGGCCGACGAACCACATGAGGTTCTGTGCCGTCGGACCTGCGTGCACCCGTGCCGCATACTCACCGAAACTGCGCCAGTCGACCGGACCGTCGTAACCCATGGCCTGCAACGCGCCTCGGGTCGCGCCTACCTCGTAGGCGCCGATCGGCGCATACGTGACGCCACAGTTGCCGACGACCTCGGTGGTGACGCCCTGATGGATGGTGCTGAAGGCATCCGGATTGCCCAGCGCCGACCAGTCGCTGTGGCTGTGCGGATCGATGAGACCCGGTGTCAGGACCATGCCGGTGCAGTCCACTGTGGTGATCGCCCGCGCGTCGGCGGACAATCCGACGAAGTCGATGCGGTCGCCACGCAGACCGATGTCGGCCCGGCGGGCAGGCGCACCGGTGCCGTCGACGATCTCGGCGCCGGTCAGCAGAAAGTCAAGTGCCGGCATCTCAGAGCACCTTGCTCAGGAACTCGCGCGTGCGGGCCTCCTGCGGCGAGGTGAATATCGATGTCGGGCTGGCGGTTTCGACGATAATGCCCTTGTCCATATAGATCACCCGGTCGGAGACCTCGCGAGCGAAGCCCATCTCGTGGGTGACCACGACCATCGTCATGCCCTCGGCGGCGAGGTCTTTCATCACTGCCAGCACCTCGCCGACGATCTCGGGGTCCAGCGCCGAGGTGGGCTCGTCGAACAGCATGATCTTTGGATCCATGGCCAGTGCACGGGCGATGGCCACGCGCTGTTTCTGACCACCCGACAGCGAATCGGGGTAGGCGTCGGCCTTTTCTGCCAGGCCCACTCGACCGAGCAAGGTGCGGGCCCGTGCCTCGGCCTCGTTCTTGGTGCGACCGAGTACCCGCCGCGGCGCCAGCACGATGTTCTCGGTGACGGTCATGTGCGGGAAGAGGTTGAAGTGCTGAAACACCATACCGACGTCGCGGCGCACCACGGCAAGGTCGGCGGTCATCTCCTGGGGTCCTAGTGTGTGTTCGTTGATCACGATCGTGCCGTGTGACGGCCGTTCCAAACCGTTCATGCAACGCAGCAGCGTGCTCTTGCCTGAGCCCGACGCGCCGATGATGCACACCACTTCACGCTCGGCCACCCGGCACGAAACACCGTGCAGCACTTCGGTGTCGCCGAAGCTCAGCCGTAGTCCGTCGACCTCGATCATTTCTTCGCTCCTGTGGTGAGGGTGAGGGTGTCGCCGACCCCGGGTGCCTTGACGTGAACGTCGAGTGTTTGTTCGTATCGGCGACCCAGAGACGAAAGCGCGTAGCAGATGACGAAATAGCCGGCACCGACGATCAGGTAGGTGGTGATCGGATCGGCGGTCAGCGAGCTGACCACGTTGCCCGCACGGGTCAGTTCGATGAGCCCGATGACTGCGACCAGTGAGCTGTCTTTGATCAGAACCACCAGGAAACCGACACCGGGTGGCACGATCACCCGCGCGGCCTGCGGCAGGATGATCCAGCGCATGCGTTGGGCGTACGAAAGCCCGAGTGCGTCGGCGGCCTCGAACTGTCCGCGGGGGACTGCCTGGATGCTGCCGCGCACGAGCTCGCCGATGTAGGCCGAGGCAAACACCGACAGGGCGATCACCCCGGCCCAGTACTCGGAGAGGCTGCTTCCCGGGGCGAGCAAAGGGATGCCGAAGTAGACGAAGAAGATGATCAGCAGCACCGGAACACCGCGGATCACCGTGACGTAGAGCGCGGCTATCCACCGCAGGATGCGGATTGTCCCGGTGGACATCAGGCCGACGACGACTCCGAGCGCCCCGCCGAAAAGCACTGACAAAGAGCATATTTGGAGTGTCACGAGGGCGCCGTGCCAGATCAACGAGAGATGTTGGGTGCCGAGTCCTTCGAACATCACGCCACCTTCCACTTGATGAACCGGGTTTCGACGAGTCGCGAGCACGTCGCGATGAGGAATGCGACGGCGAAGTAGAGCAGGCCACCGACCGTGAAGGCCTCGATGGTGCGGAAGGTTGTCGACGTGATCCCCATCATCACGTGCATCAGGTCGGGCAGAGAGACCACCGACGTGATCGACGAGGCAAGAAACAACAGGATCATTTGATTGGTGATGGCGGGCAGGACGTTCCGAATCGCCGGCGGTAATAGCACGCGCCAGAACGTGTCACCTGGGCTGAGGCCGAGGGCGGCCCCCGCCTCGCGCAGGCCTGTGGGCACGGACTCGAAGCCGGCGCGGTAGATCTCGGCCATGTAGGCCGCGTTGTTGATGCTGAGCGCGAGGATTCCGGCTGGGACCGGGTCGAGGTTGACCCCGCCTTGCGGCAGCGCGAAATACACGAGGTAGAGCTGCAGGAGCAAGGGTGTGTTGCGGATGACCTCGACATAGGCCGATGACGCGATGCGCACGACCCGCACCGGTGCGGTGCGCCCTAAGTAGAGCAGGATTCCGAAACCGCCGCCGACGGCGGCTGCGGCCAGGCTGACCGCGATGCTGACCGCCAGACCCTTGAGCAGCGGAACGAGATAGGGGATGAGATCGCCGTAGTAGAGCTGCATCGTGTGTCCTGAAAGTGGTTGTGCAGCGGGCTACTTGATGAGCTCGGGGACGTCGACGCCGAGCCATTTGCGGTAGGACTCGTTGGCGGCTTTGCTGATGTTGTAGTTCAGGATGAAGTTGTTGAGGTAGTTCAGCCAGGTTTGGTCGCCCATCTTGACCCCGAAGGACACGAATGAGGGCGCCAGTGGGGGAGCGTCGAGCACCCGAACCGCGCCGCCCTGACTCGTGCGGACGCCGGCGACCACCGCCGTGCTCTCCATCAGTGCGTCCACCTTTCCGCTGCGCAGCGCCTGGATGGAGTCCGCGACGGCTTCGAACAGACTGGGCTTGGCCTGCGGGAACTCGGATTCCAAGATTGTCGCGGGCACACTGCCGCGAGTCGAGGCAACGGTGCGGCCGGCAAGGTCGTCATAGCTCCGGATCGGACTGTCCGAGGGCACCACGACCAGCTGTCCCTCTGACGCGTACGGCCGGGTCAGTGCGACCACCTGGGCGCGCTCGTCGAGGTTGGTCAGCGCGGCGATGATGACGTCGGCTTTTCCGGTCTCCAGCATGGGAATTCGGCTGGCATTGGTGGCGCTGACGAATTCCACCCTGGCGCCGAGTGAGTCGGCGAGTGCTCTGGCCTTGTCGATATCGAAGCCCTCGTACTCGCCGGAGCCGTTCATCACGCCGTACGGAGGGGCATCCGCGAAGACCCCGATGGTGATCTTCTTGGAGGTCAGCACCTTGGTCAGGACACTGCTCTGGGAGGTGCCGGCCTGACCCGACGACGTACAGCCGCCCAGCACCAGCGCGGTGATTGCGGCAAGGGCGACGAACGCGGCGCGGAGGGCTCTACGCATGAGTGTCCTTTGTTCGGAAGATGTTTCGGATCGAGGCCGAGTGACCGCTTCGCCTCGTTTGTGTGGATCAGAGATTATCTATAATCTGTAATCTACGCAACAGTGAGACGAGGCGGTGTCTGTGCCGAAAGAGGGCTAGCCGCTGCCTAGGATTGACCGCCAACGGGCCAACCCCGGCGACCTTTTGTAAAGGAGAGAGCATTGACGGAGGCGCTGGAACCGCTGGCCGCAGCTGCCCCTTTGCCGTCGTCGCGCCGGCATCAGATCGCGGACTGGTTGCGCGAGCAGATTGTGAAAGGGGGGCTGGCGCCTGGTGCGCAGCTCAAGCAGGATGTGCTGGCCGCGCACCTGAGCACCAGCCCCGGTCCTGTGCGGGAAGCCCTGCGGCAGCTGGAAAGTGAAGGGTTGGTACACCACATCCCCAACCGGGGGGCATTCGTGGCGACGGTGAGCGCCGACGAACTGTTGGGGGTGTTGCTTCCAGTCCGATTGTCCATCGAGCAGTTCGCGGTGGAGAAGGCAAGCGTCGATTCAGCTGTCCTGGCCGAGCTGCAGCGGCTCGTGGTGCTCATGGACGATGCCGCGGCCACTGACGACCTGGATCAACTCAACGAACTCGACGTGATGTTTCACGAGACAATCGTCAAAAGCGCCCATTCTGAACACGCGATGCAGCTGTGGGCCAGTGTGCAACCGCGCATCCGGATGCAGATCCACCGGCTCGCCAGGCGTCACGAGAGCCCCTTCGCGATCCCCGAAGAGCACCGTGCTCTACTGCACGCAATCAAGACGGGCGGGCCGGAGGAGCGCCGCTCGGCGCTCGATGACCACATCGTCACCAGCGCCCGCGAGTTGCTTTCCGTCGCCGAGCCCGACTGAACGCCAACGAATCTCCGCGTTCAGCTTGCGTTGGACCGCGGTTCACGCCACGGTGTACGCATGACAGCGGCTGAGCCCAGTACCGACGGTTCCTACCGCGACCGGATCGCAGCCGTCGAGCCGGGCGGTAACGAGCACATCGCCGAAGCCGACCGGCACGGCAAGCCCAGGCAGTTGTTCTGGACCTGGACCTCGCCGAACCTGGAATTCGCCACGATCTTCCTGGGCGTGCTGGCGGTCTCGGTCTACGGCATGACGTTCTGGCAGGCGGTCGCCGGGCTGGGCATCGGCACCGGTCTGGGAGCGCTCGCGCATTACTTCCTGTCTAAGCGCGGCCCCCTGCACGGTGTCCCGCAAATGGTGCTGGGGCGGTTGGCGTTCGGATTCAAGGGCAACGCCGTGCCGTCGGCGCTGATGACGGTGACGGCGGGTATCGGGTGGTTCGCCACCAACAGCGTCAGTGGTGCGTTCGCGCTGTCCACCCTCTTCGGTATCGCGCCCGTACTCGCGCTGGTGCTCGTCGTCGTGGTGCAGACCGCGCTGGCGGTGTTCGGGCACAACCTGGTTCAGGCCTTCGAGCGGTGGGCCTTCCCGGTGCTGGCGGTCATTTTCGCGATCACTTCTGTGGTGATCCTGACCAAGGCGGACTTCGGTGCGGCCGCGGTGACCGGCGGTGTCGGCGGCATGGGTGGCTTCTTGCTGACCGTGGGCACAGCGTTCGGTTATGTCGCCGGGTGGGCCCCGTACGCCGCCGACTACACGCGGTACCTGCCGCGGTCCGCGGCCGGACCGCGCACCGGGTTCTTCGCGGCCGCAGGCCTGTTCGTGTCCTGCATGCTGCTGCAGACGGTGGGTGCGGCCTCGGTGACCATCGGCCCTGCGGTCTCGGACAATCCGACCACCGCGTTCACCTCGGAGTTGGCCCCCTGGCTGGCCAGCCTGACCCTGTTGGCGATCGCCATCGGGGCCGTGGCCGCCAACGCGATCAACATCTACTCGGGTGCAATGGCTTTCGTCACCATCGGGATCAAGCTCCCGCATCACATCGCCCGGGCACTGGCGACCGGATTCTTCGGGATCGTCGGATTCCTGATCGCCTGGTGGGCCCTTGCCGACGCCGCGGCGAGTTACGAGGCCTTCCTGCTGATCATCGCGTACTGGATCGGACCGTGGCTCGGGGTGGTGTTCGCCGACGAGTACCTGCGCGGCGACGCACCCGTCGCGCACTTCCTCTACGACCGGTCCTATACGAACTGGCCCGGACTGATGTCGTTCCTGATCGGGCTGGTGGTGTCGGTCGCGTTGTTCTGCAACCAGGCGAAGTTCGTCGGCTACATCGCGCGGGAGGTTCCGCAGTTGGGTGACATCACGTTCTTCGTCGGCTTCCTCATCGCCGGGGCGAGTTACCTGGTGCTGTGCCGATCCAAGCTCACCGCGGAACGGAAGGTGCCGGCATGACCCCCGAACAGATGCTCGACGTCGCTGTCGAGGAGGCACGAAAAGGGTTGTCCGAGGGCGGTATTCCGATCGGCGCGGCGCTGTTCAGTTCGGACGGAACACTGCTCGGAGCCGGGCACAACCGGCGTGTGCAGAACGACGATCCGTCGATCCATGCCGAGACCGACGCCTTCCGGGCCGCTGGGCGCCAACGCGGCTACCGGTCCACCGTCATGGTGACCACCCTCTCGCCGTGCTGGTACTGCAGCGGGCTGGTCCGTCAGTTCAACATCGGCGCCGTGGTGATCGGGGAGAGTAAGACCTTCACCGGCGGGCACGACTGGCTGGCCGAGCACGGAGTCGCGGTCACCCTGCTCGACGATGAACGCTGCGTGGCGATGATGGAGGACTTCATCGCCGAGCGGCCGGATCTGTGGGCGGAGGACATCGGCGAATGAGTGCCATCGCAACTGTGGACATGTCCCGGTGGTACGCCGGTGGGGCCGAGGCCGATGCGGTTGCCGCCGAGGTCGACGCCGGACTGCAGCGCGCCGGGTTCATCGTGGTCACCGGACACGGCGTCGACACCGACCTGGCGAGCAAGGTGCGCGCGGCCAGCCGCGAGTTCTTCGCCTTGCCCGACGAGGTCAAACAGCGCTACTCGGTACCGGTCGGCGGTCACGGCTGGATCGGGCCCGGAGCCGAGGCGAACGGCTACGCCGAGGGCACCGAGACCCCGCCCGATCTCAAGGAGAGTTACAGCCTGGGCGCCGAGACCTCGACCGGCGATCCCGAGGTGGACCGGATCTGGTTCGCCCCCAATGTGTGGCCGGCCGAGGTGCCCGCGCTGCAGGCATTGGTCGACGAATACACCGCCGCGATGCGCAAGGTCTCCGACGACCTTCTGGCGTTGTTCGCCCACGCCCTCGGACTGACGGTCAATCCCTTTGTCGCACTGGCTGACCGGCCGACGTGGACGATGAACATCAACCACTATCCGCCGGTCAGCGTGGTGGGGGAGCCCGAGCCCGGGCAGTTCCGGATCGGCCCGCACACCGACTTCGGCACGGTGACGATCTTGGACCGCGAGCCCGGCGCCGGGGGGCTGCAGGTGTACTCCGAACAGGAGGGCTGGGAGGACGCGCCGTGGGAGCCCGGATCGCTCACGGTCAACATCGGTGACCTGCTGGAGTACTGGAGTGGTCGCCGCTGGCCGTCGGGCCGGCACCGCGTGCTGCCGCCACAGCCGCACGCACCCGAGGAGGACCTGGTCTCGCTGATCTACTTCTACGAGGCGAACCACGACGCACTGGTCACTCCGCTGGAGCCGCCCATCGGCAACGTCTCGGGTCTGGAGCCGGTGAGGTCAGCGACCTTCATCAAGGAACGCCTGGACGCCATCACCCTGGGGTAGCTCCGCGTGGACGGCATCGAGATCGGCCAGTTGCTGCTCGGTGAGCATGAGGTCGCCGGCCGCCAGGTTCTCCTCCAGATGGGCGATCGACGTCGTCCCGGCGATGAGCAGGGTGTTGGGCGCGTGCGCGAGTAACCATGCCAGCCCGACCTGTGCGCCGCTGACGCCGAGGTCCGCGGCGATCCGTTGCACCACAGCGTTTTCGGCGACCTTCGGAAAGCCTGGGAATGCCGAACCGAGGGGAAAGAACGGCACCCAGGCGATGTCCTGTTCACTGCACAGTGTCAGCTCGTCCTCATGGGTGCGGTTGATCAGGCTGTAGGCGTTCTGCACGCACACGATCCCGGCGGGCAGCGCACGGCGGAGCGTGTCCAGGTCGACGTTGCTGATGCCGATCGCACCGATCTTGCCTTCGTCGCGCAGCGCGACCATCTCGGCCAACTGATCATCGAGGTCGACAATCTGATCGCCCTCGGCGACCAATCCGGGACCGAGGTCGGCGCGTCGCAGGTTCACCACCGGAATCTGATCCAGGCCGAGGCCAGTCAGGTCCAGCTCGACGGCGTGGCGTAGGTCCGCGGGGTGCTGGGCCAGCGCGAGAGGTATCGGTCCGCTGGCGGGCCGGGCCCCGACCTTGCTCACGATCAACAGATCGTCCCGGTACGGCGCGAGCGCGTCGCGGATACGGCCGTTCACCACGCCGTCGTCATAGAAGGACGCGGTGTCGATGTGGTTGACGCCGAGCTCGACGGCACGGTGCAACACGGCGGTGGCGTCGGCCTGAGGGAGTACGTGCCCGAGACCCATGGCGCCGTAACCGATCCGAGCCACGCTGTGTCCGCCGATGGTGCCGGTGCCGCCGGGATGCGATGTGGTCATGGTGCGCTCCTGGGATGTCATACTCGGAAGTGATGCGGAGGGACCTCCGTTTCACCACGCTAACAAAACGGAGGAGCCTCCGCTATGGCTGAACGGGCCGACGCGCGACGCAACAGGGAACGTCTGCTTGCGGCCGCCGCGGCAGCTTTCGCCGCGTCGGACGGCCCCGTCTCGCTGGAGGCCATCGCTCGCGAGGCCGGTGTCGGCATCGGGACGCTCTACCGTCATTTCCCCAGTCGTGAGGCCCTCATCGAGGCCGTCTACCGCGCCGAGCTGGCCGAGGTCTCCGCGTCCGCGGGCGACCTGTCCGCCCGGTATCCACCGCCGGTGGCTCTGCGCCGGTGGATGGACCGCTACGCGACGTTCGTGGCCGCCAAGAAGGGCATGGCCGAATCGCTGCGCACCATCTTCGAATCCGGCGCGGTCGACCACCGCGATACGAAGGCGAGCGTGACCGGTGCGGTCCAGACTCTGCTCGATGCCGGTGTCGCCGATGGCAGCCTGAACGCTGATGTGCGGGCCGAAGACGTGGTGGCGAGCCTGCTCGGAATCTTTCTGGCCGGCGGCTCGGCCGAGCAGGCGCAGCGAATGCTCGATCTGCTCCTGGCAGGTATCCGAGCTGGTGCCGTGAAGGGGTGAGGCGCTAGGGCCGGGGTGCCGGGCCATCCTGATCGAGGGTGAAGAATCCCGTCGTCAACGGTTTGCGGGCGTCACGATGTTCGGCTGCCACCACCTCGGCCATCGCCGCGCTGCTCTGCGGGCCGAACAGAAACAGTAGGTCGCGGTGCGGCACGGCCGCCACGATGTCGTCGCCGAGAAACCGGGTCATGCGCTCGTAGAGGCCCGGGGCCACCAGTGTGGTTGCCGCCAGCCAACTTCCGCTCACGACAACGGTCGGTGCGCCGGACGGTCCGCGCTCGAAGTACTCCAGCGCGATCTGCCCCGCCGACAGCGCGGCGGACAAGGTCCGATCGGCGTGGCCATAGGCAGTGGCCAGATCGATCCCGGCGTCGGCCAGGTTGGCGGCTCCCACCGCGCCGAGGATCTGCGCGTCAGCCGGCCCCGTCGGTGTCACCAGAGCCACCGAGAGCCCATGACCGATCCGGCGCTGAGACTGCGCACCGGTCGACAGTGCGTCGGGATAGTCCTCGGGAACCAGATACGGGTAGATCTGATCGACGTCGACCGTCGAACGTGCCGTGCCTCGCCGCCGTCGGAGCCAACCTCTCATCTCCATGGCGTCATCCTCCGCTATGACCAAAGCGGAGTTACCGACCAGTTAGGGTTACCGACATGCGCGTCTACATCGGTGCCGACCATGCCGGATTCGAGTTCAAGCAGACCATTATCGAGCACCTCAAGAAGACCGGCCACGAGCCGATCGACTGCGGTGCCTACACCTACGACGCCGATGATGACTACCCGGCGTTCTGCATCGACGCCGCGGTCAAGACGGTCGCCGACCCGGGCAGCCTGGGCATCGTGCTCGGCGGCTCGGGCAACGGTGAGCAGATCGCCGCGAACAAGGTGCCCGGCGCCCGCTGTGCTCTGACCTGGAGCGTCGAGACCGCCAAGCTGGCCCGCGAGCACAACAACGCGCAGCTGATGGGCCTGGGCGGCCGCATGCACAGCGAGGAGGAGGCGTTGGCCATCGTCGACGCGTTCCTGTCGACGCCGTGGTCGGAAGCCGAGCGCCACCAGCGCCGCATCGACATCCTGGCCGAGTACGAGAAGGACCACGTGGCCCCGCCGGTTCCCGGCGCGCCTGCCTGACCCATGCCCGAAGGGCACACCCTGCACCGGTTGGCCCGGCTGCACCAGAAGCGGTTCGGCCGGGCACCGGTGGTGGTGTCCAGTCCGCAGGGCCGCTTCACCGACGGTGCGGCCGCGGTCAACGGCCAGGTGTTCAAACAGGCCGACGCCTGGGGCAAGCACCTGTTCCACCACTACGCCGGTGGACACGTCGTGCACATCCACCTCGGCCTGTACGGGACCTTCACCGAGGCACCGATTCCGCTGGGACTGCCGGTCGGCGCGGTCCGGATGCGGATCGTCGGCACCGAGTACGGCACCGATCTGCGTGGCCCCACGGTGTGTGAGGTGATCGCCGAGCCCGAGATCGCCGACGTGGTCGCGCGGCTCGGTCCCGACCCGCTGCGCAAAGACGCCGACCCCGCGCTGGCCTGGACGCGAATCGGCAAGTCGCGCAGGTCAATTGGTGCGTTGTTGATGGACCAGTCGGTGATCGCCGGAGTCGGCAACGTGTACCGCAGCGAGCTGCTGTTCCGCCATCACATCGACCCGTACCGGCCGGGCACACACCTGAGCGAGACCGAATTCAACGACATGTGGACCGATCTCGTCGAGCTGATGAAGGTCGGCGTGCGGCGGGGCAAGATCGTCGTCGTCCGCCCCGAGCACGATCACGGGGCACCCTCCTACGGTCCCGGCCGGCCCCGCACCTACGTGTATCGGCGGGCAGGGGAGGCGTGCCGGGTGTGTGGCGGAGCAGTGCGCACCGCAGAACTGGAGGCCCGCAACCTGTTCTGGTGCCCCGCCTGCCAGGTGTGAGTGCGCGCCGACGTCACGGGCACGGGACAATCTCCGGGTGGAATTGATCCTCGTCGTCGTCGGAGCCATCCTCGTCACCGCAGCCGCGCATCGGCGTGGCCAGGAACCCGCGCTGATCATCGTTGTCATCGGCAGCCTGGTCTCGTTCCTTCCCGGCTTCGAACCTCCCGAACTCGATTCCCACATTCTGCTGACGGTGGTGCTGCCTCCGCTGCTGTATTCAGCCGCGCTGGACTTCTCATTCCCCACGTTCTTCCGCAACATCCGCCCGATCCTGGGCCTCGGTGTCGGGCTCGTCGTGGTGACGGCCTTCGCCGTGGCAGCGGTGTCGTCCTGGCTGGTGTTGGTGCCGTTGACCTTCGGGCTGGCGCTGGTGCTCGGTGCGATCGTCGCGCCGCCCGACGCGGTGACCGCGGTCGCGGTGGGGCGCAAACTCGGTCTGCCCAAACGGGTGATGGCGATCCTCACGGGCGAGAGCCTGATCAACGACGCGGCCGCGCTGACCCTGTTCTCCATCGCAGTGGCCCAGGTGGCGGGCAGCCACACCTTCATCGAGAACCCGTTCCTGTTGTTCGGTTACAGCGCCACCCTCGGCCCGCTGGTCGGGGCACTGCTCGGATATCTGACGCTGTGGATTCGCAAGCATCTGGACAATCCGGGCCTGGAAACCGTGCAAGGTCTGGTGGTCCCGTTCGCGGCGTTCATCACCGCCGAGGAACTGCACGCCTCCGGGGTACTGGCGGTGGTGGTTGCCGGCTTCGTCGTCGGCAACGGTGCGATGGGCGCGGGGTACCAGACCCGGCTGCAGGAGCGGTACGTCTGGAACTCGTTGGACGTGCTGCTGGAGGCGTTCGTGTTCGCCTACATCGGGCTGCATCTGCGATTCGTCCTGGAACACCTGAACGAAGCCCACGAGTCGCTGGCCGAGGTGGCGATCGCTTCGATGATCGTCTTGGTGATCGTGCTGTTCATCCGCCCGCTGTCGGTGTTCCTGATGTTCGGCCGCAACAAGTTGTCGCGGCACGTGGAGAGCAAGTTCAGCGTGCCGGTTCCCGACGGCTCGCGCGGCGCACTCGGTGTGCGCAGACGAAAGCCCAAGGCGCGCTGGCGCCGGATGATCGACCGCCGCTCGCTGAGCTGGCGGGAGAATCTCGTGGTGTCCTGGACCGGGATGCGCGGTGTGGTGACGTTGGCCGCCGCTGCCGCGATCCCCGCCACCACGGCCACCGGCGAGCCGTTCCCGGAACGCGCCACCATCCAGGCCATCGCGTTCGTGGTGAGTGTGGGCACCCTGCTGATCCAGGGCTGGACCCTGCCACTGCTGATCCGCCGGCTCAACCTGTCCCGGTTCTGCGACGACCACGCCGCCGACCGGGAAGAGGAAATCAAGGCCGAACGGGTGGTGCACGATGCGGCCGACGAGGTGCTCGACGCGTTCGAGGCCGACCCGCCCGACGGTTTGGATCCCGGGGTGGTGACCGAGATTGGCGCGGTCATCGCCCGGCATTCACAGGACGCCGACGAGATGCCGGACCCCGAGGCGCTCACCAAACGGGCTGCGGTGTTCTCGGGTCTCTACCGAGATGTGCTCGCGGCGCAACGCGGAGCGCTCATCGCCGAGCGCGACGAGGGCCGGATCGAAGACGAAGCGGTGCGCGCCATGCTGGAGCGTCTGGATCTGCAGGAGGCCGGTGTGTCGGCCCGTCTGGAGAGCCGCCTCTAGTTTCGAGCCGCGTTCGGCTTGACCTTGCCCTTGGTGGCAATGTTTACAGTCTGGGCGAGGACTTGACATGCAGATCTCCGAACTGGCCCGCCAGACGGGCGCGTCGACGAAGGCCGTGCGTTACTACGAACAACTCGGCCTGCTGACCCCGGCGCGTCTGAGCAACGGATACCGGGACTACACCGATGAGCATGTGCAGATCGTGGAAGAGATCCGCGCACTCGCCGCCATCGGGATCTCGCCGTCGAACGCCAGACCGTTCGTCGAATGTCTTCGCCACGGTCACGAGCACAGTGACGAGTGTCCCGAATCGCTTGCGGCGTACCGGGACAGCATCGCCGTACTCGATGACACCATCGCGTCGCTGACGCGTAGGCGGGAAGTTCTCACGGCGCGGTTGAACGAGGCCGCGTGTCGCGCATTCGACGAGGAGCACCGACCGTTGACCGAATTCACCTCTCTACCTGCCGATCTCCCCGCCCCGCCGGACGACGGAGCCGCAGACCACCTGGTGGCGCTGCCGGTTCCCGACATCACCTTGGCCGACAGCGACGGCGGGAACATCGGGCTGCAGAGCCTGCCCGCGGGACGCACGGTCATCTACCTGTATCCACTGACCGGCCGCCCCGGAGTCGATCTCCCCGAGGGCTGGGACGCGATTCCAGGTGCGCGCGGGTGTACGCCGGAGGCGTGCGGGTTCCGTGACCACTACTCGGAACTGCGTGCTGCCGGCGCACAGCAGGTGTGGGGCCTGTCCAGCCAGGACGCCGACTATCAGGCGGAAGTTGTCCGGCGACTGGACCTGCCGTTCCAGATGCTCTCAGATCCGTCGTTCGCCGTGGCCGACGCGCTGAACCTCCCCACCTTCGCGGCAGCCGGACACCCGCGCCTGTACACGCGTCTCACGCTGGTGGTTCGGGACGGTCGGATCGAGCACGTGTTCTATCCGATATTTCCGACGAACACGCACGCCCAGCAGGTGCTCGACTGGCTGAGTGTGCACCCGGTCGACTAGGTGCCCTGACTTCGGAGGTCAGAAGCCGCCGAAATCACCGCCGAAGTCGCCGAAACCGCCACCATCGAAACCGCCGCTGTCCCAGCCGCTGGCATCGGTGCCGCCCCAGTCGCCGCCGCCGTCGGCTCCGCCGGTGTCGCCTCCGTCGAATCCACCACCGTCCTGGCCCGCGGCGAGACCGTCGGAATAGCCGTCACCGTAACCACTTTCGAAACCCTGGGCGCCGTAGTTGACCCCGTGCATGCCCGAGAACATCGCGTCGAACAGCAGCACCGAACCCAGGCCCCAGGCACCGGCCACCAGCGCCGGCTTCCACCACGGTTCGGAATACCAGCCGGCGGGCACCGGGCGTCCGGCCACCCGGCCGCCCGGGTAGTAGTTCGGGGTGCGCTGCGACGGGGTGGGGGAGGCCTCGATCTCACGACCCTCGAAGTTGACCCGGCGGTCCTCGGTGACCTCGCCGGCCGCGCGCTGCCCGGTCAATGACTCCAGCTCGGGCCCCGGATCCATGCCCATCGCGGTGCGGGCCGCGCGCACGTAGTAGAGCCCCTCGACGGCGCTCTCCTTGGCCAGCGCGGCCTGCTTGGCGGTGGTGGCCTGATCGATCTGGGAGGACGCCGCGGTGTACCGCTCGGAGGCGTCGGCCAGAGCCTGCTTGGACGCGTCGTCGGAGCCGGTCAGGTTGAGCACCTGCCCACCGAGACGCTCGATCAGCCGACGGGCGTCAGCCTTCGCGTCGGCCAGCGACTCCGCGGAGCGGCGACCGTTGGCCTGCGACGAGCTGTAGACGGCGAACGCGATCGCGGCGATGACCAGGACGATGAGTACCAGCAAAACGCTGTTCATGGCGTCCAGCGTACCGACGGGAACCAGTGCTTCCGGGTTCTCGAAGGGAACTCAAATTACGCCGAGAGCGGAGTAAACCTCGTTCGACAGGGCGACCGTACGAGGGTCGGCATTGCACTTGGTGGCGTCGAAATAGTTCATCACGTACGCGTATCCGATCCGGTGCTCCAGGTCGACGAAAGCGAACGAACCGCCTGACCCGCCGTGCCCGAAGATGCCGGTGTTGGGTCCGGCCACCCCGCGCTGGTTGAGCATGTAGCCCAGACCCCACCCGTGATCGGCGACCCGCGCACCCAGCACCACGTCGGCGTCGAAACCACCCTGCGAGACCCGGCAGCGCTCCATGTGCTCCCGGGTGAGCAGCTTCTCCTGGGCCAGTGCGTTGTAGACGGTCGCCATGCCCAGTGCCGAGACGTGTGCGTTGGTGCTCGGGAATTCCGCTGCGCGCCAGGCATCCAGGGCCTGCACGCCCAGTTCGTCGTCGGGCACGAAGTCCATCGACACCGCCCAACCTGCCATCGGATGGTCGGCAAGCGAGGCCGGCGGCCCGTCGACGTGGTTGTCGGCCAACAGGCTCCGCACCGACGGCTTGTTCACCATCTCCGCGCACCGGTGATGCTGCCAGGCCGGCAGCCCGATGTGGATATCGGCGCCCAACGGTTCGGCGACCTCGGTGCGCAGGTACTGACCGATGGTGCGGCCGGTGACCCGGCGCACCACCTCGCCCAGGATGAACCCGAACGTCACCACCTGATAGCCCTGCGCGCTCCCCGGTGGCCACCAGGGAGTCGCGGCGGCGATCCGGGCGCACACCGCGTCCCAGTCGGTCACCTGCCGCCAGTCCATCGGCTCGCGCGGACCGATCACACCCGACCGGTGGCCGAGCACCATCGCGATCGTGATGTTCTGCTTTCCGGCCTGGCCGAACTCGGGCCAGTACCGGGCGACCGGTGCATCCAGGTCGATCTCACCGCGATCGGCCAACAGGTGGATGCAGGTGCTCAACAACCCCTTGGATCCCGAGTACACGCTGGCCAGGGTGTCCTGCTGCCACGGTCGGCTGCCTGCCGCATCGGCCGATCCGCCCCACAGGTTGACCACCAGATCGCCCTCAACCCAGACCGCGACAGCGGCGCCGACCTCATTGTGGTGGGCGAAGTTGTCCGCGAAGGCATCGCGCACCCGGGCGAATTCCGGTGCGCAGGTGCCTGCGATCAAGGTCGTAGCGGGCATTCGTCTCCTGCACAAGTGCGGTGGCTTTACGGCAGCGGTGCGCGTAGTTGTCTGCTTGCGCTGCCATCTTCAAGATCGGTCGACGGTCCGCACCTGTTACTCACGGTAGGGGGATCGCAACCGCGAAGCACCCCTGTGGCACAGATCGCAAGCCGTTCGAGACGGGGCCGTGATGGTCGACGCCGCTTCTCGAGCCGCTGCGCGCCGATTTCTACCTCGGGGGTCGCAGATTGCGCCTGGTGACGACCCTCAGGTGGAAAGCGACGAGGGGAAGTTCTGAGCGGGTGTCATCGTCCGCGCAGGTGCGCCAGGCCTGGACCTTGCAACTCGGCAGCGACCGCACCGACCCGTCCCGTCATGGCCAGCAGCAGGGCCTCGCCTGGTCCGTGGATCTCGGTCCCGCGGCCGGCCGACCAGTCGACGTCGGTGGCGATCAGCCGCAGACCGCGGGTCCGCCGGGCCCCGCCGATGACCGGGCTGTGACGGGCAAACGTCAGGGATGCCAGCAGCGCGGCGGCTGGGATCGTGCGCGGCCGTCCGAGCGGGCGCCGGATGTCCTGCTGGTGGACCAGGCACTCGATGAGCGCCACCCGGCAGCCGTAGAGTGCGGCAACGCCCGACGGATCCACGCCGGCCCGCATCAGGGTGCAGAGTTCGTCAGGTCCGAGCCCCGCCCCGGCCCGCAGCGCGCGATCGTTGATCCGGTCCACCTGACCTCGCGCGGCGAGCATCGCGGCGGTGAGTCCCAGTCGGGTGTGCCCGAGGTAGGCGACGGTGTGGGCGGCGACATCGCGGACAGTCCAGCCTGCGCACAACGTCGGAGCGTTCCATTCGTGCGGGGCCAAACCTTCGAGCAGATCGGCGAATTCCTCACGTTCCCGACGGGCCGGCGCGCGGTAGTTCATTCGCGTCCCCGTCGCTCGTAAACCCGAGTCATTCAACAAGATCTAAACAGGTGCCGGGGTGAACTTGTCCCGCGCCATCCGACGTTGACGCAAAAGGAGGCTCCGCCGACCGAGGGACACGATCGGCGGAGCCCGGGTTGCCTGCCTCAGTGACCGACGGGCGTGCCACGTCGGCCCGAAAGGCCGGTGTAGACCGCGATCAGCACGATCGCCACCACCACGCCAACGACGAACGGGATGATCTGGAACCCGCCGTTCGCGTTGCTGTATCCGAAGGCGGAAGTGATCCAGGAGCCGAGCAGGGCTCCGGCGATCCCGAGCAACACCGTCATGAGTGTGCTCAAGTTCTGCCTACCGGGCATGATGAGTCGCGCAAGGACGCCGATAATCGCGCCGACGACGATTGCGCTGATAATTGCTCCGATCATCTCGCTGCCTTTCGTTCAAGCCGACTTCCTATTCGTCGGTGTGATGTACACCACTGTCCTCCGAATTTCGGCTGTCGGCCCGCGCCGAGATGCAGTCGATACCCGGCAGCCGCCTACTCGTCGGTAAACCGCGCGGGCCCGTCGGGCTCGAAACCGCACGTAGACCGCTATGACCGCGCGATAATCGGCCTCGTGTCCGTTGCGCTCTGGGTGCTTGCCGCGGTGTTCGCCATCGGGGCCGTCGCCGGTGGGTTGCTGCGGATTCGTGCCTGGCTGGCCAAGCCCGTGCCACCCGAAGTGATCGAGGCTGCGCACCGTGATGACGACAAAGATGACTAGCGCCGTGAGAATCGCCCTCGTCGGCGTGTTCGCTGGGGCCGTATCGATCGGGCTTCCGGTTGCTCATGCGGATCGAGTCGAACCGCCGCCGCTGTACGGGCACTACAACCTGTTCATCGACTTCTCGAAGCAGACGTTCAACGGTATGCCGACACCGATGAACCCGATAACCGTGCCGGTCGAATTCACCACCAATTGCGACGCGAACGGATGCGTTGCGCGCATGGACAATTCGGACGATCACGCCCGCAACCCAAGTGCCCCCGTGGCATATGAGTACCGCTGGAACGGCAATCGTTGGGAGACGAGCGGCGAGTATCCCTACTTCTGCGATCGCAGTGACCCGAGCAGCGCAGTGCAGGCCCGGCGCTCGGATTACTGGATCCCGAACCCGGATGGCAGTTTCTTCGGAGAGCGCACCCTCGTCATCGGGGGAGCGGGATGTCCGGGTGAGGGGCCAGGCACCCATTGGCTGCCGATATCGCTGACACCGATCGATCCATCGCCCGGCTCGCCTGGGTGATCGGGCGCCCGGCAAACAAAAAACCGCCCCATCGGGGCGGTTCAATGGAGCGGGCGACGGGAATCGAACCCGCGTAGCTAGTTTGGAAGACTAGGGCTCTACCATTGAGCTACGCCCGCATGTGCAGCATCAGCACTGTACCGGGGTGCCCCCGATCAAATCCAATTGGAGGCTTCACGTGTCGAGGCCGTAGTATCTCGCGTGGTCCTTTTGCAGGTTGTCACCCGCGGATCGACCACGCACTACGGGGTGTAGCGCAGCTTGGTAGCGCATCCGCTTTGGGAGCGGAAGGCCGCAGGTTCAAATCCTGTCACCCCGACCATCCGGCAAGAGCCTGACCTCGGCTCCCGATCCGATCCCAAACAATCGAGTGATCCAGTGTCAGCCCTGCCTACTGTGGCGGTGATGTAGATGCCCGGCTCGGGCGGCCCTCCGGCCCGCGGCGTCGGCTACTCCTTGCTGGCCAGCGGGCTGTTCGGAGTGATCTTCTACCTCTCGGGTGTGGTCGACGCCTCGCCGGAGGCGGTGTTCGGCTGGCGCATGCTCACCATGACGGCCTGCTACGGCCTCGTGCTGATCAGCCCGGCCGGCCGCCGCTCACTCGCCGCGCTGTGGCGCACCCTCACCAGGGCCTGGTGGATGCCGATGATCTTCGCCACGACGAGCTTCCTGGTTTCCGCGCAGATGTGGCTGTTCAGCTGGGCTCCGGTACACGGACATGCCCTCGACGCGTCACTGGGCTACCTGCTGCTGCCGATCGTTCTCGTACTTGTGGGTCGGATCGGCTTCAAAGAGTCGGTGTCGGGTCTTCAATGGGTGGCGGCCGCCCTGGCGCTGACTGCGGTGGCGTTGAAAGTGGTTGCTACCAGCGCGGTTTCGTGGGTCACGTTCGCGGTGTGCATCGGGTACGCGCTGTACTTCGGGGTGCGGCGCCGCCTTGGTCTGGACAGCTCCGCTGCGTTCGGTCTCGAGGTTGCGCTCACAGTTCCGGTGTCGGTGCTGCTCATCTCCGTCTGCCGCGGCGCGTCCTCGTGGAGCGGCTACGCGGCGGTGGCGGCGGTAGGGCTCGCGGGAACGGTAGCGATGGCGGCGTACGTCGCCGCCTCCACCCTGCTGAGCATGCCGGTCTTCGGGCTGTTGACCTACGTCGAACCGGTGCTGCTCTTCGGGGTGGCATTGGTGCTCGGTGAGCGGCTGACCGGGCTCGACGTGGTGGTGTACGCACTGCTGGCGGTCGCGCTGACAGTCCTGGCCGTCGGTGGCTTCCGGACCACCGGCCGTAAACCGGCCGAACCCCTGGACGGTTTCGACGGTAACGAGGAAGGATGCCGATTACGGGGGGTTGCGTCGAGTCAACTACCCTGGTCGCGAACTACGGGCGTCGTTCGAGAGACCACATCCTGTCTCCCCGACGCGACCGCCGGTACGACGAAGACATCCAGAGAAAGATATCTAGGAGCACAAGAGTGAAGAGCACGGTTGAGCAGTTGAGCCCCACCCGGGTGCGCATCAATGTGGAGGTGCCCTTCACCGAGCTTGAGCCCGATTTCGATCGCGCGTTCAAGGCGCTGGCCCAGCAGGTCCGCCTGCCCGGATTCCGTCCGGGCAAGGCTCCGCGCAAGTTGCTGGAGGCCCGTGTCGGCCGCGGCGCGGTGCTGGAGCAGGTCGTCAACGACGCGCTGCCGAGCCGCTACAGCGAGGCCGTCACGGCCTCCGACGTCAAGCCGCTGGGTCAGCCCGAGATCGAGGTGACCAAGCTGGAGGACGGCCAGGAACTGGCGTTCACCGCCGAGGTCGACGTGCGTCCCGAGATCACCCTGCCCGAGTTCGACGCACTCAAGATCACCGTCGACCCCATCAAGGTCGAGGACGACGAGGTCGACGCCGAGCTGCAGTCGCTGCGGGCGCGTTTCGGCACCCTGACCGGCGTCGAGCGCGGTGCCGCCGAAGGCGACTTCGTCTCGATCGACCTGTCGGCCACCGTCGACGGCACCGAGGTGCCCGAGGCCGCCACCGAGGGCCTGTCACACGAGGTCGGTTCCGGTCAGCTGATCGAGGGCCTCGACGATGCGATCACCGGTCTGAAGGTCGGCGAGTCCAAGGTCTTCACCACCAAGCTGGCCGCCGGTGAGTACGCCGGCCAGGACGCCGAGGTGACGGTGACGGTGAAATCGGTCAAGGAGCGCGAGCTGCCCGAGGCCGACGACGACTTCGCCCAGCTGGCAAGCGAATTCGACACCATCGGCGAGCTCAAGGAAAGCCTCATCGACCAGGTGCGCCGGGTCAAGAGCGTGCAGCAGGCCGAGCAGATCCGCGACAAGGCCATCGAGGCGCTGCTGGAGCAGACCGAGGTTCCGTTGCCGGAGAAGATCGTTCAGGCCCAGATCGACGACGCGCTGCACAACGCGATCCATGGTCTCGACCACGACGAGGACAAGTTCGCCGAGCAGCTGACCGAACAGGGCAGCAGCCGTGAGGAATTCGACGCCGAGAACAAGACGAATGCCGAAAAGGCCGTCAAGACCCAGCTTTTGATGGACGCCGTCGCGGACAAGCTCGACATCCAGGTCGGCCAGAACGACCTCACCGAGCGTCTGGTGCTGATGTCGCGTCAGTACGGCATCGAGCCCCAGCAGCTGATCCAGATCCTGCAGCAGAACAACCAGCTGCCGGCCATGTTCGCCGACGTGCGTCGCGGCCTGACCATCGCCGCTGTGGTGCACGCCGCCACCGTGACCGACACCGACGGCACCGTGATCGACACCACGGAGTTCTTCGGCCCGGCCGAGGCTGCCCAGGCCGAGGGCGAGCAGGACGACGAGGCCGCCGACAAGGACGCTGACGCCGCTGAATGACGCTGTGAGCGAACGCGCCCCCGTACGGGAGTGCGTCACGCCCCAGTTTCGTTAGTGTCGTCAGTACCAACGCGTGAGAGAAAGCAGGTATCCAGTCGTGACTGACATGCGTTCGAACGGGAGCGGGTTCAGCCTCGTCGACTCCGTCTATGAGCGCTTGCTTGCCGAGCGCATCATCTTCCTGGGCTCCCAAGTGGATGACGACATCGCCAACAAGCTGTGCGCGCAGATCCTGTTGCTGTCGGCGGAGGATCCGACCAAGGACATCCACCTCTACATCAACTCGCCGGGTGGCTCGATCAGCGCCGGTATGGCCATCTACGACACGATGGTGCTGGCGCCCTGCGATGTCGCCACCTACGCGATGGGCATGGCCGCCTCGATGGGTGAATTCCTGCTCGCCGCGGGCACCAAGGGCAAGCGTCATGCTTTGCCGCACGCCCGGGTCCTGATGCACCAGCCGCTCGGTGGCGTCACCGGCAGTGCCGCGGACATCGCCATCCAGGCCGAGCAGTTCCACGTCATCAAGAAGGAAATGTTCCGGCTCAACGCGGAGTTCACCGGCAAGTCCGTCGAGCAGATCGAGGCCGACTCCGATCGTGACCGCTGGTTCACCGCGCAGGAGGCTCTGGAGTACGGGTTTGTGGATCACATCATCACCAGCGCCAACCTCAACGGTTCGGGCCCGACGGCAGGACTAGACAAATGACCGATCAGATTCATCCGTCATTGGACGCCCGCGTGCAGCCGCAGGCCCGCTACATCCTGCCGTCGTTCATTGAGCACAGCAGCTTCGGTGTCAAGGAATCCAACCCGTACAACAAGCTGTTCGAGGAACGCATCATCTTCCTCGGCGTGCAGGTGGACGACGCGTCGGCCAACGACATCATGGCCCAGCTGCTCGTGCTGGAGTCGCTGGATCCCGACCGTGACATCACCATGTACATCAACTCGCCCGGTGGCTCGTTCACGTCGCTGATGGCGATCTACGACACCATGCAGTACGTGCGCGCCGACATCCAGACGGTGTGCCTCGGTCAGGCCGCTTCGGCCGCTGCGGTGCTGCTGGCCGCCGGTACCCCGGGTAAGCGTCTGGCGCTGCCCAACGCCCGGGTGCTGATCCACCAGCCTTCGCTGTCCGGGGTGATCCAGGGTCAGTTCTCGGACCTGGAGATCCAGGCCGCCGAGATCGAGCGGATGCGCACCCTCATGGAGACCACGCTGGCCCGCCACACCGGCAAGGACCCCGAGGTCATCCGCAAGGACACCGACCGCGACAAGATCCTCACCGCGGCCGATGCCAAGGACTACGGGATCATCGACACGGTCCTGGAGTACCGCAAGCTGTCCGCGCAGGCCTAGCCCCCGCACTTTCGGTGGCCACTTCCAGCCCGATGACACACGCCCTGCCCGGTCACTCCGGTGCGGGGCGTGCGTCGTCAGGGCGGCGGTGAAAACCGTGCTGACCTGTGTTTGCGTCGGCGTCCCGAGGGTGCCCGGTATCCTCGACCACGGCATATGGCGGGCCAGGAGCGCGGCGCGCCGCAATTCGGCGGCGTTCCCCAACGACACGCCAGGGACACGGTCCGCGCGCCGACGGGTGACGAGCCGCCGGGAGAGATATGTTCTCCTGCACACGAACAAATACCACTGGAGCGATTCGGCCTTATCGGTCGCACCGTGACAGAACGAACGGGTAGCGTCGGGTTAACGCCCGAGGTAACCGAGCAAGTGGCGTAACGACCGACCTGCGAACAGGAAGTAGGACCTCCCCATATGGCGCGCATCGGAGACGGCGGTGACCTGCTGAAGTGCTCGTTCTGCGGCAAGAGCCAAAAGCAAGTCAAAAAGCTCATTGCTGGTCCTGGCGTGTACATCTGCGACGAGTGCATAGACCTGTGCAACGAGATCATCGAGGAGGAACTCGCCGACGCTGACGACGTCAAGCTCGACGAGCTGCCCAAACCGGCTGAGATCCGGGATTTCCTCGAGGGCTACGTCATCGGTCAGGACACGGCGAAGCGCACGCTGGCCGTGGCTGTCTACAACCACTACAAGCGGATCCAGGCGCAGGAGAAGTCCCGCGATTCCCGCTCCGAGCCCGTCGAGCTGACCAAGTCCAACATCCTGATGCTGGGCCCCACCGGCTGCGGTAAGACCTACCTTGCCCAGACCTTGGCCAAGATGCTCAACGTGCCTTTCGCCATCGCCGATGCCACCGCGCTGACCGAAGCCGGGTATGTGGGCGAGGACGTCGAGAACATTCTGCTCAAGCTGATTCAGGCCGCCGACTATGACGTCAAGCGCGCCGAGACCGGCATCATCTACATCGATGAGGTCGACAAGATCGCCCGTAAGAGCGAGAACCCGTCGATCACCCGCGATGTCTCCGGGGAAGGCGTGCAGCAGGCCCTGCTGAAGATCCTGGAGGGCACCCAGGCCTCGGTTCCGCCGCAGGGCGGGCGCAAGCATCCGCATCAGGAATTCATCCAGATCGACACCACCAACGTGCTGTTCATCGTTGCGGGTGCGTTCGCCGGCCTGGAGAAGATCGTGTCCGACCGCGTCGGCAAGCGCGGCCTGGGCTTCGGTGCCGAGGTGCGGTCCAAGGCCGAGATCGACACCCAGGACCACTTCGCCGAGGTCATGCCGGAGGACCTGATCAAGTTCGGTCTGATCCCCGAGTTCATCGGCCGTCTGCCGGTCGTCGCCTCGGTGACCAACCTGGACAAGGAGTCCTTGGTCAAGATCCTCTCGGAGCCCAAGAACGCGCTGGTCAAGCAGTACGTCCGCTTGTTCGAGATGGACGGTGTGGAGCTGGAGTTCACCGACGAGGCGTTGGAGGCGATCGCCGATCAGGCCATCCACCGCGGCACCGGTGCCCGCGGCCTGCGCGCCATCATGGAGGAAGTCCTGCTGCCGGTGATGTACGACATCCCGAGCCGCGACGACGTCGCCAAGGTGGTCGTCACGAAGGAGACCGTGCAGGACAACGTGCTGCCGACCATCGTGCCGCGTAAGCCGTCGCGTTCGGAGCGCCGCGACAAGACCGCCTGACAGGCACAAGCAAAAGCCCCGCTACGGCGGGGCTTTTTGCGTTCGGCAGCTCAGCGGGCGATTCGATCGGGGCGGGTGTAGACGTTCATCGAGTCGCCCCGCAGGAAAGCCACCAGGGTCAGGCCCGATTGGCTGGCCAGATCGACAGCGAGCGAGGACGGCGCCGAGACGGCGGCCAGGATCGGGATGCCCGCCATCACCGCCTTCTGGGTGAGCTCGAACGAGGCGCGGCCGCTCACCAGAAGCACTGTGCCACTCGACGGAACCCGATTGTGTTCCAGTGCCCAACCGATGACCTTGTCGACGGCGTTGTGTCTGCCGATGTCCTCACGGACGACGAGCATGGTGCCGTCGACGGTGAACAGCGCCGCTGCGTGCAGGCCGCCGGTGCTGGCGAACACCTTCTGGGCCTCGCGCAGTTTCACCGGCATCGCCGAGAGCATCGGAGCAGGGACCGTGGACGGGTCATCGCCGGGGCAGTGCCTGCTGCTCAGCCGCACCGCCTCAAGCGAGGCCTTGCCGCACACCCCGCATGACGAGGTGGCGTAGAAGTTGCGGGTCACGTCAACGTCGGGCTTGGGCACATCCGGGGCCAAGGTCGCGTCCAACACGTTGTAGGTGTTGACCCCGTCCTCATCGGCACCCCGGCAGTAGCGCACCGACACCAGATCCTCGCGCTGTCGGATCAACCCCTCGGTCAGCAGAAACCCTTGGGCCAATTCGACATCGGCCCCGGGGGTCCGCATCGTCACGGTGATGGGAGTGCCGTCGACGCGGATCTCCAGCGGTTCCTCCACCACCAGCGTTTCCGGCCGGGCTTCGGACGTCGCGCCGGTGACGTGGTGGGCGCGGCGCCGGGCGGTCACCCGTCCCACTAGACCTTCTCCAACCGGATGACGACGGCCTTCGACACCGGTGTGTTCGATTTCTTGGCCGTGTGATCGAGGGGGACCAGCGGATTGGTCTCCGGGTAGTAGGCGGCGGCGTTGCCCTGCGGGGTGGAGTACTCGACGATCAGGAAGTCCTTCGCGCGGCGCTCCCGCCCGTCGAATTCCGAGACCAGATCGACCCGGTCTCCGGCGGCCAAGCCCATGGTCTGCAGGTCGGTGGGGTTGACGAACACCACCCGGCGGCCACCCTTCACACCGCGGTAACGGTCGTCCAGGCCGTAGATGGTGGTGTTGTACTGGTCGTGACTGCGCAGCGTCTGCAGCACCAGGCGGCCCTGCGGTACCTTCACCCATTCCAGCGGCTGCACCGAGAAGTTGGCTTTACCTGTGGTGGTGCGGAATTCGCGGGAATCGCGGGGCGGGTGGGGCAACTGGAATCCGTCGGGCTGACGCACCTTGCGGTTGTAGTCCTCGCAGCCGGGCACCACATCGGCGATGGCGTCACGGATGCGGTCGTAGTCGCCGTTGAACTGCTCCCACGGCACCGGATGCTCCGGGCCCAGCAGTTCGCGAGCCAGCTGACAGACGATCGCGACCTCGCTGCGCAAATGCTCGCTCGGCGGGGTCAGGTTGCCGCGGGACAGGTGCACCATCGACATCGAATCCTCGACGGACACCATCTGTTTGCCGCCGGCCTGGAAATCCTTGTCGGTGCGGCCCAGTGTGGGCAGGATGAGCGCGGTGCGACCGTGGACCAGGTGACTGCGATTCAGCTTTGTCGAAATCTGAACGGTCAGAGTGCAACTGCGTAGTCCGGCCTCGGTGACTTCGGTGTCGGGCGTGGCCGAGACGAAGTTGCCGCCCATCCCGATGAACACCTTGGCGCGGCCGTCGCGCATCGCGCGGATCGCGTCGACGGTGTCATATCCGTGCTTGCGGGGGCTGGCGATGCCGAACCTGTTGTCGAGCGCATCCATAAATTTCTCGGGCATCTTCTCCCAGATGCCCATGGTGCGGTCGCCCTGCACGTTGGAGTGCCCTCGCACCGGGCACACTCCGGCACCTGGTTTGCCGATCATGCCCCGCATGAACAGCAGGTTGGTGGCCTCGCCGATGGTGGCGACGGCGTGGCGGTGTTGGGTGAGGCCCATCGCCCAGCAGATCACCGTGCGCTGTGAGGCGATCAGCATGTCGGCGACCCGGCGCAGTTGCGTCTCGTCGATGCCGCTGGCTTCGGTCACGGTGGCGAGGTCGACCGCGCGGGTCTGGCGGGCATAGTCGTCGAAGCCTGCGCAATGGGTCTCGATGAAGTCCCGGTCCAATACCGTGCCCGGGGCCGCCTCCTCGGCCTCCAACAGGAGCCTGCCCAGGCCGGCGAACAGGGCCATGTCCCCACCGAGGCGGATCTGGACGAACTCGTCGGCGATCGGGATTCCGTGCCCGACCACACCGTGCACTTTTTGTGGGTCCTTGAACCGGATCAGACCGGCCTCGGGTAGTGGGTTGATCGCAATGATCTTGGCGCCATTGGCTTTTGCCTTCTCCAACACCGACAGCATCCGTGGATGGTTGGTGCCCGGGTTCTGCCCGGCGATCAGGATCAGGTCGGCCTCGGTGACGTCCTCGACCGTGACCGAGCCCTTGCCGATGCCGATCGACTCGGTCAGTGCCGTGCCCGAGGATTCGTGACACATGTTCGAGCAGTCCGGCAGATTGTTGGTGCCGAAGCTGCGGACCATCAGCTGATAGAGGAACGCCGCTTCGTTGCTGGTGCGCCCGGACGTGTAGAACAGCGCCTCGTCTGGAGTGGCCAGCGCATTGAGGTGTTCGGCGATCAACCGGTAGGCGTCGTCCCACTCGATGGGCCGGTAATGCGACTCGCCGGGTGCGAGCACCATCGGCTGGGCCAGACGACCCTGCTGGGACAGCCAGTACTCGGGCTTGGTCTCCAGTTCGGCGATGGTGTGCCGGGCGAAGAACTCCGGCGTCACTGTGCGCTTGGTGGCTTCCTCGGCAACTGCCTTCGCGCCGTTCTCACAGAACTCGGCCAACTTGCGGCCCCCGTGCTCCTCGGGCCATGCACAGCCTGGGCAGTCGAACCCGTGGCGCTGATTGAGCTTGGTCAACGCGGCGGCAGTGCGCAGCGGGCCCATCTGCTCGAACCCGCGCTGCATGCTGACCAGGACGGCCTTGACGCCGGCGGCCTCGTCTTTGGCGCCGGTGCTGATGACGTTGTGCTCGTCATAATCGGCATCGATGTCTCTGGCGCTGGTCATGAACCCAATCTAGTCCCCGAAAACCGCCGGACCCGCCGCTTGGCGGCCGTCCATATTCGATATTTCACATGCAGTGATAGATGCTTTCTATCGAACTGCGACGAATGCGGGGAGCCATGGCGAGCGATGTGCTGCTACAGCAGCTCGATTACCTGCTGGCGCTCGCGACCGAGCGGCACTTCGGCCGGGCGGCTGCCCGGTGCCATGTGAGCCAACCGACGCTGTCGGTGGCGATCCAGCGACTCGAGCGCGAGCTGGGCATCGTCATCGTGCAGCGGGGACAGCGGTTCGAAGGGTTCACCGAAGAGGGGCAGCGGGTCGTGACGTGGGCCCAGCGGATCGTCGCGGAACGCGATGACATGCTCGCCGACATCGAGCGGATGCGCGGACGGTTGACCGTCACGGCCCGGATCGGTGCGATACCGACGGCGGTGCCGACAGGCCCGTTCATCACCACGGAGTTTCTGCGCCGCAATCCGGCGGCGTCGGTGCGCATCGAGGCCCTGTCATCCCGCGAGATCGCCCGGCGGCTGGCCGATTTCGAGATCGACGCCGGGTTGACCTATCTCGATGACGAAGCCCCACCCGGCACGCGGTCGGTGGAGATGTATCGGGAGCGCTATGTCCTGGTGGCGCCGGCCGATCATGTGTTGATGGCTCAGCCGGAGATCACCTGGTCGGATGCGGCCGGGCTGCAGCTCTGCGTGCTGACCACCACGATGCGCAACCGGCGCATCCTGGACGCCAACATGGCCGCCGAAGGGGTGCGTTACCGCCCCGTGGTGGAGGCGGATTCGGTCGACGCGCTCTATGCCCACCTGACGAACTCACCGCGCGCGACCATCGCCTCCACCGCTTGGTTGCCCCAGCTTGGGGTGCCCCCAGGCTT
The DNA here is from genome assembly GCF_001665785.1 of Mycolicibacterium peregrinum. GTDB lineage: Bacteria > Actinomycetota > Actinomycetes > Mycobacteriales > Mycobacteriaceae > Mycobacterium > Mycobacterium peregrinum_A. Next base: position 126,106 of record NZ_LZSO01000012.1, read on the forward strand.
TGCGGCACGGCCGATGGTGCAGCACGGTCCCCGGCCCGCGATCGGACTTGTGGTGCTCGACCGCGCGCCCGCGTCGATCGTGGCCGCCGCGCTCGTCGAGGTGGCCGCCGATCTCGACCTCGGGAGCCGCATCGACGGCTGGTGGGCTGCGCGGACCTAAGCCCCGTTCCCGGGCCGCAGCACCGAGACGGCCGATTCTGCCGCCTGCTTGAGTCCGTCATGCACGGGCAGCGCGCGGAAGGAGTCCGACAGGATCTCCACGCCCCACGGCCCGTCGAAACCGAGACTACGCAGGGTGACGATCAGTCCGGTCAGGTCGAATGTGCCCTCCCCGCACAGCAAGCGGTTGTTGACGGTGTCCTCGAAGAGGGTCCCGACGACGTGTGCCGCAGCGTCGTCGAGCTCGACGCCGAAGATCTTCTCCGGGGCCACGGCGGCGAGTTCGTCAAGTGTTGTGCCGGCCCGGAAGACGTGCCACGCGTCGACGAGTAGGCCGACCACGGGATGCCCTGCGGCCCGGATGAGTTCGGCGCCGAACGGCACGGTGTCGATGATCGAGAAGGGCATGGTCTCGATCGCGATGCGGGTGCCGTGCGCGGCCGCCTGATCGGCCAACTCGCGTAGCGGCTCGACGAGCGCCTCGGGGTGCGGTGTCCGTGGCCCCGGCTCGGAGCCGATCTTGATGAATGCCGGGTGGAGCACGTCGGCCGCCTCGAACAGCAGATCCCGCACAGCGTGGGAATTCCCGGGCTGCCCACGCGGAATCCACCAGCGTTCGATCAGCTCGATCTCGGTGTGGGTGAGTCCGGCATCGGCGATCAGATCACGTAAGGCCTTGAACCCGATGGACTCCCGGATAACCGCCAGATCGTCAGCGATCAGACCCAAACCGACAAACCCGGCATCGGCCACGGCGGCAACGCGTTCGGTGATGGGCACTGGGCTGACGGCGGGGCCGGCCATGGGTGAGGCAGCGCCCGCACTCGTCCAGGCTGTCGCCACCAGGAGCGGAGCGGTCACGCGCGGTACTTCGTGACGTACTCGGCCATCGTCTTCAGCTGGTATCGCGACACGTCGTGGGCGTTCTCGTCTTCGGCGAAGACCGAGGACACCATGACCGTATCGTCGCGGTCGTAGAAGCCGATTTCGGCCAGCCCGCCGAAGAACTCGTCCCAGTTGACATCGCCGTCACCGATCTTCAGGTGCTGGTGCACGCGCACCGGGTTGCCCGGTGGGTTGGTGATGTAGCGCAGTCCATGGCTGCGGTGGTGGTCCATGGTGTCGGCGACGTGGACCAGACGAAGTTTGTCGCCGGCGGCACGCATGATCTCGGTCATGTTGCCGCCCATGTGGAAGGCGTGGCATGCGACGAAAACCATCCCGATGTTGGGGGAGTTCACCCCGCGGATGATGCGCAGTGCCTCCAGCCCGTCCTCGACGAAATCGTCGGGGTGCGGGTCGATCCGGACGTCGATGCCTTCGCGTTCGATGATCGGCAGCAGTTCCTCCATCGATCGGAAGAACGCCCGCTCGGACTCTTCGGCTTTCTCCGGGCGGCCGGAGAACTCGGTGTTGATCACGTTGACGCCGAGGTCGACGGTGATCTGGATGACGCGCTTCCAGTTCCGTACGGCCGCCTCGCGGGCGTCGGGGTCGGGGCTGGACCAGCGCAGCACCGGCAGCACCGAGGCGATCCCGACCCCGGCGTCGGCACACGCCTTGCGGAACCTCGATACCAGATCGTCATCCGCGCGTGGGTGGTTGAAGAACGGGATGAAGTCGCGGTGCGGGGTCAGTTGCAGATACTCGTAGCCGAGTTCGGCTACAAGGCGGGGAAATTCGAGCAACTCGTAGTCGTGGTGGAACGGCGTGGGATCCAGGGCGATCTTCACGGTCATGCCCCGGGGATCGAGTCGCGGGACACCATCGACACCTCTATCGGGCAGCCGCTTTCCAGAGACTGAACCCCGGCCGCGCACACCGCGGCGGCGGCGTAGCCATCCCAGGCCGTGGGGCCGTCGACGTTGGTCCCACTTCGCACGGCATCGACCCACCGCTGGATCTCGGTGTCGTAGGCCTGCCCGAAGCGCTCCCGGAAGCCCGGGGTGATGGTGCCGCCCCAGCTGCCCGAGGTTCCCTTGCGGATCAGGCCGACATCGAGACCGATGATGGCGCTGCCCTTTTCGGCCACGAGCTCGGTGCGCACCTCGTAGGCGACTCCGGTGGTGACGAACAGTTCGACGTCCACGTGCTTGCCGGACGCGGTGCACAGGATGGCGATCTGCGGATCGGAGAGGCCCTCGGGTGCGCCGGGATTGGCAGCCGGAGTGATGATCTGGATCGAAGTGATCTCCTCGTCGAACAGGAACCGGGTGACGTCCACCTCGTGGACCAGCGAATCGCGCACCACCATCGAACTGTCGAAGTTGTGCGGCACCGAGGGATTGCGGTGGGCGCAGTGCAGCAGCAGCGGCCGGCCCAGGTCACCGCTGTCCATCAGGGCCTTCAGACCGGCGTACTCGTGGTCGAACCGGCGCATGAACCCGACCTGGATCAACCGCTTCCCCAACTCCGCCTCGCGCCGAACCACCTGCAACGACGTCTCCACGTCAGTGGTCAGCGGTTTCTCGCACAGCACCGGCTTGCCGTGTTCGAGGCAGGCCAGGAGCTGCTTCTCGTGGGTGGGCCCCGGGGTCGCGAGTACGACCGCATCCACATCGGGATCGGCGATCGCGTCCAGCGGGTCGCCGATTGCCCGGCAGCCGGGAATCGTCGCGGCCAATTGCTCGGCCTTCTCGGTCACGTAGTCGTTGACAACGACCACTCGGGCACCGGAGATTTGGGCCTCGATGCGCCGCACGTGGTCGGCGCCCATCAGACCGACGCCGAGTACGGCGACACGCAGATCGGACATGGGAGGGGATCCTTTCTATCGGGGTGAATCAGGCTGGGGTCGCGGCAGGCACTGGCCCGGCACCCTGGACCTCGAAGCGTTCTTCGAGCTCTTCGAGACTGGTGCCCTTCGTTTCGGGAACGAGCAGGCGGACGAATACCCAGGAGCCGATGTTGACGAGAACGAACAGGCCGAAGGTTCCGGTGGAACCGAGCGCGTTGTTCAGCAGCGGGAACAGGAACGAGATGACGGCATTGGTGCACCACAGGATGAACACTGCGATACCCATCGCGAAGCCGCGGATACTCAGCGGGAAGATCTCCGAGAGCAACAGCCACACGCAGGTGCCGATGAACATCTGCACGAAGGCGACGAACACCACCATGCAGCCGAGAATGATGTAGCTGCGGGCTGTCGACACCGGCATCAGGAACACCAGCGCAAGCGCGGCCTGCGAGGCCGCGACGCCGGCGAAGCCGATCAGCAGCATCGTGCGCCTGCCGATGTAGCCGAGCAGGACGATCCCGACGATCGTGGTGATCACCGAGGTCACCCCGACGGCGATGGTAGCCACCAACGCCGCGCTGACGCCCAGCCCGGATTGCTCGAGAATCGTTGGTGCGTAATAGTTCACGGTGTTGATGCCCGTCGCCTGCTGGACGATCGCCAGCCCGCAGCCGATCAGGACCACCCGCCGGATCCACGGCACGTCGCGGATCACCGAGAACGGCGTGGACTTCACCTTGAGGACGTGCGCGGTGTGCTCGACGATCTGGGCGTATTCGCTGTCGGCCTCCGGCGCCGGGCGGCTGCGCTCCAGGACGGCCCTGGCCTCGTCCATCCGCCCGTTGAGGCCATACCAGCGCGGGGAATCCGGCAGGACCAGCATGCCCAGCAGCAAGGCGACGGCGGGGACGGCCGCGACGGCGAGCATCGTGCGCCAGACGTGTGGATCGTGGATGAGGTGGTCCAGCAGGGCATTGGTCGCGAAGGCGAGCATCTGGCCGGTGACGATCATCAGCTCGTTGATGGTGACCATCCGGCCGCGTCGTTCCGCCGGCGCCATCTCGGCCAGGTAGAGCGGACAGGTCACGGCGGCCGCGCCGACGCCGAGTCCGAGGATGATGCGGGCGGCGACCATGATCTGGACGTTGGGGGCGAGCGCGCAGCCGATGGCGCCGGCCAGGAACAACACTGCGCACACCATCAGTGAGCGCTTGCGTCCGATCCGGTCCGCGACGCGACCGCCGAACAGCGCGCCGAACGCCGCTCCGGGGAACAGCAGGGAGCTGACGACGGTGGCTTCACCGAACGGGCTCAGAGCCAGGTCATCCTTCATGTACAGCAGCGCACCGGAGATGACTCCGGTGTCGTAGCCGAACAGCAGACCGCCGAGAGTGGCGATGACGGTGAGTCGAGCCAAGAACTTCCCGTGGCCGGCCGTTGTTCGGGAATCCGACGACATGTGGGCCTCGCTTCGATCTGTGTAACGCGCGTTACTAACGCGCGTGACGTCTACTATGGATCCGTGCACAAGATGTGTCAAGCGTCACTTCGAGAGGGGGCGCGATGACGTCGTACCCCGGCGGGGATAGCCGGCGCCCCACCATGGCCGACGTGGCCGAACGGGCCGGCGTATCGCGCACCCTGGTGTCGTTCATCCTGGACGGCAAGCCCCGGGCGAGTGAGGAAACCACGCGCAGGGTGCTCGCCATCGCGGACGAGATCGGGTACCGGCGCGATGCGGCTGCCCGGGTGTTGGCGCAGGGGCGTAGTCGCACGCTCGGGGTCCTGATGGACGTCCAGCAGATGTTCGAAGCCGAGTTGGTGACCGCGATCTACCCGGCGGCACGCAAGCTCGGATACGAAGTGCTGCTGTCGGCGAATCTGCAGGACCAACCGGAGTCCGACTTCGTGGATTCTCTGCTCAGTCATCGATGCGGCAGCCTGATCCTGTTGGGGCCCAGTTCGACTCAGGACTATTTGGTTGAGTTGTCGCAGCGGGTCCCGGTGGTCACGGTTGGTCGCCGCCTGCCTGGTCTCGCCAAGGCGGCGGGCCTGCTGGGCACGGTGCGCACCAACGACACCAAGGGAATGCGGGTGGCCGTCGACTATCTGGTCGGCCTCGGCCACAAAGACATCCACCACGTCGACGGGGGCGACGAACCTGGCTCCGCGGACCGGCGACGCGCCTACCGGGCGGCCATGCGCGCGCACGGGCTGGACGACGAGATCACCGTCATCCCCGGGGCGCACAACGAGCGAGCCGGTGCCGAGGCCGCCCGCAGGATGCTGCACGCGCCGGCGTTGCCCACCGCGGTGCTGGCCGGCAACGACCGCTGCGCGCTCGGCCTGCTCGACGTGTTCACCCGGGAGGGCGTCGACATCCCCGGTCAGGTCTCGCTGATCGGCTACGACGACAGCCGGCTTTCGGACAATCCCCGGATCGATCTGACCACCATCCACCAGGACGCGGCGACCCTCGGTGCCCGCTCGGTGGAGATGGCCGTCGAGTTCCTCGAGCGGACGCGAACGGAACCGGCCGACGTCGTGCTGGAGCCGCAGCTGGTGGTGCGATCGACCACCGCACCTCCGCGGCGCTGAGCCCACCGCCGCGTGGGCCGACATCACCGAACCAGCGTCGAGTCGGCCGTCTTCAGGGTCTCGGCGGCAACCCGCAGGCCTTCCAACGGTCCGAAGGACACGTCCTCGTGTTCGATGTTCACCCACATTTCGGGGTCCACCCGCTCCAGCGCCCGGAGGAAGTCGGACCAGAAGTCGACGTCGTGGCCTTGGCCGACGGCGACGAAATCCCACGCAGAGTCCTCCGGCCAGCGATTCACGACATGCCTTGCGCCGAGTCCGGTTGGGTTCTGCTCCAACGGGATTCGGGTGAAGCGGTCGTCGAGGACGCCGTAGATGCTGCAGTTGGCGTTGATCCGGGTGTCCTTGGCGGCGGCATGGAACACCAGCGGTCCCAGCCAGTCGATGGCCCGCACCGGGTCGATGCCCTGCCAGAACAGGTGCGAGGGATCCATCTCCGCACCCACGTTCGTGGCGCCGACCTTCTCGACGAGCCGCTTCAGTGTGGGCGGATTGAACACCAGGTTCTGCGGGTGCATCTCGATCGCCACCTTGACCCCGCAATCCCGTGCGAGGGCATCGATCTCGGACCAGAACGGCACCGCGACCTCGTCCCACTGATAGTCCAGTGAGTCCAGATATCCCGAATCCCAGGTGTTGACATGCCATGCCGGCCACTGCCCGCCCGGATGCGCCTGCGGCAGACCGGACATGGTCACCACCTGGTCGACGCCCAGCAGCCCGGCGACACGGATCGCATTGCGCAGATCCTCCGCGTCTTCGGGTCCGACCTCCGGGTCAGGGTGCAGGGGGTTGCCGTTGCAGTTCAAGCCCGCGATGGACACCCCGGTCCCGTCGAACTCCGAAAGGTACTGGCGGGCAGTGACCTCACCGGAAAGCAGCTGCTTCACCGGCAGGTGCGGTGTCGGCAGGAACCCGCCGGCATTGATCTCCGCGCCCACCAACCCCAGTGACGCGATGACCTCCAGCGCCTCCCTCAGCGGCAAGGCATGCAGGATCGCGGTGTAGACGCCGAGTTTCATACCGATCCGAACCTGACCGACGGGACGCCACAGGAACCCAGGTAGTTCCGGGTGCGTTTGGCGATGGGCAGGGGAGCGTCGACCTCGCAGGGGTACATGTCCTGTTCGACGATCGCGAACACGTCGATGCCGAGCTTCTCGATCTCGGCGAGCAACGGCGGCATCTCCGGGATACCCAGCGGCGGCTCGGTCATGGCGCCCAGCTTGACGGCCTCGCCGAAGGGCAGGTCCTCGGCCTCGACCTTGGCCCGCACCTCCGGATCTACCTGCTTGAGGTGCAGGTAGCCGATCCGTTCGGGGGCCCGGCGGATGATGGCGATGTTGTCGCCGCCGCAATAGCTGATGTGCCCGGTGTCCAGGCACAGGTTGACGAATTCGCCGTCGGTGCCGTCCAGAAACCGGTAGACGTTTTCCTCGGTGTCGACGTGACTGTCCGCATGCGGGTGGTATTGCGCACGGACACCGTACTTTTCGAACATCGCCTTACCCAGTTCGTTCATACCCTGGGTCTTCTTACGCCACTGCTCGGCCGTCAGGTTGCGATCTTCCAGCACCGCGCCGGTGGCGGGGTCGCGCCACATCTCGGGGATCACGACGACGTGCTTTCCGCCGACCGCGGCGGTAAGCCTCGCGACGTCCTCGATCTGTGTCCACACGGCGTCCCAGGAATCGTCTTGATGCAGGTGCTCGAAGACGGTCCCCGCGGACAGCTTCAGGTTTCGCTTGGCCAGTTCGTCGGAGAGCTGCTTCGGGTCGGTGGGCAGGTAGCCGAACGGACCCAGTTCGATCCACTGGTAACCGGATTCGGCGACTTCGTCCAGGAAGCGGGTGTACGGGGTCTGCTCCGGATCGTCGGGAAACCACACACCCCAGGAGTCGGGGGCCGAACCAACGAGAATCTTGCTCACTGCGGGATTTCCTTCGAACGATCTGACGGGTTGATCAGAGGGCGTTGAACTTTCTTCCAGTCCGCATAGCGGTCGTAGGCGGTCTGGGTGGACTCCAGCGTGGAGACCTCCGACACCGGGACGTCCCACCAGGACTGGCTGTCGGGCGCGTAGATCAGCGGATCGGTTTCTACATGGATCACGGTGGTGCGCTCCGCGGCCTTGGCCACCTTGACCGCGTCGGTGAACTCCGCGGCGGTGGTGACCGCGATGACATCGGCGCCCAGGCTCGCGGCGTTGGCCGCCAGGTCCACCGGCAGCGTGTCGCCGTCGAGCCGACCATCGGGGCTGCGGTAGCGGTAGGAAGTGCCGAACCGTTGTGAGCCCAGTGACTCGGAAAGTCCACCAATGGAAGCGAATCCGTGGTTCTGCACCAGCACCGGGATGACCTTGATGCCCTCCTGAACGGCGGTCACCAGCTCGGTGGCCATCATCAGGTAGGAGCCGTCGCCGACCATGATGAACACGTCCCGGTCCGGGTCGGCCATCTTCACACCGATCCCGCCGGCGATCTCGTATCCCATGCAGGAGTAGCCGTACTCGACGTGATACCCCTTGCGGTCACGGGTGCGCCACATCTTGTGCAGGTCGCCGGGCATCGAACCGGCTGCGCACACCACCACGTCGCGGGGCTCGGACAGGGTGTTCACCAGGCCGATGACCTGGTTCTGGTTCAGCGGCGTGCCGTCCTCGGCCGCGTACACGGCGGATACGGTGTCCTCCCACTCGGCAGCCAGTTCGGTGACCTTAGAGCGGTATTCGTCGCCGACGCGGTAGCCGTCCAGCGCGGTGCTCAACGCCTCGATGGCCTCGCGGGCATCGGCGATCACGCTGACCCCGCCCTGCTTCACCGCATCCAGCGAAGCGACGTTGATGTTGACGAACCGGACCTCGGGATTGTTGAACGCGGTCCGCGACGCAGAGGTGAAATCGCTGTAGCGGGTGCCGATTCCGATGACGACGTCGGCTTCCGACGCCAGCGCGTTGGCCGCTGTGGTGCCGGTGGAACCGATCGCCCCGACCGACTGCGGATGGTCGAAGCGCAGCGAGCCCTTGCCGGCCTGGCTTTCGGCGACCGGGATGCCGGTCTGCTCGCACAACGCGGCCAGAGCTTCTTCGGCGCCGGAGTAGTGCACCCCGCCGCCGGCGACGATCAGCGGCTTGCGGGCCGACGCGATGATCTCGGCGGCACGCGCGATCACCGAGCGTTCGGGAAGGGGGCGTGCGACATGCCAGATGCGTTCGGCGAACAGCGATTCCGGCCAGTCGTGCGCTTCAGCCTGCACGTCCTGGGGGATCGACACCGTCGCGGCTCCGGTCTCGACAGGATCGGTCAGCACCCGCATGGCCCCCAGCAGCGCGGCCGGGAGTTGCTCGGGCCGCCAGACCCGGTCGAAGTAGCGGGACAGCGGCTTGAAGGCGTCGTTGACCGTCACGTCACCGGAGGATGGCAACTCGAGCTCCTGCAACACCGGCGAACTGACGCGGGTGGCGAAGGTGTCGGCGGGCAGCAGCAGCACCGGCAGCCGGTTGATGGTGGCCAGGGCGGCCCCGGTGAGCATGTTGGTGGAACCGGGACCGACGCTGGCGGTCACCGCCCACGCCTGTAACCGGTCCTTCTGCCGCGCATAGGCTGCCGCGCTGTGCACCATAGCCTGTTCGTTGCGGCCCAGTACGTACTTGAGCCCCGGTTCTTTCGAGGCCCCGGCGGCGTCTATTTCGTCTTGCAACAGCGCCTGGCCCAGCCCGGCCACGTTGCCGTGGCCGAAGATGCCGAAGCAGCCGGCGAAGAACTTGGTCCGGGTGCCGTCGCGCTCCACGTACTGGTTGGCCAGGAAACGAATGGTGGCCTGGGCCACGGTGAGTCGCACGGTGCCCTCGGTGTCGACCAGTTTCTCGGTCGACTTGGGTGCGGTGGATACCACGGGATCAGGCTCCTTCACGAATGCCGGATTTGAGGACGGGGAGCCGCGGGTCCACGTCCTGGTGTTCCCAGCTGTCCCGCAGCCAGGTGTGGTTCGGGTCGTCACAGATCAGCCAGGCCCGGTTGGGCCCGGAACCGGCCATGACGTTGAGGTAGTACATGTGGTGGCCCGGTGCCGCGATCGACGGCCCGTGATAGCCGTGCGGCACCAGCACGACGTCCCCGGTGCGGACCTCGTCGAGTACCTCGATGGGACGTTCCGGGGTGCCATAAACCCGGTGATAGCCGAATCCCGGTGTACCGGCCGGGCTGTCGTCGATCTCGAAGTAGTAGATCTCTTCCAGCTGGGTTTCGACGTCGGTGTTCTCGTCATGTTTGTGCGCCGGATAGCTCGACCAGTTACCTCCCGGGGTGATGACTTCGCACGCGATCAGCGAGTCGGCCTCGAATGTGGTCGCCGTACCGAAGTTGTGCACCTGGCGGCTGCAGTTGCCGGCGCCGCGAAGCTCGACGGGGACATCGGCGGCGGCGCGCCGCCGGTTCGGAAATGAACGCGTCGCCCGCGCACCGCAGATCGCGAAGCGGCCCGCACCGGAAAGCCGGTATTCCTGGCCGATGCCGAGATAGACCATGTCGGCGGGGCCGTCGAAGACCGACGACCGTGGGGACAGTTCGAAGGTTTCCCCGTCGCATTCGACGGTGCCGCCGCCGGTCAGCGGAAGGATCATCACCTCGGTCTGGCCGGTGTGCAGCTCGGCGGTTTGGCTGTCGTCGAGTTCAAGTACCTGCAAGGAGGATTCGGCCCATCCGGCGGATTCCGGGGTGACGTCGACGGTGAACGGGAGGTCAGCGCTGCGGGCTGGGATGTACCACTTGCTGTTCACGGTCTACCTCACCAACTTCACCGCGGTCGCGACCGCGGCGCTGACGTCGTCATCGGGCGGATACAACAGGGTGCGTCCTACGATCAGGCCGCGCACGGACGGCAGGGTCAACGCTTTCTCCCAGGACGCGAACGCCTTGTCGGGATCGGTCGGGTCGCCGCCGAGCAACAGGGTGGGTATGGTCGTCGACTCCATCACTCGATCCATCTCCTCGACGACGGGCAGCTTCATCCAGGTGTACGCCGAGGTCGAGCCCAGGCCCTGGCTGATGTGTACCGACTTGATCACCGCGTCGGGCGACAGGTCGTTGCGGACCTTGCCGTTGACCCGGCTGGACATGAACGGCTCCAGCATGGCGATCAGGCCGTGTGCGGCGAGCGCGTCGACCGCCTGGGCGCAGGACGCCAGCGTGGACACCGTGCCAGGATCGTCCAGATCGATGCGGCACAACATCTTTCCGCCGTTCATCCGGGCGGCGGCTGTCGATGCCGCGGTGGCTCCCGTCATCCGATCGTCGAGTTCGAAGGACGACCCGGCCAGTCCGCCCCGGTTGAACGAGGAGAACACCACCTTGTCCTCCAGCGCGCCGAGCAGCAGGAGGTCGTCGAGGATGTCGGCGGTGGCCAGCACCCCGTCGACCCCCGGGTCTGCGAGGGCCGCGCACAGCCGGTCCAGCAGGTCGGTCCGGCTGTTCATCGCGGTGGGCCTGGATCCGACGGCGAGCGCGCCGCGGGCCGGATGGTCGGCCGCGACGATCATGAGCTTGCCGTCACCGCGCACAGTGGGACGGGCGGTGCGGTGCTGCCATGCCGCGGCGATGGTGCCGGGCTCGGACGCGCGAAGTTCGGTGATCGCGGCGTAGTCCGTGCACACGGTGGGTTTAGACATTGACGGCCTCCACGGCGGCTTGTTCGGCGAGGTTGGCTACCTCCACGGCAGTCGGCATCGCGGTCGAGCACTCGAGCCGGGATGCGACGATGGCCCCGGCGGCGTTGGCGTAGCGCAGGGTCTTCTCCAGCGGCCAGTTGCGTAGCAGACCGTGAATCAGGCTGCCGCCGAAGGCATCTCCGGCACCGAGTCCGTTCACCACATCGACTTCGTTGGGCGGCACGGTGACCGAACTCTGCCTGGTCTTGCCCAGCACGCCACGCGGCCCCTGTTTGACGATGGCCAGCTCGACGCCGAGGTCGAGCAGGGCGTCGGCGGCCTTGTGCGGGTTGGCCTCACCGACCGCGATCTCGCATTCCTCGCGGTTGCCGACCGCCACGGTGACGTGCTGCAACGCTCGCTGAACCTGTTCGGTGGCCGCGGCCGGGGTTTCCCAGAACATGGGCCGGTAGTCGAGGTCGAGGGCGGTAAGGGGAGCGCGGGAGCGCGCGGACCAAGCTGCAAAATGCGCACTGCGGCTGGGCTCCTCTGACAATCCGGTGACCGTCGACCAGTACAACCGCGCGCTGCGCACGGCGTCGGTGTCGATGTCCTCCGGCCGGATCTGCAGATCGGGTGCCGACGGTTTGCGGTAGAAGTACAGCGGGAAGTTGTCGGGCGGGAAGATCTCGCAGAACGTCACCGGCGTGGGGTACTCGCCGTGGGTGGCGACGAAGCGGTTGTCGACGCCGAGGGCCGCGAGTTCGTTGCGCACATACCGGCCGAACGGATCGTCCCCGACGCCTGAGATGAGCGCGCTGCGGTTGCCCAGACGCGCCGCGGCGACGGCGACATTCGCCGCGCTACCGCCAAGGAATTTGCCGAACGACGTGACGTCCTCGAGGCTCGCGCCGATCTGCAGGGGGTAGACGTCGACTCCGCTGCGCCCGATGGCGAGGACATCAAATGCCAAGTTGTCGGTATCTTTCACGGTTGACTCCCGAATGCGGTGCGTATGCGAGTAGGCATGAATTCGAGCGGTGGCGAGTGCTGCGCTCTCGTTGTCGAGGGTGCTCTCCGTCACGGTCTCATGTCAAGACTTTGTTCGGACATTCTTACTTTCAGTCATTAGGCGGGTACGCTGAGAATCCGCCTCGCGCAATCCCGGCGCGGCGCCCACGTGGATCGGAGCGAGAGTGACCCCGACGCTGTCCGTCGAGCTCGACCGTTCGAGCCCGGTGCCGCTGTACTTCCAGGTCGCCCAGATTTTCGAGAAGGCGATCCTCGATGGACAGCTCAAGCCGGGGGACCGGTTCGAGAACGAGCTCGCTCTGGCCGGCCGGCTCAACCTGTCGCGGCCGACCACACGGCGCGCCATTCAGGAACTCGTCGACAAGGGTTTGTTGGTCCGCAAGCGCGGCGTCGGCACGCAGGTGGTCCAGACTCCGGTGCACCGTCCCGTGGAACTGACGAGTTTGTACGACGACCTGGCTCGCGCGGGGCAGGAGCCGGCCACCAAGGTGCTGGAGTACGCGATCGGGCCGGCCTCCGACGAGGTCGCCGGATGGTTGAACCTCCCGCCCGGCACCGAGGTCGCGACGATGCGCCGGCTGCGGATGTCGAATGGTCAGCCGTTGGCCGTGATGACCAACTATCTGCCCGCCGCTATCGCCCCCGACGAGGAGCAGCTGGAACAGTCGGGCTTGTATCGGTCGCTGCGTTCCCGGGGTGTCCACATCCGGCTGGCCCGGCAGCGGATCGGGGCCAGGGCGGCCAGCAGGGACGAGGCGCGGCTGCTCGACGAGAAGCCGAAGGCGCCGCTGCTGGTGATGGAACGGACCGCGTTCGACGATTCGGGACGCATCGTGGAGTACGGAAGTCACGTCTACCGCGCATCGCACTACTACTTCGACACGACCCTCGTAGATCGCTAGAGACCCACTGAACCTGTTCTTTCCCTGAATCTTTCGCCACAGATTCTGGCGCGGCGCCGCTTACCCGGCGCCGCTTTCGCATTTGATATGCAGTCCTAATGTCCGAACAAAGTCTTGACTTTCGAATGTGAGCGGTATTACATCGACTGCGAGGCCGTGTCGCTTGTCACCCAGACTCGAAAGCGCCGCGGCGACGTCGATGGCAAGGAGAAGCAATGAGGTTCAGTCGGCTCGCGGTCGTAGCTGCGGCGGGTGTGCTGGTCATGGGCGCCGGCGCGTGCTCCAGCACCGGCGGAAAGCCGCGGAGCAACGGTGGCGGAATGGGTGGCGGAACCGTCGACACCCCGCGGGCGACCATCGCGATGATCACCCACGAGGTGCCGGGTGATTCGTTCTGGGATCTGGTACGCAAGGGCGCCGAGACCGCGGCCAAGAAGGACAACATCGAGCTGCGGTACTCGTCCGATCCCGAGGCGCCCAATCAGGCCAACCTGGTGCAGACCGCCGTCGACAGCGGCGTGCAGGGCATCGCAGTGACGCTGGCCAAGCCGGACGCCATGAAGACCGCCATCGAAAATGCCACGGGCAAAGGAATTCCCACGGTTGCGTTCAACGCCGGGCTCGATTCCTGGCAGAAGATCGGCGTCAAGGAGTACTTCGGTCAGGACGGTTACATCGCGGGGCAGGAAGCCGGGCGGCGGCTCACCGAAGAAGGTGCCAAGAAGGTGCTGTGCGTGATCCAGGAACAAGGCCATGTCGACCTCGAGGCCCGCTGCGCCGGCGTCAAGAACACCTTCCCTGCCACCGAGACGCTCAACGTCAACGGCAAGGACATGCCGTCGGTCGAGTCGACGATCACCGCCAAACTGCAGCAGGACCGGTCGATCGACTATGTGGTGACGCTCGGTGCGCCGTTCGCGCCGACGGCCGTGCAGTCGGTACGCAACTCCGGCAGCTCGGCCAAGGTCGGCACGTTCGACACCAATGCGGCACTGGTTGACGCGATCAAGAACGGCGACGTCCAGTGGGCCGTCGACCAGCAGCCGTTCCTCCAGGGCTACCTCGCCGTCGACTCACTGTGGCTCTACCTCAACAACGGCAACGTCATCGGCGGCAACCAGCCGACACTGACCGGTCCGTCGTTCATCGACAAGACGAACATCGACTCTGTAGCCGAGTACGCGAAGAACGGGACACGCTAGAACATGAGTACCCAGGCAGACCTCAATCTCGAAACGCACAAAGTCGTCCGCGACGAGCGCGTCAAGGAACAGAACAAGCTGCAGCGCTTGATGATTCGCCCCGAGATGGGTGCGGCGATCGGGGCGATCGGCATCTTCGTGCTGTTTCTGATCGTGGCGCCGCCCTTCCGGACCCCGGAAGCCCTGGCCACGGTGCTCTATGCCAGTTCGACCATCGGCATCATGGCCGTCGGGGTGGGCGTGCTGATGATCGGCGGTGAGTTCGATCTGTCCTCAGGCGTCGCTGTCACCACGGCATCGCTGGCCGCCTCGATGTTGAGCTACAACCTGCACCTGAACCTGTGGACGGGTGCCGTCCTGGCGCTGGTGATGGCCCTGGCGATCGGCTTCTTCAACGGCTACATGGTGATGAAGACCAAGATCCCGTCGTTCCTCATCACGCTGAGCACCTTCTTCATGCTCGCCGGTATCAACCTGGCGGTGACCAAGCTGCTGTCCGGCCAGGTCGCCACGCCGAGTGTGTCGGACATGGAGGGATTCGATTCCGGCCGAGCCGTTTTCGCCTCATCATTCAACATTCTCGGGGTGTCGGTGCGCATCACGGTGGCGTGGTGGATCCTGTTCGTCGTCATCGCCACCTACGTACTGTTCAAGACCAGGATCGGCAACTGGATCTTCGCCGTCGGCGGTAACGAGGACAGCGCCCGCGCCGTCGGCGTTCCGGTCACGAAGGTGAAGATCGGCCTGTTCATGGTGGTCAGCTTCTGCGCTTGGTTCGTCGGCATGCACCTGCTGTTTGCGTTCAACACCGTGCAGTCCGGCCAGGGCATCGGCAACGAGTTCTTCTACATCATCGCCGCGGTGGTCGGCGGCTGCCTGCTCACCGGCGGCTACGGCACCGCGATCGGCACGCTGATCGGTGCCTTCATCTTCGGCATGACCAACCAGGGCATCGTCTACGCCGGATGGAACCCGGACTGGTTCAAGTTCTTCCTCGGCGGGATGCTGCTGTTCGCGGTGATCGCCAACAACGTCGTCCGTAACTACGCAGCGAAAAGGTAAGTAGATGAGCACAACTGCTGAAGCCCCGATCGCGGAGACCCCGGCGGGCGGCGCGGTGCCACTGGTCGAACTCAAACACGTCGGCAAGAGCTACGGAAACATCATCGCGCTCAAGGACATCAATTTGCGGGTGGGTGCCGGTGAGGTGACGGGCGTGCTCGGCGACAACGGCGCGGGCAAGTCCACGTTGATCAAGATCATTGCGGGTCTGCACAAACCCACGGAGGGGGAGTTGCTGATCGACGGCACACCCACGGTGTTCAACTCGCCGAAAGACTCGCTCAAGGCCGGAATCGCGACTGTGTACCAGGACCTCGCGGTGGTCTCACTGATGCCGGTGTGGCGCAACTTCTTTCTCGGTAACGAGTTGCGCAAGAAGGGCATCCTGCCGTCGCTGGACATTTCCGCGATGCGCGCGACCACCATTTCCGAGCTACACAAGATGGGCATCGACCTGCCCGATGTCGACGCGCCGATCGGCTCGCTGTCGGGTGGTCAGCGCCAGTGTGTGGCGATCGCGCGGGCGATCTTCTTCGGTGCCCGCGTGCTGATCCTCGACGAGCCGACGGCGGCGCTGGGTGTCAAGCAGTCCGGCATGGTGCTGCGCTACATCACGGCCGCCAAGGAACAGGGGTTCGGGGTCATCTTCATCACCCACAACCCGCACCACGCACACATGGTCGGTGACCATTTCGTGCTGCTGAACCGCGGGCGGCAGAAGTTGGACTGCACCTACGACGAGATCTCCCTGGAAACCCTGACTCAGGAGATGGCCGGCGGCAACGAGCTCGAGGCGCTCAGCCACGAGCTCCGCCGGTAGTTTCTGCCTCAGCGCCCTGTCGGCCACCCGGCCGGCGGGGCGCTGCGCTATCTGCGCGTCAGCGCGAACACCCGCATGTCCCGGTCGGTGCGCGTCTGGTAGGCCCGGTACATCGGGTAGGCGAGAAAGCGCTGCAGGGCCGCGTCGCGCTCGGCGCCGGAGAGCACGGCCGCGACGACCGGGATGTCCTGGCCTGCCATCGATATCGAAGCCTGCGGTTCGACGACGAGATTGCTCGACCACGACGGATGGTGCTGCTGGCCGAAGTTGCTGCCCATCACCAGTAGGCGGTCGCCCTCGTGGACATAGCTGAGCACGGAGGTGCGTGGCCGGCCGGACTTTCGACCGGTCGTGGTCAACAGCAGTTCGGGCATCGACAGCGGTCCGAACAACGAGAAGCGACCCTTCGTGCGGTTGACCACCCGCCTGTCGAGTGGCACGATCGCGCGGATCACCTTGGAGCCGAATGGGGATGCGGCGAACGCGAACACCGGCTTGAACATCGGCGAGACGTCGTCACGTCCCCAGTTGCCGTGCGGAAAGGATGCCTCGGACATTCCGTCATTGTGCGCAGACAGCCGCGCCGAAACTACGCTTTGTGGTGGGATTGGTGCCGAATTCCCGCACAAAGCGTAGTTTCGGCGGGTCAGGAAAACGCGGCTCGGAAGGCTTCCAGCGCCGCGACGCTG
The DNA here is from genome assembly GCF_001665785.1 of Mycolicibacterium peregrinum. Classification (GTDB taxonomy): domain Bacteria; phylum Actinomycetota; class Actinomycetes; order Mycobacteriales; family Mycobacteriaceae; genus Mycobacterium; species Mycobacterium peregrinum_A. The sequence continues at coordinate 142,954 of NZ_LZSO01000012.1, forward strand.
TCACCGGAGGCGTAGGCCTCCATGCCGATGGTCCCGGTGTAGCCGCTGTCGCGCAACGCCTTTGCTATGGCGGGATAGTAAATCTCACCCGTCCCCGGCTCGCAGCGCCCCGGCACGTCGGCCACCTGGATCTCGCCGATCGCCGACCCGGCCCGGCGCACGAGGTCGACGAGGTTTCCCTCACCGATCTGGGCGTGATAGAGGTCGAGCATCATCTTGACGTTGGGGTGGTCGACCGCTTCGATCAGCGCCAGGGTGTCCTTGGCGCGCGCCAGCGGAACCCCGGGATGGTCGACGATGGTGTTGAGGTTCTCCAGACAGAAGGTGACGCCGGACTCGGCGCCCAGCTCACCGAGCGCTTCCAGCCCACGCAGCGCCGAGAACCACATGTCGCCGGTGACCCGGTGGCGGGGCCGGGCGGCCTGACCGTCGACCAGCTCGCCCGGATGCACGACGAGTCGCGGAACCCCGAGTACCTCGGCGGCTTTGATGGCCTCCTGTGCGGTACGCACCACCTCGCGGGCGCCCGCCGGGTCGTACAGGTCTCCGTGCAGATAGCCGGTCATCGACGAGAACCGGGCGCCGGTCGCGGCCAGTGCATCGAGGTCTTTGTCGTGGAAGCTCCAGATCTCCACCGAGAAGCCGAGTTCGGATATGCGCCGGGCCCGCTCGACGATGTCGAGATCGGTGAAGACCATCTCGGCGCACACGGCTAGTTCGAATCTGTCGGTCATTGTCATTCTCCTTGAGCCGCCTACCGAGGCGGTAGTCCCGCGGCCTGGTATGCGGCGTCGACGTAGGCCATGTTGGTCACCGCGTCCGCGAGTCCGAACGGCAGCGCCGCACCGTTCTGTACATGGTCGGCGAACGCCTCCAGCTGGTACGTATAGCTGGCCCGGGTGCCTAGTCGCTCGACGCGTTCACCGGCGGCCGTCCGCACGGTGATCCGGTCGTCGTCATTGGGCCGGATGAAATCGTGAACCAGCACCTCGCCCTCGCTGCCGACGATCTTGATGGTGAACGAATACTCGGGCGCCACCATCGAATTGGCGGTCAGCCCGGTGGCCCCGCCCGGGAAACCGACCTCGACATCGCACGTCGCATCGACATCGGTCGAGCGTTGTTCGGCACGGGCAGCGACGATGGACGGTGCGCCGCGGAGTCCGTCGACATCCAGACGGCCCAACGACCGCAGGACGTGCATGCCGTAGCAACCGAGGTCCATGAGCGCGCCCCCGGCGAGCTCCAACGACCAACGGGGGTCGTCGTCGTCAGGCTTGGGCATCGCCATCCGCACCTCGACCCGGGTGATTCGACCGATCTCACCGCCGGCGGCCAGTCCGAAGGCCCGTTGTGTCACGGGGTGGAAGAAGTAATGGAACCCCTCCAGCACCGTGACGCCTGCCTCCTCCGCTGCGTGGGCGACCGTGGCGGCTTCGGATCTGTTGCGGGCGAACGGCTTCTCGCTGAGCACCGGTTTCCCAGCGGCGATCGCAGCCAGATTCCACGGTCCGTGCAATCCGTTGGCCAGCGGGTTGTAGACGACGTCGACCTCAGCGTCGTCGATCACCTCGGCGTAGGAATCGACCACCCGTTCGACCCCGAACTTCTGGGCGAAAGCCGCCGCGCGCCGCGGATCACGCGCGGCGACCGCCACCAGCCGGTGACCCAGTTCCTGCGCGGGCCCCACGATGGCCTTCTCGGCGATCCGGGACGCGCCCAGAATTCCGATGCGCAGTCCGGTCACGACGTCACGGAATGCAGGTATGCCACGCTGGCCCGCACGTCGGCGACCGGACCGTCACCGACCGGTGCGCCATCCAGGATCGTGTCCTGCTCCATCACGAACCATCCGTCAAAACCGTTGTTCTGCAACACCGAGACGATGCCCGCAATGTCGATATCACCGGTTCCCAAGGGGGTGTACATGCCGGCGCGCACCGCATCGGTGTAACTGATCTCCCCGGACTGCACCTTGGCGGCCAGCGCGGCGTTCACGTCCTTCAGGTGGGTGTGCTTGATCCGGTGCGGCACCGCCTTGGCCAGTTCCAGGGGGTCGGTGCCACCGATCAACAGGTGCCCGGTGTCCAGGCACAGCGGGATCGTCGAGCCGGCCAGCACCCGGTCCACATCGTCGCGGGTTTCCACCATCGTGCCGACGTGTGGGTGCAGGACTGCCAATAGTCCGGCCTCGGACGCGATTCCGGAGAGCCGGTCCAGGTTGGCCAGCAGTGTCGCCCACTGGTCGTCGTCGAGTTCGGGCCGCGAATCGTAACCGTCGGATCCGGTGGCCGCCGCCAGCACCACCACACCGGCGCCGGCGGCGCGAAGCGAGGTGAGTGGTCCGACGAGATCCTCGGCCGGGTTGTGGTCGGCATCGTGCAACACCACGGGAACGAACCCGCCGACACAGGAAAGCTGATGTGCGGCAAGGACACCGGTGAGTTCTCTGGTATCAGCGGGCAGGAAGCCGTCCGGACCGAGCTCGGTCGCGGACAGCCCGGCCCCGCGCATCTCGGTCAGCACACGGGCGGGCTCGAGCTGGTAGCCCCAGCCGGGAACCTCGCACACGCCCCACGAGATCGGCGCCCCAGCGATCTTGATCGTGGCGCTCATGCGTTGCGAACCTCCTCGATGCGCACCGGGGTGCCCCGGCGCAGGGATTCGGTGGCGGCCTCGGCCAGCCAGGCCACCTCGACGGCGTCGGCCACCGTGGCGCCGGCGACCGGTGCGCCCTTGGCCACCTCCACGAACCCGGCCAGCTCCGTGCGGAACGCCTCGGTGAAGCGGTCCATGAAGAAGTTGTGGGCGGGCCCGGCCGGGAATGTGTTGGCCGGATCGACATTTCGCATCGGCACGCCCTGGTCCCAGCCGGCGGCCACACTGTCGTCGAACCCGTGAACCTCGAGGCGGCAGTCGTATCCCCGGGCGTTGTAGCGGGCGTTCGACACGACGCCCAGTGCACCGCCGTCGAACCGCACGATCACCGCGGCGGTGTCCACGTCGCCGTATTCGGCGAACAGCGGGTCGCCCTGCACGGTTCCGGTGGCATACACCTCGACCGCGTTCTGGCCGGTGATCCAGCGGACGATGTCGAAATCGTGTACCGCGCAGTCACGGAAGATTCCGCCGGACCCCTTGATGTAGTCCAGGGGAGGGGGAGCCGGATCCATTGTGGTGCTGCGCACCGTGTGCAGGATGCCCAGCGAGCCGTCGTCCACCGCGCGCTTGGCCGCGGCGAAGGCGGCGTCGAAGCGGCGTTGGTACCCGACCTGCACGGGGACACCGGATCGCGCGATGGTCTCGGCCACCCGCGCGCTCTCCACGGCCGTGGAAGCGATCGGCTTCTCGCAGAAGGTCGGGATGCCGCGCTCGACGGCGGCCAGCGTCAGCTCGGCGTGCGCGGGCGTCGCGGCGGCCACCACCACGCCGTCGATGCCGGACGACAGCAGTTCCTCGACGGTGTCGACGGCTTTGGCGCCGTGCTTGGCCGCCACCGCCGCAGCCACGTCGGCGCGCTCGTCGGTGATCACCAGTCCGTCCAAACCGTCGAGGGCGGAAAGGGTTTCGGTGTGGAATGCGCCGATGCGGCCCAGTCCGATAACGCCGAGCGTGGTCATGGGATTCTCCGTTCTTGCTGCTGATCGAGGATGGTGTCGAGTTCTTCGGGGGTCAGATCGCCGGCCAGTGCGGCCAGCACGGTGTCGACCTGGCTGGGCGGAGCCAGACTGCCGATGGGTTGGTCCCGGTCGAGATTCGTCGGGAACGCGTAGCCCTCGGCGGTGGCGTTGACGGCGTTGGCCAGCTCGCGCTCGGAGCGGCCCGCGGACTTCATCTCCAGCAGGGCGGGGTACACGGCCCGGACCATGGCGGTGCGATCGAGTGCTTCCATCGCGCGGCCGAACGGCGAGGAGATCTGCAGCAGGTTGGCCATGCGCCGGATGTCGGTCGAGGTGTTGGTGCCGGCTCCGTGATACAGCGCCGGATTGAAGAAGACCGCATCGCCCTTGCGCAGCGGCACCTGAACCTGGTGGGCGGCGAAGAATTCGATGAACTCCGGCCGGTAGAACGCGATGTACCCGGCCTCGAAGGTCTGCGAGTACGGCAACAGCATGGTCGGTCCGCTGGCCAGCGGCATGTCGCAATGCGCAACCGCACCCTGCAGCGTCATCGCCGGCGACAGTCGGTGCAGGTGTGCGGGGTAGTCGGCCAACTGGTCCGGGGTGACGAAACCGAGGTGATAGTCGCGATGCGGAACTTGCGCGGCGCCACCGGCATTGACGACGTTGACCTGGGAGGTGACCTGGTAGCGCGGGCCCAGCCAGGCCTGCGACACGAGCGCCAGTGCGTCGTTGGCGTAGTACTCGGCGTACACGCCGGGGGAATGCAGGGCCAGCTTCTGCGCGGCATTCCAGATGCGGTCGTTCGCACCGGCCTTGCCGAAGTGGTCACCGGCGGCGGCGCCCTCGGCGCGCTGGGCTTCGATCAGTGCGACGAACGCGGCGCCGGCCCGGTCGACGACGTCCTCATCGAAGGCGCCTTCGAACACCACGACGCCGGGGCCGTCGCTCAGCGCGCGGATCAGCTCGGTCTGCAGTTCGCGGCGCTCGGCCCCGGCAACGGTCGCGGCCGAATACACCGGGACGTTGGACCGGATATCGGCGGCCAGGGGGTATTCGGCGGCGTCGGTGGTGCGTGACTCCAGGGCGCGGAGGTCGTCGAGGGAGCAGTCGGCTTCCTCGATCCAGGCCCGGTGCCCGGTGCGCATGGTGGCGGTCATGGCAGTCAGTCTTGCTGTGTTCTGTGGCACAATCAACGGCAGAAAGCCATCAAAAAACCATCAAACACCCGGAGGTCGCCGGTGGCGCACCGATACAAGGTTCGTGAGATCGCGCAGCAGTGTGGATTGAGCGAAGCCACGGTGGACCGGGTGCTGAACGACCGTCCGGGGGTGCGGGAGAACACCCGGGCCGAGGTGCGCCAGGCGATCGCCGATCTCGACAAGCAGCGAGCGCAGTTGCGGCTCAACGGGCGTCGCTATCTGATCGACGTCGTGATGCAGACCCCTCAGCGGTTCTCCGATGCGTTCCGGGCGGCGGTCGAGGCCGAACTGCCCACGTTCGCTCCGGCCATGCTGCGGGCCCGCTTCCATCTGTGGGAATCCGGGTCGACGGCGCAGATGGTCGACACCCTGGCCGGTATCCGCGGCAGCCACGGGGTGGTGCTCAAGGCGGCCGACGAACCCGAGGTGGCCGAGGCCGTCGACCACCTCGTCGCCACCGGCGTTCCGGTGGTGACGTACACAACCGACATCCCCACCAGTGCCCGCAGTGCGTACGTCGGCATCGACAACCACGGAGCCGGCGCGACGGCGGCCTACCTCATCGAGCAATGGCTCGGGCCGTCCCCATCGGAGGTGCTGATCACCCTGAGCCGCACCGTGTTTCGCGGTGAGGGTGAACGTGAGGTGGGATTCCGGTCGGGGCTGCGCGGTTCCGGTCGCGCTGTCGTCGAGGTCACCGACAGCGACGGCATCGACGCGACCAACGAACGGCTGGTACTCGACGCGCTCGAGCGGCACCCCTCAGTGGAGGCGGTCTACTCACCGGGCGGCGGCAACGTGGCCACGGTGGCAGCGTTCGAGAAGCTCGGACGAGAGTGCCGGGTCTTCATCGCCCACGATCTCGATGTGGACAACCGCAGGCTGCTACGCGAGGGCCGGATCTCGGTGGTGTTGCACAACGACCTGCGGGCCGATGCGCGCCTGGCCATGCGGTTGATCCTGCAGCAACACGGCGCACTACCGGGTGAGCCGGTCCGTCCGGTGCCCATCCAGGTGGTCACGCCGTACAACTTGCCGGCGTGAGCCCTCAGGCTCAGCCGGGCTCAGCAGTCGGCGCGGGTTGGGCCTTGACCGGAGGGGTGGCGGCAGGTGTCTCGGGTGCGGATGGCGCTACGGACTGGGTGACGGTCTCGCCGAAGTGCATGGTCGGTTCGGCTGCGGGCACGGACATTTCGGGTGCAGTGCCGATCGGGGTCGTCTCGAGGCCCACCACGGCCATGGCTGCTACTGCTGCAAATCCGGCGGTACAGAGGAGCAGCTTGGTTCTCGAATCCATGCGCATTTCGCAATACCCTTCATCGTCACATCGGTCGCCTATGTTTTTCCAATGCGCATCGGCTGCGCGGCATTCCATATCGACGGGTGCGACCTGGGTCACATTTCGATCTCGGGTCGGGGCCTGGGGTGGGGCCGGGGAAGGTGGAGCCTGCTCTGAGCGGGAGACTTCACCCATGCCACGAGAGCTAGACCCCGGGGTGACCGTGCTCGGCAACCTCGCGATCGACATCATCAACGGGGCGCCGCCGAGTCCGGGAGGATGTGCCTCCTTCGCCGGAGTGGCCCTGCAGGCCGCGGGTGGACCCGGCCGGATCATCGCGATGGGCGCCGAACGCGATCACGTCCTGTTCGACGGGCTTCGTGCGCGGTTCGGGTCGATGGTGCAGATCCTGCCCTCGGAGGAGACGAGTTCGTTCAGCCTCGACTACGACGACACCGATCACCGGCACATGGGCGTGCAGTCGATCGGACCGGTGTGGACCGCCGCGGACATCGACGCGGCCGATCCGGCGACGACGTGGGTGCACCTGGCTCCCTTGTTGCGCACCGATTTCCCCGCCGAGACGCTCGCTGCCCTGGCGGCACGTGGTCACCGCATCGCCTACGACGGGCAGGGTCTGGTGCGGGCCGACCGATTGGGGCCGCTGGTCGAGGATCGTCACTTTGCCGCAGATCTGCTCGTCAACGTCGACATCCTCAAACTCGCCGAGGACGAGGCGGTGATCGTCGCCGACGGGGTGTTCGACGCGTCGACCGCAGAACGACTCGGTGTCTCGGAGATTCTGGTGACCTACGGCTCAGAGGGATGTGACATCTATATCGACGGCGCGGTGCAACGGGTGCCTGCGGCCTGGCGGGTGCTGGACGTCCAGACCACGGGGGCGGGGGACATGTTCACCGCCTGTTATGTCGCGCACCGCGCGGCGGGGCACGATCCGCAACGCGCCGCGGAGGCGGCGAGCGCACTCGTGGCCGGGGAGTTGGACAAGCGGGTGCACGCCGATCGTGGGTAGCTGCCTGCTGTGGTTAGACTCGACAGGTGTCAAGTTCGTGCTTGCCGGTGCTAGCGGACAGCTACCGGCCAGTAGCCTTTTCCTTAGAGAATGACATTCTCCTAAACGTGACGAAAACCACAGTTTTGTCTCAAATGGGGCTTGTTCACGTCGGTGAACAGCATCTTCGTCAGGATCTCACCCGCGTGTCGGGGCGCAACGGGGTGAAGCGCAGCCTAAGAGCAGTGCAATAATCGGTACTGGTAGTGACATCAAAATTCGGTGGACGTTCGATCCGGCGGCAGATTACGAGACAGCGGCCCGGAAAGACGTGGTCAAAGCAGTGTGAAAGGCGGTAGCCGTGGGTGAGAACGGCAACGGCAATGGCGCCGCGCCGCGGCAGAAGCTCGAGAAGGTTGTCATCCGCTTCGCCGGCGACTCCGGCGACGGTATGCAGCTGACCGGTGACCGCTTCACTTCTGAAGCTGCACTGTTCGGCAACGACTTGGCGACCCAGCCGAATTACCCGGCCGAGATCCGCGCGCCACAGGGCACCCTGCCCGGTGTGTCGTCGTTCCAGATCCAGATCGCCGACTACGACATCCTCACCGCCGGTGACCGCCCCGACGTGCTCGTGGCGATGAACCCAGCCGCACTCAAGGCCAACGTCTCGGATCTGCCCCGCGGCGGCCTCATCATCGCCAACTCCGATGAATTCACCAAGCGCAACCTCGCCAAGGTCGGGTACGACAGCAATCCGCTAGAGGATGACACGTTGTCGGACTACGTGGTGACCTCCGTCGCCATGACGACGCTGACCCTGGGCGCCGTCGAGGCGATCGGCGCCACCAAGAAGGACGGTCAGCGCGCCAAGAACATGTTCGCCCTCGGTCTGCTGTCGTGGATGTACGGCCGCGAGCTCGAGCACAGCGAGGGGTTCATCCGCGAGAAGTTCTCCCGCAAGCCCGACGTGGCCGAGGCCAACGTCCTGGCGCTGAAAGCCGGCTGGAACTACGGCGAGACCACCGAGGCGTTCGCCACCACCTACGAGGTGTCGCCGGCGAAGCTCAAGTCCGGTGAGTACCGGCAGATCTCGGGCAACACCGCGCTGGCCTACGGCATCGTGGCAGCCGGGCATCTGGCCCAGATCCAGGTGGTGCTGGGCACCTACCCGATCACCCCGGCGTCGGACATCCTCCACGAGCTGTCCAAGCACAAGAACTTCAACGTCCTGACCTTCCAGGCCGAGGACGAGATCGCCGGTATCGGCGCCGCCATCGGCGCCTCCTACGGTGGCGCGCTGGGTGTCACCAGCACCTCGGGTCCGGGCGTCTCGCTCAAGTCCGAGGCGATCGGCCTGGCCGTGATGACCGAACTGCCGTTGCTCATCGTCGATGTGCAGCGCGGTGGCCCGTCGACGGGCCTGCCGACCAAGACCGAGCAGGCTGACCTGCTGCAGGCGCTGTTCGGCCGCAACGGCGAGTCGCCGGTCGCGATCCTGGCGCCGAAGTCGCCGTCGGACTGCTTCGACATCGCCGTGGAGGCCTCGCGGATCGCGATCGATTACCACACCCCGGTCATCATCCTGTCCGACGGTGCGATCGCCAACGGCTCCGAGCCCTGGCAGATCCCGGACATCAGCACCTACCCGGCGATCGAGCACAACTTCGCCAAGTCCGGCGAGCCGTTCGCTCCGTACGCCCGCGACCCCGAGACCCTGGCCCGCCAGTTCGCGGTGCCCGGTACCCCGGGTCTGGAGCACCGGATCGGTGGCCTTGAGGCCGCCAACGGTTCGGGCAACATCTCTTACGAGCCCAAGAACCACGACCTGATGGTGCGGTTGCGTCAGGAGAAGATCGCCGGCATCACGGTGCCGGATCTCGAGGTCGATGACCCCACCGGCGACGCGGAACTGCTGATGCTGGGCTGGGGGAGCAGCTACGGTCCCATCGGCGAGGCGTGCCGGCGCGCCCGGCGCAAGGGAATCAAGGTGGCCCAGGCTCATCTGCGCCACCTCAATCCCTTCCCGGCCAACCTCGGGGAGGTGCTGCGTCGCTACCCGAAGGTGGTCGTGCCGGAGATGAACCTCGGGCAGCTGGCGCTGCTGCTGCGCGGCAAGTACCTGGTCGACGTCCAGTCGGTGACCAAGGTGGAGGGCATGGCCTTCCTCGCCGACGAGGTCGAGGGCATCATCGATGCGGCGCTGGACGGCACGCTCGGTGAGAAGGAAGCGGACAAGGCCAAGTTCGCGAGGCTGGCGGCAGCCACCATCGAGGAACCAACTGAGTCGAATGCTGTGGGAGCGAACGCATGACTGACCTGATCGGCGCAGACCTGGGGCTGACAGATGCACTGACCAAGAACGCCCTGGTGCCCACCACCGACCAGCCGCAGAAGGGCAAGGACTTCACCAGTGACCAGGAGGTCCGCTGGTGCCCCGGTTGCGGTGACTACGTCATCCTCAATACCATCCGCAACTTCCTGCCGGAGTTGGGCCTCAAGCGCGAGAACATCGCGTTCATCAGCGGCATCGGCTGCTCCAGCCGATTCCCGTACTACCTGGAGACCTACGGCTTCCACTCGATCCACGGGCGCGCCCCGACCATCGCGACCGGCCTGGCGCTGGCCCGCCCGGACCTGTCGGTGTGGGTCGTCACCGGCGACGGTGACTCGCTGTCGATCGGTGGTAACCACCTGATCCACGCTTTGCGCCGCAACATCAACATCACGATCCTGCTGTTCAACAACCGGATCTACGGCCTGACCAAGGGGCAGTACTCGCCGACCTCCGAGGTCGGCAAGGTCACCAAGTCCACTCCGATGGGCTCGCTGGACTACCCGTTCAACCCGGTATCGCTGGCACTGGGCGCCGAGGCCACGTTCGTCGGCCGCGCGCTGGACTCCGACCGCAAGGGCCTGTCCGAGGTGCTGCGCGGCGCGGCCGAGCACCGCGGTGCCGCGCTGGTGGAGATCATGCAGGATTGCCCGATCTTCAACGACGGATCGTTCGACGCGCTGCGCAAGGAAGGCGCCGAGGAGCGGCTGATCAACGTCAGCCACGGTGAGCCGATCAAGTTCGGTACCGATGGCGAGTACTGTGTGGTCAAGTCCGGGTACGGCCTGGAGGTCGCCAAGACGGCCGAGGTCGCAGTCGAGGACATCGTGGTTCACAACGCCGAGATCGACGATCCCGCTTATGCTTTCGCGCTGTCGCGCTTGAGCGAGCAGAACCTCGATCACATGGTGATGGGCATCTTCCGGAAGGTCAGCCGACCCACCTACGACGACGCCGCGCGTCAGCAGGTCAACACGGCCATCGAATCCAAGCCCCATGACACCGCAGCTCTGCAATCCTTGCTGCGTGGCAAAGACACCTGGACCGTGGACTGAACGCGCTGACCTCGTAAACGAACTGAGCACAGCCCCGCTCGCCGCAGTAGTTCTGGCGGGCGGGGCTTCGCGCCGTATGGGGCGCGACAAGGCGACGTTGCCGTTCGACGGCTCGACGATGGTCGAGCAAGTGGTCGCCGCCGTAAGCAAGCGGTGTGCACCGGTGTTTGTCATCGCCGCGCCTGGCCAGCCGCTACCCGAATTGAGCGCAAAGGTGTTGCGCGACGAGGTGCGCGGGGTCGGGCCGCTGGTGGCGACGGGTCGCGGGTTGCGGGCCGTCGCGGAGGCCGGGCTGGACCGCGCGTTCGTCTGCGCGGTCGACATGCCGTACCTGACGACCGATCTGATCGATGTCCTGGCCGCCACCGCCGAGCGGGTACCCGCCGACATCGTGCTGCCGTGGGACGGCCGGGACCACTATCTGGCGGGGATCTACCGCAGCGCGCTCACTTCGCAGATCGCCGCCCTGGTGCACGACGGCCGGCGCAGCATGCGGGCGCTGGCCGAGTCCGTCGACACACAGCGGATCGTGATGCCACCGCAGCGAGCGCTCACCAATGTCAACACCGCGGCGGACCTGTCCGGAGCCTGAAGCTAACTGGGCGGCTAAGGCACAGCAAATTGTGAATTAGCGCCGTAACTCGATGCAATTTACCGTTTCGAGATAATTTTCAGGCTATTTCACCGTATTCAGGCTCTCGGAAGCCGGATCAATTCTGGAAACGTCATCAGTGGGTGAACGTTGATCCTACGCGAAAGTCGCTGGTGTTCAACGGAACTCATCTTTCTGCGGAGTGCGGTAGCTCCTCCCGTTATTCGCTCCGGCATGTGTTCAGTCTGTCTAATTTTGTACCAAAAGACCCCTGACCGCTCGGTTTGTGGGAGCTGGGCGACTCTGGGTTGCGCCGCAGAGTTGGCCGGGCGGACTGACGATTCTGGTGATGCCGACGAAAGTGGCTGTAGTTCAAGATGTTTGAACAGTCAGTTACCTACTGAGCGGGCGTCGGGTGTGTGACGTCCGGCCCGGCCGCGCTGACATGCGGGCGCGATATCCCTTGTGTACCAACGGGATCAGATGCCAAGCCGGGATGCGAGAGTTGCGCGTGCGCAGCGAACAGAATTGCTTGGTCAGACGCAGAGTGACACTCGGCGATGGCATCTACCAGCGCTTTTGTTGTCTCAGGCGTTGTTTGCTCGTGATGTCACGCCCAAATCAAGTGGGCCAGTTCACAAAATATGCGTGATCTGCCTCACTTTCTGTTTGCCTCGATCACGAAACGGTAACGACGACCATCCCCTGCTGACCTGCACAAACGATTCGTTCAGCGTCTCGTTATCTGTCCGTGATAATTCCGCGATCGTGTCTACATCGAGATGACTTCTCTTCGAGACCTTTGTACGGTCCAAAGCGTCTCCGACACGGAGCAAATAATTTCAACACCAAGAACCTGCGTGTGAGTGGGGCCGCGGTGGCGATTACGCCCGACGCGGGGGCCTGGGTCTGATCCCGGGCCGGGCACTGTGGCCCTCCCTTTCGTGCCTGACCGAGACGGCGCGAACCAACCCTTCCGGCCTGGATTCAGGCTGCCGCACCCGCTGGCGCGGGTGTTGATGGCGCGCGCTTGGCGAGAGGAATGAAGTGAAGAACATCCGCAAGACGTTTGGGCTGGGCATCATCGCCGGAGCGCTCGCTGTCGCTCCCGTGGCACTGGGTGCCGGTACCGCCAATGCGGACAGCGTCAACTGGGACGCCGTCGCCGCCTGCGAGTCGGGTGGCAACTGGGCGATCAACACCGGTAACGGCTACTACGGTGGCCTGCAGTTCAACATGGGCACCTGGCGCGCCAACGGTGGTTCCGGTTCGCCGCACCAGGCTTCGCGCTCGGAGCAGATCCGGGTTGCCGAGAACGTGCTGCGCAGCCAGGGCATCGGCGCGTGGCCGGTGTGCGGCAGGCGCGGCTAGTACGCGTTACGACAACTTGATAAGGAGCGGTGCCGGGCAGCAGTCCGGCACCGCTTCTGTTTCATCAGAAAGCCCTCCGGTTACTCCAGTACCGACAACCTCTGAAAAAACTTGAGCCACCCCTGTAACGCGTGACCTTGGTCACACGAACCCATTAGTGACCGCACAGTTGCACGAACGTGATCAGCATCTGCCGCGGTCCTGGTGTCAAAGGTCGGGGAAGGGCCGTGAGATGACCAAACGAAGTGCGTTGACCAGGACTTTCTGGATTACGGCAGCGTCGGCGGGCGTCATGGTGATGCCCATGTTCGCGGGCACTGCGACCGCCGGTGCGGACACGGTGAACTGGGATGCCATCGCCGACTGTGAATCGGGCGGTAACTGGTCCATCGACACCGGTAACGGCGCCTACGGCGGATTGCAGTTCAAACCCACCACCTGGGCCGCGCACGGCGGCACCGGTTCACCCGCCTCGGCGTCCCGGGAGGAGCAGATCCGGGTCGCCGAGAACGTCCTGGCGACCCAGGGGATCGGCGCCTGGCCCAAGTGCGGGGCCCGAGGCGGAGCGCCCGTCGGTTGGGCGGCGCCCACCGCGCCGACCGGATGCCAGACCGTGCGTCCCGGCGCCGTGCTGGGCATTTTCGACCTACGCCGGATCTGCACGACCTTCCTCGACCCGCTCGGGGCGCTCGGAGTGCCGCACTGATCTTCAACGCACCTCTTCAATGCACCGGCGTGAATGCCGCGCGCCCGGCGATGGAGGCCAGATGGCGGGTCAACACGAACTCTGGGACCAGCACCGACGCCCGGGTGGCCGCGGCGCTGAGCAGCGGCGGGCGTAGGTTCACCAACCGCCCGACCAGCTCGGCCTCCCGCACGATCGTCATGACCCGCCTGCGCCGCATCGTCGCGAACCGGGAGAACGCGCTGCTCAGATCGGCCTCGCCGGCCGCGAGGCCGGCGAGTGTGGCGGCATCCTCCAGCCCCTGGCAGCCTCCCTGGCCCAGGTGCGGGCGCATCGGATGGGCCGCATCCCCGGCGATCACTGCACGGCCGCGGGACCAGATGCGGGCGGGTGCACGGTCGTAGAGGTCGTTCCGGAGCACATCATTCGGATCGGTCGCGGCCAGCAGGGTCGGAATCGGCTCCGCCCACGCCGCGAAATGTCGCTTCAGATGGGCCAGCTCGCCATCGGGTGTGGTCTGGCCTTGCGGCGCGCGCTGGGTCGCGAACCAATATGTGTGGTCGTCGCCGAGCGGCACATGGCCGACCTGTGAGCCGGCACCCAGCGTCTCGCCCGACAGATCGGGATCGAGCGGGCAGGCGGCCACGGCGCGCCACGCGGTGTAGCCGGTGTAGCGACGGGGCAGCGCTCCGTTCAGATGGCGGGCCACCACAGAGTCGACACCGTCGGCGCCGACCAGGCCGGCCGCCTCGCGGACCGTGCCGTCGGTGAAGGTGACCCGCACGTCCGAGGCGCCGATCTCGACCTTGTCGGCGGTGAGCTCGTACTGGACCGTGCCCGGCGCGAGTGCGCCCGTGAGAATTTCGGTCAGGGTGGCGCGCCTGATCACCACCAGCGGTTCGCCCAGCGCCCGGGTGAACCGTTGTGCCTCCGGCCGGCGCAACCACGCTCCGCCGGCCCGACGCAGGGCTCCTGTGGTCACTCGGCCTCCCGCGCCGCGCACCTGATCGCCGAGACCGATCTCGTCGAGTGCGGCCAGCGCGTTGGGCCACAGGCTGATTCCCGCCCCGGGGGTGACGTCCCGGCGGGCCTCTGCCACGGATACGTCGAATCCCTGCTGCTGCAATGCGACGGCGGTGGCCAGGCCGGTGATACCGGCACCGACGACCAGGACGGACTGTGCCATCGGTCGAATCTAACGGGTGGGATGAGGTGGCTCGCCGTGGCCGGAGTTGGGATCGGTAGCCTTCCAGCGTCTGCACAGTCTTTGTACAGGTTTCCGCGCCCGACGTGCCGGGCCAGAACACAGTGAGAGGACCCGATGAGAGTCACCCGCTTCGGTATCGCGCTTGGCGCCACACTGATTGCTGCATCCGCATTGAGCGGTTGCTCGAAGGCGACCGAGCTCCGGGATGCGGCCGCCGGGGCAGCCGAGAAGGTTGTCTCCTCGGGCACCGAGAAGATCACCGAAGCGGTCTCGGGCAATCTGTTCACCGCCGAGGGTATCGACAACGCCTTGGCGGCGATCGGCGAAAAGGTCGGCGCCAACCCGATGCAGGTCGTCGATGTCGTGATCACGCCGGGTGTCATCAAGGTCGAGGCAGTCGATCCCAACGCCCCGACTGAGCTCAATGAGTGGAGTTACACGTCCGGCGCGGTCGCGCCGTCGCGTCCCATCGACTACGACGACGACACCGAGGCGTTGCAGCAGAATCTGTTCGCCACCTCCGACGTGCCGAGCAGCGCGATCGCCGCGGCGATCGACGGTGCCGTGGCGGCGAGCGAGATTGCCGACGGCAAGGTCCAGACGGTGAGCATCAAGCGCAACATCCCGTTCGACGAGAACGTGGTCATGTTCATCAACGTCCAGGGTGAGCGCAGCAGCAAGCAGGTTCGAGCCGACGTCACCGGCAAGATCACCGAAGTGGTCTGACACACCGGGAACAGCCTTGCCGTGCGGCCCGTACCGGACTCCGGTGCGGGCCGCACCATTACGGTGGGGAGCCATGACGGCGTTCGACGATCTCGACGACTACCTCGCGCTTCCCCGGGTATCAGGTCTGGCGGTGTCACCTGACGGCTCGCGGCTGGTCACGACGGTCACCACCCTCAATGAGAAGAAAACCGAATTCCTCAGCGCCATATGGGAATTGGACCCGGATGGAACTCAACCAGCGCGCCGGCTGACCCACGGGGCAAAGGGAGAATCCGCGCCGGTGTTCACCGCCGAGGGGGACCTGCTGTTCCTCGCAGTCCGCGCGGGTGAGGATGACGACAAGCCGCCCGCAGCCCTGTGGCGGCTGCCCGCGAGGGGCGGTGAGGCAATCGAGGTGCTGACGATGCCCGGCGGTGTTGCCGGCGCGTTGAGCGCCCGGGCCGCCGACGCCACCGTGGTGACCGCGCCACTGCTGCCTTCGTCGGCCGGAGTCGATGACGACAAGGCAAAGCGCGACGCGCGCAAGGACGCCAAGGTCTCAGCGATCCTGCACACCGGCTATCCCGTCCGGTACTGGGATCACGACCTCGGCCCGGACCAACCGCACCTCCTCGATGCCGAGGGGCCACGGGATCTGACGGCCGAGCCGGGCGCGGCGTTGCGTGAGACCACGTTCGACCTGAGCGCCGACGGCAGGTTCGTGGTGACGTCCTGGCAGGCGCCGGGCCCTGGCACCGCCCTGCGGGTGACCCTGGTGCGCATCGACCGGGTCACCGGAGAACGCACCACCATCGCCGAGGAACCCGGTGCCGACCTGGAACGCCCCGCGATCGCGCCGGATGGCAGTGCGGTGGCCTTCACCAGGGAAACCCATTCCACTCCCACCGTGCCTCCGCGGATCACGTTGTGCAGCATGCGGTTCGGTGAAGATCCGGTGGAGTTGACCGGCGACTGGGACCGCTGGCCGTCCTCGGTGGCCTGGACGACGGACTCGTCGTCGCTCATCGTGACGGCCGACGACGGCGGCCGTGGCCCGATCTTTTCCGTCGACCCCGTATCCGGTGCGGTCACCCGGTTGACCCACGACGATTTCACCTACTCCGATGTGCGTCCCGCGCCCCGCGGCGTGATCTACGCGTTGCGCAGCTCCTATGCCGTGCCGGCACATCCGGTCCGCATCGATCCGGACGGCACCGTCACCGAGATCCCGTGCCTCGACGCACCTGAACTGCCCGGCACTCTGACCGAGGTGAACGCGACCGCCGCCGACGGCACGCCGATCCGTTCCTGGCTCACACTGCCAACGGGCGACGAACCGGCCCCGCTGGTGTTGTGGATCCACGGCGGACCGTTGGGCAGCTGGAACAGCTGGCACTGGCGGTGGAACCCGTGGCTGCTTACCGCTCTGGGCTACGCCGTGCTGATGCCCGATCCGGCGCTGTCCACCGGATACGGACAGGACTTCATCGCTCGCGGCTGGGGCGCCTGGGGTGCCGATCCGTACACGGACCTGATGGCTGCGACCGATGCCGCGTGCGCACACCCGCGGGTCGACGCCACGCGCACGGCGGCGATGGGGGGATCGTTCGGCGGCTACATGGCCAACTGGATCGCCGGACACACCGATCGGTTCAAGGCGATCGTCACGCATGCCAGCCTGTGGGCGCTGGACCAGTTCGGGCCCACCACCGACGGTGCGTACTGGTGGGCTCGGGAAATGACACCCGAGATGGCCCAGAACAATTCACCACACCGGTTCGTCGGCGACATCACCACCCCGATGCTGGTCATCCACGGCGACAAGGACTATCGCGTGCCGATCGGCGAGGCGTTGCGGCTGTGGTACGAGTTGCTCACCCATTCGGGGTTGCCCGCCGACGAGCATGGCGAAAGCCCCCACCGGTTCCTGTACTACCCGAGTGAGAACCACTGGGTGCTGTCGCCCCAGCACGCCAAGATCTGGTACCAGGTGGTGACCGCATTCCTCGGTGATCACCTGCGCGGTCAACCGGTGCAGTTGCCCGAACTGCTCGGGTAGCGTCGGGAGCGTGACGCAGCGTGAGTTTGATCTGGTGCTGTACGGCGCCACAGGGTTCGCCGGAAAACTGACCGCCGAGTACCTGGCGCGGGCCGGGGGATCGGCCCGGATCGCCTTGGCCGGCCGTTCCGAGGAACGGTTGCGCGCGGTCCGTGACGGTCTGGGGCCGGGTGCGCAGTCCTGGCCGTTGGTGACTGCAGACGCCACCTCGCAGGCGTCGCTCGATGCGATGGCCGCACGCACCCAGGTGGTGGTGACGACGGTGGGTCCCTACGCGCGCTACGGCATGCCGTTGGTCGCGGCCTGTGCGGCGGCCGGCACCGACTACGCCGACCTGACCGGTGAGACGACATTCATCCGCGACAGCATCGACCTGCACCACAAGCAGGCCGTCGACACCGGCGCGCGGATCGTCCATTCGTGCGGATTCGATTCGGTGCCATCGGATCTCACGGTGTACGCGCTGTATCGGCGGGCGTCGGCCGACGGCGCGGGCGATCTCGGCGACACGAACCTGGTGGTGCGCAGTTTCGCCGGCGGCGTGTCGGGCGGCACCGTGGCCTCGATGCTGGAACTGCTCGACACACTGTCGTCGGATCCAGAGGCCCGGGCGCTGATGAACGATCCGTACACGCTGAGCCCCGACCGCGGCGCGGAGCCCGAACTCGGGGCTCAGCCCGACGTGCGGTGGCGCCGCGGCGGTGAGATCGCTCCCGAGCTCGCCGGCTACTGGACGGGCGCTTTTGCCATGGCGGCACCGAACACGCGAATCGTGCGGCGTAGCAACGCATTGCTGGACTATGCCTACGGGCGCCGGTTCGAGTACGCCGAGCAGATGAGCCTTGGGCGTTCGCTCGCCGCGCCGGTGGCCGCCGCCGCGGTCACCGGAGCCAATGCCTTCACCCTCGGTGTGGGAGGCCGCTATTTCAACCGGCTGCCCAGCGGGCTGGTCGCGCGACTCGCCCCGAAGCCGGGAACCGGTCCGAGTGAACGGGCTCGCGAGCAGGGCCACTACCGCGTCGAGACATACACGACGACGACGTCGGGTGCCCGGTACGTGACAAGCATGGCCCAGCAAGGAGATCCCGGATACAAGTCGACGGCGGTGTTGCTCGGCGAATGCGGACTAGCCCTGGCTACCGACCGGGACGCGTTGCCGGAACGGCGCGGTGTGCTGACACCGGTGGCAGCGATGGGGGACGTGCTGCTGACCCGGCTACCAGCGGCCGGAGTGTCGCTGGAGACCACCAAGCTGGGCTGAGCCGTCGCAACACAACGGATCGGCCTGCGTCGAACACCTGTGGGGCAAGATCAGATTCGACTAGTGTCGGTTGCGAGGACTTCCAGTACGCCAGCAACGAAGGTGGGATAGAAAAATGGCCGGTCTCGACGATCTCTTCGCGCAGATCCCCGTGGCGGATATTGCCAGCAAGCTCGGCGCCGACGAAGGCGAGGTGAACGCCGCAATCAAGACCCTGGTTCCGGCCCTGGTCGGCGGCGTGGCGGAGAACGTACAAGCAGACAACATCGATTCGAGTGACCTCGAGTCCGCGGTTTCGGCGCAGGGCGTCAGCGGCCTCCTCGACGGTGGGGTGAGCGTCGACCAGGTCGATGCGAACGAGGGCAACCAGATCGTCTCCAAGATCTTCGGTGGCAACGACAGCAACCAGGTCGCATCGGCTTTGGCGGGCACCGGCGCCGGCGGCGGTGATCTGATCAAGAAGCTGCTGCCGATCCTGGCGCCCATCGTCTTGGCCTACATCGGCAAGCAGTTCGCTCAGAAGAACGCCGCGCCCGCGGGCGAGGCCCAGGCTTCCGGTGGCGGCGGGCTCGGAGACATCCTCGGCAGCATCCTGGGTGGCGCGACCGGCGGCGGTGCGGCCGCCAACAACCCGCTCGGCAGCATCCTTGGCAGTGTTCTGGGCGGCGGTGGCGGTCAGAACAACGCCATCGGCGAGATCCTCGGCGGCCTGCTCGGTGGCAAGAAGTAGGCCCACCCGCACCAGCTCGAGAGCCTCCGACGCCCAGCGAACGCACCGGGCATCGGGGGCTTTCGCGTTTCAGTGCACGTCCTTCTTAGAATGGCTCGGTGACTCCCACCCCTGACAACCGTGCCGATGCCCTCCCCAAATCCTGGGATCCGGCTGCGGTAGAAGCCGACCTGTACCAGGGCTGGGTGGACGCCGGATACTTCACCGCCGATCCGGCCAGCGAAAAGCCGCCGTACTCGATCGTGCTGCCGCCGCCCAACGTGACCGGCAGCCTGCACATGGGCCACGCGCTCGACCACACGCTGATGGACGCGCTCACGCGCCGCAAGCGGATGCAGGGCTTCGAGGTGCTGTGGCTGCCCGGCATGGACCATGCCGGTATCGCCACCCAGACCGTGGTGGAGAAGCAGCTCGCTGTCGACGGCAAGACCAAGGAAGACTTCGGCCGCGAGCTGTTCGTCGAGAAGGTCTGGGACTGGAAGCGTGAGTCCGGCGGCACCATCGGCGGGCAGATGCGTCGCCTCGGTGACGGCGTGGACTGGAGCCGCGACCGCTTCACCATGGACGAGGGCCTGTCGCGCGCGGTGCGGACCATCTTCAAGCGGCTGTTCGATGCCGGGCTGATCTACCAGGCCGAGCGGTTGGTCAACTGGTCACCGGTGCTCGAGACCGCGATCAGCGATCTCGAGGTCAAATACGAGGACGTCGAGGGCGAGTTGGTCTCGTTCCGCTACGGCTCGATGAACGACGACGAGCCCCACATCATCGTCGCCACCACCCGTGTGGAGACCATGCTCGGTGACACCGCGATCGCGGTGCATCCCGACGATGAGCGTTACCGCCATCTGGTCGGCAAGACGCTGCCGCACCCGTTCGTCGACCACGAGATGATCATCGTGGCCGACACCCACGTCGACCCCGAATTCGGTACCGGCGCAGTAAAAGTCACTCCCGCGCATGATCCGAACGACTTCGAGATCGGGCTGCGTCATCAGCTTCCGATGCCGACCATCATGGATGCCAAGGGCCGGATCGCCGACACCGGAACGCAATTCGACGGCATGGACCGGTTCGAGGCCCGGGTCAAGGTTCGCGAGGCGCTGGCCGAGCAGGGCCGGATCGTCGCCGAGAAGCGGCCCTACCTGCACAGCGTCGGGCACTCCGAGCGCAGCGGTGAGCCCATCGAGCCGCGGCTGTCCCTGCAGTGGTGGGTCAAGGTGGACGGCCTGGCCAAAGCGGCAGGCGATGCGGTGCGCAACGGCGACACCGTGATTCACCCACCGAGCCTGGAGCCGCGGTGGTTCGCCTGGGTGGACAACATGCACGACTGGTGCATCTCGCGGCAGTTGTGGTGGGGCCACCGGATCCCGATCTGGCACGGACCCAACGGCGAGACGGTGTGCGTCGGCCCCGACGAGACCCCGCCGGAAGGCTGGGAGCAGGACCGCGACGTGCTCGACACGTGGTTCTCCTCGGCGCTGTGGCCGTTCTCCACGATGGGTTGGCCCGAGCACACTCCGGATCTGGCCAAGTTCTATCCGACCTCGGTGCTGGTCACCGGCTACGACATCCTGTTCTTCTGGGTGGCGCGGATGATGATGTTCGGCACGTTCGTCGGCGACGATCCGGCCATCACGTTCGATGGCGCCCGCGGACCGCAGGTGCCGTTCGAGAACGTCTTCCTGCACGGCCTGATCCGCGACGAATTCGGGCGCAAGATGAGCAAGTCGCGCGGCAACGGCATCGACCCGCTGGACTGGGTGGAGAAATTCGGTGCCGACGCACTGCGGTTCACCCTTGCCCGCGGTGCAAGCCCCGGCGGCGACCTGTCCATCGGTGAGGACCACGCCCGTGCGTCGCGCAACTTCGCCACCAAGCTGTTCAATGCGACCCGGTTTGCCCTCATGAACGGCGCCGCTCCCGCTCCGCTGCCCGACGCCGCGGAGCTCACCGACGCCGACCGCTGGATACTGGGCCGTCTCGAAGAGGTTCGCGCCGAGGTGGATGCCGCACTCGACAGCTACGAGTTCAGCCGCGCCTGCGAGTCGCTGTACCACTTCGCCTGGGACGAGTTCTGCGACTGGTACGTGGAACTGGCCAAGGTGCAACTCGGGGAGGGCGTCGCTCATACAACGGCAGTTCTGGCCGCCGTGCTGGACGCTCTGCTCAAGCTGCTTCACCCGGTGATGCCGTTCGTCACCGAGACGTTGTGGAAGACGCTCACCGATGGTGAGTCCATCGTCATCGCGCAGTGGCCGCAGGCCTCCGGTATCGCGCTGGATCAGGTTGCCGCTCAACACATTGCCGACATGCAGAAGCTGATCACCGAGGTGCGTCGCTTCCGCAGCGACCAGGGTTTGGCCGACCGTCAGCGGGTTCCGGCCCGGCTCTCGGCGATCACCGAGGCCGGCTTGACAGAGCAGCTGCCCGCGGTCACCGCGCTGGCGTGGCTGACCGATGCCGGTGACGGGTTCACCCCGTCGGCTTCGGTCGAGGTGCGTCTGGCGCAGGCCACGGTGCTCGTCGAGGTGGACACCTCGGGCACCGTCGATGTGGCGGCCGAGCGGCGCCGGCTGGAGAAGGACCTGGCCGCCGCCCAGAAGGAACTGGCCACCACCACGGCCAAGCTCGGCAACGAGGCCTTCCTGGGCAAGGCTCCCGAGAACGTTGTCGACAAGATCCGCGGCCGTCAGCAGTTGGCCTCCGAAGAGGTCGAACGGATCACGGCACGCCTGGCCGGGCTGCCCCAATGACCGATCCGGTCCCTTCGCCGGACGAGATCGCTGCGCTGCTGCAGGTCGAGCATCTGCTCGATCAGCGGTGGCCCGAGACCAAGCTCGATCCCAGCACGGCCCGGATCGCGGCCCTGCTGGAACTGCTGGGCTCGCCGCAGCGCGCCTATCCATCGATCCATGTGGCAGGGACCAACGGCAAGACGTCGGTCGCGCGCATCATCGACGCGCTCCTGACCTCATTGCACCGACGTACCGGGCGCACCACCAGCCCGCACCTGCAGTCCGCGGTGGAGCGCATCTCGATCGACGGAAAGCCCATCACCCCGGCCCGCTACGTCGAGACCTATCGAGAGGTCGAACCGTTCGTGCAACTGGTGGACCAGCAGTCCGAGGCTGCCGGTGGCCCCAAGATGAGCAAGTTCGAGGTTCTGACCGCGATGGCGTTCGCCGCCTTCGCCGACGTGCCCATCGATGTCGGGGTCATCGAGGTCGGGATGGGTGGACGCTGGGACGCCACCAACGTCGTCACTGCCCCCGTCGCGGTGATCACGCCGATCGGCATCGACCACACCGACTATCTCGGTGACACGATCGCCGAGATCGCGGGAGAGAAGGCCGGCATCATCACCCGGCAGCCCGACGACCTGGTGCCGACCGACACGGTAGCCGTCATCGCGAAGCAGGTTCCGGAGGCCATGGACGTGCTGCTGGAAGAAGCAGTGCGCGCCGACGCGGCCGTCGCCCGTGAGGACTCCGAATTCGCCGTGCTCAGTAGACAGATCGCCATCGGCGGACAGGTGCTGGAGCTGCAGGGTCTGAGCGGGGTGTACTCCGATATCTTCCTGCCGCTGCACGGTGAACATCAGGCCCACAACGCCGTCCTGGCGTTGGCCGCGGTCGAGGCGTTCTTCGGTGCGGGTGCCGACCGTCAGCTCGATGTCGACGCGATCCGGGCTGGCTTCGCGGCGGTGCAGAGCCCGGGGCGGATGGAACGGATGCGAAGTGCGCCAACGGTTTTCATTGACGCGGCACACAATCCTGCCGGTGCGGCGGCGCTGGCGCAGACCCTGCAGCAGGAGTTCGACTTCCGCTACCTGGTGGGGGTGGTGTCGGTGATGGGGGACAAGGATGCCGGTGGCATCCTGACCGCGCTGGAACCCGTCTTCGACCAGATCGTGGTCACCCACAACGGGTCTCCGCGGGCGATGGACGTCGAGTCGCTGGCGCTGCTGGCCGAGGAGCGTTTCGGCCAGGATCGCGTGATCACCGCCACGACCCTGCCGGACGCCATCGAAACGGCGACCGCGCTGGTGGAAGAGGCCGGCGCAGACGAAGGCCTGTCCGGGGCCGGCATGGTGATCACCGGTTCGGTGGTGACTGCCGGCGCGGCCCGGACCCTGTTCGGACGGGACCCGCAATGAACGATCAGACCCCGGGCAATCAGACCCCGAGCGATCCGATGCCCGGCGACACGCCGGCACCGCCCGACCCCTGGAAGAGCTTCCGCGGGGTGATGGCGGGGACGCTGATCCTCGAAGCCATCGTCGTGTTGCTGGCACTGCCGGTGGTGGGTACCAGCGCGGCAGGGCTGACCTGGGCGTCGGGCGGCTTCGTGATCGGGCTGGCCGTCGTGTTGATCCTGATGTCGGGGATCCAGGGTCGGCCGTGGGCCATCTGGGCGAACCTGGGCATCCAACTGGTCGTGATCGCCGGGGCGCTGATCCATGGGGCCATCGGCTTCATCGGCGTCATCTTCGCCGTGGTCTGGCTGTTGATCGTGTACCTGCGGCGCGAGGTCAAACGCAGGCAGGATCGCGGTCTGCTGCCCGGTCAGCAGCCGCCCAGCGAATAGCCGTGCCGTAGCTGGACCGCGGTGCGCGCTCGGGCGGGGGCCGCGAATGGCGCGGCGCGGTTACCGACCGGTACGCTCTCTGCTCGTGACTGAGCAGACCCTTGTCCTGATCAAGCCCGACGGCGTGCAGCGCCACCTGGTCGGAGAGATCCTCGGCCGGATCGAGCGCAAGGGTCTGACCCTGGCCGCGCTCGAACTGAAGAACGTCAGCATCGAGTTGGCCAAGCAGCATTACGCCGAGCACGACGGCAAGCCGTTCTTCGACTCGCTGCTCGAGTTCATCACCTCCGGGCCCGTCGTCGCCGCCATCGTGGAAGGGCCGCGCGCCATCGCGGCGTTCCGTCAGATCGCCGGTGGCACCGATCCGGTGGAGAAGGCTGTGCCCGGCACCATCCGCGGTGACCTGGCGCTTGTGACCCAGGACAACCTCGTGCACGGATCGGATTCGCCGGAGTCGGCGGCCCGTGAGATCGCCCTGTGGTTCCCTGGCGAAGCCTCCGCGGGATAAACCTTCTCGCAGTCTGGTCTGTGCCGCGTCAGTGATGTGGGATACTGGTTGCGGGTAGTCAGCCTCAACCGAGGCTGAACACCCGAATGAAGACTTCGACGAGCGCGACCACCGCAATCCGGTGCGGCGCGGGCCGTCCAGCCATCATTCAGCCAGGCACCGGGTGGGTTCGGTAGCGAACCGCCCGGAGCGAGACCACAACAAGCCCGGGGAAAGTGTCCCGGGCCAATAGCGGAAGCCCTCGCGTGGCCGCGTCGTTACGACGCGCCCGGGGGCTTGAGGAGAATTCGTGGCCGAAGATGCCCAGAATGACGACCTATCAACCCAGACTCCGCAGCAGGAGGGACTGCCCGACCGGCTGAGAGTCCACTCCCTGGCGCGGGTGCTCGGAACGACAAGCCGGCGCGTGCTCGACGCCCTGGCCGAGTTCGATGGGCGTCAGCGCAGTGCGCACTCCACGGTCGAAAAGGCTGACGCCGAGCGGGTCCGTGACGCGCTGGCCCTCGGGGCGACCGACCCGGAACCGGTTGAGCAGGCAGAACCGGTCCAGGTCGAAGCAGTCAGTGTCGTCGTGGCCGAGTCGGTCGCGGCACCTGTCGAAGCGTCGGAGGCCGCTGCGGTCGACGCTCCCGGGGGCGAAGCCGCCGAGGCCGACCCCGTCCTGGTGGGCGACGAGCCCGAGTCGCGGCTGATCCTGGAGACCGCCAACATCCCCCCGGCTCGCGAAGCTCACACCGAGCGGGCCGATTACCTGCCGCTGTTCGTCGCCCCGCAGCCCGTGGCGTTCGTCCCGGTGCGTGTCCAAGAGGATGACGACGACGAAGACGACACCGACGACGACACTGATACGGATGCCGACGCCGACGTCGATACCGATGACGAGCAGGCGGATCGTCCGGCCGCTCGCCGGCGTCGCCGCGGCCGTCGGGGGCGTGGCCGTGGTCGTGGTGAGCAGGCAGACGACACCGACTCGGGCCCGGATTCCGATACCGACACCGCCGACGATCAGGGCGAGTCCGATCAGGATTCCGATGACGACTCCGATGAGTCGGACGAGAACAACGACGAGGACACCGCAGGTGGTGACGGCAGCAGCCGTCGCCGTCGCCGTCGCCGCCGTCGCAAGTCCGGTTCGGGCGACAACGATGACGCGAGCTCTCCGGATGACCCGCCGAACACGGTCGTGCACGAGCGCGCGCCCCGGGCCGAGCGGTCCGGCAAGAGCAGCGACGATTCGGAGATCCAGGGGATCAGCGGATCGACCCGTCTGGAGGCCAAGCGTCAGCGCCGCCGCGACGGCCGCGACGCGGGCCGCCGTCGGCCCCCGATCCTGAGCGAGGCCGAGTTCCTGGCCCGGCGCGAGGCCGTCGAACGCACCATGATCGTGCGCGACAAAATCCGCACCGAGCCGCCACACGAGGGCGCCCGCTACACCCAGATCGCCGTGCTGGAAGACGGCGTCGTCGTCGAGCATTTTGTTACTTCCGCGGCGTCCGCCAGCCTGGTCGGCAACATCTACCTCGGCATCGTGCAGAACGTGCTGCCCTCCATGGAGGCCGCCTTCGTCGACATCGGCCGCGGCCGCAACGGTGTGCTCTATGCCGGTGAGGTGAATTGGGAGGCCGCGGGCCTCGGTGGGTCGAACCGCAAGATCGAGCAGGCCCTCAAGCCGGGTGACTACGTCGTCGTCCAGGTCAGCAAGGACCCGGTAGGACACAAGGGTGCGCGGCTCACCACGCAGGTGTCGCTGGCCGGCCGCTACCTGGTCTACGTGCCAGGTGCGTCATCGACCGGTATCAGCCGCAAGCTTCCCGACACCGAACGTCAGCGGCTCAAGGAGATCCTCAAGGAGGTCGTGCCCGCCGATGCCGGCGTGATCATCCGGACCGCCTCGGAGGGCGTCAAAGAAGAGGACATCCGCTCCGACGTCGAGCGGCTGCAGCAGCGCTGGACCGAGATCGAGGCCAAGGCCGCCGAGGTCACCGCGAAGAAGGCCGGCGCGGCCGTCGCCCTCTACGAAGAACCCGACGTGCTGGTCAAGGTCATCCGCGACCTGTTCAACGAGGACTTCTCGGGTCTGATCGTCTCCGGCGACGAGGCCTGGGACACGATCAACTCGTACGTGAACACCGTCGCTCCCGATCTGGTGGGCCGGCTCACGAAGTACGAACCCGCGGGTGGGGCCGAGGCTCCCGACGTGTTCGCTGTGCACCGCATCGACGAGCAGTTGGCGAAGGCGCTGGACCGCAAGGTGTGGCTGCCCTCGGGTGGCACCCTGGTGATCGACCGCACCGAGGCAATGACCGTCGTCGACGTCAACACCGGCAAGTTCACCGGCGCGGGCGGCAATCTCGAGCAGACCGTCACCCGCAACAACCTGGAGGCGGCCGAGGAGATCGTGCGCCAACTGCGGTTGCGGGACATCGGCGGCATCGTGGTGATCGACTTCATCGACATGGTGCTCGAGTCGAACCGGGATCTGGTGTTGCGCAGGCTGACCGAGGCGCTTGGCCGGGACCGCACCCGCCATCAGGTGTCCGAGGTGACCTCACTTGGCCTCGTTCAGCTGACCCGAAAGCGATTGGGAACCGGTCTGGTCGAGGCCTTCTCGACCACCTGCACCCACTGCGCGGGCCGCGGCATCGTGTTGCACGGTGACCCGGTCGACACCGCCTCGTCGTCGAACAGCGGGCGCAAGGCCGAAACCACCGGCGGTAGCCGTCGCAGCAAGCGGGGCAAGCGGGGCAATGCCCGTCCGGAGCCCGAAGAGGTACCCGTCGTCAAGGTGCCCGATCATCCCGCCGGGGAACATCCGATGTTCAAGGCCATGGCCGCGGCCAACGGCCGCCACGAGGAGGATGACGAGGGCCACGGTGCCCACGAAGCCTTCGACGAGCACGAGCAGACCGACGGCGAGGTTCACGAGGCCGAGGGCGACGAGCAGACGACGCCCGAGCAGGCCGATGAATCGAACGGCGGCGAGTTCGATACGCACGATGCCGACGAGCCGGACGAGGCCGACGAGTCCGAAGACTCCGACGAGGATGACGCCGAGGACGAGATCGACCTCGACGACGACCTTGACGATGACGACGACGATGACGACCTGGACGACATCGACGACGACTCGGACGATGAGGACTCGGACGATGAGGACTCAGACGATCAGGACTCAGACGACGACTCGGATGACGAGGAAGACGATGAGGACTCGGATGACGAGGAAGACGACGACGAGCCCGAAGAAGACGTCTACCAGGCGCCGGCTCCGGTGATTGCGGAGGTGCAGCCCTCCCGCGGCCGCACTCGTCGACGTGCCGCAGCCAGGCCCGCGGGGCCGCCAACCCACGAGTAGAGGGCGGTTTGACCCTCTACCCGCTGGTCAAGTACCCTTGACCAGTTGTCTCCAGTGCCTGTGTGACCACAGGCTGGTGACGGCGGGATATCCCGCCACCCAAGACCCGCGCACGCACCGACCGGTAGCGCGCGCCCGCAGAGAGCAGCAGAGCAGAGGACACGATGGCGACATACGCAATCGTCAAGACCGGTGGCAAGCAGTACAAGGTTGCCGCCGGTGACGTGGTGAAGGTTGAGAAGCTCGACGCCGAGCCCGGCGCGTCGGTGTCGCTGCCCGTGGCCCTCGTGGTCGACGGTGCCAAGGTCACCAGCAAGGCCGATGACCTGGCCAAGGTTGCCGTCACCGGCGAGGTGCTCGAGCACACCAAGGGTCCCAAGATCCGTATCCACAAGTTCAAGAACAAGACCGGCTACCACAAGCGCCAGGGGCACCGTCAGCAGCTGACCGTGCTCAAGGTCACCGGAATCAAGTAACGAGGGAGCGAACTAATGGCACACAAAAAGGGCGCTTCCAGCTCTCGTAACGGTCGCGAGTCCGCAGCACAGCGGCTCGGCGTGAAGCGTTTCGGTGGTCAGGTCGTCAAGGCAGGCGAGATCCTCGTCCGTCAGCGCGGCACTCACTTCCACCCCGGCGTCAACGTCGGTCGTGGTGGCGATGACACGCTGTTCGCGCTGGCTCCCGGCTCGGTGGAGTTCGGTTCCAAGCGCGGCCGCAAGCACGTGAACATCGTTCCCGTGCCGCGCCCGGAGGCCTGAGACCAAGAGGATTCTCCGCGAATGTGAAGCAGCTGCGAGTTCTCGATAGGACTATCGCGATAGCTTCACATTCGACGGAGAGGATGTCCGATGCCACGGTTTGTCGACCGCGTCGTCATCCATGCGAGTGCAGGCAACGGCGGCCACGGCTGCGCGTCTGTGCACCGCGAGAAATTCAAACCACTCGGTGGTCCTGACGGCGGCAACGGTGGTCACGGTGGCAGCATCGTGCTCGTCGTCGACCCGCAGGTTCACACCCTGCTCGACTTTCATTTCCATCCGCATGTCGTCGCGCCCTCGGGTAAGCAGGGCGCGGGCAGCAATCGTGACGGCGCGGCCGGCGACGATCTGATCGTGCGCGTGCCGGACGGCACCGTGGTGCTCGACGAGAACGGCCGCATGCTGGCGGACCTGGTCGGTGCCGGTACCCGCTTCGAGGCGGCGGCCGGCGGTCGCGGTGGCCTCGGTAACGCCGCACTCGCTTCCCGGGCCCGCAAGGCACCCGGTTTTGCCCTGCTCGGTGAGAAGGGCCAGACCCGGGATCTCACGCTCGAGCTGAAAACCGTCGCCGATGTCGGCCTGATCGGCTTCCCGTCGGCAGGCAAATCGTCTTTGGTGTCGACCATCTCGGCGGCCAAGCCCAAGATCGCCGACTACCCGTTCACCACACTGGTGCCCAACCTGGGTGTGGTGTCGGCCGGCGAAAACACCTTCACCGTCGCTGACGTTCCCGGCTTGATCCCCGGTGCGTCCGAGGGCCGTGGTCTCGGCCTGGAATTCCTTCGGCACCTTGAGCGCTGCGCGGTGCTCGTGCATGTCGTGGATTGCGCCACCATGGAACCCGGGCGTGACCCGATCTCCGATATCGAGGCGCTGGAGGCGGAACTCGCGGCGTACACCCCGACTCTGCAGGGCGATTCCGCGCTGGGTGACCTGGCGTCGCGGCCACGTGCGGTGGTGCTCAACAAGATCGACGTTCCCGACGCCCGCGAGTTGGCCGACTTTGTGCGTGAAGAAGTGCAGTCGCAGTTCGGCTGGCCGGTGTATGAGATCTCGACCGTCAGCCGTGATGGCTTGCGGCCGTTGATCTTTGCGCTGTGGGAGATGGTGAAGGCCTATCGTGACGCGCAACCCGAGGTGGTGCCGAGGCGTCCGGTGATCCGCCCGATCGCCGTCGACGACAGCGGCTTCACCGTCGAGACCGACGGGTACGGCGGGTTCATCGTGCGAGGTACCCGGCCCGAGCGCTGGATCGCCCAGACCAACTTCGACAATGACGAGGCGGTCGGTTACCTCGGCGACCGGTTGGCGCGGTTGGGTGTCGAGGACGCGTTGTGGAAGAAGGGCGCCAAACCCGGCTGCGCCGTGACCATCGGCGATATGACCTTCGATTGGGAACCGCAGACTCCCGCCGGCGTCGACATGCCGCTCACCGGGCGTGGCACAGACATCCGGCTCGAGCAGACCGACCGCATCGGTGCCGCCGAGCGCAAGGCCGCGCGTCGTGAACGGCGCCAGCCCGGGAGTGAAGACGAGTGACGAGTGCAGGCTCGGCGCGCTCGGTGCATCGGGAAGCGATTCGGACCGCTCGCAGTGTCGTCGTCAAGATCGGCACCACTGCGCTGACCACCCCCTTGGGAGTCTTCGATGCGGGCCGCCTCGCGGTCCTGGTCGAGGCCATCGAGGGTCGGATGCGGGCGGGTTCCGACCTGGTGATCGTGTCCTCGGGTGCCATCGCTGCCGGCATCGAGCCGCTCGGTTTGTCCAAGCGCCCCACCGATCTGGCCACCAAGCAGGCGGCCGCCAGCGTCGGACAGGTGGCTCTGGTCAACGCCTGGAGTTCGGCGTTCGCCGTCTACAGCCGCACGGTCGGGCAGGTGCTCTTGACCGCCCATGACATCGCGATGCGGGTGCAGCACAACAACGCTCAGCGCACGCTGGACCGGTTGCGTGCGCTGCACGCGGTCGCGATCGTCAACGAGAACGACACCGTGGCCACCAACGAGATCAGGTTCGGCGACAATGATCGGCTTTCGGCGCTGGTGGCCCAGCTGGTCGGCGCCGACGCGCTGATCCTGCTGTCTGACATCGATGGCCTGTACGACTCTGATCCCCGAAAAGGGAACGCGCGCTTCATTCCCGAGGTCGGGGCGCAAGGGGACCTCGACGGGGTGGTCGCCGGCGGCGGTAGCAACCTGGGCACCGGCGGAATGGCATCGAAGCTGTCGTCGGCCCTGCTGGCGGCCGATGCCGGGGTGCCGGTGCTGCTGGCTGCCGCGGCGGATGCCGGTGCGGCACTCAGTGATGCGTCGGTGGGTACCGTGTTCGCGCCGCGGCCGGAGCGGATGTCGGCGCGGCGGTTCTGGGTTCGCCATGCCGCGGAGTCACATGGGGCGTTGACCCTCGACGACGGCGCCGTCCGCGCGGTCGTCAAACAACGGCGCTCGCTGCTGCCGGCGGGTATCACCGAGGTCAGCGGGCGATTCCACGGCGGTGACGTGGTGGATCTGCGGGGGCTCGACGGGCGGACGGTCGCGCGCGGCGTGGTGGCCTACGAGGCGTCGGAGCTGGCCGCGATCATCGGCCGCTCGACGCCTGATCTGCCGGCCGAACTGCGTCGGCCTGCGGTGCACGCCGACGATCTGGTCGCTGTCTAGCGATTTGGGTGCAACGAGTAACGCTGACCGTTACCAAACGCGCCGAAATCACCGGGGCGGGGACTCCAGATACAGGGCGCCCCAGATGATCTCGGTGAGGGTGTCCGCCAGCTCGGCGTCGTAGGAGGCGGGGTGTGACGGCAGGTTCTGGTGGCAGGTCCGTTCCACCATCCAGGTCAGCGTGCTCGCGGTGACGGCGGCAGGCAGTTGCGGCCGGATGGTCCCGTCGAACTGCCCGTCCTCGATCACTTTTGTGAGCTGGTCGGCGATCCCGGTCAGCAGTTCACGGTAGGTCTGCCCGACCAGTGGGTCATAACCCGACATCTCGTTGAGCGCGATCAGCACCGGCTGATGGCTCCGATAGCTGGCGACGATGCCGGACATGGCGGCGTGGACGTCGGCGGGGTCGCGACGTCCGGCCACACCCCACCACCGCTCGGCAGCGCGGGTGAGATCGCCGAACACCTGGCCGGCCAACCGGCGCAGCAGGTGCCCCTTGTCCTCGAAGTAGATGTAGAAGCTGGCCCGGGAGATCCCGGCCTCGGTGGCCAGTCGGTCCACGCTGAGTTCGGTGAAGCTGGTGCCGTCGGCCATCAGCCGGTCGGTGGCGTCGAGCAGTTGGCGTTCGATCCGCTCGCGCCGTTCCTCCCTTTTGGCCTGCGGTTTTCGCGTCACCGATGGCATGGTCCCAGCGTATCGGAACGCGTCACACCTTGACTAGACATAGTGTCTAGACTTATCGTCGGCATCATGACTGTGTCGCCCATCACATCTGCTGCTTCCTGGCCCGCTGCTGCCCGTCCCTACGACCCGATCGACCTGTCCTCACGGGTGTTCTGGGCCACCACGGCCGCCGATCGCGAGGCGGCCTTCGCTGAGCTACGTGCCTCCCGCCCGGTCAGTTGGCATCCGCCCGTCGAGGACGCGCTCATGCCGGATCCCGACGATCGCGGGTTCTGGGCGGTCACCCGGCACGCGGACATCGTGGCGGTGAGCCGTGACAGCGAGACATTCCTGTCGGGCAAGGGGGTGCTGTTCGAGTCCGTTCCGGAGGAGTTGCTGGAGGCGTCACAGTCTTTCCTGGCGATGGACGCGCCACGGCACACGCTGATCCGCAAACTGGTCCACGCCGCGTTCACGCCTCGGCAGGTGGCCCGCATCGAAGATTCGATCCAGGAGAACGCCCGTCAGATCGTGGCCGAGCTCAAAGAGGTCGGCAGCGGGGTGGACTTCGTCGATCAATGCGCCAAGGAACTACCGATCCGCACGTTGTCGGACATGGTCGGGATCCCCGAGTCCGAGCGTCAGCGGGTGGCGCATGCCGCCGACGCGCTGGTGTCCTGGGCCGACCCGGTCTACCTGGCCGGGCGCCACCCGCTCGAGGTGCTGATGCAGAACCAGATGTACCTGCATCAGGTGGCGAATGCGCTTGCCGCCGAACGGCGGGAGAACCCGGGCAACGATCTGATCAGCGCACTGGTGCACGCCGAGGTCGACGGGGACCGGCTCACCGACGCCGAGGTCGCGGCGTTCTTCGTCCTACTGGCGGTGGCGGGCAACGACACCACCCGCCAGACCACCAGCCACGCGCTCAAGGCGCTGACCGACCATCCCGACCAACGGGCCTGGCTCATGGCCGATTTCGACGACCGGATCGGCGGAGCGGTCGAGGAGTTCGTGCGGTGGGCGACCCCGGTGATGACGTTCCGCCGCACCGCGGCCGTCGACGTCGAACTCGGTGGGAGGCAGATCCTGGAGGGGGAGAAGGTGGTGATGTTCTACGCCTCGGGCAACCAGGATGGCGAAGTGTTCGACCGGCCCGAGGTTTTCGATCTGAGCCGTAAGCCCAACCCGCACCTGGGATTCGGAGGCGGCGGCCGTCACTTCTGCCTGGGTGCGCACGTCGCGCGGACGCAGTTGCGGGCGATCTTCGGTGAGCTGCTGCACCAGCTACCCGACATCGCGGCAGGGGAGCCGGCCTACCTGGCGGGCAACTTCGTGCACGCTATCCGGTCGATGCCGTGCACGTTCTGAGCTCATCGGTTCGATGACGAATCCAATGCCGCGAACTGCGCTAGCTCTGCATGCGCTCTCGGGACATTGTGGTGCCACCAGTTGATTCCCAGCGTTTTTGAGCGTTGGAAGCCTGTGTGCGCCACGCCCGGTCGCGCTCACTGGTCATGAGCAATCCGTCGGTACTGGCGGCGTTGTTCGGTTCCGCCGCGGACATCATGGCGGTGTGAGCGTCGTCGGGGCTGGTGTGTGGCGGGATCACCAGCAAAGTGAGGCGTTCGCCGCCGAGGCCGAGAACCTCGATCGTGTTGATCGGCTGAAGCTGGTAGCCGTCCAGGCGTAGCGTGTGTCCACCGGTGACGAGTTTGCGTGGGGCACTGGCCCATGCCGTCAGGTGATACAACACCCGCTCGATCCGGCCCAGGCGTACCGAGAGCACCGCCAGCAGATCTGGCAATTCGGTGGTGAGGTCATCGGAGTGCGGCCACCATGCCCCGTCGACGTGTCCGCTTCGGGGCGACTTGGGTTTTAATCGCAACCGTGGTGTGTGCGCGGGCACGGTCGAGTTCTGATCATTCTTACGAGTCTGCTGCGGCGTCATGGCGACGCTCCTGTCTTGGCCGGATTCGGCCCTATCCTGAGAATCAGCGGTGACACACTCGAAAAGTCGCGTGTACGGAGTACCGCCGATAGGTCTGAGCCTACGCCACCTGGGCGATCGCCGGGCCCAAGCCGGGCCGGATGAGGTCTGCTGCCCCCGGGCCGTACCACTGCCGGCACCATGATCGGTGCTAGTCGGAAGATGCGTAGTGCTGGTGAACATCGCTGTCGTTGTTGGGTTTGTCGCAGCGCCGCTGGTGTGCCAGTCGGTTGTCTCGACAACTGTCGGTGAATCGCTTTCTACGGCGAATTCTGTCGTTGGCCCACCGCCCGTCGGCAGCTCGACCGGCCACCGGCTCTCCGCATGTCAAAGGAGAACCATTACCCGGCAACAGGTTTGGCGGACCACGTTCTGAGCTCGCCGGCCAACAGGGTCAACATCTCCGAACAGCCCACGTCGACCTTGACCGTGGCCAGGTCGTCGCCGCGGGTGGGTCCACGGTTGATGATCCCCACCGGGATGTCGTGCGCGGCCGCGTGCCGAACGAATCGGTAGCCGGAGTAGACGGTCAGCGAGGAGCCCGCGACCAACAGTGCTCCGGCGTCCTCCACCATCGAATACGCCTGCTCGACACGGTCTTTGGGGACATTCTCGCCGAAGTAGACGATGTCGGGTTTGAGCATGCCCGCACAGGCCGGGCAGTCCACGATGGTGAACGAAGCGGTGTCGCTGACCACGGCGTCGGCGTCGGGTGCCACCGCGATGCCGCCGACCGCTTCGGCGCGTTCGATGAAGCCGGGATTGGCCGACTCCAGTGCGTCGGCCAGCTCGTCGCGACCCATCGTCGCGCCGCAGTCCAGGCAGATCACCTGTGCATAGGTGCCGTGCAGGTTGACCACCGACCGGCTTCCGGCCTTGGTGTGCAGCAGATCGACGTTCTGGGTGATCAGTCCACTCACCACCCCGGCGCCTTCCAGCGCGGCCAAGGCGCGATGCCCGGCGTTGGGCAGCGTCTCGTCCATGTGGCGCCAGCCGACATGATTGCGGGCCCAGTACCGCTGACGGAACTCCGGATCAGAGGTGAACTGCCGGATGGTCATCGGATTGCTGGGCGGCGAATCCGGGCCGCGGTAGTCGGGGATACCGGAATCGGTCGACATCCCGGCGCCCGTCAGCACCGCGACGCGGCGGCCCTGCAGCAGGGCGACGAGTTCGGGGGCATCCACCCTCGCCAGGATAGGCCGCCCGTCAGTCCAGGCATTTGGCGGCGGGGACGATCTCGGCGCTCATGTTGCGGCGCATCATCTGCAGCGCCGCCTCACCCAGGCCGGCGTCGATGTGGGCGACCGCGTCGGACGGGATCACCACGTCGAAATGTCGCACATAGGCATCCAAAGCGCTGTAGAGGATGCACTGCTCGGTGACCTGGCCCGCCAGGATGAGCCGGCGGGTGTCCAACCGGCCCAACAGGTAATCCAGCGCGGTCGCATAGAACACACTGTGGCGCACCTTGGTCAGCACGAGGCAGTCGTCCGCCGGGACGATCGGCCGCACCAGATCAGGGTGCTCACCGGCCAGTGCTGCCTCGACGATGTCGCTGAACTGGGCGGTGAAATCGCCGTGGTTGTCGTTGACGTAGATCAGATCGACGTCGTCGCGGTCGCGAGCGCTCTTGATCAGCCCGACCAGCGGGTCGATGACCGGCGCCACGTTGGGGGCAAGCAGTTCGGCATCCTCGTGCCGGTAGTGGTTGAGCATGTCCACAACCACCAGTGCGGTATCGCTCATGCGTCATTTGGTACCCAGTGGCCCGATCTTGACACTTTTCGGGTGACAATGGGCGCGATGGACTTCTACAGCGCCTATCACCACGGTTTCGCGCGGGTTGCCGCCTGCACCCACCACACGGCGTTGGCGGATCCGCCGGCGAACGCCGAATCGGTCCTCCGGTTGGCGCAGGCCTGTCACGACGACGGCGTGGCCGTCGCGGTGTTCCCCGAGCTGACGTTGTCGGGTTATTCGATCGACGACATCCTGATGCAGGATGCCCTTCTGGAGTCGGTGGAGCAGGCGCTCATCGAAATCGTCGCCGCGTCGGTGGTGTTGACACCGGTGCTGGTGATCGGCGCACCACTGCGGTACCGGCACCGGATCTACAACACCGCCGTCGTCATCCACCGTGGCGCGGTGCTCGGTGTGGCACCGAAGTCCTATCTGCCGACGTACCGGGAGTTCTACGAGCGCAGGCAGATGGCATCCGGCGCCGATATCCGCGGCACCATCGCGGTGGCCGGCGCCGAGGTACCGTTCGGTCCGGACCTGCTGTTCGTGGCCTCCGACGTACCGGGGCTGGTCCTGCACGTCGAGATCTGCGAGGACATGTTCGTCCCGGTTCCTCCCAGTGCGCAGGCTGCACTGGCCGGCGCCACGGTGTTGGCGAATCTCTCGGGCAGTCCGATCACCGTCGGCCGCGCCGAAGATCGTGCGCTGCTGGCGCGTTCGGCGTCGTCGCGGTGTCTGGCCGCCTATGTGTACGCCGCGGCAGGCGAGGGGGAGTCGACCACCGACCTGGCCTGGGACGGCCAGACGATGATCTGGGAGAACGGGCTGCTACTCGCCGAGAGTGAGCGCTTCCCGCGCGGTGAACGACGCTCGGTGGCCGACGTGGATCTTGAGCTGTTGCGTTCCGAGCGGCTGCGCATGGGCACGTTCGACGACAACGCGCGGAATCATGGCGCCCAGGTAGATGCGTTCCGCCGCATCGAGTTCCAGCTCGACCCGCCGACAGGTGACATCGGGCTGCGGCGCGAGATCGAGCGGTTTCCGTTCGTGCCTGCGGATCCGGCACGGCTGCAACAGGATTGCTATGAGGCCTACAACATTCAGGTCTCCGGGCTGGAGCAGCGGCTGCGGGCGCTGAAGTACCCCAAGGTGGTGATCGGGGTGTCCGGTGGCCTGGATTCCACCCATGCCCTGATCGTGGCGGCCAGGGCGATGGACCGGGAGAACTGCCCCCGCAGTGACATTCTCGCGTTCACGCTGCCCGGCTTCGCCACCGGCGACCGCACCAAGAACAACGCGATCCGGTTGAGCCGGGCGCTGGGGGTGACGTTCGAAGAGATCGACATCAAGAAGACCGCCGAGCTGATGCTCACCGAGATGGACCATCCGTTCGGCCGCGGCGAGAAGGTCTACGACGTCACGTTCGAGAACGTCCAGGCCGGCCTGCGCACCGATTACCTGTTCCGGCTGGCCAATCAGCGCGGCGGCATCGTGCTCGGCACCGGCGACCTGTCGGAGCTGGCGCTGGGCTGGTCGACTTACGGTGTCGGCGACCAGATGTCGCACTACAACGTCAACGGCGGGGTGCCGAAAACCCTGATCCAGCATTTGATCCGATGGGTGATCTCGTCGGACCAGTTCGGCGCCGAGGTGAACGACGTCCTCCAATCGGTGCTGGACACCGAGATCACTCCGGAGTTGGTGCCCACCGGTGAGGACGAGGAGATCCAGAGCAGCGAGGCCAAGGTCGGTCCCTATGCGCTGCAGGACTTTTCGTTGTTCCAGGTGCTGCGCTACGGTTTCCGCCCGTCGAAGGTGGCCTTCCTGGCCTGGCATGCCTGGCATGACGCGGCCCATGGCGATTGGCCCGCCGGGTTCCCCGAGGACAAGCGCCCGGTGTATTCGCTCGGCGAGATCCGGCGCTGGCTTCAGGTCTTCGCCCAACGGTTCTATTCGTTCTCGCAGTTCAAGCGTTCGGCGCTGCCCAACGGGCCCAAGGTGTCGCACGGCGGTTCGCTGTCGCCGCGTGGGGACTGGCGGGCTCCGTCGGACATGTCGGCGCGGATCTGGCTCGACGAGATCGAGCGGAACGTCCCTGAGCAGTAGTTTTCGTCAGCCCTGGTGGCTGCTCCCAATTGACGACGAAAAAAATTGACAAGCTAACCTTCTGGGCCACAGCGACGCGCTAGTGTGCGTCGGGTCACAGTTCGGCATCGCCGAATGCCGGGTCTAGGAGGTCGCGTTGGGTGCTGCAAGGTACGTCGGTCGGGTAGGCGGATTGGCGGTTGCGCTCGGGGTCGGGTCGGCCGTCGTTCTGGGTGGGCAGGCCCTGGGTACCCCGGTGGCCGCGGCATCGCCCGGTTCCAGCGACACATCGTCCGATTCCCCGTCCGCCCCGGCGGCCGAGAAGGGTCCCGCCAAGGACCGGCAGAGCGCCCGCACGTCGCGACCGGCGACGGTGCGTGCGGCGATCAAGGACCGGCCGGCCAAGCTCGTCGAATCCGGTCGCCACCGCGCGAGCTCGACGACGCCGAAGTCCGATGTCGTGCAGTCGATCACCGACCGGCTGTCGGAGGCCCAGGCCAAGATCGAAGCCGGACTGAACCGGCACGGCGGCAGCGACACCGGGCACGGCGCCACCGCGGCCGAAAAACCCGAGGCGACCGGGCCCGCTGTAGCACCGGCGCGGGGCTTGTCGTTCGTCAAGCCGAACCTGCCGCGGCCCCTGCGCGATCACGCCAAGACCCCGGCGTCCGTCGAGTCGACGAACGAGAGCATCGACACCGGCCTGGCCGACGAACCGGCAGCGACAGCGGCGGTCACGGCTAAGGCCGAGGCCGCACCGTCACCGGCCGTGCAGGTGGCTCCGGTGCGGGGCCTGATCGAGACCGTGGTCAACGACATCGCCAGGACGCTCGCCGGAAACTCGCCGACCGCGCCGTCGACCGATTCGCCCGCCGGATGGGTTCTGCTGGCGGCTGCGCGCCGGGAGTTCTCCGCGGCCGCCGTGTCACCGTCCGTGAGCGCCACCGGTGGCATCACGGCCAGTCCTTCGGTCGGCATCACCGACGGCATCATCCACGGCACCACCGGGGCCACGAGTTCCACCGGTCTGCCGCTCACCTACACCGTGATCGGCGATCCGAGCGCGGGCGGCAAGGTCCGGCTCAACACGGCCAACGGCACCTTCACGTTCCTGCCCTACGCCACCGTCGTCGACAGCGGCGGCACGGAGAAGTTCACCGTCCTGGTAGCCGAGACCACCGCGTTCGATGCTGCGCTGCAACAGATTCCGATCGTGGGATCGTTCGTGCCGCAGGTACTGGTGATCGTGCATCAGGTACCGATCGTCAACGACCTGTTGGCGCCACTCATCGGCAAGTCGGAGTTGGTGGACGTCAACGTGGACGTCGGTGCGCTGGCGCCGGCGGGCACCCCGGTGGCCTACACGGTCAAGGTGACATCGTTCGACGGCACTCCGATCAGCATGAACTACTTCCCGGCGTCGGGCCTTCAGGCGGGGGAGGAGGCGCCGACCATCTTCAGTGGCGCGGGCCTGTCCAGTGCGGGCGACACGAACCCGTACTCCGGCGGAGCCACCGGCGTCGGCACGTTCCGCGACGCGGGCTACAACGTCGTCACCTGGGATTCACGCGGCGAGCACGACTCGGGCGGGATCCTGCAGCTCGACAATCCGTTCTTCGAGGGCCGCGACGTGTCGGCCATGATCGACTACGTGGCCAAACGGCCCGGCACGCAACTCGACGCCGCCAATGATCCTCGGATGGGGATGGTGGGCCCGTCGTACGGCGGAGGCATCCAGTGGGTGGCCGCGGGCACCGACAACCGGATCGACGCGATCGTCCCGACGATCTCGTGGAACTCGCTGAACAGTTCGCTCTACCCCAACGAGGCGTTCAAGACGTCGTATGCGGCGCTGCTGCTCTTGTCCTTGGTGACATCGGGGGCGAACATCAACAGCCAGCTGTACAGCGGCATCCTCACCGGTGGACTGCTGGGCGTCCTGACCCCCGAGCAGCAGGCACTGCTGGCCGGCAGTGGCCCGACCGCGCTGGTCAACAAGGTCACCGCGCCGACACTGATCATCCAGGGCACCGTCGACGTGTTGTTCCCGCTGCAGCAGGCGATGGACAACGCGCAGATCCTCGACGCCAACGGCGTGCCGGTGAAGATGGTGTGGTTCTGCGGCGGCCACGGCAACTGCGAAACCCCGGCCGGTGACAGCACCGAGATGGTCGAGTCCGCGACGATGAGCTGGCTGGACACCTACGTCAAGCACAAGGGCGAGGCCGTGGACGATGGGCTACCCAAGTTCCAGTGGATCGACCAGGACGGCGACCACTACACGTCCGACCTGCTGCCGACCGACCCGAATTTCACCGGGACCCCGGTCACCGCGTCGGGCAGCGGCGGGCTGCTCGGAATCGTCCCGATCCTCGGCGGTTCCGGACCGGGCGCGGCGGGGATCCCGTTCGGTCTCGGGGACGGCACGAAGGCCACCAACGCGGTGAACGTCAAGGTGACCGCGCCGTCGGACACCAACACCCAGATCGTCGGTGCACCCGAGCTGACGATGACGTACTCCGGCATCGGCACCAGCCGCCACGTCTACGCCCAGATCGTCGATGATCAGACCGGCCAGGTGATCGGCAACGTGGTCACGCCGATTCCAGTCACGCTCGACGGCAAGGAGCACACCGTCAACATTCCGATGGAGGCCGTGGCCTACACGCTGGAGCCCGGACACACCGCCACGGTGCAGATCACCACTTCGGCGACGCCGTTCCTCAACTTCACCCAGTTCGGCGTCATCGACATCTCCGGTGTGGAGGTGTCCCTGCCGACCGCGGGGCCCGGAGCCAATGTGCAGCCGGCGACAGCCGCCAGGGAGGATCTGGTCAGCGTTTAGAGCCGGCCCTCGGCCCGCAGGTCCGGGTGGACCCACTCCGGGGAGCGGCGCGCCTTGAAGGCGCGGAACCCCTCGGCGGCCTCGTCACCGCTGTAGCTGGCCTTCATGCCGATCCGGTCGTAGAGGCCCAGGTAGCTGTCCAGGCTGGACTTGACCACCCCCCGGGCGCGGGGCGCCGTCCGGCAGCATTGGGCGAGCACTTCTGTTGCGGCAGGGAGTAATTCGTCGTGCGGTACCAGTCGGGCAACCATGCCCCAGTCGACGGCTTCCTGCGCGGTGAGCGTGCGGCCGGTGAACATCAGGTCGCGGGTGCGGACCGGGCCGATCAGGCGGGCCAGCATCTGGCTGTAGTACGTGTCGGCGATGCCGCGGTACAGCTCGGGAACCCGGAATGTGGCGCGGTCGCTGACCACGGCCATGTCGCTGCAGATCGCGATCTGCAGCCCGCCGCCCTGACACAAGCCGTTGACCGCGCTCACCACCGGTTTGACCGACTGGCGCAGGGTTTCGAACGGGGTGACGTCCATCGACAGGGCCGCGCCGAAGCTCATCCAGTCGTCGACGCCGTTACCGCCGCCGAGGTCTCCGCCGGGGGCGAACACGTCCCCGGTCCCGGTGATCAGCAGGCCGGCCAGATCCGGATCCGCCTCGACGTGGGTGACCGCGTACCGGATGCCGAAGTACATCGCCGGCGTCATCGCATTGCGGGCCTCGGGCCGGTCCAGGGTGACGACGCCGAACGGTCCCTGCCGCTCGAACCTGAGGTACGGGGTGCCGAGCCAGTCGCCTTCGGGTGGCCGCGGAGTGTTTCCCTGGGTCATATCGGCGACTATAACGTCAACGGTATCGCCTTCAGTTGGCCGTCTCAGTGGGTCAGGACGGCGTCGATGTCGGACGCCGACGGGGCGCAGTCACCGGCCCCGCGCACCAGGGTGGCCAACGCCCCGGCCGCGCATGCGCGGCGGAGGGCATGCTCGTGGCCTGCGGTCCAGCCCGCGGCCAGCACGCCGGCGAACACGTCGCCGGCACCGGCGGTGTCCAGCGCCCGCACCGCGGGGGCCGGCACGTCGAAGCGCTCGTCGGCGCCCACGTAACTGGCCCCTCGAGCGCCCCTGGTGATCACCAGATGCCGCACTGGCCAATGCCACTCGGCGGCCTCGGTCTCGTTCACCACCACCACGTCGACCAGTTCGGACAGTGCGAGCAGTTGATGGGCGGCGGTGCCTCCCGGTGAGGCGTTGAGCATCACGACCGCGCCGGCAGCCTTGGCCAGCCGGGCCGCGGCGATCGCCGTCGTCACCGGGATCTCCAACTGGATCAGCACGACCTCGCTCCAGACGATGGCCGTGCGCGCCGCGGCGGAGTCCACCTCGAGCCGGGCGTTGGCGCCCGGCGCCACCACGATGCAGTTCTCGCCGACTCCATCCACCAGGATCGCCGCCGATCCGCTCGGACCGGGCACGCATGTCACAGAGTCGGTCGCCACCCCATTGGCCCGGAGATGTTCGCGCAGGTTCGCGGCGGCGGCGTCGTCGCCGAGCGCGGCCACCAGGGCAACCTCGGCGCCGGCCCGCGCGGTCGCCACCGCCTGGTTGCCGCCCTTGCCGCCGGGCGCGGACGCCAGGGACGACGCAAGCACGGTCTGTCCGGGCCGCGGCAGTGCCCCGACCGTGAACGTGAGGTCGGCGTTGATGCTCCCGACGACGCAAACCCGCGCAGCGGCCATAAACGAAAAGGCTAGCCCGGCGTGCTCGTCTTAGGGCGCCTGACACCTGTCGAAGGGCGTCAACAGGTCCGATACGCTGGCTAGATGAGCGTTCAGACACAGTCGCCGACGGTGCCGCAAGCAGACCTGCGGGAGCAGGTGCACGAGGCCGCGCGTCGTGCTCGCATCGCCGCCCGCACCTTGGGCACTCTGAGCGCCGAGACCAAGAACCGCGCGCTGCACGCCGCTGCCGACAGCGTGCTGGCCCATGTCCACGAGATCCTGGCCGCCAACGCGGCCGACGTCGAGGCCGCCCGCGAGTCGGGTACCCCCGAGGCGATGCTGGACCGCCTGGCACTGAACCCGCAGCGGGTCGACGGCATCGCGGCCGGGTTGCGCCAGGTCGCCGGACTGCCCGATCCGGTCGGCGAGGTGTTGCAGGGCCGCACCCTGCCGAACGGGCTGCAACTGCGTCAGCAGCGGGTGCCGCTCGGCGTGGTCGGCATGGTCTACGAGGGCCGCCCCAACGTCACCGTGGACGCGTTCGGGCTCACCCTCAAGTCCGGCAATGCCGCTCTGCTGCGCGGCAGTTCGTCGGCGGCCCGGTCCAATCAGGCCCTGGTGACCGCGCTGCGGTCGGCCCTGGCATCGGTCGGTCTGCCCTTGGACGCCGTGCAACTGCTGCCCAGCCATGACCGCGCCAGCGTCACCCACCTGATCCAGGCCCGCGGCCTGGTCGACGTGGTGATTCCGCGCGGGGGAGCCGGCCTGATCGAGGCCGTGGTGCGCGACGCGCAGGTTCCCACCATCGAGACCGGTGTGGGCAATTGCCATGTCTACGTTCATTCCTCGGCCGATATCGACCTGGCCGAGAAGATCCTGCTGAACTCCAAGACCCGCCGTCCGAGCGTCTGCAATGCCGCGGAGACCCTGCTGGTGGACAAGGCGCTGCAGGACACCGCGCTGCCGCGGCTCACCGCCGCGCTGCGCGACGCCGGAGTGACCGTGCATTCCGATCCCACCGACGAGGAGTTGCACACCGAGTTCCTCTCGATGGACATCGCCGTCGCGGTGGTCGACGGGCTCGACGGGGCGATCACCCACATCAACGAGTACGGCACCGGACACACCGAGGCCATCGTGACAACGGATCTTGCTGCAGCCCAGCGTTTCACCGAACAGGTGGACGCGGCCGCGGTGATGGTCAACGCGTCGACCGCGTTCACCGACGGAGAGCAGTTCGGTTTCGGCGCCGAGATCGGCATCTCCACCCAGAAGCTGCATGCCCGCGGACCGATGGGCCTGCCCGAACTGACCTCGACCAAATGGATCGTGTGGGGAGACGGTCAGACCCGCCCGGCGTAGCCGCCGACCAGATAGAGACCAGGAGACCACATGAGCGTGCCCGCTCGCCCCGCTCCGTTGTTCGCCGACATCGACGATGTCGCGCGACGCCTGGCGGAGACCGGCTACCTGCCCGATACCGCCACCGCGACAGCGGTTTTCCTCGCCGACCGGCTGGGTAAACCGTTGCTCGTCGAGGGGCCTGCAGGCGTCGGCAAGACCGAGCTCGCCCGCGCGGTGGCCCAGTCGACGGGTTCGGAGCTGGTGCGGTTGCAGTGCTACGAAGGCGTCGACGAGGCTCGCGCGCTCTACGAGTGGAACCACGCCAAGCAGATCCTGCGGATCCAGGCCGGGCAGAACGCCAACGGCGGCGACTGGGACCAGACCAAGATGGACGTCTTCAGCGAAGAGTTCCTGCTGACCCGTCCGCTGCTGACCGCCATCAAGCGCACCGACCCGACCGTGCTGCTGGTCGACGAGACCGACAAGGCCGACATCGAGATCGAGGGCCTGCTGCTCGAGGTGTTGTCCGACTTCGCGGTCACCGTCCCGGAACTCGGCACGATCACCGCCGAACGACCGCCGTTCGTGGTGCTCACCTCGAATGCCACCCGTGAGCTCTCCGAGGCGCTCAAGCGTCGTTGCCTGTTCCTGCACATCGACTTCCCGGATCCGGATCTGGAGCGGCGCATCCTGCTGTCGCGGGTTCCCGAACTGCCCGAGCACATCGCATCGGAGCTGGTGAAGATCATCGGCGTGATGCGCGGCATGCAACTCAAGA
This sequence comes from Mycolicibacterium peregrinum, assembly GCF_001665785.1. Classification (GTDB taxonomy): domain Bacteria; phylum Actinomycetota; class Actinomycetes; order Mycobacteriales; family Mycobacteriaceae; genus Mycobacterium; species Mycobacterium peregrinum_A. The sequence goes on from NZ_LZSO01000012.1 coordinate 187,091, forward strand.
AGGTGCCGTCGGTGGCCGAGACCATCGACTGGGGCCGCACCGTACTGGCCCTGGGTCTGGACACCATCGACGACGAGATGATCGCCGCCACTCTCGGTGTGGTGCTCAAACACCAGTCCGACCAGGTCAGGGCGGCCGGCGAGCTGAAGCTGAACTGATGGTGCCCCGCCGGGTTCGACCGCCACAGCCGCTGGCCCCGCACGGCCTGCCTGGCCACCTTGTCGAGTTCGTCGAAGCGCTTCGCGGGCAAGGCATCTCGGTCGGACCGTCGGAGACGGTGGATGCCGGCCGGGTGATCACCGTGCTGGGGTTGGGTGATCGTGACGCGCTGCGTGAGGGCATCGCCTGCGCGGTGCTGCGCCGCCCCGATCACCGCGACACCTATGACGCGATGTTCGACCTGTTCTTCCCGGCTGCCCTGGGCGACCGCACCGTCCTCTCGGATGACGACGAGGGTGACGCCGGTGGCGAGCACCGGCCCGAGCTGCCGCCCGAGGACATCGAGGCGATGCGCGAGGCGTTGGTGCAGATGCTGGCCGACAACGAGGAGCTGGCCAACCTCGACGACCGGATGGCGGCGATGATCGCGCGGATCGTCGAGGCCTACGGCCGGTACAACTCCAGCCGCGGCCCGTCCTACTCGTCGTATCAGGCGCTCAAGGCCATGAGCCTGGACGATCTGGAGGGCCGGCTCCTGGCCGGGCTGCTGGCCCCGTACGGCGACGAACCCACTCCGACCCAGGAGGAGATCGCGAAGGCCCTGGCCGCACAGCGCATCGCCCAGCTCCGCAAGATGGTCGAGTCCGAGACGAAGCGGCGCACGGCCGAGCAACTGGGCCGTGACCACGTGCAGATGTACGGGGTGCCGCAGCTGGCCGAGAACGTCGAGTTCCTGCGCGCCTCCGGTGAGCAGCTGCGTCAGATGCGCAAGACGGTGCAGCCCTTGGCGCGCACGTTGGCGACGCGCCTGGCGGCCCGGCGCCGCCGGTCCCGTTCCGGGGAGATCGACCTGCGCAAGACGCTGCGTAAATCGATGTCCACCGGCGGTGTGCCCATCGATGTCGTGCTGAAGAAGCCGCATCCGGCCCGTCCCGAACTCGTCGTGCTCTGCGATGTGTCCGGTTCGGTCGCCGGGTTCAGCCACTTCACCCTGATGCTGGTCTCGGCGCTGCGTCAGCAGTTCTCCCGGGTGCGGGTCTTTGCATTCATAGACACCACCGACGAGGTGACCGAGATGTTCGGGCCGGAGTCCGACCTGGCGGTCGCGGTGCAGCGCATCACCCGCGAGGCGGGCGTCTACACCCGTGACGGGCATTCCGACTACGGGCACGCGTTCGTGTCTTTCCTGGACAAGTACCCCAACGTGCTGTCCCCGCGCAGCTCGCTGCTGGTGCTCGGGGACGGCCGCAACAACTACCGCAACCCGGAGACCGGCCTGCTCGCGCACATGGTGTCGTCCAGCCGGCACGCCCACTGGCTGAACCCCGAGCCCAGGCATCTGTGGGGCAGCGGCGATTCCGCGGCGCCGAAATACGCCGAGACCATCCCGATGCACGAGTGTCGCTCGGCCAAACAACTGGCCGCGGTGATCGACGGGTTGCTGCCGGTCTGAGCACGGCCCACCGTGGCTCCGCCGTGCCGCAGCCTGCGCACCGCATGTGAACGCTGCCGTAAGCTGCCTGTTCGTGGCTAGGCGGCGCAGGATGGGTGTGATGGGTGGGACGTTCGATCCCATCCACAACGGGCACCTGGTTGCCGCCAGTGAGGTCGCCGACCTGTTCGAACTCGACGAGGTGGTATTCGTCCCGACGGGTCAGCCCTGGCAGAAACACGACCGCCGGGTCAGCGCGCCGGAGGACCGGTATCTGATGACGGTGATCGCCACCGCGTCCAACCCGAGATTCTCGGTCAGCCGCGTCGACATCGACCGGGGCGGGGCGACCTACACCAAGGACACCCTGCGCGATCTGCGTGACCTCAACGCCGACGCCGACCTGTATTTCATCACCGGAGCCGACGCCCTGGCCTCGATTCTGTCCTGGCAGAACTGGGAGGACCTGTTCTCTATGGCGAGGTTCGTCGGCGTCAGCCGGCCGGGCTACGAGTTGGACGGTGAACACATCGAGGCGGCGCTGCGTGAGCTGCCGCCGGACGCATTGACATTGGTCGAGGTGCCGGCGTTGGCCATCTCGTCCAGCGACTGCCGCAAGCGGGCCGAAGAAGACCGGCCGATCTGGTACCTGGTGCCCGACGGCGTGGTGCAGTACGTGGCCAAACGCGGGTTGTACTCCGCAGACGGAAAGGGTGAACACATCATGGAGCCGGTTCGATGAGCGCCACCGCTGAGGCCGTGGCGATGGCGACGGTGGCCGCCCAGGCTGCCTCGGCCAAGCTGGCCGACGATGTGGTCGTCATCGACGTGTCGGGGCAGTTGGTGATCACCGATTGCTTCGTGATCGCGTCGGCCTCCAACGAGCGTCAGGTCAATGCGATCGTCGACGAGGTCGAGGAAAAGATGCGGCTGGCCGGTTACAAGCCTGCCCGTCGCGAGGGCACCCGCGAGGGGCGTTGGACACTGCTCGACTACGTGGACATCGTCGTGCACATCCAGCACCAGGACGAGCGGGAGTTCTACGCCCTGGAACGGCTGTGGCGGGACTGCCCGACCGTTCCGGTCGAGCTTGGTGGTCCGACGGACCCGGAAGTCACAGAATGAGGGCGCGATGAGGGTCCGTCGGCTGGTGCTGTTGCGCCACGGCCAGACCGAGTACAACGCGGACAGCCGGATGCAGGGGCAGCTCGACACCGAGTTGTCCGATCTGGGCCGCGATCAGGCGGCTGCGGCGGCCGAGGTGCTGGCCAAGCGTCAACCGCTGTTGATCGTGTCCTCGGATCTCAAGCGTGCCCTGGATACCGCGATGACCCTCGGCGATCGCGCCGGGATCGCGGTGGCCGTGGACAAGCGGTTGCGGGAGACGCATCTCGGGGACTGGCAGGGTCTGACGCACCAGGAGGTCGACACCGCAGCCCCGGGCGCCCGCGTGGCGTGGCGTGAGGACGCGCGGTGGGCACCGCACGGTGGCGAGAGCCGCGTCGACGTGGCCGGCCGCAGTGTTCCGGTTGTTGCTGAACTTGTTGCCGGGCAATCCGATTGGGGTCTGGATCAGGTCGGGGGAGGAGCAGACCGTCCGGTCGTGCTCGTCGCCCACGGCGGGCTCATCGCGGCGTTGACCGCCGGCCTGCTTGGCCTGCCGGTGGACAACTGGCCGGTGCTGGGCGGTATGGGTAACGCCAGTTGGGTTCAGTTGTCGGGGCACTCCGAAGACGACGGAGAATTCGACGACATCAAATGGCGACTGGATGTGTGGAACGCCTCGGCGCAGGTGGCCAACGATGTCCTCTGATCGCTCGCCCGACCGCAGGCCGGTACTGCTGGTCTTCGCCGACTCCCTGTCCTATTTCGGCCCGACCGGTGGTCTGCCCTCCGACGATCCACGGATCTGGCCCAACATCGTGGCCGAGCAGTTGGGCTGGGACGTAGAACTCATCGGTCGGATCGGCTGGACCACCCGCGACGTCTGGTGGGCCTCGACCCAGGACCCGCGGGCGTGGGCGGCGTTGCCCCGCGCCGGTGCCGTGGTCTTCGCCACCAGCGGCATGGATTCGCTGCCCTCGCCACTGCCGACGGCACTGCGCGAGCTGATCCGGTATGTGCGTCCGGCCTGGCTGCGGCGCTGGGCGCGAGACGGATACGGCTGGATTCAGCCGCGGTTGTCGCCGATCGCCCGGGCGGCGCTGCCACCGCATGTGACGGTGGAGTACCTGGAGATGACGCGCAACGCCATCGATTTCAACCGGCCGGGCATTCCGGTGGTGGCCTCGCTGCCGTCGGTGCACATTGCCGATACGTACGGCAGGGCCCATCACGGACGTGAGCCCACGGTAAGGGCGATCACGGACTGGGCGGCCGAGCATGACGTGTCGTTGGTGGATCTCAAGGCCGCGGTGGCCGACGAGGTGCTGGGCGGGCGCGGCAATCCCGACGGCATCCACTGGAATTTCGAAGCCCACCGGGCGGTGGCCGAGCTGATGCTCAAGGGCCTTGCCGATGCCGGTGTGCCACAACTGGATTCCACCGACTGACGATGGCGGTCATGGTGGTGACCGACTCGACGGCGCGGTTGCGGCCCGAGTTGTGTGAACAGTGGGGTATCCGGCAGGTGCCGTTGCACATCCTCGACGACGGCAATGACCTGCGCGACGGCATCGACCCGATACCGACCGACATCCATGACCGGCCGCGCGTCACCACGTCCGGGGCGTCGCCGGCCGATCTGGCCGAGACCTATCGGCAGGCGCTGGCCGACAGCGGCGGTGACGGTGTTGTCGCAGTGCATATCTCGGCGGCGCTGTCGGGCACGTACAGCACCGCCGCGGCCGTGGCCCGCGAGATCGGGCAGGCCGTACGGGTGGTGAACTCCCGGGCTGCCGCGATGGGGGTGGGGTTCGTCGCCCTGGCGGCCGCCGAATCGGCCCGGGCAGGTGAATCGCTGGACATGGTGGAGGCGGCGGCGCGCGCCGCGATCCCGCGTGGGCAGGCGTTCATCGTGGTGCACCGGCTCGACAACCTGCGGCGCAGTGGCCGGATCGGTGCGGCGGCATCGTGGTTGGGCACCGCTCTGTCACTCAAGCCGCTGCTGCACCTCGACGTGGACGGCCGGCTGGTGCTCTCCCAGCGCATCCGGACGATTTCGAAAGCGCATGCGGCACTTGTCGATCAGATTGCCGATGCAGCGGGGGACCGTGCCGTGCGGGTGGTCGTGCACCACGTCGACAACCCGGACGGCGCCGAGGAGATCGCGGCGGCGCTCACCGACCGGCTGCCCAACCTGCAGTCGCTTGCGGTGACGGACATGGGCGCGGTGCTGGCCGTACATGTCGGTGGCGGCGCGGTCGGTGCCTGCATCACCGTGGAGGACGCGTAGAAGTTTCAGCCCGGGCGAAACCTTGACTTTCCTACTTGGAAAGTGGAGTCTACTTTCCATGTGGGAAAGTGAAGATGGGGCCATGGGAGGCACGACGCCGGCCGACGCGCGTGCCGCATTGGATGCCGTCGACCGCGCCACGGCGCGGGTCGCGGATGAAGTCGGCCTGCCCCGGTGGTACTGGTGGCTGCTGGCGGCGGGTTGGGTATTCCTCGGAGTCATCGGCGATGTCGGTCCGCAATGGCTCGTCATCGCCGCCACACTCGGATTCGGTGTGGTCCACTCCGTGATCGCGTCACGCCGTCTGGACGGTCGCCGCAGGACGGATCGCCTACAGGTCAGCGCGGACACGGCCCGGAGTCGGATACCGCTGGTGGTGATCGGCATGCTGATCGCACTGGTGGTCTTGACGATCGGAGCGGGATTCGCGCTGCACGCCGATGGGGCCCGTCATGCCGGGATCGCCGCGGCGGTGTTCGTCGCCGCGATCGTCGGGTTCGGCGGCCCGGAGATCCTGCGCACCCTGTGCCGCTGGACCAATGCATGACGACGGTGCCGCGCTTTGACGAACTCATTCACCCCGGCACGCGCCTGACTTTGGTCGCGACGTTGGCTGCCGCGGATTGGGCTGAGTTCTCCTATCTCAAAGAGACGCTGGGACTTTCGGATTCGGCGCTGTCCAAGCAACTGTCGGTTCTGGAGAACGCCGGGTACGCGATCACCGAGCGGCGGCTCGACGGGAGCCGCCACAAGGTGCACGCCAGGCTCACCGACGCCGGCCGGGTGGCGTTCGACGGTCACGTCGCGGCGCTGCGAGCGATCGTCGACGGTGCCGGCCGGACGGAACGGAACCTCGACGTCGCGGCGGACGTCAGCCCGCGAAGCGGCCGGTGACCGGCGGCAGATCCTTGAGCGTGAGGATGCCGGGTGCGGCGGCCACCACGGCGGGCACCGCATTGGTGACCGGCAGCGCGGTGTAGATCATGCCGAGCCCGTTGAGGCTGACCTCGCTCCAGTCCTTCGACGGCAGGCAGTACACCACCGTCCGCATGTTGGGCACGCCGAACACCTGGATCACGTGACCGTGCGCTACCGGCTTCGGCGGGGTGACGTGATCGCCCATGATCCAGTTGAATCCGACGCTGACGACGTTCTTGTCGCCGACCCAGCCGCGGTGATACCCGTAGACGCTGGCCACGGTGCCCTTGGGGATCTGCATGAACCCCAGATCGGAGTCCTCGGTGGCCGGGGTGAACGTGACGTCGAAGGTGATCCGGTCGAGCTTGGCTCCGATCGCGTCGGCCATCATCGCCGCCGACTCGGCGAATACTTCACTCTCGAGACGGACACTCTCGGCCAGCCCGGGCGTCTCCGGGTCCTTGCCGAACCCCATCGCCGCCATGGTTCCGGCCGATTCGTAGACCCCACAGTCTACGGACTCGGTGATCCGGATCTCGTCGACGCTCTCGCACGCGCTGGACAGGACCATGCCCATCATGTTGGTCAGGCCAGGATGTGCCCCGCTGCCGAAAATCGTGGCATTACCTGTCTGGCACGCCTTCTCGATGCGCTCCCGGTCTTCGGGGGTCTGCTTGCCGCCGGTGATCCAGGCGGCACTGGAACACACGTTGACCCCGGCTTCCAGCAGCCGGACCAGTTCGTCGACGCTGGGCCAGATCGGGTTGTAGCAGCAGGCGTCGGGTTTCAGGGCGATCAGTGCGTCGATGTCGTTGGTGGCCTTGATGCCGGTGGGCTCGGGCCAGCCGGCCAACTCGGCGGCATCGACGCCGACCTTGTCGGCGCCGTAGGCGTACACGCCGACCAGTTCCATGTCGTCGCGGCCGATGATCGCGTGCAGCGAGCGTCGTCCGATGTTGCCGGTGGTCCATTGGATGACCCGGATCGGCTTACCCGCTGCGGTCATGATCGTCTCCTCGCTGAGCCCTGCGCTGGACCCTAGACACTATCGGGGACTTGTTCACCCGCGGTAGGCGCCGGTCCCTCCTGGCGGGAGACCCGCCGGCGTCGCACAATCGAACTGTGGGGCGGGCTCGCCCCGCGACGCCATGAATCGAGGTCACAGATCATGGACATGCTCTATGCGCTCGCGTCGGCGGGGGCCGGTGCCATCGCCCTGCTGTGGCTCGGCGCGAGCAACATCCGCGTGGTCAGGCAGTACGAGCGCGGCGTGGTCTTCCGGTTCGGCCGGGTCCGCGACAATGTCCGGCAACCAGGGTTGACGATGCTCGTTCCCGTGGCCGACCGGTTGCAAAAGGTCAACATGCAGATCATCACGATGCCGGTCCCCGCGCAGGACGGCATCACCCGTGACAACGTCACCGTGCGGGTCGACGCCGTCATCTACTTCAACGTGATCGACCCCGTTCGGGCCGTGGTCGACGTCCAGGACTACATGTCGGCGATCGGCCAGGTGGCACAGACGTCGCTGCGGTCGATCATCGGCAAGAGCAATCTGGACGACCTCCTGTCCAATCGGGAGCGGCTCAATCAAGGCCTCGAACTGCTCATCGACAACCCGGCGGTGGGCTGGGGAATCCACATCGACCGGGTCGAGATCAAAGACGTCGTGCTGCCCGATTCGATGAAGCGGTCCATCGCACGTCAGGCCGAGGCGGAACGGGAACGACGGGCCCGCGTCATCACCGCCGACGGCGAACTGCAGGCCTCCGAGAAACTCGCCGCGGCCGCCGACGTGATGTCGGCCGACCCGGCGGCCCTGCAGCTGCGGCTGCTGGAGACCGTCGTCGAAGTCGCTGCGGAGAAGAACTCCACCGTGGTCCTGCCGTTCCCGGTGGAACTGCTGCGGTACCTGGAACGGGCCACGCCGCCTCCGTCCTCCAACGGCGCGGGGAGATAGCTGAGCCAATTGGCTTCTGGTGGGCCAATTCCGCCTCCGACCTGCCAATATCTAGTTGAACGGCAAACTATTTCGGTCGCGGGGCGTGGTAAAGTCAGGGTAGTTCAAGAGGCGCCGAAGAGTTTGCTGCACATGTCGGATGTGGACTTTGGCTCGATCTGGTGCTCAGATCTCGATGAGCACATGAGATCGGGGTTGCTTCCGGCGCTAGGAGCAGGCGCGATGTCGAATGCGAACCCCAGGCACTCTTTCCATGCGGTGCAGATGGCCGAGGTGCAGGCGTGGTTGCACAGTTTCAGGAAGTCGTCCAAGTGACACGTGGGAAGATCTGTCCTGACCGGTCGGCTGTGCGCCAGCTGATCGCTAACGATATCCAACGCAACGACGGAGCGACGTGCCGACGAACCTTCTCCCTGAAGAGCCGCTCGACTTGGGAATAACGACAGCCGAAACCGAACCGATCATGACGGATGAGGAAATAGCTGCTCGCTACGTCAGCGGCGAGATTCGGATAGTTACTGATCAGGGCCGCACTCAGCTCGCTGATCTCCCAGCGGTGCTGGGCTCTGGCAGATGGGAGTTGCAACCTGACTTCCAGCGGCGGGCGCGCTGGAATCCCGGTAAACAGTCAAGACTCATTGAATCCTTCATCATGAATGTGCCGGTGCCGCCAATCTTCTTATATGAGTACGAATACTCAAAATTTCAGGTGATGGATGGGCTGCAACGCTTGACCGCGCTAAAGGCCTTCTATAACGACGAACTTGTCTTGACCGAGTTAGAGTATTGGCAGGTTCTCGAAGGACGCACATATCGGGAGCTGCCAGCGCAGCTGCGGCAAGGTATTGATCGCCGTTACCTGTCGAGCATCGTATTGCTATACGAGACAGCCCAGAACGAATCGCAAGCCGACCAGCTCAAAGAACTTGTATTCGAGCGCATCAATAGCGGAGGTGAAAAACTCACTCCGCAAGAGACGCGGAATGCATTGAGTAAAGGTGTCTTGAATGAATTACTCCCACCACTGGCACGTACGGCAAGTTTCTGCCGAGCTTGGCGGATTCCGGAACCCGACGATAATGAGTTGAAAACGGGTGAAGTTAGTGAGGATGTGCTTGAGAATGAGCGTTACCGAACGATGGAAGACGTCGAAATGGTTCTCAGGTTCTTTGCGCACCGCCAGCGAGGCGTAGATTCGGCACCCCGCCGGCTCAAGCCCTTTCTCGATGATTATTGGAGCAAAGGGAACAAGGCATTTTCCTCAGGATTAGTAAGCCAAATTGGTGATATTTTTGTGGAGACGAGCGATTTGGTCGAACTGGTCCTTGGGGAACGTGCCTTCTATACACGAAGAGAGCGGGGCGGCTCCATGGCTTGGGTCCCGCGTCCGACATTACTTGCCTACGACTCGGTGATGGCCGCATTCAGTCGTCACCTGGACGCTAGACAGCAGCTGGTGGATCGCCGAGAGGATGTGCAAGCGGCAATCAAGGCGCTCTACGATGAGCATTCGGCGGCCTTCGATGGGAGACGAACTGATCCAAAGGATCTGGAGAAGCGGGATTCCCTGATTGACGGCGCACTGCGTCACATTATCGACGCGTAATGCAGACTGTTCTGCGGGCACTGAGCGCTGACCTGAACCGTGTTCGTGCTGAGTTGGAACTTTATTCGATCCTAACTCGGGCACTGGAGGAGCGGTACCGCGCCGACGTCGCCGCCCTTCGCGACTACAACTCGCGAGCAAAGCGCATGACCTACGCAAATGCGATAGTGGGATGCTATGGATTGCTGGAACAAACCGTGGATTCAGTCATGCTTGCAGTCGCTGATGCATACAGCAGAATCTATGGAACGTACGGGGATCTTCCCGAGGCAGTAAGACTTAGTCAACGTGATCTGATACTGCAGTGTTTGCGTGACGGCGAACGGGCTCGTGTGCGAAGTAAAGTAAATGAGCGAGCCGCGATAGAAGCACTGGGTAGAGATGGCAGCGGGCCTCCCACTCTAGTGCCTGAAGTATTCACGCTATCTACTGCAAACTATCGTTTGCCCTACGTCAAGACTCTCTTTTCGCGTTTGGGTATTGATATTGAAGCCACCTTGGCGAAGAACGAACCTGTCAACTCCATGGACAAGGTCGGTTATGCGAGCTATGAATCGTTCCTCGCAGATTTCGTTCAAAGGCGCAACGATTTGGCACATTCATACGGAGATGACGATATTGTCGATCCCTCGCTTTTAGGTGCATATGTAGACGTAATCGATTCGTTATTGAATTCTATCTCCAGAGTCGCAAATGCTACGGTTATCAGACGGTTGGCCGAACTGAAGCTGCAGTATGTTGGGACAGTAGTGAAGATCTGGACGGGCTGTATTGGTGTGCACATGGAGGGTGGGCGGCTTGCAGTTGGCGATAGAATCTTACTTCTGAAGGAAAGCTGGTGTACGTCGCATAAGGTCGACTCATTGCAATCAGACTCAATCGATATGCGGGAAATAGTTTTTAAAGACGACGTGATGAAGGTCGGAGTAAAGATTGGCGAAGTTCCCCATGGTTGCGATAGCGCGAAGGTCTATATGTTGCCGGACGAATGGAAAGAATTCTGGCCTTCCAGTCAAAAGTGGGTTGCGGCAGTCGACTAGCCGCGGAGTTGACGTAACGCGCTAGGCGGCTATTCCCACGCTGCTGCGCAAACGGATCGGCCACGACGCGACACCGGCGAACGGGCCGGGTCGCTCAAGTCCTGTCAAAATGCTCACCATCGGGCAGGTAATCCACAGCGCGAGATTCATCCACAGTCGGCCGGCGCCGCCGTCCCGGGAGCCTGGCCCCGTCGTGACCCGCACCTACCGTCGCGGGCATGGGAACCGAATTGTCGGTGGAGCGGCTCAGCCGTCTGGGTGGAGGCCGTCCGGGTGGTGCTCGTCGAGACGGCGGGGATGATCCCGACACCGAGGGAGCTGGCGACGAGGGCGCCGCGTCCGAGAGTGCGCTGTCGCGATGGCTGCCCGACACGGCGCCGGGGGAGGGCCCGGGCTGGTTGAGCAGGGTTCGCGCCGACCCGGGCCGCGCCGGGGCCCTGGTGCTGGCCGGTGTCGGTGTCCTCGCGATCCTGGTCACCGTTTTCAGCCTGATCCGTCAGCAGCCGCCGCCGGTCGCCTCGGCGAATCTGCCACCGGTGCAAATGGTTTCGTCGGCAGTCCCGACACCGGAACCGAACGTCGCGGCAGGGCCGGTGGTGGTCAGCGTGGTTGGCCTGGTGCACAAGCCCGGTCTGGTGACCCTGCAACCCGGCGCGCGAATCGCCGATGCGCTGGATGCCGCCGGCGGGCCACTCGACGGTGCCGACCTGATCGGGTTGAACATGGCCCGCCGGATCGGTGACGGTGAGCAGATTGTGGTCGGTATCGACGCGCCACCGGGCCAACCGACGACCATGGGCAGTTCGGTCGCCGGCGCTGCCCCGGCATCCCCGGCCGGTGGCGCGCCTGCCCGTGCGTCCGGCGCGCCGTCGGGACCGGTGGACCTCAACACGGCGACGGTCGAGGATCTCGACGCACTGCCCGGTGTCGGCCCGGTGACCGCCGAGGCGATCGTGGCCTGGCGGGCCGCCCACGGTCGGTTCGACAGTGTCGACCAACTCGGCGACGTGGACGGGATCGGTCCGGCGCGGTTGGAGAAGCTGCGTGAGCTGGTCCGGGTGTGATGCTTCCGAGAGTGACGGGCAGGCCGACGGGTGGGCCGCGGGGCAGCCACTGGATCTGCGCCTCGTCCCAGCCGCCCTGACCGCGTGGTCGGTGTCGGCGGCCGCCATCGTCTGGGGCCCGGGCGCCTCGGTGGTGGTGGGCCTCGGCGCGGTGGGGTTGACCTGGCTGGCCGGCCGATGGGGAGACGGCGATGGCACGGGCGTCGTCGCCGCCGTGCTGGCGGTGGCGGCCGTCGCGGCCGGGTTCGGTGTCGCGGTCGGACTGCGCGTGCATCAGGTCGAACATCACCCGGTCGGTCGCCTCTACGGCGCAACCGCGACGGTCGAGGTCGTTCCCGCGGAGACCCCGCGGGCGATCAAAGGTGGTCGGGTGATGTTCCGCGCCGGGCTGCGCCGGGTCGATCAGGCCCCGATGTCGGGGCGCGTCCTGGTGTTCGCGCCACCGGGCTTTGGGGAGGTCGCTCCGGGGCGACCGGCGACGTTCCGGGCCGCGGTGGCGCGTCCGGGCCGCAGGGATCTGAGTGTGGCTGTGCTGGCGGCGTCGGGTCAGTCGTCGCCGGGGGCGGCCTCGGCCACCCAGCGCGTCGCCCAACAGATCCGGGCCGGATTCGCGGAGGCCGCACGTGCGGTGTTGCCCGCCGATCAGGCGGCCATGCTGCCGGCATTGGTGCTGGGGGACACCTCGACGGTCACCGGCACCACGACGGCGCAGTTCCGTACGTCGGGTCTCACGCATCTGACCGCGGTGTCGGGCGCCAACGTGACCATCGTGTGCGGTGCGTTGCTGCTCAGCGCGGTACTGATCGGGCCGCGAGCGGCTGTGCTGCTCGCGGGTGCCGGGCTGGTCGGCTTCGTCATCGTCGTGCAACCCTCGGCCAGTGTGCTGCGGGCCGCGGTGATGGGGGCGGTGACCCTGCTCGCGGTGTTGACCCACCGGAGACGGCAGGCGGTGCCCGCGCTGGCCGCCAGCGTGATCGCGCTGATGATCGCCACCCCCGAACTCGCGGTCGACGTCGGGTTCGCGTTGTCGGTGTGCGCGACGGCGGGCATCGTCGTCCTCGCTCCGATGTGGTCGGGCCGGCTAGAGGCTCGCGGCTGGCCGCGGCCGGTGGCGGCGGCGGTCAGCGTCGCGGTGGTGGCTCAACTGGTGACCGCGCCATTGGTGGCCGGGATCTCGGGGACGGTCAGTCTGGTGGCGGTCGCCGCCAATCTCGCAGTGGCTTGGGTGATTCCGCCGATCACCGTCCTCGGCACCGCGGCGGCGGTGTGCTCGACGGTCTGGCCGGGTGCAGCCCAACTGCTGATCCAGTTCACCGGACCGGAGTTGTGGTGGCTGCTGTCGGTGTCCCGCTGGGCTTCGGCCATGCCGGCAGCCGCCGTGCCGTCGCCGTCGGGGTTGGCCGGCGTGGTGTCGGTGGCGTTGGGCGGGGCGGCGTTGACGGTGTTGTGGCGGCTGCGCTGGATGCGTCGCGGGTTGGCCGCGGTGGTGTTCGGGTTGCTGGCCTGGGCGCTGGCAGGCCAGGTGGTCGGGGCTGTCGGGTCGGCGTGACACGATCATCGGTGTGAGCGAACAGATCGACGGTCTGCACCTGATTCTGGGCGATGAGGAACTGCTGGTCGAGCGGGCGGTGGGGGCGATACTGCGGGCGCTGCGCCAGCAGGCCGGTTCCGATGACGTTCCGGTGGACCGGATGCGGGCCGGTGAGGTCAGCACCAGCGAGCTCGCCGAGCTGTTGAGCCCATCGCTGTTCGCCGAGGAACGCCTGGTGGTACTCGAGGCAGCTGCCGAGGCAGGCAAGGATGCCGTGGCCCTGATCGCCTCGGCTGCAGCCGATCTGCCGCCCGGTACGGTGCTGTGTGTCATCCACTCCGGTGGCGGACGGGCCAAGGCGCTGGCCGATCAGTTGAAAAAGCTTGGCGCACAGGTGCATCCGTGCGCGAAGATCAGCAAGCCGGCCGAGCGTGCGGATTTTGTGCGCGCCGAGTTCCGTCAGTTGCGGGCCAAGGTGTCCGACGACACGGTTACCGCGGTGCTCGACGCGGTCGGCTCGAACATCCGCGAGCTCGCCGCGGTGTGCTCACAACTCGTGGCCGACACCGCAGGCCAGGTCGACGCGGTCGCCGTGCGCCGCTATCACAACGGCAAGGCGGAGGTGAAGGGCTTCGACATCGCCGACAAGGCGGTCACCGGAGATGTCGCGGGAGCCGCTGAGGCGTTGCGGTGGGCGATGCTCGCCGGCGAGCCACAGGTGGTCCTCGCCGATGCGCTGGCCGAGGCCGTACACACGATCGCGCGGGTGGGTCCGCTGTCGGGAGATCCGTACCGGCTGGCCGGTGAACTGGGGATGCCGCCCTGGCGGGTGCAGAAGGCGCAGAAGCAGGCGCGCCGATGGTCGCGCGATTCGGTCGCCGAGGCCATGCGGGTGGTTGCCGCGCTCAATGCAGACGTAAAGGGCGCAGCGGCGGATGCCGACTACGCCCTTGAAACAGCGGTACGCCGGGTGGCGGAACTCGCCACCCGGTGAACCGGGAAAACTATTTCGGGTTGAACCGAAGGATCAGAGCTTGTTCAGCGCCAGGGCCAGGGCCGACTTCTTGTTGGCGGCCTGGTTGGCGTGGATGACGCCCTTGCTGGCGGCCTTGTCGAGCTTGCGGCTGGTGGCGACCAGCAACTCGGCGGCCTTGTCCTTCTCGCCCGCGTCGATGGCCTCGCGGAAGCCGCGCACGGCGGTACGCAGCGACGACTTCACCGACTGGTTACGCAGCCGACGACGCTCGTTGGTGAGGATGCGCTTTTCCTGCGACTTGATGTTGGCCACGTAAAAATTCCTTCGTAATTCTCTAGCTGGGGTTACCGAAGTCTGGGTGCGCACACCCGCACTGCGGGCAGCGACTGTTCAGGGTACCAGCGAGGCGTCCGAACTCCCAAAGCGGCGCCGGCCGAACGTGGGCTGCCCGCGCCCCGGTTCCGGACGCTTGTACCACGGCAATCGGCCTTTGGCCTGCCGAAACGGGCTGCGCCGTTGACCCGGCGAAACGGCGTCAGGTGCGGCAGCATGACAAGGGTGAGCCTGAGAACAGTCCGTACCCAAGAGCCAGGGGCGAACGGGTCCGCCCCGGCCGGACAGCGTGCCGCTTCGGCGCGCCGCGTCAGACATCAGGGCGTCTTCGACGGCTACAACCGGCTGGGCCGCTACTCGGAGGCCTTCGACGAGATGTTCGACGGCTCTGGCAACGTGCGCGGACCGTACAAGGGGATCTTCGCCGAGCTTGCTCCGTCGGACGCCTCGGAGCTGCGGTCGCGGGCGGACGCGCTGGGCCGGGCGTTCACCGATCAGGGCATCACATTCTCGTTGTCGGGCCAGGAGCGGCCGTTCCCGCTCGACCTGGTGCCGCGGGTGATCTCGGCGGCTGAATGGTCCCGACTGGAACGGGGCATCACCCAGCGGGTCAAGGCGCTGGAGATGTACCTCGACGACATCTACGGCGAGCAGGAGATCCTGCGGGACGGTGTGATCCCGCGTCGGCTGGTCACGTCGTGTGAGCACTTCCACCGGGAAGCCGCGGGCATCGTCCCGCCCAACGGGGTGCGCATCCACGTCGCGGGCATCGATCTGATCCGTGACGACAAGGGTGTCTTCCGGGTGCTCGAGGACAATCTGCGGTCGCCGTCCGGGGTGTCCTATGTGATGGAGAACCGGCGCACGATGGCGCGCGTCTTCCCGAACCTGTTCGCCACCCACCGGGTGCGCGCCGTCGGCGACTACTCGTCGCACCTGCTGCGGGCGCTGCTGAACGCCGCACCCACCAACGTCGCGGACCCGACCGTCGTGGTGCTCACCCCCGGCGTCTACAACTCGGCCTACTTCGAGCACTCGCTGCTGGCCCGGCAGATGGGCGTCGAGTTGGTCGAGGGTCGCGACCTGTTCTGCCGCGACAACGCCGTCTATATGCGCACCACCGAGGGCGAGCGTCAGGTCGACGTCATCTACCGGCGCATCGACGACGCGTTCCTGGACCCGATGCAGTTCCGGCCCGACTCGGTGCTGGGGGTGGCCGGCCTGCTCAATGCGGCCCGGGCCGGCAACGTCGTGATCTCCAGTGCGGTGGGCAACGGGGTCGGCGACGACAAGCTCGTCTACACCTACGTCCCGACGATCATCGAGTACTACCTGGGCGAGAAGCCGGCGCTGGCCAATGTCGACACCTACCGCTGCTGGCTGGACGCCGAACGGGAAGAGGTGTTCGACCGGATCGACGAACTCGTCATCAAGCCGGTGGAAGGTTCGGGTGGGTACGGGATCGTGTTCGGTCCGGACGCCTCGGCCAAGGAGTTGACGGCGATCGCCAGGAAGATCCGCAACGACCCGCGCGGCTGGATCGCCCAGCCGGTGATGCAGCTGTCCACCGTGCCCACCCAGATCGGCGACAAGCTGGCACCCCGGCACGTGGACCTGCGTCCGTTCGCGGTCAACGACGGCAACGACGTCTGGGTTCTGCCCGGCGGGCTGACCCGGGTGGCGCTGCCGGAAGGGTCTCTGGTGGTCAATTCCAGCCAGGGCGGTGGGTCGAAGGACACCTGGGTGCTGGCCTCGCGGACATCGGCGGCAGATCGCGAGCTCGCCGCGGCCGAGGTGGTGCGGTCGCTGCCGGCATCCGCCAAGGGGCCCAAAAGCGATGGTGCAGCTGATGGTTCGTCGTCTCAACAACAGCAGTAGCAGGGGGTGGGAATAGATGCTGGCACGCAATGCCGAGTCGTTGTACTGGATCGGACGCTACGTGGAGCGGGCCGACGACACCGCACGCATCCTCGACGTCACGGTGCACCAGCTGTTGGAAGACTCCAGCGTCGACCCCGACGTGGCCTCACGCACGCTGCTGCGGGTGCTCGGGATCGAGCCGCCTACCCGCCGTCTCGACGTGTGGTCATTGACCGACATCGTGGCGTTCAGCCGCGACAGTGGGGGCAACTCGATCGTCGACTCGGTCTCGGCGGCCCGCGAGAATGCCCGCGGTGCCCGCGAAGTCACCTCAACCGAGATCTGGGAGTGTCTCAACACCACTTACAACGCCCTCGCTGAGCGGGAGCGCGCGGCCAAACGCCTGGGGCCCCACGAGTTCCTGTCCTATGTCGAGGGGCGCGCGGCGATGTTCGCGGGCCTGGCCGATTCGACGTTGAGTCGCGACGACGGCTACCGGTTCATGTTGTTGGGCCGGGCGATCGAGCGCGTCGACATGACCGTCCGGTTGCTGCTGTCGCGGGTCGGGGACAGTGGGTCGTCGCCGGCCTGGGTCACGTTGCTGCGCTCGGCCGGGGCCCATGACACCTATCTGCGTACCTACCGCGGCGTGCTCGACGCCGGTCGGGTTGTCGAGTTCATGCTCCTGGATCGACTGTTCCCCCGGTCGATCTTCTATTCGCTGCGGTTGGCCGAACACAGTCTCGACGAATTGCTCAACCGGCCGCACAGCCGACTGGGGGCCACCGCCGAGGCGCAGCGGCTGTTGGGCCGGGCGCGCAGTGAGCTCGAGTTCCTGCAGCCCGGCGCGCTGCTGGAATCCCTGGATGCTCGGCTGGCGGGATTGCAGAAGACCTGCCGCGATGTCGGAGAAGCGTTGGCACTGCAGTACTTCCACTCCGCACCGTGGGTGGCCTGGACCGACGCGGGGCACGGGGATGTGGTTGTGATCGAGGAGGGCGAGGTCTAGATGTGGCGGCTACGGGTGGTGCACTCGACCGGATATGCGTACAAGTCCGCGGTGACGGCGTCCTTCAACGAGGCCCGATTGACCCCGCGGTCGGATACGCGTCAGAACGTCATCCTGAACCGCGTCGAGACGATCCCGGCGACCAGGTCCTACCGGTATGTCGACTATTGGGGTACGGCGGTGACGGCCTTCGACCTGCACGCTCCGCACACCGAGTTGGAGGTCTCGGGGTCCTCGGTGGTCGAGACCGACGTCGCGGAGAAACCCGAGGAACTGGCCGGGTGGGATGACTTGGATACCGAGGCCGTGATCGACCGGTTCGACGAGGTGCTCAGTCCGACCCACTACACACCGCACAGCAAGCGGATCGCGCGCGTGGGACAGCAGATTGCCAAGGAGCACGACCCGTTCGAGGCGGTCGGGGCGGTGGCGCAGTGGGTGCGTAGCGAACTCGACTACGTGCCGGGTACCACCGGGGTGCACTCCTCGGGTCTGGATGCCCTGCGCGAGGGCAAGGGCGTGTGTCAGGATTTCGCCCATCTGTCGTTGATCATGTTGCGGTCCATGGGAATTCCGGCCCGGTATGTGTCGGGTTACCTGCATCCGTCGCGAGAGGCGGTGGTGGGGGACACCATCGACGGTCAGAGTCACGCCTGGATCCAGGCGTGGACCGGCGGCTGGTGGCACTACGACCCGACCAACGACTCCGAGATCAACGAGCAGTACGTCAGCGTCGGTGTGGGCCGGGACTATTCGGATGTGGCCCCGCTCAAGGGGATCTATTCGGGTGAGGGCTCAACGGATCTCGATGTGGTCGTGGAGGTCACTCGGCTGGCTTGAGCCGGCCCGCACTCGCGCGGCCAAGGTTGCGATAGCCGGGGTGCACGTGCGGTGCCAGCTCGTGGTGCACGGCGAGGGTCTGCAACAGCACGTGGAGGTTGTCCCGTTGGGCGGCGTCGAGGCCGGCGGTCATGCGCTCGTCGTGCCGGCGGGCCAGCTCACCGATCCGGCGCAGCGTCTTCTTTCCCGCGGTGCTGAGGTACAGAGCGTGCAGCCTGCGGTCGTCGGGATTGCGGCGTCGTTCGACGTAGCCACGGTCCTCGAGGTCGTCGACGTAGCTCACCACCCGGCTGGGTAACAGGCTCAGTTGGGTGCTCAGAGCCTGCTGACTGAGGCCGGGCTGCCCGCCGACGGCGCGCAGGATGCCGGCGTGCGGAGGGGTGAGTTCGAGGGTCTCCATCTGCTCGGCGAACAGTGTCGCCGCCCGGTGGCCGAGTTGCGCCAGCAGGAATGCGACGGTGTCCGGCCCAGTTTCCACAGCGAAACCGTATCACCGCCAAATGGTTCACAACTGAAAATATTCAGGTTGTTGCCGCGGCCCGACTACGGGCATATCGTTCAAAGTATGAACGATTCAACAGCTGATCTAATGCGGTCGCCGCGGCCCGGCGGCCGGCAAGGCGGACCGCCCCTGGCCCCGCTGGCAGCGGTCTCGCTCGCGTTGGTGCTGATCGGGCTGGGCGTCGGCGTCGCGCTCGGTGGCGTGATGCCGTTGCCGTACGGCGCGGCCGCAGATGTCCTTCGATATGTCCACGACCATCACGGGGCGGTGCAGGCCAGTGCGGTGGGCACGTTCGCGGCGTCGGTACCGCTGGCGATCTACGCCGCCACCGCGAGCACCCGGTTACGGCAGCTCGGCGTGACGGCACCTGGTGCGACCATCGCCTTGGCGGGCGGGATTCTCGCCTCCGGTGCACTCGCGTCGGCAGGGCTGATCTGCTGGACGATGTCGCGGCCCGAGGTGGTCGTCGACGACGGCCTGATCCGCGCGCTGTACTACCTGGTGTTCCTCACCGGCGGGGTCGGGCACATCGTCGCGCTCGGCCTGCTGCTCGCCGGGATCGCCGTGCCCGGTCTCATCCTCGGACTGTTGCCGCGGGCGTTGGCCTGGACCGGCCTGGCCATCGCCGTGCTGGCCGAGGTGGCGACTCTGGTGCTGATCTGGCCCGAGGCGGCGGTGATCCTGCCGATCGCCCGGTTCACGGGCCTGATCTGGCTCATCGTCGCCGGCATACTCCTGCCGAAGCGCCGGGCCGAGGTGCGGCACGGATGAAGCTCAGCGTGAGCGTCACGAACTATTCGTGGCCGGAACGGATTCACAAGCGACTCGCCGATCTGGCGACCTTCCTCGACGGCACGGCCATCGACACCCTGTGGGTGGCCGACCATCTCGTGCAGGCGGATCCGTCCTGCCGGACCGACGAGCCGATGCTCGAGGCGTACACCGCGCTCGGCTATCTCGCTGCGGTGACGCGGCACATTCGGCTGGGCACGATGGTGACGGCGGCGACGTTCCGGGCGCCCGCCCTGTTGGTCAAGGCGGTGACGACGCTCGACGTGCTGTCGAACGGGCGGGCGTGGCTCGGCGTCGGTGCCGGTTACAACACCGCCGAGGCCACCGCGATGGGATTGTTCCTACCTGACACGGCGGAACGGTTCGCGCGGATGACCGAACTGCTGCAGTTGGCCGGTCAGATGTGGCGCGGCGACCAAACCGCTTTCCGCGGTGAGTATCTGACCGTGCCGCAGCCGATCGGCAGCCCACGACCCGTGACCGCGCCGCATCCGCCTGTGCTGATCGGCGGTACCGGAGAACGCCGCACGCTGCGGCTGGTCGCCCAATACGGCGATGCGTGCAACCTGTTCGACGTCCCGGACGGCGGCGTCGCGGTCAGGAGACAGCTCGACGTGCTCGACCGGCACTGCGCGGATGTCGGGCGGCCGGCCGACGAGATCGAGCGCACGGTGACCACGGCGCTGCGCGACGGCGAGCTGTCCGATGCACTCGTCGAGCGGTGCCGCGCACTGGCCGATCTCGGGATTCAGCACGTCGTACTGATCGCTCGCGGCCGGCCTTGGGCGGCCGCGGATCTCGATGTCGTGGCAGGCGCTGCTGATCAGCTGCGCCCTTTGGTGCACACTCCGGGATGAACCTGGACCCGGTGCAGATCGTCGCCCAATTCGATCTGTCGGTCGAATTCCGATGCGGCCAACTCCCGCCACTGGTCCTCGGTGCCCGGCGCGATCGCCGGAACGTAGTGGGTCAGGATCAGGATGCCCACTCCGGCCCGGGCGGCGGTGGCGGCCGCCTCCTCCACCGACGAGTGGTAGTCGCAGATGTCGCGGATCCGTTGCATCGGAAGCTGATTCACCAGGTCCTTGCGAATCACGGTGTGCACCAGGGCTCCGGCCCCGGCGGCGAGGGTATCAAGGCTCTCGCACGGCACGGTGTCGCCGGCCAACACCACCGACGCTCCGGCATGCTCGACGCGGAACCCGATGGTCGGTGTCACCGGACGGTGATCGGTGGGCGCGACCTGGATGTGCACTCCGTCGTGATCCCACACGGGACCCACGGTGTGCTCATGTACCTGCACCGGTGGCGGAGCTGTCAGATCCGCGTGATGGGCGATGCGGTAGCCGATGTCGTGTCCGAAGGCCCGCAGTGTCGCCCCGACCACCTCGGCGGTGCCCGGGGGGCCGATGATCGTCAGGGGCGGAGCATCCGGCGTGAACGTGCTCACCCAGCGCGTGATGATGACGTCACCGAGGTCGGCGATGTGATCGCTGTGCAGATGGGTGAGCAGCAGCGCGCTGAGCTGGTTGGCGCCCGATCCGACGGCGGCCAGCCGCTGAAGCACGCCGCGCCCGCAGTCGATCAGAAACGTCTGGTCGCCGGCGCGCACCAGGGTGGACGGCCCGGCCCGCTCCGGATCGGGAATCGGGCTGCCTGTGCCCAGCAGCGTGACCTCGATCATGGCCCCATTCCTACCCCGTTCCGAGATCGGACACACGGGAAAAGGCTGCTCTTCGGTGTCGCTGCACCAGATGCGCACCGGATGCGCATCGGATGTACGTGACCTCCCGCGTGGCCCCTTTCCTCTCGGCGGCCGTCGCTTTAGCCTGGTGTGAGGTGGATCACGATCGGAGGCTGCCGATGCGAATCGCGGACGTGCTGAAAAACAAGGGCACGGCAGTGGTGACGATTTCGCCGGAGACCACGGTGACCGAGCTGCTGGCCGGGCTGACCGAGCTGAACATCGGTGCCATGGTCGTGATGGGGCCCGACGGGTTGGCCGGCATCGTCTCGGAACGCGATGTGGTACGCAAGCTGCACGAGCGCGGCAGCAGCCTGCTTGCACAACCGGTGTCGGAGATCATGACCACGGTGGTGGCGACGTGCACGCCGCGCGACACCGTCGATCACCTCAGCGCGTTGATGACCGAGAACCGGGTACGCCACATTCCGGTCCTCGACCGCGGCAGGCTGGCCGGCATCGTCAGCATCGGAGACATCGTCAAGACCCGGATGGAAGAACTCGAGGCCGAGCAGGAACAGCTGCAGGCCTACATCACCCAGGGGCGTTGACCCGGCGTATCAGGCGATCCCGACGTTGTTGAGCAGGTCGTTGTCGCCGAATGCGCCGCGATAGGCCGCGGCGGGGTGGCTGTCGGGCAATCGGTCGCCGCGCCCCAGCAATTTGTGTCGCAGGCTGCCGGACTTGTCGGTGGCGATCAGTCCACGCTCCCGCAGTGTCGGGAAGAGTCGGTCGGCCACCTCCTGGAACGAACCGGGGACGGTCGCGTGGTAGACGTTGATGCCGTCGACACCGGCCTCCCGCCATTCCTCGAGCTGATCCGCGATCTCCTTCGCGGTCCCGACAACCCGGTTCGCTCCCTCCAGGACCCAGGCCATGTCCCGGATCGTCGGCTCGTCGTTGCCCGAGGCTTCGGCTGCCCACCGGATGAAACTCTTGATACCGGTGAACTCACCGAGCTGACTGATCGGCGTATCCAGCGGGAGGCTGCCCGCATCGATCCCGGCATCGCCGAGGGCGTGCAGCGCAATGCCTTCCAGGTCGAGGTAGCGCTTGAGTTCGTCGTTGCGCCGCACGGCTTCGGCATGGGTGTCACCGATCACGAACGACAGCCCCTGGGCGAACGTGATGTCCTCGGGGTCTCTGCCGTTCTCTGCCGCCAGAACCCGGCTTTCAGACGTGAGCGCATGTGCGGCTGTGGGATTCGGACTGCTGATGTACACACCCTCGGCGTTGCGGGCCGAGAAGAGTTGCCCGGCAGGGGAGGAGCCGGCCTGGAAGAGTACGGGGGTGCGCTGCGGCGATGGTGAACTGAAGTGCGGCCCCTCGACCTTGTACCGCTTGCCGACGTGGTTGATCTTGTGGATCTTCGCCGGATCGGAGTGCACGCCGCGCTCCTTGTCCTGCACCAGGGCATCCTCGTCCCAGGAGCCCTCCCACAGCTTGTACGTCACGTCGACGTACTCGTAGGCCCATTCGTAACGTTCATCGTGCGCGAGGGTCCCCTCGTGCCCGAAGCTGCGAAACATGTTCTCGTTGAAGCTGGTCACGATGTTCCAGCCGAGCCGGCCGTCGGTGTAGTGGTCGAGCGACGACATGCGGCGGGCGAAGTCGAACGGGTGGTCCTGGACGATAGAACTGGTGAAGACGATGCCGAGGTTCTCGGTCGCCGCGGCCAGGGCCGAGGCGAGCACGGACGGGTCGTTGACCGGGATCTGGATGCCGCCCTCCACGGATTTGCGCCAGTTGCCGTTCCAGGGCGCGCGCAGGCCGAACACGTCGGCGAAGAACAGCAGGTCGTAACCGGCCTTGTCCACCTGGGTGGCCAGCGAGGTCCAGTGCCGCAGGGAGTTGAACTTGTGGTTCTGCGCTTCGGGGGCGCGCCAAAGACCGTGCAGCACATGGGATGCGGTGTTCATCACGAAGGCCGAGAAATACAGCGGTCGTTTACTCATGAGGATGCTCCTGACGGGAGTGCGGTCACTGGCCGATCGGGCCGAGGGTGTTGCGGATCAGCTCGTTGTCGGTCGTGGAGAGGAACTCGGCGATCTTGGGGTCTTTGAACGTCGCGATCAGCTTCTGCACGCTGGGGTCGTCGAGATGCTTGTTGCTGACCACGAGTCCGCCTTCACTGCCCTTGGGGGCTGGGTGGCGGGCCAGGATCTGGGTTTCGCGTAGACCCGCTGCGTAGACGTCGGAGATGTGCACGACGACGGCGTCGACATCGGCGAGGCTGCGCGCGAGCTGTCCGATCGGCACCTGGACAAACTGGTAATTCTTGGGGTTCTCTTCGATGTCTCCGAGTTGGGGCAGGCCGGCGAGCGTGTCCTTGCCGGGCTTGAGGGTGATCTGCTCGGCTTCGGCGAGGTCCAGCAGGGCGATCGCCTGGCCGGCGGGGTCGTCGCGCAGCGCGATCTTGGCGCCCTTGGGCAGCTGGTTCCAGTCGCGGTACTTGTTCGAGTAGGTGGCCTGGTCCCAGGTGAATGCCGGTGCGGCCAGGGTGAGTTGGAAGCCGTTGGCCGCGATCGCATCGTTGAGGAACGGCTGGTGCTCGAAGAAGTTTCCGGCCACATTGCCGGCATCGACGGCACGGTTGATCTCGATGATGTTGTCGATCTGGACCGGCTTGAGCGTGATGCCGTGTTCAGGGGCGATGTTGTCCGCGATGTAGGACAGCAGGTTCTCGGCGGCGATGTCGGTGCTCCAGGTCGCGACCTCCAAAGTGGTGCCGAACGGTTTGTCCTGGTTGGAGAATTTGGCGAAGACGACGCCGCCCACGGCGACGATCACCACGCCGGCGGCGGCCGCTATCCACGGCCAGCGTTTACGTTGCTTGATCTCGATGTCGTCCCCGGTGGACGAGATGGTCTCATTGGTCACAGGACTTCCTTTCAGCGCGTCAGCGCCTTGACCGCACGGTCGCCGGCGAATTGCACGATCTGGATGGTGATGATCAGAGAGATCACCGTGGCGATCATGATGTTGTGGTCAAATCTGTTGTAGCCGTAGGTGATCGCCAGATTGCCGATACCGCCGGCGCCGATCGATCCGGCGATCGCGGAGTACTCGATCATCGCGATGGTGTTGACCGTCAGCGCACCGGCCAAGGCGGGCAACGCCTCGGAGATCTGCACGGTGCGGATGACCTGCAGGGTGGTCCCGCCGGCGGCCTGGCCCATGTCGGTGACATCTGGGCGCACCTCACGCAGGGCGTTCTGGACGAGCCGGGAGAAGAACGGCACGCCTGCGACTGTCATCGGCACGATCGCCGCCGGGATGCCGATCGTGGTGCCGACGATGAACCGCGTTACCGGGATGATGGCCGCCATCAGGATCAGGAAGGGCAGCGACCGGCCGACGTTGACGATCGTGTTGAGCGCGGTGAACACCCGGGAATTGGGATGGAGACCCAAGTTCGAGGTGTTGTGCAGGATGATGCCGAGCGGGGTACCGATCAAGACGACCAGCACCATGGTGACACCGACCATGATCCAGGTTTCGCCGTAGGCGGGCAGCAGTAGATCCGGCACCCTGACCCATGGCGTGCTGAAATCCTCCTGGGCCAACAGGTTCATGCGGCGGTCTCGTCATCGGAGCGCGCAGCGCCGGTGTGGACGTGCAGCCCCTGGTCGGTGAGGTAGGCGGCGAACCCCCTCGGTGCGGTGGGGGATATGGCGAGCGTGGCACGTCCTACCGCGACCCCGCGGATGGCCTCGACACTGGCGCTGAGCACGTCGACCTTAGTGCCCGAGATGCCCGGGGCGTGGTGGATGGCCGTGAGCCAGTCGAGCGGAACTTCCCGCGACGCGTAGGAGATCTCCCAGATGTCACCGACCGAGGGGGGCGGCACGCTCGGCCGCTGTGGCAGCAGCTCCCGGGCCAGCGCCGAGCTCGGGTCGAGGATGATGTCGGTGACCGCACCGCTCTCGATGATCCGTCCCCCGTCGATGCGGGCAACCGAATCGGCGATTTCACGCACGACCTCCATCTCGTGCGTGATCAGGATGATGGACAGGCCGAACTCGTCGCGCAGCTGGCTCAGCAGCGACAGGATCGCCGTCGTCGTGGCGGGATCCAACCCGGAGGTGGCCTCGTCGGCCAGCAACACCGAGGGGCGCAGCGCCAGGGCCCGGGCGATACCGACCCGCTGCTTCTGACCGCCCGAGAGCTGCGCCGGAAAGTACTGGCTGCGGTCAGACAGCCCGACGCGATCGAGCAGCTCGCTGACCCGCCGCTCGATCGAGCCGTCGGTGGCACGCAGGTATTCCAGTGGCAGCGCAACATTCTGGGCGACCGTGCGCCGGCGCAGCAGCGGCGCGTGCTGGAATATCACCCCGATGCTTCGGCGCGCCGCGATCAGTTCGCGGCCGTCGAGCCGGCTGAAGTCCAGACCGCCGACCCGCACCGCCCCGCTGCTGGGGCGTTCCAGGAAGCTGACGCATCGCGACAGCGTGCTCTTGCCGGCCCCGCTGGGGCCCACGACAGCCAGGATCTCGCCGCTGCCGACGGTCAGTGAGACGTCGTCGAGGACTGTGCGGTCCCCGAAGCGTTTGATCAGGTTCTCGATCTCTATCACGGGACTCTCTGGGGGGACGGTGCGGGCGAGCGCATCGGTGGCGGCTAGGGGCCATGCGGGATCTACCGGGTCGACGGATCAGACAGCGGCTCAAGCTACGCAGGTGGCCGGGGGCGGGACAGGGTAGAAATCCTTCTGATCGGAAGTAACCCCGCTTATGGCCGCCGTGCTGGCCGGTGAAGCCTTGTCCGGCAACGGTATTGAGCACTCATGTCAACTCTGTGCGCCGACGGGGTGTGCCCGGCATCACCGAGAAACTACCGTCGCCGTCGGGTCGACGTGCTCCAAGCGGCGGCTGACCCGGCGCAGCAGGTGAAGCGTGTGCGATGGTGGGCTGGTGGCTGCCATCGATGTCCGTCCGCCGAACAAGACCGACGTGAAGCGGCTCGCCGCGGTCTTGGCCCGGGCCTTTCACAACGACCCCGTGATGTCGTGGATCCTGGCCGACGACACGCGCCGCGCCAAGGGACTGCCGCGGCTCTTCGCCGCGATCACACGCCACCATTTCCTCGCCGGCGGTGGTGCCGAAGTGGCCGTCCGCGACGGCGAGATCGGCGGGTCAGCGCTCTGGGATGGGCCGGGCCGTTGGAAGCAGACCCCGGGCGAGGAACTACGGATGCTGCCGACGATGGTGCTGGCATTCGGCCGCGACATGCTACGAGGCCAACAGGTTGTCGAGCTCATGAAGCAGCACCATCCCGAGGAACCGCATTGGTATCTGGCGGTGATCGGCAGCGATCCGACGGTGCGCGGTGGCGGTTTCGGGCACGCTCTCATGCAGTCCCGGCTGGACCGGGTCGACGCCGAACACGCTCCGGCATATCTGGAATCGAGCAACCCCGACAACGTTCCCTACTACCTGCGGTTCGGGTTCGAGGTCACCGGGGAGATCGTGCTGCCCGACGGCGGACCCGTGATGACTGCGATGTGGCGCCGGCCGCGGTAAGGGCGAGGCGGGCGCGGGGTGGCCCCGGGAGTGATACCGCCGCCGGGCCGAGTTGATACATTGGTGTGCCCCTCGCGGGCAGCAATCACGCCACACCGTGGCTGTTACAGTGCGAAGACCGACCAACAGGGGAATCCGGTGCGAAACCGGAACTGACGCGCAACGGTATGAGGCACCGCCTCGAGTCCGATCACCTGTGGCCGGGTGTGACTGTCGACGGCTCCGCGACCGAGCCCTGTATCGAAGGAAGTCTTGGCCGTGCGGGTATTCGCGGTGCTGTCCCTGTTGGCTGTGACACTGTCACTGACGGTGGCGTGCGGGCGCCCGGACCCGCCTGCGGACGATGCGGGCGCAGGACCCGCCGGGCCCGGCCCCACCAGCTATCCACTCGCCATCGAGAACTGTGGTGTGACCGTCACTTTCGACGGGCCTCCACGGCGGACGGTAGCGCTCTACCAGGCCTCGACGGAGATCCTGCTGGCACTCGGTCTGGCCGATCGGATGGTCGGCACCTCCACGTGGTTCGACCCGGTGTTGCCCGAACTCGCGGACGACAACGCCGAGGTGCCCCGGCTGGCCGACAACGACCCGGGTCTGGAAGCAGTGCTGAGCGTGGAGCCGGATCTGGTGACTTCGGCCAGCGCGCATACCTTCACACCGGCCGTCGTCGCCGACCGCACCAGGTTCGCCCAACTGGGAATCCCGACGTATCAATCGCCTTCGGTGTGCACCGGTGCGAAAGTGGACGGTGAGGCCGTCACCCGCACCGAGCCGCTGGCACTCGACACTCTGTTTCGGGAAATCACGGAGCTGTCGCAGATCTTCGACGTGCAGCAACGCGGCCGGGACCTGATCGCCGGTCTCAAGCGGCGACTGGACGAGGCACCGTCGATCACCGCGCCGAATACCACCGTCGCGTTCTGGTTCTCGGGCTTGCGGACGCCGTATCTGGCGGGATGCTGCTCGGCGCCGGGTCTGTACGCGACCGAACTCGGCGTCACCAATGTCCTCGCCGATGCCCGCGAGGACTGGCCGGAGGTCAGTTGGGAGGCACTGGCCGACCGTGACCCCGACGTGCTGGTCCTGGCCGACCTCAACCGGAGGCGCGTCGATGGTGATTCCCTGGACACGAAAGTGAAGTTCCTGGAATCGAATCCGGTGACCAAGAACATGACCGCGGTGCGCGAGAAGCGCTATGTGGTGCTGACCGGATCCGAACTCGACCCCGGAATCCGGGAGATCGACGCGGTGGAGAAGCTGGCGGCCGGTTTCAAGACGTTCGGCCTGGCCCAGTGAACCGGCTGATCGCCGGTGGGATCAGTGCGCTGCTACTGGCCGGGTGTGCCCAGGCCGGCCCGATCGCGGCGTCCCAGACGGCGGCCGGATATCCCGTGACCGTGCAGAATTGCGGTCGGCAGGTGGTCGTCGACGCGCCGCCGCAGCGTGCGGTCTCGCTCAACCAGGGCTCCACCGAGATCTTGTTGTCACTCGGCCTGGCCGACCGCATGGTCGGAACCGCCACCTGGACCGATCCCGTCCGGTCCGACCTGGCGGCCGACAACGCCCGGGTGCCCCGACTCGCGGTGAACAAGCCGTCTCTGGAGAGCGTGCTCGACGCCGAACCCGATCTGGTGACGGCCTCCTTCGGCGGAACCCTCGGGCCGGGTGGCGTCGCCGACCGGGATCAGTTCGCGAAACTCGGCGTCCCGACGTATCTGGCGCCCAGCGACTGCGAAGGCAAGACGTCGGTCAACGGTGACGGGGCGCGGAGCGCACCGTTCACCATGGATGCGATCTACACCGAAATCCGGGATCTGGCAACGATCTTCGATGTCGTCGACCGCGGCGATCAGCTCATCGCCCAATTGCGCCAACGGATGGCCGCGTCCGCCGATACACAATCAGGGATCGATATGGCGTTCTGGTTCTCCGATGTCCGTGCCCCCTATTTCGCCGGCTGTTGTGGATCGCCCGGGGTGATCGCCGGCGCGGTCGGGGCGCGCAACGTGTTCGCCGATACCGCCGACGAATGGCCCCAGGTGAGTTGGGAGAGTGTGGCCGATCGCGACCCGGATGTATTGGTGCTGGCGGACCTGAGCAGACGCACGATCGATGGGGACGCGCTGGCGACCAAAATCGAGTTTCTGGAATCGAATCCACTGACCCGAGGACTCACCGCGGTGCGGCAGCGTCGCTACATCGTGGTCAACGGGGCCGATCTCAACCCGTCGATCCGCACGGTGGACGGGGCCGAGAAGGTGGCGAAAGGCCTGCGGGACCTCGGATTCGGTTCACCGCGGTGAGTGTGCGCACCGGATGGCTGGGCGGGCTGTGGGTCGGTGGCCTCCTGCTGCTGGTGTTCTCGGCGGCGGTGGCCATCACCATCGGGCCCGCCGCACTGTCGGTCGGAGACGTGTACCGCATCGTCGGCGACCGGCTCGGCGTCGGCCCGTCAGGGGCCACCCGATTGCAGGAGAGCATCGTCTGGCAACTGAGACTGCCCAGGGTCGTGCTCGCCGCCATCTGTGGCGCCGGGTTGGCGCTGTGCGGGGCGATTCTGCAGTCGCTGCTGCGCAATCCGTTGGCCGACCCGTTCGTGCTGGGGGTGTCCTCGGGCGCGTCGACGGGAGCAGTGCTCGTGGCGGTGCTGGGTATCGGCGCCGGCACGCTGAGCCTGTCCGGCGGCGCTTTCATCGGTGCGGTGGTGTCGTTCGCCGTGGTGCTGTTGCTCGCCTACGCCGCCGGCGGCGGGACGGACCGCGTGGTACTGGCCGGAGTGGCCGGGACCCAACTGTTCTCGGCGTTGACTTCCTTCATCGTGTTGTCCTCGGCGGACGCCGAGCAGACCAGGGGAGTGCTGTTCTGGCTGCTGGGTTCGCTGGCGGGGGTGTCCTGGTCCGACGTGCTCATCTGTGCGGTCGTCGTCGGTATCGGGTTGCTGGTGTGCCTGGCCTTCGCGCGCACCCTCGACGCTTTTGCGTTCGGGCAGGATGCCGCTGCGACCCTGGGCGTTTCGGTGACCCGAGCGCGCATCGTGTTGCTCGTGATCACCGCGCTGATGACCGCGGCCCTGGTCAGTGCGGCCGGAGCGATCGGGTTCGTCGGGCTGGTGCTGCCGCATGCCGCCCGGTTCGTCGTCGGGCCCGGCCATCGGCGTTTGCTGCCCACCGCGGCGATCTTCGGCGCGGTCTTCATGGTGTGGGTGGACACCCTGGCCCGGACGGTTTTCGCGCCGCAGGAGTTACCCACCGGGGTGGTCACCGCGCTGCTCGGGGTGCCCGCCTTCGCGTTGATCCTGCTGCGGCGCAAGAAGGGTGACCGATGACCCTCCGAGCGGGCGAGGTGCGCTGGACCCGGTCCGGCCGGGTCGTGCTCGACGGCGTCACGGTGGATCCGGCTCCCGGAAGCACGGTCGGGTTGTTGGGCCCCAACGGGTCCGGCAAGTCCTCGCTGCTACGACTGCTGGCCGGCATCGATCGGCCCGACTCGGGTGTCGTGCAGCTCGACGGCCGTGATCTGCACAGGATGTCGCGGCGTGCGGTGGCGCGGCGGGTGGCGATGGTCGGCCAGCACGCGGAGACCGACCTGGACATCGCCGTGCGCGATGTGGTTCGGCTCGGACGGATCCCGCACAGCTCGGTGTTCGGCGGCGGTGGCGACGACACTGCCGCGGTGGCCGTCGCCCTGTCGGCCACCGGTCTCGACGGTATGGCGGACCGCCTGTGGCACACCCTCTCGGGCGGGGAGCGTCAGCGCGTGCAGATCGCCCGGGCTCTCGCGCAGGAGCCCAGCGAGTTGCTGCTGGACGAGCCGACCAATCACCTCGACATCGCGCATCAACTGGAGATCCTGGCGCTGATCCGCACGCTCGACGTGACCGCGGTGGTGGCCCTGCACGACCTCAACCTCGCGGCGATGTTCTGCGACCACGTGGTGATGCTGTCGGCGGGGAGGGTGGTGGCCGCCGGGAGCCCGGTCGAGGTGCTGACCGAAGAACTGGTGGCCGACGTGTACGGGGTGCGGTGCCGGATCACCGTCGACGACGCCGGACCGTACGTCCGGTTCGTGGGAGGCGCCGGCCCGGCGGGCTAGCTCCAGGAATACTCGGCGCGCAACCGGACGGCGACCGATTCGAATCGCTGGCGGTCAAGGATGGCGCCCTCGCGGCGGATGCCTTCCTCGGGAACGTCGAGCACCCGGTCCAGCCGGACCCAGCTCGGCCGGCCGTCGTAGTCCCAGGTGCCGACGCCGATGCCGATCCAGTCCGGATCGTCTCGGTGGTAGTCCTGGCTGGACAGCATCAGCCCGAGCAGAGTGCGCTGATCGCGGCCCACCACCAGAACCGGGCGGTCCTTGCCCTGTGTCGGATCATCCTCGTAGACCACCCAGGTCCACACGATCTCGCCCGGATCGGCCTGCCCGTCCAGATCGGGCGCGTAGACGACTTTGCGGGCCCGGTGTGCGGTCGGCACGCTGTTCTTCGACACCGGCCGGCCGGCGGTGATCGCCCGGGGTGTCGGGGCTGCCGCACCGGCGAGGACGCCGAGGCCCAGCCTGAGTCCCTGCTGAAGTCCCTGTTGAAGGCCTTGCTGCACGGTGCGGGGCACGTTGTCCGTGGTCTGTAGCTGGCGCACGAACTTGGGTGCCTCGTTGAACACCAGGTTCTCGGCACCGTCCATCACGCCCTTGAGAACCTGTTGGAACGCCTTCCACTGCGACGCCATGGTGTCGAGCATATGCGAGGGGACCCCTGGCGATTGTGTCGCGACGGTGGTTGCTCGATACCCTTAGGGGGCACAGCACGTGCTGGACACCCACGCTCACCAGGAGATTCCCATCAGCAGCTTCGCCGACAAGACGTTCACTGCGCCGGCGCAGATCAGGAACTTCTGCATCATCGCCCACATCGACCATGGCAAATCGACGCTGGCGGACCGGATGCTGCAGCTCACCGGCGTCGTCGACGACCGGTCGATGCGGGCGCAATACCTGGACCGGATGGACATCGAGCGTGAGCGCGGCATCACGATCAAGGCGCAGAACGTGCGGTTGCCGTGGAAAGTTGGCGATCAGGAGTTCGTCCTGCACCTGATCGACACGCCGGGCCACGTCGACTTCACCTACGAAGTGTCGCGTGCCCTGGAGGCCTGTGAGGGTGCGGTGCTGCTGGTCGACGCCGCGCAGGGCATCGAAGCGCAGACGCTGGCCAACCTCTATCTGGCGCTCGACCGGGACCTCACGATCATCCCGGTTCTCAACAAGATCGATCTGCCTGCCGCGGACCCGGAGAGGTACGCCGGTGAGCTCGCACACATCATCGGGTGCGAGCCGTCGGATGTTCTGCGGGTGTCCGGTAAGACGGGCGAGGGCGTGGCCGAACTGCTCGATGAAGTGGTGCGGTTGGTGCCCGCGCCCACCGGCGACGCCGACGCTCCCGCCCGCGCGATGATCTTCGACTCGGTCTACGACATCTACCGCGGCGTGGTCACCTATGTCCGCGTCGTCGACGGCAAGATCACTCCCCGCGAGAAGATCGCGATGATGTCCACCGGTGCCACCCACGAACTGCTCGAGGTCGGCATCGTCTCACCCGAACCGAAGGCCAGCGACGGTCTCGGCGTCGGTGAGGTCGGCTATCTCATCACGGGTGTGAAGGATGTCCGGCAGTCCAAGGTCGGCGATACCGTGACGACGGCACGCAAGGGTGCCACCGAGGCGCTGACCGGTTACCGCGAGCCCAGGCCGATGGTCTATTCCGGCCTCTATCCGGTGGACGGCTCGGACTATCCGGTGCTGCGCGAGGCGCTGGACAAGCTCCAGCTCAACGACGCGGCGCTGACCTACGAGCCGGAAACCTCGGTGGCGCTGGGCTTCGGGTTCCGCTGTGGCTTCCTCGGCCTGCTGCACATGGAGATCACCCGCGAGCGGCTGGAACGCGAGTTCAACCTGGACCTGATCTCCACCGCACCCAACGTCGTCTACCGGGTGATCAAGGACGACGGGTCGGAGATCGTGGTGACCAATCCGTCGGACTGGCCCGAGGGCAAGGTCCGGGAGGTCTACGAGCCGGTGGTCAAGACCACCGTGATCGCGCCCAGCGAGTTCATCGGCACGATCATGGAGCTGTGCCAGTCGCGGCGCGGTGAGCTCGGTGGCATGGACTACCTGTCGCCCGAGCGCGTCGAGCTGCGCTACACCATGCCGTTGGGCGAGATCATCTTCGACTTCTTCGACTCCCTGAAATCCCGCACCCGCGGTTACGCCAGCCTCGATTACGAGGAGGCCGGTGAGCAGCTGGCCGATCTGGTCAAGGTCGACATCCTGCTGCAGGGCGAGGCCGTGGACGCGTTCAGCGCCATCGTGCACAAGGATTCGGCCTCGGCCTACGGCAACAAGATGACCACCAAGCTCAAGGAGCTCATCCCGCGCCAGCAGTTCGAGGTGCCGGTGCAGGCCGCGGTCGGATCGAGAATCATTGCCCGCGAGAACATCCGGGCGATCCGCAAGGACGTGCTGTCCAAGTGCTACGGCGGTGACATCACCCGTAAGCGCAAGCTGCTGGAGAAGCAGAAGGAGGGCAAGAAGCGCATGAAGACCATCGGACGCGTGGAGGTTCCTCAGGAAGCTTTCGTCGCGGCGCTGTCCACGGACGCGGCCGCGGACAAGCCCAAGAAGTAGCGCGCCCGTTGTCGGGATAGCTTCGCGCTGAGCGCAACCCTCGGCTTGTGCGGGTGGGGATCGTAGCGTCGGCGCAGTGCCCAGAGAACTGCACCTGCTCGCTTTCGGCAATACCCGGTCTACCGGGCCGTGGCGGCATCCCGATATCGACAACAGCACCGCCGGGGTACGCCGGCGACTGATCACCTATGCGCAGACCGCAGAGGCCGGCACCTTTGACGGGCTGTTCTTCGCCGACGGCCTGAACTACGGGCCGCCGGCGACCTGGCCGTACAAGGTCACCGAGGACTTCGAACCGCTGACCGCGACAGCTGCGCTGTCTTCGGTCACCGAGCGCATTGGCCTGGTGGTCACCGGATCCGCCACCTTGGCCCATCCGTATCACCTTGCCCGCCAGTTGCTTTCACTCGATCACCTCAGCGGTGGCCGGGCCGGCTGGAATCTGGTGACCAGCTTCGCGCAGGCCGCGGCCGACAACTTCAGTGCCCGCGGCGTGGTGGCTCATGACGAGCGCTACCGCATCGCCGAGGAAGCGCTCGAGGTGGTGCGCAAGCTGTGGGACGGCTGGGGTGAGGACACGATCGTCGAAGACCGTGCGGCGGGGATATTCAACGACGTCGACAGAATTCAACCGACGGATCACCACGGCCGCTACTTCGACGTGGCCGGTCCGCTGGGCGCGGCCCGGTCGGCGCAGGGACAGCCGGTGCTCTTCCAGGCCGGATCATCGGAAACCGGAAGGGGTTTCGCGGCCCGCCACGCAGAAGTGATCTTCACCAGTCACGGAAACCGGGGGCGCGCGCAGGAGTTCTACACCCAGATTCACGAGGAGTCGCGGCGGTTGGGCCGGGCCCGGCCACCGCTGATCACGCCTTCTCTGCGGTATCTCGTCGGTTCCACCGAGGAGATGGCCCGCCGCGCGCAACAGCAGGAGTACGAGTACTTCAGCCCGCAGTATCAGGCTGGTTGGCTGCTCGAGGTCGATGTCGACGTCACCGGTGCGGACCTCGACGGTCCGGTTCCGGAGTCGGCCTTCCCGGCCCACACCGAGACCCATCAGACCGCATTGGCCGGCTACCGGCTGCTGGCCACCGAGGGAAATCCGACAGTGCGGGAGTTCCTGTACCGCACGGTCAACGGTTGGGGTGCGGCCGTGGTCGGCACCCCCGAGCGGATCGCCGACGAGATCGAGCAGTGGTTCACCACCGGCGCCGCCGATGGGTTCGTGCTGCGGGATTCCGGTCTACCGGGCCAGCACGAGCTTTTCGTGGAGCAGGTGGTGCCCGTGTTGCGCAAGCGCGGGCTGTTCCGCCATGAATACGCCGGCGCCACCCTGCGGTCCCACCTGGGGCTCGACGTCCCGCCGCGGCGGGAATCATGACCGAACCGTATGTGCTGTCGGCGTTCACCATGTCGACGGTGTCGCACGGCAATTTCGGGTTGTGGCGTCACCCGCAGGACCGCACCGCTGACTACACCGACGTCCGGTACTGGGTGGATCTGGCGAAGTTGCTCGACGACGGCGGATTCGACGTGCTGTTCATCGCCGACGCGGTCGGGCAACTCGACGTGTTCGGGGGAGATGCCAGTGCCGCGCTGGCGCGGGCGGTGCAGACGCCGGTGACCGATCCGCTGTTGGCGGTATCGGCCATGGCTGCGGCGACCCAGCGTCTGGGGTTCGGCATCACGGTGTCCACCACCTACGAGAGTCCCTATCTGCTGGCGCGCAAGTTCAGCACCCTGGACCACCTCACCGGCGGCCGGATCGGTT
This sequence comes from Mycolicibacterium peregrinum, assembly GCF_001665785.1. Lineage (GTDB taxonomy): Bacteria > Actinomycetota > Actinomycetes > Mycobacteriales > Mycobacteriaceae > Mycobacterium > Mycobacterium peregrinum_A. Next base: position 222,222 of record NZ_LZSO01000012.1, read on the forward strand.
GGAACATCGTGACCTCTCTGCTCGACAGCGCGGCGCGCAACATCATCGGCCGCGACCGGCAGATCCCGCACGACGAGCGCTACGCGATGGCCCAGGAATTCGTGGAAGTGACCTACAAGCTCTGGGAAGGCTCGTGGGAGCCCGGCGCGGTGCTGCGCGATGCGAAGCGCGGGGTGTACACCGACCCGGCCAGGGTGCACGACATCGGCCACCACGGGAAGTATTTCACCGTGCCCGGGGCACACCTGGTCGAGCCTTCGCCGCAACGAACGCCGGTGTTGTTCCAGGCCGGCACCTCACCGGCCGGCCGGGAATTCGCTTCTCGCAACGCGGAACTGGTGTTCGTCAGCGATCCGCGACCCGAGGTGCTGCGCAGCCACATCACCGACATCCGCCGCCGGGCCGCAGGCCACGGCCGCGACCCCCAATCGCTGAAGTTCATCACCTCGGTCGAGATCGTCACGGACAGTACCGATTCCGCGGCTCAGGCCAAGGCTCGCGAGCTCGCGGACTTCCACGACCTGGAGGGCGGTCTGGTGCTGCTGTCCGCCTTGTCCGGAGTGGACTGGTCGACCTACGGGGTCGACCGCCCGATCGGGCAGTTCGACACCGATGCCAGCCGGTCCATCCTGGCTGCGGTCACCGATTCGGGTGTCCGTGAGCGCTTGACGCTGCGGGATTACGTTGGGGGACTGGGCGGGTTCGGTGGGGAACTGTTCGTCGGTTCGGCTGCCACCGTGGCCGATGCCCTGGATGCGTATGCCGACCGGACCGGGGTGGACGGCTTCAACATCGCCTATCACGTCACGCCCGGCAGCTTCGCCGACATTGCCGCCCATCTCATCCCCGAGCTGCGCCGGCGCGGTCGCGCTCGCGAACTCGGCGATCCGACGACCCTGCGGCAGAAGCTGTTCGGCGGTGGCGACGGATTACTGGCCGGCGGGCACCCGGCCGCCGCATTCCGAAGGAATTCCGTTCATTCGCAATAGAATCCTGCCGATTCCATAGCTGACGACGCGAAACCGATTGCGGCAGTGTGACAACACATACCGACATCTCCACCACCCGCGCCGGTTCACGGGCGGGCGGCGTCGCGGTCAGAAAGGGACATAGCCGTGACTACTACAGACGACCCGAAGGCCCACCCGGTGGCCGATGCTGCAGGCCGCACCCTGATCGCGGCCGAATCGACCGGTCTGGAATCCGGGGCACTCGGCCCGTGGGGCGTGTTCGCCCAGGGCCTGGCGGCGGCCGCCCCCAGCGTGGCACTGGCAGTGGTGCCGTTCTCGCTGTTCGTGGCGGCCGGCAAGGGTGCGGCATGGGCCGCCGTGATCGGCCTGTCCATCGTGGTGCTGGTCGCCATCACGATCAGCTTCCAGGCCAAGCGCACGGTGTCTTCGGGCTCGCTGGGAACCTACACGGGTAACGGTCTCGGCCCCGGCTTCGCCTTCGCAGCCGGTTTCAGCCTGCTGTTCGGCTACATCGGTTTCGCCACCACCGGCACCCTTGGTGGGGTGCTCTACCTCGATGCGTTCCTGGAGTCGATCGGCCTTGGCTCGCAAGCGGTCTGGTTCCGGTTGCTGCTGGTGATCGTGGTGGTCGGCGTCGCGGTGTACCTGCCGTACCGCGGGGTGTCGCTGGCCGCCAAGTACGAACTGGCCTTCGAACTGCTGGCCATCGCGTCGATCCTGGTGATCATCGTGGCCTCCTACATCGGCTACGGATTCCGCATCGACTGGGAGCAGTGGAATCCCCAGCATCTCGGGTCAAGCGCGACCTTCATCGCAGCGGTCACCGCGGTGGGTTCCTACGCCGGCTTCGAGAGCGTCGCCTCGCTCGGGGCCGAGGCCAAGGACGCGCATCGCAACATCGCCCGGTCTCTGCTCCGCGTGGTGCTCCTGATCGGTGCGCTTTACATCTTCGCGACCTACCCGCAGATCCTGCACTTCGGGGAGATCGACGGTGACAAGGCAGTGCTGCCGCAACTGGCCTCCAGCGTCGGGGTGGAATGGGTGAACCAGATCGTCAGCGGCGCCGTCGCGATCGCGTTCATCGTGTTCGTCACCGCGGTCACCACGGCGGCGTCCCGATCGCTGTTCACGTTCGCGCACGAAGGTGCACTGCCCAAGGTGTTCACCAAGGTGCACCCGAGCTACAAGACACCGTGGGCCGGGGTGGTGTTCGTCGGGATCCTGGCCCTGGCATTTTCGATCACGGCCACCTTCAGCTCCGCGGGCCGGCTGGTGTTCGACGTCTACGGCGGTTACGTGGCCAACTGGGGCTTCCTGGTGAGCTACCTGCTGGTGGTCATCGCGACGCCGATCTGGCTGCGCAAGATCGGCGCCTTGACCCCGGCGCGGCTCGCGGTCGCGGTCGCAGCCACTATCGGCCTGGGGTATGTGATAGTCAGCAACTTCTATCCGGTGCCCGAGTTCCCGTTCAACATCCTGCCTTTCGTGTTCGGCGTCATCCTGCTGGCCGGTCTGGCCTGGTACTGGTATCTGAAACGGACCAATCCCGAGGTGGCCAACCGGATCGGCAGTATCCAGACCCTGTCCGAGGACGAGCAACAGCGGCTGGCCGCCGAAGGAATCGGCGAGGTGCTCCAGCAGTCGCAGGCGGCACTGATCGACGAGGACCGGAAATGACTCTCACCGACCAGGCTTTGACCACCGGCTGGACAGTGGAACCGGCCACTGCCCACGACTATCCACTGATCGCAGATTTCCTCGCGACCACACCGGGTCTGCGGGGACGAAAGTTCGCCGCCGATTCGCGCGACGTCGCCGAGCAGCTCGCCGGCGCGTATCCCGGGTCGGCAGTGGTCCTGCGCAGTGAGTCGGCCGACGTGCTCGGGTATGCGGTGCTGTACCAGCCCGACGGTGCCGAACCGGAAGTGTTGGGAGACTTCGTATTCAGCCCGGCGGTGACCGAGGCGACGGTCGGAGCGGTCGTCGACGACACCGTCGACCGGTTCCACCGGCTGGTGGCCCCCGGCGCCTATCTGCGGGTGTACATCGGGGCCGATCAGCCTGCGGCGATCGGAGCGCTGGTGCGACGTGGCGCGCGTCAGGAGCGTCAGTTCGTCGCGACCCGTAAGCCGCTGCTCGCTGAGGATCCCGCCGAGCTGGCCGCCGCGCACATCGACGGCCTGACGATCCTGTCCTGGCCGGAGGTGATCTCGGGCGGGTTCGCCGAGCAGGTGCGCCAATTGCAGTTCGACACGTTCAGCGAGCATTTCGGGAACATGTCGAAAACCCCGCAGCGTTGGGAACATCACCTTCGCAGCCGGGCGTTCAATCCGGACTTCAGCATCGCTGCGGTCAACGACGACGGTGTGGTGGTGGGCTACGTACTGGGATCGACCTACACGGTGGGCAGCGGCGCCGAGGAGGAACGCAGCGCACACACCGATTACATCGGGGTACGCCGCGACCTGAGAACACGCGGGACCGGGGAACTGTTGTTGCGCAAGATCTGGCTGGCGGCGTTGCGGCGCGGGTTCACGGTCGCGTCGCTGGGTACCGACATCGACAACGCCAGCAAGGCCCACGAGCTGTACCGCCGCCTGGGGTATCTCGCGGTCCGGGACCAGTACGCATACCGCATCGATCACGACGGGAGCATCCGATGAGCAGGGCAGACACATATCTGAAGCGGCCGTCCGGATACGACGCCGAATTGCAGTCGGTGTTCAGGCCGATTTTCGCGCGGATCGCGGAAGGCAACGTGGCACGCGAACGCGATCGCACGTTCCCGCATGAGCAGGTGCGGTGGCTCGGCGACGCCGGATTCGGCACGTTGCGTATCCCCGCGGAACAAGGCGGTTTCGGTGCCTCGCTGGAGCAGACCTTCTTGTTGCTGGCCGAACTGGGTGAGGCAGATGCCAACGTCGCCCACATCTGGCGCAACCACCTGGCCTTCGTCGAGGACCGGCTCAACGCCCCGGTGACCGAGGACACCAACACCTGGATCAAGCGTTTCCTGGCGGGTGAGTTCGTCGGCGGCGGCTGGACCGAGGCCAACAATGTCACGCTGGCCAACCTGGCCACCACGGTCACCGAGCAGGGCGACCACTGGCTGGTCTCGGGCGCGAAATACTATGCGACAGGCAGTCTTTACGCCGACTGGCTGGATGTACTCGGCCGCGGCGACGACGGCGAGCTGTGGACGGCGTTGGTGCGCGCCGAGGATCCGGGGGTGACGCTGGTCGACGACTGGCGAGGGTTCGGGCAGCGCACCACCGCCAGCGGTTCGGTGAGGTACGACGGGGCCCGCGCTGAACCGGGCAACGTGTTCCCGGCGGCCGAGCGGTTCACCTACCAGGCCCACTTCTATCAGATCGCGATGCTCGCCGTGCTCACCGGAATCACCCGGGCGGTGCACCGGGATGGGACGGCTGCACTACGACGGCGCACCCGCAACTATCCGCAAGGCCTTGCCGAGGTGCCGGCCGAAGACGCTCAACTGTTGCAGGTGATCGGGGAGATCTCGGCCGAGGCGTTCGGTGCCGAGGCGGCCCTGGGGTCGAGCGCGCGCACCCTCGACCGGATCGTTGCGGGTCGGCTGGCCGGCAGCGACGACCATGCCCGCGAGCTGTTGATCGACGCCGAGGTTGCCGTCGCGCAGGCGCAACTGGTGATCATCGGAGCGGCGCTGCGGTCCACCACCAAGGTGTTCGACGCGCTCGGAGCCTCCGGTGTGTCCGAAGAGCTCGGCCTGGACCGGCATTGGCGTAACGCCCGCACGTTGGCGTCCCACAATCCCGTGGTCTACAAAGCGCGCATCCTGGGGGACTGGTTCGTCAACGGCAAGGACCCGGTGGCCGATCTGGTGAGCCGCGGCCGGGGCGGCCAGGGCAACTGAGCCGGGGCGGCCAGGGCAACTGAGGCGTCGTCAGTCGACCTGGAGTACCGCCTTGCCCGCGACCTTGCGGTCGAGCAGGGCCTGTGCGGCGACGGCGATGTTGGTCCACGTGTCGCGAAGACCGATCTGCGGGTCGAGCTCGCCGTCGGCCACCAACGTCAGCAGGTAGTCCAGATCAGCTTGGAACGGTGCCCGAACGGTGAACGGCTCCAAGCGTTTCCGATTCCCGCGACGTCGCTCGGCCTCGAAGTCGATGGTGGTCGGTTCGTTGGACGCCATCCCGATGGACTGCACCGACCCGCCGTCGGACACCAGGCTGAAGGCCTGGGCCAGGAGAGTTCCGCCGACATTGTCGAGGACACCGAACACCGGCTCGGTCACGCCGTCCAGCCCCACCACGACCTCGGCCGCGCCCAATTCCTCCAGGCCTTCACCGCGCCGCGCACTGCCTACCGCGGCGACCACGTGCGCCCCGGCCCGTGCGGCCAGCTGCACCGCGAATCGGCCGACCCCTCCGGACGCACCGGTGATGAGGACCCGGCGCCCCACCACCGGGCCGAGGGCTCGCAGCGCCTGCAGGGCCGTCACGCCGGCCACCGGAAGGGCAGCACCCTCTTCGAATTCGACGAATTCGGGAAGCTCGGCGAGATTCTCGGTGGAGACCGCGCGGCGCTCGGCCCAGCCGGCTGCTCCGCTGAAGCCCACCACACGCGTGCCGACAGCCGGTCCCGTCCCGTCGGCCGCGGCTCTGGTCACGATCCCCGCGCTGTCCCACCCCGGCACCTCGCCGGGGCGGCGCATCTGATCGATGAAGTGCACCTCGCCGAAGTTCAGCGCGATCGCATGGACGTCGATCAGCGCCTGGGAGTCGGCGACCGATGGTTCGGCCACCTCGTCGAACCTGAGGTTTGCGGGAGCTTGCGGGTCGTAGACGAGGGCTCGCATGAAGGGGCTAACCCCGAACGGTTTGGCGCTATTCCCTCCCATAGGGTGGCCGATGTGAGCCAGAAGGACCGCGCCCGGTGGGACGCGGCCTATGCCGACTGGGAGCCGGACCGAGTGCCGGCGCTACCCGAGGTCTTCAGCGGCCACGCCGACCAGTTTCCCGCGTCCGGGTCGGCCCTCGACATCGCGTGTGGAACCGGCCGGGCCGCGGTGTGGCTGGCTCAGCGTGGGCTGACCGTGTCCGGCTTCGACGTATCCACCGTGGCGATCACGCAGGCGAGGGCGACGGCCGCAAGCCACGGAGTGGCAGATCGCTGCCGATTCGAGGTCGCTGACCTCGACGACGGCCTGCCGGCCGGACCCCAGGTCGACGTGGTGCTGTGTCACCGCTTCCGCGATCCCGGGCTCTACCCGGCCCTCGCCGCCCGCTTGCGGCCGGGCGGCCTGCTCGCCATCTGCGTGCTCAGTGAGGTCGGCGCGGAGGTGGGCCGGTTCCGGGCCGCGGTGGGTGAACTCGAGGCGTCCTTCGCCGGTCTCGAGCAGCTCGGCGCGGCCGAGGGAGATGGCCAGGCCTGGCTGGTGGCCCGGGCATCGGCTACAGCGCGTTGACGGGTACCCGCCGGGACTGCGCCAGCAGTTCACCCCAGGCGTTGAACGCCTCGGCGTATTCGGCCGTGGTGCCCGAGTGGCCGCCGGCAAGATCCACCAACGCCCTTGCGATGCTGCCGATTCCGATGCCGGTGCGCTGCACCACCCGCACCAGTTCGGCGAATGCCTGATCGGGCGCGCAACCGCGCAGGGCGACCAGAACACCGATCGCCACGTCGATCTTGATGCGTGAAGTGTCGTCTGCACGGACGCGGCTGTAGCTCATGACCCGATGGTGCCGGGTCGGTGCCGACTCATCCAGAGATCGGCGCACGGTGATTGTGTCCGGGGAGGTGCCACCGGTCGGTGACAATGATGACATGCCTTGTCGCCCCGTGATCGCACTACTCGTCGCCGCATCACTGCTGATGGCCGGATGCGCACAGATAGTCGACGGCAGCGCCGTGCGGGCGGAGAACTCGGTCCCCGTGATCGACCAAACCTTCACCGATTCCGCACTCGAAGGTCTCTTGATTTCCGCGCAGGACGCCGACGAGATCGTCGGAGTGACCGGACTGAAACCCACGGAATCCCGCGATACCAGCGACACGATGAACGTCAATGCCAACGATCTGTCTGACGAAGACTGTCGTGCAGCAGTTTTCGGTGCACAGGAGGCGGTGTACGCGGGTTCGGGTTGGACCGCCGTGCGTGATCAGGTGATGTCGACGCCCCATTCCAGGCAATCCATCGAACAGACTGTGGTGCTGTATCCGTCGGGTGATGAGGCACGTAGCTTCTTCGACTCGGCCGGGCAATCGTGGCAGGCGTGTACCGGGCGCACCATCTCGATAGGTACCGGAGATGCGACGACGCATTGGGATATCGCTGACGTTGTCGCCGAGCAGTCGCTGTTGACCCAGTTCTCGACCGAGCAGCAGCAGCCCGAGTGGCCATGCGATCACGCGCTGGCAGTTGTCTCCAATCTCGTGATCGAAACCTGGGCATGCGGAGTAGGTATCACGAACCAGGCCGCCACCCTCGCACTGCACATGGCAGACAAGGCGGCGGCCCGGTAGCCGGTGCTAGGCGCTACCCTCGGCGATCCGGCGCACCGCGTCGATGAACACGTCGATTTCCTCGAACGTGTTGTAGAACGCGAAGGACGGTCGCACCGTGGCCTCGAGGCCGAGGCGGCGCAGGATCGGCTGGGCGCAATGATGCCCGGCCCGCACTGCGATGCCCTCGGCGTTGAGCGCCTTGCCCACCTCCAGCGGCTCATGCCCGGCCAGCACGAAGGACAGCACGCTGGCCTTCTCGTCAGCCGTGCCGACCAGCCGCACGCCCGGGATGGCCGCCAGCCGTGGGGTGGCGTACTCCAGCAAGGCGTGCTCGTAGGCCGCGATGCGTTCGATGCCGACGCGCTCCACGTAGCGCAGCGCCTCGCCGAGCCCGACGGCGTCGGCGATGTTGCCGGTGCCGGCCTCGTACTTGTTCGGCGGGCCCTGGTACAGCGACCGGTCGAGGGTGACGTCGGCGATCATGTTGCCGCCGCCCTGCCACGGTGGCGTCTCGGCGAGCACGTCCTCGCGGCCGTACAGGGCGCCGATTCCGGTGGGGCCGTAGATCTTGTGCCCGGAGAACACGAAGAAGTCAGCTCCGAGTTCGGCCACGTCGATCGGGATGTGCGGAATGGACTGCGCGCCGTCGATCAGCACCCTCGCACCGTACCGGTGCCCGAGTTCGACGATGGTCTTGACCGGGGTCACGGTGCCAAGCGCATTCGACACCTGGGTGGCGGCAACGAGTTTCGTTCGTGGCCCGAGCAGGTCCTCGAACTCGCTGAGCAACAGGTTGCCGGCGTCGTCCACCGGTGCCACCTTCAGCACCGCGCCCGTCTGCTGCGAGATCAGCTGCCACGGAACGATATTGGCGTGGTGTTCGAGGTGGGTGACGACGATCTCGTCGCCCGGCCCCAGATGCTTGCCGCCCCACGCGTAGGCCACCAGATTGATCGCCTCGGTGGTGCCGCGGACGAAGATGATCTCCTCGGTCTTCGACGCCCCGATGAAGCGGCGCACCGCTTCGCGTGCGTCCTCGTAGGCATCAGTGGCCCGAGCCGCCAGTTCGTGCGCAGCCCGGTGGATGTTGGAGTTCTCGTGCGCGTAGAAGTACGCCAGCCGGTCGATCACTGACTGGGGCTTCTGGGTGGTGGCCGCATTGTCGAACCAGATCAGCGGCTTGCCGTTGACGGTCTCGCGCAGGATCGGGAAATCCGCACGGATGGCATTGACGTCGAAGATCTCGTGATCGTCGGCCGGTGCCGGAATGGGCTCGGCCGCATGGGGTGCGCCCGGGGCCTGCAGGAAGTAGTAGCCTCCCGCATCCTCGGAGACCGCCGGCGTATCCGACCACCCGAGATCCGGCACCTCCGGAACCGCGCCGGGCCAGGCCGGCGCCGACCCGCGAGGCGCGACCGGTGCCGATGGGGGAGAGCTCGCCAGTACCCCGGGCACCGTCGGGACCAGACCGGCCGGAACCGCGAACGCCTCCAGCCCGCCGATGGGTGCGATGGGGCTGGCCGCATTCCCACGCGGAGCGACCGGGACCACCCCCGGAATGCCTTCCGGTTCAGGCGACGTCGGGGCCGGGATGAGAACCTCGGGCACCGATACGAATTCGGCCGGCGTCGCCGGATGTGCCAGGCCGGCTGCCGCCGAGCCTGCCGAAGCCGCCGAGGTGGTGTCCGGAGCCACCCCGCGCGGGGCGACCGGCGCGGCCGACGGCGGGCTGTCGGGCCCGGGTCGGAAGCTGGTGGCGAACAACTGCGACGCCAGCGCGGTCAACTCCGCCGCGCTGATCGGCAGGTCACTCTCGGCATCTAGCGAACGGAACTCACTTGTACTCATGGAAGTGGTCCACTCCGACGTCCTCGAGGACCGCCAGCGCGTCGTCGGTGAGCACCGCCAGCGACGAATACAGGGTCACCAGGTAGGACGCGATGGCCGACCGGTTGATGCCGGTGAACCGCACCGAGAGACCGGGGGCCTGCTCGCCGACCAGTCCCGGCTGGAACAGGCCGACGACGCCCTGACGCTCCTCGCCGGTGCGCACCAGGATGAACTTGGTCTTGCCGTCTTCGACGGGAACCTTGTCCGACGGCACGATCGGGATGCCGCGCCAGGTGATGAACTGCGCGCCGAACAGACTGACGACTGGCGGCGGGACGCCGCGGCGGGTGGCTTCACGACCGAATGCCGCCACGCCCAGCGGATTGGTCAGGAAGAACGCCGGGGTCTTCCACACCTTGGTGATCAGCGAGTCAAGGTCGTCGGGGGTAGGCGTGCCGCGCAGGGTTTGGATGGTCTGCTCCGGCGTGACCTGCGACAGCAACCCGTACTCGGGGTTGTTGACCAGCTCGAACTCCTGGCGTTCCTTGATCGTCTCGATGGTCAGGCGCAGCTGCTGGGCCACCTGATCGTGCGGGCTGGAGTACAGATCGGAGACCCGGGTGTGCACGTCGAGCAGAGTCGAGATCGAGCGCAGCGTGTACTCGCGCGGGCTGGTCTCGTAGTCCACGTAGGTTTCGGGCAGCGGCTCTTCGGTGCCGGCACCCTCCTCTGAGTGGATCGCGACCTGATCGGGGTTGACCACCCGGTTCACCCGGTAGATGCCGGCCTCGACCGGGACCCAGCTCAGCAGGTGCAGCAGGAACCGCGGGGTGATGGTGGACAGCTGGGGAACGGTCTTGGTGGCGTTCGCCAGCTGCCGGGCGGCAAGATCGCCGAGTGCCTGTGATTCGTTCTGCGCGGACGTCACGGGGGTCCTACCTCCAACCGGTCAAAGTGGGTGTGGGCGGCAACGATACGGCCAAATCCTGTCAACGACAGTGTTTAGCGCGCCGACGATTCAAACCGGTCACGACGATGTGAACTGGGCATTGCTGTCCACTTGCCGTATGGTGGGCCGCATGCAACACGTCGAATCGCTGCGCGCCGCCATCGTGCGCTGCCTCGACGTGCGTTGTTGTTGTTGTTGATTTTCTGACGCCATCCTCTGCGTCGCCCGCCCGCTTTCTCGCGGTGCGTTGATGCGCGCGTATCCGGCCTTCAAGAAAGTCAACCCCTCATGTCTGTCCTGTCTTTAGCTGATTCCCGAGTCGATTCCGTGCCTGGACCGATCGCGGTGCGGACCCGGATCAATCCCCGCCGCACCGATCCGGCGTCGATGACGCGCTACCGCGGCGGCACCTATTCGCATACGGTGGACACCGTCGTGTTCACCGACGGCACGTCGGCGCGCACCGACCTGATCAGGCTGAACCCCAACATCGAGGCTTATTCTCTGGACTTCGCCGGCATCGCGCCCACCCGCCCGTCGCGCTACGAGGTGGCCACCTGGTCAGCGGTCCGCAACCTGCATGACCGGTCCTATGAGGCAGAGGTGGACTGGATCGTCCGCAACTCCTTTCCGACCCTCGGCACGGCTGAACTGAGCCGGCGGGTACGCGCGGCCGGGGTGCCGCTGGGGTCGGCCAACGTGGCCGAACACGAGGCGATCGCGGCGACTCAGGCCGCCATCTGGCTGTTCACCAACGGACTGGCCCTGGACAACCGGCCGCGCAACGAACCGGCGAAGGCGCGTCCCGATGCCGACGGGATCGTCTTCGAATTCGACGGAGCTCCTCAGTTGGGCGGCTACACAGTCGAATTGGAGTCGACGGCCGCGGTGTCGCTGATGCTGCAGAAGTCGCCCGACGGTGTGCGGTGGGAGGACGTGGCGGCCTCGGGACTCAACGTCGCTGCCGGTCGTGGCACGCATCGTAGGACGCTCGGGGTCGGCAGCACCGTGTCCTCGACTCGGCCCGGCCGCGGCCCGCAGGGCTACCGGTACTACCGGCTGACCGTCTTGTCCGACCGTGATGCGCTGGTTCGGATCACCGATATCAGGTTCTGGCTCAACGGTTCCGGCACGTTCGCCAACTCCGACCGGGTGGTTCATCTGTACAACTACCTGACCGCCGGGGCTCGCGCGGCCCGGCGGGCCAGCACGCCTCTGACGTTGTCGGCCGACGACGCTGTGGTCGAGGGAGGCCAGATCGGGCCGTTCCGGTTGCGGGCCACCGACAGCGCAGCACTCGAGGTGTCGCACGGGGCGGTCGTCGATCGCGACGGCCGGCAACTGAGCGGCGCGGTGAAACCCGGTGACGAGTTCTTCCTTCGGGTGCCCCCTGGCGTCGGTCAGCTCACGCTGACCGTGCGCGTCCCGGCCACCCCCGACGGCTTCGGCGGGCGCGTGATCACCGGGATCGCCAGCGATGGCGCGAGCGGCCTCACCCCGGTGGTGCTGGTGACCCCGGCCCAGCTGGAGGTCGAGTTCGACGTCCAGTTCGACGCCGCGTGGTCGGACCAGCTGACCCGGAGCGCCTGACTACATCGGCGCGTTGGCCGGCTGGAAGACCCCGGAACTGTCGGACTCCTCCTCGGCGCGTATGACGTGCACCACGGCGTTGATCAGGGCCAGGTGGGTGAATGCCTGCGGGAAGTTGCCCAGGTGGCGGCCGGTCCGGGGCTCGATCTCCTCGGCGTACAGGTGCAACGGGCTGGCGAACGAGAGCAACCGCTCGAGCAGATGCTTGGCCCGGCTGACCTCGCCGATCTCGACGAGTGCGGACACCAGCCAGAACGAACAGATGGTGAACGTGCCCTCTTCACCGGACAGACCGTCGTCGGTCTCCTCGACCCGGTAGCGCAGCACCAGGCCGTCCTCGGTGAGTTCGTCGGCGATCGCCAGCACCGTGGCCCGCACCCGCGGATCATCCGACGGCAGGAATCTCGTCAACACCGCGAGCAGCAGCGAGGCATCCAGCGCGTCGTCGTTGTAGCGCTGGGTCAGCACACCGCGGGAGTCCACGCCGCGGGCCAGGACGTCGGCCTTGATCTCCTCGGCGATCGCGCGCCACTGCTGCGCGTAGCTCTTCTCACCCTGCAGCTCGGCCAGCTTCGAACCTCGGTCCAGCGCCACCCAACACATGATCTTGCTGGAGGTGAAGTGCTGCGGTTCGCCGCGCACCTCCCAGATGCCCCGGTCGGGCTCCTTCCAGTGCTTGATGGCTTCCTCGACCTGGTTCTTCAGCACCGGCCACAGCGCCTCGGGAATCTGTTCGCGCGACTTCGCGTGCAGGTACACCGAATCGAGCATGGTGCCCCAGATGTCGTGCTGCATCTGGTTGTAGGCCCCGTTGCCGATCCGCACCGGCCGGGCGTTGTCATAGCCCGAGAGGTGATGCAGTTCTTCTTCGACCAGACTGCGCTCACCGCCGACGCCGTACATCACCTGCAGTGGGTGGCGTTCGCCGTTGTTGGCACCGGACACGTCGGCGATAAACGAGAAGAAATCGTCGGCTTCTCGGTCCAGTCCGAGCGTGTACAGACCCCACAGCGCGAACGTGGAGTCTCGGATCCACGAGTAGCGGTAGTCCCAGTTACGTTCTCCCTGAGGAGTTTCCGGCAGCGATGTGGTGGGGGCGGCCAGCAGGGCGCCGGTCGGCGAGTAGGTCAGGCCCTTCAGCGTCAGCGCGCTGCGCTGGAGGTAGGACCGCCACGGGTGGTCGGGGAAGTCGCCGATGTTGATCCACTGCCGCCACGACTCACTGGTCTTCCACATCTTGTCCGAGGCCTCTTCGAAGGTCTGCGGGGCGGGATGTTTGGACCAGCTCAGTGCGACGAACACGTTGTCGCCCTCGGTGAGCCGGGTGCGGGCGCGGGCCTCGCGGCCCTCGATACCGATCCGAAGGTTGGTGGTGAGCCGCATCGTGGGGTGCGAGTCCGGGTTGCGGCTGGCGCGGGCGATGGCTTCGCCGTAGGCCGGGCCGGAGTACTCCCACGAGGCGCTGACGCGGTGGTAGTCGAAGGCCGGTTCGCAGTTCATCACCAGTTCGACGGTGCCGCTGACGCAGCGGACCGTGCGTAGCAGGATGTGCTCGGCGTCCCAGTCCATGGGGGTGCGCCGGTGGGTGCGTGACCGGGTGTCGATGTCGTGCCACGGACCCATCACCAGGGCGTCGCGCACGATCAGCCAGCCGGTGTGGGTCTGCCAGGTGGTCTCGAGGATCAGGCTGCCCGGCAGGTAGCGCCGCGCCGAGGGAACGGTCACCCCGTAGGGGCCGAGCCGGAAGTGGCCCGCATTGCGATCCAGGATCGCGCCGAACACGCTCGGAGAGTCGGGCCGGGGGACACACAGCCACTCCACGGAACCAGCCGAGGAGATCAGGCAGGTGTTCTCGCAGTCGGACAGGAAGCCGTAGTCGGCGATCGGCGGGAAAGGGTTCCGTAGCGACGCACCCGACGAGTACGGCACGGGCGCCGTCGCCGTGAGCGGCGTCTCGGGGGCCTTCGAAGTTTCAGGGGTCTTGTCGAGTGCCGCGACGACATCCGTGGGCTCGGTGTGTTGCAGAACCATCCGCACATCATCATCTGCGGATACGGGTGCCGTCTACCGGAGACACGCGTGTCGAACGTTACTGGTGCGACGGGATGAAGACCGGGCGCTGTGGACGATCGCCTACGCTTGCCCCATGGCGGCAATCCTGAACTGGTGGGACGGCGTCGAACTGTGGCTGACCGGGCTGCCGTTCGGCGTGCAGACCGCGGTGGTGATGCCGGTGGTGCTGGCGTTGGCCTATGGCATCGCGGTGGTGCTCGACGGCGCGCTGGGCTGGGGAAGTACCGGGCTGCGCAGGTTGCGCCACGCCCCGGCGGACGAGGTGGAATCGGAGTGAACGGTATGCCGCGCTCACGTGTCACGTTGATCTTGATTCTGCTGGTTGTCCTGGTCATCGTGATGTGGTTGCTGACCCGCTAGCGGGGACACCTATCGCTCGACGGGCACGACGCCGGAATTCTGTTATTCTTCGCGCCATGCATTCAGCGTCCGGCAAGACTGAGAGCCATGTCTTGGCTCTCATTGCCGTGGGTTCGTGCGCTGTTGCTGACGTCGCCTGTTGTCGCTGACTCCAACCCGTCCGCGGTTTGGTGTCGGTGGCGGTTCTGCGCCCGGATGCTGTTCTCTTGCCTCCTCGCCTCCCTCATCCTTTCCGCATGACGGACCTCGCAATGTCCGCTGTCCGCAAGAAAGGTCCTCAGTGCCCGTTAACAAGCTCGATCTCAGTAAGTTCTGGCGTACTGCCACCGTCCTGGCCACCACCGGCGTGCTGGCGGTCGGCTGCGGTGGCGGCGCCAGTGATGTCGCCGGCGGTGACCAGGGTGCCGCGGGTGCCGACACCACGCTGACCCTCGTCGCGTATGCGGTGCCAGAACCGGGCTGGAGCAAGATCATCCCGGCCTTCGCCGCCAGTGAGGAAGGCAAGGGCGTTGCGGTGCGGACGTCGTACGGCGCATCGGGCGACCAGTCCCGGGCCGTGGCCGACGGCAAGCCGGCCGACATCGTGAATTTCTCGGTCGAGCCCGACGTGACCCGGTTGGTCAAGGCCGACAAGGTGGCCGACGACTGGAGCGCAGGCAATACGAAGGGCGTGCCGTTCGGTTCTGTGGTGTCATTGGTGGTGCGCAAGGGTAACCCCAAGGGCATCAAGGACTGGGACGATCTGCTGCAGCCCGGGCTCGAGGTCGTCACCCCGAGCCCGCTGAGTTCGGGTTCGGCCAAGTGGAACCTGTTGGCCCCGTACGCGGCGAAGAGCAACGGCGGCAAGGATTCCGCGGCCGGTCTGGACTTTGTGAACAAGCTGGTGACCGAGCACGTCAAGACCCGCCCGGGTTCGGGACGTGAGGCCACCGATGTGTTCCTGCAGGGCACCGGCGACGTACTGATCAGCTACGAGAACGAGGCGATCAACGTCGAGCGGCAGGGCAAGGACGTCGAGCACGTCAACCCGCCGCAGACCTTCAAGATCGAGAACCCGGTAGCGGTCGTCAAGACCAGCGCCCACGCCGACAAGGCCAAGGCGCTGGAGAACTTCCTGTTCACCGCCGAGGGCCAGAAGCTGTGGGCCGAGGCCGGATTCCGTCCGGTCGACCCGGCGGTGGCAGCGGACTTCGCCAAGGACTTCCCGACACCGGAGAAGCTGTGGACGATCGCTGATCTCGGCGGATGGAAAGAGGTCGACCCCGCGTTGTTCGACAAGGACAACGGCTCGATCACCAAGATCTACAAGCAGGCGACTGGATGACATCGGTAACGCAGACCGAGGCAGCCGAACCTGGTTCGGCTGAGCCCGCGCCGGGGGATTCCACCCTCGGCGCGCGGCCCGGCCGCTACGGCAGCACCTCGCTGCGCGTGGGGGCGGCGTCGATCTGGTTGAGCGTCATCGTGCTGCTGCCGCTGGCGGCCATCGTGTGGCAGGCCGCCGGCGGCGGGTGGAACGCCTTCTGGTTGGCAGTCACCTCCAACGCGGCGGTGGAATCGTTCCGGGTGACGCTCACCATCTCGGCGGGCGTGACGGTGGTGAACCTCTTCTTCGGCCTGATCGTGGCCTGGGTGCTCACCCGTGACGACTTCCCCGGCAAGCGACTGGTCGACTCGGTGATCGACCT
The DNA here is from genome assembly GCF_001665785.1 of Mycolicibacterium peregrinum. GTDB lineage: Bacteria > Actinomycetota > Actinomycetes > Mycobacteriales > Mycobacteriaceae > Mycobacterium > Mycobacterium peregrinum_A. Next base: position 238,172 of record NZ_LZSO01000012.1, read on the forward strand.
GCCGTTCGCCTTACCGACCATCGTGGCGAGTCTGGTGATGCTGGCGCTCTACGGTCCCGCCAGCCCGGTCGGCCTGCACCTGCAGCACACCAAATGGGGCGTCGGCGTCGCGCTGCTGTTCGTCACGTTGCCGTTCGTGGTGCGTTCCGTGCAGCCGGTGCTGCTGGAACTGGACCGCGATGTGGAGGAAGCCGCCGCTTCGCTGGGCGCCAACACTTTCACCATCCTGACCAAGATCATCCTGCCTGCGCTGCTGCCCTCATTGCTGTCGGGTGCCGGCCTGGCGTTCTCCCGTGCCATCGGGGAGTTCGGTTCGGTGGTGCTGATCGGTGGCGCGGTACCCGGTGAGACCGAGGTGTCTTCGCAGTGGATCCGGACTCTGATCGAAAACGACGATCGCACCGGTGCTGCGGCGATCTCCATTGTGCTGCTGGTGATCTCGTTCGTGGTGCTGTTCGTGTTGCGGGCGGTGGGCTCGCGCGCAGCCAAGCGTGAGGAGCTTTCGGCATGACGCTCTCACCGCCGGTTCGTTACCTGCTGCGCTTTCTGGCACTGGCTTACGTGGCCGTGCTGGTGGTGGTTCCGGTCGGACTGATCCTCCTGCGCACCTTCAGTCCGGGCATCGGTGCGTTCTTCGCATCGGTGGGCACCCCGGCGGCCATCTCGGCTCTGCAGCTGTCGTTGTTGGTCGTGGCGATCGTGGTGCCGCTGAACGTATTGTTCGGCGTTCCCACCGCGCTCGTGTTGGCCCGCAACCGGTTCCGCGGCAAGAGTGCTCTGCAAGCGGTCATCGACCTACCGTTCGCGGTCTCTCCGGTGGTCGTGGGTGTCGCCCTGATCCTGCTGTGGGGTTCGGCCGGGCTGCTCGGCTTCGTCGAGAACAACCTCGGATTCAAGATCATCTTCGGAATCCCGGGCATCGTGCTCGCCAGCATCTTCGTCACGGTGCCGTTCGTGATCCGTGAGGTCGAGCCGGTGCTGCACGAGATCGGCACCGACCAGGAGGAAGCCGCCGCGACGCTGGGATCGACCTGGTGGCAGACGTTTTGGCGGATCACCCTGCCGTCCATCCGGTGGGGACTGACCTACGGGATCGTGCTGACCGTCGCCCGCACGCTGGGGGAGTTCGGTGCGGTGATCATGGTGTCCTCGAATCTGCCGGGAACCTCGCAGACGCTGACCCTCTTGGTGGCCGACCGCTACAACCGCGGCACCGCCGATTCGGTGTACGGGGCGTATGCCATCTCGACATTGCTCATGGCGGTGGCCGTGATCGTCCTGGTGGTCCAGGTGGTCCTCGACCGACGCCGAACCAAGGCCACGCAGTAGGCCTGAGAAGGAGACAAGAGCTATGACAGACGCGATCGTGGTTCGGGGCGCCAACAAGCGCTATGGCGATTTTGCGGCGCTCGACAACATCGACTTCGAGGTGCCGTCAGGTTCGTTGACCGCGTTGTTGGGCCCGAGCGGCTCGGGCAAGTCGACCCTGCTGCGTGCCATCGCGGGCCTGGATCAACCCGACAGTGGCACCATCACCATCAACGGGCGCGATGTCACCGGGATACCGCCGCAGCGCCGCGGGATCGGTTTCGTGTTCCAGCACTATGCGGCGTTCAAACATCTGACGGTCCGCGACAACGTGGCATTCGGCCTCAAGATCCGCAAGCGTCCCAAGGCCGAGGTCAAGGAGAAGGTCGACAACCTGCTGGAAGTGGTGGGGCTGGCCGGTTTTCAGACCCGCTACCCGAACCAGCTCTCCGGTGGTCAGCGCCAGCGTATGGCGCTGGCGCGGGCATTGGCGGTGGATCCGCAGGTGCTGTTGCTCGACGAACCATTCGGGGCGCTGGACGCCAAGGTGCGTGACGATCTGCGCACCTGGCTGCGCCGCCTGCACGACGAGGTACATGTCACGACGGTGCTCGTGACGCACGACCAGGCCGAGGCGCTGGATGTGGCCGACCGCATCGCGGTCCTCAACAAGGGCCGCATCGAGCAGGTCGGCTCGCCGACCGCGGTCTACGACGAGCCGGCCAACGCATTCGTGATGTCGTTCCTGGGTGCCGTGTCTGAACTGAACGGAATCCTGGTGCGTCCGCATGACATTCGCGTCGGCCGTAACCCGGAGCTGGCCGTTGCCGCCGGTGACGGCACGGCCGAGGCCACCGGGGTGCTGCGCGCCACCATCGACCGGATCGTGATGCTGGGCTTCGAGGTTCGGGTCGAACTGACCGGTGCCGCAACCCACGTGCCGTTCACCGCGCAGATCACCCGCGGTGACGCCGAGGCGCTCGGGTTGCGGGAGGGCGACACGGTCTATGTGCGCGCCACGCGGGTTCCGCAGATCGCCGGGGGAGTACAGATTCCGGGGAGCGACAAGGAATCGCCGAATAACTCTGAGAAGAGCAGTGACGAGGATGAGGCGCTGACCGTCAGCTGAGACGGTCAGCGCTACCCGGCCGCGGTCATGCCAGGGTCAGGAACAGCCGCTCCAGCTCGGCGACATCCATGGGTTCGTCGCTCTCGCCGGTGATGCATTCACGGAGACCCGTTGCCACGATCTTGAATCCGGCGCGATCGAGTGCCCGGGACACCGCGGCGAGCTGGGTGACGACGTCCTTGCAGTCGCGACCCTGCTCGATCATGGAGATGACGCCCGAGAGCTGCCCTTGGGCGCGGCGCAACCGGTTGAGGATGGCGGCGATCGATTCCTCGTCGCAGATCATGTTGTCCCCTTAACGTTGAGTTTCTTGCTTCGATCATACCCTCGGGGGTATGTGGGTGTGGTTATGTTGCCGCAGCGGGTGGACCGAAGAGCCACCGCAACGGGCACCATCCCAGCCGCGCGCAGCTGAGGTTGCCGAGGCCGGCCAGCACGGTCAGGCCTGCCGCGGTGAGCCCCACGGCAGGGTGAATCTCCTGGCCCAGAATCAGTGCCGCCATGAGCAACACGAACCAGCCGAAGGCCCGGCGCACCGCTTCGGGGTCGACGTGCGCGATCAGGCGGGTACCCAGCAGGCTGCCCAGCACCGCCGCCGCGGTGACCGCGCCTGCGATAGTCCAGTCGATCGGCACTGTGCTCAGATGGCCCGCCAGACCTGCCGCCGAGTTCATGGTGATCACCAGCAGAGAGGTTCCCACCGCGACAGGCATGGGTAGACCGCCCAGCAGTGCCAGGGCGGGCACCACCAGGAATCCGCCACCGGCGCCGACGGCTCCGGTCACCACCCCGACTCCCAGACCCATCAAGAGGACCTTGGCGACCGGGAGCGTCCGCGTCGTCGGCTCGCACGTCTTGCGGCCCTTGATCATTGCGATACCCGTAGCGATCATCACGACCGTGAAGGCGGTCAACAGCACCGATCCGGCAACGACAAAGCTCAGCAGTCCGCCCAGATATGCGCCGACCATGCCGGCCGCACCGAACATCAGGCCGCTGCGCCACTGCACCCGGCCGGCGCGCGCATGAGACAGCGTGCTGACCGCGCTGGTCACCCCGACGACCAGCAGCGAGGTGGCGATCGCCTGCTTGGCCTCCATGCCGGCCACGTAAGCCAGCAGCGGAACGGTCAGGATGGAGCCGCCCCCGCCGAGGAGTCCGAGGGACACCCCGACCAGGACGGCCAGCGCGACAGCGAGGGCGATCATGCCAACGCGCCCGAACGTGCCTGCTTGGAGCCGATCAGCTGCGCGACGACGCTGTCGGCGTCACAGGATGCGCCCCGGTTGTACGGGAGTTTTGCCAGCATCATGCCCATCGCGCAGGTGTTTGTCAGCGCCGCTGTCGTCAATCCGGCGCCGATCCCCGCGGCGAGCCATTTCAGCTTGGGCGCTGCGATGCTGCCCAGCACGCTACTCAACACGATCGACCCGGCAACCAGGCGAACCTGACGTTCGAGATCCCAGCGTTGGGCGCCGCGACGCACCCCGAATCCCTGGTTCTGCCAGGCGGTCATGCCGCCGTCGAGGATCGAGATGTTCGGCAGGCCGGCGTCACGCAGGGTCTGCCCGGCGGTGCCCGCCCGTTGCCCGGAGCGACAGATCAACACGACGTCCTCGTCGAGGTGCTGGGCGATCTCGTCGCGATGTTCCTGCAGCAGGTCCAGCGGCACGTTGTAAGCGCCAGGGATATGGGCGGTTTCGAACTCGGCGGGTGTGCGGACGTCGATGAGCCGCGGGCCGGGACCGGCCTGCTTGAGCTCGTTGAGTTCGGCGGCGTCGATGATCGACGAAGAGGACATCAGGCAAGACCTTTCAACATCAGGTTCCAGTACATGGCGGGCAGTCCGTACTTCTTCAAGAGCCAGTACGGCCGGTGCGGTTTGACCGGATCGAGTAGGGGGAAGGAGGGTTTGAGAGCGAAGTCGTAGTCGAACTCGGCCAGCAGCATGTCGTGTGAGGACGTGACGATCGGGCAGGAAGCGTAGCCGTCGTAGGCTCCGCGCAGCGGTTGTCCGCTCAGCACCGCGCCGATGTTCTCCACGACGACGGGTGCCTGCTTGCGAATGGCCGCACCGGTTTTCGAGTTCGGTGACGATCCCGCATCGCCGAGTGCGAACACGTTCGGATAGCGCACGTGTTGCATGGTGTGCTTGTCGATGTCGACATAACCGTTCGCGTCCCCGCCGACATGGCTCGTGGAGAGCGGGCTGGACTTGATCCAGTCCGGAGCCGACTGGTGGGGGACCGCGTGCAGTACGTCGTAGGGCAGCGTGGTCTCGATTCCCTCCGCGAGGTTGGTCATCGTCACCTTGCGCGCCGCCGAATCGATGGACCGCACTTCACTTCCGGTGTGCAGCGTGATGCCGTAGTCAGCGATGACCTTGTCCAGGTTGTCGGCGATCGCGGGAATACCGAAGATCCGCGGGGTCGGTACCACCAGGTGCACGTCGATGTTGTCGAGCACACCTTGACGCCGCCAGTGGTCGCAGGCCAGGTAGGCGATCTTCTGGGGAGCGCCGGCGCACTTGATCGGCCCGGACGGCATGGTGAACACCGCCGTCCCGGACCGGGTGTCGCGGATGAACTCCCAGGTGCGCGGCGCGAGATCGAAGCGATAGTTCGACGAGACGCCGTCCCTGCCGAGGGTGTCGGTCAAGCCCTCCGTGCGTTCCCAGTCGAGCTGGATTCCCGGGGCGACGACCAGCACGTCGTAGCCGTAGGTGGTGCCGTCGGCACAGGTGACCGTGTTGGTATCGGGGTCGACGGTGCTCACTGCACTCTTGATCCATTTGGCGCCGCGGGGCATCACCGAGGCTTCGGCTCGCTCGGTTTCGTCCGCCGTGGCCTGGCCGCCGCCGACCAGGGTCCACAACGGCTGGTAGTAGTGCTTGTCGGACGGCTCGATGATCGCCACGTCGGTGTAGTGCTTACGCAGCAACCGGGCTGCCACGGTGATACCGGCCGTGCCGCCGCCGATGATCAGGACCTCGTGCTTGGCTGGGGTGGACATACTTGTTGTGTTTTCCTGTCTCTCAGACGATTTGCGCCGGCTCAGGCGGTCTGGGCACTGTCCACCCAGGCGCCGTAGCCGCCCAGGATGTCGCTGACATCGGTGAAGCCACGCTGGCGCAGCAGGCTGGCCGCGACCGAAGAGCGGTAGCCGCCGGCGCAGTAGACCACGGTCGGGCGGGTCGGATCCAATTCGCCCGTCCGGTCCGGCAGCTGGCCGACCGGGATGTTGACCGCGCCGGGGATCACGCCCGCCTCGGTCTCGCCCGGATTGCGCACGTCGACGATCTGCAGGTCGGCCACCGAGGCGGCTCGCTCACCGAATGCGGCGGCGGTCAATCGGGAGGCGACCGTCACATCGTTTTGATGTTCGAACATGGCCCGCTCCGGGTTGTCGAGGTGACCCAGCACCCGGTCGAACCCGATGCGGGCCAGCCGGTTCTTGCCTTCACGTTCCTCGCCTGGATCGGTGACCAGCACGATGTCGGCATCGGGTTTGACCACTGAGCCCGCGAACTCGGCGTAGCGCCCGGCCAGGCCGATGTTGATCGCGTTGCGCAGATGGCCCAGCGCGAAGTCCTCGGGGCTGCGGCCGTCGATCAACATGGCCCCGTGGGCGACCGCTTCGGTGGCCTGACGGTAGTCCAGGGCCTCCGGGTTCGCCTCCTCGTCCAACAGGGCACGGTCCTTGCGGTTGAGGATCGCGTCGTAGACGAAGTAGCCGGGGGCGGGCGGCTGGCCTGCGGTGACCAGTTCGATGAAGGACTGCTTGTCCGGTGCACGCAGCGCATAGTTGGTCTGCTTCTGCTCACCCATGGTGGACGACAGTTCGGTGGACAGGTTCTTGCCGCAGGCCGAACCCGCGCCGTGGGCCGGGAAGACCCGGGTGGCATCGGGCAGCGGCAACAGCTTCTCGTGCAGCGAGTGGTAGAGCTTGTCGGCCAGTTCGTCCCGGGTGAATCCGATGGAGGCCAGCAGGTCCGGCCGGCCGACGTCTCCGATGAACAGGGTGTCGCCGGTCAGAACGCCGTAGGGCACGGCGTCATCGGCGTGCTCGTAGACGACGATGCTCATCGACTCTGGGGTGTGGCCCGGGGTGTGGCGGAACTCCAGCACCACCTCGCCCAGTGAAATGCGTTGGCCGTCCTCGACGCCCAGGTGATCGAACTCGGGCTTGGCGACGGACGAGTACACAATCGTCGCACCGGTGGCTTCGGCCAGTTCGAGGTGGCCGGACAGGAAGTCGGCGTGGAAGTGGGTCTCGATGACGTGGGTGATCTGCATGCCGAGCTTCTCGGCATCGGCGACGTACTCGGACACATCGCGCTGCGGGTCGACGACGACGGCGCGCCTCGATGACTCATCGCCGATCAGGTACGAGGCATGGGACAGACAGTCCAGGTAGTACTGGATGAACTTCATTGTTCAACTCCTCGGTGGTCAACTTTGTATACCTAGGGGGGTATACCGATATGTCCAAACATACCCCAAGGGGTATAGGTGTCAAGCGCATGAAAACGCCCCCGGGGCGTTCCCGGGGGCGTTATCGGTCGGAAAAGGGTGGGGTCAGGCGGCGAAGCCGGCGCTGCGTGCGGCCAGCGCCTCTTCGTAGCGATCCAGCACTGTGGCTGCCACCAGGCGGTGCGCACCAAGTGGATCGGCCATCGGAATTCCTGCGGCACAAGCGAATTCGGCCACACGATCGGTGATGCGGCCATGTGCCAGGAACCAGGGAGCGATCGCCAGGCGGCGGGCGCCGCGCCGGCGTAGGCGCTCGATCGCATCCGGCAGGGACGGGGCCTGACCTGTGGCGAACGCCACCTCGGTGCCGGCCCAGCGGGTGCCTTCGGCCAGCGCACCGGTCAGTGCGGCCGTACGTGCATTGGCGGCGGGATGGGACGAGCCCACCCCGACCAGGATCACGCCGAGGTCGGCGTCGAACCGGGAAACACCCACACTGGTCAGCCGCTCCCGCGCCACCTGCAGCAGTCGGGGGTCTTCACCGAGCACATTTGCCTGGATCACCTCGGCGCCGGCGTCGGCGATCAGCTCGGGAATGTCGATCCGGGCGTGATAGGCGCTGCCCAACAGCAGCGGCACCACGACGGCGCCCGGCTCGACGTCCGGCAGTACGTCGGTGAGGTTGGGTGCATTCTGTTCACAGAACGCCACCCGCACATCGGTGTCGGGCAGCAGGCGGCGCAGGTGCCCGCCGATGGCGTGCGCGTTCGCCGACGAGCGCGGGTCAGCGCTGCCGTGTGCGGTGAGAACGAGCGTCACAGGTACCTCACGAGGCGTGCAGCCCGCACTCCGTCTTGGCCTGGCCGGCCCACCGGCCGCTGCGCGGATCGGCGCCCTCGGCAGGCTTGCTGGTGCACGGAGCGCATCCGATCGACGGATAGCCGTCGTAGACAAGGGGATTGACGAGGATGTCGTTGGCCTCGATGTAGGCCTGCATCTCCTCGTCGGACCAGGCGGCGATCGGGTTGATCTTCACCAGGCCGAAGGCGGCGTCCCAGCTGATCAGCGGGGCGTTGGCGCGCGTGGGGGCCTCCACGCGGCGGATGCCGGTCACCCACGCCGTATAGCCCGCGAGTGCCTTGCCCAGCGGCTCGACCTTGCGCATCCGGCAGCAGGCCGCGGCGTCACGGGCGAACAGGTCCTTGCCGTGCAGCTCATCCTGCTGGGCGACCGTGTTCTCCGGGCGAACGTTCACCACGTTGACGCCGTAGACCTGCTCGACGGCGTCACGGGTGCCGATGGTCTCGGCGAAGTGGTAGCCGGTGTCGAGGAACAGTACGTCGACACCCGGGCGTACCTTGGCGGCCATCTCCACCAGGACGGCGTCCTGCATGTTGGACGCGACGACGTAGTTGCCCGCGAAGTGCTTGTCCGTCCAGCGCAGGAGCTCCTCGGCGCCGGCCTCGGCCAGCTCGGCCGCGCCTTGCTCGACCAGCTCGATCAATTCCGCTTCAGTCAATGTGCTCATCTCGCGATCTACCTCAAGTCCGCCTCGTCGGCCCGAACGGCCCACTGGGCGAAACGCTCACCGGCTTCGCGTTGTTTCACGAAGTTGCGCACGATCCGCTCGATGTAGTCGCCGAGCTCGGTGGCGAGCACCTTGTGCTGACGCAGCTTGCGTCCGAAGCCGCTGTCCAGGCCGAGGCTGCCGCCGAGGTGAACCTGGAAGCCCTCCTCCGGGCCGTCGCCGTCGTCCACCATCTGGCCCTTGAACCCGATGTCGGCGACCTGGATGCGGGCGCACGAGTTGGGGCAGCCGTTGATGTTCACGGTGACCGGCACGTCGAGCTCGGCGTTGAGGTCGCCCAACCGTGCCTCGAGCTCGGGCACCAGCGTCTGGGCCCGTCCGCGCGTGTCGGCGAAGCTCAGCTTGCAGTACTCGATGCCGGTGCAGGCCATCAGGTTCTGGCGCCAATGCGACGGCTGCGACTGCAGGCCCAGGGCGTCCAGGCCGGCGCGCAGGGCATCGAGCTTGTCGTCGGGCACGTCGAGGATGATCAGCTTCTGATACGCCGTCATGCGGGCCCGATCCGAACCGGCGGCCTCCATCAGATCGGCGACCTTGGTCAGAATGGTGCCCGACACCCGACCGGCGATCGCGGAGACACCCACGGCATTGAGGCCGTTGCGGATCTTCTGCACGCCGACGTGGTCGACCGTGTGCGGCACCTGCTCGGGTGCCGGGCCGTCGATGAGGGGGCGCTTGAGGTATTCCTGTTCGAGAACTTCCCTGAACTTCTCTACGCCCCAGTCCTTGATCAGGAACTTGAGACGCGCCTTCGAGCGCAGTCGGCGGTAGCCGTAGTCGCGGAAGATCCCGACCACCGCAGCCCACACTTCGGCCACCTCGTCCAGCGGGACCCACACGCCGACGCGCTGCGCCAGCATCGGGTTCGTGGACAGACCGCCGCCGACCCACAGGTCCAGGCCGGGCCCGTGCTCGGGGTGGTTGACCCCGATGAACGACACGTCGTTGATCTCGTGGGCGACGTCCTGCAGCCCCGAGATCGCGGTCTTGAACTTGCGCGGCAGGTTGGAGAACTCCGGGTTGCCGATATAGAGGCGCTCGATCTCTTTCAGCGCCGGCGTCGGGTCCAGCACCTCGACCAGCGAATCGCCGGCCACCGGGGATCCCAGCATGCCGCGCGGGCAGTCGCCGCAGGCTTCCATGGTCTGGAGGCCGACCTCGTCCAGGCGCCGCCACACCTCGGGGATGTCCTCGATGCGCAGCCAGTGGTACTGCAGGTTCTCGCGGTCGGTGATGTCGGCGCTGTCGCGGGCGAAGTCGACCGAGATCTGTCCGAGCGTACGGATGGCCTGCGCCGACATCGCCTTGCCGTCGGTGCGCACCCGCATCATGAAGTACTCGGCCTCGAGCAGATCGGCATTGTCGTCACCGGTGAAGGTGCCGTCGTAGCCTTCGGTGCGCTGGGTGTAGAGGCCCATCCACCGGAACCGGCCGCGCAGGTCGTCCTTGGCGATGCTGGCAAAGCCGTCGCGCGAGTAGACGTTGAGGATGCGGTCCCGCACGTTGAGTGCGTCGTCTTCCTGCTTGAACTGCTCGTTGTGGTTGAGCGGGTCGCGGCTGCCCAGCGCCCACTGGCCTTCGTCGCGGGGGCGCTTGGCGGGCCGGTCGGCCTTGGCGGGGGCCTCGGGGGTTGTCACTGTTGTGCTCCTCGGAGAAAGGAGCTGGCAGACAGATCGCGCACATCACCGGTGGCTGTCCGGCGGCGCAGATCCGGTGCCAGCTGAAACTATGGGGCGGGCGGGGTCCGAAATCAACGCATGATTAGGGCAGACAGCAACAGCTACATACGCGCTTGAAATCGACATGCCGACGAGCCACCAGCGCAATGCGGGTGGTGCTGTTGTGGGCGGCAGTCACGCCCGACATTCTGCCACGATTGTCGCCACCTGCCCTAACCGGGCCATATTTGCGCTCAGGGTGAGCAAAAGTCGTCGCTGGACAGTCTGGGAAAATAAAAACCATGAGCACCCGCACCGCGCCCGTCGGCAAGCCCCGGTTGGCCCGCGCTGGGTCATGCTCTTCGCGCGAGCGCTCATCGGGGGGCAGCCCGTTCGGCATCTACATCCACGTGCCGTTCTGTGCCACCCGGTGCGGATACTGCGACTTCAACACCTATACGGCCGCCGAGTTGGGTGGCGCCAGCCCGGACGGCTGGATGGCCGCGCTGCGCGTCGAACTGGCCCTGGCCGCCGCCACAGTCGGGGCGGTGCCGGTGCAGACGGTGTTCGTCGGCGGCGGCACACCGTCGCTGCTCGGCGGCCACGGCCTGGCTGCGGTGCTGGGTGCGGTAAAGGACAATTTCGACCTGGCCGCCGACGCCGAGGTGACCACCGAGGCCAACCCGGAATCCACCTCGCCGGAGATGTTCGCGACGCTGCGCGAGGCCGGCTACACCCGGATCTCACTCGGCATGCAGTCGGCGGCGCCGCAGGTGCTGGCGGTGCTGGACCGCACGCATTCCCCGGGCCGCGCGCCCGCAGCGGCGTTGGAGGCCAGGGCGGCGGGATTCGAACACGTCAACATCGATCTCATCTACGGGACGCCGGGGGAGACCGACGACGATCTGCGGCGCTCGATCGACGTCGCGCTGGGCGCCGGCGTCGACCACGTGTCCGCGTACTCGCTGATCGTCGAGGACGGCACCGCCCTGGCGCGCCGGGTGCGCCGCGGCGAGATCGCCCGGCCCGACGACGACGTGCTCGCTCAGCGTTACGAACTGCTCGACACCCGCCTTTCGGCGGCGGGCCTGCACTGGTACGAGGTGTCGAACTGGAGCACTGAGGGCGGGGAGTGCCGGCACAACCTCGGCTACTGGAACGGTGGCGAGTGGTGGGGCGCGGGGCCTGGAGCTCATGGGTTCCTGGGCGATACCCGGTGGTGGAATGTCAAGCATCCCAATGCTTATGCGCAGTCGCTGACTGAAAAGCATTTGCCGATCGCGGATTTCGAGGAGCTCGACGACCGGGACCGCCATGTGGAGGAAGTGATGTTGCGGGTCAGGGTGCGCGACGGCCTGCCGCTGTCGCTTCTCGATGCCGACGAACTGACTCGGGCCGAAACACTTTGTGGCGAGGGGCTTCTCGCTCTTCATCACGACGCCCTCCTGCTGACCGACCGTGGCCGGCTGCTCGCCGATGGAGTCGTCCGCGACCTGCTGGGATAGAGGCCCCCTGCCGGGTGTTCTGTGAAGATTCTGTGAGCCAGCTGTGTTCGGGTGCCTGAAATCCATGCGGATGATGTGAATTTCGTAGCAGATACGTAGGTCTGTGCAATGGGTTAGGCGAGGCTACGCTTCAGCGAATGCTCACAACGAATGCCCAAGCCGACTGCAATGACTCGGTTGCGCCCGCCTCGTTCGAGCTGCCCACGGGTGACAGCGCGACCGGCCCGGCCGACTGGGTCGCCGAGATCGCCCGTGTGCTCTCCGATGCCGACGGCAGCGACTACCTGGTCTACGAACGCGGCAACCGGTGGCTGCTGGCATCCGGAGCGCGATGCGGGATCGAGTTGGACAGTGACGAGCTGCGACTCACCAGGGGCGGCGTCGTGGCGGAAAGTCGGTCGTGGGCCGGCCGGCCCGGCGTCGCACTCGGCGAAGTGGTGGGCCGGCTGCTCGCCGATGCCGAAACCGGAATTGACGCCGCATTCGGTTGGGTCGCATTCGAATTCGGTGCGTTCAAGTTCGGCCTCCAGGACCGGTTGGCGCCGAAGACGCCGCTGGCCCGGGTGTTCGTTCCGATCACTCAGATCGAGGTCACCGCCGAGCAGGTCACCGTGCGCGGCGGCGACGGGAACCATCGCGAGGTGGTGCGCCAGGTGATCGCCGAGGGGCTGTCGCCCGCGGGCGTTCCGCGCGCCGTCGACATCCGGCAGGACGGCAGCGCCTATCGCGACCGCGTGGCGGCCGCGATCGACGAGATCGCCCGTGGCCGGTACCAGAAGGTCATCCTGTCGCGGCGTTTCGACGTGCCGTTCCGGCTCGATTTCCCGTCGACCTACCGGCTGGGCCGCAGGCACAACAACCCGGCCCGGTCATTCCTCTTGCGGCTCGGCTCACTTCGCGCACTCGGTTACAGCCCCGAACTGGTCGCCGCCGTGCACGGTGACGGCCTGGTGGTGACCGAACCGTTGGCGGGCACCCGGGCGTTCGGTCGCGGCGCCGCCAACGATCAGGCGGCCCGCGACGACCTCGAATCCAACTCCAAGGAAATTGTCGAGCACGCGATTTCGGTGCGTAGCTCCCTCAAGGAGATCGCCGAGGTGGCCGAGCCGGGCACGGCGACCGTCACCGACTTCATGACGATCCGTGAGCGCGGAAGTGTGCAACACCTGGGTTCCACGGTGGGCGCCCGTCTCGACCCGTCGATGGACCGCATGGACGCGCTGGAAGCGCTGTTCCCCGCGGTGACGGCCTCTGGCATCCCCAAGGCCGAAGGCGTCGATGCGATCCTCCGGCACGACGAACTGCCCCGGGGTCTGTACTCGGGCGCGGTGGCGATCTTCTCGGCCGACGGCTCCCTCGATGCCGCGCTGGCGCTGCGGGCGGCCTATGAAGCCGACGGGCACACCTGGCTGCGGGCCGGGGCCGGCATCATCGCCGAGTCCACGCCTGACCGGGAGTTCGAGGAGACCTGCGAGAAGCTTGGCACGTTGTCGCCCTACCTCGTCCCGGCGGTGGAGGCCCGCTGACATGTGAGTGAGCTAACACCTGGCCGCGGTCCCGGGCAATGTCGACGACGGTAGGCATTCCCGCCCCGTCGAACGGTAAACGTGCACGTCATCGCCACTGCGGCACCTCCCAGTGGATTCACAGGATTGGTTCGGGGTACCACCCCTGATTCGTCGGGCGATGTGCCACTATTGTCCGCATGTCGGCACGCTATTTAGGCAAGGCTATCCAGACTTCGACGCAGTCGGAATCCTGCTGACATGGCAATCGAGGCTTCGACCCCGGAACCCATCGCCGTCATCGGGCTGGGCTGCCGCGTCGCGGGCAACATCGCGACCCCGTCAGACTTCTGGAACTTTCTGCTGGAAGGGCGCAGCAACGTCACCGAGGTGCCCGACGAGCGATGGGAGCCGTACCTGCGGCGCGACCCGCGAAACGCCGCGGTGCTGCGCGAGGTCACCCGGCTGGGCACCTTCCTCGACGACCTGCCCGGATTCGACGCCGAGTTCTTCGGCGTCGCACCGCGCGAGGCCGAGGTCATGGACCCCCAGCAGCGGCTGGCACTGGAGGTCAGTTGGGAGGCGCTCGAACACGCCGGGGTATCGCCGAGGGCACTGGCCGGCAGTGACACCGCGGTGCTGATGGGCGTCAACTCCGACGACTACGGCAAGTTGATCATGGAAGACCTGCCGGGGATCGATGCCTGGACAGGTATCGGAACCTCGCTGTGCGGTATCGCCAACCGGGTGTCGCACCTGCTCGATCTCCGCGGACCGAGCGTGGCGCTGGATGCGGCGTGTGCGGCCTCGTTGGTCGCTGTGCATCAGGCATGTCAGATGCTGCGGGCCGGTGAGACGTCGCTGGCACTGGCCGGTGGCGTCAGCGCGCTGATCGGCCCGGGCCTCACCCGTGTGCTGGACGAGGCCGGGGCCACCGCCCCGGACGGCCGTTGCAAGACCTTCGACGCCGCCGCCGACGGATACGGCCGCGGCGAAGGCGCAGGCGTCGTCGTGCTCAAGCGGCTCGCGGATGCCCAGCGCGACGGTGACCGTGTCCTGGCGGTGGTGCGCGGCGGTGCCACGGCCCAGGATGGCCGCACCGTGGGCATCATGTCGCCCAACGGCGCTGCCCAGGCGGACATGTTCCGGCTCGCCTGCCGGATGTCGGGCGTCGACCCGGCCGGCGTCGGGTACATCGAGGCGCACGGAACCGGGACCCCCACAGGTGATCCCACCGAGGTCGGCGCGCTCGCCGAGGTGTATGGCGTCGGGCGGACCGAGACGAACCGGTGCCGCATCGGGTCGGTCAAACCGAACATCGGCCACCTCGAAGGCGGCGCGGGTGTGATGGGCCTGATCAAGACGGTCCTGGCGCTGCACCATGAGGCGATCCCGCCCACCGCCGGACTGCGGCAACTCACCGGTGCGGTCGACTGGGCCAACAGCGGCCTGCGGGTGCCCACCGAAGTCGAGCCCTGGACCCGCACCGACACCCCACGCCGGGCTGCGGTGTGCAGCTACGGCTACGGCGGCACGATCGCGCACATCCTGCTCGAAGAGGGCCCGGTCGATTCAAATCCTTTGGAGAACAGGACTTCTGGTGCGCTGATCGTCCCGATCTCGGCACGTTCCGGACCGCGACTGGCTCGCCAGGCCGAAGTGCTGGCCGACCACTTGCGGGCCGGACACCAGGACGTGGCGCCGGTGGCCGCCACCTTGTGGGCCCGGCGCGGTCACGAACCGGTCCGGGCCGCGGTCGTCGCCGAGCACCGGCATGAGTTGATCGCCGGCCTCGACGCGTTGGCTCGAAATGAATCCCTTGACAACCTGGTCACCGGCGCGGTGCCGGGCGGTCAGCCTCGGGATGCGGTCTGGGTGTTCTCCGGGCACGGTTCGCACTGGGTCGGCATGGGCCGTGAATTGCTCACCGCTGAACCCACTTTCGCCAGGGTCATCGACGAGGTCGACGAGGTGTTCGGGCCTGAACTGGGGTTCTCCGCCCGGGCCGCGCTGAGCAGCGCAGACCTCGGTGGCACCGACCGGATCCAGGCGTTGACCTTCGCGATGCAGGTCGGGTTGGCGGCAGTGTTGCGCGAGCGCGGCGTGCGACCGGCGGCGGTGATCGGGCACTCGGTCGGCGAGGTCGCGGCGTGCGTGGTCTCCGGGGTGTTCGACCTACACCAGGGTGCAGCAGTGGCCTGCTATCGGGCCCGCGGTTTCCGCGCCGTGATGGGTTGCGGCGCGATGGCTTTGGTGCGGCTGCCGTTCGACCAGGCGGAGCAACGGCTTGCCGGCCGCACCGATGTGGTGGCAGCCATCAGTGCGTCGGCGGAATCCTGCGTCATCTCGGGTGTCGCGGTAGCCGTCGAGGAGGTGTGCGAAGCCTGGGCGGAGCAGGGTGTGGTGGTGCGTCGGGTCAACACCGACGTGGCATTCCACAGCCCCGCCATGGACGACCTGACCGGTGCCCTGGCCGAGAATGTCGCCGGCCTTCGTCCGCCGCGCGAGGCGGCGATCCCGCTGTACACCACCGCGCTGGCCGATCCGCGTTCCACCGCGCCGCGCGACGCCGACTACTGGGTGCGCAACCTGCGCGGTCAGGTCCGGTTCGCCGAGGCCGTCACGGCGGCCGCCGAGGACGGACACCGGCTGTTTCTCGAAGTGTCCGCGCATCCGGTGGTGTCGCACTCCGTCGTCGAAACACTGCTGCATCTGGGTATGGACGAGCACGCCGTCATTCCATTGCTGCGTCGTAATGCGCCCGAACCTGCCGCTGTCACGACCGCCGTCGCATCTCTGTACTGCCACGGCGCGGACGTCGAACATGATGTCGCCCAGGATGATCCGTGGGATGCCGACCTCCCGGTCACCCAGTGGCAGCACCGCCGCTTCTGGCGGGTACCCACGGCGGCCTCCGGCGCGAGCGCGGTGCACGACACCAGCAGCCACACGCTGTTGGGGGGACGCACCGAGGTGGCCGGAACTGTCGCAACGCGGATGTGGCAGACCCGGCTGGACTTCGAGACCCGGCCCTACCCCGGGGACCACCCGGTGCAGGGCACCGAAATCGTTCCTGCCGCAGTGTTGTTGAACACCTTCCTGACGGCGGCCGGCGCGGGCGCCGTATCGGAGTCAGGGGGCGCCGCACTCACCGAGGTGCGGCTGCGCACGCCCGTGGCCCCGGCCCGTGCTCGCGATCTACAGGTGGTGCTGGCCGACCGCGAGCTGACCCTCGCGTCACGGTTGGCCGATGCCGCCGAGGATCAGGACGGCGGGTGGTTGACGCACAGCAGTGCGGTCGTCGGTCATGCCGAAGCCGACGAGGACGTCGACCTGGCTGCGGCCCGGGTACGTTGCCCCGAGCAGTTGTCGCCGCGCCACGTGATCGACACCCTCGCCGAACTCGGGGTCGCCGCGATGGGATTCGATTGGGACATCAAGGATCTGCGCCGCGGTGACGGCGAGCTGCTGGCCCGGGTCAGCTCCGCCTCCGACGGCGCGCAGCCCGGCACCTGGGCGTCGCTGGTGGACGCAGCGACCTCGGCCGCCTCGACGATTTTCGACGGACCGCCGCGGCTGCGGATGCCCGCCCGCATCGAACGGGTCCAGGTGCACGCCGCACCGCCGGCCACCGCGATGCTGTCGGTCCGGCGCCGGCCGGGGACCACCACCACCGATGTGGTGATCGGCGACGCATCCGGGTCGGTTCTGCTGTCGATCGGCGGGATGACCTTCGAGGAACTGGAGAATCCGGGGCGCGAACTGTCGGCCGCGGACACGCGCCGGATCGTGCACCGGTTGGCCTGGCATCCGGTATCGGCCCGTGACGAGAGGGCACCCAGCGGGGTGGTGTTGGTCGGCGGCGACGTCGACCGGCTGGAAGCCGCGGTCGATGACCTGACCGGGGCCGGGGTGCCCTACCGTGCGGTTGAAGATCCCGCCGAGCTGGACTCGATCGTCGAATTCGGCTCGTTGCCTGCAGAACTCGGCGATTCCGCGGTGGTGCTGGTGTTGCCCCGTGACGATGACTCGCCCGAGGGTGCCGTCGAACTGGTGACCAGCACACTCGCGCTGCAGCAGCAACTCGGCCTGTCCGCCCGGCTGTGGGCGCTCACCGTCGGCGTCCACGAGGGCGACAACGTGACTCACGCGCCGCTGTGGGGGCTGGGCCGGGTCGCCGCCGCCGAGCATCCTCAGCTGTGGGGCGGCGTGCTGGATGTGGCCGACGGACGCCTGCCCCTGACGGCGCTGGGATCGCTGGCCGGGCACGGCGTCCTGGTGGTCCGCGACGGGGTGGCACAGGCGGCCCGCCTCGCAGCGTCGAGTCCGGCGGTTGCCACGCAGGCCAACCCGATGCAGTGCACGCCGGGCGGCACCTACCTGATCACCGGTGGCACCGGCGTGCTCGGCCTGCGGATGGCGCAGCGCCTGGCCGACCTCGGTGCCCGCCGCCTTGTGCTGCTGTCGAGGTCGGGCCTGGGGGAGCGCTCGACCTGGGTGGACAACGAGCAGTCGGCCGCCGTCCGTGCGGTCACCGCGCTGGAGGAGCGCGGCGTATCGGTCACCGTCGCCGCCGTCGATGTCGGCGCACCCGGCTCGGCCGATGCCCTGCGGGACCTGCTGCGTCCGCTGCCGCCGGTACGTGGGGTGATCCATGCCGCGGGTGTGGAAGCCGGTGCACTGCTGATGAATACGACCTCCGATGAGTTCGCCACGGCCATGCATCCCAAGGTGCACGGCACCCTGGTCCTGCACGAGGTTTTCCCCCCGGAACAACTCGACTGGATGGTGCTGTTCTCCTCCTGCGGTTATCTGGCCGGCTTCCCCGGCCAAGGTGCCTACGGCTGCGCCAACTCCTTCCTCGACGGGATGGCCCGGCACCGGCGTGGACTCGGGGACCGCACCACCGCGGTTGCCTGGACCGCGTGGCGCGGGCTGGGCATGGGCTCGGCCTCGGAATTCGTGGCCACCCAGCTCGATGCGCTCGGCATGGGGATGGTCGGTGCCGACGACGCGATCCGTGCCCTCGATCTGGCGATGCGTGAAGACACCGCCAACGTTGTGGTGCTGCCGGTCCTACCGGCTGCCGCCGCGGTACCGATCCTGGTGGACGTGGCGCCTGAGGAGGAACCCGACGACGACTCGTCGCCGTCCACCGCGGGGGAGTACGACCCCGAACTGCTCGCCGCCCACGTATTGACCGCGGTGGCAGGCCAATTGGGGCTGTCGGAGACCGACGTGAACGTCGACCTGCCGTTGGTGGAGTTGGGCGTCGACTCGATCATGACGGTGCGGCTGCGCCGCCAGCTGGAGAAGCAGACCGGGCTGTCGCTACCGCCGACCCTGCTGTGGGAGCACCCCACCGCAGCGGCCGTCACCGCCAGGATCATCGAGCTGATGGCCCCGGCGGTGGAATGCGAGGTTCGGGCCGGGGGCTAGTCAGCGGGCGTCTCGGCCGGTGGAATCGGCTGGTCGTCATGGCGTGGGCCGAAGAATCCGAAGCTCTCGATCATCTGATCAGAGGGCTCAGGTGTCCATTCCCATGCCGCGATCTGGCGCTGGGAGCGGCGGCTGAAGGAGGCACGGAGCAATTCATAGCCGTCGGTGTGCAACCGCGTGGCCGGCTGCCCTGAACCGCAATTCCATTGCCGGCCCCGCTCGTCGTGAATCAGCACCGTTGTGGAGTGCCGGAGTCGCCTTCCGAGGTACAGCATCAATGCCTCCAGGAACGGCTGCCAATGTTCACGGTCCACCCGAGGAAGCCCCAGCGCTTCATGTAGGTCTGCCTCGTGACAGATCGCGTCCGCGGCCAGGTTGGGTCCGAAGATCTGGTCGTCTGTCAGGAGAGCATCAGCTGCCGGGCCGACGCGATCCCATTCGGCGAGAAGGTCGTCGATCGGCTTGTGTCGTCGTTCCTCGACGTGGCGCGCTGTCCATTGATCGCTCGTCACCCCGTCCAACCGTCCGCTGGCCGCGTCGGCGGCACCTCCGACCAAGTGCGCCAACAACTCGTGCACGGTCCAGCGTGGCGTGGCGGGTACGAACATGAGACGCTGTTCGTCGTTCAGCGTGGCGGCCAGCTCACTCACCCGGCCGCGGACCGCGCGATAAGTCTGCTCAAGCATTGTCGGTGTCCTGTCTCATCGGTGACTCTTCGTAGGGCCGGCCGCTTCGCACGCGGATGGCGGAGGTTGGACAGCAGGATCCTCACGAACAGCGCCGGGTCTTGAAGGCGCGTAGGCGGATCGATCATGCCGCGGACGCGAAAGATCCGTTCGGCGACGACGATGTCGTTGGTCGCTGCCTTCAACGCTGCGCGTTGGGCCCAGCTGCGCAACCGTTTCGCAGGGGTCCGCTTTGCACTCGTGGACGCCGTGTGATCGTTGGCCCGGTTCTCCGTCCACACCGGCTCGATCTGCTCGGCGGCCAGCCGGTAGAACCGGCGGGGTAGATCGGCAGGGCCGACACGCAGGCAGTCACGGAGCGCCAGCGCCTGCAGGGCGGCCATCGTCATGCCTTGTCCGTACAGCGGATTGAGGTGGCACAAGGCGTCACCGACTACCACCAGGCCGTCGGGCAGGCGTGGCATCCGGTCATAGCGTCGCCAGGCGGCGGCCGTGCTGCGGGAAATCGAGACCTGCCCGACGGGCGTGGAGTCGCGTAGTCCGGCCATGATCGTCTCGGGCAGCATCTGCTCGGCTGCTTCCAGCATCACGGTGAAATCGGTTGCGGGGGTGCCGCACTCGTCCGGGCAGGTGATCGCCAGCATCCAGGAGTCGTGTTCGTAGGCCACCAGCAGCAATCCGGGTGACCTGCTTCCTCGGTTGACGAACGCCATCCGCTCGGTGATGCGTCCGGGCGGGACGTGGATCAGCTGGCTGGAGTAGCCGCCGACCGACGGCACGTGCATTTCGGGTACGGAGCCGAATCCGTAACTCTCCAGGAAACGCGTGGTACGTGCGGCACGTCCCGTCGCGTCCATCACGACGTCGGCCGCTACCGAGGTGGCGATGCCGTTGTTGTGGTTGATGATTCGTACCCCGGTGACGGTGTCGTCTGTGATCACCGGTTCGACCACCTCGTGGTTGTCGAGGATGGTGACATTGTCCAGCGCGGCAACGCGCCGGCGAATGTGAAACTCCATGAAGGGGCGGCTGGCCTGATAGGCGGCCAGTGATCCCGGATCACTCAGTCGTCCTGCCGGCCTGACGTCATAGCCCACCGCGTGCACGTAGATCCGCGACAGGTCGTCGCCATCGTCGACAACGGCCCCGGCGGCGCCGAGTTCTGCCAAGAGTCCGGGGAAGAGCTCCTCGAGTACCTGGGTGCCGCGACTGAGGAAGTTGTGCAGATGGCGCCCCTGTGGCACGCCTTTGCGCAGTTCTGGGTGATCAGCCAGGGTGTCCCGCTCGATCAGCGTCACCGACGCGTAGAACTCTGACAGCACCCGAGCGGTCAACAGGCCGGCGATGCCTGCCCCCAGAACCACGGCGTGTGAACCCGATTCGGCCATGACGGTCCCCCTCCGTTCCGAGCGCAGATGCGACATCGGCCCCTCGCACGAGAACCGAGCGTACCCCAATTCTAAGAAAGATAAGGGAAAATTATGAAAATATTAAGATGGCGTCGATGGCGGTGCGGATCCTTTTGGGCGTGGCTGTCGGCTCCGGCAGTGGACTGTGAGGTCACGGCGTAGGAAGGATATTCAGCCAGCCTGTCAGGCCGATGATCTCGGTGGCGATGTCGGAGACGGTGCGATGGTCGGTGGGGATGTGGTGTGTCGCGCCCGTGATGCCGGCTCTCAGCTTGATGTCCATACGCGCACTGGATGCGAGGTGGCGGTCGAGCGCCGAGCCGATTTCACGCTCGCCGAGACGTTCTCGGGCCGTGGTGTCTGTGCACGTGAGTAGGACTGCGAAGACCTTGGGATTGTCACCCATCGCGGTAGTGAGATCTTCGACTACGTCGGGTAGCACGCTGGCGGTGTTGGTGTAGATCAGCCGGTGATGGCCTAGTGTGCGATATCTTGCCCACATTGCTGCGAGGTTTTGCTCGGCGATCTTGTGTTCCCGCGGGGCGGGGTAAGCCATGTCGAGGAAGTCGCCTTCGATCAGGCAGTGAGAGACGTCCGCGTTGCTCAGCATGGCGTGCATCTCAAAACTGGTGCTGGTCTTGCCGGTCCCGGATCGTCCGCCGATGAACACCACTTCGCTCGCCATGGGGGCAGTGTTGTCGATGGCGGTGCGGCGGTCGAGGCATTTTCATTCCGGCCCGGTTCACCTCAGGTTCCGGGCTGGTCCAGGGGCAGGTCGCAAGACCTCACTCGGTGATCGTGGCGATGAGTTTCTTCTTGTCGACCTTGCCGACGGCGGTGGTGGGCAGGGTCGGCATGGGGACCAGTACATCGGGCCGGGCGTGGGCGGATGCGCCACGCTGGTCGAGGTACTCGTTGAGCTGAACCAGGTTGATCGGTGTACCTTTGAAAACCACGGCGGCACAGATCTTCTCGCCCAGGTAGTCGTCGGGCAATGCCACTGCCGCCGCTGCGTACACCGCAGGGTGTGTCAGCAGGTGATCCTCGAGATCGGTGGCCGATACCGTCTCGCCGCCGCGATGGATGACATCCTTGATCCGGCCGGTCACCTCGACGTAGCCCGCCCGAGGGCCATCGGTGAAGATCCGGACGCGATCGCCGGTGCGGTAGAAGCCATCGGGGCTGAAGGATCGGGCATTCGCCTCGTCGGCGCGGTAGTAACCGTTGAGGGTGTATGGCCCGCGCACCAGCAACTCACCCTCCTGGCCGGGCGCCACCTCCTGACCGTCCTCGTCGACCACCCGCATCTCATCGTGCGGAGACATCGGCCGGCCCTGGGTGTTCTCCACGACGTCCGCCGGATCGCCTGGGCGGGTGAAATTCAGCATGCCTTCGGCCATTCCGAAGATCTGCTGCAGTCCCGGGCTCAAGCCTTCGTGGATGAAACGGGCCTCCTCGGGGGACATGCGCGAGCCACCCACCTGGACCACGCGCAACGAGGTGGGCAGCACCGGTTCCCAGTCGCAGGCCTGGGTCCACAACTTGGCCAGGGCGTTGACGAGGCCGGTCACCGTGACGCCATGGGTGTTGATCAGGGCGAAGGCCGATTCGGGGCTGGGGTCGTCGGTGTAGACCGTCGTCGCCCCGACCGTCATCGAGCCGAGCAGCCCTGGGCAGGCGAACGGGAAGTTGTGGCCGGCGGGCAAAACCGCCAGATAGACGTCTTCATGGACCATTTCGCAGGCCTGGGCGCAGGCCGCGGCGTTGTAGAGATAGTCGTCATGGGTGCGGGGGATGAGCTTCGGCAGTCCGGTGGTTCCGCCGGACACCAGCAGGACCGCAGGGCCGCTGGTGTCGACGGCGATGCTCGGTGGTTCTGGGGCGTCGAAATCCTTGAGAGCGGACCAGGATTGGAAGGTGCCAGGGTCCCCGTCGACGAGGACGTGGCGCAGTCGGGGGCGTTCGGAAACGAGTTGGGTGGCCAGTTCGCGATAGTCGAATCCGGCGATGACGTCGGGGATCACGAGCCCGACGGCGCCGCTGACATCGGCGAAGTGGCCCAGCTCGGCTGACCGGTGTCCGGGCAGGCACAGCACCGGGACCGTCCCCGCGCGAAGCAAACCGAAAGCGGCGACCGCGAATTCGCGAGAGTTGGGGAGTTGCACCAGGATGCGGTCGCCCGCCTTGATGCCCTGGGCCACGAGCGCGGCACCGATACGGTCGGCGAGAGCGTCCAGTTCGGCAAAGGTGTAGCTGCCCGAGGCATCGACCACGGCCGGCTTGTCTGGCCAGCGCTGCGCGGCCTCGCGCAGGATGCTGTCCAGGGCTTTGCCCTGCCAGTAGCCGGCCCGGCGGTATACCTCGGCACGGTCCTCGGGGAATCGCGTGAATCCGTTTGCCAGTTCGTCCTGTTCACGGTCAAAACCGGTGGTCATGGGTGTTCTGGCTCCCGTCGGGTGAGTGTGTCGGCAGATCGAATATAGGGTAACCTCCACTAAGTTAGGGCAGCCTTTACTAATTGTTCGGAGGATGGTGAGCGTGGTGGCGACGAGTTCCCAGACGGTCCGCGACGAGGTCGCCGAACTCCTGGGGGTCAGCCCCGACGCCGTCGATCCCGACGCTGATCTCATTGCCTCCGGACTCGATTCGATCCGGATGATGTCGTTGTCCGGCCGCTGGCGTAAGCAGGGCATCAACGTCGGATTCGCGGCGCTGGCAGCCAATCCCACCGTCGCCGCCTGGATCGAACTGGTCGCCGAGCACGCTCCTGATACCCCCGCTGAAGCGCCCGTCCCGGACATCGCCGATGCGGAAGGCGACACTTTCCCCCTCGCCCCGATCCAGCACGCCTTCTGGGTGGGTCGCAACCAGGACCAGCAACTGGGTGGTGTCGGCGCGCATCTGTACGTCGAGTTCGACGGGGCCGGAGTCGATCCGCAGCGACTTAGGGTCGCCGCGGAGAAACTGGCGGCGCGCCATCCGATGCTGCGGGTCGAGATCCTGCCCGACGGTACCCAGCGGATCGGTGACCGCCCGCTGCCGGTCACCGTCTACGAACTGCAGGATCTGGATGAGGCTGCAGCGCAAGCACAATTGGAGCTCATCAGGGAATCCAAGTCCCACCAGATGCTGCACGACGAGGTGCTCCAGCTGAGCCTGTCGCTGCTGCCAGGCGGTCGTACCCGGCTGCACGTGGACATGGACATGCAGGCCGCCGACGCGGTGAGCTATCGCAACTTCATGGCTGATCTGGCCGCGTTCTATCGCGGCGTCGACCTGCCGGAGTTGGGCTATACCTACCGCGAGTACCGGGCCCGGCTGACCGCCACGACGCCGCCACCCTCGGAGCCGGACCGGCAGTGGTGGGCCGATCGGGTGCCCGATCTGCCGGATCCGCCTGCGCTGCCACTGGTTCCGCTGTCCGATCAGCGCAACCCGCACCGCAGCATCCGGCTCTGGGAGACCCTCGACGTGCCGACTCGCGACGCATTGTTCGCGGCGGCACAGCGACGCGGCATCACCCCGGCGATGGCGGTCGGGGCGTCGTATGCCAATGCGCTGGCGCGCTGGTCGACGCAGTCCAGGTTCCTGCTCAACCTGCCGATGTTCGGCAGGGAGCCGTATCACCCCGACGTGGACAAGCTGGTCGGTGACTTCACGTCCTCGCTGTTGCTCGACATCGACCTGACCGGGGCAGATACCGCCGCGGCCCGGGCCAAGGTGGTGCAGGAGACGCTGCACGCCACCGCCGCGCATTCCTCGGTGTCCGGGCTCGATGTGCTGCGTGACGTGAGCCGTCACCGCGGCAGCCAGACCCTGGCCACCATCGTCTACACGAGCGCGCTCGGCCTGGGCGACCTTTTCGCCGGTGACGTCACCGACCACTTCGGGGCGCCGGTGTGGACCATCTCGCAGGGACCTCAGGTGCTCATCGATGCTCAGGCGACCCCGCTCGCCGAAGGCCTGATGATCAACTGGGACGTTCGGACGGAGGCCTTCCGGCCTGGCGTTGCCGAGGCCATGTTCGCCTATCACCTGGCCGAACTACGCCGCCTGGCCGCCGACGATGCCGCCTGGGATGCGGCCGATCCGCCCGCGGCGTCCGAGTCGCAACGCCGGGTCCGGGCTGAACTGAACGCGTCGACGTCGACTCCCAGTGGCGATGTGCTGCACTCCGGGTTTCTGGCGAATGCTGCGGCGACCCCGAACGCGCCCGCGGTGCTCTGCAGTGCCGGGAACCTCAGTTACGGCGAGTTGCACGACAGGGTGCTGGCCGTGGCGGCCGCCCTGCAGTCCCGCGGGGTGTGCCGCGGTGAGGTGGTCGCGGTGCTGGGGCCCAAGAGCGTCGAACAGGTCGTCGCGCTGCTGGCCATCTCGATGGTCGGCGCCGCGTACCTACCGGTCGGGGTGGATCAGCCCGCCGATCGGGCCGCGCGCATCCTGCACACCGGTGGGGTGGACTTCGCACTGATCTGTGGCCCGGACACCGACCATCCCCACCTGCCGCATATGACCGTCGCGGACGCCGAGATCATCGGTGATCCAGCACATTTCGAGCCCGTAGCGGTCACCCCCGAAGATCTGGCCTATGTGTTGTTCACGTCGGGATCCACCGGTGAGCCCAAGGGCGTGGAGATCACCCACGACGCGGCGATGAACACCATCGAGTTCATCAACGCCCACTTCGACATCGGCCCGGCCGACCGGTGCCTGGCGCTGTCGCACCTCGAATGCGACCTGTCGGTGATCGACGTCTACGGGACGCTGCGTTCGGGTGGCTCCATGGTCGTCGTCGACGAGGAACAGCGACGCGATCCAGACGTCTGGGTCAGGCTGATCGACGAACACCGGGTGACGGTGCTGCACTTCCTGACCGGTTGGCTGGAGATGCTGGTGGCCGCCCGTGAAACGAACACCGACGGGGCATCCTTGTCCTCATTGCGGGTGGTACCCACCGGCGGCGACTGGGTGCGTCCGGATCTGGTGCGGGCGCTGCGCGCCGCGGCGCCGCGTGTGCGCTTCGCCGGACTCGGCGGGGCCACCGAGACCGCGACGCACAACACGATCTTCGAAGTCGGATTCGACGACGACGCCCTGCCGTCGCACTGGACCTCGGTGCCGTTCGGTGTGCCGCTCACGAACAACTGCTGCCGCGTGGTCGACGCGCGGGGTGAGGACTGCCCCGACTGGGTCCCGGGCGAACTGTGGGTCGGCGGGCGCGGTATCGCCCGTGGCTACCGCGGTCGGCCCGACCTGACCGCCGAACGTTTCGTCGAGCACGACGGGCGCCGCTGGTACCGCACCGGGGACCTGGTGCGGTCGTGGCCGGACGGCACGCTGGAATTCGTCGGCCGGGCCGACCACCGGATCAAGGTCAGCGGATTCCGGATCGAACTGGGTGAGGTCGAGGGCGCACTGTGCCGCGTTCCCGGGGTGGACGCGGCGGTGGCGGTGCTGGTCCCGGTCGAGGGTGGTCACGACCTGCTGGGTGCGGTGGTGCGGGCGGACCAGCCGGGTGGCGATGCGGAAGCGGCTGCTCAAACCATCTCCACAGCGATGGCCGAGCTGGTGCCCGCACACATGATCCCGCAGGTGCTGCTGGTCGCCGATGAGATTCCCTATGCCCGCGGCAAGACCGACCGCGCCGCAGCGATTCGGATGCTCGCCGCACTCGGTGCTCCGGAGAGCCGGGGCTACCGGGCGCCGTCGGACCCGCTGGAAACAGCCCTGTGCGCGATCGTCGGCGATGTTCTCGGGCAGTCCGGTGTCGGTGTCGACGACGATTTCTTCGCCCTCGGCGGGGACTCGGTGCTGGGTACGCAGCTGGTGGCGCGGATCAGGGACTGGCTGGATACCTCGACGGTGATGGTCGCCGACGTCTTCGCCGCCCGGACCGTGGCGAAGATGGCCGCGTTGCTGGTGGGCCGGGAATCCGGCTCGGACCGGCTGCAGCTGGTGTCCGAGCTGTATCTCGAGGTCACGGGTATGGACAGCGCCGATGTGACCTCCGAGTTGGCACGCACGTCCCCAGAACCCGCCTTCGGCAACTAAGGTTAGAGTTACTTCAGTTAGGGCAGGCTTTGCTTATCGTGAGGAGGTCGTTGTGGACGCGGTGAGTCGCACGACTACGCAGACCATGCACGCAGTGGCGGGAGAACCGCTGCACCAGGGGTTCTTCACGCATGCGCAGGGTGCGCCCGACGACGTCGCGGTGGTCGGCCCGACCACCCGCTGGACCTACGGGCAGCTGCGTGAGCAGGCGCTTTCGGTGTCCGGTGCGCTCGCGGTGGCCGGGGTACGCGTCGGCGACCGGGTCGCGGTCGTGGGGCCCACCGGCCTGGACACGGTGATCGCCTCGCTGGGAATCCTGGCGGCCGGCGGCGTCTGTGTCCCGATCGACACCGCTGACCCGGCCGAGCCGGTGCTGGAGCACACGGGCGTCCGGATGGCTTTGTTCACCGGGGACGGACCGCCCAACTGGCTGCCGGCGCTCACCGTCGCCGAGGCGCTGCGGATCGGGGCCCGCGCGAGTGGCGTCACCCCGGTGCGTTCCGCGCCCGGCGACCCCGCGTTCCTGGGCTCGGTCGACGAGTCGGGGTATGCGGTGGTGACCCACGCTGCCGCACACGACGCCGTGGTGGAGCTCACCGCCCGGCTCGGCGTTCACGGCGATGACCGCATCGGTGTGTTCTCGGCTGTGGGCGCCGCGGCTCCGATCCTGATGATGCTGGTGGCACTGACCGCAGGCGCAGGCATCGTCGTTGCCGACGATGCACCGCGCCGCAACCCCGAGCGGGGGATGAACGGTTTCGCCCTCGCCGTGCGGCATCGGGAAGCGGTGGCCGCTCTCGACACCGCTGTGCCGTCGTGACCGGGCCGGATACCCAGATCACCGTCAAGCCCTGGGTCAAGCGTTATCCAGGGTCCCAAAGTTCAACAGCCACACTGGTTTTCCCGCACGCCGGGGGAGCGGCCGTGGCCTACCGGGGATTCGGAACGGCACTGGCCGCGGCCGGCTCCGATGCCTATGTCATGCAGTACCCGCAGCGCGGCGACCGGCTGTCGCATCCGGCGGCGCCCACGGTGGAAGATCTCGCCAGGGATCTGTTCGATGCCGGCGACTGGGCCGGGGTCGGGTCGCTCCGGCTGTTCGGACACTGCATGGGCGCCGTGGTGGCCTTCGAATTCGCCCGGATCGCCGAACGCAACGGCGTGGGGATCGACGCCCTGTGGGCGTCGGCCAGCGAGGCGCCGTCGGCCGTGGCCGCCGCGCCCACACTGCCGATGGCCGAGTCCGAGATCATCGCTGAGATGGTCGATCTCGGCGGCACCGATGAGGCGCTGCTCGCCGACGACGACTTCGTCGAACTACTGCTGATGGCGGTGCGTGCCGACTACAGCGCCTTCAACCGCTACGCGTGCAACGCCGACGTGACGATCGCCGCGGACATCTACGCACTGGGCGGAGAAAGTGACCACCGCATCAGTGAGGACATGTTGCGGCGCTGGGAAACCCACACCACCGGTGCGTACACCTGCTCGATGTTCGACGGCGGGCATTTCTACCTCAACACCCAGCTCGAGGACGTGGCGGAGCTGGTGAATGAGCTCTAGCCGCCAGCTTCCCGGACCTGACGGCAGTGATCCGGTGGTGATCGTGGGGATGGCCCTCGAGGCGCCGGGCGGAATCGAAACTGCCGACGACTACTGGTCGCTGCTGACCGAGCAGCGCGAAGCCCTCGGCCGATTCCCCGCCGACCGCGGTTGGTCCGTTCGCGAACTGTTCGACGGTTCGCGCCGCGACGGGTTCAAGCGTATCCATGACCTGGGCGGATTCCTCTCCAGCGCAGCGACATTCGACCCGGCCTTCTTCGGGATCTCGCCGCGTGAGGCGGTGGCGATGGATCCTCAGCAACGCATCGGGCTGCGGCTCGCGTGGCGTGCGCTGGAGAACAGCGGCATCAACCCCGATGATCTGGCCGGGCACGACGTGGGTTGCTACGTCGGTGCATCGGGCCTGGAGTACGGGCCGGCGCTGTCGGAGTTCTCCCACCACAGCGGGCATCTGATCACCGGTACCTCGCTGGGCGTCATCTCCGGCCGGATCGCCTACACGCTGGATCTGTGCGGTCCGGCACTCACCATCGACACCTCGTGCTCGTCGGCGTTGACGGCGTTCCACACCGCCGTGGTCGCGGTCCGCGCCGGCGACTGCGACATGGCGCTGACCGGCGGGGTCTGCGTCATGGGTACCCCCGGGTACTTCGTGGAGTTCTCCAAGCAGCACGCGCTGTCCGACGACGGACACTGCCGGCCGTACAGCGCACACGCCAGTGGCACGGTCTGGGCCGAAGGGGCGGCGATGTTCGTCCTGCAACGCAAATCGGCGGCCGTACGAAACGGTCGGCGAATCCTGGCCGAGGTGCGCGCCACCGCGGTGAACCAGGACGGCCGGACCACCGGTCTGACCGCACCCAGCGGCGCCGCGCAGCAGCGGTTGTTCGCCAAGGCGATCGAGCAGGCCGCCGTGCGCCCGGAGGACGTCGGCATGATCGAGGGCCACGGCACCGGGACCCGACTCGGTGACCGGACCGAATTACGTTCTTTGGCACAGACATACGGCGCCACGGAACCCGGATCCGGCGCGCTGTTGGGCTCGGTGAAATCCAACGTCGGGCACTCGCAGGCGGCCGCAGGCGGGCTCGGCCTGGCGAAGGTGATCCTGGCGGCCGAGCGTGCGGCCATCCCGGCCACCCTGCACGTCGACGAGGTCAGCCGGGAGATCGACTGGGACAGCCAAGGTCTGCGGCTGGCCACCAAGCTCACCCAATGGCCCGCGGTCAACGGTCAGCGCATCGGCGCGGTCTCGGCCTTCGGCATGAGCGGCACCAACGCACACGCGATCGTTGCGGTTCCCGAGGCCGCGGCATGAGCGAAGCCGACGCATTGCCGGACGGGCGTACCCCGGTCCTGCTCAGTGCACACGCCGAGGAACTGATCGGAACCGACTCCGCGGCCATCCTGCGCTATCTCGACACCCGTCCCGAGGTGAGTGCGGATGACGTCGCCGCGACCCTGCGATCCACCCGGCGCCTGCGCCGCCACCGTGCTGTGGTCCGGGCCGCCGACCGCGATGAACTCGCCGCGGGCCTGCGTGCGTTGGCCGACGGCGCGGACCATCCGCTGGTCACCCGGGCGCAAGGGGGATCACCGGGATCAAGTTCGGGTGCCCGCATTGCCTTTGTGTTCCCCGGCCAGGGCAGTCAGTGGCCGTCGATGGGGGTACAGGCCTACGAGCGGCTTCCTGCTTATCGGTCCGAGGTCGACAGGTGTGCCGCGCAGTTCGAGGCTGCCGGCGCCGCTTCGCCGCTGGATTACCTTCTGGCCGAGCCGGATTCGGCTGCAGTCACCAATGATTTCTCCCAGGTGCAGATCCAGGGCGCTCAGTTCGTCCACGGTGTGGCGCTGGCCCGGGTGTGGCGGTCCTGCGGTGTGCTGCCCGATATCACCGTCGGTCACAGCCTCGGCGAGATCGGCGCGGCCTACGTCGCCGGCACCATCACCCTGTCCGACGCAGTGGCCGTGGTGATCGCCCGCGCCACCGTGTTGGACCGGTTGACCGGGCCCTACCGCGTCGCGGTCCTCGGAATCACGCCCGAGGAAGCCTCGAAGGTGATCGCCGAAACCCCGGGTTGGCTGGAACTGTCGGTGGTGAACTCCCGTTCATCGGTGGCGGTGTCGGGGGAGACCGACGCGGTGGCCGCAGCGGTGGCGACCGTGGCCGGGCGCGGAGCATTCGCCAAAGAGATCGAGATGTGGTTCCCGGCGCACACCACTGCGCTGGACAGGGCGCGGGGAGAGCTCGAATCACTGCTTCCCTCCGCAGGATTCGCTGAATCACCGGTGCAGTTCATCGGCTCGGCCACCGCCGACGTGGTGGCGGCCGGAACCGGATTCGCCGACTACTGGTACACCAACCTGCGCAGTACGGTGCGCTTCGACCGCGCCATCGAGATGGCTGCGCGGCGCGGCGCCCGGATCTTCGTCGAACTCTCCGCACATCCGGCGCTGCTGTTCGCGATGGGCGATCTGCTCGACGACGCGGCCGAACTCACCGGCGGGCCGGTGGTGATGGTGGGATCGGGCCGGCGCGACGAACCGGTCACCGACCGGCTCAGCGCCAACATCGTCTCCGTCGCGATGGCCGACACCGGCTACCGCTGGAGCGATCTCCCGAACCATGCCGCCGAGTCGCTGCGCGACTTTCCGTTCGCGCCGATGCGCGCCGAACACCTCTGGGCCACAGCACAACCGCTGCCACCGGTCGCGGGCTTGACGGTGGGCGTCGAGCATTGGCAGAACCACGGCCTCCCCGCCGCGCCTGCCGGGCGGCGCCGGATCGCGGTGCTCGACCTGGCCGCCGGACGGGGGCCGGCCGCCACGCTGCACCGTGCAGTCGAGGAGATGGACGCAACCACTGCTGTCGCCCCCGCCGACGCCGACCTGCTGGTCGTGGTCGCGCCGGTGTCCGAGCACGACGATGCAGTGGCGGCTGCAGAATCTCTGAGCCGCCGCGTCGATAAGGGGCTACTGGGTTATGTCGGGGCGATCTCGCCGGAGACCCGCGATGTATGGCTGGTCACCGTCGCAGGTGAAACCGTCGGCGACGGAGCGCAGCGCCCACGGCCCGAGGCCGCCGCACTGGCGGCGATGCACCGTAGCCTGAGCTACGAGCATCCCGACCAGACCTTCCGCCACCTGGATCTGGCCGAATCGGCCATCGATCCCGCCACCGCGGTGACTGCGATCACCGCAATGCTGACCGATGCCGCGGACATCGCCTTGCGGGGCAACGGTTCCGCACTTGAGGTCTGGCACCGTGGGATGCGCGATGACACCTCCGATGCCCGGTCCTGGACCGCCGGATCGGGGGTGTTCGACGAGGTGGTCATCACCGGCGGAGCAGGGGCGGTGGGTCTGCACCATGCCCGTCACCTGGCCGGGCAGGGGGCCCGGCGCATCGTGCTGCTCAGCCGCAGCGGCCTCGATGACACGCAACTGGCCGCGCTTTCCGCCACCGGCACCGAGATCGTCGCTCCCCGGTGCGATCTCACTGACCCGGCGCAGATCGCCGCGACGGTCGCCGAATTGGCGGTCGGCCCGGCATCACTGGTGATCCATGCGGCCGCGTCCGCCACGATCGGCGCCGGCGACGAGCTGACCGGTGCAACGGTGCGGGATACCTTTGCGGCCAAGGTGAGCGGACTGGCCAACCTGGCCGCGGCCTGGCCGATGCGCCCGGATGCCCGAATCGTGTTGTGCTCCTCGGTGTCCGGGTTGTGGGGCGGGTATGGCCACGCCGCATACTCTGCGGCCAACCGGCTGGTCGACGCCCTCGGTGCGCAGCTGCGGGAACACGGTCGGCGCTGCACGTCGGTGCGATGGGGACTGTGGCCGGGAGACGGCATCATCGATTCCGGTGAGATCCGCCGGGTCGAGCGGTCGGGCCTGCGAGCCATGGCGCCCGACCGGGCAGTGGAGGCCGGGCTGCGTGATTACCCGGCCGATCCGCTGGTGTTCACGGCCGACGCGGAACGACTGCGGACCTTCCTCGGTGCCGCGGCCCAACCCGTTCCGGTTGTCGACACTGCCGAGGCTCCGCTCGAGGACGCTTCCGAAGCGGCCGATGCCACCGGCGCGATGCGGATCGCGCTCGGTGCGGTGTTGAAGCTCGACGACACCACCGGGCTGGATCTCGACGCGTCCCTGCTGGATCTCGGCGTCGACTCGCTGCTCGCGATCGACCTACGTAAGAAGCTCAAGAAGGCCACCGGCCGTGCCGTGCCGCTGGCCACCATCCTCGGTGGCGCCACCGCTGCCGAAGTGATCGAGCATTTGGAAAGACCTGAAAAGGAAGCATTTTCGCGTGACTGACATGGTTAGTGCCGATTCGGCAGCCCCCCGCACCTCCCACGCGCGTCTGGAGCTGATGCGGCGCAGGCTTGCCGAGCGGGGCCTCGCGTCAGCATCGGGGGAGTCCGGGCAGGGGGACGCAGGCGCCGCGAGCGCGCCGGTCGATCCCACCGTGCTCTCGGACGGGCAGCGGCGGATGTGGTTCGTGCAGGGTTTCGATCCGAGCGGGGTCCTGCTCAACATCTGCCTGTCCTACCGGCTCGACGGCGTGATCGACGCCGAGCGGCTGCACGACGCGCTGATTGCGGTGGCGAGGCGGCATCCGATCCTGCGCACCACCTACCGAGCCGACGAGAACGGCGAGCCGACGGCGGCGGTGCACGATGACCTGACCCCAGGGTGGACGGTGCACGACCTGTCCGACAAGTCCGAGCGGGCGCGCAAGCTGCGCCTCGAGGTGCTGGCTCAGCGTGAATTCGGCACCGCCTTTGACCTTGGTAGCGACTCGCCGGTGCGCATCACGCTTATCAAGACCGGCCCGAGCGAACACGTGATGCTGCTCGTGGCGCATCACATCGCCTGGGACGACGGCTCGTGGCGGGTGTTCTTCACCGACCTGACCCGGGCGTACAGCGGGGCGCAGCTCGCCGAGACACCGCTCGTGCCGGTATCCGAGGCTCCGGACGGTGATGCGGATCTGGCGTACTGGCGCGAGGTGCTGGCCGCTCCGCCGGAGCCGTTGGAGCTCCCGGGCCCCGCGGGTTCGGTGGTGCCCAGCGGTTTTCGTTCCCAACGCAGCACGGTCCGATTGTCCGCCGAGACCGTCCGGCAGGTGGCGGCACTGGCCCGCGACACCGGGGCCACCCCCTACATGGTGTTGCTCGCGGCGTTCGGTGCACTCATCCACCGCTACACCCACACCGACGACTTCCTGGTCGCTACCCCGGTTCTGAACCGCGACACCGACGAAACCATCGGCTACTACGGCAACACGGTGGCGATGCGACTGCGACCACAGGCCACGCTCGGATTCCGAGAACTGGTCGAGGCCACGCGCGACACCGCGATCGGTGCCTTCACACATCAGCGGGTCAACCTCGACCGGGTGGTGGCCGAACTCAACCCGGACCGGCGCCACGGTGCCGAGCGGATGACACGGGTGAGCTTCGGGTTCCGCGAGCCCGACGGCGGCGGCTTCCGCCCGGACGGCGTGACGTGCGAACGTGCCGAGCTGCGCGGCCAACACACCCAGCTGCCCTTGGGTTTCATGGTCGAACTGGACGCCGAGGGTGCGGTGGTGGAGGCCGAACATCTCACCGAGGTGCTGGATGCCGATCTCGCCGCCCAGATGCTGCGGCACTTCGCCGTGCTGCTCGACAGTGCGCTCGCCGAGCCAGACCGGCCGCTGGCCGCGCTGGACCTGTTCACCGCCGAGGACGCCGAGTGGCTGCGTGCGGTGTCAACCGGCGAACAGTTCGACACGCCCGCAACCACATTGGGCGCTCTCGTCACAGAGCAGGCCGCCCGTACCCCCGATGCCATCGCAGTCGTCTACGAGGGCCGCCACTACACCTATCGCGAGATCAACGAGTCGGCGAACCGGTTGGCGCACTGGCTGATCGCGCAGGGCATCGGCACCGAGGACCGGGTGGCGGTGCTCCTGGAGAAGTCGCCCGAGCTGGTCATCACGGCACTGGGCATCGTCAAGGCCGGTGCGGTGTACCTGCCGGTGGACCCGACCTACCCCGAGGACCGACTCACCTACATTCTCTCCGACTCCGACCCGAAAACCATTCTGCGCCAGCCGGTCGACGGCCTGGAGAACTATCCGGCCACCGATCCCACCGACGCCGAGCGGATCCGCCCGCTGCGTCCCGACAACACCGCGTATCTGATCTACACCTCGGGATCCACCGGCCTGCCCAAGGGCGTACCGGTGCCGCACCGGCCGATCGCGGAGTACTTCGTCTGGTTCGGTGGCGATTACGAGGTCACCGAGGACGAACGCCTGCTGCAGGTGGCCTCGCAGAGCTTCGACGTGTCGATCGGTGAGATCTTCGGCATGCTGGCCGCCGGTGCACGCCTGGTGATCCCGAAGCCGGGCGGTCTGGGCGACATCGGCTATCTCACCGATCTGCTGCGCAACGAGGGCATCACCTCGATGCACTTCGTCCCGTCATTGCTCGGGCTGTTCCTGTCGCTGCCCGGTGTCAACGAGTGGCGCACACTGCAGCGCGTGCCGATCGGTGGCGAGGCGTTGCCCGGCGAGATCGCCGACAAGTTCCTCGCCACCTTCGATTCCCTGCTGCACAATTTCTACGGACCCACCGAAACGGTGCTCAACTGCACCCGTTACAAGGTGGAGGGCAAGCAGGGGTCCCGGATCGTGCCGATCGGCACGCCGAAGATCAACACCACGATCTATCTGCTCGACGACGCGCTGCAGCCCGTTCCGGTCGGTGTGATCGGCGAGATCTACATCGGCGGAACACATGTCGCGCACGGGTATCACGACCGCCCACGACTCACCGCGGAACGGTTCGTCGCCGACCCGTTCAATCCCGGCGGACGGATGTACCGGTCCGGCGACCTGGCCCGGCGCAACGCCGACGGTGACATCGAGTTCGTCGGCCGCGCCGACGAGCAGGTCAAGGTCCGTGGCTTCCGAATCGAACTGGGTGAGGTCTCCTCGGCCATTTCCGTCGACCCGTCGGTGGGGCAGGCGGTGGTGGTCGTGAGCGACCTGCCGTCGCTGGGCAAGAGCCTGGTCGCCTACATCACGCCGGCCGCCGGCGCCGAGCGGGTGGAGATCGACCGCATCCGGGCCAGGGTCACCGCCGCGCTGCCCGAATACATGATCCCGGCAGCGTTCGTCGAGCTGGCCGAGATCCCGATCACTGCGCACGGCAAGATCGATCGGCGGGCACTGCCCGAACCGGAGATCCGGTCGGCCACCGAATTCCGCGCGCCGGACACCGAAACCGAACACGAGATCGTTGCCCTGTTCGGTGAACTGCTCGAGCGGGACGGTGTCGGCGCCGACGATTCGTTCTTCGATCTGGGCGGCCACTCCCTGCTTGCCACCAAACTCGTTGCCGCGGTGCGGGCCCGATTCGGGGTCGACCTCGGGGTGGCCGACGTGTTCGAGAACGCCACGGTGGCGGGTCTGGCCGCTCGGGTCGACGAATTGCAGGCCTCGGGCACCGGCGTTGGCCTGCCCCCGATTGTGGCGGCGCAACACAACGGACCGTCGCAGATGTCGGCGGCCCAGCACCGGCAGTGGTTCCAGTTCCGCATCGACGGACCCAACCCGGTCAACAACGTGCCCTTCGCGGCCCGGCTGACCGGACCCTGCGACGTCGAGGCCCTGGCAGCGGCGGTCGGCGATGTGGTGACTCGACACGAGATCCTGCGCACCACCTACCGCGAAATCGACGGTGTCCCTTACCAGGTCATCCATCCTGCGGCACCGGTGACGGTCCGCCGTGCCGACGGATCCGGTGAGGACTGGTTGCAGGACGAACTCGATACCGAGCGGCGCTATTGCTTCGACCTGGAGAACGAGTGGCCGATCCGGGCGGCGGTGTTGTCCACCCCTGGTGCGCACGTGCTGTCGTTGATCGTGCACCACATCGCCGCCGACCACTGGTCGGGTGCAGTGCTGTTCACCGATCTGATGACCGCCTACCACGCCCGCCGGGCGGGCGCCGCACCCGACTGGGCACCGCTACCGGTCCAGTACGCCGATTTCGCCGACTGGCAGGCTGAAGTGCTTTCGGGCGCGGACGAGCGGATCGCGGAGCAACGCGACTACTGGACAAGGCAACTGGCCGGTCTGTCGGCCGACCATGACGTCGAGAACGGCCTGCAACCGGACTTTCCACGGCCACCGGTACCGAGCGGCGAGGGTAAGGCGCTCGATTTCACCATCGACGTGGGCGTCCGGGACAAGCTCGTCGAACTCGCCCGTGAACTCGGCGTCACCGAGTTCATGGTGTTGCAGGCCGCCGTTGCGATCGCCCTGCACAAAGCCGGGCAGGGCACCGACATCGCGCTGGGCACACCGGTGGCCGGACGCACCGCACCTGAGCTCGACGCGCTGATCGGCTTCTTCATCAACATCGTGGTGCTGCGCAACGATCTGTCCGGCAACCCGACACTGCGGGAGGTGTTGCGGCGTTCCCGTGACATGGCGCTGGCTGCCTACAAGCACCAGGACCTGCCGTTCGACCGGGTGGTCGACGCAGTGAGCCCGGTGCGCTCGCTGGCACGCAACCCGCTGTTCGGCGTGGTGGTGCACGTGCGAGAGGACCTGCCCGCAAGTCAGGTCATCGACACCGGTGCCGACGGTGAAACCCTTTTCACCGCACTGGAACCCACGTTCGACGTGGCCCATGCGGACCTGTCGCTCAACTTCTTCGCCGAAGCCGGTGCCGGATATCGGGCCACCGTCATCTACCGCACCGAGCTCTACGAGGCGGCCACCGCAGCGCGCCTCGTGGACTGGCTGCACCGCATCGTCGGGGTATTCGCCGGCGATGCCGACCAGACGCTACGCGACATCGCGGTGCTCGACACGGCCGAGCGCGACCTGCTCGTCGATGACTGGAGCCGCAAGGCGGTCCCGCCGGCCGGGCTGCCGCAGACCGAGGGCGCAGATCGCGTCTACCTGCTGGACGAATGGCGGCAACCGGTCGCCATCGGTGTCGTGGGCGACGTCTACTACGCCGGCGGTGCGGTGGACGAGACGGCCGGCGCGGCCACCGGTGTCGGTTCAGATCGCTTCGCACCCAACCCCTTCGGCGACGGGCAGTTGTATCGGACCGGGGACCGGGCCCGCTGGACGATCGACGGCCGGCTGGAGCCCATCACCACCGGTGAACCGCGTCTGCAGGCTGTCCTGGAAGGGCTCGACGGGGTGGCGGCCGCGGCGACCCGGCGTTGGGAGACCCGCGGTGCCACCACCCTGGCCGGCTATCTGGTTCTCGAACCCGGAAGCGTCGACACCGAGACTGTCCTTGAGACCGTGCGCGCTGCGCTGCCGGAGGAATTCGTCGATGCGGTGCTGATGGTCGTCGAGAGCATCGAGCCCGCCGGGCTGACCCGTCCGCGCGTCACCACGACGGCGCCCGCCGAGCCACCGGCCACCCCGACCGAGGTGACGCTGGCGGCGATGCTCGTGGCGCTGCTCGGCGCCACCGAGGTGGGCCGGTACGACGACTTCTTCACGCTCGGCGGCGACAGCATCCTGGCCGTGCAGCTCGCGGCGCGGGCCAGGGATGCCGGTGTGGCGATGACGGCCCGCATGGTGTTCGAGCATCCCGGGCTGGCCGATCTGGCCGCCGCGATCGATGCGGCCGGTGAAACCGGGGAAACCGCTGACGTCCACCATGAGCCGATGTCCGCCTCGGGTTTGTCGCCCGACGAGCTCGCCGCGTTGACCGCGGGATGGGGGCAGGACCAGGGGATCTCGACATGACGACCACCGGGACGCCGCCCGGCGTCGAGGACGTCCTGGCGCTGAGCCCGCTGCAACAGGGGCTGTACTCGCTGGCCGGGCTGACCGAAGGCGACGAGGGGGCGGACCCGTACCTCATCGCGATGGCCGCCGACATCGACGGGGCAGTGGACGCCGGGTTGCTGCGGGCCTGTGCCGAGGCGATGCTGGTGCGCCATCCGAACCTGCGGGCCAGCTTCTTCCAGGGAAACCTGAGCCGCCCCGTCGCAGTGGTCCCGTCGGCTCTCGAACTGCCGTGGCGGCACGTGCAGGCCGATGACGCGCGGGCGCTCGCCCTGGAATCCGAGGAACGCGCCAGGCGCTTCGACCTGGGACGCGGCCCGCTGATCCGCTTCCTGCTCATCGAAAAGCCCGGGCAACGCTGGCGTCTGGTGATCGTTGCCCATCACATCGCGATCGACGGCTGGTCGCTGCCGGTGTTCGTCGGCGAGCTGATCGCGCTCTACGGGGCGAAGGGAGACGCGACCGCGCTGCCCTCGGCGGTGCGCCCGTATCGCGACTACATCGGCTGGCTGGCCGGGCGCGATCAGGCGGACAGTCGGGCGCGGTGGCAGGCACATCTGTACGGCATGGACGCCCCGACCTTGTTGTCGCCGGCGTTGTCCGGACGGGCGGCCGAGCCGGGTCTGCCGGCCCGCACCGAGGTGACCCTCGACGAGCAACAGTCCGCTGCGATCTTCGAGGCCGCCCGGAAACGCGGCGTCACAGTCAACACCCTGTTCCAGATGGCTTGGGCGACAATTCTTTCGGTCTTCACCGGCCGTACCGACGTGGTATACGGCGTCACGGTGTCGGGCCGCCCGGACGAGCTGGCCGGTGTCGAGTCGATGGTCGGCCTGTTCATCAACACCGTGCCGCTCCGGGTCCGGGTCGACCCCGGCCTTCCCGTCGGCGGTCAGTGCCTGGCGCTGCAGCGGGAGGCCGCTGAGCTGCGCGAGCACAGCTACCTCAGCCACACCGAGTTGCGTTCACTCGGTGGGATCGGCGAGCTGTACGACACGCTGCTGGTCTACGAGAACTTCCCGCCCGGCGGGTTGGTCGGCAGCGACGAGTTCGCCCTCGGTGAGGCCGTGTTGCGGCCCGCGGCGTTGGAGAGCCTGTCCCACTTCCCGGTCACCATCGCCGCACACCCCACCCACGGCCGGCTCACGGTGCTCGTCGAAACCCTCGGCGGGGCGCTGGGGCAGCTCGATCCGCGTGCTCTGGGGCTTCGGGTGCTGACCGTGGTCCAGCGGCTGCTGGAGAGCTGGGAGCGTCCGCTGCGCGAGGTCGCGGTGACCCTCGACGACGAGCCGCCGCCCGTCGGTGCGCCACCGATCACCCAGCGGGACGGTGGTTTCCACACCGGCTTCCACACCACGTTCAGTGAGACCGCCGCCGCGCGCCTCGGTTCGGTGGCCCTGAGCTGGGACGGGGGAGAGCTCAGCTATCGCGAACTCGACGAGGCCGCCGACCGCCTGGCTGCCGCGCTGATCCGCCGTGGCGTGTCCGTCGAGACTCCGGTCCCGATCCGGTTGCGACGTGGGCCCGACTACGTGGTGGCGATGCTCGCGGTGCTCAAGGCGGGCGCGATGATCGTGCCACTGGATCCGGCCATGCCCGAGGAACGGGTTGCCGAGATCCTCCGTCAGATCGGCTCAGGCCGCCATGCGCTGGTCGTCGACGAAACCCTGCTGGCATCGGTGGATTCCGGAGCGGACACCGACCACCGGCCCGCACCGGTCTACCCCGGGCAGGGTGCCTACATCGTGTTCACCTCCGGAACGACCGGAAAACCCAAGGGCGTCATCGGAACCCATCAGGCGCTGCTGGCCTATTGCGCCGACCATGCCCGTCAAGTGCTTCGGCCGGCCGCCGAGCGCCTCGGTCGTCCGCTGCGAGTGGCCCACGCGTGGTCGTTCACCTTCGATGCGGCCTGGCAGCCGTTGGCGGCCCTGCTCGACGGGCACACCGTGCACATCGTCTCCGATGAAGTGCAGCGCGACGCCGAGGCCCTGGTGGAGACCATCGGGCGCTTCGCCATCGACATGATCGACACCACGCCGTCGATGTTCGCCTCCCTGCGGGCGGCCGGCCTGCTCACCCAGGTGCCGTTGGCGGTGCTCGCACTCGGCGGCGAGGCCATCGACACCGCCACCTGGCAGGGGATCCAGGCCGAATGTGAGCGCACCGGCATGTCGGCCCACAACTGCTACGGCCCGACCGAGACCACGGTGGAAGCCGTCGTCGCGTCCATCGCCGAGTATGCGCAGCCCGGTATCGGGCGTCCCACGGAGTCGACCGCGGCCTACGTCCTCGACGGCTGGCTCCGCCCGGTTCCCGACGGAGTGTGCGGCGAACTGTATCTGGCCGGTGGTCAACTGACCCGCGGCTATCTCGGCAGACCGGGGGAGACGGCCGGACGGTTCGTCGCCGATCCGTTCACGCCGGGTGCCCGGATGTACCGCACCGGTGACGTGGTGCGTCGACGGGTGGGATCTCGTGCTCTCGAGTTTCTCGGCCGCAGCGACGACCAGGTCAAGATCCGTGGTTTCCGGGTGGAGCCAGGCGAGGTCGCCGCGACGTTGCACGCCCATCCAGGGGTGCGGCATGCCCATGTGGCGGTACGGCAGCACCGCAGCGGGCCGCGCCTGATCGCGTATGTGGTCGCCGACACCCCGGTCACCGAGTTGCGGGGGATGCTGACCGACACCCTGCCAAGGCATCTGGTGCCCCACCACATCGTGGCCGTCGACGAGATTCCACTGACCACCAACGGCAAGGTCGACGACGCCGCGCTGGCGGCGCTGGGTACCGGCGGCCGCTCCGAAGGGGCCGAGCAGCCCGCCACCGACACCGAGCTGTTGCTGGCCCAGGTGCTGTCCGAGGTGCTGGGGACCACTGACGGCGCGGGTGTGGACGTCACCGCCGACTTCCTCGATCTCGGGCTGGACAGCATCGTGGCGCTGTCGGTGGTCCAGGCT
Organism: Mycolicibacterium peregrinum; assembly: GCF_001665785.1. Classification (GTDB taxonomy): domain Bacteria; phylum Actinomycetota; class Actinomycetes; order Mycobacteriales; family Mycobacteriaceae; genus Mycobacterium; species Mycobacterium peregrinum_A. The sequence goes on from NZ_LZSO01000012.1 coordinate 279,265, forward strand.
GTGCGGCGCCGTGGCGTGGCATTGCGTGCCCGCCTGATGTTGGACTGTGCAACGGTCCGCGAGCTCGCGGCCGCGATCGATGCCGATGCGGACGCCGTCGCGCAGGACCGAGATGCGGCTGACCAAGCCGCACCCGAAACCACCCCGATCCCGCTGCTGCCCAACGGGCGCTGGCTGTACCAGTACGGCGACCCCCGCCGGCTCGCCCAAACCGAGGTGTTCCGGCTGCCCCAGGGAATTACCCGAGCGCAGTTGGAAACCCTGCTGCGCAACGTGATCGACGGGCATGAGGTATTACGAACCCGTTTGGACCTCGAGACCCTGGCGCTCGTGCCTCATGAGCGCGGTGAGATCCTCTCGGAGGCGACCGGCTCGGGTGAGCTCGATGCCGCGGTGGCCGAACAGGCCGACCTCTCGGTGCAGCGCCTCGATCCGCAGAACGGGTCGATGCTCGACGCGGTGTGGCTGCATCACCCGCAGACGCACGGCGGGCTGCTGATCCTCACCGCCCACGTGCTGGCCCTGGACCCGGCTTCGTGGCGGATCCTGGTCGGTGAACTCGAAAATGCCTGGTATGCACTGTCTTCCGGGAGGACGCCGCTGCCGGTGCGGGAACACACCTCGCTGCGGCAGTGGTCCCTACTGCTCTCGGAGCGGGCGGCCGCGCTCGACACCTGCGGCTTCTGGGAGCGGCAGTTCGACGGTGACGATCCGGACATCGGTGCGCGCCGGATCGATCCCGCAGCCGACCGGATGGGCGGGGTGACCATCAAGATGGCCTTCGCCGAACCCGACGTGACGGCCCGACTGCTCACCGGCGCAATGCCGGTGACCGAGGTGCTGGCCGCGGCAACCGCCCGGGCGCTGACCAATTGGCGTCGCCACCGGGGTCAGCCGACCTCGGCGCCACTGCTGGCGCTGGAAACCCACGGTCGGTCCGATGCGGTGGTGTCCGGCCGTGGCGAGGTCGATACCGGCGACACCGCCGGGTTGCTCAGCATGATCTACCCGTTGCGGCTGACCGCCGACGACGTCCGGGGGGTCGCCGCACAGGTGGCCGCCATCCCCGGCGACGCCATCGACTACGGCCTGCTGCGGTACCTGCGTGAGGACACCGGCCGGCGCCTCGGGGCCCACCGGGATCCGCAGGTGCTGCTCAACTATCTGGGCCGTATCGAACTGGACGCGGCCGATCACGCCCTGCTGCAGGACCGTTCGTTGCAGACCGGGGTGACCCCGATTCCCGAGCCGAATGTCGCTGTGCGCCATGAGCTGACGATCATGGCCGCGGTGATCGACCGCGACGGGTCGGCCGTGCTCGGCACCCAGTGGCGGACCCTGCCCGACATTCTGTCCGCCGAGGACGTCGCCACCCTGCAGGCGATGTGGCTGGACGCATTACCAGAGGTGTTGCGAGAGGTGACCCCATGAGTACCCCATCGGCCCCCACCCTGGCCGTCATCGGTGCCGGGCCCAAGGCCATCGCGGTGGCGGCCAAGGCCGCCGAACTGCGGGCGATGGGCGTGCCGGCCCCCGAGGTTGTCGTCGTCGAACGTGCCGGGGTGGCCGCCAACTGGCAGGCCGTCGGTGGTTGGACCGATGGCAACCACCGCCTCGGTACCGGGCCCGAGAAGGATGTCGGCTTCCCCTACCGGTCGTCACTGGTGTCGCGGCGTAACGCCGAACTCGACGAACGGATGACCCGGCACAGTTGGCAGGCCTACCTGATCGCCACAGGTGGATTCGCCGAATGGGTCGATCGCGGCCGGCCCGCACCGACCCACCGGCGCTGGAGCCAGTATCTCGGCTGGGTGGCCGAGGACGTCGGGATGAACGTGGTTCTCGGTGAGGTGGAACAGATCTCGGTCGATGGTGACGCCGGCGGTGCCGGCAATTCAACCGACGCCGGCGGTGCCGGCAATTCAACCGACGCCGGCAGTTCGACAGGCGCCCACCGGTGGGTGCTGCGCACCGCCGAGGACACCGTGTGTGCCGACGGTCTGATGATCACCGGGCCCGGTCAGGCCGAGCGTTCGGTGCTGCCGGGCAACCCCCGGGTGATGTCGATCGCCCAGTTCTGGCATCAGGCCCGCAAGCACGAGATGATCACCGCGGAGCGAGTCGCCGTGATCGGAGGCGGCGAGACGGCCGCTTCGATGCTCAACGAGCTGTTCCGCCACCGGGTTTCGACGATCACCGTGATCTCACCGACGGTCACCCTGTTCACCCGCGGCGAGGGATTCTTCGAGAACACCCTGTTCTCCGATCCGACCGGCTGGACCGGGCTGACTCTGGCCGAGCGCCGGGATGCCCTGGCCCGCACCGATCGTGGGGTGTTCTCGGCGCGGGTGCAGGACGCCCTGCTGGCCGACGACCGCATCCGTCACCTGCGGGGGCGGGTCGCACATGCAGTGGCCCGCGACGAGCGGATCCGCCTGACGCTGTCGACCAATACCGGCGGCGAAGCGGTCGAGACAGTCCACGGCTTCGATCTGGTGATCGACGGGTCCGGCGCCGACGCGTTGTGGTTCGCCCCGTTGTTCAGCCAGGACGCGCTCGACCTGCTCGAGCTCGGCCTCGGCGGTCCGCTGAGCAGTGATTCGCTGCAGGAGCACATCGGCCATGACCTGGCACTGACCGATGTGTTCCCCAAGTTGTTCCTGCCGGGGCTGGCGGGGCTCACCCAGGGCCCCGGCTTCCCGAATCTGAGTTGTCTCGGCCTGTTGTCCGACCGGGTACTGGGTGCGAACCTGGTCCACCCCTCGATGAGGAGACTCGATGAGTTCCAATCCGTTCGATGACGAGAACGGCGCATTCTGCGTACTGGTCAACGATGAGGACCAGCACAGCCTGTGGCCGGCATTCGCCGAGGTGCCCGCGGGCTGGCGGGTGGTCTTCGGTGCGGCCGGCCGGGCCGAGTGCCTGAGCTACGTCGAGCAGAACTGGCCCGACATCCGGCCCCGCAGCCTGCGTAAGGCGCTGGCCGGCTGAGCAGGCAGGGTGGTCACACAGGGTTCGGGGCGAGCGCGTCCATGTCGAACAACCGGGCATGCAGGATGGTGCGGTTCCGAAGCGCCGAACGGACGGCCCGGTGCAGCCCGTCCTCCAGGTAGATGTCGCCGCGCCACTTCACCGCGTGCGGAAACAGGTCGCCGTAGAAGGTCGAGTCTTCAGACAGCAACCGGTCGAGGGCGAGCACCGTGGTGGTCGTGACCAGCTCATCGAGGCGCAGCTGCCGCGGCGGGATGCGGGACCAGTCCCGGTGGGAGAGCCCGTGCTCCGGGTACGGTTTGCCCTCTTGGACGCCCTTGAAGATCATCGCCGGCCCGCCTCCGTCGCAGTAGCGCGCGGTGTTGCCATCGGCATAGTTGCCTAGGTTAATACGCTTGTGGGTTGGCACTCGCGCCGGTGCCACCTGGTGTGCTGGTGTGGACCTGTCACCGCAGAATCGGTAAACCTGCTGCTGGTCAGTAAAATGAACCGAGCCAAATGCACACGTCGCTGCTGCGAAGGGTAGGTGAACAGGTGGGGAGTGCCGACGACCGTCGTTTCGAGGTGCTACGCGCCATCGTCGCCGACTTCGTGGCCACCAAGGAGCCGATCGGCTCCAAGACTCTGGTTGACCGTCACAACCTCGGCGTATCGAGCGCCACGGTCCGCAATGACATGGCGGTGCTGGAGGCCGAGGGCTACATCACCCAGCCGCACACGAGCTCGGGCCGGGTGCCCACCGAGAAGGGCTACCGCGAGTTCGTCGACCGGATCGACAACGTCAAGCCGCTGTCCTCGTCGGAGCGCCGGGCGATCCTGTCCTTCCTGGAGTCCGGGGTCGACCTGGACGACGTGCTGCGGCGCGCGGTGCGGCTGCTGGCGCAGCTGACCCGGCAGGTCGCGATCGTGCAGTACCCGACGCTGTCCACCTCGTCTGTGCGCCACCTCGAGGTGGTGGCACTGACGCCGGCCCGGTTGTTGCTGGTGGTCATCACCGATTCGGGCCGGGTGGATCAGCGCATCGTGGAGCTCGGTGATGCCATCGACGAGCATGAGTTGTCGAAGCTGCGCGAGATGCTGGGGCAGGCGCTGGAGGGCAAGCCACTGACGGCGGCGTCGGTCGCGGTGAGCGATCTGGCCAGTCACCTCAACGGCCACGGCGCACTGGCGGATGCCGTCGGCCGCTCGGCGACAGTTCTGGTCGAGACGCTCGTCGAGCACACCGAAGAGCGACTGCTGCTGGGCGGTACCGCCAACCTGACCCGCAACACCGCCGATTTCGGCGGATCGCTGCGGTCGGTGCTGGAGGCGCTCGAAGAGCAGGTGGTGGTACTGCGGCTGTTGGCGGCCCAGCAGGAAGCGGGCAAGGTAACCGTGCGCATCGGTCATGAGACCGAGGCCGAGCAGATGCTGGGAACGTCGGTGGTGAGCACCACGTACGGCAGCTCGGGCAAGGTGTACGGCGGAATGGGTGTGGTCGGTCCCACCCGAATGGACTACCCGGGAACCATCGCCAATGTTGCGGCGGTTGCTCTCTATATCGGCGAAGTCCTAGGTACTCGGTAAGGCAGCCGGTCGATCCGGCACAGAAAGGTCAGGCAAGGTCAGCGTGGCACGCGATTATTACGGCTTGCTCGGAGTGAGCAAAGGCGCGAGCGATTCAGAGATCAAACGTGCCTATCGGCGATTGGCGCGTGAGCTGCATCCCGACGTCAATCCCGATGAGGAAGCCCAGAGCCGGTTCACCGAGATCCAGGTCGCCTATGAGGTGCTGTCGGATCCGGAGAAGCGCCGCGTCGTGGACATGGGCGGCGACCCGATGGAGTCGGTCGGCGGCGCGCCCGGTGGGTTCAGCGGGTTCGGCGGGCTCGGCGACGTGTTCGAGGCGTTCTTCGGTGGCGGAACCTCGTCGCGCGGACCGATCGGTCGGGTCCGGCCCGGCGCCGATTCACTCCTGCGCATGCGGTTGGACCTCTCGGAGTGCGCCACCGGCGTGACCAAGCAGGTGGCCGTGGACACCGCGGTGCTGTGCGATCTGTGTCAGGGCAAGGGCACCAACGGCAATTCCAAGCCGGTCGCCTGCGACACCTGCGACGGCCGCGGCGAGATCCAGACCGTGCAGCGCTCGCTGCTGGGACAGGTGATGACGACCCGTCCGTGCCCCGTGTGTGGGGGAATCGGTGAGGTCATCCCCGATCCGTGCAACCGCTGCGGTGGCGACGGCCGGGTGCGTGCCCGCCGTGAGATCAGCGTCAAGATTCCGGCCGGGGTCGGCGACGGCATGCGGGTGCGACTGGCTGCGCAGGGTGAGGTCGGACCCGGCGGCGGGCCGGCGGGCGATCTGTACGTCGAGGTTCATGAGAAGCAGCACGAGACGTTCGTCCGTGACGGAGACGACCTGCACTGCACGATCTCGGTGCCGATGGTCGACGCGGCGCTCGGCACCACGGTGACCGTCGACGCGATCCTCGACGGGCCCACCGAACTGACCGTTCCTGCCGGTACCCAGCCCGGTGCGGTGACCACACTGCGTGGGCACGGTATGCCGCATCTGCGGTCCGGGGTCCGCGGTGACCTGCATGCCCACATCGATGTGGTGGTGCCGTCGAGGCTGGACAGCACCGATACCGACCTGCTGCGCAAGCTGAAGGAGAACCGGGCCCGCGACGTCGCGGAGGTGCGCTCGACGCAGGCCTCCGCGGGTTCCGGCGGTTTGTTCAGCCGGTTGCGCGAGACGTTCACCGGCCGCTGACGCCACGGGCTGTCACGTGAGCTCAGCGCTTTTCTACGTCGACGCGCTGCCCGGCGCGGGGGAGCTTGCCGTCGTCGACGGCGACGAGGGCTTTCACGCGTCCAACGTCCGACGCATCCGGGTCGGCGAACAGATAGACCTGAGCGACGGTGCCGGAACGCTGGCCCACTGCGTCGTCGAGGACACGGCCAAGGGTCGGTTGTCGGCGCGGGTGACCGAGCGGGTCGACATCCCGGCCGCACGCCCGAGCGTCACCGTGGTGCAGGCGCTGCCCAAGTCCGATCGCTCGGAGCTGGCCGTCGAGCTGGCCACCGAGGCGGGCGCGGACGGATTCGTCGCCTGGCAGGCAACTCGGTGTGTCGCCCGCTGGGAGGGTCCGAAGGTGGAAAAGGGCCTGCGCCGCTGGGAAGCGGTGGTTCGCTCCGCGGCCCGGCAGTCCCGTCGTCCCGACATCCCGACGGTCGAGGGCGTGCTGTCCACGGCTGCGCTCACCAAGCGCGTCGCTGACGCAGTGGCCGCCGGTGCGGTGGTGCTCGCACTGCACGAATCCGCCACCGAGCCGCTGGCGGAACTGCCGCTGGCCCAGGCGGATTCACTGATGCTCATCGTCGGGCCGGAAGGCGGCATCGCCGACGAAGAGATCGCCGCTTTTGCCGCAGCCGGAGCCAAAGCTGTCCGGTTGGGCCCGACCGTCCTGCGGACCTCCACGGCCGCAGCCGTCGCGCTGGGCGCGATCGGTGCCCTGACCGGACGCTGGGCGATTTAGCGCCTACGGATAGCCTGGCCAGGCATTACGCTCCATTCGTGAGTTTTCCGCCGCAAGGCCCGCCGCCGTACGGTCAGCCCCCCTTTGGGCAGCAGCCACCGTACGGGCAACAGCAGCCGCACTGGGCGCCCTATCAGGGGCAGCCATGGCAAGTGCCTCCGCCTCCGCCTCCGCCGCCGTCGAGTCGTTCGGGACTCGTCGTCGGCGTCGTGGTGGTTGCCGTCATCGCTGCGCTCGGTGCCTTGCTGCTCATCGTGAAGATGTCAAAGAGCGGAAACAGTGCGGTGAGCGATGAACAACGCGCGGCGAACCCGACGACGGCCGAATGGCCGACCGACTTCAAGATCGTGTGCAAGGACGGCTCGGTCAGCAACGCCGCGTCCTACGCCGAGCCGTACAAGTACGTCGGGTTCTTCCAGGGGATTCAGGATGGTTCGTGGTACGAGGTTGCCGACCAGCGCAGTGAGAAGCTGGCGGAGATCAACGTTGTTGCCTGCCTGTCACGTAAAACCGACACCGAGGTGAAATCGGGGCAGTGCGAGTCGAGTGCGTGGGACAAGCCGGTCACCATCGACCATTACTCCGTCCAGTACGAGATCGAGGTCCGTGAGGCCAGGACCGGTAGGTTCATCAAAAGCCTGGGCACGGTCGACGGCCCGGCCGGTGAGTGCCCGTCGGTCAGTTTCTTCGACTGGGTTCCCGACAAGCTCTACGGAGAGCCCGACGGCGCCGAGGTCGAGGCAAAGATGATGGAATTCGCCGGTTGACCTGTGCGTTCATCCAGTTGGCCGGCGCCGCCCGCCAACCATGAGGCACTGATCGGCGTCGGCCCGCTTAACCATTGGGGCGTGTCGTTGACCAGCGGTAAACTGGCCACAGTACGACGGCAGCCGGCCGTCAGGAAAACACGGAAAGCAGGCACAAACTCCACGTGACGCCCCGCGACACGACCGCTGACTCGTCGGCCACCGCATCGGAATCGGTCCGCAGCAGCATCACTGTTCCGCCCGACATCATCGTGGGCCTGCTCGGCTCGGCTGACGAGAATCTACGGGCACTCGAAAGACTTCTGACTGCCGATATCCATGCGCGCGGCAATGAGATCACCTTCACCGGCGAACCGGCCGACGTGGCACTGGCCGAGCGCGTGGTCGCCGAGTTGATCGCTGTAGCTTCCAGCGGCCAGGCGGTGACCCCCGAGGCGGTGCGACACAGCGTCGCCATCCTCACCGGCGCCGAGGACGAGTCCCCGGCCGAGGTGCTCACGCTCGACATCCTGAGCCGCCGCGGCAAGACCATCCGGCCCAAGACGCTGAATCAGAAACGCTACGTCGACGCCATCGATGCGCACACCATCGTGTTCGGCATCGGCCCGGCCGGTACCGGCAAGACCTACCTGGCGATGGCCAAGGCGGTCAGCGCCCTGCAGACCAAGCAGGTCAACCGGATCATCCTGACTCGCCCTGCGGTGGAAGCCGGTGAGCGCCTCGGCTTCCTGCCGGGCACACTGAGCGAGAAGATCGACCCGTACCTGCGGCCGCTGTACGACGCACTGCACGACATGATGGACCCCGAGCTCATTCCAAAGCTGATGAGCGCCGGGGTGATCGAGGTCGCGCCGCTGGCATACATGCGGGGTCGGGCGCAGCCGTTGTTGACAAATGTGCTTACGCCCAGCGGATTCCGTCCAATAGGTGGGCTCAAGGTCGGCGACCTCGTGATCGGCTCTGATGGATCACCGACGGAGGTGACGGGTGTATACCCCCAGGGTTTCAAAGAGATCTACCGGGTCTACACCCAAGATGGCGCATCGACACTCGCGTCGGGAGATCATCTCTGGGCGGTTTACACGGCTTCTGACCGGCGCCGCAACAAGCCCGCCCGTGTGCTCGAGACAAAAGAGATGATCGGGAATCTCCGAGCGGCTCACGCGCACCGATACGAGCTCCCTTTGTTGAGCTCGTCGGTGGAGTTCGAACGACGGCCAGTGCCGATGGACCCGTATGCCCTCGGGTTGTTACTGGGTGACGGATGTTTTTCCTGCCGCGCGACGCCTACGTTCGCAACGAAGGATCCGGAGCTGGCAAAGGCACTGGAGGACCTTGTCCCCGGTATCGTTGCCCGCCGTAAGACGGACGTCGATTATGTGCTCAACCGAATCACCACACCTGGTGAGGTCATAACGATCGAGAACCCGGTGACGGGTGTCATACGGCAGCTCGGTTTGTCCGGCAGGAAATCGGACACCAAGTTCATCCCCGCCGATTACCTGTTCAATTCACCTGACGTCCGGCTGGCGATCCTGCAGGGTCTGCTCGACACCGACGGGGGGCCGGTCACGCAGGGCGGCCGGACGTGCCGTGTCCAATACACGACCGCGTCCGATCAGCTGCGCGACGACGTTGTCTTTCTCGTTGAATCGCTGGGGGGTGTCGTCTACACGCGGACACGGAAAGCCGAGGGTCGTAAACCTGGGCTCGCTCGTGGTCGCGAGGTTCATCACCGTTGTGATGCCCACATTCTCGACATCCGTCTGCCCGAGGGGATAGCACCGTTCCGGTTGACCCGAAAGATGGCGAAGTACGACGAGACCGGCGGCGGTAGGCCGATGCGGTTCATCGATCGGATCGAACCGGAAGGTACCGAAGAGGCGGTCTGCATCAGCGTTGCTGCGGAGGACTCCCTCTACGTCACCGAGGATTTCCTGCTCACGCACAACACCCTCAATGATGCATTCATCATCCTCGACGAGGCGCAGAACACCACCGCCGAACAGATGAAGATGTTCCTGACCCGTCTGGGGTTCGGATCCAAAGTCGTTGTCACCGGCGACATCACGCAGGTGGATCTGCCCGGCGGCAACACCTCGGGCCTGCGGGCGGCGATGAACATCCTCGACGGTATCGACGACATCCACTTCGCCGAACTCACCAGCGCCGACGTGGTCCGGCACCGCCTGGTGTCCGAGATCGTCGACGCGTACGCCCGACATGAGGAGCCGGCATTGCTCAACCGTGCCCAACGCCGTTCACCGAACGGACGGCCCCGCCGATCATGAGCATCGAGGTATCCAACGAGTCGGGCATCGATGTCTCCGAGGACGAGCTGATCAGCGTCGCGCGCTTCGTCATCGCCAAGATGGACGTGAACCCGGCGGCTGAGCTGTCGATGGTGCTGCTGGACAGCGCGGCGATGGCCGACCTGCACATGCGGTGGATGGATCTGCCCGGTCCGACCGATGTGATGAGTTTTCCGATGGATGAGCTGGAGCCCGGGGGTCGGCCGGATGCGCCCGAGCCGGGGCCGGCCATGCTCGGTGACATCGTCTTGTGCCCCGAGTTCGCCGAGCAGCAGGCGGCCAAGGCGGGGCACTCGCTCGGTCAGGAGCTGGCCCTGCTGACCGTGCACGGCGTGTTGCATCTGCTCGGCTACGACCACGCCGAGCCGGACGAGGAAAAAGAGATGTTCGCGCTGCAGCGTCAGCTTCTCGAGGAGTGGGTGGCTGATCAGGTCGAGGCGTACCACGCCGACCGCCAGAGTGAGAAAGACCAGCGGCTGCTCGACAAGACCCGATATTTCGACGAACCGTGACGGGCTTACTTCCGCTGCTCGGTGCCGTGGTGCTGGTCGCGTTCGGTGGCCTGTTCGCCGCCATCGACGCCGCCCTGTCGACCGTGTCGATCGCGCGCATCGAAGAACTGGTCCGTGAGGAACGTCCGGGTGCGGCCCGGCTCAGCCGGGTGGTCGCTGAACGGCCTCGCTACATCAATCTTGTTGTACTGCTACGGATCACGTGCGAGATCACCGCGACCGTGCTGTTGGCGTCCTTCCTGGACGGTCATCTCGGTGTCGGATGGGGTCTGGTGGCTTCGGCCGCGATCATGGTGGTGACGAGTTTCGTGGCCATCGGCGTCGGCCCGCGCACGGTCGGCAGGCAGAACGCCTACTCGATCGCGCTGATGTCGGCCTTGCCGCTACAGGCGATCTCGGTGCTGCTTACGCCGATCAGCCGCCTTCTGGTGTTGATCGGTAACGCCCTGACTCCGGGCCGCGGTTTCCGCAACGGCCCGTTCGCCTCCGAGATCGAGTTGCGGGAGGTCGTCGACCTGGCCCAGCAGCGCGGCGTCGTCGCCGACGAGGAACGCCGGATGATCCAGTCGGTGTTCGAACTCGGCGACACCCCGGCCCGTGAGGTCATGGTGCCGCGCACCGAGATGGTGTGGATCGAGAGCGACAAGTCGGCAGGCCAAGCGACGTCGTTGGCGGTGCGCAGCGGGCATTCCCGCATCCCGGTGATCGGTGAGAACGTTGACGACATCGTCGGCGTCGTCTACCTGAAAGACCTTGTCCAGCAGACCTATTACTCGACCAACGGCGGTCGTGACACCAATGTGGCACAAGTGATGCGTCCGGCGGTGTTCGTCCCGGACTCCAAGCCGCTCGACGAACTGCTCAAGGAGATGCAGCTCGACCGCAACCACATGGCGCTGCTCGTCGACGAGTACGGCGCGATCGCCGGTCTGGTCACCATCGAGGACGTGCTCGAGGAGATCGTGGGCGAGATCGTCGACGAGTACGACGCAGGCGAGGTCGTTCCGGTGGAGGACCTCGGTGAGCGCCGGTACCGCGTGTCGGCGCGGCTGCCGCTCGAAGACCTCTGCGAGCTCTACGAAATGGAGCCCGACGAGGATCTCGACGTCGACACCGTCGGTGGCCTGGTCGCCTTCGAACTGGGCCGGGTGCCGCTGCCCGGCGCCGAAGTCACCTGGGACGGTCTACGGTTGCGCGCCGAGGGCGGTTCCGACCACCGTGGTCGGGTGCGGATCGGCACAATTCTGGTCAGCCCGGCCGAATCCGATAAACAGGAGACTCGAGATAGACATGAGTGAGCTTGACGCAGAAGACAACAAGCTCGTCGTGCTGGCCCGCGGCGCGATGGGTCGTGCCGAGGCTCCCACCGGGGCGGCAGTGCGAGACCAGGACGGTCGCACCTACGCCGGCGCCCCGGTGACCCTCGCGGCGCTGCAGTTGACCGCCCTTCAGGCGGCGGTGGCCGCCGCGGTGTCCAGCGGTGCCACCGGAATCGAGGCCGCGGTGCTGGTCGGCGGCTCCGCCGGCGACGCAGGTATCGCCGCGGTGCGGGAGCTGTCCGCGGACGCCGCGGTGATCGTCACCGATCGGGCGGGAACGCCGGTATGAGCGAATTCCGTTCCGGCTTCGTCTGTTTCGTCGGCAGGCCCAACACCGGCAAGTCGACACTGACCAATGCGTTGGTGGGCCAGAAGGTCGCGATCACCTCGAACCGGCCGCAGACCACCCGGCACACCATCCGCGGCATCGTGCACCGCGACGACTTCCAGATCATCCTTGTCGACACCCCCGGCCTGCACCGTCCGCGCACCCTGCTCGGGCAACGGCTCAACGACCTGGTCAAGGACACCTACTCCGAGGTCGACGTGATCGGCCTGTGCATTCCCGCCGATGAGCGCATCGGCCCAGGGGACCGCTGGATCTATCAGCAGATCCGCGCCGTGGCGCCGAGGACCACGCTGATTGCCGTCGTCACCAAGATCGACAAGGTGCCCAAGGACCGCGTCGCCGAACAGCTGATGGCCGTCAGCGAACTCCTGGGGCCTGATGCCGACATCGTGCCGGTCTCGGCCACCGCGGGCGAACAACTCGATGTGCTCACCGATGTCCTCGTTTCCAAACTGCCGCCGGGGCCTGCCTATTACCCCGACGGCGAGCTCACCGATGAGCCCGAGGAAGTGTTGATGGCCGAGCTCATCCGCGAAGCAGCACTGGAAGGCGTGCGCGACGAGCTGCCGCACTCGCTGGCTGTTGTCATCGAGGAAGTGGAAGAACGTGAAGGCCGTGACGATCTGATCGACATCCACGCGATTCTCTACGTCGAGCGTGACAGCCAGAAGGGCATCGTGATCGGCAAGGGCGGGGCACGGCTTCGCGAGGTCGGCACGGCCGCCCGCACCCAGATCGAAAAGCTGCTCGGCACAAAGGTTTATCTCGACCTGCGGGTAAAGATCGCCAAGAACTGGCAGCGCGATCCGAAGCAGCTGGGCAGGCTGGGTTTCTGATCGGCCCCGCGGTCGCAGCTATCTGCTCGCCAACACGATAGCCAGCACCATGATCGCGATTCCGGCAAGAGTGATGCCCACAATCGCCAGCCAGGCGATGACGCGTTCCCGTGGACTTCTGCCAAGGCTCCGCATCGAGCGGCCGTTGAAGAGGAACAACACGCCATCGAGGATCTGCCAGGTCGTGCCGTTGTCACGCTCGCCGGTGGATGGGGGGACAGTGGGCGACGGGTAGTACGGCGGTTGCTGCTGCGCGCTGTAAGGCTGGTAAGGCTGGTAGGGCTGAGCCGGCGGGGAACCACCGTTGGGCGGGAAAACGTTGGGCGGGTAGCCGTATCCCTGCGGCCCGGGCGGAGCCGGCGGATAGAGCCCCGGTGCAGGTTGCTGCTGCGGATAGTACGGATCCGGATAGCTCACTGCAGTTGCCCCCTGCCCACACGTTGGATCGCCCGGCAAAACGCTACACGACCGATTTCTTATCTCCGGTCAGAAGTTCGCCTACCCGTCGAGGGCGTTGATCGCGGCCGCAGCCTGGGACGCGTCGGTCTGCGACGGGGCGGTCCACCAGACTTCAGGTTGCTCGGCGGCCCAGCCGGTGATCGCCTCCAGTTCGGCGGCCAGCGAGATCAGCAACGGCTCACTGTCGGCCGGCCCCATCAGTTGGACGCCGATCGGCAACCCGTCGGACGTGAACCCCGCGGGCACGTTGATCGACGGCCAACCCAGCAGGTTCCACGGCCAGGTCACCGGGCAGGCGGCGATAGCGGCGCGTTCGGTGGCAGACCACCCGCGGCGGTCGAATTCGTTTGTGAGCGGCGGCGGTTGGGCCGTGGTCGGCGCGATGATGACGTCGACGAGGTTGAAGATCCAGGAGATGCGGCGTTGCACGGCGGCTTCGTGTGCCCGGGCCTTGCGCAGCACGTCCTGTGACAGCAGCCGGCCGATCCTCATGTTGGTGGCGGTGCGCTCGTCGTAGGCCACGTCGCCCAGGCGGTCGGACCAGTCCAGCAGGCCGGAGGTGGAACGGGCCAGGAAGTCCCAGGACATCCGAAGGCTGTAGTTGGGGTCTTTTTCCTCCACGGTGTGGCCCAACTGACCGAGGTGATCGGCGGTGGCCTGCAGCGCCTTGCGGATCTCGGGGTGCAGTGTGGCCCGGAAACCGGTGAACGGGAACTTCGTCGACATCGCGATCCGCAGCGGCCCGGGGGCGCGGCCGACGTGTTCGGCGGCCTGTATCGGCGCGGGCTTGTGCAGATCACCGTCGGCGTTACCGGACGCGGCGTCGAGTACGAGGGCCGCATCGGTGACGGTGCGAGCCAGCACCCCGTTGACGGTGATGCCGTTGAACGCCTCGGGCAGAGGCCAGGTGGATATGCGTCCGCGTTGCGGCTTGATGCCGACCAGATGCGTCCACGCGGCGGGGATGCGGACACTGCCCGCGCCGTCCGATCCGATCGCCGCGGCCACCAGGCCCGCTGCGACGGCCGCGGCGCTGCCGCCGGACGAACCGCCCGGGCTGTGCTTGCGTGACCACGGGTTACGGGTATGGCCGAACCCCGGCCCGCCCGTGAACGGCCACTGTCCGAGCTCGCAGGTATTGGTCTTCCCGACGATCACCGCGCCGGCAGCCTTCAGGCGGCGCACCACCTCGGCGTCGTCGGTGGCGACACGGGTGGGGCCGTCGGTGCCGAACCGGGTGGGCACCCCGGCGACGTCGACGTCGTCCTTGACCGCGATGGGGATTCCCAACAGCGGGAGTTGTTTGCCGGCTGCGCGAGCCGTGTCGGCCTTGGCGGCGTCGGCCAGCGCCTGCTCGGTCAGCACGACGCGGAATGCGTTGAGGGTGGACTGGCTCGCGGTGATGGCGTGCAGCGACTCCTGTACCAGTTGCTCAGAAGTGACTGCGCCGCTGGCGAGTTGATAGAGCTGGTTGGTCAGGGTGGGGAACCGGGTGGTGGGCTTGCGGGAAAAAGGGTCGGAAGTCGCAGAGTTGGCCATCACTTTCGAGGATATCGGCGGTGCGTAACGGAACCTGTCCGGCCATGGTGCGACACTGTCACGATGCGGCTGTACCGGGACCGGGCGGTGGTGCTGCGCCAGCACAAGCTCGGCGAGGCCGACCGGATTGTCACCCTGCTCACCCGCGACCATGGTTTGGTGCGCGCGGTGGCCAAGGGTGTTCGGCGTACCCGCAGCAAGTTCGGCGCGCGGCTGGAGCCGTTTGCCCATATCGACGTGCAGCTGCATCCGGGGCGCAACCTCGACATCGTCACCCAGGTGCAGGCCATCGACGCGTTCGCCGCCGACATCGTCAGTGACTACGGCCGCTACACCAGTGCGTGCGCGATGTTGGAGACCGCCGAGCGGCTGGCCGGGGAGGAGCGGGCACCGATGCCCGACCTGCACCGGCTCACAGTGGCCGCGCTGAGGGCCGTCGCCGACGGCCGCCGGGCCCGCGAGTTGGTGCTCGACTCCTACCTGCTGCGGGCGATGACGATCGCCGGGTGGGCGCCTGCCCTGACCGAGTGCGCCCGCTGCGCCGCGCCGGGTCCCCACCGGGCATTTCACGTCGCCGCCGGCGGCAGTGTGTGCGTGCACTGTCGTCCCAGCGGATCCAGTACTCCGCCCCAACCCGTGCTGGAACTGATGTCGGCGCTGCACGAGGGCGACTGGGAGTACGCCGAGGCGTCCTCATCGACGCATCGCAGTCAGGCCAGCGGGCTGATCGCCGCGCACCTGCAGTGGCACCTGGAGCGCCAGCTGCGGACATTGCCTCTGGTCGAACGGGTGTACCGGATCGATCGGACAGTCGCCGAGCAGCGCGCCACGCTGGTCAGGCAGGATATGACCCATGGCTTTGAAGCGGGACAAGCAGACCTACCCACAGCTGCCCCCGGCGCCTGAGGACTATCCGGTCTTTCCGGACACCTCGACCTGGCCCGTCGTCTTCCCCGAGATTCCGGCCGGCACCAACGGCCGCTTCGCCCGCCCGCCCCAACACACGTCCAAGGCCGTCGCGCCTCGTATCCCGGCGGATCAAGTACCCAATCACGTCGCCGTGGTGATGGACGGCAACGGTCGGTGGGCCACCCAGCGTGGTCTCGGCCGCACCGAAGGTCACAAGATGGGCGAAGCCGTGTTGATCGACATCACCTGCGGTGCCATCGAACTGGGTATCAAACACTTGAGTGTCTACGCCTTCTCCACCGAGAACTGGAAGCGCAGCGCCGAAGAGGTCCGGTTCCTCATGGGGTTCAACCGGGAAGTGGTGCGTCGCCGCCGGGAGAATCTCAACGCCATGGGCGTGAACATGCGCTGGGTGGGGTCGCGGCCCAAGATGTGGCGCAGCGTCATCAAAGAGTTCGACATCGCCGAGCAGATGACCGTCGGTAACGACGTCATCACGGTCAACTACTGCGTCAACTACGGCGGTCGTACCGAACTCGTCGAGGCCGCGCAGGCGCTGGCCACCGAAGCCGCCGAGGGCAAGATCAACCCGAGCCGGATCACCGAGGCGGCCTTCGCCAAACATTTGCACCGCCCCGACATCCCCGACGTGGATCTGTTCATCCGGACGTCGGGGGAACAGCGGGCCAGCAACTTCCTGCTGTGGCAGTCGGCGTACGCCGAGTTCGTGTTCCAGGACAAGCTGTGGCCGGACTACGACCGGCGTGACCTGTGGGCGGCCTGCGAGGAGTACGTGAACCGCAACCGTCGCTTCGGCAGGGCCTGACATGCCGGGCCTCCTGCAGCAGTTGTCCGCGGCGCTCGGTGAGGTGATGTCCGTCGTCGAGGAGGACGACGGCGCGCTGACCGTGACCGTCGACGGTTCGGTGGCCTCGGTGCGGGTCGTGGCCATCGCCGAGGGCTTGGAGATGGTTTCGCTGACCCAGCCGCTTGCGTGGGATCTGCCGCTGGACAACAAGATTCGCGAACGCGTGTCCGATCATGCCAGTAAGACCATGCTGGGCACCGTGGTGTTGGTGGCGAAGCTGGTCGACACTCCGACCAACGGCGCGACGCCCAAAGGTGCGGCACGTAAGCGGCCGGCCAAGAAGGTGGCCGACGTGATGCTGCGCTACAACTTCCCGGCGGCCGGGCTCACTGACGACGCGCTGCGCACCCTGATCCTGATGGTCCTGGCTACCGGCGCCGACGTGCGTCGGGACCTCATGTCGTGAGCCGACCGGTCATCCGCATCGTCGCGGCCGTGGTGCTCGGTGCGGACAACCGGCTACTCCTGGTCCGTAAACGCGGTACGACGGCGTTCATGCAGCCCGGCGGCAAGATCGAGCCGGGGGAGCAGCCGATCGAGGCGTTGGCCCGGGAGGTTCGCGAGGAGCTCGGCGTCGGTTTTGATGTTTCGGCGGCCGAAGAACTCGGCCACTTCACCGCACCCGCCGCCAATGAACCCGGTCACGCGGTCGACGCGTGGCTCTACCGGGTGAGCCTGGACGGCGAGCCGCGGCCGCAGGCCGAGATCGACGAGATGACCTGGATCGACTCCCACGCGCCCGGTGACGTCGAGTTGGCGCCACTCACCCGCGACATCGTGTTCGCGCTGGTGCGCGGTCGGGCTTAGCGTCCCTGCCTGAAGCGCATGGCGGAAAGTCGGTCAGTTGACCCCGTCGCCGCAGCCGCGGCACATGCCGAAGATCTCGATTGTATGGCTGACGTCGGAGAAACCGTGCTCGCGTGCCACGTCGGCGGCCCAGACCTCGACCTGGCCGCCGGAGATCTCGACGGTCGCGCCGCAGGCCCGGCACACCAGATGGTGGTGGTGGTCTTCGGAGCAACGTCGGTAGACCGACTCTCCCGTGTCGGTGCGCAACGTGTCGACGTTTCCGGTGTTGGCCATCGACTGCAGTGTGCGGTACACCGTGGTCAGTCCGATGCCCTGGCCGCGACGGCGCAGCTCGTCGTGTAGCTCCTGGGCTGAGCGGAATCCGTCGGTCTCGTTGAGCAGGTCGGCGATGGCCGCACGCTGCCGGGTGGACCGGACCGCGCCTGTCACCGGTGGTCCTCGCCGGCGTGGGCGACGGCGTCGGCGACGATGTGGGCCAGGTGGTGGTCGACCAGCTGGTAGAGCACCTCGCGTCCGGCGCGCTCGCTGGACACCACTCCGGCCTGCTTGAGGATCCGCAGATGCTGGCTCACCAGTGGTTGCGGCACGTCGAGCGAGTCGACCAGTTCGTGCACACAGCGCGCCGACTGCTGCAGCTGGAGCACGATCGCGATCCGCAACGGGGCGGCGAGCGCGCGCAACAGCTCGCCCGCGGTGTCGAGGACCTCGCGGGAGGGCAACTGCGGCGCCGGCGCGGTGCTGTGCCCGCGTGCGTCGTCGTGTTGATTCGCCGTGAAATTGGAAATCGTTTCCATTACGGGTCAGGATACATGCGCAATATTGCATGTCAACCGCTCCGCCGGGTGCGGTGGATTATCGCTGCCGGCGCGCCGGTCGCTACTCTGATGCACCGTGGCATCCATCATCGACACCGTTGCGAACCTGGCGAAACGCCGCGGCCTGGTCTTCCAGTCCGGAGAAATCTACGGCGGCACCAAGTCCGCGTGGGATTACGGCCCACTGGGTGTCGAGCTCAAGGAGAACATCAAGCGCCAGTGGTGGAAGTCGATGGTCACCGGCCGCGACGACGTCGTCGGCCTGGACAGCGCGATCATCCTGCCGCGCCAGGTGTGGGTGGCCTCCGGTCACGTCGAGGTATTCAACGACCCGCTGGTGGAGTGCCTGAACTGCCACAAGCGTCATCGTCAGGACCACATGCAGGAGGCCTACGCGGCCAAGAAGGCGGCCAAAGACGGGGGCACAGTCGACCCTGACTCTGTCTCCATGGACGAGATCGTCTGCCCCGACTGCGGCACCAAGGGGCAGTGGACCGAGCCGCGCGACTTCAACATGATGCTCAAGACCTACCTCGGCCCGATCGAGTCGGAGGAAGGTCTGCACTACCTGCGCCCGGAGACCGCCCAGGGCATCTTCGTCAACTTCGCGAACGTGGTCACCACGGCCCGCAAGAAGCCGCCGTTCGGCATCGGCCAGATCGGCAAGAGCTTCCGTAACGAGATCACCCCGGGCAACTTCATCTTCCGCACCCGCGAGTTCGAGCAGATGGAGATGGAGTTCTTCGTCGAGCCTTCGACCGCGCCGGAATGGCACAAGTACTGGATCGAGACGCGACTGCAGTGGTATGTCGACCTCGGTATCAATCGGGACAATCTGCGTCTGTACGACCACCCGAAGGAGAAGCTGTCGCACTACTCCGACGGCACCGTCGACATCGAGTACAAGTTCGGTTTCGCCGGCAACCCGTGGGGTGAGCTGGAGGGCATCGCCAACCGGACCAACTTTGATTTGTCCACGCACGCAAAGCATTCCGGTGTCGACCTGTCGTTCTACGACCAGGGTGCCGACACTCGCTACGTGCCGTACGTGATCGAGCCGGCAGCCGGGCTGACGCGCTCGCTGATGGCGTTCCTGGTCGACTCCTACACCGAGGACGAGGCCCCGAACGCCAAGGGCGGCGTGGACAAGCGCACGGTGCTCAAGCTCGACCCGCGCCTGGCCCCGGTCAAGGCCGCGGTGCTGCCGTTGTCGCGCAATGCCGACCTGTCACCCAAGGCCCGCGACCTGGCCGCCGAGCTGCGCCGCAACTGGAACGTCGAATTCGACGACGCCGGTGCGATCGGCCGGCGCTACCGCCGCCAGGACGAGATCGGCACCCCGTACTGCGTGACAGTCGATTTCGACACCCTGGAGGACAACGCGGTCACCATCCGTGAGCGCGACGCCATGACCCAGGAGCGCATCGCTCTGGACAAGGTGTCGGACTATCTGGCGGTGCGGCTCAAGGGCGCGTGACCCTGCTCGCGGAAGAACGCGACTAGCGCAGCTGCGCCGGAACGTCGCCGTCGAGCAGTTCGATGAGCCTGGCCAACAATCCGTCGAGTTCCCTTCCCACGGTCGCGATCTCCGGGTTGTCATAGCTGGCGAACAGCAGACTCGGCTGGTCGACGGCGAGGACGGTGCCGTCCGGGCCGGCGTAGAGCAGGGTGCGCAACGGTGCGTGCAGCATGACGCCCGGGTCGTGTCGGAACATCCGCTCGGCGATGGTGTGATTGCCCATCAGGTACTCGGTGGCCCGCGACGTCGAGCCGGACAGTGCCATCGTTGGCGCGACGTCGATGCGGAAATACCGCATGAAGCCGTGTGGGGCTTGCTGCTTGGTCACGGCGAGCACGTCGTCCCAGCTCGATGTGCCGTCATATACGGTGAGATCGACTGCCGGTACCAGTGATTCGTAACGGCCGCGGGCTCGCTCGTAGTCGTCGGGCAGCGCGATCAGGAGCCGCCGACTCGCGTGGTCGACGGCCGAACTGTGCCGCGTCATCGCCGCGATCCCGCGATGTCGAGGACGACCCGGAAACGTGCTTGCCCCGACATCATGTGCTCGTAGGCTTTCGGCGCGTCCTCGAACGGCATCACCTCGACCATCGGGGCGACGCCGTTGGCGACACTGAACGTGAGGTTGTCCTCGTTCTCGATCGCCGAACCGGTCAGGCTGCCGACGATGCTGCGACCGCCGAAGATCAGGTCGGCGGTGTTGACCGAGATGGGATCCGGTGCGGCGCCGACGACGACGAGCTGACCGTGTGGCCGCAGCCCGGCCACCAGCGGGCTCATCGACGAGCCGCTGGCTGCGGTGGCGATGACAGCGGCCGCGCCACCCAGTGCGGTCAACGCGGCGCCGGGATCCTCCGCGACACTGTCGATGTAGTGATCAGCTCCCAGATCCGTTGCCAATTGGGCCTTTTCCGGGCCACGGGCGATCGACGCGACCCGGTAGCCCAGTTTATGGGCGTATTGCACGCCGAGGTGTCCGAGTCCGCCGAGGCCCTGGATCGCGACCAACGCGGCAGGCGGTGCCCCGGTGGAACGCAGTGCATTGAACACCGTCACACCGGCACACAGCAGGGGAGCGGCGGTGATGGCCTCGAGTTCATCGGGCACTCGCACCAGACCGGTCGCACGGGCGTAGACCACCTCGGCGTAGCCACCGTCCTCGGTGGTTCCTGGCTGCGGCTGATCGGTGCAGTTGACGAAATCGCCTCGGCGGCAGTACTCGCACTCGTTGCACTGCCCGCCCAGGAACCCCAGCCCGACCCGGTCACCGATGGTCCACGCAGTGACCCCGTCGCCCACCGCGTCGACGACTCCGGCGATCTCGTGACCGGGTACCACCGGTTGTCGTGGATCGGGCCGCTGACCCTCGACCGCGAGGAAATCGCTGTGGCACACCCCGCAGCTGTCCACTCGCACCCGAACATGCCCGGGTTCGGGTGGCACCACCTCGCGCTCCACGAGTTCGAAATTGCGTTGGCCGGTGACCTGATAGGCCCGATAGGTTGACATGGGTTCGTCCTCTCAGGGCTCAGGCGGGGACCCCGGCGCGGGTCTGCCGGGTGAGTTCATCGGCCAGTACCTCGGTGGCATCGGATTCGATACCGTCGACGATCTGGCGCGCGACGTCGGCAGGGTCGTTCTTGGGGACGTCGAGATCGGCGATCATCGATGTGTCGGTGTAGCCGAGATACACGCCGACCACATCTGTGTCCTGTTCCTGAAGCTCCAGGCGCAACGAGTTGTTCGCCGACCACAGCGCGGCCTTCGAGACGCCGTAGGCGCCGAAGCCGGGCAGCCACGACAGCACCGACGCGATGTTGACGAGCGTGCCCCCGGCCAGTCGGGGAGCGAAGGCCCTCGTTACGCGCAACGCGCCGAACAGGTTGGTTTCGAGTACGGAACGGATGTCGTCGAGATCGCTGTGCAGCAGTGACTGGCCGCCTAGGATGCCCGCGTTGTTGACGACGATCGTTGCGTCACCGGCCAGTGCGGCCAGCCGGGCGACCGAGTCGTCGTCGGTGACCTCGGCTTCGACCACGACGATGCGCGGGTCGGAGCTGGGCTCGGGGCGTCGGCTCGTGACATAGACCTTGGCGGCGCCGCGGACGAGGAGTTCGTCCACGATCGCTTTGCCCAGCCCTTGCCGGCCACCGGTGACCACTGCCGTTGCACCCTTGATCTGATGGGACATTTGATTCTCCTTCGAACTCGGTTGACTGCGCGAACGTCACCTTCGACAAGTCCGACAGCTGAGTAGGTATTCCCAACTCAGATAGAATATGGCATGCGCACCGATCCGTGGACCGACAATGCCTGTCCGATCGCCCGCACCATGTCGGTGCTGGGACAGCGCTGGGCCATGCTGATCATCCGTGAGGCGCTGATGGGCAAGTCGCGGTTCTCGGAGTTCCGCGAACAGCTGGGGGTGGCTCCCGACGTACTCAGCGCACGGCTGTCCGAACTGGTGGCGGCCGGCATCCTCGAAGTCGTCGACTATCAGCAGCCGGGGGACCGGACCCGCAGCCGGTACGTGCTGACCGACGCGGGACACGACCTCATCCCCGTGCTGGCGGCGATCGGGCAGTGGGGTCACATCCACTTGCCCCGGCAGAACAGCAGCGATTACCGCTTCATCGAGGCGGCCACCGGCGATCCCGTGGGAATCGGATTCCGTCGCAAGGACGGCACCACGGTCGAGACGTCGGAGGTCGCACTCGTCGACACGGCCCGTGGTTAGCGCAGGATCAGAACCGGCCGCCGCCACCGCTGTAGCTGCGGCCCGACGAATGTGACGACCCGCCATAGGAGGTCGGGCGCCCCATGCCGCGGCCTCCGCCGAACCCGCCCCCGTACCCTCCGCCGAAGCCGCCTCCGAATCCGCCGCCGCCCCCGCGCAGGATGTTGCCGATGAGGATGCCGCCGAGCACGGCGCCCATGTCGGAGTTGCCGCCTCCGCCGTACTGGGAGGTGTAGGACCGTTGCGCCGCCCGCACGTCGTCGTTGGCCAGGCCCTGCGCCTGCGCGGCCAGTGTCGACGCCCCGTTGGCGTGCGCCACCGCCTCGTTGGGATTGTCGCCGCGCTTGGCTTCGGCGGCCTGGAGTTGTCGTTGTGCCTCGGCCAGCCGGGTGCGGGCCTCCGGTCCGATGCTGCCGCGCCGGGTTTCGATGAAATCCGACACGGCCTTGATCCGGGACTGGGCGGTGAACAGCGCCTGCTCCAGTGCGCGGGCCAGCCGCTCGGCGGCCTCCTGCTGTTCGTGCACGCCGGCCAGTAGCTGATCGAGCTCGGCGTCGGCCTTGGTCAGCCGGGTGAATGTGCCCAGCGGGTCGGCCTTTCCGTTGGCTGTCGCATCATCGGCGGCCTTCTTCGCCGCGTCGCGGGCTGCGGTGAGCCGGTCGGCCTGCGGCGTACCGGATTGCCCCAGAAGCGAATTCGCCTGGTCGATGCCGGCCTGGATGTCGGTGAGGGCTGCGGGCAGCCCGGCCAGGGCCCGGTTGATGTCGGAAGCTGCACTGTCCACGGCATCGAGCAGAGTCCGGGTCTGATCGAGTGCGGACTCGGCTGAGCGCACCGCGTCCACCAGCGCCGTCTGATCGGTCGCAGGCCGGGATACCAGGCCGCGGGCCGTGGTGATGTTGCGATCGGCGAACGCCAGCCGCTCCTTGGCGGTGTCCACATTGGTCGCCACCGAAGTCAGTGCGGTGGTGTCGAATTGGGTGTGCAGGGCGTCCAGGGTCTGGCGGGACGGGTCGATGCGGGCGGTCAGGTCGACCATCTGCTGGGTCATGCTGTCGAGCCGGGCCGGGGCGTTGATCACCAGATCGCGCAACTGTTCGAAGGCCTGGCTCTGGGTGTCCAGCTCACGGTCGGCCCTCGCCGCCGACACCACCACCTGCGTCAGCAGCTGACGTTGTTGCAGCGGTGTCTCTGGCACGTCGTCATCGAGCGTCTGCCGCACGTTGAATGCCTGGGCCAGCGCGGTTTTCGCATTGGCCAGCGCCGCGCTGAACGGCTCGGTGCGCTTGGCGCCGAACTCCTCGACAGCCAGTTCGAGCTCGGCCTCACTGGTGCGCACGGCATTGTCGACGTCGACGACGATCGAGCGGGACAGCTCGTCGAGCGCTTCCAGCGGCACTGATGCCAGCGCGTCGGCGTCGGTCGGATCGACCCGCTTGGCGGCCTCGAACTCGGCATGCCGACGCTTGGCCCGGCGCCTGCGCGACCACCACCAGAGCAACCCGACCAGCACCAGCACCACGCCGAGGGCGATCAGCATGCCCGGCCACGAGATCCCAGGCCCCGCCGGTGCGGCGGGAGGATTGGCCTTGAGTCCGTTCGCCGCGGCGATGGCCGCGCCGGCCCAGTCCTCGCGACGCAGGGCGGGTTCCACGCTGTTGCGCCGAATGTCGTCGGCGCGGGCATTGCCGCCGGGGACCGTGTTCGGCACCTGGAAGGCATACGCCCGCGCTTTAGTGGCGACCGCCAGGAGTGCGTCGTCGTCGCCGAGGTCGCTGAGCTGAATCGTGCTCTGCGCCCAGCCCGACTGGTTCTGGCCGGAGAAGTCGTCGACGAAAACGACCCACAGCTGAATACGTTTGGTGTCGTACAGCTGGTCGAGTGCGCGCTCCACGTTGGCACGCTGGGCGGCTGTCAGCGCCCCGGCGTTGTCGGTGAGTTGGGTGGCCAGCCGCAGTGGTGGCTCGGCGGCAGCGCCGGGCGCAGCAAGCAGGCCGGTGATCAGGATCGCGAGCAGCATGGACAGCAGACGGGCGATACGCATGACCGCCAATCTAGTGCGCTGCGGGGTCGGCGCGTCGGTTCCTGGCAGACTGTGCGTCGGTGAACGGGGATACGCAGGCCGCCTATGACGACTTCGACCGGCAACGTCTGGTGGTCGAGTCGCCCAAGGGTGCTGCGCTGCCCGGGACCGATACCGAGCACCGCACCGACTTCGCCCGCGATCGGGCGCGCGTGCTGCACAGTGCGGCGCTGCGGCGACTGGCCGACAAGACCCAGGTCGTCGGCCCGCGGCACGGTGACACCCCGCGTACCAGGCTGACCCACTCCCTCGAGGTCGCCCAGATCGGCCGCGGGATGGCGATCGGGCTGGGCTGCGATCCCGACCTGGTGGACCTGGCCGGTCTGGCCCACGACATCGGGCACCCGCCCTACGGGCACAACGGCGAGCGTGCGCTCGACGAGATCGCGAAACCGTTCGGCGGTTTCGAGGGCAATGCCCAGAACTTCCGGATCCTCACTCGGTTGGAGCCCAAAGTGCTTGACGCCGAAGGGCGTTCGGCTGGACTCAACCTGACACGGGCCGCGCTGGACGCGGTGGCGAAGTATCCGTGGCCCAGCTTCGGCACCCGTCGGAAATACGGCTTCTACGACGACGACGCCGCGGCTGCCGAGTGGGTGCGGGCCGGCGCGCCGCCCGAGCGCCCCTGCCTGGAGGCCCAGGTGATGGACTGGGCCGACGACGTCGCCTACTCGGTGCACGACGTCGAGGACGGGGTGATCTCCGGGCGCATCGACCTGCGGGTGCTCGGCGATCCCGATGCCGCGTCGTCGCTGGCGGACCTGGGCGCCAAGAACTTTCCCACCGTCACCCACGACGAACTGTTGGCCGCCGCCGAGCGGCTGTCACAGGTGCCGGTGGTGGCCGCGGTGGGGCGCTACGACGGGACTGTGGCGTCCTCGGTCGCGCTGAAGACGTTGACCAGTGAACTGGTCGGGCGCTTCGCCAATGCGGCGATCACGCAGACCCGGGCCGTCGCCGGCGCCGGACCGCTACGTCGTTTTGATGCCGAGCTGACCGTCCCGCCGCTGGTGCGCGCCGAGGTGGTGCTGCTCAAGATGCTGGCGCTGCAGTTCATCATGTCCGACCACCGGCACCTGCAGATCCAGGCCGATCAGCGCACGCTCATCCACGAGGTCGCCCTGGCGCTGTGGGCGCAGGCCCCGGGCAGCCTGGACCCGCAGTTCGCGCCCGAGTTCGACCTGGCCGCCGATGACGGTGCCCGGTTGCGCGTCGTGGTCGACCAGATCGCGTCCTACACCGAGAGCCGGCTCGAACGGGTGCACGAGGCGCGCTCGCCCCGGCCGTTGGGCTGACTAGGTCCTCGGTGTCGGCAAACCCGTTCGGAGCCGCTTCCGCGCACGCATAGACTATGCCGGTGGCCGGCCGGATTTCAGATCGCGATATCGCGGCCATTCGTGAAAAGATCCGCATCGAGGATGTGGTCGGCGACTACGTCCAGTTGAGGCGCGCGGGGGCCGACTCGATGAAGGGGCTGTGCCCGTTCCACGACGAGAAGTCGCCGTCGTTTCACGTGCGGCCGAACCACGGTCACTTCCATTGCTTCGGTTGCGGCGAGGGCGGCGACGTCTACGCCTTCATCCAGAAGATCGAACATGTCAGCTTCGTCGAGGCGGTCGAGTTGCTGGCCGACCGGGTCAACTACACCGTCACCTATACCGGCGCATCGACGACCAATGTCCAGCGCGACCGGGGCAGTCGCAGCCGGTTGCTGGCCGCCAACGCCGCCGCTCAGGAGTTCTACGCCGAGGCGCTGACCTCCGACGAGGCAGCGGAGGCACGCAAATACCTGACCGAGCGCAACTTCGACGCCGCCGCGGCCGCCCAGTTCGGGTGCGGATTCGCGCCGTCTGGATGGGACACGCTGACAAAGCACCTGCTGCGCAAAGGTTTTGAGTTCAAGGAGCTGGAAGCCGCCGGGCTGAGCCGCGAGGGCAAGCGCGGGCCGATGGACCGGTTCCATCGCCGGCTGCTGTGGCCGATCCGGGTGTCCTCGGGCGAGACCATCGGCTTCGGCGCGCGCCGACTGTTCGACGACGACCAGAACCAGGCCAAGTACGTCAATACTCCCGAGACGGTGCTCTACAAGAAGTCGCAGGTGCTGTTCGGGCTCGACCGCGCCAAGCGCGACATCGCCAAGGGGCATCAGGCCGTCGTCGTCGAGGGCTACACCGATGTGATGGCCATGCATATGGCCGGGGTGACCACCGCGGTGGCCTCCTGCGGCACCGCCTTCGGCGAGCAGCACCTGTCGATGCTGCGCCGGCTGATGATGGACGACAACTTCTTCCGCGGCGAGCTGATCTACGTGTTCGACGGCGACGCCGCCGGCCAGGCCGCCGCGGTGAAAGCGTTCGAGGGCGAGCAGAACCTGTCCGGACAGTCGTTCGTGGCCGTGGCGCCCGACGGGATGGATCCGTGTGATCTGCGACTGCGCTCCGGCGACGGCGCCGTGCGCGATCTGGTCGCGCGACGAACCCCGTTGTTCGAGTTCGTGATTCGCAGCGCACTGGCCGAACATGACTTGGACAGCGCGGAGGGCCGGGTGGCGGCGCTGCGGCGTTGCGTACCGATAGCGGCCCGCATCAAGGACCAGACCCTGCGCGACGAGTACGCCAGGCAGCTGGCCGGCTGGGTCGGTTGGGACAACGTCGCGCAGGTGATCGGCCGGGTGCGGGAGGAAGCCAGCGGCGGCCGCAAGGATTCGCGGCGTCAGCCTGCGCGGCAACAGGCAAGACCCGCGGCGGCTCCCGTGTCGCGCCCCAATCCGACCGATCCGACGCTGTGGCCGCAGCGCGAGGCCCTCAAGGCTGCCCTGCAGTATCCGGCGATCGCCGGGCCGGTGTTCGACTCGCTGACCGTCGAGAGCTTCACCCATCCGGGGTACGCCGCGGTGCGTTCGGCGATCGAGACGGCCGGCGGCGTGGCGTCGGGCAAATCGGGGGCCCAGTGGATCGAGGCTGCTCGTGAGCAGACCACGTCCCCGGCGGCAGCCAGCCTGGTCAACGAACTGGGCGTCGAGGCCATCAACGTCGAGGACGACGAGCACCTGCCGCGCTACATCAGCAGTGTGCTGGCCCGCCTGCAGGAAGTCTGGGTCGGCCGCCAGATCGCCGAGGTGAAGTCCAAACTGCAGCGCATGTCGCCGGTGGAGCAGGGAGACGAATATCACGCCCTGTTCGGTGACCTGGTGGCCATGGAGTCCTACCGGCGCAGCCTGCTCGAGCAGGCCAGTGGCGACGACCTCACTGCGTGATCGGACACATCGCGATAGGGTGAGGTGAAGTCGGGCATCTTCAGGCGAGAGAGGCAGACCTGGTGACATTGTTCAGCACGCGGACGCGACGGTTGGTCGCAGTTGGCGCATTTGCGCTGGCCACGGGGGCCGCGGCGGCAGCCCCGGCGTTCGTCGCGACATCCGCATCCGGTTCCGAGGTCACAGCCCAGCCCGCCTGCCTGGCTTGGTTCGGCAACAAAGAGGACGGCAAGTGCCTGTCCTACTCCAATGGCATGCCCGCCAACATCGGCACGCCGTGGGTCGGCACCGGCGGCAACGGCGGGTTCGTCACCGGGCCGCTGCTGCCCGGAACGTCGATCAATCAGGGGATCGGCTAGCCCCTACCAGCTACTTTTCTTGCCGAACCGTCGGTGCTCTCCTTTGGGGCGAGCACCGACGTTTCTGCGTCTATGGGGGTCAGGGTGAGGAACTGCGGATCCGGAGACACCTGCTTGGCGATCTTGCGTCGCCCGGCGTCGATCACCGCCTTGGTGGCCGGATTGGCCGTCACCGCGCGGTAGGTACTGGCGATCTGCTCATAGCGACGTCGCCCGGCCTTGGCGCCCAGGACGTAGCCGACGGCGATCACGGCGGCATAGCGGATCACTGAATTCCTCCCAAAGTGACGTGCCCCCCAGAGAACCAACGTGCGCCCTCCATCCTGCCTCACCGCCGCCCCGGCGCGCCCGTCTGGGAGCGAGTTGGCGGCAGCGGCGGTCCGTGCGCTAGAGTCAACGCTCGGCCGCGGAGCTTCCGCGGAAGGTAGTCCCCTGTAGCTCAATTGGCAGAGCTCCCGACTGTTAATCGGGCGGTTATTGGTTCGAGTCCAATCGGGGGAGCAAGTTCTCCAAACCCCAGTCCTAGGACTGGGGCCGGGTCTGGGCCTGACGGGCCGCCTGGGTAAGTGCCTCCACCAGTGGATTGGACGCCGACGCGAGAGCTTTCCGCTCCTCTTCGGACAGTTGGTAGAACGTCCACACGCCCCAAGCCGCCGGCCGTACGTACACCGTCACCTGTTGCCGGTTGTTGGCCAACACCGCCGGGACAGGGACCGCACGATCGAGGGTGGCCGCGCTGGACATCTCCTCGGCGAGCTGTTGGACGTTGACTGATTCCTGCAGTTGGTACAGGACGGCCTTGTTGGCAGGGCCTTCCATGGCGAGGAACCAAGCCATCTGTGTCTCCTTGGGTAAATGTTCGTGAGCGGTGGTCCGCCGTCGGATCGCCGGTCGGATCGCAAACAGTGTCACCTATCGACGCGCCGTCGTCAGCCCACTCGCTCAGCCGCGTTGATTCGCTACCCTCGGGGTGTGTACCCACGGCTGATCGCCATCGTCGCCTTCATCGGTCTCCTCGCGGTTGGTTGCGGCTGGAAACCGTCATCCGCGCCGCCTCCGAAGCCCGACACCTGCGCACCGACCGACGGCCCCAGCGCCGACGCGGTCACCGATCAGATCGCCAAACTGCCTGCCCCCGAAGCGGGCAGGCAGTGGACGCAGATCGGCTCCGGTCACACGAGCAATTGCCGGCTGTACTGGGTCCAGGTGGGCCAGACCAACCCCGAGCCCAACAGCACCGGGCAACTGCTGTTCTTCGACCGGCAGACCCCGCTCGGTCCGGCCACCCCGGAACCCCGCCCCTACATCAACGTGGTCACCAATGCCGATGACACGGTCGTGGTGAACTACCAGTGGCAGCAGGGCCATGATTCGCCCACCGCGCCGACCGGCATCGCCACCGTGCGGTTCCGGATCGGGGACGACGGCAAACTGGTTGCCGTCGACCCGATTCCGAAGCCCTGAGGCGCCTCAGCCGTTGAGCAGCTCGGCGGGGTCGAGCATCGCCGCGTAACGCAGCTGCTCCGGGATACCGAACCCGTCGACGAGGATTTCGATGTGCGGGCGCAGCGAGCGGCAGCGCTCGTTGATGCCCCGCGTGACGGCCTTGGCGCGTTCGGTGGACAGGTAGCGGTGTTCGATGAACCAGGCCTTGTCGTCCTCGATCACCGACAGCGCGTACAGGTCACAGACATCGTCGAGGAGTTCGCGGGCGGTGTCGTCCTCGCAGGCATCGATGCCGGCCACGAACGCCTCCAGGATGACCCGGTCGATGTGCGCCTGCGCAGCGTGCAGCACGTGGTCCTGTACGGCGTTGAACGCGTCGAACGCCGACATCTCCTTGGACTTGCCCTGTAGGCGCCGCGCCACCGAGGCCAGCATGTACTCCTCGCGATCCTCGAACATCTTGACCTGGGTACCGCGGTTGAACAGGCTGCCTTCCTCCTCGTTGTCCTGGCGCGTGTCCAGGACGGTCTGGATGATGGTCTCGGCGGCCGTGCGTTTCAGTACCCGCTCGCCGGCGTAGTTGGCCGCGAACCGGACCCATTCGACCGGGCTCATGCCTTTGATGTCGTCGGCGTAGGCGGTCAGCAGTTCCTTGGCGACCAACTGCGTGAGTACGTGGTTGTCGCCCTCGAAGGTGGTGAACACGTCGGTGTCGGCGCGCAGGGCGATCAGCCGGTTCTCGGCGAGATAGCCTGCACCGCCGCAGGCTTCACGGGCTTCCTGGATGGCGCGACTGGCATGCCAGGTGTTGGCGGCCTTCAGACCGGCCGCGCGGGCCTCCAGTTCGCGTTGCTCCTCGGCGTCGGGGTCGTCCGAGGTCTGCAGCTCATGGCATTTGGCCACCAGTTCGTTCTGGGCGAACTGCAAGGCGTAGGACTTGGCGATCAGCGGCAACAGTCGGCGCTGGTGCACGAGGTAGTCCATGATGAGGACTTCCTCGGTGCTCTTGGGGGCTTCGAACTGCCTGCGTTCGAGCGCGTATCGGGTGGCGATGTCCAGTGCCACCCGCCCCGCCGCGGCGGCACTGCCACCGACGGTGACCCGGCCTCGGATCAGCGTGCCCAGCATCGTGAAGAATCGCCGGCCCGGGTTCTCGATCGGTGAGGTATAGGTGCCGTCGGGAGCGACGTCGGCGTAACGGTTGAGCAGGTTCTCCCGCGGGACCCGTACGTGGTCGAACACGATGCGGCCGTTGTCGACGCCCGGTAGCCCGCCCTTGTAATGACAGTCCGACGTGGTCACCCCGGGCAGATCGTTGCCCTCGTCGTCGCGGATCGGCACCACGAAACAATGCACGCCGTGGCCCTCGCCGTCCGGAGTGATCAACTGCGCGAAAACAGTTGCCACGCGGGCGGTTTCGGCGGCCCCACCGATGTAGTCCTTGCGTGCGGTGGGCGTGGGGGAGTCGATGACGAATTCCTCGGTCGCCGGGTCGTAGGTGGCGGTGGTCTCCAGCGACTGCACGTCGCTGCCGTGGCCGGTTTCGGTCATCGCGAAACAACCCAATAGGTCAAGGTCGATCAGTGGTCGGACGTAGGCCTTGTGGTGGCGTTCGGTGCCCAGGTTCTCGATGGCGCCGCCGAACAGGCCCCACTGGACCCCGGCCTTGACCATCAGGGAAAGGTCGCTCATGGCCAGCATCTCGATCTGGGTGATGGCGGCGCCGACGTCGCCGTTGCCGCCGTGTTCCTTGCGGAAGCCGTCCTCAGCAGCCCCGGCGGCAGCCATGATCTTGAGCTGCTCACCCACCTTGGCCCGGGCGATCACCGTGTTAGGGGTGTAGTGCGGTCGGAAGATCTCGTCGGACAACCTGGCCCGCATGGCGTTTTTTACGTCGCGCCAGCGGCCGTCCAGCGCATTTCGCAGATGTTCGGCAGTGGAGGTCATATCCCGACCGTACGTGCGTGGCGGCCCGGGCGCGGCGGTTGGAACGAAGGCAAGCCTTCCTGGACAAATTTGGCCTTGCCACGGGACACTGGCGCCATGCCGGAGTCGGTCGGTAAGTCGCTGTCTCCCACAGGCTTGCCGCATGTGAGCTATCACCGCCATGCCGATGTCACAGGTGGCTGGCTCCGTGCCGCGACGTTCGGTGCGATGGACGGTCTGGTCAGTAACACCGCGTTGATCGCGGGCGTCGGGGCGAGCGCCTCGGCTCAGACCGTGGTGCTCAGCGGCGTGGCCGGCCTGTTGGCCGGGGCGTTCTCGATGGCGCTCGGCGAGTACACCTCGGTGACGACCGCGAACGAGCAGGTCGATTCCGAGGTCAAGGTCGAGCGCAGATCGTTCCGCAAGAACCCGGAGGCCGAGCAGGCCGAGCTCGTGGCGATGCTTCAGGAAATGGGGATGACGCCCGAAACGGCCGTGAAAGCCAGCGAGGAGATCCACCGCGACGAGAGCCGGGCGCTGAACTTTCACCTCGTGCAGGAACTGGGTGTGCACCCGACCGAGAAGCCCTCGCCGTGGGTGGCCGGGGGCTCGTCTTTCCTGATGTTCGCGATCGGTGCGATCGTCCCGCTCATCCCGTATCTGCTCGGCTTCCAATCGTTGTGGGCCGGGCTGGCGTGCGGTGGGGTGGGTCTGTTGATCGCCGGTGCGGTGGCGGCGAAGTTCACCCGTAAGCCGGTGGCCGTCGCGGGGTTGCGGCAGCTGGTGTTCGGTGCCGTCGCGATCGCGGCGACCTACGTCGTCGGCATCTTGGTCGGGGCCGTCATCACCTGATGTTGTATCGAATCCTGGCGGCCGGGTTGCTGGTCCTGGCCGGTTGTGCGCCCGCGCGCGCCGTGGCGGATTTCGAGTTTCTCGGCCAACGGCAGATTGGTTCCGCGGCAGTATTCGATGGCACCGTCATCGGCGGACTGTCGGGAATCAGCTATGACCCGGCCGCCGACCTGTACTACATCATCAGCGACGACCGCTCCGCCAAGAGTCCGGCGCGTTTTTACACCGCGCGGATCAACGTGTCGGACAACGGCATCGGTGACGTGGAATTCGTCGACACCCATCCGTGGCTGGATCGTGACGGACAACCGTTCCACCCGTTGGATGTTGACGCGGCGCCAGCCGTGGTCCCTCCGGACCCCGAGGCGATCGCCTTCGATGCCGGCAGACAGCGGTTGTACTGGACCAGCGAGGGGGAGAGGCGGACCGATGGCCCCGGGGCGCCGATCCTGCTGGATCCGTGGGTGCGGTCCGCCGGACTCGACGGCAGCTTCCTCGGCGAGTTCGCGCTGCCCGAGGATCTGCGAATGTCGGCCGGCGAGCATGGCCCGCGCCGCAACAGCACACTGGAGGGGCTCACGCTGACGCCGGACGGGCGTTACCTGTGGGCGGCGATGGAGGGGCCAGGCTACGAGGACGGCCCACCGCCGGACGCGCAGCGCGGCGCATTGACCCGCGTGCTCCGCTTCAACGCGGACTCCGGGGCAGTCGACGGCCGGTACACCTACCCGCTCGATCCGGTCAGTGCCGGGCCAGGTGGCGACAACGGGTTGTCAGACCTGGTAGCACTCGACGACGGGAACTTCCTGGTGATCGAGCGTGGCTTCGGTACCCATGTGGCGGTGCGGATCTACCGCGCGAGCCTGGTCGACGGCTCCACCGAGATGACGAAAACGTTGCTGGCCGACCTGACGGCCACGCCCGGTCTGGCGCCGCTGGACAACATCGAGGGAATCACGTTGGGGCCCAAGCTGCCCGACGGCCGACAATCGGTGATCGCGGTCAGCGACGACAATTTCTCACCCACCCAGGTGACACAGTTCTTGCTGTTCGCGCTGTGAGAATTCGCGTGCTGGGGGACCTCGGGTGTGCTGGATGATTGTTTGGTGAGCGTCGAGTGGTTTGCAGTTTTCCCGACCGACCCGCAATGGGTTCCCAGCCAGGATCGCGAGGATGCTGCGCGTGCGGTGTTCGAGGTGCTCATGGGCGCTGATATCGAAGTCAAGGTGAACCGGCCCGGCCGGGTGGTGTTGGAAGACGCCGGTGAGTGCATCGAAACGATCGGTTGCCCGGCATGTGGGACCTTGGTGGGGGAGAACCCGAAAGCCATGGATTGGTGGGTGGCTCAGCTGGACAGAGTCTGGACCGACAGCGGCGGGTTCTGGCCGCTGGATGTGACGATGCCGTGTTGTGGTGTTCAGACTTCTTTGGACGATCTGGTCTATGACGCGCCCCAGGGCTTCGCGTCCTGGTCGGTCGCGGCACGAAATCCGGTGTACGCAATGGGCGAGGAAATGCTCGCACTGGTTGGTGCGGCGCTCGGGCATCCGGTTCGTTGGGCGCATCGGCATACCTGATCGTGTGCCTACCGCGACGGCGGTCCGGATCCGCTTTTCCGCCACAGCGTTTCGAACGTGAAGCAGTGGCGCAAGAACCACTACTTCAACAACGCGTGGCGGTCGAAGTAGAAATAGGTGTAGCTCGCCGTGACGGCACAGATGAGGGTGGCTACCAGCAGCATCTGCGATCCGCTCACCACCACGCTGATGAAGCCACCGATGATCGCACCACCGGCGAATCCGGCCCACAGCAGGAAGTACCCCAGCCAATCGCTCAGCTGGCCTCCACTGATGTGGCGTTCTATGCCCTGGCCCATCTTCACGAGCGTCCCGGTTACGTAACTCAGCGGGATGGACACTTCGCCGTCCTTCACGAACGACGTATTCAGGGCGCCGATCCCGAAGGCTACGAACAGGATTGGGACGTACGGAACATCGCGGGCCGTCCAGCCGCGCTCGACGAGGTCGACGACGGTGGACACCACCAGCGCAAGCGTCGTCAGCACCGTAGCGCCGTGGGGATGATTGACCCAGAGGTGCCTGCGGCACAACGATGCGATCACCACTCCGGCGACGAAGGACAGCAACAGCAGCGCGGCACCGATCGCCAGCCACTCCTCACCCTGGAACATGCCGAGGAAGGCCCGCTCGGTGTTGCCCGTCATGAAGGTGACGAAGTACCCCGCGGAATGGGTGAACGCCGCGGCGCCCAGTACTCCGGCGAGGCCGGCCAGAATCCACGACAACCGGGCCTCGCCGTCGAGCTGCTGCGACATCCACCCATTGTGAGGAGCTTTGCTGACCTCGGGGCGGATTTCGCCGCTGTGTCAGCTGTCGCTGCCGACGGTGACCGCAGTGGCCTCGTCGGTGAGCTCGTCGAGTTCTTCCTCCTCGACGTCGATCCCGGCCAGGTGCGGACGCGTCAGGAACAGCACACCGGCTCCCGCCAGGACGGCCCCCGCGCCCACCCAGTACGGCAGGTGGACGCTGACCTGTTCGCCGAGAACCCCGGCCAGCCACGGAGCGACGGCAGCCCCGCCGAAGCGCAGGAAGCTGTAGGCCGCTGAGGCCACGCCGCGTTCGACCGGGGCGGCCTTCATCACGGTCTCGGTGATCAGTGTGTTGTTGATGCCGATGAACAGACCGGCGATCACGACACCGGAGGCCAGCACGGTCTTGGAGTCCGTCCACACCGCCATCACGGCAAGCACCGCGGTGAAGGCGATCAGATTCAGGATGAGCACCCGGACGGTGCCGAAACGGTGCTGCAGCCGTGGTGCGACCACGACCGAGGTGAACGCCAACGCCAGACCCCAGCCGAAGAAGATCAGCCCGATCTGGTGAGCGGTCATGTCCAGCGGGAAGGGCGTGAAGGCCAGCAGGGTGAAGAAGCCGAAGTTGTACAGCAGTGCGGTGATCGCGACACCGAGCAGTCCGCGGTGGCGCAGTGCGCGGAACGGGTCGGCCAGCGTGGTGGCGCGTTCGGCCCGCGGGGTGGCCGGCAGCAGGAACGCCGTGATCACCAGGGCGAAGGCCATCAGGGCCGAGACACCGAAGAAGGGGCCGCGCCAGGAGATCGAGCCGAGGACTCCGCCCACCAGTGGGCCGATCGCGATGCCCAGGCCGAGTGCTGCCTCGTACAGGATGATGGCCTGCGCGACAGAGCCTTTCGCGGAGTTGACGATGGTGGCGAGTGCGGTCGCGATGAACAGTGCGTTACCGAGCCCCCATACTGCGCGCCAGCCCACGATCTGCATCACGGTGTCGCTCATTCCGGCCAGACCGGCACCGGCGATGATGATCACCAGGCCGAGCAGCAGCGTGCGCTTGGGACCGATGCGGCTGGACACCACACCTGTGATCAGCATCGCCACGCCCATCACCGCCATATAGCTGGTGAACAGCAACGACACCTGCGACGCCGAGGCGTTGAGGTTGTCGGCGATCGGTTTGAGGATGGGATCGACCAGTCCGATGCCCATGAAGGCGACGACGGAGGCGAAAGCGACGGCCCATACGGCCTTGGGTTGGCGCCACATCAGGGCGTTGACTCCTAACTAGTTCTTGTGCGACAGCGGGTGCTCGTCGACGTCGGTGAGCAGCCGGCGGATGATGCCGACGGAGGCGGCCAGCGTCCGGCGCTCCTCTGCGGTGAGCCGCTCGAGCCTCGGGTTGATCGCCGCGGCGCGGTCCGCCCTGGCTTGCTCCAGGGTCTGCCGCCCCTGTTCGGTGATCCGGATCAGCACGGCGCGGGCATCACCGGGGTCGGTGGTGCGCGACACCAGTCCGGCATCTTCGAGACGGCGAACCTGGGTGGTCATGGTCGGCTGCGAACAGTGGTCGAGGTAGGCGAGATCGGAGATGCGGGCCTCGCCCTGATCCTCGATCGTCGACAGCAACCGGGCCTGGGCCCAGGGGAGCGGCAGACGGGTGCGTTGGGTGGCCAGCCGGTTCAACCGGGCGACGACCGACAGCAGGTCGGCGCCAAGCTCGGTTTGATCGGTTACCGTGACATCCTCGGTCGGGGTCGGCATACAACCATATTTACATAGATTTGCTATGTAGTCTACCTGCTCGGCGTGCGCTCGCTCACACAACGGGCGGCCGACGCCGGTGATCGCGGCTGGCAGAATCGAACGATGACCGCGATACCACCGGCGACGACGCCTCGGCGCGGCCTCACTCCCGGCGAGCTTGCGCAGGCTGCGGTGATGGCTGCGCTGTGTGCGGCCACCGCGATCATCGCCGTGGTGGTGCCGTTCGCGGCAGGCCTTTCGGTGTTGGGCACCGTGCCGATGGGCCTGCTGGCCTACCGCTACCGACTGCGCGTGCTCCTCGCGGCAACTGTCGCAGCCGGCACGATCGCATTCCTGATCGCGGGCATGGGCGGCCTGATGACCGTCGTCGACTGTGCCTACATCGGCGGGTTGACCGGTGTGGTCAAGCGCCGGGGGCGCGGCACCGCCACGGCATTCGGGGCTTCCATCGTGGCCGGGGCGGTATTCGGGGCGGCCGCCATCGTCGCACTGTCGGTGCTGTCACGGCTACGCAATCTGGTCTTCGACTCGTTGACCGCCAGCGTCGAGGGCATGGCCAAGGTGCTGGAACGCATCCCGGTGCTCGACGTGATCGCCGAACCACTCAGGACCACCGTCGCCACCCTGATCGACTACTGGCCGCTGCTGATGCTGGTGCTGGGCATCTTCACCATCACCTCGATCAGCATGGTCGGCTGGTGGGCGCTTTCGCGGATTCTGGCGCGGCTGCTGGGCGTGCCCGACGTGCACAAACTCGACGCCGACATCGACGCTGACGACTCTGCCGTGATCGCACCGGTTCCGGCCCGGCTGACCGACGTACGGTTCCGCTATCCGGGGATCGATCACGACGCCTTGGGCCCGGTGTCCATGGAACTGCAACCCGGTGAGCATGTCGCGGTGACCGGGCCGAACGGCTCGGGCAAGACGACCCTCATGCTCATGTTGGCCGGTCGCCAACCCACTTCGGGCAGCATCGAGCGGGCCGGTGCCGTGGGACTGGGCCGCATCGGCGGCACCGCCGTGGTGATGCAGCACCCCGAGAGCCAGGTACTGGGCACCCGGGTGGCCGACGACGTGGTGTGGGGATTGCCGGTCGGCGCCACCGCCGACGTCGAGCGACTGCTGTCCGAAGTCGGGCTCGACGGGCTGGCCGAACGCGACACCGGGGGATTGTCCGGTGGCGAATTGCAACGCCTGGCCGTGGCCGCGGCGCTGGCCCGAGAGCCCTCACTGCTGATCGCCGACGAGGTCACCAGCATGGTCGACCAGCAGGGCCGTGACACCTTGATGAATGTGTTGTCCGGGCTGACCGATCATCACGACATGTCGCTGGTGCACATCACCCACTACAACGACGAGGCCGATTCTGCCGACCGCTCGGTGCAACTCAGCGGCAACGGCGGCACCGCCGACAACACAGACATGGTGCAGACCTCCGCGGTGCCCGTCAGCGACGCGGCCGCCACGCACCATGGCGCGCCGGTACTCGAACTGACCGGCGTCGGGCACGAGTACGCCAGCGGAACACCTTGGGCAAAAACGGCTTTGCGCGACATCACCTTTACCGTCAACGAGGGTGACGGGGTGCTGGTGCACGGTCTGAACGGCTCGGGCAAATCGACCCTGGCCTGGATCATGGCCGGGCTGACCGTCCCGACGTATGGTGCCTGCCTGCTCGACGGGGCACCGGTGGCGCAGCAGGTCGGTGCGGTGGCGATCTCGTTCCAGGCCGCCCGCCTGCAGTTGATGCGCAGCACCGTCGGCCGTGAAATCGCCTCGGCCGCAGGCTTCTCCCGGCACGAGACCGACCGGATTACAGCCGCGCTGGAAATGGTCGGACTGGACGCGGCGCTGGCCCAGCGGCGCATCGACCAACTCTCGGGCGGTCAGATGCGTCGCGTCGTACTGGCCGGATTGCTGGCCCGGTCGCCGCGTGCGCTGATCCTCGACGAGCCGCTGGCCGGACTCGACGCCGCCAGCCAGCGGGGCTTGTTGCGATTGCTGGAGGACCTGCGGCGTAACAACGGACTCACCGTCGTCGTCATCTCCCACGACTTCACGGGCCTGGAGAATCTCTGCCCGCGCACCCTGCATCTGCACCATGGCGAGCTGGCCCTTGCTCCGACGACTGCCGGAGGCGCGCGATGACCGCTCCGACGCGAGGACAACGCAAACCGGTCGTGCTGTTGCGTCCGGTCCCCGGCGACACCGTCATCCATCGGCTGTGGGCCGGAACCAAACTGCTCTCCGTGGCGGGCATCGGTGTGCTGCTGACGTTCTATCCCGGCTGGGTACCCATCGGCGCCGTCGCCGTACTGGTCCTGGTGACCGCGCGACTGGCCCACATTCCACGCGGGGCGCTGCCCTCGATCCCGTTCTTCCTGTGGATCCTGCTGGTGTTGGGCGGGGCACTCGCCGCGTTGGCCGGCGGATCCCCGTTCATCGACATCGGTTCGGTGCAGATCGGTCTGGGCGGCTTGCTCAACTACCTGCGCATCACCGCGCTGGCGATCGTGCTACTGGGTCTGGGCGCATTGGTTTCCTGGACGACGAATGTCGCCGACGTCGCCCCGGCGGTGGCCACCCTGGGTCGTCCGCTGCGCGTACTGCGCGTCCCGGTGCACGACTGGGCGGTGACGATTGCATTGGCGCTGCGGGCTTTCCCGATGTTGATCGACGAGTTCCGCACCTTGTATGCGGCGCACCGGTTGCGTCCGGTCGAGCCCGCGGAGACGTTCCGGGCGCGACGTCGACAGCGGGTGGCGAATCTGGTCGATCTGTTGGCCGCAGCGGTCACCGTGGCGCTGCGCCGCGGCGACGAGATGGGTGATGCCATCACCGCACGCGGCGGCGCCGGTCAGATCTCGGCCGCGCCGTCAGGTCCCCGGGCGCGCGACTGGATCGCCTTCGCCATCCTCGTTCTGGTCTGCGGCACTGCCTTGGCCCTGGAGCTCACCGTCCTGCCGACCAGCTTCCCGCGGCGTTGACCGCTGCCCGGCCCGCGGCCGGGTCAGCCGAATGACGGTGTAGATGACGGCGGCAGCGATGACGACGACCGCCAGCCACGGCAGCAGCAGGCCGAACAACATCACGAGCCCGGAGGCCGCTGACACCAGGCCGTGCCAACCACGCTCGACCTGGCCCCAGAACCCCTGATACTGCGGGGCCGGGCCGCCGATCTGCTCGGCGGTGATGTCGAGATTGACGGTGCTGTAGTCGATCTGGTCGCCGAGCTGGGTGCGCTGTGCCCGCAGGCTGTCCAGGTCGGCCTGGCGCTGGGACAAGGCGCCCTCGGCCTTGATCAATGCCTCGGGGTCCTTGGCGTCGCGCATGATCCCGAGCAGTCGGTCCACCGAAGTCTGCAGCGCCTTGATACGGGCGTCGAGATCGACGCGCTGCGAGGTCACGTCGTCGGAGCGGACCTCGACGGTCTGCACCGTGCCGAGCTTCTTGAACTCGTCGAGGGTGCCCTCCAGTTCGGCGGCCGGGACCCGTAGCGCCAGTGAGATGCGCGCGCGGCCGGAACTGGAGCCGGCGTCTTCGGAGCGGCTGTCGACCCGGCCGCCGGCATCGGTGGCCAGAGATACGGCTTTGTCGGCCACTGCGGCCGGGTTGCCCGTGGTGATCGACATCGACGCGGTCTTGACGATGTCCCGCTTGACGTCGGTGGGAATCGGGGCTTCCTTCAGCCCTGCACCGCTTTCCGGCACCGGTGCGGGTGCGGCTGGGGCGAACCCGGCATCGCTCTGTGTGGCCGCCGGTGCCGAGGAATTGGGCGAGTGACCGGCCGCGCAGGCCGGCGCGACGGCCAACATGGCCGCGGCAAACAGTGCCACCGTCATGCGGCGGTGACGGGATCCGCTGGTTTGCTTGCGCATCAGCCCAATGTAAGCGACAGGCCGGCGTTCACGGGCGGCAAATATTCCGGAGGTCTAGCGCGCTGCGGCGGTGTTGGCCGCCCATTGAGCGTCGGCCAGCGACTTCTCCACATCGCGACGTCCCAGGAACATCTCGTCGAAATAGGGCTTGAGGGCCTGAAATCCGGCCGGGAAGCCGGCCGCGCCCGGTGCCGGGATCCGCGGCCCCCGCAGCACCCGGAAGAACGGGCCGACGTCAACTCCTCGCCCCGTCCAGTAGTCGTGGTAGACGGGCTGGGCTGCCAACACAGCGGGGATGGCGGCGCCGCCGGCGCCGAGGTATTCGTTGCCGCGTTTGCCGCCCATC
This sequence comes from Mycolicibacterium peregrinum, assembly GCF_001665785.1. Taxonomy (GTDB): domain Bacteria; phylum Actinomycetota; class Actinomycetes; order Mycobacteriales; family Mycobacteriaceae; genus Mycobacterium; species Mycobacterium peregrinum_A. The sequence goes on from NZ_LZSO01000012.1 coordinate 319,770, forward strand.
CAGTTCAGTACCTCACGCACGGCGTCAGGATGATGGGTGGCCGAGTTCCCGGCTGCGGCAATGCCATTGGTGACACTGACCCGGCCCTTGGGGCCGGCCGGGAGCATCGCCACGCCCCACCGGAACCGGGCCTGGTTCGCTACCGCGGCCAGGTTATAGGTGCCGGACTGAAACAGCGCCATCCGGCCCTGCAGGAACATGTTGCGGGAGAAGTCGCCGTTGTTGTTGGTGGCCGAGGCCGGCGGGGCGACGTGATCGTCGTTGATCATCCGGACCAGGTAGGTGAACGCCTCGACGGCCTGAGGGTTGTCGAAGGCGAAACGATCGCCGATGTTGAAGATGCCGCCCGCCGAGCCGATGTAGTTGAGGTAGATGCCCTGCAGATCATTCGCGGCGTTGTAGCCCCACTGCCGGATCCGGCCCGCGTCGAAGCCCTCGGCGCCGGCCGCACGGCCCTGTTCGTCGACGGTGAGCCGGGCCGCCAGTGACCGCAGTGTGTCGTCGGGTCCGTTCGACCACCGCATGGTGGTCAGTTCGGCGAGGTCCACCCCGGCGGCGTCGAGCAGGTCGGCGTTGAAGTACACCGCGATGCCGGCGTCGGTCAGCTGCGGAACCGCCCACAGGGCGTCGTTGCGGGTGAACTGGTTGACCACCGAGGGCTCCCAGGCCCGGGCGGCGTTGGCGCCCAAGGTCTGTCCGATGTCCAGCAGCCGGCCGTTGTCGGCATATCCGGCCAGGTAGGCGTTTGACAGCCAGAAGATGTCATCGGCGCTGCCGCCGGCCACATCGGTGCGCAGGCTGTCGAAGTAGGCGGAGTAGGCGACGGTGTTGACCCGGACCTCGATGTCGGGGTGTTCCCGAGTGAACTCGACGAAGGACTGCCGGTAGGCGGCCGCCACCTTTGAATCCCACAGTCGCACGGTGACCACGATGCGGCCCTCAGGTTCGGTGGTGCGGCCCAGCAGCACGGCGGCCACCAACAGGACGGCCATGGTCAGCGCCAGGCCGACCGCGAGCAGAGTGGAGCGCCTCACTTGATCCCCGCCACCACGATCGAGCGGACGATGTTGCGCGAGAACGCGACGAACAACACGATCAGCGGGACGATCGCCACCGTGGTAGCCGCCATCACCAGCGTCCACTGCGCGTTGTACTGCGTCTGCAGTCCGGCGGTCGCCACGGTGATCACCTGCCACTTGCTGCCGCTGGTGATCACCAACGGCCACAGGAAGTTGTTCCACTGGCTGACCACGGTGATCAACGCCAGGGTGACCAGGATCGGTCGGCTGGCCGGCACCACGACGTGCGTGATCACATCCAGGGTATGGGCACCGTCGAGGCGGGCTGCGTTGATCAGATCGCCCGGGATCGACCGAAAGTACTCGCGCAGCAGGAAGATCGCGTACGGCGAGCCGAACATGAACGGCAGCACCAACGCCCAGAAGGTGTTGCGCAATCCGGCCTCGGCCATCATCAGATACAGCGGTACGACGGTCACGGTCGCGGGCACCATCAGAGTTGCGATGTAGACCCAGAACAGGGCATCGCGGCCGGGAAACTGCAGCCGCGCGAAGGCATAGGCGGCGAGCACCGAGAACACCAACTGCCCCAGCAGGATGACCGCCGTCATCAACGCGGTCACGACGATGGCCCGGCCGAACCCGGCATCGCCGAGCCCGACGTAGTTCTCCAGCGTCGGTGGCGCAGGCCGCGACAGCGGGGGATCGGTGGCGAACTGCTCGGCCGACGTGAACGAGGTGAGCAACCCGAGTCCGAAAGGCAGCAGCGTGACTACCGCGCCGAGGAGCAGGCCGGCGTAGATCAGTGCGTTACGTGAGGTCATAGCTGATCCTGCGGCGGAAGTAGAAGTGCTGGACGAGCGTGATGCCGACCAGGATGGCGAACAACACGATCGCCATCACCGAGGCCCGGCCCACTGCCGCCGCGCCGAATGCCTCGGCATAGATGCGGTGCGCCACCAGATCGGTGTGGCCTTGCGGTCCGCCCGCGGTCAGCGCGTACACGGTGTCGAATACCTGCGCGGCGCTGACGATTCCGGTGACCAACACGAAGAACATGGTCGGGCGCAGCATCGGCAGGGTGATGTGCCGGAACCGCTGCAAGTCCGTCGCGCCGTCGGTGCGGGCGGCGTTGTGGACGTCGGCGGGGATGTTCAGGATGCCGGCCAGGAAGAACAGCGTGACGTAGCCGACATTGGTCCACACCACCACCGCGGATACCACCGGCAGAGCCAGTCCCGGGTCGGTCAGCCACTCGACCGGTCGGCCCAGCACGGTGCTCAGCGCCCCGTCGGTGGGGGCCAGGATCCATTTCCACAACACTGCGATGGCCAGCGGCGCACAGATCCATGGCAGGACGTACACGGTGCGGAAGAACCCGGTGCCCGGAAGTCCCCGAGCCAGTAGCGACGCGGCGATCAGGCCCAGCACGGTCTGTGTCGGGACCACCAGCAGCACGAACAGCAGCGTCACCGCCAGAGAGGTGCCGAACGACGAATCGGTGAGTACGGACGTCCAATTGTCCAGCCCCACATATTCGATCGGGCCGAGCAGGTCCCACCGCTGCAGGCTCAACCAGAGCACCACCAGCATGGGCAGCAGCAGGAAGGTCACGACGCCGAACAAGCTGGGTGCGACAAGCGCGTACCCCAGTGCGGTCGTGCGGACACGCGAGGTGGCCATCGGGCTATTAAAGCGGTTCGTGACCTGCGGCCGCCACGGCGGGCAACCTCAACGCCCAAAAGCCGGACTCTCATCCCCGTCGGCGAAATTTGCTCGGATGACGTACATCACTTGACCGCCGCGGAATCGAAGTCCGGACTTCGCGCTTGTAGCTGGTAACCGCAACACAAGGACCGGGGGTTATCTCATGAGCACAGCGCAACCAGCCCGAAAAGGCAGCGTGATCTCCACGGTGGCACAGTCCACGATCTTCACTGCACTCGCGCTAGCCGCCCTGGTCTTCGGTTCGCTGGCCGGCCCGATCGCCTCGGCCAACGCCGCCGACGGGTGTGCCGACGTCGAGGTGGTGTTCGCCCGCGGCACCAACGAGGCGCCGGGCGTCGGCGCCACGGGGCAGGCGTTCGTCGACGCGCTCAGCGCCGATCTGCCCGGTAAGTCGGTGGACGTGTACGCGGTCAATTACCCGGCATCGCTGAACTTCGGTCAGGCGACCGACGGCATCGCCGATGCGAGCAACCGGATCCAGTCGATCGCAGTTACCTGCCCGGCGACCAAGATCGTGCTGGGTGGTTACTCGCAGGGCGCCGCGGTGGCCGGTTACACCACCTCTAGCTCCGTGCCCGCCGGATACGTCCTGCCCGCCGGCATCAGCGGCCCGATGCCCGCCTCGGTCGCGTCACATGTCGCGGCGGTGGCGCTGTTCGGAACCCCCGACGAGTGGGTTCTGGGCCTGGCCGACCGCAGTGCACCGCCCATCGCGATCGGCGCGCCTTACGTGGCCAAGACGATTCAGCTATGCGCCCCCGGTGATCCCATCTGCTTTCCCGGCGGTTTGAACCGCGCCGCCCACAGCTCCTACAAGGACAACGGAATGGCAATCCAGGCCGCCGATTTCGCGGCCCGCCAGTTGGGCGGCAGTGCCCCGGCGGCCACGATGGTGCAGACCGCAGGTGAGGTCACCGGAAACTGACACCGACTGACCCAAGGCCGACGGCCGGAAGCGACTGACCTTCCGGCCGTCAGCTGTTGAGGTCTCGGAATCCGGCGACGGTGTCGGCCAACGTGATTCGTGGATCACGGTAGGTGACGCCGAGGTCGCGTTCGCTCGGTGAGTCGTCGGACGCGGGCATCTGTGTGTAGTACTGCATCCCAGCTTCGGTGAAAGGCGTCTGGAACGGCAGGAACGGCCCCATCCGGTCGAGCACCTGCCCGGCCACACGCAGCACGGTGTCGGGCACCGGGACGGCGAACATCGTCTTGTTGCCGACCTCGGTGAGCAGCTTGGCCAGCTGGTCCACCGGAATGCGGTGGCCGCCGGCCATATAGCGGCGGGGGCCGCGCCCAGGTTCGAGCAGCGCGACGTGCAGGGCCGCCAGGTCTCGACCGTCGACGATGGTCCAGGCGGCACTGCGGCCGGGGATGGCTCCCAGTTGCAGCGCGGCCGCCACCCCCTCGCCGGCTTCTCCGAACTGGTTGCCGACCGGGGGCCCCATGACCATGCCGGGATAGGTGATGTTCACCGGTGCGCCGGCGTCCTGCATGCCGCGGGCGTAGATCTCGACCTGCGCCTTGGATCGCCCGTAGCCGTCGGTTCCGCCGAACACCGGCAGGTCCGCTTCCAAAGTGTCCACGTCGGGATTGAACAATGCCGTGATGCTCGAAACATGGATGATCGGATCCAGGCCGAGTTCTGCGGCGCCGCCGAGCACATTCCTGGCACCGTCCATGTTCGTGCTCATCATCTGCGCGGTCTGGCTCGGGTCGGTGGCGACCAGCGCGGCGCTGTGCAGGACGGCGTCGCAGCCCTCAAGTGCGCGCAGAACCGAATCGCGATCGGTGATGTCGCCGACGGCATGATCGGAAACGTCGACTCCGAGCTTGGCAACGCTGGTCTGTAACCGGTCCGGATTGCGCACCAGAAATCGGACCGAATGTCCTGCGTCCGCAATCGCTTTCGCGCTCCACCCACCCACAAATCCGGTACCGCCGGTGACCAACACGCGCATGATGCCAACCTCCTAGCAAGCGACGACCGTCGCTAGGACGCTAGTACGTCCGGCGCCGAGGGGAAGCGGTTTCGGCTCAGCCTCCGTGCTGGTCGGGTCGGCTCAGCCTCCGTGTCCAATCTGTCGGCTCAGCCTCCGTGCTGATCGGGTCGGCTCAGCCTCCGCGAAGCGTCGCGAGCTCCTTCATATTCGCCAACCCCTGCTCCTGCGCCTCATCCAGGAAACTCGGCAACGGTGCCCGAAGCTCGGGAAGCACCTGATGATCGAGCAGCGCCTGCAGATCCGCCTGTTTCGGGCTGTGGCCCGCCTGGTTGTCGAGCTCCTGCACACCGGGATCGGTTGCGTAGTCGTACAGTTCGTGATGGATGGGCCGTGACGTGTCGATGTCCATGGTGCCGGGTTTCCAGTACGTGTACATGCCGAGCTTGGCCTCGGGGGTACGCACGGCGACGATGTGGCTGGGTGCCGACGTCGGGATCTCCATCGGCGGGCCGGAGGCGCCGAAGAACTTCTTTGCCAGTGGGGATTTCATCAACGCCGCCATTTCCTCGACCGACATGTCGTCGGTGGCGTGCGCGATCCACGGCCGGCCCGGTGTGGCTGCGTCGGCGGCCATCCCGGCGATGTCGGCACGCTCGGACAGGTAGGAGTAGCGGGAGTCGGAGCGCCAACCGGCGCCGCCGTGGGCGATGGTCATGAGCAACGCCGCCAGGTCGGCGCTGGAAGTCAACTGGGTCCGGGTGTCGCCGGGCCCAGGTGTCAGATGACCGGACGGGTCACGGATGTACAGCGGTACCCGGATGCTCTCCTCGTACACCGCCGCGCCCTTGCCGCGCAGGCCGTGTGACCCGGCGTACTCGCCGTGGTCGGAGGTGAAGACCACGATGGTGTTGTTGTCGATGTCCGGTCGGGCCGCGAGGGTGTCGAGCACCCGGCCGATCTGCGTGTCCACCTGCTGATGCAGCCACAGGTACATGTCCAGGCACCTGGCCCACTGAGCGGCGGCGTCGGGTCCGGTGTAGTCCATCGCACCGGTCATCAGCGGCGACATGAAGTTCATGTAGTCGATCTGCAATTGGGGCTTGCCCCTGCGGCGCAGATCGTCCGCGGTCTCGAAGTTCACCGGCTTTGCGCTGAATACGTGCGGAACATTCTCCGGCAGCGGGTTTTTCGGCCACCAGCAGATATCGTGCGGATTGACCAGCGACACCGTGGTGCACCACGGGCCCTCGTTCGCGTGGGCATCGAACCACCCGGTGAACTCCTCGACGATCGAGGGATCCTGCTGCAGGCCCTGGTTCGGTGCGCCGTTGGGCGATGGGTAGGTGCCGCCGGAGAAGCCGTGGACGTCCAGGCCGTCGGGGGTGTTGTCGGCCGCGCTGCCCAGGTGCCACTTGCCCCACCACCAGGTGCGGTAGCCGGCGTCGCGCAGCATCGTCCCCCAGGTGGGGAAGCGGGCCGCCAATGTCGACTCGGTGGGGCCCTCGCCGGTGTAGAGGCACCCGGTCTGGTGTGAATACAGCCCCGTGGTCAGCACCCCGCGCGACGGCGTGCACATGTTCGACGCGCTGTAGTGCGAACCGAACGAGGTGCTCCGCGTCCGCAGCCGGTCGAGGTTCGGCAGCAACGCGCCCAGTTGCTGTGTATCGGGGAACCACTGGGGCGCCCGCATCTGGTCGACGATCACGACGAGGATGTTGGGCTGACCGGCCGCGTCCTGGGTCCGTCTGCCCAGTAGTTGATAGCCGCCGAATCCGACCGCAGCCGCGCCGGCCGCCACTGCCGCGCCACCAAGAACCGTCCGCCTGCTGAGCTCCGCCATTTAGTCAGGCTATGGGTTCTTGCTGTGTGGAGCATGAGTTTGGTGACAAGCACCCTTTAGTGTGGGGAATCATGACCGCTCAACGACGCGTGGACGCCGATTTCCTGGAGCTGCCCCGGTCCGAGTTGGCTGACGCGGCACTCTCCGCGGCAGTCGCAGCCGGTGCCAGCTATGCCGATCTGCGGATTCACCGCATCACCACCGAGATCATCCAACTGCGCGATGGCGAGCTGGAGATGTCGGTGGTCAACCGTGAGGTGGGCCTGGCGGTCCGGGTGATCGTCGACGGAGCGTGGGGGTTTGCCTCCAACGCCGAACTGGCGCCGGAGGTGGCGGCCGAGACGGCTCGCCGCGCCGTGCAGGTGGCGACGACACTGGGGCCGCTGAATGCCGAGCGCATCGAGCTGGCCGCCGAACCGGTGTACACGGATGTGACTTGGGTGTCCGATTACGGCGTCGACCCGTTCGCCGTCCCCGCCTCCGACAAGATCGCGCTGCTCGGCGAGTACTCGGGCCGCCTGTTGGCGTCGGACGGCGTGGACCATGTGTCGGCCGGGGTGCATGCGGTCAAGGAACAGACCTTCTACGCCGACACCTTCGGATCGTCGGTCACCCAGCAGCGGGTGCGCGTGATGCCGACGATGGAGGCGGTGGCCGTCGACTCAGCTGCCGGGTCGTTCGAGACGATGCGCACGCTGGCGCCGCCGACCGCGCGGGGCTGGGAGGCGCTGGCCGGTGATGACGTGTGGGACTGGACCTCTGAGCTGGCCGAGCTGCCGACGCTGTTGGCCGAGAAGACCAAGGCTCCCTCGGTCGTCGCCGGTCCCACCGACCTGGTGATCGACCCGTCCAACCTGTGGCTGACCATCCACGAATCGATCGGGCACGCCACCGAATACGACCGGGCCATCGGCTATGAGGCGGCCTATGCCGGTACGTCGTTCGCCACCCCGGACAAGCTCGGCACCATGCGCTACGGCTCACCGGTGATGAACGTGACCGCCGACCGCACCGTCGAATTCGGTTTGGCCACCGTCGGTTTCGACGACGAGGGGGTGCGATCCCAGAGCTGGGACCTGGTGCGCGACGGCGTATTCGTCGGTTACCAACTGGACCGGGTGTTCGCGCCCCGCCTCGGACAGGCCCGTTCCAACGGCTGCTCGTATGCCGACTCTCCGCACCACGTGCCCATCCAGCGGATGGCCAACGTGTCACTGCAGCCAGGTCCGGAGGATCTCAGCACGGACGATCTGATCTCGCGGGTGTCCGACGGCATCTACATCGTCGGCGACAAGTCCTGGTCGATCGACATGCAGCGGTACAACTTCCAGTTCACCGGCCAGCGCTTCTACCGGATCCGCGACGGACGGCTGGACGGGCAACTGCGCGACGTGGCGTACCAGGCCACCACCACGGATTTCTGGGGTGCGATGGAAGCCGTCGGCGGCCCGTCCACCTGGCGGTTGGGCGGGGCCTTCAACTGCGGCAAGGCGCAGCCCGGGCAGGTGGCGCCGGTCAGCCACGGCTGTCCGAGCGCGCTGTTCCGCGGCATCAACGTACTGAACACCCGGACGGAGGGCGGCCGATGATCGGCGCACAGCAGGTCATCGACATCGCCTTGGGCGCTGCGGATCAGCGAGACCCGGACCGTGAAACGGTAGTGCTGGTGACCGACCGGGCCGATGCATCCCTGCGCTGGGCCGGCAACTCGATGACGACCAACGGCGAGACGGTCAGCCGCACCATCACGGTGATCTCGATCGTGCGTCGCGGCGACAAGGCGCACGTCGGGTCGGTGCGGTCCACCGAGGTGGACCCGGTCGTGATCCCGGAGTTGGTGGCCGCTGCGCAGCGGGCCGCGTTGGCCTCGCCCGAGGCGCGCGACGCCGCGCCGGCGCTGCCGGGCTCCGGGGTGCCGGCCGACTGGGATGCACCGGTGGTGGGCACCGGTGCGCAGGTGTTCACCGGCATCGCCGATGACCTGGCCAAGGGATTCGCCGGGTCCGACCAGCTCTACGGATACGCCCGCCACGTCATGGAGACCACCTTCGTGGCCACCTCGACCGGCCTGCGCCGCCGCTACACCCAGCCGACCGGGTCGGTGGAGATCAATGCCAAGCGTGACGGAGCGAGCGCCTGGGCCGGGGTGAGTACCGCGGATTTCGTTGATGTGCGGGTGGATTCGCTGCTCGACGAATTGTCGCTGAAGCTGGGTTGGGCGGAGCGCACGGTCGAACTCCCGGCCGGCCGGTACGAGACACTGATGCCGCCCTCGACGGTGGCCGACATGATGATCTACCTGACCTGGACCATGGACGGCCGGGGCGCGCAGCAGGGGCGCACCGCGTTGTCGGCGCCTGGCGGGACCCGGGTGGGGGAGAAGCTCACCGATCTGGGGCTGACGCTGTACTCCGACCCACGCGCCGAGGCACTGGCCTGCCAACCGTTCGTTGCGGTACCGACCTCCTCTGAGCGGGTGTCGATTTTCGACAACGGCATGGACATCGGCCGGGTGGACTGGATCCGCGACGGTGTGGTCAACGCGTTGGCCTATCCGCGGGCCGTGGCCGCCGAATACGGCACGCCCGTCGCGGTGCCTGCCGACAACCTGCTGATGACCGGTGGCGCAAAGGAATTGGCCGACATGATCGCCGCCACCGAACACGGTCTGCTGGTGACCACGCTGTGGTACATCCGTGAAGTGGACCCGACCGTGCTGCTGCTGACCGGGCTGACCCGTGACGGCGTCTACCTGATCGAGGACGGCGAGGTGACGGCCGCGGTCAACAACTTCCGGTTCAACGAGAGCCCGCTGGACCTGCTGCGGCGGGCCACCGAGGCCGGCATCAGTGAGGTGACCCTGCCGCGCGAGTGGGGTGACTGGGCGACCCGTGCATCGATGCCGACGTTGCGAATCCCGGATTTCCACATGTCCTCGGTGAGCCAAGCACAATGAGCTAGAGGTGTTGTCTCAACGGCAATTCACGGCCTACGGCCTGTCACACTGGGCCGTCATCGGCGTGTTTGTCGTCGGGGCAGTGCTGCTGGTGTGGCTTGGGCGCCGCCAGAGCGAACGTCAGTCCCGGGCCTTCGGCCGGATCCTCGGCGCAACGACGGCCGCGATCTACGCCGCGATCGTCGTCTACAACCTGATCCCGCCGTCGATCGGACGGTCGGTGCCCCTGCAGCTGACCGACCTGGCGACGGTCGCGGGTGCGTACGCGCTCTGGTCGCAGAGTCAGTGGGCCTTCGTACTGACCTACTACTGGGGTCTGGTGCTGAGTACGCAGGCACTCATCTCGCCGGTGCTGAGGAGCCCGGACTTCCCGCACTACGCCTTCCTGGCGTTCTGGGCGATTCACCTGCTCGTCGTCTGGGCCGCAATCTATCTGACCTGGGGACGCGGGATGCGGCCGCGGTGGCGTGACTATCGATTCGCGGTGGTGGTGACCGCGGTGTGGGCAGTGGGAACCATGGCGTTCAACGGCCTTGCCGGCACCAACTACGGTTTTCTCAACGCCAAACCCGCCACCGCGTCGCTGCTCGACCTGATGGGTCCGTGGCCGGTCTATGTCCTGGTGGCCAGCGCCCTGGTGCTCATGGTGTGGGCGCTCATGACGTGGCCATGGGAACGTCGGCCTGCTCTTGACCGCTGAGCCGGTCTTCCCACACCTGCAGCACCTCCGGGGACGTACGCGGCGTCGCCAGGCTGACCACGATATAGGTGATCAGGCTGGACACCAGGCCGTAGTAGATGGGCTCGTTGGCCAGCACGTCGCCGACGACTGCCATGGTTCCCAGCGTGACCAGGGTGCCGACCGCCATCGCCGCGAGCGCACCGGCGCCGGTGGCCCGCTTCCACAGAAAGCCACCGAGGATCGGCACCAGCAGACCGCCGACGAGGATGTCGTAGGCGATGGTCAGCGCGCCGACGACGTCGTTGAGCAGCGCGGCGATGATGATCACGATGACGCCGAGCACCGCGACGTAGCGGCGGTCGGAATGCACGTCCACTTCGGGGTTTTCGGCGTCTTCCTGGGTGCCGGGGTGCTTGCCGAGCAGGCGCAGCAACATCGGTTTGATGTCGGTGCGGGCCACCGTGGCGGTGGCGATCAGAGCCCCCGATGCCGTCGACATCATCGCGGCGACGGCCGCGGCCAGCACGATGCCACTGATCCCCACGGGCAGAATCGCTTCCGCGATCTGGGCGTACACGTCGTCCTTGGCCTTGATGTCGGGCATGAAGGTCGACGCGGCCAGACCGATCAGCGCTCCGGCGATTCCGTAGAACACACAGTAGATCGCGGCCGTGGTGCCGCCCCACCGGGCGACCTGCGGTGAGCGGGCGGTGAACACCCGCTGCCAGATGTCCTGTCCGATCAGCATTCCGAAGCTGTAGACGACGAAGAACGTGATGATGGTGTCGGTGCCGATCGAGGTCAGGCTGAACACGGCGTCGCCGGCGCGGTCGCGGATGCCGTCGAATCCGCCGGCCTTGTGCCAGGTGAACGGCAGCAGCAGGAAGAACACGCCGATCGTCTTGAGGACGAACTGCACCATGTCGGTCAGGGTGATCGACCACATGCCGCCGATCGAGGAGTAGAGCATGACCACCAGGCCGCCGATGACCACCGAAAGCGTTCGGCCCGTACCGAACAGCACGTTGAACACGGTTGCGTAGGCGATGGTCGAGGTGACCGAAAGCATCAGGGTGTAGGCCGCCATGACCAGCCCGGAGGCCGAGGTTGCGTCGACCCCGTAGCGCAGGCTCAGCATCTGCGCGACGGTGTACACCCGAAGGCGCTGAATGGGACCGGCGAAGAACAGGCTCAGGGCCAGCAGGCCGATGGCGATCGCCACCACCAGCCACATGCCCGAAATTCCCCATTTGTAACCAAGACCCACGCCGCCGACGGTGGAGGCACCGCCGAGGACGACGGCAGCCATGGTGCCGGTGTACAGCGTGGGCCCGAGGCGCCGGCCCGCGACCAGGAAGTCGGCGGAGTCCTTGGTGCGGGACTTGCCCCAGAATCCGAAGGCGAGCATCGACGCGAGATAGATGACGACGATCGCGATATCGACTGGTTTACCCACGATGTCAATCCTTCGGTCAGAGGTGAGTGGGGGCGAACATCTTCAGTACTGCGGGCAGGACGACCACGGCGGGACCGTCGGTGCCGAACGTGTCGGCGACGATCGCTCCGACGTTGTCGGGGGTGGCGGTGTGCGCGGGAATCCCGAAACTGGCTGCGAGCTGGGCGAAGTCGGGCCGGGCGAGTTCGGTGGCGGTCGCGGTGCCGAACTCGGCAGTCATGTATTCGCGTAGGATCCCGTAGCCGCCGTCGTCGACGATCAACCAGGTGATGTTGGCGTTGTGCTGCCGGGCGGTGGCGAGCTCGGCGATGGAGTACATCGCACCGCCGTCACCGGACACCGCGAATGTCCGTTCGCCGGTGGCGATCGCCGCGGCCAGCGCGGCGGGGAAGGCGAAGCCCAAACCGCCTGCGCCCTGGGCGGAATGGAAGGCGCCGTCCTGCGGATCCCACACCGACCAGGCCCAGTACCCGGCGATCGTCATGTCCCAGAACGTGTGGGAGCCCGACGGCGCCGCCGCCCGCAGGTCGGCCATCAGCTGCAATTCGGTGGCCACGTCCTGCGCGGCGAGCCGGTCCTGCACCGCTTTTCGCAGTGCGGCGGCCTGCGCGGCGCCCGCGGTGTTGTCGCGGGCGTCGATCCGCTCGGCCAGGGCACCCAACGCCTGCGCGGCGTCGGCGTGGATGGCGAGTGCAGGGTGGTTGGCCTCCAGTACGCGCGCCTCGGCGTCGATGTGGATGAGCCGACCGTGCGGGCTGAACGTGAAGTAGTTGCTGGTGACCTCACCCATCGCGGTGCCGACGGCCACCAGCACGTCGGCGTCTTCCAGCAGTTCGGTGGTGTAGCGGTCCTCGATCCACGACGCGGCGGACAGCGGGTGGTCGAAGGGAATGGCCCCTTTGCCACCGACCGTGGACACCACTGGGGCGCCCAGCTTTTCGGCCAACGCCACCAGTGCCTTCGGTCCGTCGGGGGAGCGCCGCACACCGCCGCCGGCCAGGATTACCGGGCGCTGTGCGGCGTTCAGCAGGATCGCGGCCTCGTCGATCACCTCGGTCCGCGGGGTACGTTGCGTCGGCGTCACCGCCAGTGCGGCCACCGGCGGAACTGACGTCGGCTCCAGGAGAACGTCCTGCGGGATCTCCACCCAGACCGGCCCGGCCGGCGCGGAGCGCGCCAATGCGTAGGCATCGGCGATCAGGCTCGGGATCTCGGCTGCCTGTCGCACGGTGGCAACGCTTTTGGTGACGTTGACGGCGCTGGCCTTCTGGTCGTCGAGCTGGTGCAGCATTCCGCGACGCAATCCCATTCCGGAACGCGGAACCTGACTGGCGATCACGAGCACCGGCACCCCGGTGGCGTAGGCCTCCTGCAGCGCGCCGAGCGCGGTCAACGCGCCCGGTCCAGTGGACAGGAACAACACGCCGACCTCGCCGGTGACGCGGCTGTAGCCGTCGGCGCCGAACGCCGAGTTGTTCTCCACCCGTGAGCTGACAAACGTCAGGTCACTGCGCCGGATGGCGTCGAACAGCCCCAGCGCATTCTGGCCGGGGATGCCGAACACATGCGAGACACCCAGTGCGGTAAGGGTTTCGACGACGAGGTCGCCGCCGTTACGCATCGGGACCCAAGGCCAGCAGGGACACCAGGTCGTAGGCGACGTGTGACGCGGCGACACCGGTGATCTCGGCGTGGTCGTAGGCCGGGGAGACCTCGACCACGTCGGCGCCCACCAGGTTCAGCCCACGGAACCCGCGCAGGATCTCCAGCAGTTCCCGGCTGGTCATGCCGCCGGCCTCCGGCGTACCGGTGCCAGGCGCGTGCGCCGGGTCGAGCACGTCGATGTCGATGGAGACATACACGGGACGGTTTCCCAGGCGCTGACGCAGTTTGTCGACAACCTCGCGCACGCCTTGGTAGTACACGTCGGAGGAGGTGACGATGCCGAATCCGAAGCGGCGGTCGTCCTCGAGGTCCTTCTTGCCGTACAGCGGCCCGCGGGTACCGACGTGCGACAGCGCCTCGGTGTCGAGGATGCCCTCTTCGACGGCGCGGCGGAACGGCGTGCCGTGGGTGTACTCGGCACCGAAATAGGTGTCCCAGGTGTCGAGGTGAGCGTCGAAGTGCACGAGCGCGACCGGGCCGTGCTTGGCGGCGGCGGCCCGCAGCAGCGGCAGTGCGATGGTGTGGTCACCGCCGATGGTCACCAGTTTGGTGCCGTCGGCAGTCAGGTCGCGCGCCGCGCCCTCGATGGTCTCGATGGCCTCGTGAATGTTGAACGGGTTCACCGCGATGTCGCCGGCGTCGGCGACCTGGATGAGCTCGAACGGGGACACGTCCATGGCCGGGTTGTACGGGCGCAGCAGGCGCGAGGACTCGCGTACGTGGGTGGGGCCGAACCGGGCGCCGGGACGGTACGAGACACCGGAATCGAAGGGCACCCCGGCCACGACCACGTCGGCTCTGGTCACCTGGTCGAGTCGGGGCAGGCGGGCGAAGGTGGCCGGGCCGGCGAAGCGCGGGATCTTCGATGCGTCGACGGGGCCGATCGGGGTGGTCATGCAGTCACTTCCTCTGCCGGTGGTGTGATGTGCGTTACGGTAAACCCGCAGCTCAGGACACGCAATCGATTCGATCGTCAGAAGCGTTCATGGAATGCCGATGTGACGGTTCCAGGCATCATTTCCATCAGAAGAAGCGGATAATCGTGGAGATGCCGATCTTTGTGTCGGTAGATTTGCGAAGAAGAATCTTCGGCTGAATTTCAGGCGGTGTTGCGATGGACGAGGTTGACGAGGCGATCATCAGCCTGTTGGAGGGCGACGGGCGGCTCACTCACCGCGACATCGCGCAGCGCGTCGGGCTGTCGCGGTCGGCGGCGGCCACGCGGATACAACGCCTGCTCGACGGTGGGCAGGTGGTGATCCGCGGCGTCGTACATCCCGCGGTGCTCGGCCGTGGCGCTCTGGCCCATGTGAGTGTGATGGTCGACGGACCGGTGGCCCCGATCGCGGCGAGCCTGGCGCAGCGCGTCGACATCGCGTTCCTGTCGCTGACCAGCGGTGCATACGGGTTGATCGCGGAGGTGCGGGTCGGCTCGATCCGCGATGTCGACGGCGTGATCGCCGAGTTGCGGGCGATGGAGGGGGTCGTCGGCGTCGACACGCTCACCTACGTCGAGGTGCTGCGCGACGTCGTCGGCCCGGTCGGGGACGTCAGCGTCGACGTCGATGATCTGGATCTGGCACTGCTCCGCGCATTGCAGGATGACGGACGGGCGTCCTATGTGGATCTGGCCGAGACGGTGGGACTTTCGCCGGCGGGAGCGCGACGGCGGGTGGTCCGGTTGATCGAATCGCAGGTGGTGCGCATCGGTGCGGTGGTCCGCCATTCCGGACAGGACCGCCAGAGTGCGCTCGGCCTTGGTATCCGGCTCACCGGAGCGGGCGACGAGGTGGTGGCGGCGCTGCGCGGGATGCGATCGGTGATCTTCGTGGCGCGCACACTCGGCCGCTTCGATCTGTTGGCCACGGTGCGGGCGTTCTCGGCGGCGCACCTGATCGAGATTCTCGACGCGGTGCGCGCGCTGCCCGGGGTAGGCGTCGTCGACAGCTGGGTCCATCTGGATGTGGTGAAGGAGAGCTACGCCTCGGGTCTGGAGATATTGGATTCAACTGCCGGGTAACCACACGATGCGGGACTCGGTGGAGCATACTGCCGGTGTGTCTGCCGATCTGCTCAATGAGTTGACGCACCTGGTCGCGTTGTCTCCACCGAAGTTGGCCGATATCAACGCCGATGTGCGTGGGGTGTGCGCGTCGACGCTGGGTTTGCCGCCCCTGCGCGCGGAGACCTGTGGCGGCGCGGTCGATCCCATGGTCACCGAGTTCGCCGAGCAGTTCAGCATCGACGTCGCCGGTATCACCACGGCCCAGCGGGCGGCGTTCTCCGATCTGCTCGGACCCGACGTGTTCACCGTGGCAACGTTGATCTATGTGGCCGACTTCGTGCCTCGGATGCGTGCCGGGCTGACCGCGCTTGGGGTGGACTGGCCGGACGGTCCGGTCATGTGGGATCACGAAACCAACCCCGCCGACTATGTGCTGGACACGTTCATCCCGGCCGTGGGGCGGATGCGTGTGCTGGACCCGGTGACCTCCGAGATCGTGCGGTTGCGCGGGGCCCGCCAGCACAACTGCCGGCTGTGTAAGTCGCTGCGGGAGGCCGCGGCTCTGGAGGCCGGTGCCACCGAGTCCGACTATGACGGTATCGACGACTTCGAGAACTCCGAGCTGTCCGATCGGCACAAGGCCGCGCTGCGCTACGTCGACGCGCTGATCTGGACGCCCGCCCAGGTATCGGGTGAGGAACTGCGCCACCATTTTTCGCAAGACGAGGCCGTCGAGCTGACGCTCGACGTCATGCGTAACGCCTGCAACAAGGTGGCCGTCGCGTTGGGTGCCGACGCGGCACGTGTCGACGAGGGCACCGAGGAGTACCGGCTCGGCGCCGACGGGCAGCCGATCTACAGCTGAGGTTTTCCGGCCTGGGGTGCACCGATGCGTTGGTGACGAGCGTGCGCTAGCCCAGACTCAAACCGGTGTAGACCTCGTCGAGCACGGTAGGCAGCAACGCGTTGGCCGTCGTCTTCCCCTCCGGCGACAGGGTCAGGTTCGTCCAGATCACCAGGGTGACATCGTTGTCCGGGTCATAACCGATGAACGAGTTGAAGCCGGGGAGTTCGCCGCCGTGGTAGAACATTGCCGCGCGCGGGCCGAATCGGTGAAAGCTGATGCCGTAGCCGTAGTGCTGTCCGTCGGGGTGGTCGGGATCTTCGGGGCGCACGCTGGCGCGCCACCGCTGGGCGAAGTCGTCGTCGAACACGGAGCCGGTGCCGAGCGCCCGGATCCAGATGGCCAGATCGTCGGCCGTGGAGATGGCGCCGCCCGCGGCGGTGGCATACGACGGATTCTGGTGGGTGTAGTCGAGCGGTTGCAGCGTGCCGTCCCGGGCCGCGGCCGCCAGATCCGGCGGATAGGGCTGATCGGCCAACGCGTACAACGTCTTTCCGTACATATAACCGTGTGAGTACGGGTCGGGCAGGGAGGTGTCGTCGGCCGCGGGCAACGTGGTGTCATGCATCCCGAACGGACCGAACAGGCGGCGGGTGAACTGCTCCGCCAGAGTTGTGCCGCCGGCCTTTTCCGCTACCAGCCCCAGCAGGGCGTAGTTGGTATTGCAGTATTCGTACCCGGTAGCGGGCCGCGCCGTCGGTGGATGGGCGAAGGCGATGGCCAGCACCTGCGCCGGGGTCCAGGCCCTGGCGGGGTCCGCGTCGAGCTGAGCCGACAATTCCGGCGCGGAGGTGTAGCAATACAGGCCGCTGCGCATCGTCAGCAGATCGGCCAGGGTGAGGGAGTCGCCGTTGGGGACGTTGCGCACATATTTCGAGATCGGGTCGTCGAGCCCGAGCTTGCCGTCCTGTGCCAGCAGCAGGATCAGCGCGGAAGTCATGGTCTTGGTGATGGACGCGATCCGGAAATGAGTTTCGGTCTGCGGCGGTTCTGTGGCGCCGAGCCGGGTGGTGCCAACTTTGGCGATGAAGGTGCCTTGAGGCGTTTGCAACAGCACCAGTGCCCCCGGCACCCGGAGCTTGTCGGCGGCGCGCCCGACGGCCGATTGGAAGTTGGCCGCGTCGATGGTCTTCAGCGCCGGCGCCGGCGGGGACGCGCAGCTCGCCAGGGCCAGCACCGCGGCGAGGATCAGGCCCGACGCCTTCATCGCTTCATGGTGCCTCGTGGTGCCTGGCGTCAGGCCGTTTTCGGCGCAAGCAATTCCAGAACGTCGTCGACCTCGGCGTCGGTGGTCGCCCACGAGCTGACGAACCGCACCGTGGGCCGCAGCGTGTCGGGGCGGTGCACGGCGTAGCCGGCCGAGACCGCGGTGTAGGCCGCGGGTTCGAGGTCGACGAACACCTCGTTGGCCTCGGTGGGGGAGGCCAGCCTCAGACCGAGCGTTTGGAAGCCCGCGCTGAGCCGGGTGGCCATCCGGTTGGCGTGGGCCGCGGTCTGCAGCCACAGTCCGTCGCGCAGCATCGCCTCGAACTGGGCCGCGACGAAGCGTTGTTTGCTGGCCAGGTGACCGATCTGCTTCTGCACGAACTGGATTCCGTCGAACAACTCGGGACGGCGCACCAGGATCGCATCGCCCATCAGCATGCCGTTCTTGGTGCCGCCCACGGTGACGATGTCGGCATCGGCGATGGCCTCACGCGGAGAGCTATCCAGGGCGGCAATCGCATTGGCGATCCGCGAGCCGTCGATATGGACCAACAGATCGAGATCGTGGGCGTGATCGATGAAGTCCTTGATGGCCTGCGGGGTCCAGACGCGGCCGTTCTCGGTCGACTGGGTGATGGTGACGATGCGTGGCTGTGAGTGATGCACCGGCCCGCGGCGGGCCACCGCGGTGTCGAGCGCGGCCGGATCGATCAGGCCGTCATCACTGATGAGCTTCGTCAGCGGGGCGCCCGAGAGCCGGACCGGTGCGCCGGCTTCGTCGACGAGTGAATGCGCGATGTCGCTGCACAGGATCTCCTGCCACGGCCGCACCGCCGAGGCCAGCGCGATGATGTTGGCGGCGGTGCCGGTGAGCGCGAACAGCACCTCGGCGTCCGGGGAGTCGAACACGGCCTTGATCGCGTCGGCGGCGCGCGGCGTGGCGGGGTCGTTCCCGTAGGACGCCACGGCGTCGGCGTTGGCCGCGACGATCGCGTCCAACACCTGCGGGTGCACGGGCGCGGCGTTGTCGGAGGCGAATGCGTGAGAAAACACCTTCGCCATGATCCCCACCTGCGACGGCTACGTCGAGGCGGCCTTCTTCTTCAGGAACAGCGCGGGCAGCACCACCGTGGCCACGGCCGTCACCAGCCAGACCACGACGGTGGCCGCGATCCAGGAGCCGATTCCGCTGATGCTGAGCCCGTGGGTGAGTACCGAGGCCAGGATCAGTGCGACCAGGGTGGAGACCAGTCCGATGCCGCCCAGGAACGCCGACGCGTAGCGGTTTGCCATCTTGAGGAAGAACGGCGACAGGACGCCCTGCGCGACGGCGAAGATCACCACCGCGGAGACGAAGCCCCATGCCGACACCGAGACGCCGGGTACCAGCCACGCGGCGACCAACAGACCGAGGGCTGACGAGCCCAGAAAGATCGCGATACGCAGCAGAAAGCGGACCATGGGGTGAGCGTATCCGCGACGGGCGTGCCTGCGGCCCCTCATTGGCGTCTGCGTCTGCGCTGTGTGCGACCATATTGCGGCGCAGATGCGCCCGGGGGCGGTAGCTCAGTTGGTCAGAGCTGGGGACTCATAATCCCTAGGTCGCGGGTTCGAGCCCCGCCCGCCCCACTTCAGCGGTGTATGACGTCGGGTGATGCTTTCCCACCGGACGTTAATCCTTCGACAACATGCGGAACCCCTGTATAGGTTGCAGCCGTGTCGAACGGCGATGCTGAGCTGGATTCGCTCGCCATTGAGATCGAAGTGATCTGGGGATCCAACAGCGTGGGCGCCGAACCGATGCCTCCCGTGATCGTCGCGCAAGCCGCCGCCAGCTGGCGTCTCCACGTTTCGCCGACTCTGCCGAAAGACGCCGAACGGCTGGTGTGGGCCGCAGCCGACGTGCCTGGCGGCACCGCACCGTCGCTACTTGACGGGCTGCGATCCGCGCTGGAACCGGTGACAGGTCCGCTTTGCCAGGAAGTCACCCTGAGCTATGGCTGCTCCCGACCGGCCGGCATCGTTCCACCGGATGGAGTTCGACTGATTACCCCGGACGACGCTGATGTGCACCGATTGCGGATCGCGCCGGACTGGGGTGGCCAACACGAGTGGGAAAGGCTGCTGGACAACGGGTTTCCGTGGGCAGCGGCGACCAATGGCGATGAGGTGTTGGCTGTCTGCGAAACCGCGCGATGGTCAGTGCATGGCACTGAGGCAGGTGTGTGGACTCTGGCCGGTGCGCGTGGCCGTGGTCTGGCAGCTTCGGTGGTCGCTGCCTGGGCACGCCAATGCACGAAGCGGGTCCCACGCTTGTACTACAGCACCTCTGCGGGCAACCTGTCCTCGCAACGCGTTGCCCAGCGCCTGGGTCTACCACTCATCGGTGAGCTTTGGTTTCTGGCTCCGGAGGGGAATGACCCCTGAAACAGGCCGCTCGCCCGCGACCACATTCGGTGCCGCGGTAGATGGTGATTCGGTTACGGTTTCGAAAAGTCTTCACACGTTAACGAGCGATGTTCAGTATTGAATACGACCTTGCTGTTTCTCTGGATGTGTCCACCATGGCCAAAGTCGCCGCGGACCAGATGTGTGAGCGCAGAAATGGGGGAATGACGAATGCGCTTAGCGACAACCGTGATCACCATCGCTGCTACTTGTGCGCTTGCCGCGGGCTGCGGCGAGTCACCCCAACCGACTGCCGCCAGTACCCCTGCCAGGCCGATGATCACGTCATTTGCCCCGGCACCGGTGTTGAACAAGGCGCTACCGAAACTGTTGCTCACCCCTGAGCAGATCGGTGCGGCGACGGGGGCGCCGGATATGACCGTGACCAGTACCCAGACCGAACTGTCGGACGACAGCGCAACGATGGAGCCACGGGAGTGCCTGGCCGTCGACGGTGCCGCGCAGGCAGCGGTGTACGCCGACAGCGGTTTCACCGATGTGCGTGATGTGACGCTCCGTAACGGTGACAACTTCACCCATTACGCCCATCAGGCGGTGGTGCTGTTCCCCGACGCCGAGAAGGCCAAGGCCTTCTACGACGCGTCGGCGCAACAGTGGACGCAATGCCACCAGTACAGGCACACCCAGTCGGGCACCCAGTGGGAGGTGGGACCCATCTCGAACAAAGCGGGAATGCTGAGCGTGATCACCACCCAACTGCAGGCCAAGGCAGGCGGTTGGGCGTGCGGGCGGGCGTTGACCGCTGACATCAACGTCGTCGTCGACGTCAACACCTGCAGCGCCAACCCGGCGGACTCGGCCACCAACATCGCGGGTCAGATCGCCTCGAAGGTGGATCCGCCCTCCCCGCGCGGGTAGATCGGCATGGCATGGGATTTCAGCACCGAACCGGATTTCCAAAAGAAGCTCGACTGGGTCAAGCAGTTCTGTGAGGACAAGGTCGAGCCGCTCGACCACGTCTTCCCGTACGCGGTGCGGTCACCCGATCCGGTGGTGAAAGCGTATGTCCGAGAGCTGCAACAGGAGGTCAAGGATCAGGGCCTGTGGGCCATCTTCCTGGACTCTGAGCTCGGCGGCCCCGGTTTCGGACAGCTCAAGCTCGGCTTGCTCAACGAGATCATCGGGCGATATGCCGGGGCGCCGCACATGTTCGGAGCATCCGCTCCTGACACCGGGAACATGGAGATGCTCGCCGCCTACGGCACCGAAGAACAGAAGGAACGCTGGCTGATTCCGCTGCTCAACCAGGACCTGTTCTCGGCGTATTCGATGACCGAACCGCAGGGCGGTAGCGATCCCAGCCTGTTCAAGACGCACGCCGTGCGTGACGGCAACGAGTGGGTGATCAACGGCGAGAAATGGTTCACCTCGGCCGGCCGGGTCGCCGACATTCTGTTCGTGATGTGTACCAACGGCATGTTCGTGGTGCCGCGCACGACACCGGGTGTCGAGATCATGCCCGAGCCGCGGAATCACAACCACATCGTCTACCGCGATGTCCGGGTGCCGCTGGACCACCTGCTGGGCCCGGAGGATGGGGCAAAGGTGTTGGCGCAGAGACGTCTTGGGGGTGGACGGATTCACCACGCGATGCGCACCATCGCCCAGTGCAACTTGGCGTTCGACATGATGTGCGAGCGAGCACTCAGCCGACAATCGCACGGCAAGGTGATATCCGAACACCAGATGGTGCAGGAGAAGATCGCCGAGTCCTACGCCATGATCAAGATGCTGCGACTGTTCGTCCTCGAAACAGCGTGGAAGATCGACAACACCTCCACGCAGGAAGCGCGCACCGAGATCGCCGCCGTCAAGTTCACGATGGCGAAGGTGCTGCGGGAGGTGTCGTTCAACGCCCTGCACATTCTCGGTTCGCTTGGCACCACTGATCTCACGCCCCTTCAGGCGATGTATGCCGGAGCTCCGACCATGGGCATCGCGGACGGCGTCGACGAGGTACACAAGGCCACGGTGGCGCGCCGCGTGCTCAGGGATTACCACCCGCACGAGGGAAATTTCCCGACAGAGTTCATCCCGTACAAGCGAGAAGAGGCCCGCAGGAAGCTGCAGCCCGTGCTGGCCGCGAGACCAGATCTGGCTGCGTCCGCCGAGGCCTACCAGAAGTATTTCGAACGCCACCGCTAAGCCTTCCCGTCCGAATTACGGTGGACGGGAAGGCTATAGCGGTGGCGCAGTCGTGAGCGCTAGAACCAGACTTTTCGCCCTCCGACCGGGCGGCCGACGGCGCCGAGAATCCAGAGGATGATCCCGATCACCAAGAGGATTCCGCCGATCGTGTAGAGGATCGAGATGCCGGCGAAGTAGCCGATCAACAGGAGAATGATGCCGAGCACAATCATGGTCAGTCCGATCCTTCTAGGTAGCAACCGAAGTGTTGTCGGCGAGAGGAATTGCCAGATCCGTCGATATTCAAACCTGCGGTCGCTCAGCGGCCCCGTCGTCACGCAGGGGGCGGTGCCGGAGGCGGTGGCGGCGCGGGTGGCGGCAGCGTGATCGGCGGCAACCCGGGAATCTCGATGACGTTGGGTGGCGGGGGCGGACCCAGCTGATTGAGCAGGTCCCCGGGAGGCGGAGGAGGCGCCTCCGGTGGGGGAATGTAGACCGGTGGTGGTGGCACATATCCCGTGCTGGTGTTGATCGTGATGATGGAGCCGGGAATGGTTCTACCGCTCGGGGTGGTGCCGACCACTGAACCCTTCGTGGCATTGCTGTTGACGGCAGTGGGTTTGTCAGCGACTCGGAAACCGGAGTCCAGTAGGCGTTTCCGGGCGTCGTCGACCTTCAGACCCGTCACGCTCGGCACTTCGCCGCCGGGGCCACCGTCGACGTAACGCGGATCGGTGGGAGGCAGGCCGATCGGGCCGAAGTCGTCGGCGATGGGACTCATTGCGGCATACCAGGTCAACGCCGGCTCGGTACCGCCGAACAGGGTGCCGTCGCCGCATTTGCGCAACGGGTACGAGCACAGCCCCGATGGTGACGAGGAGTCGTCGAAGACGTAGTTCGCGGCGGCGTACCGGTTGGTGAAGCCGAGAAAACCCGATGACCGGTGGGCCTCGGTGGTGCCGGTCTTCCCCGACATCGGCAGTTTCCAGCCGACCGAACTTGCGGCGCCTGCGGCGGTTCCGCTGGCGTGGTCCTTGCTCAGTGCGTTGGCCAACGTATTGGCGAGGCCTTCGGGCACCGCCTGGTCACAGGGGACCGTCTCCACGCCCACCTCATGGCCGTTCCGATCGAAGATCTTGTCGATCGGACTCGGCGGGCACCAGGTGCCGCCCGAGGCCAGGGTCGCTCCGACATTGGCCAACTCGAGCGCGTTGAGCTCGAGTGGGCCGAGCGTGAAGGATCCGATGTTCTGCCGCTTGACGTAGTCGGCGATGCTCTCGTCGGGGTTGGTCCCGTCGGGGTTGTAATCACGGGCGCTACCGGGTTCGGCGTAGGATCTCAGCCCCAGTCGGACCGCCATGTCCACGGCGCGCGGCACCCCGATCTGTGAGATGAGTTTGGCGAAGGCGGTATTGGGTGATTGCGCCAGGGCATCGGTGACATTCAGTGGGCTACGGAAGCCGTGTGCGTTGCGCACACACCAGGCTTCTTTCGGGCATCCGGGAGTATCGCTGCTGCCCAGCCCTTTGCCCACAAAGGTTCCGGGGACATCGAGTTGAGCATTGATGCCCATGCCCATGTCGAGTGCGGCTGCGGTGGTGAAGATCTTGAAGATCGACCCGGCGCCGTCACCGACCAACGAAAAGGGTTGTGGCTGCACGGTCTGGTTGGCATCGAGATCGAGTCCGTAGGTGCGGCTGTCGCCCATCGCGATCAATCGATGGGTGTCCTTGCCGGGAGTGATCACGCTCATCACGCTCGCGACCCCTGCGGCGTTGGGGTTCGCGTACTTCTCGATGGCCGACTGGACGCTGTCCTGCACCTTGGGGTCCAGCGTGGTGCGGATCAGGTAACCGTTGCGCGCCACGTCCTCCATCGTGAGCCCGGAGCGCGCCAGGTAGTTCAACACGTACTCGCAGAAGAAGGCCCGATTCCCGGCGGCGATGCAGCCCTGCGGAAGCGGCTCTGCGTGGGGGAGTACCCCGAGCGGTGCCGCCTTGGCGGCGCGCAGTTCCTCGGCGCGATCCGGCAGGTAGTCGATCAAGGTGTCGAGCACGAGGTTGCGTCGGGCCAGCGCACCGTCGGGATTGGTATAGGGGTCCAGTGCGCTGGTGGACCGCACCACGCCGGCCAACAGGGCGGCCTGCGGCCAGGTGAGGTCGGCGGCATCGACGCCGAAGTAGGTTCGCGCTGCATCCTGAACTCCGAAGGCGCCGTTGCCGAACGACACGAGGTTCAGGTACCGGGCCAGGATCTCGCTTTTGGGAAGGGTCTTGTCCATCGCCAGCGCGATGCGGATCTCGCGCAGCTTGCGTGCGGGGCTGACCTCGACCGCGGCCAGGCGTTCGGCGTTGGTCTTGGCCTTGACCAGAAGGTTGTAGTTCTTGACGTACTGCTGCTCGATGGTGGACCCGCCGCGGATCTCGTCGATGCCGCGCAGATAACCGAAGAGTCCGTTCAGCGTGCCCTGGACGTCCACACCGTTGTGTTCGACGAAGCGCTTGTCCTCGACCGAGACGATCGCCAGCTTCATGGTGTCGGCGATCCGCTCGGGGGGAACCACCCATCGACGCTGCTCGTACAGCCACGCGATCGGTTTGCCCGTGGTGTCGACCATGGTGGTGACGAGCGGCGCGTCCCCCTTGAGCACCTCGGCGGAATCCTGTGCCACCGTGTCGGACAGCCGTGCCGTCATCATGCCGATGCCGCCGACGACGGGAAACATCAAGACCGCCGCAAGCAATCCGGCCAGCACACAGTGCATGGCCAACTTGGCAACCGTAGACCGCGACCGCGGTGGCGGGCCGGACATGCCCTCAAGCGTAAGGCGCTCAGCGGCCGGCGATGGATAGATCGCACGCAACACGTTGGCTACGTTGTGATTTCAGAACCTCGGATTATCGGATCTGATGAGATTCCCGCGGCCGACCGCCGCTGGCCGCTGTTCATCGGCGCCCCGATGCGCAACTGGCCCCACGGAGCGTCGCTAACGATCGCCGCGACTGCAGTTCGGATTCGCAGGCTTAGCAGGCCAACTGCACACGTCGATGTAGGTGGTATTGGCGTATCCGCCGCCGTCGAACACCCCGTAGGCGTCGCCGTGGGTGCCGGTGTAGGTGGCACCGCCGCCTCCGCCGCCGCCCGAAGTGATGATCGTGGTGACCGTCCACCCCTTGCTCTGCAGCGCGTCCTTGTAGGCGGTCATCACGTCATTCGGCGACCCGTTGACCTGGTAGTGCACGTGGATTCCGCCGTCGGCGATGTCGTCGGGCCCTCTGCTCTGCTGCACGTCCGCCGGTGTCGGCACCAGTGCCGCCACCGCTGCGCTGCCCCCGCCCGCGGTGGTGGTGGCACTGGTGCCGACCGGCGCCGTCGTCGTGGTGGCCTCGGCCTTCTCGGTGACCGGACTGCACGCCGTGGCGGCCAGACCGATCGCCAACGCCCCGATGAGGCAGGTCGCGGTGTGCTTCGTCATGGCATCCCCGTTCGTCTCGCCGCACGCTACCAACGCAGGCAAAGACGTTTGGGTGATATTGACGCGAGAAACCACAGGTCGTTCCGATTGCAACGACGCGTCGCACCCGTTGCCGCAACCGTCGGCACCGATAGATTGGCTATCTGTTTGATTGTCGTTACCGGGTTGTCGACTGTCGGGAAAGTATCGGTTCACGTGCGGCTTCAACCATGTGTGGGCTTGATGGAGATGACGACGATACGGAGACGTGGATGATGCCAAGGTGGTACCCGGGGGCGGCAGCGTTGGTGTGTACGGCGGCGCTGGTCGCCGCCTGCACTGGTGGCAAGGAGGACGACGCGTCCCTTCCGCTGCTGGACCCCGCCGCCAAGGGCACCCTGTCGGAGCACGGCGGAGCGACCCGCGCCGGCGACGACCGCAGCGCGCTGATCGCCGAATCCATCAAGAACACCGGCGCCAAGAACGTCATCCTGCTGATCGGCGACGGGATGGGCGACTCAGAGATCACGGTGGCCCGCAACTACGCGCAGGGAGCCGGTGGCGCCTTCCCGGGTCTCGACGCCTTCCCGCTGACCGGCCAGTACACCCACTACTCCCTGAACAAGGACGGCAAGCCCACCTACGTGACCGATTCGGCCGCCAGCGGATCGGCCTGGGCCACCGGGACCAAGACCTACAACGGCGCGATCTCGGTAGACATCCACGGCAAGGAACAGCGGACGCTGCTGCAGTTGGCCAAGGATGCCGGTAAGGCGACCGGAGACATCTCCACCGCCGAGATCCAGGACGCCACACCGGCCGTGCAACTCGCGCACGTCACCGGACGCAAGTGCTACGGGCCGGATGAGACGACCGCCAAATGCCCGACCAACGCGCTGGAGAAGGGCGGCAACGGGTCGATCACCGAGCAGCTGCTGAGCACACGCGCCGACGTCGTGATGGGCGGTGGCGCCGAGAGCTTCCAACAGGTCGCCAAAGCCGGTGATTACCAAGGCAAGACGCTTGAAGTTCAGGCCAAGGAACGCGGCTTCGCCATCGTGCGCAACGCCGACGAACTCGGCAAGATCGACAAGGCCGACCAGGATGCGCCGCTGCTCGGCCTGTTCGCCGAGGGCAACATGCCGACCCGGTGGAGCGGTCCGGTGGCGGGCAAGGGCGGCTACCTGGAGCCGGCCGTCGAATGCACGGACAACCCGGAGCGCGGGGCGTCGGTGCCGACGCTGGCTGCCATGACCCAGAAGTCCATCGACCTGCTCAAGGGCAACGAGAACGGATTCTTCCTGCAAGTCGAGGGCGCGTCGATCGACAAGCAGGATCACGCTGCCAATCCGTGCGGGCAGATCGGCGAAACCGTCGACCTCGACGAGGCCGCGAAGGTGGCACTCGATTTCGCCGAGGAGAACAAGGACACCCTCGTGATCGTGACCGCCGATCACGCCCACAGCAGCCAGATCGTCGAGACCATGAGTGTCGACGACGTCCGCGATGCCGCGGCCGAGGCCAAGCTGCCGTTCGAGGTCACCCGCGACGCCATCTACCCGGGCCTGACCCGCGTGCTGCGCGGCAAGGATGGACAGGACCTCACCATCTCCTACGGCACGTCGGACAACCTCGATGCCATGGACCAGGGTCACACGGGAGCGCAGTTGCGCATCGCGGCGTACGGTCCGAGCGCGGCCAACGTCGTCGGCCTGAGCGATCAGACCGACCTGTTCTTCACGATGGCCCGCGCCCTGGGACTGAAGGACAACTGACCTCGCGCGGAGTGCGGCACCCTCTCACAGCGGACTGCAGGCAAAGACCAAGCCACGCCATAGCGTGCGATTCGTGATGGTGTCGTGGCCTGAATGTGACCCATGCGGACCAGTGTTGCCCGAGTGACACAAGTGCACTGATGCACTCGACGTCAGATCGGGGAGGACCACGATGACAGCGAATGCCACCTTCGGCCGACTGTTCGCGTACACGGCGCTGAGCGTCGCCGGTGCGCTGGCGGCACTGACGGTCAGTCACGGTATGGCGGCAGCCGCGCCGCGGGCGCCGTTGCCGTCCGACGACCAGGCGCCGGCGGTGCCGTTCGACCCGGGTGCGTTGGTCAATGCCATCGACGACTACGCGAACCTGTTGTCGATATTCACCGGAGGCCACAGTGCTCAGCCTGGCCCAGGCAGCCCGGTCGGCGTTGTGCGGCAACCGGTAGGCGCTGCAGGCACCGTTGAACAACCCAGCGGTGCCTACCCGATGCTCCCCGGGGTACCGATGCTGCCGGGGGAGCCATGAACCCGGTGTCGTCATGCACCGTGTATCCGATACCAAGCCGAGAACGATCAATCAGCGGAACGGAGTGAACCATCGTGTACCTCAGCCGAACAGTTGACACGCGCACCACCCGGATCGCGCTTTCGCTGATCCGTTGCCCCATCAAGAGCCGGCGGTATCCCGCCAAGCAGGAGCGTCTGGTCACCCCGCAGGAAGCCGCGCTGCTCACCCGGTGAATCAGGAGCGGCGGTGGCCCGGCAAGTTCAGGCGGCCAGGTCCGCGTCCTCGGCGACCCGCTCGGCGTCGTAGGTGTTGATGGCGACGCTGTCGAGGATCGCGTGCAGTTGCTCTGCCTGCGCGCGCGGGGCGAGTTCGGTCGAGCGGTAGATCAGTCCGGCGGCCCGTGCCTGGCGGCGCACGTGGCGGGTGCGACTCATGCGCCGGCCTTCGTAGCGACGCAGCCGGGCGCCGAGTTCATCGGCCCGGGCGTCACGCAGAACAACGGCCAGCGTCATCGCATCCTCGATGGCCTGATTGGCGCCCTGCCCGAGGTGCGGGGTGACCGCATGGGCACTGTCGCCCAGCAGCGTGATCCGATCGGTGGACCACCGCTCCAACGGCTCACGGTCGTAGATGCCCCACCGGAACGTGGAATCCATCGCCTCGATGATCGAGAGCACCGTGGGGTCCCACCCCTCGTAGGCGGCGGTGAGTTCGGCGACATCGCCAGGGGCGGTCCAGGATTCGGTCACGGTGAGATTGGTGGGGACGAACGCGACGATGTTGAGCAGCTCTCCGGCCGACACCGGGTAGGCGAGGAAACTCTGTCGAGGTCCCAGCCACATGGAGCTGGCATGCATATCGACGACGCCGCGCACCCGGTCGGCGGGAATGAGCCCGCGGTAGGCCATGATTCCCTCGCTCACAGGTTGGGCTGGGCGGGTCACTCTGCCTTGAAGGCGGGAGTGAATACCGTCGGCGCCGACCAGAAGGTCCGCGTCGACCGTTGTGCCGTCGGAGAATTCGACATGGACCCCGTCGCCGTGCTCGGCGGCGCCGACGCAGGAACGACCCAACTGCAGGGCGTCGGCGGGCAGCGCGTCGGCGAGCACCTTCTGGAATTCGCCGCGGTGCAGGCACCACGTTGTCGCCGGGTCCCCGAAGCCGAGGGTTGACGGCTCACCGGCGATCGGCTCGGCCTGCCAGGTGCGGAACTGGTAATGCGTCACCGGTCCGGCGATCGCGGCCACGGCGTCGCCCACTCCGAGGCGAGTCAGGATGCGGGATCCGTTGGTCGCGATGGAGACGCCGGCGCCGAGCGCCTTGAGCTCGTGCGACTGCTCGTACACGGTCGCGTCGATTCCGTTGGCGCGTAAGGCGATCGCGGCGGTCAAGCCGCCGATGCCGGCGCCGACCACGGCGACTCGTAGCTCAGCCATGAGATTCTCCTCAGTCACGATAAATGTACCGAGCGGTACGCTATTGACTATAAATGTACCGATCGGTACGGTCAAGGGGTGGCCCGGACAGCAGATCCCGCAAAGCGTGAAGAGCTGCTGAAGGGTGTCGTGCGCTACCTCGAAGAGCACGGGATCGGCGAGATGTCGCTCGCGCCGATGGCCGAGGCTCTGGGCACGAGCAAGCGCATGCTGCTGTACTACTTCGGTGACCGGGCCGAACTCCTGGCCCAGGCCCTTGATGCGAGCCGCCCGGAGCTGGGGGAGATGTTCGCCGGTGTCACGAGCCCCGCCGAATTCGTCGATGCGGCATCGACATTGTGGCGGGAGCTGACCCACGGCGGTGAACGGCGCAATGTTCGGCTGCTCCTTCAGGTCCTCAGCCTTGCCATCACCGACCCGCAGACCTACGGCGGATCGGCCCGCAACGCGGTCGAGACCATGATCGGCCCGATCGCCCAAGCCTTGACCGCGATCGGCTACGGCGCCGACGACGCGCGGGCGCGGGCCACCCTGGTGGTCTCCGGCCTGCGCGGGCTGTGTCAGGACGGTCTGGTCACCGAGGACAGGTCACGGGTAGACGCAGCCGCCGCCCTCTTGATCGGCGCGGCCGTAGCCGCACCTATCAGCTGAGGATCTGGCGGTAGACGGCATGAGGGTAGGCATCCTCGCGGCGCTGAAACTTCAGGATGTCGGGGTTCTGTACGGTGCCGTCGCGAATCTCGATGGCCCGCGAGATCGTGTTGTCCGCCTCCCACGCCGTGGAGCCGTCGAGCACGGTCTCGATGTGTGGTATCAGCGCTTCGCTGATCTCCCAGGTCGCGGAGTTCCACAGGTAGGACGGGCTATGGTCCACGGCGTAGTAGTAGATGCCGTTGGCCGCCGTGCAGACCGGGTCTGTGAAGGAACTCGGGCGCGCCCAGCTGAACCCCATGCCGGCATCGCAGGATACGTCGACGAGCAGGCTGCCGGGGTTGAACATGGCGAGATCGTCTTCGGTAACGAAGGTGAGGGGAGCGTTGGGATCTTGCAACACGCAATTGACGACGATGTCGTTCTCGGCAAGGAAACGAGCCACCGGCACCAAGCCGTCCTCTGGTGTGTCGGCCCACGTCTGCTCGGGAGTGTCCTTGTCTCGTCCCATTTGCACGATCTGCGTCGAGTGGATCGGTGATCCGACGGCCGCCACGTCACGGTTGGTCAGGACGCGGACATCATCGACGCCATGGGCGTTGAGCGCAGTGACCGCACCGCGTGCCGTCGCCCCGAATCCGATAACGGCAGCGCGGAGCCGACGACCGTAGCTGCCGGTGATTCCAGCCAGTTGCATCGCGTGGAGCACCGAGCAGTAACCCGCGAGCTCGTTGTTCTTGTGGAAGACGTGCAGACCGAATCCACCGTCGGCCTGCCAGTGGTTCATCGCCTCGAAGGCGATCAACGTCAGCCGTCGGTCAATGGCGATCTGCGTGAGGGCGGCATCCTGCACACAGTGCGGCCATCCCCAGACGATCTGTCCGACCCTCAGCTCCGCCAGATCATCCGCCTGCACCTTGGGCAGCAGGATGATGTCGCAGTCCGCGAGGATCTCGTCGCGCGTCTTGATGCCGCCGACCAGTTCGGCCAGTGCATCATCTGTGGAGCCGAACGCCTGGCCGTAGCCGCGCTCAAGGAAGACCCGTTGCCGGATCGGTGGATCGATCCTGCTCAAGTGCGCCGGGTGGATGGGCAGCCTACGCTCGTTGGGTTTGCGGGAGTGGGCCAGAACGCCTAACGAAAGCTGCTTCACCTCAGCGCTTCTGGTCATGCAGTGCCACCTCGATGCGCTGAGCGTTGGATCTTCGAGGCGATGTGTCAGACATTGCTGGGCCCCTTGTTTGTGAGGGCCTGAGTGGTCCCGATGCCTCTGACACTACGCGGCGCGCAGGGCCACCGGAGCCATCAACGGTTCGAGCGCTCCATCGCGCGCGCCACCACACCGCGCGCCGGGCGCTGACGTACCAGCTGCGGCCACCAGAACCAGCGGCCCATCAGTGCCGCGATCGACGGTGTCATGAAGGACCGGATCACCAGGGTGTCGAACAGCAGACCCAGGCCGATCGTCGAGCCCACCTGGGCGACCACGATCATCTCGCTGACCACCATGGACATCATGGTGAACGCGAACACCAACCCGGCCGCGGTCACCACCGATCCACTTCCGCCCATCGCCCGGATGATGCCGGTGTTGATGCCCGCGGGCAGCTCTTCCTTGAGTCGCGCGACCAACAGCAGGTTGTAGTCGGCGCCGACGGCCAACAGCACGATCACCGCCATCGCCATCACCATGAAGTGCAGTTCGATCCCGATCAGGTGTTGCCACACCAGGATTGACAATCCGAACGAGGTGCCCAGCGATATCAGCACGGTACCCACGATCACCGCGGCGGCGACCAGGCTGCGCGTGATGATCAGCATGATGATGAAGATCAGACACAGGGCCGAGATCCCGGCGATGATCAGGTCGTAGTTGTTGCCTTCCTGCATGTCCTTGAAGGCCGACGCGGTACCGCCCATATAGATCTTGGAACCCTCGAACGGTGTGTTCTTCATGGCTTCCTTGGCGGCCAGCTTGATCCCGTCGATCAGCTTGATGCCTTCCGGCGTCAGCGGGTCACCCTCGTGAGAGATGATGAAGCGCACCGCTTTTCCGTCGGGGGAGATGAAGCTCTTCATGCCGCGTTTGAAGTCGGCGTTGTTGAAGATCTCCGGCGGCAGATAGAAGGTGTCGTCGTTCTTGGAGTCGTTGAACGCGGTGCCCATGGCCGTCTGGTTTTCCGACATCGCGGCCATCTGATCCTGCAGACCCTTCTGGGTCTGGTACATGGTCAGCATCATGGTCTTCATGTTCCGCATGATGTCGATCTGCGGCTGCATCATGGTGGCCATCTGCGGCATCAGTTCATCGAGCCGGTGCATGTCCGGCATCATCTGCTCGATGCTCTCGGTCATGGAGTCGACACCGTCGAGTCCGTCGAACACCGAGCGCAACGACCAACAGACCGGGATGTTGTAGCAATGCGGTTCCCAGTACAGGTAATTGCGTAGCGGCCGCAGGAAATCGTCGAAGTCGGAGATGTGGTCGCGGAGCTCCTTGACGTCGACGACCATCGTGTCCATCTTGCCCACCATGTTGTGGGTGATACCGCTCATCTCCTGCATCAGCACGATCATCTGATCCATCGTGTTGATCGTCTTCTGCATCTCGTCGGCCTGCAGCAGCATGTCGTCGGCGCGGTCGGTGAGGTACTTGCGGTTCATGGTCTGCATGACCCCGCCCATGCTCATCTGAGCGGGAATGGTGCTGAACTCCAGCGGTTCACCCTGCGGTCGGGTGATGGCCTGCACGCTTCCGACCCCGGGCACCTCGAAGACCTTCTTGGCGATCCGGTCGATCACCAGGAAGTCCGCCGAATTGCGGACGTCGTGATCGGTTTCGATGAGCAGTAGCTCGGGGTTCATCTTCGCCGCCGAGAAGTGGCGGTCGGCCGCGGCGTAACCCTCCTGCGCCGGCAGATCGGTCGGCAGATAGTTGCGGTCGTTGTAGTTGGTTCGGTAGCCGGGCAGGGTCAGCAGACCGACCAGCGACAGCAGGATGGTGCCCAGCAGCACCGGACCGGGCCAGCGGACCACGAAGGCGCCCAGCCGCCGCCAGAAGCGGATGCGCATGGCGCGTTTGGGTTCGAGCACCTTGCCGAACCGGCTGGCCACCGTGATCACCGCCGGCCCCAGCGTCAATGCCGCCAGCACCGTGACGGTCATGCCGACGGCCATCGGAATGCCAAGGGTCTGGAAATAGGGCAGCCGGGTGAAATGCAGACACAATGTCGCGCCGGCGATGGTCATACCGGAGCCGAGGACCACGTGCGCAGTGCCGTGGAACATCGTGTAGTACGCCTGTTCTCGGTCCTCGCCGACGCTGCGGGCCTCCTGATAACGCCCGATCAGGAAGATCGCGTAATCGGTGGCCGCGGCGATCGCGAGCGTGACCAGAAGCTGTGTCGCGAACGTCGAGAGGCCGATCAGGTTGTGATAGCCGAGGAATGCGACGAACCCGCGGGCCACGGACAGCTCGATCACCACCATCACCAGCACCAGGAGCACCGTGATGATGGACCGGTACACCAGCAGCAGCATCGTGATGATGACGAGGAAGGTGACGCCTTCGATGATCTTGACGCTGCGGTCGCCGGAGATCTGCTGATCGGCTGCCAGGGCGGTGGGCCCGGTGACGTACACCTTCAGCCCCGGCGGCGGGGACAGCTCCGCGATCAGCTTCTGGACGGCCTCCACCGATTCGTTGGCCAACAACTCACCCATGTTGCCGGCCATATAGACCTGGACGTAGGCGGCCTTGCCGTCATTGCTCTGGGCGCCGGCCTCGGTGAGCGGGTCGCCCCAGAAATCCTGGACGTGCTCGACGTGCTTCTTGTCGGCCTCGAGCCGGTCGACCATGTCGTTGTAGAACCGGTGCGCGTCGTCGTCGAGCTTGTTGTCGCCCTGGGCCTCCAGCACGATCATCGCCGAGCTGTCGGAATGGAACTCGTCGAACACCTTGCCGACGCGCTTCATCGCGATCACCGACGGTGCCTCTTCGGGGCTCATCGACACCGAACGCATCTGACCCACCACCTCGAGCGGCGGGACGGTCACGCTCAGAAACGCGAGGAGAGCGATCCAGCCGACAATCACCGGAATGGCGAGTCGACGGATCCATCGAGCAATCCCCGTGTGGGGAGCTCTGGAATCGGCCATCAGGAACCCTTGGTGGTCGGTGGGGAGGACACGATGCAGCGGTCGGGCATTGTGTGAAGGCTTACCTTACTACGCGGTGTCGTTCCCACCGTCTTACCAGACCCGCTACAGAGACAGGCGGCCAGCTTTCGTCACCAGGCGCTATACGCCGACCGGTTCGGTCTCGTCGACAGGGCCCAGTCGCCACTTTCCCTCGCCGAGCAGTTCCAGGTGCGTGTTGTGGTGGCGGTGGACCGTGGAACGGTGGGTCACGCTGACCAGCACGGTGTCGGGTAGCTCGCGGCGGATCAGGCTGTAGATCATGAACTCCAGCGGTTCGTCGAGCGCCGCGGTCGCCTCGTCGAGGAACGCCACCTTGGGTTTGGTCAGCAGCACCCGGGCGAATGCGACCCGTTGCTGTTCGCCGGGGGAGAGCACCTTGGCCCAGTCGGCGTCCTCGTCGAGCCGGTCGACGTAGCGCGGCAGCGCGACCGCGAGCAGGGCGTCGCGCAGCGCCGTATCGGGCAGCGCCCCGGGCTGCTGCGGATAGGACACCACGGTCCGCAGGTCACCCAACGGGATGTAGGGCACCTGTGACAGGTACAGCGTCTCGTTGTCGCCCTGCGGGCATCGCACTTCCCCGGAGGCGTACGGCCACAGCTGGGCGATGCTGCGTAGCAGGGTGGTCTTGCCGGTGCCCGACTTGCCGGTGATGATCATCGCCTCGCCGGCGGCCAGTGACAGGTTCAGATCGTCGATCAACTGCTCGCCCGCCGGGTTGCGAACCTCCACGTCGTCCAGTTCGACCAGGCTGTCGGTGTCGGTGGCGAGCCCCGCCACGTCCAGCTTTGGCAGCTCCCGGCTCTGCTTGTCGGCGGTGACCAGTCCGTGCAGGCGGATGATCGAGGCACGGTAACCGGCGAAGGTGTCATAGGAATTGCGGAAGAACGACAACGCGTCCTGAATGGCGCCGAACGCGGCCACCGACTGGTTGACCGTGCCGAGCTGGATCTGGCCGGCGAACAGTCGCGGCGCCTGCAGCATCCACGGCAGCGGAATGATGATGTGGTTCATCGACAGGTTCCATCCGGTGAAAGCCATGGTCCGGTTGATGAAGTGCTTGTAGTTGGTGACGACGGCCGCGAAGCGTTCGCGCAGTTGTGACCGCTCGGCCCTCTCCCCGCGGTACAGCGCCACCGACTCGGCCGCATCGCGCAGGCGCACCAGCGCGTAACGGAATGCGGCGTTGAACTTCTCGTTGTTGAACGACAGCCGGATCAGCGGGCGGCCGAGGGCGAAGGCGACCACGGTGGCGAACGCGACATAGACGAACACCGACCAGAACATCGCCCGCGGTATCTCGACCCCGAACAACGAGAGGTCACCGGAGAGGTTCCACAGGATCGAGGTGAACGAGATGACCGAGACGATCGACGAGATGGCGCCGAACGGCAGTGTGCCGTTGCTGGTCTGGTGCGGGGTGTTGGGCTGCGGGCCGGACAACGCGGTGAACACGTCGATGTCGGACTGGATGCGCTGATCCGGGTTGTCGATGGTCTGGTCGATGAACCGGGACCGGTAGTAGGCGCGGCCGTCGAGCCAGTCGCCGGTGAGCCGGTCGGTCAGCCACGCACGCCAGGCCAGCATGAAGCGCTGCGTCATGAAGAGGTCGATCAGAACCCGGGTGACCAGGATCGCGGCCAAGCCCATGAACGTCGCCAGTGCGATCCAGAAGCCGCGGATCCCGGAGTCCCTGACCTCGTCGTTGCCGGTGGCCAAACCTTCGACGGCGACCTGGGCCGAGGTGAACAGGTCGTTGCCCTGATAGCTGAACAACACAGACAGGCGCACACCGATGATGACCGACAGCAACATCGCCGCCAGGATCAGCCAGGGCCTGACGCTGTGGCGTCCGGTGAAGTAGGCGCCGGTGACGGCCCAGAACTGCCGTCCCCAGGTGGTGAAACGGGCGAGCAGGGTCAGGACCGCCAGGGTGCAGATCGCGGTGATGGTCCAGGCCTGGGCCAGCCACCACAGCGAGTGCAGGGGTTCGGCGCTCCAGTCGATCGACGGCGAGAACGGTTTGACCTCGTTCACCGGGTCCCTCCTGAGGTGTCGACGGACCTGCCGGCTGGATTCCAGACGCGTCTGCGTGGAAGCTACCGCAGACGGTCGGTCCCGCCTCAGTGCAACACCGAGGCGCCGAAAGCCGGATCGGTCGCGACACCTCGCCGAGGCGGCCATGTGACGACCACAAGACGGCGTTGTTTCGGGTTCGGGTGTGCGGCTGTAGCTCCCTACAGTCGGCGACCGCGCGACTGTAGGTGAAACCCGGGATTGCCGCATTGGGATGCCGCACACCCGATCCCGTGTCCATACTTCGGTGTCTTGGTGGCGGCGAAAGGTGGTACATATGGCGTCTGGAAGCCAAATGGATTCTGCACCAGTGGAATTGAAGCGCGAGTTCTCGTTGTGGTCGGCGTTTGCGTTTGCATTCGCGTTCATCTCTCCCATCGTTGCGATGTACGGGATCTACGGTCTGTCGCTGTCGACGGCCGGCCCCGGGTTCTGGTGGACGTTCGTCATCGTCGGGACGGGTCAGTTCATCGTCGCGCTGGCCTTCGCAGAACTGGTGTCACGCTGGCCGTTCGAAGGTTCGATCTACCAGTGGACCAAGCGCCTGGCCGGGGAAGTGGCCGGCTGGTTCGCCGGCTGGGTGTACATGTGGGCGCTGGTGATCATCATGGCCACCGTCGCGTACGCCGGGGCCGGGTTCCTGGCCCAGCTCGTCGGCATCGAGGCCCCCAGCGCCGTGCAGCAGAGCACCATCGCGCTGCTCATCCTGCTCGCGGGCACCGGAGCCAACATTCTGGGCCGCGGGCTGCTGAAGGCGCTGATGGTCGGCAGCATCATCGCCGAGATCGTGGCCTCCGTCGGGCTGGGGACCTACCTGCTGCTGTTTCACCGCCATCACGGATTCGACGCGGTGCTGCACGGCATCGACCTGAACAGCGGATGGACCTGGGCCTACGCGTCAGGCCCGTTCCTGGCCGCCCTGGCCTTCACCGGTTGGTCCATCCTCGGCTTCGAGAGCGCAGGCGCGATCGCCGAGGAAGTCAAGGAACCCCGGCGCAATGTGCCAAGGGCCATGCTGTTCTCGATCGCGTTCATCGCCTTGGTGATCGCCTACGCGTCGCTCGCCGTGACCCTGGCCGTACCCGACTTCGACAAGGTGACCTCGGGTGAGGTTGCCGATCCGGTCACCTACGTGCTCAGCAGCGCGCTGGGGGACGCCGCCGTCAAACCCATCCTGTTCGCCTTCGTAATCGGTTTCCTGGCAAGCTTTCTGGCCCTTCAAGCCTCGGCGTCGCGGGTGATCTGGTCTTTCGCTCGCGACGAGGTGCTGCCCGCGTCGCGGATCCTGGTCAAGCTGTCTCGGGCGGAGGCTCAGCCGATCTACGCCATCATCGTGACCACCGTCATCGGCGCCTTCGTCTACCTGATCTCGGCCACCGACGTGTACTCGGTGCTGGTCACCTTCACCGCAGGTGGTTACTACCTGGCATTCCTGTTCCCGTTGCTGACCGGGCTGATCGCCCGGATACGAGGCAAATGGGAGCCCGGGCCGTGGAATCTGGGCCGCCTCGGGACGCCGGTTGCGGTGCTGGCGGTGCTGTGGGTGGGGTTCGAGTTCACGAACATCGTCTGGCCCCGCACCGTGTCCGACTCCTGGTACATCAACTGGGCGTTCTTCGTCGCGATGGGCGTGATCCTGGCGCTGGGCATGGTCATCGTGAAGACCCGAAAGGTTGGGCAGCCCAAGCCGGGTGGCTCTGCCGAAGCGACACCTGAGCCGACCAAGGAGCTGGTGTGAACGCCGACAAGCCCGTGGTCGTGGTGACCGGCGCCGGCAGCGGCATCGGGGCGGCCATCGCGGCGCTGCTGCGGAATCGGGGTTGGATGGTTGCGTCCATCTCTCGGGAACCGGCACCCGACACCGACCTGTGGCTGGTCGCCGACGTTGCCGACGAATCAGCCGTCGACGAGGCGATCACCCAGGTGCGCAACGCCTTCGGTCGCATCGACGCGGCGGTCATCTGTGCCGGGCACTACGAGGAGACCCCGGCCCTGGACATCGATCAGACGGCCTGGGCACGGATGCTGCGGGTGCACGTGGGCGGTCTGGCCCACGTGTGCCGGGCCGTACTGCCCGAGATGCGCCGGAGCGGCAGCGGACGCATCGTCGGTATCGCTTCGGAACGGGCCATCGGCGGGGGCAGCAATGACGCCCACTATGCCGCGGCCAAAGGCGCGGCACTGAGCCTGCTGCGCAGCATCGCGGTGGAGGTCGCCGCCGATGGGGTGCGGGTCAACGCCGTGGCACCCGGACCGTGCGACACCCCGCTGCTCGAGGCCGGATCGTGGGAACGCGCCGAGGAATTCGTCTCGACACTGCCGGCCCGGCGCATCGCCTTGCCCACCGAAGTCGCCGAACTGGTTCGCGGCCTGCTGGAGGAGGACCTGTTCCTGTGCGGAGAAGTGTTGTCGGTCAACAGCGGAACGGTGATATGACGATGACGGAGATCGATCGGGTACTGATTACAGGAGTCGACACCAGACTCGGTGCCGCAGTGCGCGACCACTTCGCCGGACGCGGTGCGCTGACCGTGGGAACGGTCACCGGCAGCCGTGACGACGGACCAGCGGGCGAGCTGGTGGTGGTGGCCGATCCGACGGACCGGTCCGAAGTGGGCAATGCGGTGGCCAAAGCCGCCGCGCACATGGGCGGGATCGATGTGCTGGTGGTCGCGCATGCCCTGCCGGTGGTGGCGCCGTTCGCCGAGCAGTCGATGGCCGAGTTCTGGAGGCACGTCGATGCCACCCTCACCGGAAGCTTTCTGTATGCACAGGCCTCTGCAGAGCACATGCGGGACAACGGATCCGGCGGCCGGATCGTACTGACCACCTCTCGGTGGCATGTCGGCGGAGAAAACCTGTCCGCTGTCGCCACGGCCGCCGGCGGGATCGTCGCGTTGACCAAGTCGTTGACCCGCGACTTCGGCGGCTTCGGTATCGGAGTGAACGCCGTGGCCCTCGGCGCCCTGGATTCGGAATGGTCGGTCTGTGACGCCACTGCCGGGGCACCGCCGGGCGGGCGGATGGGCAGCGTCGAACAGGCTGCAGCGGTCATCGGTCTGTTGAGCCGGCGCCAACTCGGCGCGGCCGTGGGGCAGATCGTCAATGTCGATGGCGGGCTGTCCCGAAATCGTGTCTAGGAAAGGCAATCAATTGAACCAAGCAATACCGGGGGACAACGCCCGCGACGCGATCGTGGGCCCGGCTGATCCCCAGGTGCAACCGCGGTATGCGGGCTGGACGACCTTCGCCCGGCTACCGCGGTTGTCGGATGTGCAGCGGGCCGATGTGGTGGTCGTCGGGGTCCCGTTCGACAGCGCCGTGACCTATCGACCGGGAGCCCGGTTCGGCCCCAACGCGATTCGTCAGGGCTCACGTCTGATCCGTGGCTACAACCCGGAACTCGACATCAGGCCGTTCGAGGTGTGCCAGTTCGCCGATGCCGGTGACATCGCCTGCAACCCCTTCGACATCGGCCAGGCGGTCGACCAGATAGCCACACAGTTGACCGAACTGCAGGCCGACGGGACGCGCGCGGTGATCCTCGGAGGTGACCACTCGGTGGCACTACCGTCGCTGCGCGCGGTCCACGCCGTGCACGGCCCGGTGGCGCTGGTCCATTTCGACGCTCACCTGGACACCTGGGACAGCTATTACGGGGCCGACATCACCCACGGCTCGCCGTTCCGGCGGGCATTCGAGGAGGGCCTGCTGCTCGACCGCAATATGCATGTCGGCGTGCGCGGATCCATCTACGACAAGCAGGACCTGGTCGAAGACGCGAACTTCGGCTTCTCCGTGATCACCTGCAGGCAGATCGATTCGCTCGGCAGCGAAGGCATCGTGCAGCGCATCCGGGACCGGGTCGGGGACGCGCCGGTGTACGTCTCGGTCGACATCGATGTTCTCGACCCCGCCCACGCGCCGGGCACCGGGACTCCCGAGGCCGGCGGCATGACCAGCCGTGAACTGCTGGAGATCGTGCGCGGCCTGGACAGCGTGAACCTGGTGGGCGTCGACGTGGTCGAAGTGTCGCCGGCCTATGACCATGCCGAGATCACCGCGATCGCGGCCGCCAACGTCACCTGGGAATTCCTGTCCGTGTTCGGAAGAAAGGCTCGATCATGACCCCCTTGACGCCCGCCGGGCCCGTGTCCTGGCCGGAAGGCAAACGCTGCGCCGTGGCGTTCACCTTCGACGTCGACGCCGAGTCTCCACTGTTGACCACCGATCCGGCGTTCGCCGACCGGATGGGGGCGATGTCGCACCAGGCCTACGGTCCGCTGGTCGGAATTCCCCGGCTGCTGTCGATACTCGACGAATTACACGTTCCGGCAACCTTCTTCGTTCCGGGCTACACGGCACACCGGCACCCGGAGCCGATCCGTTCGATCGCGGCTGCCGGACACGAGATCGCCCACCACGGCTATCTGCACGAGTCGTTGGTCGGAGTCGACGAGCAGGCCGAGCGCGAGATTCTGGACCGCGGGCTGCGGGCGCTGCAGGAGGTGGTCGGGGTGACGCCGGTCGGCTATCGCGCCCCGATGTGGGAGATGAACTGGCACACACCGAAACTGCTCGCCGAGTTCGGCTTCCTCTACGACTCCACCCTGATGGATTCCGACCACCCCTATGAGCTGGCCGTCGATGAACAGTCCGCCCTGGTGGAACTCCCCGTGAGCTGGGCTCTGGACGACTGGCAGCAGTACTGCTTCGTCCCCGACTTCTCCGGCACCGGTCTGATCGAGACGCCGGCCAAGGCCATCGAGCTCTGGCGCGCAGAGCTCAATGCGATGCGTGACGTCGGCGGAGCCTGGATTCTGACCAATCACCCGTTCCTCAGTGGACGCCCCGGGCGCGCAGCCGCGTTGCGCGAGTTCATCGCAGAAGTGTGTGCCATGGAGGACGTCTGGGTCGCCGGCATGGCCGAGATCGCGACGTACGTCCGCGGCCAGGCACTCCCGCCACGCACATTGACTCGCCCCGAGCTGAACAGCCCTGCTGGATCCTAAGGAGAATTTTCGATGAAACGTGATGCCCTCACCCCCGAGAAGCTGCGGGAGGCCTACCAACACGTGTGGTTCGTGGTGGCCCGGTCTCAGGACATCGACACACCGCAGTCGGCCACCCTGCTCGACCACAACCTGGTGGTGTTCCGCGATTCCACCGGCACCGCTCGGGTGACCGACCGGCGCTGCATTCACCGCGGAGGAAACCTCTCCGACGGCAAGGTCGTCGGAGACAGCATCGCCTGCCCGTACCACGGGTGGCAGTTCGACGGTGCCAGTGGACAGTGCAGCCGTATCCCGTCACTGGCCGAGGGACAACGGATTCCGCCGAAGGCGGAGATAAAGTCCTATCCGGTGATCGAGCGGTTCGAACACGTGTGGACCTGCCTGGGCGACCCGGTGTTCGACTTGCCGCATCCGCCCGAGATCGGTGAGCTGGAGCTGGAGTGGCGCGCGGCAGAGCCCATTCATGCGGAATGCGGATTCATGGCGGCCACCGAGAACTTCCGGGACATGGCGCATTTCCCGTTCGTGCATGCACCGTCGATGGGTGAGGTGAACCCCGTGGTGGACGAACTCGCCGTCAAACGTGAGGGTCGCGAGGTGTGGGCGTCGTACTTCTACCCCGGAGTACCCGATTCGCATTTCTCCGATGTCGGCGACGCCTGGATGCACTACCACTCGTACGCACCAGGGATCGCGACGATCCTCTACGACTTCGGTGAGCCGCTGGGTAAACGCTACCTGGTGGACTTCCCGTCGCCGGTCAGCTACGAGAAGTGCATCATCTTCTGGGCTGTGGCCACCGACAAGAACTTCCGCGGTGGCAGCGTCGACGAGATCCTGCAGATCGAGACGAAGGTGTTCAACGAGGACACCCCGGTGCTCGAAGGGCTTGAGCCCAAGGAGGTTCCGCTGGCCGGGCAGGCGTTCGAGGTGTCGGCGCCGGCCGACATCTACACCCTGAACTACCGGCGCGCCACCCAGCATGCGGTGCAGACGATCCAGCAGGAGCGGGACCTGATCGCAGCGCAGACCGAGGTTCCCGCCGACAACGGCCATGCCCGCGTCTGAACTGACAACCTGGTATGAGACTGCACGTCATTCAACTGCGGCTGGAGGCCACCGAGGTGATCTCGGTGGTACTCGCCAGCCCGACCGGCGACCGGCTGCCCGCCTGGGCAGCCGGTGCGCACATCCCCATCACCTTGCCGTCCGGACGCGTCCGGCAGTACTCCTTGTGCGGACCGCGGGACGATCCCTACCGGTACACCATCGCAGTGTTGCGGGTCGCCGACGGGCGCGGCGGTTCGCGCGAGGTGCACGAGACACTGCGCATCGGCGACGTGGTCGACATAGGAGCACCACAGAACGCCTTCGCGCTGAGCCCGGCGCCGCGGTATGTCTTCATCGCCGGTGGTATCGGGATCACCCCGATCGCGGCAATGATCGATGAGTTGCGCAGCACCCCAGACAGTCCCGAGTTCACGCTGGTCTACGGAGGTCGGAACCGGGCCGCGATGGCCTTCGCCGACCGGTTGGCCGGTATTCCCGGCGCGACGCTGATCCCGCAGGACGAATTGGGTCTGCCCGACATCGCCGGTGTGTTCGCCGACAGCCCGGACGGGACCCATGTGTACTGCTGCGGGCCCGCCGCGATGCTCGCCGTTGTCGAGGACATCAGCTCCCGGCACCCGCGGATCGAGTTGCACGTCGAGAAGTTCACCGCGGGGGTCTCACCGCCGACCGATCGGGCGGGTGACGGTGCCTTCGACGTGGAACTGGCACGCAGTGGTAGGACCGTGACCGTTCCGCCGGACAAGAGTGTGCTGGAGGCCGTCCTGGAGGTCGCTCCTGACACCGCGTTCTCCTGCACCGGCGGATTCTGCGGAACCTGTGAGACCAAGGTCCTCGCCGGCGAGGTCGACCATCGCGACGACCTGCTGACCGAGGCGGAACGGGCAGCCAACACCTCGATGATGATCTGCGTATCCCGTTCTCTCAGCGGGAGACTCACGCTCGACCTGTGAGAACACGATTGTGGCTCTAAACTCCGCAGCCATGAACGTCTCCGCAGAA
The DNA here is from genome assembly GCF_001665785.1 of Mycolicibacterium peregrinum. Lineage (GTDB taxonomy): Bacteria > Actinomycetota > Actinomycetes > Mycobacteriales > Mycobacteriaceae > Mycobacterium > Mycobacterium peregrinum_A. The sequence continues at coordinate 362,955 of NZ_LZSO01000012.1, forward strand.
GAGTTCCGATGTCCGTCGACAACCCGCTAGCCGACGAAGGTTGTATGACCGTAGAGGCGAACCCCCACGACGGCACTGTCCTGCTCAGGGAGCTGCTGGCTCAGCCGAGTCTGCACGTCGACACCTTGACGCCGATCCGCGATCTCGACCGGCCGATCCGCTACGTGTACCCCACGGAACTCGTCGATCCGTCGCAGTACCTGTCCGGGGAGGAGCTGATCCTCAGCATCGGGGTGCCCGTAGCCGATCAACCGGACGACTCGATCCGGCGCTACGTCGAGACCTTGAGCCGACGGCGTGTCACCGCCCTGCTGGTCGGGCTGGGGGATCTGTTCGACGAACCCCCGCCCGCACTGGTGCGGGCGTGCCTGGAGCTGGATCTTCCGTTGCTGGCCCAGCACGCCGCCGTCCCGTTCCGGCGGATCGTGGACTGGGCGGATTCCATGCGGATCGCCGATCGTGAGGTCGGAACGCGCGAGCGTGACCTGGGGTCGCTGCTGCGATGGTTCGTGGCGGGCACCCTCGGTGTCGGGCCGGTCGAGACGGCGCTCACCGAATGCGGTCTGGCCGACAGCCCGGTGGCGGTCTGCGCGTTCACCGCGGACGTCCACACCCGGGTGCACGAGCTCGTCGATCGTTACCGCGGCAGGGTTGCGCTGCTCGATGACCGCATCGTCGCGCTGTGCCCCCAGACCGAACAGTTCGCCGCCGAACTGACGGCCTCCGATCTGGTGTGCGGGGTGGCCATCGCCCCGGATGCCGGGTCCATGGTCTACGCCATTCCTGAGGCGCTCGAAGCGCTGCGGGAGGGGATCCGCTGGCGGCGTTCGGTTCACATCGAGGAAATCGCCACGCTGGACGGCCTGCTGGCGGCCGTACCGAAAGTGCGGCTGGTGCCCTTCGTCCACCGGCTGCTCGTGCCGCTGGTCGACCATGACAAGCTCAACAACGCCTACCTGGTCTCCTCATTGGAAGCTTTCCTGGCGCCGGGTACCGACATCTCGACGGCCGCGGGCCAGCTGTACGTACACGTCAACACCTTGCGTAACCGGTTGGCCAAGATCGCCGAACTCACCGGTGCCAACCCACTCGACGAAACCGACCGCACGAATTTTCGGATAGCGCTGTGGGCCGCCCGGAACATGGGAATGGGCGGCGGCGCGACCGCGGCAGAACCGGGGGCGAAGCCGGTGCCGCGCAATGTGATCCAGCCCAGTGGTGGCCGCGCCCAACTGTAGGGATCTACAGCCGCACCGGACCGCGGTGTTTTGTTCTCCAACTGCCCTGCCGGGACGCGCGCAGCTGGGTAGGGTGGCGTTCGTCGACAGAGCAGCTCCCGGCAACGTTAAGGAAACCTGTTGGTTCTCTACGAATTTCGCTGCGCATCCGGTTGCGGCGTGACGAAGAAGATGTATTCGATGAGCGCGCGTCCCGACATCATCGACTGCCCCGACTGCCGGGGGCCTGCGCGCCGAACCATCGCGGCACCGAACCTCGGCCACGGCGGCTCGACCGCCATGGCGCTTCAGGACTCGACACGCGCGTCGGCGGACCGTCCCGCGGTGGTCACCGGACGTCCGGCACCGGGCTTATCCGCACGGCGACAGAAGATCACCACCAACCCGCTACATCAGAAGTTGCCCCGTCCCTGAAGTCTTCGAAGGAGGATCCATGCCTGAAGTCGTATTCCCGCTCGACTCGACCAAGAAGTTCACCGATCAGGAGAAGCTGGGCCACAACCGGTGGCACCCCGACATCCCGGCCGCGGTGACGGTCAAACAGGGCGACTCCTTCCGGGTCCACTGTCGCGAGTGGTTCGACGGCGCGATCGTCAACGACGACTCGGCCGACGACATCCTCAACGCCCCGCTGACCACGGTGCACGTGCTCTCCGGGCCGATCGCCGTCGAGGGCGCCAAGCCCGGCGACCTGCTGATCGTCGACATCCTCGACGTCGGTCCGATCCCGCAGGAGGACTCCGGGCCGCTGGCCGGCCAGGGCTGGGGCTACACGGGCATCTTCCCCAAGCTCAACGGTGGCGGGTTCCTGACCGATCAGTTCCCGGACGCCTACAAGGCGATCTGGGACTTCTCCGGCCAGAAGGCCACCTCACGCCATGTGCCGCACGTGGAGTTCACCGGCATCGTGCATCCCGGGTTGATGGGCACCGCGCCCTCGACTGGGCTGCTCGAGAAGTGGAACACGCGCGAGGCCGCACTGATCGCGACGGACCCCGACCGGGTGCCGCCGCTCGCCCTGCCGCCGGAGCCGCGCGACGCGATTCTGGGCGGGCTGACCGGGGACGCGTTCACCAAGGCCGCCGCCGAGGCTGCCCGCACCGCGCCGCCGCGCGAGAACGGCGGCAACCAGGACATCAAGAACCTCACCAAGGGCAGCCGGGTGTTCTATCCGGTGTACGTCGACGGAGCGAACCTCTCGGTGGGGGACCTGCATTTCTCGCAGGGCGACGGTGAGATCACCTTCTGCGGTGCCATCGAGATGGGCGGCTTCATCGACCTGCGCGTCGACGTGATCCTCGGCGGCATGGAGACCTACGGGGTGAGCGAGAACGCCATATTCATGCCGGGCAACACCGATCCGCAGTACTCCGAATGGATCGCATTCTCCGGCACCTCGGTCACCCTCGACGGTGAGCAGCGCTACCTGGACTCGCACCTGTCCTACCAGCGGGCCTGCCTGCACGCGATCGAATATCTGACGAAATTCGGTTACAGCCCCGAGCAGGCGTACCTGCTGCTGGGCGCCGCGCCCATCGAGGGACGGTTGTCCGGCGTCGTCGACATCCCGAATGCCTGTGCGACGGTGTACATCCCGACAGCCATCTTCGATTTCCCGGTCGCGCCGTCGGCCTCGGGACCAGTGAAGATCGACCCGGGTATGGGGGCCCCGCACTCGTCGTTCGGCTGACCGCGCACGTATATCCTCGTCACCGGACCCCGATTCCGCTGCGCCGGTGCGGCACGGTCGGTGGACCGTAAACAGTCGGGGAGGGCTGAAAGGATCGAGCAATGACGCCGCCTCCTGGTGCCTCGCGCCTCGGCACCCGGTTCGGACCCTACGAGCTGAAATCGCTGATCGGTGTCGGTGGAATGGGCGAGGTGTACCGCGCCTACGACACGGTCAAGGAACGCATGGTGGCCGTCAAGCTGCTACGCACCGAGATCGCCGCCGACGCGAGCTTCCAGGAGCGGTTCCGGCGTGAGTCGCGCGTGGCGGCCCGGCTGCAGGAACCCCACGTCATCCCGGTACACGATTTCGGCGAGATCGACGGCGTCCTGTACATCGACATGCGCCTCGTCGAGGGCGCCAGCGTCAAGGAACTGCTGCGGTCGGGCGGCCCGCTCACCCCGGAACGGGCCACTGCCATCGTCGCCCAGGTGGCTGCCGCGCTGGACGCCGCGCACGCCGACGGCCTGGTGCACCGCGACATCAAGCCGGAGAACGTACTGCTGACCCCGGACGACTTCGCCTATCTGGTGGATTTCGGAATCGCCCACGTCGGGGGTGAGGCCAGCGTCACCATGACAGGCGTGCTGATCGGGTCGAGCGCCTACATGGCGCCCGAGAGATTCTCCGGAGGTCCGGTCGGACCGGCCGCCGACGTCTATGCCCTGACCTGCCTGCTCTACGAGATGATGATCGGCAGGCCGCCGTACGAGGCCGGTGATCTGCGCCAGCTGATGAGCGCCCACATGTTCTCCCCGGCGCCCCGACCGAGCATCATGCGTCGCGGCATACCGCGGGCATTCGACGAGGTCGTCGCCAAAGGCATGGCCAAAGACGCGGTCGACCGCTACTCCAGTGCCGGGGAACTGGCCAAGGCCGCCCGCGCTGCCACGACGTCCGGTCCCTCGACAGCGCCTTCGCCACCACCGGTGCCGCCCGCTCCTGCTCCCGCGCCACCACCGCTACCGTCACCGACCCCGCCACCTCCGGTCCCCACACAGTCGCATCCGCCGGGCACCCGAGAGTTCTCGTCGATCTACCCGAACCCGGATCACACCGGCTTCACGCCGTACCCGCCGGCGCCGCCCGCGCCTCAACCGCCGCAGGCTCCGGCCCGCAAGCCGCGGTTCAGCCGGACCCAACTGATTTTGATCGTGGCGTCCGTCGGCTTGTTCGGAATCGCCGCGGTGCTGGCCGCAGTGTTGGCGAGCGGCGGCGACAGCTCCTCCACGCACGAGACGCTGACCGCGCCGACCCCACCGGACACCACGCGCGAGTCGCCGACGACGACCACCACGGCCGGCTCGGCGACCGCCAACGTCAGTGGTACCGACGAACAGGGCTTCATCAATCACACCGCGCGCTGCGTCGAGGGGACCACCCCGGCTGCCGTGATCCGGACGGCGTCGTCGCTGGCGGTCATCTGCCAGAATGGCCCCGATTCCTTCTCCTACCGCGGTGAGCGGCTCAGTGACGGCGCCAATCTCCAGATCCCCACGGCCGAGCGCTCCGGAAACGGATTCGTGGCCACCAATCCCGCTGACGGTGCCCGCTACGAGGTTGGTCCCGACGGACTCACCATCAGCAGCTACGGCCACGTCGATTCGTCAGAACCGCCCCTGGAGTACGGCGAGCGCTGACACGCCGGGGCGTACACGGCCACCGGGTTGGTCTTACCCTTGAGAGCCAACCCGGGACGGGCCTCGAAACGACCTTGGTCCCTGGTGAGTTGGCTCAACGTGGCGCCCGTGAGCAGCACGGTGTCGCCGGTCTGGCGGGTCGCGGTCTCCACCCGGGAGGCGATGTTCACCGCGTCACCTATCACGGAGAATTCCAAACGTCCTGCGCCACCGACATTTCCGGCTACCACCGGCCCGGAGTTCAGTCCCACGCCCACCGACAGCGTGCCGCTGAACTCGTCGTGCACGGCGGCGGCGATCTGCAGCGCCGCACCCAGGGCGTCGTCAGCGTGCCGATCCTGGTGCCGGGGCGCACCGAAACGGCCATCAGACCGTCGCCTGCGTACTTGTCCACGTGGCCGCCGTGGTCGTGCACGATCGGGACGATTCGCTCGAACAGCCGGTTGAGCGTTGTGACCACCTCGGTGGGCTGCAACTGTTCGGCAAGCGTGGTGAATCCGCGGACGTCGACGAACATCAGCGTGACGTCCACCTCCTGGGCCTCCACCGATCCGGCGGCGCACAGAATGTGTTCGGCCACATCGCGATCCACATAGGTGCCGAAGGTATGACGGATGCGCTCGCGTTCGGCCAGGCCCGCCGTCATCGTGTTGAAACCGGCTTGCAGGCGCCCGATCTCGCTGGCGTCGTCGACCTCGACCCGCGCACCGAAATCACCGGCCTGCACCTGGGCCAGAGCCCGGCGCAGCGCGGTGACCCGTTCGGTGACCGAACGGATGGCGATCAGGATCGCGAACAGCCCGACGACGATCGCCACCGCCACCAGGATCAGGATCGCCGCGAACGTGCGTTGGGCGCGGAAACCGACGTCGGCCAGATAGCCCACAGCCAATACCGCCACCCCGAACAACGGAACCCCGGTCGCCAACAGCCAGGCCATCATCAGCCTGCGTCCGATCGTCGGCCCGAACCGTCGGTCCGGGGTGGCGCCGTCGAGGGCACGAGCCGACACCGGCCGCATCACCCGCTCGACGATCAGGTACCAGACCGCGCTTGTCGAGATACCGCCCAGCGCCACCACACTGAAGATGTACACCGCGGTGGACACCTGCTGACTGAGCGCCAGCGACCCGAAGATCACGGCGCCGACACCCCACACCGCAGCCGACAACCGCACCGCCTCCCCGGAGGCGCCCAACGTCATCCGCTGCTCCTTCGGGGTGGGCGCGCGGCCTTCGCTGAGCCAGGCGGTTCCGGCGGTGAACCGGTGGCGCCGGACCCGCATCATCACCGGGACCGCGACGGCCAGGAACACGATCAGTACGGTGCCGCCGCGCATCAGCAGGCGCTGGGTGTCGGCCGGGCTCAACACGATGGGAGCAGCGAAGGCCAGGAACGCGCCGACTATCCCGCCGCCTCCGGCGCCGACCATGGCCGCACTGCGCACCCAGCGCTTGAAGGTCTGATCCCGAAGTGCGGCCCCGGCGTCGCGGGGGATGACGTCGGAGGCGACCGCGACGGGCGCCCTGAGGTGGGTCAGGCCGTTCACGGTGGCGTCCATGAGCTGAGCTTGCGCGCGTAACCAGAGCGGTCGATAGCGTAGTCGGCTACCTGCTTTCCGGTAGGAGTGCAAACCCGTGGGCACTCCCACAGCCCTCTAGTCTGGGATCGGAGGCACGAACCGGACCGCACGAACGGAGCAAGGGGACGCACATGAAGGTAGTGCTCGGTTATGACGGGTCGCTGGCGGCCAATGCGGCGATCAACAGCGGTGCTTCGCTGTTCCCGGCAGCCGATGCGGTGGTCGTCTATCTGTGCACGCCGCCGTTCGGCAGCAAGGGACTGCGCGCCCGGCTGCGGCACTCGGCACGCAATGTCGACGAGCTGATCGATCTCGTCGACAGCGAAAGTGAGGGTGAGGCCGCGCGACTGGTCGACACCGGCGTGATCCTCGCCCGGGCAGCCGGCTGGAATCCCGAGCCGTTGGTCAAGCGGACCTGGGCAGGAGAGGGCCTCGGGCTGGCGCAGGTGGCCGAACAACTCGAACCCGACGTGCTGATCGTCGGCGCCCGAGGCGCAGGCGCGAGCGACTCGAAGCTGGGCAGCGTCTCGGATCTGGTGGTGCACCACGCACCCCGTGCGGTGCTCGTGGTGTCGCAGAACATGATCTCGGCCGAATACGAGGCGGTGGCCGACGGGCCGGTCGTGGTCGGAGTCGACGGCTCGAAGGGATCCGACCGGGCGCTTGCCACCGCCGGCGCGCTGTTCCCCGGCCGCGAGGTGGTCTCGGTCGGGGTGGACGACGGTGGCGCGGTCGACGTGGCTGCCGCCCAACCCGGGCACCGCGTGCCCAGGTTCCGCGGATCCGGCGCCGGTGCCACGGCCGACGCGCTCGTGGCGTTTGCCGAAGACCAACGGGCCGGTGTCGTGGTCGTCGGCTCGCGCGGGCGATCGGCGCTGAAGAAGGTGCTGTTGGGCAGTGTGGCGGCAGCGACGCTGCAGCGCACGTACCGGCCGGTCCTGGTGGTGCCGGGCGGCTAGCAGCCCACCGGATCCCAGACCTTGTTCGACCGCGGTGTGGTCAGTCGGTAGTCGGTGACCCTGATGTCGAACAACCGGGCACCCAGATCCCGCGCGCGGGACAGGGGATCGGTTGGATCGCAGGCGATTTCGCCACGGCTGTTGGCGTTGCCGACCACGACCCCGGCGAGGCTCTGGTCGAGATACCGGGTCAATTCCTGGAATTGGGCGATGACGCCTGCCGTCGCCCCGACATAGCTCTCCTCGCAGGAGATCAGCACACCGACGGTCTTGTCGGTGATGCCGTCCACGACCTGCTCCTGTTGGGGCGCACTGTTGGCGGTGTAGCAGAACAGTCGGTCGAAGACCGTCTTGAGCCGCGCGGGCATGCCGTAGAAGTACAGCGGCATCGCGTAGATGATGCCGTCGGCGGGCAACATCTTGTCGAGGAGCAGAGACTCGTAACGGTCGTCGAGCGAGCAGAAGCCGGCTGCCGTCCGGCAACTCCTGCAGTTGTCGAGCATGCGGTCGACATATTGGTCGAGAAACACGTGTTCGACTTCGTGGCCCGCCGATTCCGCACCCGCACAGGCGGCCTCGGCGAGCAAGTGGGAATTGCCGTCTTCGCGCGGGCTCGCGCTGATCACCAGAACTTTCATCGACTCTCTTCCGTGGCTGTAGACGCGCGCACCACCACGCGCGTCGGGATCATGGTTCGCGTGCTTTCCAACGGTGGCAGTTGGCAGTCGGGATCCTTTCGTGCAATCAAATCGGTGAGGCTTTCCACTGCCCGTGCCCCGATGTCTCTGGGGTGCAGGAAGACTCCGGTCACCGGCGGATTGGTGACCCGCAGAATCGAGCTGTCGACTGCGCTGGCCAGCGCCAGCTCGCCTGGCACCGACACTCCCGCTTCGCGGGCGGCGTCCAGCAGCGCGATAGCGCATTCATCGGAGCTCGTGTAGATGGCATCGGCGGGGGAGGGGCCGTTTCGCAGGGACGCCAGTGCCTTACCCATCTCGGTCGGTGACGCCTCGGCCACCGCGATCGCCGCAGGCCGGACGTTGTTGGCGTTGCACCATTCCCCATAGGCGTGCTGAATGTCGCGGATGTACGACCGCGACGTGGTGTCGGTGATGATGGCGGGCTGTGAACGTCCCTGGGCGGCAAAGTGTTCGAAGATCTCGCGGGCGGCCGCCTCGTGATCGTTGTCGACGACGAAGCAGGGCCGGCCCGCCGCGACCACAGGTTCACCGGTGGTCACCACCGGGTACTGGTCCGCGAACGATGACTGCAGGAACTGCTCGGAGCCCTTCGGGTCGACGATGATCATGCCGTCGACCCCGAAGCTGCGGATCGACGATGCGTCGACGCCGGGTGACACGACGACGAGTGCGTACTTCGCGTCGGTGGCGGCTGCCGCGGCCCCGTTGATCAACTCCAGGAAGTACTCCGACTCGGACTTCGGCAGCAGTGCGGCGCCGCGCCCCTTCGTGTCGAGGTCGGGCATCTGGATCGCGATGATCCGGCTGCGGCGCGTGACCAGTTGCTGGGCGTGGGCACTGGCGGTGTAGCCGAGCCGCTGGGCGACCTCCAGCACTCGGTCCCTCGTCTCCGGTGCGACGCGACCGCGCCCGTTGAGCACGTGCGACACGGTCGTCGGGGACACGTTGGCGTAGCGCGCCACGTCCTTGATGTTCGCCACTGCGCTGCTCCATCTCTCGGTCCGCAGACCTGTTGTGCTCGCGATCACATTTGACTCTTGACCCGTCGTGAGTCACTGCGCTACGGTTCCATACCAGCACACGCCAAAACGTTTTGTCAAACCGGGTTTCCGATCAGGATAAAGATCTGCCACAGGAAACCCGGTTGGCGTGTCGCATGCTGGCCATCAATTGCCAAAAGGTTTTGTCATGGTCAGATATTCCGTCGGATCCAGGGAAGGGACGACCGCATGAGTCCAACCGCTCAACCGCCCGTGGCCATCACGGACGCGAACACCGCCGCGTTGGCGAACCTGTTCAACGCCGAACCGCAGCTGACCAGGGTCCGCCCGGCGATCGAGGCGGTCGCCGGGATGCGCCGGGATCTCGTCCTCACCTCGGGGCCGTCCCTGCCGTTCGCCGCCTACACCGGTGGCCAGCGCGACGGCCTGCTCGGGGCCGCGATCTACGAGGGTTTCGCCACCGACCGCGCCGGCGCCGAACGGGCCTTCGAGCGTGGCGAGGTCACCGTCGCCGGCTGTCAGACCCTCGGTGTGGTCGGATCGCTGGCAGGGGTGACGACTGCGTCGATGCCTGTTCTCGTCGTCGAAGATGCGGGCACCGGCAACCGGGGCTACTGCACGCTGTACGAGGGCGACACCGCCGACCGGCTCAACTACGGCACCTACAGCGACGCGACCCGCGTCAACCTGGACTTCCTGCGTGACCACGTGGGGCCGGCGCTGGACCGGGCGGTGCGAGCGCACGGCGGCGTCCCGCTCAAGCCGATCATTCAGCGGGCGCTGACCATGGGCGACGAACTGCACAGCCGCAACACCGCGGCGACGACACTGTTCACCCGCACGCTGCTGCCGGCGATCGCCGCGGCGAGCACCGAGGACGCTCGGGTGCTGGCCGAGTACCTCTCCGGCGGCGACTACTTCTTCCTTCGCCTTGCGATGGCTGCGGCGAAGGTGGCCGCCGATGCCATGCGGGGCGTTGCGGACAGCAGCCTGGTCACGTCGATGGCGTTCTCCTGCAAGGAGTTCGGCATACAGGTGGCCGGTCTCGGGGACCGCTGGTTCTGCGGTCCGCTGCCCACCTTCGAGGCTGTGCGGCTGTACCCGGGGTTCACCGAGGACGACATGGAGTTCATGGGTGGGGAGAGCGTCATCACCGAGGTCGTCGGCCTCGGGGGTGTCGCGCAGGCCGCCGCCCTTCCGCTCCAACGTTCCAGCGGAGGCAATGCCGCGACCATGATCGCGCGCACGGTCCAGATGTACGACATCTGTGCCGGTGAACATCCAGACCTGCGCATCCCGGCCCTGGACTACCGGGGCACCCCCGTCGGATTCGACGTGCGGCGCATCGCCGCGACCGGCATAACTCCCTACCTCGACATCGGTATCGCCGGTGCCGGCGGCGGGCAGATCGGCGGCGGCGTGGCACGAGCGCCACTGCAGCCCTTCCTTCGAGCCTACGAAGCACTCACCCCCATCACAAAGGAGAGAAACGCATGACCGACACCATCTTCGAGCGCAACGACACGTTGTACGGCCTCGATCCCGAACACACGCGTGTTGCGAAAGAGCTGGGCGCCCAAGGCGTCAAGTACGCCATGGCGAACTGGATCGACGTCCTCGGCAGGCCGAAGTCGAAGGTCGTGCCGATGACACACTTCGCCGACCTGGTAGCCGGCGCCGAGCGGTACACACCCCGCGGGTTCGGCGGCATCGGCAACATGAACCCGACCGAGGACGAGGTGGTCGGGGTGCCGGACCTGAGCACTCTGAAGATCCTGCCCTGGGATCGCCGGTATGCATGGATGATCGCCGACATGAGTTTCGGGGGCCGCGAACCCTTCGCGCTGTGTCCGCGCAACGCGCTGCGCACGCAGGTCGAGGCGGCGGCCGCGCAGGGCTACTCGGTGCATCTCGGCGTCGAGCCCGAGTTCTACGTGTTCCGGCCCGAATCCCTCGAGGGGGAGCGTGATCGCCTGGTTCCGATCGCGCGCAGTGGATCGCTGCGGCCGTCGCCGGCCTACGACGTCGAGGCCACCCTGGACGCCTCGGAGTTTCTCGACAAACTCGTCGGTTACCTCAGCGAGCTCGATTTCGGCGTCTACGCATTCGGACACGAGGGCGGCGACGGTCAGTACGAGCTCAGCATCGGCCACGCCCCGGTGCTGGAGATGGCAGACCGGATGACGCTGTTCCGCTTCGCGGTCAAGCAGATCGCCAAGGAATGCGGCCTGCTCGCGTCCTTCATGCCCAAGCCGTACGCGAGCATGTGGGGTTCGGGTGCGCACCTGAACATGAGCCTGGTGAACCTCGAGACCGGCCGCAATGCGTTCCGGCTCGGGGACACCGCGGGGGAGTGGACCCAGACCACCTATCAGTTCATCGCAGGTGTCCTCAAGCACGCGCCCGCGTTCACCGCGCTGGGCAACCCCACCACCAACTCCTACCGCAGGTTGACCCCTCGGCTCGCCGACGGTCAGATCTCCTGGGCCCCAACCCGTGTCAGCTACGGCTCGAACAACCGATCGTGCACTGTCCGGCTGCCGCAGAACCGGGCCTGCATCGAGTACCGGGCCGCGGACAGCGCCGCGAACTACTACTTCGCATCGGCGCTGATGATCGCCGCCGGCCTGGAAGGTATCCGGGAGGGTCTGGATCCCGGGCAGCCGCTTGAGCAGGCTTCGCACAACTCCGACGCGCCGGTGCTGCCCCGGACGCTGCTGGAGGCGATCGAGGCCTTTCAGGCAGATCCCCTGGTGCATAAGACATTCTCGCCGGCATTCGTCAGCGAGTACACGGAGATGAAACTCAAGGAGTGGGAGTCCGACCACCTGTTGGTCTCCGACGCCGAACGCAGAAGGTACCTGCTGGAACTATGACAGTCGTCGGCGTTGTCTGTGGCCTCGGTGCCGATGGCTTCCTGGCGAGCCACCGGAACCACATCGACGCGGTCGTTCGGGCCGAAGGTGTACCGGTACTGATCCCCGCGACGCTCGACCCCGCACGGGCCCTGCGTCTGGCCGATCGGATCGACGCGCTGTTGCTGCTGAGCGGCGGGGACATCCATCCCCGCCGCTACGGCGAAACCACCCGAGCGACGCTCATGGGTGTTGACGCACAGCGCGACCAGGTTGAACTCGCGATCCTCGAACGGGCGATCCGGCGTGGCATCAAGACGTTCGGGATCTGCCGTGGGGCACAGATGCTCGCGGTGGCCCACGGCGGGCGGTTGCACCAGGATCTGCCGGCCTACGGCGTGCGCAAGCACATGGCCGACACCGTCGACGGCGGCTACGCCTCGATCCGGCACGGCGTCGAGATCAAGCCGGGATCACTGGCGGGAGAGTTGTTCCCGAACCTGACCGAAGTGAATTCCCAACACCACCAGGCTGTTTCCGACACGGGATCGCTCACGGCGACCGCGTGGAGCCCCGACGGGGTCGTCGAGGCAATCGAAGGTGAGAACTGCTTCGGGGTGCAATGGCATCCCGAGCTCATCTACACCGAAAACCCAGCACATCTCAAGCCATTCGAATGGCTCGTTCGAAAGTGACAACCGCATGGTAGACAAGGACTTCGACAAGGACCTGACCACTGCGTCCCGACTTTCGCTCCCGCGTGTGGAGCAACACGGCATTGATTACATCCCCGAGGACGAACGACGCTCGCGGCCGAGCAATCTGTACATCCTGTTGCTCGGCGGCAGCATGACGTTCGGGTTGTTCATCATCGGCTGGTACCCGATCGCGTTCGGTCTGGGGTGGTGGCCGGCGGCGACCTCCATCATGGCCGGATCGGCAGTCGGTGCGGTGTTCCTGGGCTTGTCCGGTCTGATGGGTCCGCATTCGGGCACCAACAATCCGGTGTCCAGTGGCGCCTACTTCGGAGTGGCCGGCCGATTGATCGGATCGATTCTCGAGGGCACGGCCAGCCTGGCCTTCGCGGCAATCTCGATCTGGACCGGAGGCGATGCACTCGCGTCGGCGCTGATCCGCTTCTTCAACATGCCGGACAACGAGATCGTGCGGCTGATCGCCTACGCCGTGCTGAGCATCATCGTCACCGTCATCTCCGTCTACGGACACCACAGCATGATGGCCGCGCTGAAGTTCATCCTGCCGACTGCCGGGCTGTGCATGATCGTCGGATTATTCGTCTACAGCGGTGATTTCAGTGCGTCCTACGCCGGTACCGGGCACTACGCGTTCGGTTCCGAGCTGAGCACCTGGCTCGTGTCGGCGCTGCTGTGCGCGGCAACGGTGTCGTCGTATGCCGCCTATTCCGGCGACTGGACCCGGCATATCTCCCCGCAGAAATACTCCGACCGTCGCATTGTGCTCACTCTGATACTCGGTGGCATCTTCGGAATGGGCGTGTGCTTCCTCTGGGGTGCGTTCACCTCGGCGGCAGCCTTCAACGCCGGAGTGGCCGACTCGGATACCCCGTTTGTGTTCGGCATCGTCGACGTGGTGCCGCTGTGGTACATCCCCGCGCTGCTCTACCTCGGTCTGGCCTCGGGTACGACGCAGGCCGTCATCAACACCTACGGCACCGGGCTGGACACCAGCGCCATCATCCCGCGGTTCAACCGGGTTCAGGCCACCTTGCTGGCCTGCGGGCTCGCAACCGTTCTGGTGTACGTCGGGCACTTCTACGACAAGATCGAAAGCGGGATGTCGGTCTACCTGCAGCTGCTGGTCTGCTTCTCCATCCCGTGGGTCGTGATCGTGGTCTATGGCCACGTCAAGCGGCGCGGCTACTATGACGTCGATGACCTGCAGGTGTTCAATCGTCGGCTGCGCGGTGGAATCTACTGGTACAAAGGCGGATTGAATCCGAGTGCGCTGACTCTGTGGTGCGTTGCGGCGTCGGCCGGAATGCTGTTCTCGGTCAATGACGCCTACACCGGGCTGCTGGCGCCGATGATCGGCGGTATCGACGGTGGCCTGATCGCCTCAGGTCTCGTCGCACTGATCGGCTGCCCGATCATCCATCAGCTCTGGCCGGACGGCCCGGAAGTCCATGCGCCTGAACCCCTCCATGCGCAGACTCCGGCCGAGGCCGCCCCCGCCGCAGCGCTCGAACACAGCTGAGTGCTGCGGACCCGGTCGGGGCGGCTAGCGCGGTCGCCCCGACCGCTCGGCGGCGCGCTCGGCCGCGCGGGCGTGATCGGCAGCCGAGACGATCACCGCGTCGGGGCCGGGATACACCATCGCCTCGTGTCCGGTGACCAGCCACCGGACCACGTACGGCGGCGCTCCGTCCTCGGTACGCACTTCGAGGATCTCCGCGTGCTGTTCATGTTGATCGGTCGTGGTGCCCTTGATAACGAGAAAATCGCCGACGTGGGCCTTCATCGTCCGCTCCCTTCGCCGTACCCGGCGGACACTCCTATCGTGCCCGCGCGGCGGCCTCGTGGGAACCGTCCGAGCAGAAGATTCACATATGCACGTTGCGCAGACCGCGTGCGTTCCGCAGCCCCGAGCAGTTGTAGCAACCCACGCACCCGACGCAGTCGCGGCAGCGGGCACACCCGAGGCAGCCCACACACCGCAGACAGGCGAAGCAGCCGATACAGGCCAGGCAGCCCAGCATCGCGAAAGACAGCACGGTGAGCGCACTTCCGACCACGGCGACGCTGCTGGCCGTGGCGGCGGACCCGCCGACCCGGCAACGGCCACACTGCGATGCGTCGCGCGGGACAGAACGGCGGTGTTCATCCCGCGGTCTTGCCCGCGTCGACGATGTAGACCGCACCGTGCACGGCGGCCGCGTCGTCACTGGCCAGGAACGCGATGGTCTTGGCGACGTCAGCCACGTCCATCATTCCGCGGGGCGCAGCGATCCTCATGATCAGATTCCAGTCGGCATTCTCGGGGGCGGCGAACTCAGTGGTCTGAGGCGTGAGCATGCCGCCCGGGCACACCGCGTTGACGCGGAGGCGCTCCGAGGTGAACTCGATGGCCAAGGCACGGGTGAGGCCGACGAGGCCATGCTTGGCGGCGCAGTACCCCGCCGAGTAGACCTCGCCCTCGATGCCCGCGATCGACGCGACGTTGACGATGTTGCCGCCGGCCTCCAGCAGATGTGGCAGCGCCGCTCGGCACAGGAAGAACGGGCCGTTCAGGTTCACCGCGAGATCTTTGTCCCAGTCCTCGTCGGTCACCGACACCGTGTGGCGCATCTGGTGAAAGCCCGCGACGTTGATCAGGGCGTCGAGACGGCCGAACTTCTCGACGCACTGCGCCACCGCGTCTCGGCAGGCCTCCGACGAGGAGATGTCCACCGAGGCGTACGCCCCTCCGGGCACATCCTCGAACACCGTCGCCATCCGTTCGGCGTCGCGGGCCACCCCGAACACCTTCGCGCCACGTGCGGCGAACAATTGGGCCACTGCCGCGCCGAGTCCCGATGAGGCACCGGTGACGAGCGCGACTTTTCCATCCAGAGCAGTCATGGCTCACACCTTCTCACGCGGCCTGGCCGGCGGAACCGCGGCCAGCAGGGTCCGGGTGTAGGAGTGCTGTGGTGCCCTGAACAACTCGGCGGCCGGGCTGTACTCGACCACCTCGCCGGCCCGCATCACGAGCACGTCGTGGCACATCCGGTGCACCACCGCCAGGTCGTGCGCGATGAACAGATAGGTCAGACCCAACTCACGCTGCAGTTCGGACAGCAGGTCGAGTACCCGTGACTGCACCGACACATCCAGCGAGGCGGTGGACTCGTCGAGGATGAGCACCTCGGGCTCGGTTGCCAGTGCGCGGGCGATGCTCACCCGCTGGCGCTGCCCACCGGACAGCTCATGCGGATATCTGGATGCGAAATCGTTTGGTAGTCCGACGAGTTCGAGCAGTTCTGCCACCCGCGCGGTGCGGGCCCGTCGCCCTGCCGCCAACCGGTGCACTCGCAGCGGCTCACCGATCGCCGAGCTCACCCGGGCCCGTGGATCGAGTGAGGCGAACGGGTCCTGGAAGACCAGGCTGATCCGTCGGCGCAACCCGCGCCCGCCGGCCAGAACGTCGTCGCCGTCCAGCGTCGCTGTGCCTGCCGACGGTGCGGCCAGCCCGGTCAGTGCGGCGGCAACCGTCGACTTGCCCGACCCCGATTCGCCCACGATCCCCAGCGTCGTCGCCCGGCGGATCTCGAACGACACGTCCTTGACGGCCTGCACCGCGCCGTAGCGCACCTCAAGCCCCTTGGCCTGTAACAGAACCGGTGTGTCGTCGGCGGCCGGTTCGGGTCCAGGGCCGTCCACCAGGGGGCGGGCGACCAACAACTCGCGGGTGTACGCGTGCTGTGGATGATCGAATACATCAAGGATCGACGCTTGCTCGACAGCTTCGCCGTTACGCAGCACCGTCACCTCATCGGCCACCTGACCAATCACTCCGAGATCGTGGCTAATCCACACCACCGCGGTGCCGAAATCCCGCTGCAGATCCGCCACCAGTTCGATGATCTGGGCCTGGGTGGTCACATCGAGGGCGGTCGTGGGTTCGTCAGCGATGAGCAGTTCCGGATCGCACGCCAGGGCGATTGCGATCATCACCCGCTGACGTTGCCCGCCGGACAGTTGGTGCGGGTAGGCATCGAGCCGGTCCTGGGGGAGTCCGACGGCATCGAGCAGCTCGCCGGCGCGGGAACGGGATTGACGGCGGGTCATCCTGCGATGTGTCTCAAGGGTTTCGGTGATCTGACGTTCCAGAGTCAGTAGGGGATTCAGCGACGTTCCGGGATCCTGGAAGACGAATCCGATCCGACTTCCGTGGACGGCCCGCAGGGCCCGGGCCGACGCCCCGACCAATTGTGTGCCACCGGCCAGCGTGCTGCTCCCGGCGACGACTGCCCCAGGTGCGTCCAACAGACCCGTGGCGGCCAGCACCGTCATCGACTTGCCGGACCCGGATTCGCCGACGATGCCGATGGTCTGCTCACGGTGGACATCGAACGACACACCCCGCACGATCTCGCGGCGGCCGATCCCAACCCGGAGGCCGCTGACTTCCAGCACTGGTGAGGTCGGTGAAGTCACTGTCGCCCCGCCCTTCTCGCCTCGATGGACGTTCGCTGCTTGGGGTCGAGGACATCTCGCAGACCGTCACCGAACAGGTTGAACGCCAACACCATCACGAAGATCGCCGCGCCCGGGAACACTGCCATCCACCAGGCCAGGGTGACGAATCCCTGGGCGTCGAAGATCATCCGGCCCAGCGACGGCTGCGGTGGCTGGATACCCAATCCCAGGAACGACAGCGCAGCCTCCGCCAGGATCGCGAACGCCAGGGACAGCGAGAGCTGAACGATCAATGGCCCGGCGATATTCGGCAGGATGTGCCGAACCAGAATGTAGCCGTCTCCGGTACCCATACTCCGCGACACCGCGACGAACGGTTCCACCCGGACGCCCAGCGCCGATGCCCGGGCCACGCGGGCGAAGATCGGAATGTAGACGATCCCGATGGCCAGCATGGTGGTAGTGATGCCGGGGCCGAGAACCGCCACGATCGCCAGGGCGAGCAGCAACACCGGAAACGCGAACATCACATCGACGACGCGCATGACCACGGTGTCGATCCAGCCTCCGCGGTAACCGGCGAGGACGCCGATCAGCACGCCGATCACCGCGGCCAGCGTCACCGAGACCACTGCGACCCGGAGGGACGCCGCGATCGCGACCAGTACCCGCGAGAAGACGTCGCGGCCGAGCTCATCGGTGCCGAACCAGTGTGCGGTGCCGGGGCCCTGCAGCGCGCTGGGCACGTCGATGTCGTTGATCCCGTACGGCGCGATCCAGGAGGCGGCGACGGCGACGATCAGCACGGCGAGCAGTACCGCGGCGCTGATCGCCGTCACCGGGTTGGAGAGCAACAGTCGCCACGATGCGACGCGGGAATCCTGAGTTTCGGTCATGACAGCCGGATCCTCGGGTCGACGATCGCATACAGCACATCCACCAGCAGATTGATCAGGAGGAACAGCACCGCGATCAAGAGCACCGCCCCCTGGATCACCGGATAATCGCGGGCGGCAACCGAATTGAATACGAGCCGGCCCAAACCCGGCCAGGCGAACACGACTTCGACCACGATCACCCCACCCAGGATCGTGGCCAGCTGGATTCCGGTGATGGTCAACACCGGCAGCAGCGCGTTGCGCACGATGTGACGGAAGGTGACCACCGGCGGGGGTAGCCCCTTCGACCGCGCGGTCCGCACGTATCCCATGGCGGCGACCTCCAGCACCGCCGAGCGCACATACCGGGTCATGATCGCGCCGGCGACCAGGCCCACTGTCAGTCCGGGCAGGATGATGTGGCGCAGCCAGCCGCCCGGATCTGCGAGCAGTGGGCGGTATCCCGAGGTGGGCAACCACCCCAGCGTCGAGGCGAAGAGCCCGATCAGCAGGATGCCCAACCAGAAATCCGGGACCGACACGCCGAATTGGCTGGCGACCCGCACGATTCCGTCGCTGAGCCGGCCTTCCCTCAGCGCGGAGAAGATCCCGGCGGGCAGCGCGATCGCCAGGGCGATGAGGATCCCGACCACGCCGAGGGACAACGTGGCCGGCAGCCGGTCGAGCAGGGTCAGGGTGACCGGGTCACCGTTGCGGAAACTGACACCGAGATCGCCGGTCAGCGCCGAGCCGAGATAGGAGAAGAACTGCTCGACGATAGGCCGGTCCATGCCACTGGCGGCCCGCAGTGCGTCGTAGGCCTGCGGGGTGTAGCGGGTGCCGAGCGCGATCCGGACCGGATCGCCGGGCACCAGATGGACCAAGGCGAATACCACGATCAGCACGCCGATGAGCACCACCGCCGAGTACAGGAACCGTCGGGCCAGGAACTCCGCGATCGGGTGGTCGGCACGGACCTTGTTGAAAGCTTTCAAATTCACCGGGTTTCACCTTGATCCAGGTCGGCAGTGCGGAACCGGACGGCGCCGTCGCGGCGCACCTGATACCCCGACAGGTTGTTGGCCCAGGCCTGGATCACCGACGGGTTGTACAGGTAGATGTAGCTGGCCTCATCGGCAATCCGGGTTGCAGCCTCGGCGTAGAGGTCTTTTCGCTTGGCGACATCGGTTTCGGTGCGGCCGGCATCCAGTAGTCGGTCGACCTCGGGGTCGGAGAACTTCTGGGCGTTGCTGGTGCCCCTCGTGTGGTGCTGTGCGTAGTAGAAGTCGTCCGGGTCGATGTTTCCCAGCCAGCCCATCATCAACATGTCGAAGTGTCCGGTGTTCTGTTCGTCGAGCCACGTGGCGAAGTCCACGGTCCGGATGTTCACCGTGATGCCAAGGGGCGCAAGGTTGTCGGCGATGATCTGGGCTGCCGTCACCGTCTCGGGGTATTCACTGGTCACCAGCATGTCCAGGTCGTGCGGCGCGGCACCGGCGTCGGCGAGGAGCTTTCGCGCTTCCTCGACGGAGTAGCGGTAGCGGTGGTAATCGGTGAACCACGGGCTGCCTTGCGGAATCGCCAGTTGATTGGTCGCGGCAGTGCGATAACTGGTGGCCGTGGCGATCGCGTCGCGGTCGATGCCGTATGCGATGGCCTGCCGCACCCGCGGGTCGTTCCACGGTGCGCGGGCCTCGTTGAGTGCGAGGTACCAGTAGTCGTTGCCCGGGGTGACGGCCAGTGTCAGCGAATCGTCGTCACGCAGCTGGGCGACGCGCTGTGGCGGTACCGAATCCGTCCAGTCGACCTCGCCGGCCTGCAGTGCCGACAAGGCCGTCGTCGGCTCGGAGATGAACCGGAACGTCACTCCCGAAATCGGGGGAGGGCCTCCCCAGTAGTGCGGGTTGGCCTTCAGGGTGAGGGAGTCACCGCTGCGGCGTCCGGCGAACGAGAACGGACCGGTACCGACGGGATGGGTCGCGATCTGGCCGCTCTCGACATTGGCCCGCTGCACGATGGCCATGCCCTTGAACCCGCCGAGATTGGTCAGCAGATTCGGCGTGGGCCGGCGGACGGTGATCCGGACGGTAGCGGGATCGAGTGCGGTGACACCGCTGACGGCACTGAACTTGTCGACGTTGGTCAGCTGCTCGTCGATGATGCGCCGGTACGAATACACCACGTCGTCGGCGGTCAGCGGGGTGCCGTCGTGCCAGCGGACGCCATCGCGCAGGTGAAAGGTCCAGACCAGTTGGTCGTCGCTGACATCCCAGGACCGGGCCAGCGCGGGACGCATCTGCAGGTTCTCGTCCGGTTCGACCAGTGTGTCGAACACGTTCTCCAACACCTCGAACGAGAAGTAGGCACTGGTGCGGTGTGGGTCGAGTTGATCGGGTTCTCCCGCGATGGCCGCGATGAGATTGCCCGCTGATTCGTCGCCGAGGTCAACCCGGCTGCCGGTGGAACAGGCTGTCGAACAGATAGCCAGCACGAATACCAGGACTGCTGCCAACGTTCTCACCGCTGGTCGTGTGGTCACGATTTCTCCAGGATCACCGCGGGCGATCCGCCACTGCGCTCACCCGCTGGGGTCGTCAGGCAGGTCCGGATTGACGCGTATGGGCCCATACCGGTGACGACGCTGATGAAGACTGCGATACTCACCCATTGTGACCTTCAAGCGCACGGCGGCCGCGACCGCCCTGATGTCGACCCTGGGAATCGGACTCAGCCTGGGGGTTGCAGCTCCGGCACAGGCCGAGCCGCTCATGCAGGGCATCTACAACTACACGCAGGAGGGCATCGCGCACGAGACCTGGTCGGTCTGGCCGTCCTGTGTCCCGACCGTCGGAGATCTGCGTGAGCCGCTGGAGTTGGCGGTGGCGTGCCGACTGCACGTGGAAACCACCCGAGGCACCAAGGGCGGCGATGCCCGGCTGACGGGCGGACAGTGGGTCTATTCAACTGCGGTGCTCGAGGGCATCAAGTGTTCGGATGGCAGTTGGGCGCAGACCAACGAGACCTACAAATTCGACGACATCGCACTCACCGGCACCCGCAGCGTTGCGAACAACGAGGCGTGTGGCGGCACGTTGGCGCCGGCGATCCACACCTTTCCGTTCACTTTGAGTTACGACCGGCCGTTGCAGATTCCGGTCGACACCTATCCGCTGAACTGTCAGACCTGGGGCCTGCGCTTGTGCATGTGAGCGGTGCCGTCCCGTTGATCGACGGCAAGGTCGTCGATATCACCGGGCCGGGACGCACCGACCGGTTCGGGGTTACCGCCACCGATCTCGGCGCGTCGATCATCGCCCCCAACGGCAAGTTGGTGTCGGTGTTCGGTGACACGTTCTCCGGCACCCGCGTCGGGCAGGGCGACTGGCGTTCACCGGTGGTGCTGATCGGCACCGGCGACGCCAACCACGAGATCGTCTACGAATACGCCGGTGGACCAGACCCCACCTATGCGCGGCAACTGTGGGATTACCTCCACGACGACGAGGCGTCCGGTTGGCGGCGCGGCGGCATCAGCACGGTGATCCCGTCGGATCTGCTGCGCGTCGGCGACTCGCTGTACCTGCACGCGATCGTCAACCATGGCTTCGGCACGGTCATCTGGACCGAGATCTGGCGCTCCGACGACAGCGGGGTGTCGTGGACCCACATGGGGGAGCAGGCGAAGTTCCCGGCAGACCTGCACGACGGTCACGCGCAATGCTGGTCCTGGGACTTCGACCCCCACGACGGTTGGGTGTACGTGGTGGCAACCGGATTTCAGCGCGACAAGGGCATCATCCTGATGCGGGTGCGGCCCGATCAGATCGGCCGACGGTCGCAGTACTCCAGCTGGGGATTCGTCAACGGGCGCTGGCAGTGGGGAACGCAGGCCACCCCGATCACCCCACCCGACGAGCACTGGGGTGAGCTGACCTTCCGCCGCACCGCCCCCGGCCGATGGGTCCTCGGCGGATTCCTGGCGTCCTCGTATGCGTTGGGCTACCGGGTGGTGTCCTCACCGGTGGCTAACATGTACACCACCCCCGTTCAGACACCGATCACCGGATCGTCGTGGGACGCCGAGGACCAGGCGGACAGCAAGGTCGCCCAGCTCTACGGCGGCTACCTGCTGCCGGGCTCGCGCTTCGGCATCACCGGCGGTGTCGGGCTGGTGGTCTCGCAGTGGCGCACCGATACCGGATGGCCTTACCGCGCAATGCAATTCAAATCCACGCTGAAGGACACATCCAGGAAGCCGCAGCGGCCCGACCCGATAGACCTGTGAGCGATCAGGCGGTGAAGCCGCCGTCGACGTTCCAGTTCGCCCCGGTGACGTAGCCCGACTCCGGGCCGGCCAGGAAGCTCACCACGGCGGCGATGTCACTGGTGTGCCCGTAGCGGCCCAGTGCGGTGGTTTGCCTTACGACATCCGCGAATTCACCTTCGTCAGGATTCAGATCGGTCGCGATCGGACCGGGTTGCACATTGTTGACGGTGATACCCCGGGGTCCGAGATCGCGGGCCAGTGCGCGAGTCAGCGAGGACACCGCCCCCTTGGTCATCGCATACACCGCCGTGCCGCCGGTCGGCACCCGGTCGGCATTGATGCTGCCGATGTTGATGATCCGCGATCCCTCACCGAGGTGGCTGACCGCACTGCGGATGGCCGAGTACACCCCACCGATATTGATGGCGACCAGCCGGTCGAACTGCTCCTGCGGAAACTCCTCGATCGGTGCCATGTACGCGGTTCCCGCGTTGTTGACCAATACGTCCAATCCGCCGAGCGCACCCACCGCCTCCTCGACGGCATTGGACACCTGCGCCGGATCGGCGCTGTCGGCCTGGATCGCGACGACCTTCGCGCCGTCCGCACTCAACTCGCCGACCAGTTTGTCGGCCTCGGCGGCAGAGGCCCCGTAGGTGAAGGCCACCGCGGCGCCGTCGGCAGCGAGCCGCCGCACGATTCCTGCGCCGATTCCACGGGATCCGCCGGTCACCAGTGCGCGTCGTCCGGCCAGTGTGTTTGTGCTCATCGGAGTCCCTCTCGTGCTGAGTTCGAAGCTGTGCGAAACCGATCGATTACTAAAGACATGCGGCCCCGCGACATCGATACCCGGTGTGACTGGCATCACGGTGCGCACATCTGTCGACCGGCTGGCCGGAACCGCCACGGGGAGGTAGGTAGTACACCTAAGGTGAACGCCGTGACGAAACGAGTTGTGGTCTGGGGCACCGGTTTTGTGGGCAGCATGGTGATTGCCGAGATCATGCGGCATCCACTGTTCGAGCTGGTGGGCGTCGGTGTCAGCAATCCAGAGAAGGTGGGCCGCGACGTCGGCGAGATCTGTGGTCTGGGCGCTCCGGTCGGTGTCACCGCCACCGACGACATCGACGCGCTGATCGCGCTGAAGCCCGATGCGCTGGTGCACTACGGTCCGACGGCGGCCCACGCCGACGTGAACATCGACGTCATCACCCGGTTCCTGCGGGCCGGTATCGATGTCTGCTCCACCGCGATGACGCCGTGGGTGTGGCCCAAGATGCACCTCAACCCACCCAACTGGATCGAGCCCATCACCGAGGCGTGCGAGGCAGGCGGGGCCTCGTGCTTCACCACCGGAATCGATCCCGGCTTCGCCAACGACCTGTTCCCGATGACCCTGATGGGCCTGTGTTCGGAGGTACGCCAGGTGCGGGCCTCGGAACTGCTCGACTACACGAACTACACCGGCGACTACGAATTCGAGATGGGCATCGGCAGACCGCCGGAGAAGCGAGCACTGCTCGAAACCCCGGACATCCTCATCTTCGCCTGGGGCGCAACGGTTCCGATGATCGCGCACGCCGCGGGGATTGAACTCGACGAGATCACCACCACGTGGGACAAGTGGATCACCCCGGACGAACGCAAGTCCGCCAAGGGCATCATCCCGGCCGGCAACGTCGCCGCGGTGCGGTTCACGATCAACGGCGTGTACCGCGGCGAGACCCGGATCCAGCTCGAACACGTCAACCGGATCGGACTGGACGCCGCACCGGGCTGGCCATCCGGAAACGACAACGACGTCTACCGCGTCGACATCGAGGGCACCCCGAGCATCTCCCAGGAGACCGCGTTCCGGTTCACCGACGGTTCCGGACGCGATGCCGCTGCCGCGGGCTGCCTGGCCACCGGGCTGCGCGCGCTCAATGCCGTGCCCGCGGTGAATGAGCATTTGCCCGGCTGGGTAACTCCGCTCGATCTACCTCTGATTCCCGGGTTTGGCACCATTCGCTAGGTAACGCCCGCCGCGTCAAACGAGATGGAATACCGGATAGGGTCCTTCTCGAAACGGGGTGACATGGCTGACGGGATCGGGTTGTCGATCGGATCGACGAACCTCACAGCGGTAGTGGTGGGCCGCGCCGCGGTGACGCGGTCGCCGGTGCTGACGCTCTTCCCGCACCGGGCTCCCGAAGTGGGCGTACCCAGCGAGAATCCCAACCTGAACGAACGCGGTCTGATCCTCACCGACTTCGTCGAGCGGGTGGGCGACCCGGTCGGGATGCTGGCCCCTGACGGCTCGTCCCACCGGGGCGAGGCCGTGCTGGCCGACGCCCTGGCGGCGCTGCTGCGCACGCTGACCGGGGGACGCGCGCCGGCCGATCCGATCGCGGTCACCCACCCCACGCATTGGCGGCCCAATCAGGTCGAGGCGCTGCGTGCCGAACTGGCCGCCATCGGCGGATTCGGTGATCCGGTCCTGGTGCCCGACGCGAAGGCGGCGCTGGTCGCACTGCAGGACAACCCCGGGGTGCCCACGCGGGGTGTGATCGCGGTGTGTGACTTCGGGGGCAGCGGTACCAGCATCACACTTGCCGACGCCGACAACGGTTACCAGGCGATCGCGCCGACCATCCGGCACCCCGACCTGTCGGGCGACCTGATCGACCAGGGGCTGCTCACCCATGTGGTGAACGATCTGGCCGCGGCCGGAACGATCGACCTGGCCAGCACCTCGGCCATCGGCTCGCTGGGCCGCCTGCGTGCCGAATGCCGGCGTGCCAAGGAACGCCTGTCCACCGAATCCGTCACGGCATTGGTCGCCGAACTCCCGGGCCATCGCAGCGACGTGCGGCTGAACCGCAACGAACTCGACGACGTGATCGCCCAACCGCTGCGTGAGTTCATGTCGGTCCTGCAGGGAGCTGTTGAACGCACCGGGCTGCGCCCCGGCGAGCTCGTCGCGGTGGCGTCCACGGGCGGGGGCGCCCGCATCCCGGCGATCACGACGACGCTGTCCGAACATCTCCGCCTTCCGGTCATCATCGCGGCCCAGCCGGAGCTGACCTCGGCCATCGGCGGTGGTCTCATCGCGGTGCGCGGCACCGTGGAGGACGGGAAGACGGCCATGGCTCCGGCCTCCATGGCAGCGGCCCCGCCCACGCAGGCAGCGGCCCTGCTGGCGCCCGAGCCTTCCGCCGCGCCGCAGGCGCTGGCCTGGTCCGACGCCGAGGACGTCCCCGACGTCGCGCCGATCGATGACTACCGGGCCGAGGAGTACGGCGACGACTACGGGGCCGACTTCGATACCGGGTTGGACGCGGCGGGCGGCGGACGGACCACGGCGCGACCGCAACTCGAGTTCGGTGAGCGGGAGCTGACCGAACGCGACGAGATCGCCGCCCGGCCCTGGTATCGGCGGCCGCCCGTGATCCTGGGTGCCGGCGCCGCCGCGGTGTTGGTCGGTGTTGTCGCAGTGTTGGTGAGCATCATGGGGAGTGACGAGCCCACCCGTCCGGCGTCCACCTCGAAGGCGGTCACGTCGAGCACCGCGGCCCCGGATGAGCAGGCGCCCGCCACGGCGGTCGACCAACCGGACATCGACCAGGCGCCGCAGACCGTCACCCACGAGGCACCGGCCCCGCACACCGTGACGCAGACGGTGGAGCAGCCGGCCCCCGAGGCCCCGCCGGCGACGGAAAACCCGCCGCCCGCCGAGACACCGCCTCCGCCGACCACCACGGAGGCGCCGCCGACGACCACCGAGGCGCCGGCGACCACTACGCAACCGCCGACCACCACGCAGGCGCCCACCTCCACGCAGGCACCGTGGAGTCCGACCGCGCCGTATCCGACGATCCCGGGCCTGCCGTGGGTGCCGGCGCCCGGTGGCGGTCACACCGGCGGCTGACGGTCGCATCACCGGGCGCCGGCGAAGACAGCGACCGGCGGGGAAGCCTCGACATCTGAGCGCCTTCCGGCGGGAGGCGTTGTCCCTCAGCGACCCTTCAGCCGCGATGGGCGAGCCTGGCAGGAGTGGGCCGGGCGCATCGAGGCGGCTGTCCCGAGCGCGGTGCTCGCTCGCACGGATCGGGTGGGCTCGCAATCACAACAGTGAGTACGCGGGGAGGACCATGTCTGTGATCACGTCCCAGGACTCGGCATCGTCGACGGGGTGGGTGATGCGCAAGCTGCCGCACGTCACGGCGTTGTTCTGGATTCTGAAAATCGTCGCCACCACTCTCGGGGAAACCGGTGGCGATCTGCTGGCTCAGACGCTTCAAGTCGGCTACCTGGTGGCAACGATCATCTTCTTTGGCCTGTTGGTGGTGGCGGTCACCGTCCAATTGGTCGCACGACGATTCCGTCCAGCGATCTTCTGGACAGTCATCGCGCTCACCAGCACTGCAGGCACCACATTGTCGGACTTGATGAACCGCACCGGTGGTGTCGGCTACACGGGCGGCGCGGCCATCCTCACCGCCGGTCTGATCATCGTGTTCCTCATCTGGTGGCGCAGCGGCCAGACATTGGACGTGGAGAACGTGGCCACGTTCCGCGGAGAGCTGCTGTATTGGATCGCCATCGTCTTCTCCAACAGTCTGGGCACCTCCAGCGGAGACTTCCTGGCAGACAGTCTCGGACTGGGTTTCCGTGACAGTGCCCTGCTGCTCTCTGCGATCATGGCGGTACTGCTTGCGGCCCACTACTTCACCCGGATCAACACCATGGTCCTGTTCTGGATCGCGTTCGTGCTCACCCGGCCGTTAGGAGCGACAGCCGGCGACTTCCTGAGCAAACCGCACGATCATGGCGGATTGGGTTGGGGAACGATGTGGACCTCGGCGACGCTGCTGGTCGCCATGATCGGGCTGATCGCCTACCAGAGTGTGCAAGTACGTCGGCACCCGCTGGATCCGGTGCCGGCCCCCGTGCATCGGCGCACCGGGGCTCCGCAGCGGTCCAACGGTCAACTCGTGCACTGATCCCGAAAGGGGCCGTGTGGATGTGCATCCCATGCTGACATCACGTCGCCGGCCCAGCGCAGCACGATCGACGGGCGATGTTCAGCGTTCTCACAGCTCTGTGCTGCCAGCCTGATTACGTACCCGACAGCCGTTCTGTGTTCCGGCTGTCATCCCCGCGAAAGGTGTTGATGGACATGACAGCCCGGCGAGAAGCAATCAACCTGATCATCGGCGCGCTGATGCTGGTGGCGGCGGCGACGATCGTCACCGAGGCCCAAGAACACGCTGAACACACACCGGCGGTGTGGGTTGGCGAACACACCGATGCCAGCCCCGTCGGGGCAGAGCTGCCCGGCAACTGATGGCCAGCACAGTGATCTGTGACAGGCTACGTGTGTGAGGGTGCTGCTGGTTGAAGACGAGCCCAGCCTGGCCGAGACGATCACCGCCGGTTTGCGCGCTGAGGGGTTTGTCGTAGTCGCGGCAGCCGACGGTGTCGATGGACTCTGGCAAGCCACCCACGAGCAGTTCGACGTGATCGTGCTCGACATCATGCTGCCCGGACTCAACGGCTACGAGGTGTTGCGCAAGTTGCGCGCTGCACACACGTGGACGCCGGTGCTGATGCTGACGGCGAAAGACGGAGACTACGACCAGACCGACGCTTTCGACCTGGGTGCTGATGACTATCTGACAAAGCCGTTTTCGTTCATCGTGCTGACCGCCCGCCTGCGAGCCCTGATCCGTCGCGGCGCACCGCAGCGTCCTGCCGTGCTGACCGCCGGCGACATTTCCCTGGATCCCGCCCGCCGCGTCGTGCATCGGTCCGGACAACCTGTTTCACTGACTCCGCGCGAATTCGCCTTGCTGGCATATCTGTTGCGCCACAAGGACACTGCGGTTTCCAAAGCTGACATCCTGCACAATGTATGGGACAGCCACTACGACGGCCCCGACAATGTGGTGGAGGTGTATGTCGGCTACCTGCGCCGCAAGATCGGTCCCGAGGCGATCACCACGCTGCGCGGTGCGGGCTACCGGCTGGAATCCGGGGAATTCGCCAACGGCAATTGAACCGTCACCACGGTCCCCGTACTGGCCTCCTGGCTACCGATACTGACCGTGCCATCGTGGGCGGCGACAATCTCGGCGACGATCGCCAAGCCCAGTCCGGTACCACCGCCGCTGCGCGAACGGTCAGAATCCAGGCGGACGAACCGCTCAAAGGCCTTGTCGCGCTGGGAGGCCGGGATTCCCGGCCCATCGTCGATTACCTGCACCAGTGCGCTGTCGCCATGTGCGCCGACAACGATGGTCACCTCGCTATTGGCATGGCGGGCGGCGTTGTCGGCCAGATTGCGCAGCAGTCGCACGAATCCGTCAGGGTCAACGCTGGCCTTGACCGCCGATAGTTCAGAGGTGATCCGCAGTGTGGTTTCACGTTTGAGTCGTGCCACCTCGGCGGTGGCCAGATCGTCGAGGTCAGTCTCGATGCGGCGCAGCGGCAGCCCGTGCTCATCAGCGCGTGCCAGCAACAATAGATTCTCTACGAGGGACTGCATCCTGCGGGCCTCGGGCAGCAGCGCAGTGGTGAGCAGGGTGCGATCCAAGGCGTCGGGATGGGTGGCTCCGATTTCCAAGGCGGACACCACCGTCGCCAACGGGCTGCGCAATTCGTGGGACGCGTCTCCGACAAACCGTCGTTGCGCGGCATGGCCGGCCTCGATGCGGGCCAGCATGTCGTTCATGGTCACCGCCAATGCGGAAATCTCGTCCGACCTGCGACCGACCGGAACCCGTTCGCCAAGATCGGAGGCGCTGATCTCCGAGACTCGCGACCGGATCGTCTCGACCGACCGCAACGACCGGCGCACCAACAAGTACGTGACGACCGCGGCGACGCCGGCCACGATCGGCGAAGTGATCGCCAGCATCTGTCCGACGGTGGCCATCATCTGCTCGATCGGCTCGATGCCGCCACCCACGAGCACCGTGTACTGCGTGCCTTTGCGGGAGGTCACCGTGGCGGTGCTGACCCGCACATCGTCATCGTCAGTGGCTAGCACCCCGACCCGGGAACCGTTGTTCGGCAAGGCGATCATGGGGGTTTGGGGGGCGCCATCTGAACGGTGCACGACCGTGCCCGTGGCGTCGACTATCTGCACGGCCGCAATTCGGTGATCGGTGTCCATCAGCACCGACTCCACCTCATCGGGAGGTTCCTTGCGCAGCACATCCGCGACTGCCTGGGCGCGCGCCACTGCGGCGTTGTCGACGTCGGCACACATCATCCGGTACAGCAACACCGCCGACGCGGACCCCACGATCACCAGACCGACCAGGACCACCGCAGCGGCCACCATCGCCGATCGGGCCGCGATCCCACCCAGCCAGCTCCGCCATCGGCTCAGCGTCGTAATCAGCTTCGCGCGGCCTCTCACCGCAGCACCAGCCTGTCCAGCGTCACCAGCGAACCCGTTCACAACCCGCCCACATCGCCTCATCATCCACTGTCGTCAACGCGAGCTTCGCGCTGCTCATTGCAGATTTGTCAGCAGTGTCGTGAGCGCGTGGATTTCAGCGGCTCGATCGGGGCTGCTCGACCGCACTGCTGTGAGGACGTCGTCGATCTGTCCATCGATGACAGACCATCCTGTGGAGTCCATGGGTTGCAGTCGCGCCTGGTCTTGATCCCACGCGGTTTCGAGGACGGTGATTCGCGCGGTGGCGGCCGTTTGGTCGCCAGCCTGGACCTCGGTGAGCACGTCGCGGGTGATGTCACGCAGTGCGCTGACGTCCGTGGGCGGGAAGTGACTGACCGCTTGGCCCGGCGCCATGCTCACCGATGCGGTGACGGAGCCGCCTTCCTCCTCCGCGGCGTTGGCCGGGGCAGTGTGGGGTTGGCCGGCGGCCCAGACCAGAACCGCCACAGTACAACCGGCCACCATTGCGAAGTAACCCAGCATGAGCCGTTCACGCAAGAGTTGGCCGGTCGAGACAGCCCGAAGCTGATGGACTCCGTCGTGACCGCGCGCCAGATCGATGACGTCGACACGGCTGACGCTGAGGTAGCCGACCGCGGCCAGGATGATCACCAGGAAGATCACGCTGGTGAGGGCGTAGCCCATCCCGAGCCCGTGCTGCGCCGATGGCGACGCCAACCAATCGCCCAGGTTCGCCCCGAGCGGACGGGTGAGAATGAAGGCGAGCCAGAAGGACAACACGGCGTTGGCGCCCAGGCGCCATCCGAGCACGATCAACACAATCAAAGAGGCCGGCAGCAACACGGATGTGCCTGGGCCCCAACCGGTCAGTGCGATGGTCCAGTCGCCGGCGGCGGTGCCGAGGGCAAAGGTGACCAGTACCGCCAGCCAGTAGAACAGTTCGCGCGGAGTCGTCACGATGCTGTGGATGGACAGTGTCCGCTCTGCGACAAACCAAGCTGCGAAGATGGCGCCCAGCATGAGGGCGAACACCGCGGTGCTCACCGGAAGTGCCACGCCCAGATGGTCGGTGAGGATGTCGGTATACAGGGTGCCGGCCACACTGAGGACGACAACGGTCAGCCAGTACACGAGCGGCACATAGCGGGCGAGCCGCAACTGGACGATGAGCACTACCGCCAGGGCAATGGTGAACAGGACTGAGGTAGTGGCCAGCCCGTAACCAAGACCGACGTTGACCCAGTCAGCAAGGCTCTCTCCGACGGTGGTGCACAAAATTTTGATCATCCAGAACCACACCGTGACTTCCGGAACCTTGCTGAGCATGGTGCGCCGGGTGAGGGCAAGGTCAGATCTCGCTGCGGTGCTCACGGGGCCGAACGTAGCGGGATATTGCTGAAGGAACGCTGAATGCCGATCAGACTCCTGCAGTCACCGCAATTCTCAGCGTCCCAACAGTTCCCCACTCCTAGCCTGGTGCTGCGACTGCGATCGGAGCATCATGAACAAGCTGGTCGGTACAACCGTCACCGTAATGGGTGTGTCTCTGACCTCGATGGGAATCCTGACCGCCGGTGCCGCCACGGCAGACGACTACGCGGGCAAGACCTACGCCGATACGCAGTCAGCACTGGCCAGCGCCGGAATGAAGGGCGTGATTGCCCGCTCCGGCGACACGGAACCCGACGACAAATGTGTCGTAACCAGTTCCGAAAAGGCACCCTGGATCAAAGGCGACAAGTTCGCCGCTGTCACCGACACCGTGCTGCTCAACCTGAACTGCAGCGCCAGTGTCGCCAACGCAACCCATCCTGGCAACTCCGCCGCCAGCCCCGAAGGACGGACAGCCATCGCGGCCGCCAAACAGCAGGCCGCGCAAAGTCAGGCACAAGCCACCACGGACCAAGCCACCAAGAAGCACTGACCCCGCCCAGGGCCGTCGCGGCCCGTGCGCACACGACAGTCGCGCCACGAGGGCGCCAGGTGATGTCGTATTGCGCTGGGTCCTCAACGGTCGGTGTTACTGGTGGGCGGTCGTCCCTTGCGCCTGGCTCACCTCATTGCTGAGCGCGTCGATCGCGCGAGACAGTTGTTGACGTTGCGGGTCGGTTACGGTGTCGTAGGGTACGAATTCGTCGCCGTGGCGGTACTTCTCGAGCAGCTCCTCCACTGCGGCGAATCGCTGATCGACACGTTGGCCCAGTGCGGCGTCGCGCTCGTCGAGGATCGGGCGCACCGAGGCCACCGCGGATTGCGAGCCCTCGACGTTGGCTTTGAAGTCCCAGAAGTCGGTGTGGCTGAAGATGTCCTCTTCGCCGCTGATCTTCGTGCGCGCAATCTCATCAAGCAACCCTTGGGCCCCACCGGCGATCTGGGTGGAGTCGATCGTCCAGCCGGACGCCTTCACTCCGGCTTCGAGTTCCTTGACGTCGGCCAGCAGTTGGTCGGCCAGTGGGCCGGCATCAGGATGCAACCCTGTCGCCCACAGTTGTTTTTCCAGCGCATGGAAGCCTGTCCAATGTTGCCCTGGTTCCAGATTCGATTCGCGTAGGTCGATGCGCGGGTCCAGATCGTCCGGGAAGGTTTCGGCGACCGGTTCGATGCGCTCGTAAAAGGTGCGGGTGGTCGGGTACAGCGCCTTCGCCTTGACGACGTCCTTGGCCTTCACGGCCGCGGCGAACGCCTCGGTCGACGGGATCAGCGCATCGGCCTGACCGATCACATAGCGCTTGTAGCTATCGGCAGCCTCTTTGAACTTGCCCTCGGCATCAATTTGCACCGTGTCGCCGACGACGGTGAAATCACCGCGGATGCCCTCGCCGACCATGCCGGGACGGCACGAAGTCTGATAGGCGCCAGGCTCGCTGAGCTGTATGACCAACTGCCGCTTGAGCCCGGGGGAGATGTTCTCCACCTCGCCCATGACCCGCTCGCCCTCGCCGTAGACGTAGAACTCGGTGACCTTGTTGCCGGTGTTGGTGACCTCGAAGGTGCTTGTCCCCGTGCTCGCGGTGGTCTCGGACAGCTTGCAGGCGCTCTCGGAGGCGTCGACCGTGGTAGCGCCCTGGGCGACAGTGTCGCCGTGGTCTCCGGCGCCCTTGGCGCTGCACCCGGCCGTCGTCATCCCGAGCACCACGAGGACAGCCGACACAGCAAGGGACGACGCTGATTTCATGCGAACCTCTCCAGAGCGGATTACCCGACAACCGGCATGACAAATGCCGGCGAGCGGGCAGGCCCGGGTTGGCTTGCGCCGCCCGCCGGCGCCGCGTTACTCAGTTGCTCAACTTAGGTCCGCGAAGCTGAAGAAACACTGAGAGCGGCCGGGGGAGTATCCCGGATCCGATCCAACCGGCGGATTGTGTTTCGTTACACGTTGGCGCAGTTGATGCGTGCCGCGAGAGTAGCCGTCCATTCCCTCAAATATGGCTCATCTGTTGCGGGCGTCGATGCGCAACGAAAAAGATTGGCGCCGAGACGTTCCCCGAGGGGGCTGTTGATTCCGAGCAGCGCCAGCATCCGGGCCTGCTCGTTCGACGCATCGGGCGCCCAGGCGACGATCCATCCGTTCAGTTCATCGCACAGTCCGTCGACCAGAGCGGCGAAGGCGGTGTCGAGGCGACCGCGCGAGCCTGGCTGGTCCTCGGCTATCACGCTGCCCGAGGTGCTCACGGGCCCACACTGGACAAGCGATCCTCGCGCGAACCCGACCGTCGCCGATGCGGGGGCGCTGCTGAACCCGGTCATCTTCGATGCCAGCAAGCTGTTCGCCGATGGGTCCGCCCATCATCGGCTGCGCGGCGCGGTGCGGGATGTGTTCGGAAGCGGGTTCATCGACGGACTTCGCGAAGGTGTCGAAATCATCTGCCATGAAACGATTTCGGGAATTCCTTCCGACCAGACTTTCGATGCGATGGCTGATATCGCACTTCCCCTACCGGTCTCACTCTCGACGAAGTGGTCGTCACCGCGATCCTCACCGCGGTCGCCGGGCACGAGACGACCGCAAACCTGCTGTCCCGCTCTGCTTCGGTATCTGAGTGATGTTGCCGCTCAGCCGCGCGTGATCGCGTCGATGGCCGCCGTGGCCTCGGAGGTGTAGACGATTGAGCGGTCGAGGGCAGCTGCGGTGCGCAACGTCACGGCCAACGCGGCGGTGGCGAGGTCGACCAGGACATCGACGTCCACGTCGCGGTGGGTGATGCGGTCGATCATCATCTCGTCGAGAAAACCGATCCAGCCGTGCATGGCGGTGCGCAGCGTAGGGGCTATCGGGTCAACGATGCCCAGCGCCGACAGAATTCGTTGCGCACCCAACCAGCGGAGGTGTTCGACGGCTGACTGATGTTCGGGGTCGGCGCCGAGCGCGCCGCGCAGCAGCGCGACGAAACTGTCTGAGTACGAATCGATGTGGGCGATATGGCTGCGCAGGACATGGCGTAACTGATCTGCCAGGCTCGCACCCGGCGGTGCGGCGGCGGTCTGAACCGCGGCGATCTCCTGTGCGATCTCGTTCATCACCGCCAGATACAGGCCACGCTTGTTGGTGAAGTGGTGGGCGATCAAGCCGTAGGCCACACCGGCATCCTTGGCGACCTGTGCCGTGGTGACCTGATCGTAGGGCCGCGTTGCGAAAAGTTTTCGGGCCGCGTCGATGATGAGCTGACGTCGATCGGTCGACTGGGCTTGCGCGTTCACCGAACTGGCCCGGCCAGTGCGCTGCGGGTGTCGACCCGCCGGCCGCCCACTGCGGCCAGCATCCGGCCCAAGGCTGGAACCTCCAGAGGGAGAAGCGAATAGCGTGGATGGACGACCCGCCGCGCGCCGCGCTCCAGCCCGCGAACGATGGCCTCGGCGGTGGACGCAGGCGCTACCGGGGGAAACGTCGGCGGAGGAGTCGTCTTCCACGGCAGCTCGTCGATGTCGCGCAGCGCCGTATCGGTGGCACCGGGCACCACCTCCAACACCCGGATGCCGGTTTCGGCCAGTTCCAACCGCAGCGACTTCGTCGCCTGGGCCAGAGCGGCCTTGGAGGCCGAGTAATAGCCGAGCAGGGGGAGTGGCACGGCCTGAACGGTGGAGGTGACGTTGACGATCACACCGGAATCGGCGGCCCGCATGGCCGGCAGCAGTGCGGAGATGAGCGCCAGCGGCGACCAGACATTGACCTCGAAGACCGCGCGTGCAGCGGCCGAGTCGGCCACGAGCGATTGTGCTCCGGTCAGGTTGGTCCCGGCATTGTTGATCGCGATGTCCACCGTGCCGAGTGCATCCAGAGCCCGGCGGCCGAGCTCGGCTGCGGAACCGGGGATGGCCAGGTCGACGGGGAGTACGGCGGGGTGGGACGCTCCCGTGCCCGAAATCTCGTCGGCGAGGTCGTCGAGCAGATCCTTGCGGCGGGCCGCGAGCGCCAGCGTCGCTCCCCGCTGCGCCAGGGCCAGCGCCAGTTCGCGTCCGATCCCGCTCGATGCGCCCGTGATCACAGCCTTCTTGCCGGAAAGGTGGATTCCGCGGTGTCGCATATCTGGCTCCGCTCAGCGCATTGGGATGTAGACCCACGGTGCCAGACTGACTGATAATCAGTCAAGGTTTGGTAGTGGCATCCCGACCGGCGGCCGACCAATATGGACGGGTGCACAGCGGCTGGCAGAAAACTGAAAACGGCGCGGGGAGCGTCTCATGAGCACCGGCGCCGAAGTGGTGGTGAACCGCCTGCTCGCCGAAGGCGTCGACGTGTGTTTCGCGAACCCGGGTACCTCGGAGATGCATTTCGTCGCCGCGCTGGATGCCGCCCCGGCCATGCGTCCGGTGCTGTGTCTGTTCGAAGGCGTCGCCACCGGAGCCGCCGACGGATACGCCCGCATCGCCGGCACTCCCGCGGCGACCCTGCTACACCTCGGCCCAGGGATGGCCAACGGTCTGGCCAACCTGCACAACGCCCGGCGCGCGTTTACTCCGGTGGTCAACGTCGTCGGCGATCATGCGACCTACCACCAACCGCTCGACGCGCCGTTGGAATCCGACATCGATGCGCTCGGGCACTGGACGGACGGTTCGGTGCATCGGCCCGAATCGGCCGCAGACCTCGACGCCGCCGTGCACAGTGCGGTGCAGAGCGCGACCGGGACGCCCGGACGTGTCGCGACCCTGGTCCTGCCTGCCGACTATTCCTGGAGCAGCGCGCCGCAGAACCCCTTGCCGGACACAGGTATCGGGCATCAGGTTGTCGACGGACCGTCGACCGACCTCATGGACGTCGCCGACGCCGCCGAACTGCTGCGCGCCCGGGGGGAGCGTGCGGTGGTGTTGCTGGGTGGTGCCGCCACCCACGCGGACGGTCTGCGAGCTGCGGCGCGGATCGGCGCGGCGACCGGGGCGCGCGTGCTGGTCGAGACCTTCCCGGCGCGGCTGGCCCGTGGTCAGGGCGTGCCACCCATCGAGCGGCTCGGCTACCTGGCCGAGCAGGCCACCCAACAGCTCTCCGGGGCAACGTATCTGGTGTTGGTCGGCGCGAAATCCCCGGTGTCGTTCTTCGCCTACCCGGGCAAGCCGAGCGTGCTGGTACCCGAAGGCGCCGAGGTCCGTGCCCTTGCGGTGAATGAATTGGCCGCACTGGCCGACGAATTGGGCGGCGAACTACCAGCCCCGCCGTCGCCCGGCCCGAGTGAGTTGCCCACCGGCCCGCTCAATCCGCAGAACCTGGCGCAGGTGATCGCGGCGCTACTGCCGGAGAACGCGATCATCTCCGACGAGGCCAACACCAGCGGCGTGTTCCTGCCGGCGGCCACCGCATCCGCCCCGCGCCATGATGTCCTCACCCTGACCGGCGGCGCCATCGGTCAGGGCCTGCCGGTCGCGGTAGGAGCTGCGATCGCCGCGCCGGACCGACCGGTCATCGCCCTGCAGTCCGATGGCAGTGCCGCATACACCATTTCGGCCCTGTGGACGATGGCCCGCGAGCAACTCGACGTCACCGTGGTGATCCTGAACAACCACGCCTATGCCATCCTGCAGCTCGAGTTGTTACGAGTGGGCACCCAGGCCAACGGGGAAGGGTCGCGCTCACTGCTTGACCTGAGTCGTCCGGACATCGACTTCGCCTCGATAGCGCAGGGATTCGGCGTCCCTGCCACCCGGGCCACCACTGCGGAAGAGCTTGCCGACCAGCTCCGTGCGGCGCTCGCGGAGCGAGGACCGCACTTGATCGATGCGACCCTGCCTGCCTGGTCGCCGGTCTGATCACTGGGTCGGCCGGCGCTTCTCCAACACCACCGCGGCGATCGGAATGCGCATCTCCTCGGGCTCGGCGGACAGCCGTGCCGCGATGCCCGTATGCAGCCGGTCGTAGAACACCGGCAACCTTTCGGGACCGCCTTCGAGTGTCGCCCCCAGATCGGCGAATGCCGTGAACTTGAGGAAGTCGGCCCAGCGGGTGCCGAAAGCGCTTGCGTCCCTGTCACTGCGGTAGGCATTGAAGATTCGGTCCTCCGCGTCGATCAGTTCGACGTGCTGGATCTCAAGCCGCTCGAACCGTCCCGACGGGGCGAACGGTGCGGTGAAATCCGCGGCACGCCGTCCCGCGATCGGCAACGACATCCGTGTCGCCTCCTCGGCGCTCACGACACCGGTGGCAATCAGCTCGGTCAACGCGCCGACGACGGCGCGGAACAACGGGCGGTAGCCCAAATCACCGTCGTCGTCCATTGCCGTCGTCAACACCACCAGGCGACCACCCGGACACAGTTCGCGCCCGCGGAAGGCGATGAACTCGTGCCAATCGTGAGCTGCCTGCCTGGCATAGGCAGCGCGCACCCGCTCGTCGTTGCTGTAGGCCGCGATGACGTGGTCGGCGACCGGCATCGGCACCTTGCTCAGTCGTGCTACCGCCCAGGCCGACCAGCCCAGGTGCACGCTGTTCGACGGCAGGATCTGGCTGTAGAACGACCGGCCGATCGCCGAACTGAAGGCCGCCGAATCCCGGTGCCGATAGGACTCCGGATCCTCCTCCAGGATTCGGAACATCGTGGAGAAGTCGTTGTCGGCGACATCGGTGTGCGTCACCAGAATCGCGTGCTCGGGTCGGGTGCGGCTGCGCACCGCTGCGATGGCGGCGTTGATCGGTTGCATCGAATTGTGCGCGGAGCCGGCCCCGTAGTCGGCGATGACGACGGGTTGAGGCGGCGCCGGGATCGGCACCGTGTGCGCCGCGAGTTCGAGAAGCTTGATAGCCGAACTCATTCCGGCGGCATGCGGGCGGGGTGTGGTTCGGCGCGACCTGGCCATGATCAGGTTCGCCGTCGCCGGCGCAGCAGCAGTCCGATGAGTAGGCCCATGATGAAAATGATGACCAAGATTGACCACATCGGCGACTCGACGGTCACCCAGAGCACGTGTACACCCACCCGATCACGGTTCTGCGCGACGAAGATCGCAGTCAGGGCGACCAGGATCAGGGCCACCCAGTAGCGCAGGGCGACCCGCCGTCCCGGACCGGTGGTCGCGGGGGTATCGGTCTCGTCGCGAGGCATACCCCGACGGTAACTCGCTACCTGCCGGCTATGACAGGCTTCGGCGATGAGTAACGGAGGGGGCGCCCCGCGGACGGCGATCATCCTGTCCGTCATCGCCTTGGTCATCGGTGTTCTCGGCATCATCGGGTCGGTGATGGTGAACGCGTTCGTCATCGCAGATGACGACGCCTACGGCGAGGTGCCGATCCCGGGCTCGGCGAGTCTGGAGCTGCCCGCCGGCGACGTGGACATCGCCTACCGCGCCACGACTCTCACCGTGGGCGGCAAGGGGGTGATGGTCCCTCCGATCCAACTGGCCATCACCCCGCCGACCGGAGTGGCCGAACCGCTCATCACCGACTCGATGAGCAGTTCATCGAAGACCAACCGGGAAATCACGGTGCGGGTATTCACTGCCCACATCAAGCAGGCGGGCACCTACCGTATCGACGCCAAGGCCTCGGTCTTCGAGTCTCAGAATCCCAGGCTGACATTCGGGCACAGCAGTCCCTACTACTGGGTGATGTGGCCCTTCATCGGGATGACGGTGCTCGCCGCTGTCACGCTTGGGCTGTCGATCATGTGGAGCCTCCGCGCGGGGAAGCGGGCGACTCCGCTACCCGACTACACGCCGACGTACGCACCGACCGGCATCCCGACGTACGCACCGACATATTCGGGGACCCAGGTTCCCGACGATCAGGCCGTCCGGATCGAACAGCTCAAAACCATTGCTGCCCTGCGTGATACCGGTGCGCTGACCGAGGCTGAGTTCGAGGCGGAGAAGCGCCGGATTCTGGGGAGCTGAGGCTAGGCGGCCCGCGTTACCAGGCCGGAGCGCTGGAAGGATCCGACGGGGACGAACCTCTCCAGTAACGCGTCGGCCGGCTCGCCGGAGAACTCGGTGATCAGCTGCTTGGCGGCGGCTACCGAGTCGAGACGTTCGACCGGCCTCGGATCATTCAGCAGCCCATAAAGTTTCGAGGCGAACCGCGGGCTGCCCTGTGCCGCCGCGAAGAACAGGTCGCCGTACTCGGCCAGCTCGGGATCGGACAGGAACAAGCGGGTGACCAGTTGCGCGGCCCGTGCCCGGTCAGCGTAGAAGTCCTCGAATGCGTTGCGCAGCCAAGCCTCGTCGAACGGTCCGTCATGTTCGGCTGCCTTGCGCACCAGTGCCGCGGCCTGTAGCAGGCCGCCTTGGGCGCCCTGACCGGCGATCGGATCGTAGGACACCGCGGTATCGCCAAGAGCGGCCACCGGATGGCCACTGGCGGTGCGGCCCACCCCGCCACGCACCACCTGGGTGACGGCCCCTTTGAGCCACGAGTGCGGATCGGCCTCGATGGTCCTGAGCTCGCTGACCTCGGGCACATCCCAGTCGATGAAGTCGCGGTGCAGCGCGGTGACGATGTCGAGCGCGGATTGCGCGTCCTGCGCGCCGGCGAACCGCTGCTCCCACTCGCTGCCGGGGCGGGCCCAACCCAGGAATGCCCAGGTCGGTCCGGCATCCTTGTGCAGGTAACCACCCCACCAAGCCTCGCCCTGATCGGAGACCACCGTCAAGGCGCTGTGGCGCCCACCTGCGCTGCTGCGATGGGCGAAAACCTCAGGCCCGTACGGTAAGCCGGTCAATGTCACCGTCAACAGGCTGCGCTGGGGCCGGTCGTAGGCGGAGCGCTCGGCGTCGACGGGAAACAGGGACGACAACCCGCCGCGACCGGTGGCAACCAGCGTGAGGTCGGCATTCGCGGCGATCCCGTCCAGGCGCACCGGGTCCACGGCCTCGACCACGAACCGTCCACCGCGTTGCTGGAACAGGGTGAGCCGATCATCAGCCTTGAGCCGGGTATCCACCGCGAGCCCGACGAAGCCGTCGAAGTCGACATCGAAGGCGATCGCCTCCGACCGGTTCGGACCGGAACCGTCCACCACGCGCACACTTTCCCCGGTCGAGGTCGGGGCGGTGGCCAGATAGGTGTTCAGGCCCAGCGACTCCTCGGCCCGCTGGGCCTCCCCGAAGATCAGCGCGGTGCCGGTGGCCGGAACGTCGTCGCGCAGACTGTGCTGATCACGGTCGCTGTAGAGGGTGACCTCAAACCCGTTGTCCAGCAGCCCGAGAGCGGCCGTCACCCCGGTTTGCCCCGCGCCGATCACCGCTGCGGTACGCCGATCTGAACTCGTCATGGGAGCCACTATGGGCGCGCCGCCACTTGCCGGTAAGGGACTGGCTCAGCGTGATCGCAAACTCTCTACCGGAGCGTGGGACCGATCATCGACATCAAGGGATCGGCGGGACCGATGTCGAGGGTGCATTCGCTGGGCCGCGGATCCGGCACGAAAGCCCAGAACATCGCGCCCGTGGCCCCCAATGCGTGCATCTTGGCAACCGTCTCGCCGAGGACCTGCTTCCGCTCCCGCAGCGATGCGCAGGAACCGGCCTCCATGCCGATCTCGGCGGCGAACAACGGCTTACCTACGGCACGGGTTTGCGCGACGCGGCGCTGTAGCCCGTCGTACGGGTCTCCGGGCAGATAGTCCATCTGCTCGTAGTAGTGGTACTCGAGCACGTCGACGCCGGGGGAGGCGGCCACCATCTCGAACTCGTCTCCCGCCGACCCGCACTGCCCACCGCCGGCGTGACCGCTGAAGATGATGACGCCGGGGTCCAATTCGCGAATCCGGGCACCGGAGACATCCAGGAACGCGCGCAGTGTTTCCGGAGCGGTGGCATGGCAACTGCGCTTGGTCCAATGGCAGGTGTGATCCAGGCAGTAGGACGGCTCGGGTTCACCCACCGCCGTCCACCCGGCAACCGATGGCGAGCCGCCCCAGCGCTTGACGGCGGTGTCCAGCCACGCGGCGAACGTCATCGGCAGGCCGTGCGATACTTCGGTGCGCCAACCGCCCGCGTACCAGTCGTAATCCTTGAAATAGTCGTTCTCGCAGCCGCCGTCGTCACTGGTGAGCACAGCGATCAGGAGCTGGCCGTGACGCTCGGCTGCCCGGAACACCGCATCCAGCGCGGTGAAATCGAGCTGTCCGGTGTATTTGTTCACCGCGAAGCTGGAGTAGGCGTTGAACCGCGTCACCGAATGCGGCGGCAGGCCGGCGAAGTACGAGTCGAGATCAACCTGTGCGCCACACCCAGCATTGATAGACCAGTTGGTGGCCAGCTGGTAGGCGTTGATGCCGACCGGCCACACCGGTTTGCCATCGAGGGTGAGCGACGTTCCCGAGACGCCCAGCCGCGGAATGGCTGCTTGGCCGGCGGTGGGCTGGGCGGTCGCGCCGGGCAGTGGCGGCATCGGCTCGGGCGGCGACGGCGAGCAGGCCATCGCGCCCAGCAGTGCCACGCAAAGCAACACCGCGGTGCGAACTGGCCTGTCGACCATTGAGTCAGGTTATCGACTCGCTTCCCGCCGCAAGGGCTAATGCCCGCGGGCAACCCATTCGTCGTAGTGGACGATTTCGTCGCCGATGGTGGTGGTGTCGCCGTGTCCGGTGTAGACGACGGTCTCGCCGGGCAACATCCCCAGTCGCTTGGAGATGGAGTCCAGGATCGTCGGGAAGTCCGAGAACGACCGACCGGTGGCACCCGGGCCGCCTTGGAACAGGGTGTCGCCGGAGATCACCGCATTGAGTTCGGGGATCGACCAGCAGACCGAGCCGGGGGAGTGCCCGGGGGTGTGCAGGGCGTGCAGTTCGAGGCCGCCGGCCTTCAACACGAGACCGTCCTCGACCGTGCGGAAGTCGTTGTCGGGGTGCACGACTCGCCACAACATTTCGTCGGCGGGGTGCAGCAGTACCGGTGCGTCCAGTGCCTTGCCGAGTTCGGGGGCAACGGTGATGTGGTCGTTGTGGCCGTGGGTGCAGACCACGGCGACGACGTTGCGGCCGCCCACGGCCTCGATGATCGGGGCGGCAGTGTGGGCGGCGTCGAACACGATGACGTCACTGTCATCCCCGACGATCCAGATGTTGTTGTCGACGTCCCAACTGCCGCCGTCGAGCTCGAACTTGCCGCTGGTGACTACCCGCTGGATCTGCGAAGGCCCGCTCATTTGTCCAACACCACCACCGAGCGCAGCACCTCACCGGCGTGCATCTTGTGGAACGCGTCCTCGATCGCATCCAGCCCGATGCGCTCGGAGACGAACTTCTCCAACGGCAGCCGGCCCTGCAGGTACAGCGAGATCAGGCTGGGGAAGTCGCGTTCGGGCAGGCAGTC
The DNA here is from genome assembly GCF_001665785.1 of Mycolicibacterium peregrinum. Lineage (GTDB taxonomy): Bacteria > Actinomycetota > Actinomycetes > Mycobacteriales > Mycobacteriaceae > Mycobacterium > Mycobacterium peregrinum_A. The sequence continues at coordinate 405,113 of NZ_LZSO01000012.1, forward strand.
GCCGTACCAGGAGGACTTCAGTGATCCGCCGCGGGAGAAGAAGTCGACCAGCGGCATCTCCAGGGTCATGTCCGGGGTGGGGACACCGACCAGCACCACGGTGCCGGCCAGATCGCGCGCGTAGAACGCCTGCTTCCAGGTTTCGGGGCGGCCGACCGCGTCGATCACCACGTCGGCACCGAACCCGTCGGTCAGGTCTTGGATGGTCTTCACCGCGTCGAGGTCACGGGCGTTGATGGTGTGCGTGGCCCCGAAATCGAGGGCCCAGTTCAGCTTCTTGTTGTCGGTGTCGACGGCGATGATCTTCTTGGCGCCGACCAGGGCGGCACCGGCGATCGCCGCGTCTCCCACGCCGCCGCAGCCGATGACCGCGACCGTGTCGTCGCGGGTCACCGCACCGGTGTTGATCGCCGCGCCGATGCCGGCCATCACGCCGCAGCCCAGCAGACCGGCCACGGCCGGGTCGGCCGCCGAATCGACCTTGGTGCACTGACCTTCGTGGACGAGGGTCTTGTCGGCGAACGCGCCGATACCCAGCGCCGGGGTGAGTTCGGTGCCGTCGGTCAGCGTCATCTTCTGCGCGGCGTTGTGGGTGTCGAAGCACAGGTGCGGGCGGCCGCGTTTGCAGGCGCGGCATTCCCCGCAGACCGCGCGCCAGTTGAGGATGACGAAGTCGCCGGGTTCGACGTGGGTGACGCCCTCGCCGACGGATTCGACCGTGCCCGCAGCCTCATGGCCGAGCAGGAACGGGTATTCGTCGTTGATACCGCCCTCGCGGTAGGTCAGGTCGGTATGGCAGACACCGCAGGCGATGATGTCGACCACGACCTCACCGGGACCCGGATCCGGGATCACGATGTCGACCAACTCGACGGGCTGCTTCTTACTCCGCGAAATCACACCACGCACTGTCTGAGGCATGCCTATAACCTAATGCAAACCGGACAGGTGTCCAATTAGTAGTCGGATCTCGTCGTCCACTGAATCTCGGCCCGGTGGAGCGTCCGCGCGTTACCGTGAGTTGTGGTCGACGATCGAACCCAACTGCTGGTGGTCGCACGCTCGGCGTATCGGCGAAATGACTGGCGTACCAGCTACGAATCCTTCAGCCGAGTCGACGGCATGCTCGCCCTCGACACCGACGATCTTGCCGTGTACGCGGCGGCGGCCTGGCGGCAGGGCCATGGCCGCGAATCGGTGCGGATCAACGAACAGGTACACACCCGGCTGCTGCGCACCGATCCGGTGCAGGCCGCGATGAAGGCGGCCGAACTCGGCCTGGCCTGGTTGGCTCGCGGTCACGTGTCGCTGGCCGGCAGTTGGGGGCAGCGGGCGCAGATGCTGCTGGACGGCGTCCCGGAGACCACCGCGCACGGTTACCTGGCATACCTACGCGCGGCGACGGCGGCCGACACCGGCGACGACGACCAGTTCGGCGCTGAGACGCGGCGATTGTCCGTCCTCGCAGAGAACTTGGAGGACGCCGCCCTGGCCACACTGGCGCGGGCACTCGGCGGTATGGCCGCCGTCGCTGCCGGCGATCCGACCGGTTACCAGGCGCTCGATCAGGTACTGCTGCCGGTGCTCGACGAACCGGTGCCGATAGAATGGGCGGCAGATGTGTACCGACGGGCGTTGAGCCTGGCGCGGCGGCAGGGCGCCGGTGATCGGTTGACGTCGTGGACACAGTCGATGCAGCAGTGGTGTGAGGCCACCGAACCGGACTCACCGGAGTCGGCCTACCGCGCGGTCCTTGACGTGCACCGGCTCTCAGCGGTTGCTAACCCCGATCCGGGGGAGTTGGTTCGGCGGGTGGTCGGACTGCGTCGCCTGGTCGCCGATGTGGATGCGGTGGCGGCGAGCATGGTCGAGGAGTTGCTTTCCCGGAGTCTGGGGCGTGCCCGATAGATTTGGTCTCGATGAGCGCCGCCGAAGTCCTTCGCGTTATCGATACCTGGCCCGTCGAGACAGCAGCTGCGGCAGTGGTCGGGCCCTCGGGCGTGATAGCCGGCCATGGCGATCTCGATAAACCCTTCACGTTGGCCTCGGTGACCAAGCCGCTCGTGGCCCGCGCCGCGCAGATCGCGATCGAAGAGGGCGCGGTCGAACTCGACACCCCGGCCGGCCCGCCGGGGTCGACGATCCGGCACCTGCTGGCCCACGCCTCGGGTGTGTCGATGCGCTCGGCCGAAGTGCTCGCCCGGCCGGGGCAGCGTCGGATCTATTCGAACTACGGATTCGAACTGCTGGCGCGTGCTGTCGAGAGTGCCGCCGACATCGAGTTCGCCGGCTATCTGACCGAGGCGGTCTTCGAGCCGCTGCAGATGGCCAAGTCCACTCTGTTGGGCGGGACGCAGGCGGCCGGGTTCGGCGGCGTGTCGACCGTCGCGGACCTGGCGGCATTCGCCGGTGAGTTGCTCCGCCCGGCACTGGTGTCGCAGCAGCTGCACGACGACGCGGTGACGGTGCAGTTTCCCGGGCTCGACGGAGTGTTGCCGGGGTTCGGGGTGCAACGGCCGAACGACTGGGGCCTGGGCTTCGAGCTGCGCGACGCCAAAACCCCGCACTGGACCGGCTCGGCAAACTCTGCGCGTACGTTCGGTCATTTCGGCCAGTCGGGGACGTTCCTATGGGTCGATCCGGCCGCTGACCTGGCCTTGGTGGTGCTCACCGACCGCGACTTCGGGGACTGGACCTACCCGCTGTGGCCTGCGATATCTGATGGAGTGCTGAGAGAAAACGGGACACACTAGCGCAACACTGGCCACACAGGGCACAATAGACACGCGCGGCACACACAACTGCATGCTCGATCGGAATACCAGGTCGTTGGGGAAGACGTCCCTCGTATTCGAAGGAGTAGCAGATGCGTGCGTCAAACCAGTTCGCCGACGCGGCGACAGGCGTGGTGTATGTGCATGCCTCACCCGCGGCGGTATGCCCGCACGTCGAGTGGGCGTTGTCGTCGACCCTGTCGGCGCGGGCGAACCTGAAGTGGACCCCGCAGCCGGCCATGCCTGGCCAGTTGCGCGCGGTGACCAACTGGGTTGGGCCCGTCGGCACCGGGGCGCAGTTGGCCAATGCCCTGCGCTCCTGGTCAGTGCTGCGCTTCGAGGTGACCGAGGACCCCAGTGCCGGAGTGGACGGGCACCGCTGGTGCCACACCCCCCACCTCGGTCTGTGGAGCGGTGCGATGAGTGCCAACGGCGATGTGATGGTCGGCGAGATGCGGCTGCGCTCCCTCATGGCCGGCGGCGCAGACATGCTGGCAGCCGAACTCGACACCGTGCTGGGGACCGCATGGGACGAGTCGCTCGAGCCGTACCGCAACGGCGGTGACGGCGCCGAGGTGTCCTGGCTGAACAGGGGCGTGGGGTAGTTCGTCAGCTACGCGCCCAGAGGCAGTAGCCGCTGAGCTTCGTCGTGAACATGTGGTCGCTGACCTCGATGGTCAGCGACTGGCCCGGGTCTGCCCTGAGTGTCTGCGGCTCCGACGTCCTGCCTGCGCCCAGGACATCGACAACTTCGGCGCCGCAATGGGCCTCGGCAGTCTGCGGGGTCCCTGTCCAGGTGCCCGCCCGGGCTTCCGGGTTTCGCCTGCCCTGCCCGTGCAAGATCACTTGGGGCCCGGTGGTCAGCCAGCGATCCGACGAGGGATAGGGGCCGCCGAACGTCTGCCAGGTCCCTGCCGTGCACTGCAGCAGACGCCGGTTGTTGCCGGTCTGTGCGGGGTCAGCCGGAGTCAGTGCCCCGTCCAGGTTCTCGGCGCACGACGAGTCTGGTTGAGGCGCTGTGATTTCTGACGGGCCCTGCGGCACCGGCTCGGGGTCAGCGTGCGCACAGGCACTCGTGTTGAGTGCGGCAGCCACGGACAGGGCCGCCGCACTCAACACGAACGTTCGAGACATCCGGCTACACCGAGACCGTCTTCATCGTGGACAGGTCCGTCTGCATCAACCGGACGTTGTAGTCACCCCAGTAGGAAAGGTTGTAGTACAGGTACTGCGAGTTGTCCTCCACGACATTGCCGTTGGCATCGACCTTGTTGAAGTAATCGGTGCCCGACATCGGGTGGACCATGGGCGCATACATGCCGGTGTTGGACGTCAGGTTGTTGTTCACCAGCGTCGTCGTATCCGACCATTCACCCTGCGGTGAATCCGACACCCGCATCACGACGTTGTTGCCGCCATCGGTGTAGAGCACGACGTACTTGCCCAGATACTCGTTGTACTGCACCGACATCTCGCTGACATTGCCGCCCGTGGGCAGCCCGCCGACCCAGATGCCGTTCGCGATCTTGGTGAACAACCCGAAGGTGAAGAAGTCCGCCACCTTGTAGAGCGTCGGCAGGAAATCGGTGCTGCTGGAGCCGAACACCGGAACTGCCGCCGACGGATCACCCGTCACCCACCGCCCGGCACCGCTGGAATCCTCGCCCGACCAGTACTCGTAGGCGTCCAGGTCGGTGATCTGATCCTTCTGCACCCGGGCCACGTACGCCGAACCCTGCCTGCCCGAAGGAGTCCCGTACACGTAGACGTACGGGTCGGTCGGGTCGTCCGACATCACCAGCGCGTTCTGCTGGAAATGCTCGTCGCCCGGGACATAGGCCGGGCCGGCCCGGAACCAGCCCGACGAGCGCACGGTGTCGCGGTCGACGGTCCAGGTCTTGCCGCCGTCGTCGGAGAAGGCGATCGCGGAGTAGTTCGTGGTCCAGCTGCCCGGGTTGTCCCAGGTGCGGATCGACATCACCGTGGCGTACTGGCGGTAACCGCCTTCGGCGTCGGGGTTGTCGATCGCGATGGCCGATGTCGGGATCATCGTGTAGGTCTGTCCGAACAGCCCGTTGAGGCCGCCCGGGTCGTAGATGATCTGCATGGCGCCGGCCGGGGCGCCCCCGGTCCCGTACCACTGATGAGTCCCGTTGGGGTCGCCGGGATACTGCGCCCCGGCATTGATCACCGCACCGTTGAATTGCAGACCGTCGGACAGATCGGTGTCGATGGTGCGGAACAGCACGTTGTTGCGCCAGTCGCCCGCCATGCCGGGCTCGCTGTATGTATCACCGAACAGCGTGTAGATGACCGGTTTTCCGGTTACCGGGTCGGTGTAGCCGCTGTTCCACATGATGCCCAGGTCGGTGCCCGCGACGTACCAGTGGTCAGTGACGCCGGGGCCGGTGACCCACCCGAGCTTGGAGGTGTAATTCGCCAATGACGACGGGACCTGAGGCTTGGGTGTCAGAGCATCGGTCTGCACAGCGGCATTGGGGGCAGCGGCCGCCGTCGGCTGGATCTCGCCCTCGGCTACCACCGACGCCGCATCATTGGCCGACACCACGCGCGAGCCGACCGGATTGATCGTCCGCTCGAATTCCCTTCGTGTCCAAGCCATCATGGCCCACAAGGCGGGAGACTGGCCAGGTGCGACCGGGCTGTTACCCGCACCGAACGGTGACAGCCCCGCGACGTTCAGCAGGGCCGAGACAACCGGAGGTGCGCTGATCTTGGGCGCGGTGGCCGGCGCAGCCGGGACGACGGTCTTCTCCGGCACGACGATGTCGGGGATGGTGGTGATGTCGTGCTTGCGCTGGGTGATGTTCTCGGCGGCCTCGTTCAGACGCACCACCACCGTGTTGGTGTCGGGGCGTTGCATGCGCTTCGGCGTCGGTGCAGACGCTGCCGCATCCGGAGAGATCCGGGTGCTGTCTGTCTTCGTGCTGATGTCGGCCTTGTTGCCGGTCTCGGGGACATTGGTGAGTGTGCCCTGAATCTTGCTCCGGACCTTGGTAGTCCGGTTTCGCAGCGGGGTGCGTGCGGTGTCCAGGCGGCTCTGCGTCTGCTTGATCGTGTCGCCTACATCATTCAGCCCCGACTCGACGTCCTTGCGGATCCGCTCGCCGATCTTCGACAGTGCGCCGGACGGAGTCGTGGCCGGCTTCTTGATCGTCGATGGTTTGCTCGGGTTCTTCTTTGTCCCCGAGCTCGGGGTGGAACCGTCGGAGCTGCCCGCCGTCGATTTGCCGGGATCGCCGGACCCACCGTCGGCCCAGGCGATTCCCGTCCCGGAAGTCAACGCTGTGCCGATGCCGAGAGCAACGGCCAGCGCGCCGACGCGGCCGATGTATTTGGTCGATTCCATGACGCTCCGTACCAGTCCACTCCACTCAGAACCCCGACCCAAACGAAACGTACCGTGTGCCGTTCACGGTGTCGGGCAAACACGCCGAATCGCCGAGAGTGGGGCGGTACCGCGAAGGCTCGCCGTCACCTGATCCGGTAGTGGGCGGGGTCCGGCGCGGACAACATCCGCGTGAGGGTAGCCCGGTCGAACGGCCACAGGTCGATGGTTCCGGCGTCGGTGAAGTACCACGAATTGCACCCGGTGTTCCAGACCGTCGGGCCGAGCGCGCCGGCGACTGCGGCATTGAACTCGTCGGTGGCCTCTTCGGTGACCTCGACCTCGCAGAGTTCGCCGTTCTCAAACCGCTTGAGCCAGGCCACGATGTAGCCGGCCGTGCACTCGGCTGAGTACTGCAGCGGGATCGATCCCGTCGGTGAGTTCGGGCCGAGCACGGTGAACAGGTTCGGAAACCCGGGAATTGCCGTCATACGGTACGCCCGTGGACCTTTGATCCACGCCTCGTCGAGCGTGATCCCGTCGCGGCCCACGATGGTCATCGGCCGCATGTAGTTGTGTGCCCGAAATCCTGTGGCCAGCACCGCGACATCGACGTCGTGGTGCGTGCCGTCGGCGGTGCGGATACCCGTCGGGGTGAACTCCTGGATGGGATCGTCGACCAGCGTGGCGTTGGGGCGCTTGATGGCGCGGTAGTACGTGCCCGAGACCACCTGTCGTTTACACAGCGGTTCATAGTCCGGAGTGAGCCTCGCCCGGAGCGTTCGGTCACGGACCTGGGCGGCCAGGCTCCACCGGGCGTAGGACTGCACCAGTTTGCGCCGCCACGAGGGCGTGGTGACGACATCGGCGAGGATGTTCGATCCCCACTGCAGACGTCGGAAGAGAAAGTCGTGCCATCCCGGCCGCCGGTGCAGGACCTTGGCGATTACCGACGACTGCCGTAGCGACATCGGTGCCCACAGGATCCACTGCGGGGATCGAGCGAAGTGCAACAGCGTGCGGGCCTTGGGTTGCAGGGCCGAAACCACCTGCACACCAGTCGATCCCGTACCGATCACGGCGACTCGCTGGCCGTCGGTCCTGATGGCTGGATCCCACCGCGCGGTGTGCACGATCTGCCCACCGAAGGTGTCCATGCCGGGAATGTCGGGTATCGACGGATGATGCAGCACCCCGGTGGCGCAGATGACGAAATCGGAGGTCAGGGTGTCGCCATCGGCCGTCGTGAGTGTCCACGATGTGGCGGTGCTGTCGTAACGCGCCTCGGTGACTTCGGTGTCGCACCGCAGATGGGCGTCGAGTCCGAACCGTTCCATGACATCGCGGTGATAGCGCTGGATGTCCTCACCGCTGGCCCAGATGTGGCTCCAGTCCGGTTTCGGTGCGAACGAGAACTGGTAGATCTGCGACGGCACGTCACAGGTGAGTCCCGGGTAGCGGTTCCAGTGCCAGACCCCGCCGACGTCCGAACCTTTTTCCAGGATGGTGAAATTCGTGAAGCCGGCTTGCTGAAGCGTGTAGGCGGTGGCGATTCCGGCCATCCCCGCGCCGATGATGACGATGCGGACCTCGCTGCTCATCGCGAGCCGCCGCAGCCGGGCACCGGTGCCGTCGTCATGGCGTCGCCTCGGAATCAGGCTGTGCGGCATGGTCTTTCGACTGCCGGTCGAGACGCTGCAGGTAGCTGGATCGGCCCCGCACGTCGAGGGCGGTCAGGGCGCGGCGGTCGTCGATCCTGGCACGCACCGCGCTCTGGAGTGCCTCGGGTACCAACGCATCCACCAGGGCCCACCCGGGAGCGACCCAACCCGGCACCGAGGTGCGGGCGGCGTGAGTGCGGACAGTCTTGAGGATCGCGCGCGCGACGTCATCGGGATCCACTGTGGGAAGGCCGTTTCCGAGCTGCACGCCGGAGGTGAGTTCGGTTCGAACCGCCGACGGCAGCACCGCCGACACGGTGATCCCGGTGCCGGCGTACTCGCGACGTGCGGCCAATGACGCGCCGAGTGCGGCGAACTTGCTGGCGTTGTAGGTCACCATGCCGGGGATGGGGATCATGCCCGCCATCGACGCGACGTTGACGACGTGACCGCGACCGCGGGCCACCATCGACGGGACCACGGCGCGCATGCCGTTGAGGACGCCACGAACGTTGACGTCGAGGATCAGGTCAGTGGTGGTCTCCGGTTCGGCGTCGAATGCCCCTAGGGGCATGACCCCGGCGTTGTTGACCAAGATGTCCACGCGGCCCGAATCCCGGACGACGTCGGAGACGAAGCTCTCCCATGACGACCGCCGCGTGACGTCGAGGTACGCAGCCCGGCAGCGGGGGACACCGGACGCGGTCGTCGCAGCCACATCGGCATCGACATCACCGATCCATACCGTGGCGCCGCGGGCCGAGAACAGCTCAGCGGTCTTGGCGCCGATGCCGCGCGCCCCGCCGGTGATGATCACCACCGCGCCGTCCACCGACGCCTGGCGCTGTGAAAACCGCACGTCATGCCTCCCCTGAAAGTCGTATCACGACCGCTCGGATACTGACGGTATCCGAATACTTTGAGTTAATTCAATACCCAAAGTCTGCCGCGCTCTATCATCAGCGCATGCCGCGGCTGACCAGGGCTCAACGCCAGGAACAGACGCGAGCGGAGCTGTTGCAGGCCGCCAAACAGCGCTTCCTGAGCCACGGGTATGCCGCCACGAGCCTCGAAGACATCGCCGACGACGCGGGCTTCTCCAAGGGAGCCGTGTACTCCAACTTCGGCAGCAAACCCAACCTCTGCCGCGATGTCCTCGAGCTGATCCACCGCGAGAAGTTCGCCGAGATGGCCGAACTCGCGATATCCGATGCCGAGTTGGACACCCGGGTGGAGGCGTTGAGTGCGTGGCTGGAGCGCACCGCGGGTGATGTCGGCTGGACCATGCTCGAACTCGAATTCGCAGTACTGTCGCGGAACAATCCCGAGCTGGCCCAGATGATCACGGCGTTGCGCAACGAGGCCGCGCAGATGGTCATCGACGTAGTCAGGTCGATGTCTGCCGAGTTGGGCCTCACCGAAACGCAACTGGTGAACAGCGACGTGGCAGCGAGCCTCGAGGATCTCGGCAGTCTGCTGCTCAGTGCCGGGATCGGCCTGGGCATCCAGCGGGCCATCGATCCCTCGGTGCCGGCGCGGCCGTTCACCGACGCGTTCGGGCACCTGGTGAAACTGTTTGCTGCCCTGGGATCACCGAAGTAACCCGAAGGAGTTTGGATGGTATTACCGGCCGCCGCACTGTCGACCCGACGCCCCAGTCGCAGATCCCGCGCGTGCTACGGCATCGCCCGTCGAACCCTCCTCGTCCAGGTACGTAGATCGGTTGCCTACCAAGGCAGTCGATCAGTCGAGGACCGTCTCGCCACGATCGGTCGCCGCATCAATGCGCTCGCGCGGCTTCAGCGGCTTCGTCCGCGGCGGGGGCTGCGGGTCAGCCGGATCACGCTGGGGCACGTCACCATCGAGACCATCCGTACGGTCGAATCGGCACACCGTCCGCTCGCCGACGGTGCCATCCTGTACCTGCACGGCGGCGGATTCTTTCTCGGTGGCTTCGACACCCACGCGCACGTCGTGGTCGCGCTCGCCCGGCGCACCCAACTGCCGGTGGTCCATGTCGAGTATCGCCAGCACCCTGATGTCACCGTCGACGAGTCCGTCGCGGACTGTCTGCGTGCCTACCGCTGGCTGTTGGACCAGGGTGCCGATCCGGCCAATACCGTGGTGGCCGGTGACTCGGCCGGCGGGTTCCTGGCGTTCGCAACTGTTCTCGCGGCGCAGGCGCAGGGTCTGGCTGTGCCTGCCGGCGTCGTCGGCATCAGTCCGTTGCTCGAGCTCGACAACGAACGCCGCTCCGGCCATCCCAACCATGGCGCGGACCGGATGGGAATCGGACTTGCCCTGCCGATGATCGTCGGCTGCGTGGGCCCCAAGAACTCCGACGGCCACGCCCTGTCTCCGGTCAACGGGGTGCTCACCGATTTTCCACCGAGCCTGATCATCGCGGCGGAATCGGAGGCGTTGCGTTGCGATGCCGAACGCATGCATGAAGTGCTGACCGATGCGGGCCGGTCGTGCACTCTCAAGATCTGGCCCGGTCAGCTCCACGCTTTCCCGGCGTTCTTGCCGTTTCTGCCGGAGAGCCGTGAGGCCCGCGACTGCATGGTCGAGTTCATTCAGGACTGTTTGGGCACCAGCAAGCGCAGTGCGGCCGGCACCGCGGACACCGTGACCGGCAACGGGGCTGCGTAATCCCCGTCGGCGTAGGCGTTGATCCCTGGGCATTCCACGTGGATTGTCTTGGCCCGCTTGGTGGTCACCTCGTCGAGCTCGACGTGGGTGCCCTTGAAGACCGTGGGGAACAAGCGGATCAACCTGGTGCGCGATGCCGAGGTGATCATCGTGACGTCGAGCAGTCCGTCCGAATGGTCGGCACCCGGGCAGATCAACATGCCGCCGCCGTAACTGCGGGTGTTGCCGAACGCCGCCAGGGTGAGGTCGGTGCGGATCTCCGGGCCGTCGTCGAACGTGAGCCGGAACGGCAGTAACCGTAGCTTCGAGATCTCCGCGACCATCGCCACGTTGTAGCGCATCCGGCCGTGCGGCCACCGCATCCGGTTGGTCCGGTCGCTCACCAGCGAATCGAACCCGGCGGCCATCACGGTGCCGAACCACTTGACCGTGCCGGCGGAATCCTCGATGTGACCGAGGTCGACCGTCTCGGTGTGGCCGTCGGCGATGACGTCGGCCGCGGCCTCGGGATCTCCTGTCGGCAAGCGATATTCACGTGCGTGGTCATTACCCGTCCCGGCAGGGACGATGCCCAGCGGGACTTCGCCGGTGGCCAGCGCCTGCAGGGCCAGCGAGATCACCCCGTCGCCGCCGACCACCACGAGGGCGTCGGTGCCGCGGTCGAGTGCCTCGTCGACCAGGCGGCGGGCGTGCGCGGCGTCGGTCCCGACGATGGCGCACACGTCGATGCCGCGCCGCTGGAGCTGAGCGACCGCCCGCTCGGCAGCATGCGGCGCATTGCCATGTCCCGACAGGGGATTGGTCAGGACGGTGACGCGATTCACGGAATCAGCTTGCCGGGGTTGAGGATTCCTGCCGGATCCAGTGTGGCCTTCACGGCGCGCAACACCTGGGCGCCGAGGTCTCCGATCTCGTCCCGCATCCACGGGCGATGGTCCGCGCCGACAGCATGGTGGTGGGTGATGGTGCCGCCGCTGCGCACCATCGCGTCGGAGGCCGCGGTCTTCGCGGCCTGCCACTGCTCGATCGGGTTGCCGCGCTGGGCGGCGACGACCGTGAAGTAGAGCGAGGCACCAGTGGGGTACACATGCGAAATGTGGCACATCACCAGGGCGGGCGTGCCGGATTCGGCGAGGGCGGTGGTCAGGGCTTCGGTGACCGCGGCCTTCAGCGTGCCCAGGTTGGACCACGTGGTGGCCGTCTCCAGTGTTTCGCACAACGCGCCCGCCGCCAGCAGTGAATCACGCAGATACGGTGCGTTGAACCGGCCGTGCTCCCAGGCCCGCGCCGGGGCCTCGCCCAGCGACGTGCCGCCCCGGGCTTCCAGGACTGCGCGGGTTTCCTCGTGGCGGCTCTCGGTGTGCGCCGCGGTGCCCTCGAACAGCGTGATGGCCAAGCAGCCCCCGGTGATGCTCTGCTCGCCGATGCTGTCGGTGGTGGCCAGGTTCACCCCGGTCTCGGCCTCATCAGACAGCCGGATCACTGTCGGTCCGGTGCCGGTCTGGATGACCGCCCGCAGCGCCTCGGCGCCGGTCGCGAAATCCGGGAAGGACCACGCCTCGTAGCGGGTGGTCTCGGGCACCGGGTGCACGCGAACCCGGACCCGGGTGATGACACCGAACACCCCTTCCGAACCGAGGAGCAGCTGGCGCAGATCCGGTCCGGCCGCCGAGGCCGGGGCGCGGCCGAGCTCGAGTGTCCCCGCCGGGGTCACGGCATGCAGCCCGCGGACCATGTCGTCGAAACGTCCGTACCCGGCCGAACCCTGGCCAGAGGACCGGGTGGCGGCGAACCCGCCGATGGTGGCGAACTGAAAGCTCTGCGGAAAGTGGCCCAGCGAGAAGCCATGTGCACCGAGCAGTGCCTCGGCCTGTGGCCCGGTGACGCCCGCGCCCAGTTCGGCCTCGCCGCTCACCTCGTCGAGGCTGTGCAGCGCGTCGAACCGGCGCAGATCGAGCGCCACGACCGCGACGAAGTCGCCGCGCAACGGATCGAGTCCGCCCACCACGCTGGTGCCCCCGCCGAACGGGACGACCGCGATCCGGTGTTCGGAACAGTAGGTGAGGATTGCGGCGACCTCGTCCTCAGTACCTGGGAGCAGGACCGCATCGGGTGCATCCTGGACGCCGGAACCATTGCGGCGCAGCAGGTCCAACGTCGACTTGCCTCCGGCGTGCAGTAGCCGTGACATGGTGTCGGTGCCGCAGTGCGGTGCGCCGACGATGGCGGCGAGGGCCTCACGATCACCGTCGGTCAGGGTCGACGGCTGCAACTGCGCCCGCTCGGGCGTCGGCTCTGCCGCCGGAGCTGCGTCGACGCCCAGCGCCTGTTGCAGCAGGGAGCGGATCCCGTCGGACAGCGGCTTGGCCGCGTCTGGATCGCCCCAGGCATTCCACTTCATCGGAGGCAGAAACTGTTCGGCCGGCTGAGTCATGCGTTACAGTATTACACATGATGTCAATCAGTAACGAAGGATCGCTGAGCGACCAGATCTTGGATGCCGCCGCGAGCTGCGTGCTGGCTTTCGGCGTGGACCGGGTGACCCTGGCCGAGATCGCCCGCCGGGCCGGGGTCAGCCGCCCCACCGTGTACCGGCGTTTCCCCGATACCCAGTCGATCCTGGCTGCGCTGCTCACCGCGCGAGTCGTCGGTGTCCTCGATGCAACCGAAGCGGGCGATCCGGGCCGGGCGGCGCTGGTCGACCGCATCGTGACGGTGGCCGCGCGGCTGCGTCACGACGAGGTGATCATGGCGGTCCTGCACTCCGCGCCCGAGGTGGCGATGGTCTACATCTCCGAGCGGCTGGGCACCAGCCAGCAGATCCTGATCGACGCGCTGGCCGGGGAGCTCAAGCTCGCCCAGGAGGTGAGCTCGGCAACCAACCGGGTCCGGGCAGGTGATCCCCGCCGGCTGGCGACCATGTGCCTGCTGATCACCCAGTCGGCGATCCAGTCCGCACAGATGGTCGAGCCCATCCTCGACGTCGACGCACTGGCGGTCGAGCTCACCCACGCACTGAACGGATACCTGGCCTCATGACCGGTCCGACGGCCCTCAATCGCACCAGGCGCACAACAGAATTGGCCGCACTCGCCGAGGGCGAGCAGGTCGACGTGATCGTCATCGGCGGTGGGATCACCGGTGCGGGCATCGCCCTGGATGCCGCGTCACGGGGTCTGAGCGTGGCATTGGTGGAAAAGCACGATCTGGCCTTCGGGACCAGCCGGTGGAGCTCGAAACTCGTGCACGGCGGACTGCGCTACCTGGCCACCGGCAATATCGGGATCGCCCGCCGCAGTGCCATCGAACGCGGAATCCTGATGACCCGCAACGCACCTCACCTCGTCAAGGCCATGCCGCAACTGGTGCCGCTGCTGCCGTCGATGGGCCGCGGGTCACGTGCGTTGGTGCGCACCGGATTCGTGGCCGGTGATGGCCTGCGCAGGCTCGCCGGTACCAGCGCGTCGACCTTGCCACGCTCACGCCGGGTGGACGCACGCCGCACTGTCGAACTGGCCCCCACCGTGCGCACAGAGGGACTCGATGGCGGTTTCCTGGCCTACGACGGTCAGCTCGTCGACGACGCCCGCCTGGTGGCCGCTGTCGCCCGCACCGCCGCGCAGCATGGGGCCCGCATCCTGACGAGGGTGTCTGCCGGCGCCGCCGGCGCGAACTCGGTACACCTGACCGACGAACTGACCGGGGATTCCTTCGACGCCACCGCGCGTGTGGTGATCAACGCCGCCGGCGTGTGGGCCGGCGATCTCGACCCGGCGCTCACACTGCGGCCCAGTCGCGGAACACATCTGGTGTTCGATGCCGCCGCGTTCGGCAATCCCACCGCGGCCCTGACCATTCCGATACCGGGGGAGTTGAATCGGTTCGTCTTCGCCATGCCCGAACAGCTCGGCCGGGTCTACCTGGGGCTCACGGACGAAGATGCGCCGGGGCCCATTCCCGATGTGCCGCAACCCACTCCGGGTGAGATTCGTTTCCTGTTGGACACTGTCAACACCGCTCTTGCCACCGCCCTGACCACCGCGGATGTGCGGGGCGCGTATGCCGGGCTGCGGCCGCTGATCGATACCGGGCAGGGCAACACGGCCGACGTGTCCCGCGAGCACGCAGTGGTGGAGTCGGCGAGTGGGGTGATCAGCATCATCGGTGGGAAGCTCACCGAATACCGCTACATGGCCCAGGATGTGCTCGACCGCGCGCTGGCCCTGCGCGGCCTGACCGCCTCGGGTTGCCGCACCGCCAACCTGCCGCTCGTCGGCGCACCGGCCAATCCGGTGTCCACCCTGCGATCCGAACACGCACTGCCGTCCTCACTGGTCGCACGGTACGGAGCTGAGGCGCCCAATGTGATCGCACGGGCGCGGTGCGCCCGACCCACCGATCCGGTGGCCGACGGAATCGACGTCATCCGTGCAGAATTCGAGTACGCCGTCACGCACGAGGGCGCCTTGAGCGCCGACGACATCCTCGACCGACGTACGCGTATCAGTCTGGTCAGCGCCGACCGGGACCGTGCCGCCGGAGTGGCCGCCGAGATGATCGCTGAATTCGGGGGAGTCGAGTAGTCCGCTACGCGGCTGAGACAGCTTCCAGGACTACAGTCGGGGCGTGGCGAAGACCGGGATACCGGTGCTGATCGTCGGCGCCGGTGTGGCGGGGTTGGCCAGTGCGGCCCTGCTGGCTCAACACGGCGTGGAATCGATGCTGGTGGAAAAGCGTCGTGAGCTCTTCATCTATCCCAAGGCACGGAACCTGACCTTTCGCACGTGCGAGATCCTGCGTGGGCTCGGCCTCGCCGACGAGGTGCATGCCGTGGCCGAAGGTGTGTCGAGCGTGGCGCTCAAACCATTCCTGAACAGCACCTCGGCGGAGCCTGCCATGGATATCGATGCGATCTTCGCAGGGTTCGCCGGCCTGAGCCCGGAACCGGTGGTCCAGTACTGCCCGCAGAGCCACCTCGAACCGATCCTGCTCGGCGAGATCCGTCGTCGCGGCAGCGCTGTCCGCTACGGCACGACCCTGGTGGACTTCGCACAGGACGCTGAAGGAGTGACTGCCGAGTTGCGCTCGGATGCGGGCAATGAGACGGTGCATGCCGACTATCTGATCGCCGCTGACGGTGTGCGCGGCACCATCCGTACCCGGCTCGGCATCGGCACCTCGGGCTACGGCGCGTTGCCGATCTACGTGGTCTTCATCTACTTCCAGGGCCGATGGCGGTCGTTCGTACCGGAGCTGGGTGATGGTGATGCGATACAGGTGCGCAATGCCGATGTGGACGGAATCTTCGTGACCATCGACGAGGACCGTGGCATGTTCATCACCACCTATCTGCCCGGGCGCGGCGAGTCGGCCGACCAATTCACCCCGGACCATTGCCGGGCGGTGCTCACCGCGGCGATCGGCGAATCGATCGACCCGGAGATCATAGAAGTGGCCCCGTGGCAGCCCCACGAGCAGGTTGCCGACCAATTCCTTAGCGGGCGAACGTTTCTCGTCGGCGACGCTGCCCACACGATGCCACCGTTCAAGGCCGGCGGGGCGAACGTCGCCATCCAGAGCGCACACAACTTGGCCTGGAAGTTGGCGGCTGTCCATCACGGCACCGCGGGACCGGGACTGCTGGCGACCTATCACGACGAGCGGTATCCGGTCGGCCGCTTCGCCGCGCGACAATCGCTGATCGGGCCGCCACTGGCTCTGCTCAAGCTCGACAATGCCGGGCCCGGACTGTCTCCTGGCGAGGAAGCTCCGCTGTTCGACATGATCCTGGGATACCAGTACCACTCAGCGGCAGTCGTTTCCGGCGCTCAGTCAGGCGTAGGCGTGACCTTCGTCGAAGAACTGCGCGGCCAGTCCGGCACCCGGATGCCCCACATCTGGTTGTCTCGTGAGGGCAGACGGGTATCCACCATCGATCTGATCGACCATGGATTCGCGCTGTTCTCCGCGGGAGCCGAGTCGGCATGGCAATCGGCGGCAGCAGCGGTCGGGTCAACCCTGGGCACGACGGTCACGGTGCACTCCCTGACCGCCGACGGAGCGACTCAAGTGGGTCTCGGCCGCGGCGGAGCGCTTCTGGTCCGCCCTGACGATTTCGTTTGTTGGCGCGCGGAGGAACTCCCCGCCAGCCCGGAAGCTGCGTTACACCAAGCACTCTCGTCGATTCTTGACCGGTGATTCCCGCCCGGGTTACTTGGCCAGGAGGACATCCCGGACCGCTGAGGCGGTGTGACGTTGCCACATTGCCTGGGCGCCCACCAGCAGCGGAGGTTCGAGCTCGGTGACGACCACGCGGCCATCCATGGCCGGGCCGGGTGCCGTAGTGACGAACGTGACGGCACCGGTGGTGAGCGGCGCGGCGACGGTGGCCGCACCCTGGACCCGGCTGACCACATAGTCGGGTTCAAAACCGGCACGTCGGCACGCGCCCATCAGGAAGTCGCTGTAATACGACGCCCCCGGCGGCGCCCACAGCGCGATGCGTTCCCCGGCCAGCTCGCGAATGTCGACAGCCGGCTGGTGGGCGAGTCGATGTTCGCGGGGCAGCGCGAGCCGCACACGGTCGTAACCCAGGACGGCCGTGGCCAATTCGTTGGTGGGAACGACCCCGCGGCGCAGACCCAGGTGCACCGTGCCGTCGAGTACAGCATCACCGAGCTGATCGGGGTACAGCTGACGGAAGGTGAAGGAGGCGTCGGGGAATGCGTCGATCGCCGGTTCGAGCAGCGTGTAGGCCTCGCTCCCGCTGAGTGCCGGAGTGTGGCCGACGACAAAGACCTCCGCGGCGTCGCCGGCGGCCGACTCCACCCGCTCGGCCACGGTTCGCGCCGCTGCCAGCAGGGTTCGCCCTTCGGCCAGCAGCAATTCACCGGCTCGTGTGAGGGTCAGGCGGCGGCCCTCACGCCGGAACAAGGTGGCGTTGAGGTCCCTTTCCAGTTGCTGCATCGAGCTGCTGAGCGCCTGTTGGCTAACGTGCAGTCCAGTTGCTGCGGCGGTGACGCTGCCGGATTCCGCGATCGCGATGAATTGACGTAAACGTCGTAGATCAGGGACTTCTGCGGACACCTAAACAGCCTATCCACAATCAACGCTTGTGGAAACCTCGGGTTTTTGCGTTATTCATATGTGGATCGCGAAACTAGGCTATTGCCTATGAGCAAACTAGAAGGAAAGTCTGCAATCGTTGCCGCCGGTGCGAAGAACCTGGGTGGCCTGATCAGCACGACGTTGGCTTCGAGGGGTGTCAATGTCGCCGTTCACTACAACAGTGCCTCCAGCGAGGCCGACGCCGACAAGACGGTGGCGGCAGTGCAGGCCGCCGGGGTGAAGGCGGTCAAGGTCCAGGGCGATCTGACGGTGCCGGCCAATGTCGAGAAACTCTTCGACACGGCCATCGACGCCTTCGGCAGTGTGGACATCGCGATCAACACCGTCGGCAAGGTGCTGCGTAAGCCGTTCGTGGAAACCACTGAGGCCGAATATGACTCGATGTTCGACATCAACGCCAAGGCCGCCTATTTCTTCCTGCAACAGGCGGGCAAGCGGCTGGCCGACAACGGGTCGGTGGTCACCATCGTGACCGCGTTGCTGGCGGCCTACACCGACGGGTACTCGACGTACGCGGGCTCCAAGAGCCCCGTCGAACACTTCACCCGGGCCGCCTCCAAGGAATTCGGCGTCCGGGGGATCAACGTCAACAACGTCGCCCCCGGCCCGATGGACACACCGTTCTTCTATCCGCAGGAGACGCCGGAGCGCGTCGAGTTCCACAAGTCGCAGGCCATGGGCAACCGGCTGACCGAGATCACCGACATCGCCCCGCTGGTCGTGTTCCTGGCCGACGAGGGCCACTGGATCAACGGGCAGACCATCTTCGCCAACGGCGGTTACACCACGCGCTGAAACGCCGAATGGCCAGTTATTGCACGGCTTTTCGCCTGAAGTGTGCAATAACTGGCCATTCGTGCCAGCTGAGTGGTTACAGCGGGATGTTCTTGTGGCGGCCGCGCCGGTGCGGGGCCTCGGCCAGCGCCTGCGTCAGCTTGCTGCGGGTGTGAGCCGGGTCGATCTTCTCGTCGACCACGCCGATCTCGATCGCCGAATCCACACCACCGGCGATGCGCTCGTGCTCGATGGCGAGCTCCTCGTGCAGCGCCTCACGCTCGTGATCCGGGGCTGCGGCCAGCTTGCGCTTGTGCAGGATGCCGACGGCGGCCTTGGCGCCCATGACGGCGACCTCGGCGTCCGGCCAGGCGAACACCTTGGTGGCGTTGAGCGACCGCGAGTTCATCGCGATGTAGGCGCCGCCGTAGATCTTGCGGGTCACCAGGGTGACGCGGGGGACCGAGGACTCACCGAAAGCATGCAGCAGCTTGGCGCCGCGACGGACCACGCCGCCCCATTCCTGATCCACGCCGGGCAGGTAGCCCGGAACGTCGACGACGACCACCAGCGGAATGCCGAAGGCATCGCAGAGCCGCACGAAACGGGCCGACTTCTCGGCACTTTCGGAGTTCAGGCAGCCGCCGAGACGCAGCGGGTTGTTGGCGATGACACCGACCGAACGGCCGGCCAGGCGACCGAGGCCGACCACGATCGACGGGGCCCATTTGGCCTGGAACTCCTCGAACGGCACACCCTCGTCGAGCAGAGCTTCGATGATCGGGTGCACGTCGTAGGCGCGGCGAGCCGATTCGGGCATCAGCGCAGCCAGGTCGGTGTCGCCGGCCTCGGCCTTGTTGCGATCGAAATGCCCCTGCTGGCTGAACAATCCGACCAGACGGCGGCCGCGCTCGTAGGCATCGAGCTCGTCGTCGGCGACGATGTGGCACACACCGGACTTCTTGTGGTGAGCGTCGGGGCCGCCGAGCGACACCATGTCGACGTCCTCACCGGTGACGCTGCGCACCACGTCCGGACCGGTGACGAACACCTTGCTGTCCGGGGCCATGATGATCACGTCGGTCAGGGCGGGACCGTAAGCCGCACCGCCGGCGGCGAATCCGACGACCACCGAGATCTGCGGGATGTAACCCGACGCCCGGATCATCGCCTCGAAGACCAGGCCGACCGCGTGCAGGGCCTTGACGCCCTCGGCCAGCCGCGCACCGCCCGAGTGCCAGATGCCGACGATCGGGCTCTGCTCTTCGATCGCGGTGTCGTAGGCGTTGACGATGTGGGCACAGCCCTCGATGCCCATGGCGCCGCCCATCACGGTGCCGTCGGTGCAGAACGCAACCGTGCGAACACCGTTGACCGTGCCGGCGGCCGCCAGCACGCCCGAGCGGTCCCGCTCGTGCAGCAGCTCGACGCTGCCGTCATCGAAGAAGGTCTGCAGGCGCAGCAGCGGGTCGCGGGGGTCGAGCGACTCGGCAGCGGTTTCGGGGGCCATGATCGTCATGTAGGTCTCCTTTAGTGGAAAGCTCTGGGGTTCAGTACTTTCCGAAGGCGAGCGCGACGTTGTGCCCACCGAATCCGAACGAATTGTTGATGGCGTACTTGAAGTCGCCTTGCCGCGGCTCACCGGCCACCACGTCCAGATCGATCTCTGGATCGAGGTTGCGCAAGTTGAGCGTCGGAGGAATGACGCCGTCTCGCAGCGCCAAAACCGTCAGGATGGACTCCACCGCACCGACCGCACCGACCGAATGGCCGAGCGCGGACTTGGGCGCGTAGACCGCGGGCACGTGGCCGCCCATCGCATTGTTGATTGCTTTCCCCTCGGCCACATCGCCGACGCTGGTGCCGGTGGCATGCGCGTTGATGTGGTCGATGTCTGAGGGCTGCAGACCCGCCAACTGGATGGCCCGGGTCATGGCATAACCGGCCTGCTCACCGTTGGGGTCCGGCGCCACGATGTGGTAGCCGTCGGAGGTCACGCTCGCCCCCATGAGGCGGCCGAGGATGTTGGCGCCACGAGCTTTGGCGTGCTCCTCGGTCTCGATGACCATCAGTGCACCGCCTTCGCCGAAGACGAATCCGTTGCGATCCTTGTCGAACGGCCGACAGGCACCCTGCGGGTCGTCGTTGGTATTGGACAGCACGATGCGCATCTGAGCGAAGCCGGCGATCGGCACGGCTTCGATCTTGGTCTCGACACCACCGCAGATCGCGATGTCGGCTTCGCCGAGCACGATCTGGCGCCAGGCGTTGGCGATCGCCTCGGACCCCGAAGCGCAGGCCGAGATCGAGGTGGAGACCCCGGCTTTGGCCTTGCGATCGAGCCCGACGGCGGCCGCTGCGCCGTTGGGCATGTACATCTGCACCACCAGCGGCGACACAGCGCGCAATCCCTTGGTTCGCATGCCGTCGTAGGCGAACACCAGCTCCTCGGAGGAGCCCATGCCCGTGCCGATCGACACCATGAGCCGTCGGGTATCGACCTCCGGGGAGCCAGCGTTGGCCCAGACCCGGCGGCCGATCACCGTCGACATCTTCTGCAAATATGACAGCCGGCGCAGTTCGACCCGCGTCAGCTCGTGATCGAAGTCCTCCAGGAGATGGCCGCCGATGCGAACCGGCAGGTCGTACTCCTCGACGAACGAGTCGGTGAGCGTGCGGATGCCACTCTGCCCGTCGAGCAGCTTCTTCCAAGTGCTTTCAGCATCGGTTGCCAGCGCCGTTGACATGGCTACGCCGGTGACAACCACATTGGGAAAACCATTCCCCGTGGACAATCCCGCCATATTTACGGAGTTCTTCCTTCCGTGCATTCCCTCGGTGTTTACCCTCGGGGTTACCTACCGGGCGTCTGCCCGTCCTCAGTACTTCCCAAAGGCCAGAGCCACATTGTGGCCACCGAACCCGAACGAGTTGTTGATGGCGTACTTGTAGTCGCCATAACGAGGCTCGCCCGCAACCACATCGAGATTGATCTCGGGATCCGGTGTCTCGTAGTTGAGCGTCGGGGGGATCACCCCGTCCCGCAACGCGAGCACCGTCAACACCGACTCGAGGGCACCGACGGCACCGATCGAGTGACCGAGGGCCGACTTCGGCGCGTACACCGCAGCATCCTGACATCCGGCAACCCGGATGGCATTGGCTTCGGCGGTGTCACCGATCGGGGTTGCCGTGCCATGGGCATTGACATGCTCAATGTCCTTGGCTTCCAGGCCGGCGGTTTCCAGTGCCCGCTTCATCGCGGCACCAGCCCGTACGCCGTTGTCCGCCGGAGCGACCATGTGGAAGGCGTCCGAGGTGATGCCGGCACCCATCAGGCGGGCCAGCGGCTTGGCGCCACGAGCCAGGGCATGCTCCTCGGTCTCGATGATCATCATCGCGCCGGCCTCGCCGAACACGAAGCCATCGCGATCCTTGTCGAACGGCCTGGACGCACCCGCGGGATCGTCGTTGCGGGTCGACATGGCGCGCATCATCGAGAACGCTGCGATCGGCAGGGCCTCGATACCGCCTTCCACACCACCGACGACGGCGAAGTCCGCGTCACCCATCACGATCTGACGCCAGCCGTGGGCGATGGCCTCAGAGCCCGACGAGCACGCCGACACCGGGGTGATGACCCCGGCACGGGCGCCCAGCTCCAGGCCGGCGACCGCGGCCGCACCGTTGGGCATGATCATCTGAACCGCGAGCGGGCTGACCTTGCGGATCCCGCCCTCGTTCATCGCGTCGTAGGTCTCGACGATCTTCTCGCCACCGCCGAGACCGGTCCCGATCACGACCGCGAAACGATCAGGATCGACCTCGGGCGCACCCGCGTTCTTCCATAGCCGGCGGGCCAGCACCAGAGACATGCGCTGCACGTAGGAATTACGGCGCAACTCGATGCGGGTGAGGTGACTGTCGATGTCGTCGACGAGGTGACCACCGATACGCACCGGAAGGTCCCACTTGGTGACGAAGTCGTCGGTCAACTCACGGATGCCGCTTTCTCCGGCCAGGAGGCCCTTCCACGTGCTCTCGATGTCAGCAGCGAGCGCCGTGGTGGCCTCCACGGCAGTCACCACGACGTTCGGGAAGCCTCCGTTAGCAGTGGAAGGTTTTGTCATTCCGAGCCAAACTTCTCGCGCAGGGCGGCGGCGGCCTCGGGGTTCTCTTCTTCGAGCTTCTGGATGTAGGAGACCACGTCACCGACGGTGCGCAGGCCGGCCAGATCCTCGTCGGGGATCTTCACGCCGTACTTGTCCTCGGTCTGCACGGCGATCTCGACCATCGACAGCGAGTCGATGTCCAGGTCGTCGACGAAGCTCTTCTCGGGGGTCACCTCAGACGGCTCGATGCCGGTGACCTCTTCGATGATCTCGGCGAGACCGGCGATGATTTCTTCTTGACTGGCGGCCACAATGGCTCCTTCTTGTTGTTGACAGCCCTCCGGGTGCGGAGGACATACGGGACGTTCGGTTGATGCTGCTATTCAGTTGTCGCAGGACTTACAGCTCGTCCAGCCCATCCAGGTCTGCAGGGGTCTTGACCGCGCGCGTCGGTGTGCCCTTGAGTTCACGCTTCGCGATGCCGACCAGGGTGCCCGCCGGCGGGAACTCGACGATCCCGGCGCGCTCGGCGCCCTGGAAGCGATCCCGCAGGGTGGCGGTGCACAGATCCCAGCGCACCGGCTTGGTCAGCTGGGACACCAGCTTCTCCATCGCGTCGGTGGCCGAGGCGACCGGCTGGCCGTCCGCGTTCGACAGAAGTGTCGCGGTGGGCTCTGTGGTCGTTACAGACTCGGCGGCGGCGGCGTAGCCCTCCAGCGCGGAGGCCATGTACTGGGTGTGGAATGCGCCTGCGGTGGCCAGCTGACGGACGCGGGCCTTGGCCGGCGGATCCTCGGCGAGCTTCTCCAGCGCCGCGATCGCGCCGGCGGCCACGATCTGGCCCGCGGCGTTGCGGTTGGCCGGGATGAGGTCGAGTGACTCCAGCCTGGCCAGCACCTCGGCCTCGTCGCCGCCGAGCACCGCGGACATACCGGTCGGCTCGACCGCGCAGGCCTTGGCCATCTCGGCGCCACGGGTGGCGGCCAGCTTGACCGCATCATCGGCGGAGATGACGCCGGCGATCGCGTAGGCCGCGATCTCGCCGACGGAATGGCCCGCGACGATGGTCTCAGCGGTCTGGGGGAGACCGCGCTTGGCCAGTTCCTCATACGCCAGCAGGGTGGCGGCCACGACCAGCGGCTGGGTCACCGCGGTGTCGGTGATCTCCTCGGCGGTGGCGGTGGTTCCCAGGCGCGCCAGGTCCAGGCCGCTGATCTGCGACCACGTGGCGAGGCGATCGGCCGCACCGGGCAACTCCAGCCAAGCGGAGAGCATGCCGGGCGTCTGCGATCCCTGTCCGGGGGCAAGCAATGCGAGCACGGGTTGAGGCACGTCTTTAAGAGAACACTGTGAAGACGGTTTTGTGGGGTGTAAGAGATTATGAACCTTGTCTTATGTTTTTGTAGGTTCCCTACAAAAGTGCATGTTATGCGACGTTCCCTATATCGCAGCGAAATCTGGCACAGGCCTCTCCGGTGGCGGGAGATTCAAGATCAGGCCCGCTGCCGCGCGGAATGAGGCGGGCGAATCGCCGAGATGGCGGCGCTACCACCATATGGCGTGCTCGGCTGGTATGCCTGTTTGCTCAACCTGCCGACCGTCGACGCAACACGCAGCACGTAGGCGTCCCGGGGGACAACCGGATCGCGGCCGGTGAAGTCGCCGATCCGTTTGAGCCGGTAGCGCACCGTGTTTGGATGAACGAACAATTTGCGTGCACAAGCTTCTATGGCGCCCCCGGAATCGAGGAACGCGTCGAGCGTCTCCGTCAGCGCCGGGCCCGCGTCGGCCAATGGGCGCATGACCTCGGTTTCCAGTGCTGCGATCGCAGTCTCATCTCCCAACAGGGCCCGTTCGGGCAGAAGCTCGCGCGCTGACACCGGGCGGGGTGCGCCGGGCCAGCCGGCCACCGCATTCATGCCGGAGATCGCCTCGGTGGCGCTGCGGTACGCAGCCGTCAGTGCCGGGGACGTCGGCCCGACCACCACCGGGCCGTCGGCGAACACCGACAGCAGGTCGACGAGGAAGCGGTCGGTTGCTGACAGCGGGCCCGACACGATCGTCACCAGCCAGGTCCCGTGCACATCGGACAGTGCCGCCCGGTCATGGCGCTTCACGACGTCGTGGATATCGTCGCGGGCCAGATCCAGCCGGTCCGGCCGCGGCAGGCCGACGATCACCGTGGCCGGAGCGGTCGCGTCCCAGTTCAGTGCCGCCGCCTGGGACTGCAACTCGGGTCCGGTGTCCCCACGCACCACGGCGTCGACGACGTTGGCCTCCATCCGCAGATCCCAGGCCCCGCGGGCCTCGGCCTGGTCGGCATACGCGCTGGCCGCGGCGAACGCCAGGTCCCGGCTGTAGCGCAGGATGCCGGCGGTCAGTGCGTTCAGTTGCTCCTCGGATCGGGCCAGCATCGGCACCACCTCTTCGAAGAACTCCATCGAGGTCCGGACCATCTCGACCGACTGGCGTAGGGCGATCCGGCGCCGCAGGTCCTGTGGCACCACCTCGAAGGCCTGCGCGGTGTAGCTGACGTCGCTTTCCGGGTCGCGCATCCACTCGACGAAGTTCACGACCGCGGTCTGGACGACCAACTGCACGCTGGCGCGCTGCGATGCGTCGAGATCGGAGAAGAAGTCGAGGCGCTCGGCCATGGCGTGGACCGCCTCGGTGGCCAGCCTGCCGGAATACTGCTTCAACCGGCGCAGCGTCGACTCGGGCACGCTCTCAAGGACCTCGACGGTCGATTTGGGCGGCACGAACCGCTTGTCGGGCATTTCTAAAAGCTACGCCACTTTTCTGGTGGATTCCTCCAAGAGCTCTCTGGCGAGCAGACGCTCCGGTACCCGAAATCGCGTGATGAGGGGTACCGGAGCGTCTGCTCGCGCGGAGAAACTAGGCGCTGCCGGTGTCGACGTAGGACACCGCTGCGGCGAACACGTCGTCGATCTTGTACTGCTTGGCCGCCGCGATGGCCACCGAAGGATCGATCTCCCCGTCACGGGCCAGGCCCTCCAGCGCCGCCACCACCACCGACTCGGCGTCGGTGTTGAAGTAGCGCCGCGCAGCCGGTCGGGTGTCGGAGAAGCCGAAGCCGTCGGTACCCAGGGTGATGTAGGTACCGGGCACCCACGGCCGGATCTGCTCGGGCACCGCCCGCATCCAGTCCGACACCGCCACCACCGGGCCGGCGGCATCGGCCAGCGCGTTGGTGACATGCGGGGTGCGGGCGGGCTGATCCGGATGGCGCAGCCGGTGGCGCTCGATCTCCACGCCTTCGCGGTTGAGCTCGCCCCAGCTGGTCACCGACCACACGTCGGCGGCCACATCCCACTCCGCCGCCAGCATGTCCGCCGCGCGCAGCGCCTCGGGCATCGACACGCCCGACGCCAGGATCTGAGCGGTGTTCGTGCGCTTCTCGGACGCCTGCCGGTAGCGGTACATGCCGCGCAACAGGGCGTCGGTGTCCAGACCGGCCGGTTCGGCGGGCTGCACGTAGGGCTCGTTGTAGATGGTGATGTAGAAGAACACGTTCTCGGCGTGCTCGCCGTACATCCGCTGCAGGCCGCTCTCGATGATGTGGGCGATCTCGTAGGCGAACGCCGGGTCATAGGTCACCGCGGCCGGATTGGTCGACGCCAGCAGCAGCGAATGACCGTCGGCGTGCTGCAGGCCCTCACCGGTCAGCGTGGTGCGCCCGGCCGTCGCGCCGAGCACGAAGCCCTTGGCCATCTGATCGGCCGCCGCCCACAGACCGTCGCCGGTGCGCTGGAACCCGAACATCGAATAGAAGATGTAGATCGGGATCATCGGCTCGTTGTGGGTGGAGTACGACGTGCCCACCGCGGTGAACGACGCCGTCGACCCGGCTTCGTTGATGCCCTCGTGAAGGATCTGACCGACTTCGGATTCCTTGTAGGCCAGCATGAGTGCCGAGTCCACCGAGGTGTACAGCTGCCCGTTGCGGTTGTAGATCTTCAGGCTCGGGAACCACGAGTCCATGCCGAAGGTACGGGCCTCGTCGGGGATGATCGGCACCAGGCGTGGGCCGATGTTCTTGTCCCGCAACAGTTCCTTGAATGTGCGCACCGTCGCCATCGTGGTGGCGACGGACTGGTTGCCCGAGCCCTTCTTCAGCGCCGCGTAGGTGTCGGCCGCCGGCAGCGCCAGCGGCGTCGTCTTGTTGCGCCGGGCCGGCACGAACCCGCCCAGTGCACGGCGACGGTCCAGGAGGTACCGGATCTCGGGGGTTTCCGGTCCCGGGTGGTAGTACGGCGGCAGGTACGGATCCTCTTCGAGCTGGGCGTCGCTGATCGGCACCCGGGTGACGTCGCGGAAGTCCTTGAGGTCTTGCAGCGCAAGCTTTTTCATCTGGTGCGTGGCGTTGCGGCCCTCGAAGTGGCTGCCCAGGGTGTAGCCCTTGATGGTCTTGGCCAGGATGATCGTCGGCTGGCCCTTGTGCTCCATCGCGGCGCGGTAGGCGGCGTACACCTTGCGGTAGTCGTGACCGCCGCGCTTGAGGTTCCAGATCTCCTGATCGGTCATCGGTTCGACCAGGGCCTTGGTGCGCGGGTCGCGACCGAAGAAGTGATCGCGCACGTAGGCGCCGTCGTTGGCCTTGTAGGTCTGGTAGTCGCCGTCGGGCGTGGTGTTCATCAGGTTGACCAGCGCGCCGTCGCGATCGGCGTGCAGCAGGGCGTCCCACTCCCGACCCCACACCACCTTGATCACGTTCCAGCCCGCGCCGCGGAAGAACGACTCCAGCTCCTGGATGATCTTGCCGTTGCCGCGCACGGGGCCGTCCAGGCGCTGCAGGTTGCAGTTCACCACGAAGGTCAGGTTGTCGAGCGCCTCGTTGGCGGCCACCTGGATCAGGCCGCGGCTCTCCGGCTCGTCCATCTCACCGTCGCCGAGGAACGCCCACACGTGCTGATCGGAGGTGTCCTTGATGCCGCGGTCGTGCAGGTAGTGGTTGAACCGGGCCTGGTAGATGGCGTTCATCGGGCCGATGCCCATCGACACCGTGGGGAACTCCCAGAAATCCGGCATCAACCGCGGGTGCGGGTACGACGGCAGGCCGCCGCCGGGGTGGCTGTGCTCCTGACGGAAACCATCCAGTTGGTCGGTCGTCAGCCGGCCTTCGAGGAAGGCGCGGGCGTAGATGCCGGGGGAGGCATGCCCCTGGATGAAGACCTGGTCGCCGCCGCCCGGGTGGGATTTGCCGCGGAAGAAGTGGTTGAAACCGACCTCATACAGCGACGCCGACGATGCGTACGTCGAAATATGGCCGCCCACACCGACTCCCGGACGCTGCGCGCGGTGCACCATGATGGCCGCGTTCCACCGGATCCAGGCGCGGTAGCGTCGCTCGACGTCCTCGTCGCCGGGGAACCAGGGCTCCAGTTCGGTCGGGATGGTGTTGACGTAATCAGTCGACGTCAGGGCCGGGATGGCGACGCGCTTCTCGCGTGAGCGCTCGAGCAGTCGCAACATCAGGTACCGGGCCCGCGCGGGACCGGATCGCTCCAGCAACTCGTCGAACGATTCGAGCCATTCCGCGGTCTCGTCGGTATCGATATCCGGAAGGTAGGAGGCAACCCCCTCCCGAATGACCCTCACCCGGTCGGGTTCGGCTGCGGTAGAGGAGTTTTGGGCCAGATCCTGGCGCACGAACTCGGTGGTCAACTTCCGCTCCTTGTTAGGCGGTAACAACTGACAGTGCTTGTGGCACCTTCTATCGTCCCCCCATCTTGCCGCCTCCGTGCCGCTGGGGGTGGGGGTGCGTAAGTTACCCATGAGTTGCTTTGTGAACCGGTAACGTCTGCAGATCGTGCCGGTTGATGGGCGATTTGGGGCAAAGGCGGGGATTGCCGCGCGCGCACTCGGCGGGGCCGCGGTGATCGCCATGGTCGTAGTGGGTTGCACGTCCATTACCGGCGGTACCGCAGAGGTCGATTCCGCCGCCGCCCCCGAATACCGGGCATCGGTGACGGCCTCGATCGAAGAGTCCTCGTTGAGCTCTGTGGCCCGCGAATCCGAACGCCAGGCCTCGCTGACCACGCGTGCCGTGCACACCGTGTGCGAGGACCTCAGTACCTCCGTCGTCGACGCGGTCAACGCGGTCAACGGCTACGTCGAGGCGGTCAACAGCGGGGGCGACACCGCGGCCAAGGCCGGCCCCGCGATCGACGGGCTCAACCGCAGCGCCGATCTGGTCGGTTCCGGCCTGTCCGACGCGCTGTCCCCGGATCTGCGCGCTGCCCTGACCGAGTGGATCGACTCGGCGAGAGCCCTCGTCACCGCCATTTCCGGCCATGTCGGCGCGGATCAGTTCAACGCGGCATCGGAGCGCTCGAACGCCGCGCGAGAGAACGCACTGACCAGATGCGACAAGGCCTACTGACAGGTGAGCGGACAAACTCGCCCGCCGGACACCCGCACTGATGCCTCGTCGTGCGACGATAGATCGCAACACGCATCGCGCACGCGAATGAACAAGTGATGGGTCAAGTCTTGAGAGAGGCTCGAGAACAGGTTAAGGAGGACCGACGGTGGTCGCGGCGGGGACGGACTCAAGCCCGAACTACGCCCACATACTGGGCATCCAGAAGGATCAGATAGTCCAGGAACTGGGTTGGGACGAGGATAGCGACGACGACATCCGGGCCGATATCGAAGAAGCGTGCGGATCTGAGCTGGTCGATGAGGATTCGGACGAAGTAGTCGATGTCGTATTGCTCTGGTGGAGGGACGACGACGGGGATCTCGTCGACCGGCTGATGGATGCCATCACCCCACTCGCCGAGGACGGCGTGATCTGGGTGGTGACTCCCAAGACCGGTAAACCCGGGCATGTGCAGCCTGCGGAGATCGCCGAATCGGCGCCGACGGCCGGTCTGATGCAGACCTCGTCGGCCAAGTTGGGGGATTGGACGGCGAGCCGGTTGGTGCAACCCAAGTCGAAGGCCGCGGGCAAGCGGGGGCCGTGATGAGCGCTCGCGCGAAGAACAGACGGTAATGCTCGCTGTCGGTGCCCCGGCGCCCGATTTCACGCTCCGGGACCAGAACGGCAGACCCGTCACCCTCAGCGCCTACCGCGGCGCCAAGGACGTGCTGCTGGTGTTCTTTCCGCTGGCGTTCACCAGTGTGTGTGAGGGCGAGCTCGGAGAGATCCGCGACAAGCTGCCGGTGTACGAGAACGACCACACCGTGACTCTGGCGATCTCGGTCGGCCCGCCGCCGACGCACAAGATCTGGTCCATCGAAAGTGGATTCACGTTCCCGGTGCTCGCGGATTTCTGGCCGCACGGCGCGGTCGCCCAGGCCTACGGCGTGTTCAACGACGAAGCCGGGTACCCCAACCGCGGCACGTTCGTCGTCGACAAGACCGGGAAGATCCGGTTCGCCGAGATGATGGACCCGGGGCAGGCACGGGATCAGGCGGTGTGGCGGGAGGCATTGGCGGCATTGCAGGCTTGATTTCCGGTCACGCCCCTGCGGCGTGTACCGTGCCTGCGACGGGGCGCGTAGCTCAGTGGTAGAGCTCTGGTTTTACACACCAGCGGTCGGGGGTTCGAAACCCTCCGCGCCCACCATTCAAAACCGCTGCTAGACAGTGGTTTTGCGACTCGAATCGTCACTCTCGCCGAACCCCCGCTAGGCCGAAAATAGCCCTACGAGGTCACGGTGGCGGCAAGCGCAGATCGCCCACCGTCAAGTCCTCCCGGTCGCCCCACTCGGGGAGCTGCCAAGGGACGTACCAGCCTGTGATGGGGTGGTCATCGGGTATGTCTGGGCTCTCCTGCAGAATCCCACCGCAGTGGCGCACCGCTCGCACCACCTGAATCAGCCAGTACTCCTTGTTGAGCGTCTGCCATAGTTCTTGCTCGGTAACGGAGTCACGGTGTCGAGACTGCTGCGACCATTCCTCATCGCGCCAGCTCAGGCCCAGCGAGTCACCCCGACCCCGGCGTTGTTCGCCCTCGGCACCGAGCCGCATGAAGTGCAGCGTTCGGTTGGGTATCTCGCCCTCCACGTCTTCGAGGTACAGCATGTGCCCGAACTTGTGGCGGACGTTGCTCACCTCTTTAGCAAGGCGAGACCATTGGTCGTGCGGGTGCCGAATGCGGAGGCTAACGGCCAACTCGCGCAGTGTCTTTGCCAACTTGTCCGACCCGGCCCACTCGGTATCCGGCCCGGCGTCGGTGAAGCTGTTGAAGTTGACCTGCGCCCGCACCAGTTCCCACCCGCCGATCACCGTGAGCACCGTCCGCTCAAGGTTCTCCGATGGCTGCAGTATCTCGCGTTCGTCGTATCGGCGTCGTTGGTCTGTCACGTCGGGCAGCCTAGGCCTCGCTGGCGACACTCAGGGCGAGGTGTCGCCGACGCTGCGCGACCGACCGAGCAGCGCATCGCCCGCCGACGCCAGCGCGCCGTCGTAGACGTGGCCGTAGACCCGCAGCGTGATCGCCGGGTCGTGCCCCAGCCACTTGGCCACCGCCAGCACCGGCAGCCCACTGTCGAGCAGGATCGAGGCGGCGGTGTGCCGGACGTCGTGCAGCCGGATCACCGGCACGCTCGCCGCCGTGCAGTGCGCGGCGAAGGCCTTCGAGTACGTCTCGGGCCGGATGGGGGAACCATCGCCGTTGACGGCCACCAGGCCGGTGTCGGGCCAGCCGCCGCCGAGCGCAAGGTGCTCTTCGGCTTGGCGCGTCTTGAATGCCCGCAGTGCAGCGAGCACCTTGGGCGGCATCGGCAGCGTGCGCGCCGAGCGGGTCGACTTAGGTGCGCCGGTAACGGTGCCGCCTCCAACGACCACCCGGCCCTGAGCGACGGTGATGGTCCCAGCGTCGAGGTCCACGTCAGCCCAGCGCAGGCCCAGCACCTCCGACCGGCGCAGCCCCGCCAGCGTCAGCAGCCAGCACGCGGCCAGGCGGTCACTACTTATATGGGCGCGGAATCGGTCGGCCTGGTCTGGCGTCCACGTCGACATCTCGGCGGTGGTGATCTTGGGCCGCTTGACCAGCCTGGCGACGTTGCGGGCGACCAACCCCTGAGCCATCGCGTCATCGAGCGCCGACGACAACACCACCAGCATCGAGACGACCGTGCGGGCGCTGATTCCCCCGGCCACCTTCTGGCGCTCGGGGTCGGCGTGCCGGGCGGCGGCGTAGCGCCCGCGTGCAGGCCGGACCACCTCACCCGAGGACATCAGCCGGGCCAGGGCCTTCTCACCCGCGTTGCCGAACTCGGCGAACATGTCGCCGAAGCTGGCACCCTCGGGCCGCGCCCGCAGCCACGCCAGCACCTCGGCGCTGCGCCGCCCGCGCTTGTCGCGCTGGGCCACCGGCTCACCCGCCATCCGCAACGTCACCAGTGCGTCGATGTCGGCGGTACGCAGCTGCTGCAGCGAGATCGCGCCAAGGTGGTCGATCACCGGCTTGAGGTCATAGCGGTAACCGGCCAGCGTGTTGGGCCGCACATCGCGGCGACCGTCCAGCCATTCGGTCAGGAACGCTCCCACGGTGGTCTTGTCGCGCTTGACGAAGGTGCCCGCCTCGACCTCGGTGCAGATGCGCCGGTACTCCTTGCGTGCCTCCGCGAGGGTGGCGTAGGTGAACCACTGCCGCTCACGGCTGCCGTCGGGCCGGGTGCCGACGTCGAGCCGGAAACGGTAGGTGGTCCTGCCGTTGACGGCGGTGTGTTTGGTGATCGGTTCGGCGCGGCGGGTGCGCGGGGTTTGCGGGTGGGTGCTCATGACGGGTCGGCCTTCTCGGTGTCGGTGGTGTTGCTCCAATCGCGGGGGAGGAACCCGCGTTTCTTCGCCTCTGCAATCCAGCGGTCCAGCGTCGGCAGCGCCACCCCGAAGTAGTCGGCGACGTGCTGCCGGGGCGGAACGCCGATCTCACGCGCCTCCTGCAGCAATGCGGCAACTTGGCGGTAGTGCTCGGGACCGAGGTTGCGACGGCGCTTGCCCGGTTCGAGGTCGGGGCGGGTCGAGCCGGTCGGGTCGAACAGGTCGCCGACGTTGGTCACGCCGTGCTCGGTCATGGAGATGAACTGCGCTGCCGCCTTCGCCAGTCGGCGCACAGGCACCTGTTTCACGGCAGTGGGGTCGATGTCGCCGCCGTCGGGGGTGATCATGCGCAGCTCGGTCAGGCGTGGCGCTCCGGCGCTGCGGTCGATGCGGACCTGATACGTCAGATCGTGCCCGTGCAAGGGGATTTCGATCAGACCGTCGTCGCTGCCGGGTGTGCCGCTGCAGCGGCGGACACCGCTGGTGATCACGTCGCCGACGATCGGTGCAAACGAAGGGTTATCGGAAGTCACGAAAAGACGATAACCCTAACGATA
The DNA here is from genome assembly GCF_001665785.1 of Mycolicibacterium peregrinum. Lineage (GTDB taxonomy): Bacteria > Actinomycetota > Actinomycetes > Mycobacteriales > Mycobacteriaceae > Mycobacterium > Mycobacterium peregrinum_A. Next base: position 437,916 of record NZ_LZSO01000012.1, read on the forward strand.
GCTAAACGTCTAGACGGCTATCACTATCTAGGCGATTCTGTAGACATGGCTGAGTTAACCAACACCAAGAACACCTGCCTGTCACTGGAACGCCTGCGCCAGGGTCCACCCACGGTCAGCATCGACACCGCCGCCGAATATCTCGGCGTCTCACGCGGGTTCGCGTACACGATGGCGAAGTCTGGCCATCTGCCCGTGATCAGGCTGAGCGGGACGCGGATGCGTGTGCCCACCTCGAAATTGCTGCGGCTGCTGGAAGGCGAGGCCGACACCACCGGGGATGCAGGGTAACCACGGTCGTCAGCGCCACCGTTACCCGCTCACAAACCGGCGAAATCGGCAGAGGCACAAGGACTCCGAAGCCGGGGGGTCTGAGCGATGCCGCCCGGCGCGTTCGTTTGGCCTCGGACGCGGGTGCCGGGCGGCACCACCCCAACGAACTCCCGATCACCGAAAGCAGGAGACATGACTGAGGATACCTCGCAGGCGCGCAGAGGTGCCGAGTCGTCAGAGGCCAACAGCCACAACGGCCAAGACCCGTTGCACGCCGCCGAACCCGGCGGCGCTGACGCCGACACCGACGGGCGCAACGACATGAACGGTCGTCGGCCCGGTGACACGGGCTACAACCTGTTCAACACCAAGCGTGCCAACGCCAAGCACGCTGCGGCGGCAGCGGCGCAGGAGGCAACCGAGAAGCGCCTGCGACAGTGGGGGTCTCGCCGGTATGCGGTGACCAGTCTCGACGGGCGCATGGAGAAGTGGGCGCGCCAGATCGCCTCCGGCATCGATCGCCGGAACGCTGGGCGCGATCCGACGAAGGACATGCCGCAGCTGATGTTCAGCGGCGACAGCGCCGTGAAGGCGGGCGCGACCGACGCGGCATTGGCTGCCCTGCCGGAGCTGACGACCGATGAGATCAGGGAATTGAGGCTCAATGCGTCCGCGTCGCTAGAGGCGACCAGGATGCAGGTGCGCCAGATGGGCCGTCGCATCGCCGCCGAGCGCGAAGCCGCTGTGCCCGCGCCCGACCCGGTGAGTCTGGCGGCGCTGCTGGACGAGCCCGACGAAGGAGCGACCTACCGCGTTGGCCTGCTGTGGCCGACAGCGGGGCGGGTGTTGCTGGCCGCGCCGTTTAAGTCGGGTAAGTCGACTTTGATCGGCAACCTGATTCGCGTGCTTGTTGACGGCGGGCAGTTCCTCGATCGCTTCGAGGTGAGGCCTGTCGGCAAGGTCGTGTTGATCGACACCGAGCTGGACCGCAGAACACTGCGCCGCTGGCTGCGGGCGCAGCGCATCCGCAATGCCGCCGCCGTCACGGTGGTGCCGCTGCGCGGGGCGGTGTCGTCATTCGACGTCACCGATCCCACAACGCGATCCGAGTGGGCGCAGAGCCTCGCCGGAGCTGACGTGGTGATCCTGGACTGCCTCCGCCCGGTGCTCGACGCCCTCGGGCTGTCCGAGGACAAGGACGCTGGCCGGGTGCTGGTGGGGTTCGACGCGCTGCTGGCCGAGGCCGGGGCAGACGAGGGGCTGGTGGTCACCCACATGGGCCACCAGAACGAGCGGGCACGCGGCGACTCCCGGCTGCTGGACTGGCCCGACGCGCTGTGGAAGATCGTTCGTGGCGGCGACGATGACAGCGACGCCGAGGGTCGCCGCCCCCGGTACTTCTCGGCACTGGGCCGCGATGTCGCCGTGGGCGAGGGTGAGCTGACCTACTGCGACCAGACCCGGCACCTGGCCTACGCGGGCGGCAGCCGTAAGGACTCCGCCGCCCGTGCGGCGCTGCCCGAGTTGCTGGCGCTGGTGCGGGCCGAGCCCGGCGAGCTGTCGAAGAACGCAGTCGAAATGCGGTTGAAGGATGAGCACGGCATCACGCAGCGGCTGGCGCGTGAGGCGATCGCGTACGCGATCAAGGAGGGCCAGATCGAGGTGGTGCCTGGCCCGCGCAATTCCAAGCTGCTCAAGCCCGCCGATGAGCCGGTCGCGGTGCATCTGGACCCCAAAGCCGAGGACGGCGGCGAGACCGACCAGAAGCAGGGGTAACGGGGTCAGTTCGTTAGTTCGTTGCGGTTCGTCAAAACGAACTAACGAGGTGCCGTGGTTGAGTTCGTCAGTTCGTCTTAGGGGACGAACTGAACTCAACGGGGCGAACTGACAGGGTGGGAGACCCCGTCGCCGTAACGAACTGAAAGGCGGCGGTGTCGCCGACCCACAGCTCGCCCATCGGTGCCGGACTTGCAGGCGACGGTCTCGGGCAGGGCTGTGGGCGGCGTCATCCCTCGGATCACGGGCCGGAGAGCGGCGGATGAGGCAGCGGCACAACGAGTTTCCCGACGTTGTCGGGTACTAGAGCGACGGGCGGTTTGTTGACATTCTGTTGACGTGACCAACCGACTGGACGCCCGCGCCCGCGCCGAGGCAGCCGAGCGCATGGCCGCAACGGGCGCGACGTGGCAGGAGATCGCGACTCAGCTGGGCTACCGGTCGCGGCAGGCTGCGCAACAGGCCGTGCGGCGTCTGGGCGACCGCACCCCGCCCGAGTCGGTCGAGGCGGCGCGGCGCAAGCACGACAATGCGCTGCGGCTGCTGCAGCGCAGCGGATTCACCCGCTACCTGACCGCCCTGCAGAGCGGCGACGACGACACTGCGCTGCGATACGCCAAGGAGTTGCGATCCACCGTCGCCGAGCGCGCCAAGTTGGGCGGCGCGTATGCGCCCCAGCGCGCCGAGGTCGACGTCAACGTGAGCGCCAACCCGGCAGCGATCATCGACCGGATGGAAACCGAACTGCTGGCGCTGGTCTCGCAGCGCCCGCCGCAGACCGCCATCGGCGGCAACATCATCGACGCCGAAGTTGAGGAGATCACCCGATGACCACCCTGACCCCCGAAGACGCGATCAAGGCGGCGGCGTCGGTCGCCCGTGACGTCGCCGACGGCACGCTGTCACCCGCCGACCTCGAAGCACAGGCCGTGGCGGAGTGCCGCGAGTTGTTCGGCACCGTGATCGGCGAGGGTGACGCGCTGTGGACGTTGCATGCGGACGTCGCCCGGCAGGCGGTGTCGCTCGGGGCACTGAGCGCCGACGAACTCAGCGAGTGGGCGGCGGTCATGCGCCACAGGGCCGGAGAAGCGGTGGAGCCGCCCGCCCCACACGATGACCTGTCGCCGGTCGAGTCGATTGCGAGCGTTGACGAGAGCCAGTCAGAGTCCACCGACGCCGACGGGCCGGGAGATGAACCCGATGCCTCCGTGCATCACGTCGCATCGGTGGCCGAGGTACTGGCCACGCTCGCCGCTCGGAAGGCCGAGGCGGCGAAGGCGACGTCCGCACCAGAGCACCCCGCCATCGAGGGGTACGACCCGCTGGCTGGGTGGGACGCCGGAGGCAGTCGACGCCTCTGATGGTCCGTCTCGAAACTTTGGTTTCAAGACGGGCGCGGTGACAGCGCCGATCACGCGGCCTGTCGCTGGTCGTGAGTCTCGAAAGTTGTCTCGTATCGAAATAGCGACGCGGCGACTTTCGAGATAAGATCGGGGGCATGACCGCCGCCACCGCCGCCCCGACCACGGGCCAACTGCTCGGCTACGCCCGCGTGTCCACCGGGCACCAGTCGCTCGATGCCCAGACCGACGCGCTCACCGCCGCCGGAGTCGACCCCGCACGGGTCTACAGCGACAAGCTCACCGGCACCTCGACCCGCGAGCAACGCGGCGGGCTAACCGCAGTTCTCGACTATGCCCGCCCCGGCGACACCATCGTGGTTGTCGGCATCGACCGGCTCGGGCGCAACGCCGCTGAGGTGATGCTGACGGTTCGCGACCTCGCCGAGCGCGGCATCACGCTCCGGTCGCTGCGCGAGGGCATCGACACCTCCAACGCCACCGGGCGGATGATCGCGGGCGTGTTGGCGTCGCTGGCTGAGCTTGAGCTTGAGTTGCAGCGCGAGCGCCGGGCCGCGTCACGGGCAGCGCGCAAGGCGCGTGACATGCCGATCGGTCGGCCCAAGGCGCTCGACGCCGACAAGGCCGCGCTCGCCCGCCGGATGCGCGACAGCGGCGAGCCGGTGCCGACCATCGCCGCCGCCGTTGGTGTCAGCCGGGCGACGCTGTACCGCTACCTCTCCGAGCGCGTTTGACCTATCTGCCGCCGTGCTGTCGGTGAGGCGTGGGAGGATGCGGCCGTGACAGAAATTCAGGTCGGTGCAGGTAAGACCATGCTCCAGGCGCTAATCAAGACGCCTGGTGTGGGTCTCTGCGAGCTGATTTGGAACGCTTTCGACGAGGACGCGAAGGTCGTCAGCGTCCGAGTTGAGATCAACGGCTTGGGCGGCGTCGACCTGATCCATGTCGAAGACGACGGGAACGGTATGAACCGCGAGCGGGCGGAACTGTCCTTCTCGAAAGTCGGGGACAGCTGGAAGCTGACGCCTGGCACCAAGAGCGACGGCGGGCGTGTCGTTCACGGTAAGCATGGTCGTGGTCGCTACGCCGCGTTCGCACTCGGCTCGTCTGTCAATTGGGTCTCCACAAGCAAGGCGGTGGAGGGCGACGAACTGAAGACGATCGAGATCAAGGGCAACGTCAATAGCCTCGATCGCTTCGAGATCAACGAGCTACCGACCGAGAGCGGCAACGCTGGGACCCGAGTGGTGATCGGCGCTGTGACGGAGGATGCGGCGAAGGCCTTCGACGAGAAAACCGCGCTTCACCAGCGGCTGCTCACCGAGTTCGCATTGCACCTTGAACGGCACCGCGACTTCCGGATCGAGTTCCTGGGCATCACAATTGAACCTTCGGCTGTGATCGACTCACGCACCACGATCGACCTCGATCTTCCAGGCGACGTGCAAGGTCCCGCAAAGCTGACGGTCATCGAATGGACACTGCAAAACGTTGACCGCCGCCTGTATCTCTGCAGCCCAGACGGCGCCATCATTGACGAAATGCTGCCCGGCATCCAGGCCGTCGGCGCCGAGTTCACCGCATACCTCGCCTGGGAGGGATTTACCCACGACCAAGGCTTGCTCCTAGAGGGGGACACCGAGACGCCAGCCGGCAAGGTTGTCCAGGCAGCCCGCGCCGCGCTGAAAGAGCACCTGACAGATGCCGCTCGGCGGCGCGAGGCAGAGACCATCACGCGCTGGAGAAAGGAAGGCGTCTACCCCTACAAAGATGAGCCAAAGACAAAGGTGGAGAAGGCGACTCGCGATACCTTCAAGGTCGTCGCGATGGCGGCGTCGCGGACGGTCGATGAGGCGAAGTCGTCGTCCTCGAAGGCTCTCGCGCTGAGTTTGTTGAAGGAAACTTTCGAGAGCGACCCCGAGGCGCTGCTTCCGATCCTCAAGCAATTCTCCAAGCTCAACTCGTCGCGGATCGAAGAATTGCGCGAGATTCTCGAACACACATCGCTGACGCACCTGATCTCCATGGGCAAGGAGGTCGGCAGCAGGATCGAGTTCATCAACGGGCTCAACGCATTACTGTTCGATAGGCTCACTAAGAAGAGACTGCTGGAACGCACGCAACTTCACCGCATCCTCGCCAACGAAACTTGGATATTTGGTGAGGAGTGGTCTCTTACCGCCGACGACGAGCGACTGTTTGAAGTGCTGAAGAAGTACCTCGCCAAGCTGGGCGCTGATGTTGAGCTAGCTGGTGACAAGCCTGTGTTGCGGGAAGACGGGAGTGATGGCATACCCGACCTAGTTCTCGGCAGACAGCTAGAGACCCGTGAGAATCACTTCAAACACCTCGTCGTCGAACTCAAGCGGCCCAGCCACACACTCAATGACGACGACGTGACTCAACTGCGAAGCTACGCAAGCGCAATCACGAACGACGAGCGGTTCGACCAACCGAACTCGTTCTGGGAGTTCTGGTTGGTCGGCAACGAGACCAAGCAGTCGGTCAACGAACAACGGAACCAAGAACACCTGCCCTACGGCGTAGTCCAGCACAGCAAGAAATATCGCCTGATTGTTCGCACTTGGGCCGAGTTGTTGGGTGACGCCGAGCATCGACTCAAGTTCGTTCAAAAGTCATTGCAGTACGAGTCGGATCGTGATTCAGGACTGGCCTCCATGCGGGCCAAGTACGCGGATTACCTTCCACCCGAGGCGCTAAATGTCGTGGCGAAAGCTGTTGACACTCATGGCGAGGAGGATCAAGGTCCCGAGAGTGCAGACTCAGGCGAGAAGACGGCATAGACGATGAACTCGGGTCTGCGAGCGGGGAGCTTCAGCGGACAGGTAGTCGCCGCGTGACACCGATCAAGCTGGGAACCCAGGCCATCGGCGCTGCGGGTGAGCTACTGGTGCAGTACCAGCTGCTCAAGCTCGGCATCGACAGCGCCCGGCTCACCACCGACTCCGGCATCGACTTGGTGATGTACGTGCCGGGTCACCAGTCGGCAGCAACGATTCAGGTCAAGGCGAACGTCGCGCCGAAGCCCGCCGGTGGCAAGGGCAAAGAACTGCTCAGTTGGCCGTTTCCCGATGACTCCAAGGCGCAGTGGCTGGCATGCGTTGATCTGTCTACTGACAGTGCGTGGCTGTTCCGTATAGATGAGGCGCGCAGGCTCGCTCAGCAGAAGCACGCTGGCGGCACGCGGCTGCTGTACTTCTACACCGACGAGTCGGTCGGACCGAAGGCGCTTCGCGTGAGCGACATGACCGGCCACCGGCTCGAAGCCGCTATCTCGAAGCTGCTCGGCGGGCAGCAAAGGCAGCTGCCATGACGACCGATCCCGTTGACCTGACCGGCTTCACCGGCTGGGTGCCGTTCGCCGACCTGCCCAGCGCCGACGTGCCGACCGGGCCGGGTGTGTACGTCGTCGTGCGACCCAGCGACGACCCGCCGGCATTCCTCGACGTCTCGCCTGCTGGGCACTTCAAAGGCAAAGACCCGACAGTGCCCGTCGCCGAGCTGCGGGCGCTGTGGGTGCCCGGCACCCGAATCGTCTACATCGGCAAGGCCAGCCTCGGAGGCAGCGGCAGACGCGGGCTGCGTAAACGACTCGATGAGTACCGCCGATTCGGTGCGGGTGAGCCGGTCGGCCACTCCGGCGGGCGGCGCATCTGGCAGCTAGCCGACCACGACGCGCTGTTGGTCGGTTGGCGCGTCACGTCCGACGCCGACGCGCCGATGATCGAGACCAAGATGATTGCTCAATTCCGCGCCCACTACGGGCTCCGGCCCTTCGCCAATATGCGCAACTGACCTGCGGACTTCACTCGCCAAGATTCACACCCTTGTCGGGGGAATTGCTCAGTGCTGCAACGCATTTAGATCTCAGCTTGCATGTCGGAGTGGCATAATGGGCGCTATGACTGCCAGCGCATCGACCCCAGCCCACCCGCGTTCGCGTCCGATGGAGTCGTGGCGCGCCCGCAAGGCCGTGCTCGCCAGCCGTGGAGAGGCAGACGGCCCTCGGGTTACCGAATGTGCTGCGGCCCTGAGCTTCTGGCGTCGCCGCACGTTCCTGATAAGAGACACGGGGTTGACCCCCGAGCGTGCTGATGCACTGCTCGACTTGATCGACACCGACGCAGAGCGCGCCGGGCCTGCTGACGCTGCGGCGGTGGCCCAGTGACACCGCGCCGGTACTCGCAGGTTGAGCTGCGCCGCCGTCGCCGTGCGCATCTGCCGACAGTCAACACCGGGAAGTTCTCGCTGTCCCGTGAGATCGCCGACGTGGCCGGGCCGCTGGCCGCGCAGGTCGCCGCCCTGCCCAATCCGTTGCAGCTGCGGCGTCCGATCCTCGCCTACGCCGATTCGGCGCATGAGGCTGCGGGAACCGTCACCGGCTGGGAGGCGGAGCGCGATGCGCGCCGACGCACCGAGCACCTGGCCGATGACGAGGGCAAGCGCCGGTATGCGGTGACGACGTTGATCGACCTCGCTCCGCGCCCGGCCCTGCCGGAAATCACTGACGAGATGATCGCTGACGGTTCGTGGGCTACGGCGCTGACCGAGATGGTCGCCCCGGTCGACGCTGCGCTGAGCGACCTGCTGGCGAGGGCCTTCCCGCCCGGCGCGCCTCCGCTGCGCGGCCAGCCGTCGCGCTCCGACCGGCTGGACCGCCTGCTGCGCGAGACCGTCGACCGGGCCGCGCTGAGTCTTGAGCGGGCACTCGACGCCGCCGAGAAGCAGACCCCGGCTCCGACCGCCAAGCCCGATCCTCGCGCCGAACTCGAAGCGATGGGCATCGAGGTCTGAGACCGCCAATCCGCCAGAGAGGAAACGACTTCCGATGACTGCCCCGGCTCCTTATCAAGGCCCGCGTTGCCGGTCCTGCAATGGTCCGTGCTGGCAGTACAAGGGCGACGTCTGGGGTTACACCTGCACGCCGTGCATTGAGCGGCACCAGGCGGAAGCTGCGGCCAGGGCGGACGCTCGCGACCAGAAGGCCCGCAAGCGGACTCTCTCGAAGTTGCACAACAACAACGACTCTCCTCGCGTCTCGAAGGTGGGCGTCGGGGCGGTGATCTGAGCTATGTGCCGATCGCCCCGACGTTCCGCCGATAACACTCGCCCGAAAGGACAACACCAGATGACTACCAAGACTCGTCGCCCATTGACATGGACCGACCTCACCGACCGCGAACAGATGAGCCTGCGCCTCGCCGTTCATGAGAGTTCTCACGCCGTCGCCGGGGCGCTCCTCGGTGGGCGGGTGCGGTCGGCGGTCCTCACAAACAGCCGAGTGTGGGGCGTGGACGGCCTGACGACGTTCGAGGAGACTCCTCTGGGCAGTTCGCCTGCCATCGCCTATGCGGGACCGTACGGCGAGGCGCGGTGGCTCGAAGGCCGTCATTCCTCTCGCCGGACGATGCTCGCCCTGATGCACGGCAGCGGCCACGGGGACCATCGGGCCATCTGCGCGGCTGCCGCGTCGGCGGACGTGTACGGCTACGGCAACACGTCAGCGGAGGCTCGGCGGACGGTGCAGCCCTTGCTGGAACGTGCGTGGCCTGCCGTCGTCAACCTCGCTCACAAGATTCACGTCGATGGGGAGGCGACCCAGGACGACGTGTGCAAGGCGCTGGGCATCACCGACGGCGGCGGGACGGGCAGCAGCCAGATCGCCAGTCTGCGTGCCGGATTGCGCACGGTTCCGCCAATCGCCGTCGCCTGACCCAACCTCCCACAGCCACCAAGGTCTCCGCCACCAACGACACCAACACCGAGGAGACCACCATGACCCCCATCGACCGCCGTCACGTCAACTACCTGGGTGACTACTGCGAGCACTGCAACCCCGCCGGAGATCAGGCCGACAGCTGCGTTCGTCTGTCCACCCTGGTCGAGCCTGATGCCGTGACCTGGCATGGCGACCGGCGCGTGACGTGTCAGTACGCCTGCGATCACTGCGGCCATCGGTGGACGCGATCTGACCTGTGGAGCGCCGAACAGGCCGGGTTCGACCAGAAGGGTGCAGCGTGAACATCGAGGCAATCAGCATGTTGACGACCGCCCGTGCGCTGCGGGCCGGTCGGAGCCGCCCACGGCCCACCAGCCCTGCCGATCTGGCGCGGCGACTCGACCCGACGTTCCGCATCGTGCCGGTGACTCGATTGCTGTCGGACATCGCCGTGAAGGCCGTCGAACAACCCGATCAACGAGACATCGTGACGTGTCCACCCCGCAGCGGAAAATCGCGGCTCCTGTCGATCTGGACGCCAGTGTGGGCGTTGATGCGCAGCCCCGACATGTCGATCATGGTCGTGTCGTACTCGGATGAATTGGCCCAAGCGCACTCCCGTGAAATCCGGCGCATCGTCAACGAGCACTCCGACTACCTCGGCTACTCGATCGCTGCCGACAAGTCGAGCGTGGGGCGGTGGGCCGTGGAAGGTCGACGCGGCGGGTTGCTGGCCGGTGGAATCCAGAGCGGAGCAACCGGGTTCGGTGCCGATCTGCTCGTCATTGATGACCCGGTGAAGGATGCCGCCGAGGCCGACTCCGCCGCGCATCGCAAGCGCGTGCTGGGCGAGTATCGGTCCAGCCTGTCCACTCGCCTGCATCCCGGCGGGTCGACACTGCTGGGGATGACGAGGTGGCACGAACGCGACCTCGCGGGCGAACTGATCGACGCGGAGCCGGACGTGTGGATCCACACCAACGTGCCCGCCGTCGCCGAGACCGGCGTGCCTGACGTGCTTGGCCGTGAGCCGGGTGCCGCGATGACCTCGGCGCTAGGGTTCACCGCTGACCACTTCGCCGCCGCTCGACGCACCTCTGGTGAGCGCGCCTGGTGGGCGCTGTACGAGGGGGTGCCCTCGGCACCGGAAGGTGGTCTCGTCAAGCGGGAGTGGCTGGAACGGTGGCGGCTGCCTGCAGCGCCGACCGGCCCGGTGAAGACGGTGATCGGCGTCGACCCGTCGGACTCCGGCTCCGGCGACCGCTGCGGCATCGTGGCGGCGAGCCTCACGGCGGAGGGCGTGGTGGCCGTGATCGCCGACGTCTCCGCACCGATGACCTCTGATCAATGGGCCAGGGCCGCTGTCGATCTCGCGGTCGACGTCGGCGCATCACAGATAGCTGTGGAGGGCTTCGCCGCCGCCGCGACCTATCAGCGCGTGGTCAAGGACGCACTGCGCCGGGCCAAGTTCAACCGCCCCATTAACGTCACCACCTGGCCTCCGAAGGGCAGCGGACGCGGGGGCGGTGATGCGATGGCCCGGTCGTCGGCACTGCTGCAGGGCCTCGAAGTCGGCACCACCCGCATCGCCGGGCACCTGCCCGACCTCGAACAGGCGGCGGTGACGTGGCAGGCGGGGCAGCACCAGCCCGACAGCCTCGCCGCCGTAGTCGTGGCCCATGACGTGCTGGTCCACTCGATCGGTCAGCAGTGGGGCTTCGCGTCGCCGGTCGACACCGAGCGGCGGATGCGCGAAGGCACGATCACGTCGATGCCGGAGTACCTTCGCCGCCGCATCCCCGGTTAGCTGACACATCAGACCTGCGAGGGCCAGGTGCCGATGTCCCACCTGTTGATAGTCCAGTAGGAGTTCGCAATCTCGCTTGCCGGAGCTGTGAATGAGACGTCGCACACGGTGGTTTCACCCACTCGCGGGCGATCATTTTGACACGCAACCTTCGGGTCCGTGCCGTGTGACTCGTCCATCTGGTTCTTGGGTGCAGTCGTCCCCGGCTGAAATATGAACGACTGGCTCTCAGCAATCCCCTCGTCAAAGCCCTTGTCCTCGACCCGGTGAACTGTCACCTTGCTGGTGATCGTGACGTTCTTGCCGCCGTCGGAGGTAGTGAGCTGCGGAGGGCCGCTGACCGCAAACTGGTACTCGGTGAACGCACCGCCAGAGGGCACCGGTGACAACTGGCCGAACGGCACCCTGTCATACGCCGTGCTCGGCCATTGGCCGTCCGCCGGAGCACTGGCCCACGGCCCGGCGCGCTCACTCGGCTCTTGCGAGGAGCCGTTGCCGCTGCTGGTGGCCCTGTCGGTCGAGCGGTCGCTGCTGCAGGCGTGAATCATTAGGCCAAACACAACGAGCGCCGCCAGCAACCACAGGAACGGGTGCTTGGTCCGGCGAGTGCCCCGGCTGCGACGCCCTCGACCGCCACCGATGGTCTTGGTGTCGTACAGCCCGACGCCCGGCACCCGAACGGTGCGGCGCGCTCGCCCGTCGGCTCCCAGGCTCAGCCGGAACGGACCTCCGCCCACACTGCTTGACAGACCCCGCTGGCTCAGCGTGAAGCGGAACGGCCCTGATTTCTTGGACTTGCGGAACTGGACCACCCGTACCCCCTGTCGCTGATGGTGAGCCTATACAAGGGGTTCGACGGGCCGAATGCGATTCGGGAGGCCGCCCGGGCGACTCGACGCCGGGTAGCTCGAACCCGCTGCGTGTTGTCGGTACGGTCCTGCATACTTCCGCTCATGACGGACACGGGGGAAGACGGACGGGCCTACGACAATTGGGCAAAATATCGGTCGGAGTGGTGGACGCGCTACTTCACCGATGAGTTGGCGCACTTCTGGCCGCCGCAGCTCGACCAGGCTGAGATAGATGCCAACAACTATCGCTGGTTGTCACGCACCGATGTGTTCCGCATCGCCGCCACCGAATCTGAGCACCGCGAACTGCACACGGCGGTCGCCGCCTACGTGTGGGGTCTCGGCAAGAATGCCTACTCCATTGGCCGACTGGTTCGCGCCTTCACCACAAACGCCGACACCGTGGAGGACAACCTGCGCAAGGCGGCGTCGACCCTCATCAGCGAGGGCGCGGTAGCCGCGTACGAATCGATGCTGCGAGGCGGCTCCGCGCAAACCAAGTTCATGGGTCCGGCGTACTTCACGAAGTTCCTGTTCTTCATCGGCTACCAGAACCCCGAGGTGACCGGCTTGCGCCCGCTGATCCTCGACAAGCGGGTCGCAACGGCGCTGCGGAGCCGTGGCGTGTTCGGCCCAAAAGCCGGTGACGCCGACTGGCCGAGCAACCTGTACGAGCGATACCTGGCCTATTGCCAGGAGCAGAATCCCGGCGACCCAGAGACTGTCGAGGCTGACCTGTTCAACGAGGGCCGCGCCGCTGATTGAGGTGTGGCCTCACCGCTTCCAGTCGACGTCGACGGTGGTCGTTTCGATGCGCTCGCGGCCCTCAGCGTCGCGCTTGATCCCGCCTATATTGCTCGAACACTTGCACGAACCGACCCCCCGCTAGGCCGAAAATAGGCCTAGACGCGGCGATACGCCCCGATACGAGACGATACGAGAAGGTACGCCGAGGAATGAAAGCCGCTGTGCTGGAGGCGATTTCGGAAACTCGGCAAGACGGCGCAATACGCACTAGACATACCGATATAGATTTACACACCAGCGGTCGGCGGTTCGATACCGTCCGCGCCCACCATCAAATTCCCGGTCCTACGACCACACCGGCTTCGCGCGTTGCAGCGCAAGCCGTTGCCCGCGCATGGCGGTCTCGCCCCGGCACGACGGGCTGTCCCGGGAGAACTTCATGTTCACGAATCCCGTGAGATCGGCCCGGATGACGTATTTGAACGGCACCGGGCCCGTCTTGTAGTCGGGGCTGCCGGGCCGGCACTGCATGCCGGGGTCGACGCGCTCACCGACCCACGCGCCCTGGTGCCGATCGGCGGCGGGGTCCCAGGCCAGGTCCAGCTGCCAGGTGCCCTCGGGAGCGGGTGAGAGCACGTGCAGACACTGTGGACCGCACCCCGACAACGTCCAGTTGTAGGGCTCCGGCGCACGGTCGGCCGAGGTCTCGGTGACGGTGTAGAGACCCGGCCGAGGCAGCGGCGGAACCGGTGTCTGCGGGGCGGCGGCCGGCGGGCCGGATGACTGGAGGCCGCCGATCGCGAAACCGATTGCCAGGGAAGCGGCAACCGGGGCAATGAGCTCTTTCAAGGGTTCCTCCGCGTGGGATCATATCCACGGGCTCGGCGATACCCTGCCGCACGACCCGAATTCACGCTCCGGCGAAGAACTCCAGCGCGATGCCGTCGGGATCGCGGAAACTGAGCCCCGACCCGTACGGTGCGTCGACGATCCCGCCGTGGGCGATACCCAGGCCGTCGAGTCGGTCCACCCAGGCCTGCAGTTCCTCACGTGATGCGCAGCCGAAGCCGACGTGGTCCAAGCCCACCCGGAACTCGCTGAAACGTCCATCTGGGGCCGGGGTCTGGTGCTGGTGGATGCCGAACAGCGTGCCGCCGTCCAGCAGCCACACCAGGTGATGGAAGCCGGCGTCGGTGTCCTCGTCGAGCACCGGGTCGGCGTCGAACAGGGCTTGGTACCACGGCCCGCTGATCGCCAGATCGCGAACGGTGACCGCCACATGAGCCAGTGCCGGAAACGCCATGTTTCGCCTCCTGAGTCAGACCACTCGCTTGCCGAGTCGGTCACGGATCCGCATGTCCCACAGGTAGATCTGATAACCCAACAGCCACACCTCGTGCGGGATCACGCGATCGGCGACCCGCAGTCCGCTCAACAGCCACTCGAAACGCCGCTGCTGATCGGCCGTCCAGCGCATCTGCATGTGGCTGCGGAACTCCGCGGGAAGGAACCCGGTGGTGGCGAACAGGTTGAACCGGCCGGCCAGCAGTCGCAGCGGCGCGGGCAGGAACGCCATGGCGGCTACCCCGTGCAGATGCTCGCGCACCGGTGGGTCGATCCGCAGCCCTTGCAGCGACTGCTTCCAATACGTATCGAAGGCGTCCCGGTCTTCCGGCCAGATCTCGTCGCGCACCTGCAAGGTGGTGCCCAGCGTGCGGGCGTCGGCATACACCGCGTCGGCGGATTCTTTGTCCAGCGGGCCGTAGAGGAACTCGTGCATGTCGACGTAGTAGCGGTACAGGCAGGCCGCCACCCACAGTTGCAACCTAGGGTCGAAAGCGTTGTAGGACACCGGGCTTCCGGCCCGCGAGCGGACCAGGGCATGCACTTTGTCGATCTGGTCCCGCAGCAGGGCGCGGTCGGCATCGGTGCCCATGGTGGCCGCGGCAAGATAAGTGCCGGTGGTGCGGGCCCGTTTGAACGGATGCTGGTAGACGTTGCCGCTGTCCACCGGGCTCTCCAGGACCCCGTAGCCGACGCCGGGGGAGGACAGCTGCATGATGACGTTGGCCGCAGGTAGTAGCGCCGCCGCCGGGTTGAGCAGATCGGTGACCCGTCGGGGGCGTCGTGGCGGACCCAGCCTCATGACTTCGAGTAGACCACCTTGTGAGACGCTGCCGGGGTGTTTGCGCGCAGAAGCCACCGTCGGGCCGCCGGTATCGCCGTCGGGTTCCTGGCCGATCTGCTGCTGGGCGATCCGCGCCGCGGGCATCCGGTGGCCGGGTTCGGCACCGGCGCAGCACGGTTGGAGAAGCTGACCTATGCCGACAACCGCGGGGCAGGTGCACTGCACACCGGGCTGCTGCTCGGTGGACTGGCCGGGCTGGGCTGGGCGGCGGGACGCGGCGACCGTATCTGGGTGACCGCGGCGGCCACCTACGTCGCGCTCGGCGGCACCTCGCTCAATCGGGTGGGTGGGCATATGTCGGCGCTGCTGGAGACGGCCGACCTCGACGGCGCGCGCGCCCTGCTGCCGTCGTTGTGCGGGCGGGATCCGGCCGCACTGGACACCTCGGGCCTGACCCGGGCCACGGTGGAATCGCTGGCCGAGAACACCTCTGATGCCCAGGTGGCGCCGCTGGTGTGGGCAGCGATCGGCGGGGTGCCCGGAGTACTGGTGTACCGGGGCGCCAACACCCTGGATGCGATGATCGGGCACCGCTCTCCTCGGTACCTCAACTTCGGTTGGGCCGCAGCCAGATTCGACGACGTGTTGAACTATCTACCAGCCCGGCTGACGGGGATCCTGACGGTGCTGTGTGCGCCGGTGGTCGGCGGGTCACCACGGGCGGCCTTGCGGGCGTGGCGGCGCGACGCGGCCCGCCACCCCAGCCCCAACGCCGGGGTGGCCGAGGCGTCCTTCGCCGGTGCGCTGGGGGTGCGCCTGGGCGGCCCGACGCAGTACGCGCATCAACTGGAGATCCGGCCCACCCTGGGCGACGGCCGCATCCCCGAAGTGGTGGATGTGGCCCGCGCGGTGCGACTCTCGCGCGCGGTGCAGGCCTCGGCGGCGGCTGTGTCGGTAATGCTTGTGGTCGTCAGCGCCGCTTGCCGTAGCGGTCGGCGATCTTCTCCTCGCCGGTGAGTTCGCGGGGCGGTTCCTTCGCGGCCGCCTGGGCGACGACCCGTTCGCGCCTGCGCTGCTGTATCTCGGCGTAGACGAAGTAGCCCACGCCGAGCGGGGCGACGATGCCGAATGCGATCCACTGGATGCCGTAGGACAGGAACGGTCCGGCGTCGAGGTGCGGCAGGGACAACTCCCCGAGACCGCCGGGTTGGTTCGCCACCAGCTGCAGATACGACCCCGTCAGCGGCACACCGGTGAGCGACGCGATCTGCTCGGGGTTGATCGAATACACCTGCTGTGCGCCGTCGTCGCCGCGGAACGGCTCCTTACCCGGCAGACGCGCTTCTGCATCCCGTACCCGGGCGGTCACGGTCACCCGGTCGGTCGGTGCCGGCGCGAACTCGGGAACCTTGTTTCCGTCGACCGGGGTGATGAAGCCGCGATTGACCAGCACCACCGGCCCGCCGTCCACGGCGAACGGGGTGAGGACCTCGAAGGCCGGTTCGCCGTCGACCACCCGCAGCCGGACCAACACCTCCGACTTCGGCA
Source organism: Mycolicibacterium peregrinum (assembly GCF_001665785.1). Taxonomy (GTDB): domain Bacteria; phylum Actinomycetota; class Actinomycetes; order Mycobacteriales; family Mycobacteriaceae; genus Mycobacterium; species Mycobacterium peregrinum_A. The sequence continues at coordinate 454,147 of NZ_LZSO01000012.1, forward strand.
GGTAGTGCCCGGTCGCCGTGACCCGCTGCCACTGGGCATCGGGCGCGACCGAATCCTGATGTGGCAGAACAGTGGTCACCGGAACCGGATCGGCCTGCAACGAATGGCTGATCTGGTTGTTCTCACGCGAGGTCTTCGTGTTCTTGCCCAGCTGCCACGGCGCCAGCACCGTGAAACACAGATAGGCGAAAGCGGCCACCACGATGAACAACGCCACCCATTGCGGTCGCAGCAGGAAGGTCAGGCGTCGCATCAGACTGCCGTTCCCCGGATTCCCCGGTCGGCCAGCGCCGCGTCGACCCAGGCGTGCAGCCCGGGCAGGGACGACTCGATCACCGTGAACACGTCCTCGAAATCGGCCTTGCCGCCGTAATACGGATCCTCCACGTCGAGTGCGTGCGCGCCTGAGCGCGGGTCGAACGAGCGCAGCATCCGCAACCGGTCAGGAACCACGCCGAGATCGGTCAGGATGCGCAGGTGATTGCGGCCCAACGCGACCACCATTTCGGCGCCGAGATGGTCATCGCAGACCTGGGCGGCGACGTGATCGTCGGGATAGCCGCGCTCACGCAGCACCAGGCAGGCGCGGCTGTCGGCGCCGTCACCGGCATGCCACCCGCCCGTGCCGCCGCTGCTCACCCGGACCACGTCGGCCAGGCCGCGCTCGCGGATCTGGTGGGCGAACATCTTTTCGGCCATCGGGGACCGGCAGATGTTGCCCGAGCACACGAACGTGACGTGCAGAACCGGTTCAGTGGAAACGTCAGACACCGAGCACCTCCCGAAGCGCGCCGACGGTATCGACGTGGGCGTGTGCGGCCACGGCGGTGGGGCCCGTGAAATCGGTGGCACCGTATCCCCAGCCGACCACCACGGTGTCGATACCGTGTTCGGCCGCGCCCTCGACGTCGTGCATCCGGTCACCGACCATCAGGACGCGCTGCGGCAGCGGCTGCAACTGGGCCAGCGCGTAGGCGACCACGTCGGCCTTGGCTGCCCGGACACCGTCGGGACTGGCTCCGGCGATCACCTCGAAGTAACCGTCCAGCCCGAAATGCGCCAGGATGCGCCGCGCAGTGGGCTCGGCCTTCGACGTGGCCACCGCCAGCCGCACCCCTGCGGCCTGCAGATCTGCCAGCAGCGCCTCGACGCCGTCGAACAGGCTGTTCATCGCCCAGCCGCGGCTCGTGTAATCGGCGCGGTAGGCCGCGATCGCCGCGTCGGCGTCGAAACTCGTCGCGCCAAGACTCAACGCCTGCAACGTCTCGTGCATGGGTGGGCCGACGATGCGTCCGGCCAGGTCACCGTCCGGAATTCCGGCGCCGACATGGGTCAGGGCGTGGCGGAAGCTCGACACGATCCCGGCCGCCGAATCGGTCAGGGTGCCGTCGAGATCGAAGAGCACCAGCTGCGGTCGGGTGAGTTCCAGCGTGTCAGTCACGTGCCCATTCTCCCGTATGCCGCGGGCAGCCCTCCGACCACTAGTGTCGTGCTGTGCCAAACCCACCCCGCGCAGGCGCCCGCTACCACGGCGACCAGGCCGCATTGCCGGGAATGCTCGACTTCGCGGTCAACGTCCGCCCCGGTGGTCCGCCGGTCTGGTTGACCGACCGCTTGGCCGCCCGGCTGTCCGACCTGGGCAGCTACCCGAGCCGGGCCGATCAACATCGCGCGGTGCAAGCTGTGGCGACGCGGCACGGCCGCGCCACCGACGAGGTGGCACTGCTCGCCGGCGGAGCCGAGGGCTTCGCTCTGCTCGCCGGGCTGCGGCCACGGTTGGCTGCGCTGGTCGCCCCCTCGTTCACCGAACCCGAAGCCGTGCTTGCTGCGTCCGGCGTGCCGATCCGGCACGTGGTGCTGCCGTTCCCGTTCACGCTGACCGGGTCTGTCGTGCCGGAGGAAGCGGACCTGGTGGTCGTCGGCAACCCGACCAATCCGACCGGGGTGCTGCACCGAGCCGACGACATCCTGGCGCTGCGCCGGCCGGGTCGACTGGTGGTGGTGGACGAGGCGTTCGCCGACGGTGTTCCCGGTGAGGCCCAGACACTGGCCGGAGAATCGTTGCCCGACGTGCTGGTGCTGCGCAGTCTGACCAAGACCTGGGCGCTGGCCGGGTTGCGGGTGGGATACGCCCTCGGCGCGCCCGACGTGCTGGCCAAGCTCACCGCGCCGCGTCCACACTGGCCCCTGGGCACCCTGCAACTGGAGGCCATCGCCGCGACCGGCAGTCCCGAAGCCGTGGCCGAGGCCGATGCCTCAGCCCGGCGGCTCGCCGGGTTGCGGGCCTCGATGGTCACCGGGCTCGAGGAACTCGGATTGGGCGTGGTGGCCGGTGACGCGCCATTCGTGCTGTTCACCGTGCCCGACGCGGAGCTGATGCGGAAACATCTGGAAAGCAAAGGCATCGCGGTGCGGCGTTGCGATACTTTCGTGGGCCTGCCGGAAAACTACCTGCGTGCTGCGGTGCGGCCGGAATGGCCCGCACTCGTCGACGCCATGACGGAGGTACTGCAATGAGCGCGCGACCGGCCGGGGCGCCAGTGGCCGGCATCAGACTGGCCGACGTGATCGCCGCCCTGGACGCGGCGTACCCGCCGCACCTGGCCCACGACTGGGACTCGGTCGGGTTGGTGTGCGGCGACCCCGACGAGCCGGTCGAATCGGTCACGATCGCAGTGGATGCGACCGAGGCTGTGGTCGACGAGGTCCCGGAACGCGGGCTGCTGCTGGCCCATCACCCGCTGCTGCTGCGTGGGGTGGACACCGTCGCGGCGGACACCGCCAAGGGCGCGTTGATCCACCGGTTGATCCGCACCGGCCGGGCCCTGTTCTCCGCCCACACCAACGCCGACGCGGCCTCACCCGGAGTGTCCGATGCGCTGGCCGAGGCGTTGGGGCTGAGGGTCGACGCGGTGTTGTCGCCTGCGGCATCCGGTCCCGATCTGGACAAATGGGTGGTGTTCGTGCCGGCGGCGGATGTAGCGAAGGTGCGCGAGGCCTTGTTCGACGCGGGCGCCGGGCGCATCGGCGACTATTCGCACTGCAGTTGGAGTGTGGCCGGAACCGGCCAGTTCCTGCCGCACGACGGGGCCACCCCCGCCATCGGCGAGGTGGGCACCGTCGAGCAGGTGGCCGAGGACCGAGTGGAGGTGATCGCGCCGTCGCGGCTTCGGTCCGCCATCCTGTCTGCCCTGCGGGCTGCGCACCCCTACGAGGAACCTGCCTTCGACATCTTCGCGCTGGCGCCGATCGCCGGGACCGTCGGCATCGGCCGGATCGGGGAGCTGGATCGGCCAGAGCCCTTGTCGGCGTTCGCATCCCGCGTCCGGGCTGCGTTGCCGGCCACCTCGTGGGGGGTGCGGACCTCGGGGGATCCCGACGCCATGGTGTCGCGGGTCGCGGTGTGTGGGGGAGCGGGCGACTCACTGCTGGGCACAGTGGCCCGGGCTGACGTACAGGCCTACGTCACCTCCGATTTGCGGCACCATCCCGCTGATGAGCACCGACGCGTGTCACCGGTCGCGCTCATCGATGTGGCGCACTGGGCCACCGAGTTCCCCTGGTGCGCCCAGGCTGCCGGAGTGCTGCGCGGGCAGTTCGGTGACGCGCTGAAAGTGCGGGTGTCCTCCTTGCGCACCGACCCGTGGAACGTCGAGTGCTGATCGTTACCAACAACATGAAAGTCAGGGCATGAAAGCCGAAGTAAAACAACAACGTTCGCTTCTCGCGCTGACGGAGGTCGATGCCGAACTCGGGCGCCTCGAGCACCGCGCCAAGCACCTGGCCGAACAGCAGAAGGTGGATGAGGCGCAGGCTGCGCACGCCGCCGCCGGCGACGGAGTGGGCGTGCTGGGCATCGCCCTGGAAGACCTGGAAGCCCAGGTGACCAAGCTCGAAAGCGAGATCGACTCGGTCCGTCAGCGGGAGGACCGTGACCGCAAGCTGATCGACGGCGGCACGGTGGGCGCCAAGCAGGTCGCCGAGATCCAGCATGAGCTGGAAACCCTGCAGCGCAGGCAATCGAGCCTGGAGGATTCCCTGCTGGAGCTCATGGAACGCCGCGAGGAACTGGCGACACAGCAGGCCGAGGCGATGCAACGCATCGATGACCTGCAGGCCGCGCTGTCGTCGGCGCAGCAGGCCCGCGATGCCGCTCTGGCGGAGATCGAGCAGTCCCGCCAGCAGGCGCGTACCCGCCGCGACGGACTGGTGAACCTCATCGACGGTGAACTCATCGATCTCTACGAACGCCTGCGGTCCCGCGGCGGGGCCGGGGCCGGGTTGCTGCAAGGCCGCCGCTGCGGCGCCTGCCGGATCGAGATCGACCGCGGCGAGAGCGCCCGGATCGCCGCGGCGGCCGACGATGACGTGGTGCGTTGCCCCGAGTGCGGGGCAATCCTCTTGAGGTTCAAGCAGTGAAGGTTCTCGTCGAAGCAGACGGCGGGTCCCGGGGTAATCCGGGACCGGCGGGCTACGGCGCGGTGGTGTTCGATGCCGAACACACCGCAGTGCTGGCCGAACGTAAGGAATCGATAGGCCGCGCCACCAACAACGTCGCCGAATACCGCGGCCTGATCGCCGGTTTGGAGGCCGCCACCGAGCTGGGCGCAGCCGAGGTGGCGGTGTCGATGGATTCCAAGCTCGTCGTCGAACAGATGTCGGGGCGCTGGAAGGTCAAGCATCCAGACCTGATTCCTCTGCAGCGCCGGGCTGCTGAGCTGGCCGCGGGCTTCGATCGGGCCAGCTATACGTGGATTCCGCGGGAGCGCAACAGCCATGCCGACGGGCTGGCCAACGAAGCTATGGACGCTGCGGCCGGCATCCTCAGCGAGAAGGCTGCGCCCGAGCCGGCGAAGGAGGCCGAGAAGGCCGCGTTGTCGGCGCCGGGGTGGACCGGCGCCACCGGCGCCCCCACCCGCCTGTTGCTGCTGCGCCACGGTCAGACCGAGTTGTCGATCGCCCGACGCTATTCGGGCCGCGGTAACCCGGTATTGACCGAGGAAGGGCGCAGGCAGGCCGATGCTGCTGCGCGGTATCTGGGCGCCCGCGGGGGTGTCGCGGCGGTGGTCAGCTCCCCGCTGGAGCGAGCCTATGAGACCGCCGCGGCGGCGGCCAAGGCGCTCGGCGTCGACGTCCGTGTCGACGATGACCTGATCGAGACAGACTTCGGTGCGTGGGAAGGACTGACGTTCGCCGAAGCCGCGCAACGAGATCCGGAGCTGCACCGACGCTGGCTGCGTGACACCAGCGTCGAGCCGCCCGGTGGCGAGAGTTTCGATGCGGTGGCGCACCGCGTCGGTCGGGCCCGCGACCGGATCATCGCCGAGTACGGTGCGGCAACGGTTCTGGTGGTATCGCACGTGACCCCGATCAAGACGATCCTGCGGCTTGCGCTCGATGCGGGGGAGGGCATCCTGTATCGGCTGCACCTGGATCTGGCTTCGCTGTCGATCGCCGAGTTCTACGGCGACGGTGGATCTTCGGTGCGGTTGGTGAACCAGACCGCATACCTGTAGCTCAGGCGTGCAGGTGCAATTGTTCGCCGTGCGGGCCGAAGATCGTGATCGCCTCGACCGGTCCGCCGACGACCCCGAACCAGTGCGGGGTCCAGGTCGAGAACTCCACGGCCTCACCGGGATTGACGACGAAGTCCTGCTCGCCCAGGATCAGGCGCAGCTGTCCCGACAATACGTACATCCAGTCGCGTCCTTCGTGGACCGGGAATTCGGCGGGCGGCTTGCGGCGCTTGGCACTGATCCGGATCTTGTAGGCGTGCAGCCCGGCTGCCGGGCCCTGCCGGGTCAACGGCCAGTAGGTGATGTCGTGGTGGGTGTGTGAGCTGCCGGTCACCCGAGGATCCTCGGCCTGCGGTGCGCGCAGCAACTCGTCGGTGGTGACCGACAGCGCGGCGGCCAGTCGGGGCAGGTGGTCAAGGGCAAGTCGGCGCTTGCCCGATTCCAGCCGGCTCAGCGTCGAGACGTCGATCTGGGCGCGGCGCGCAACGTCTTCCAGGGTGAGCCCGCGTTGGGCTCGCAACTCACGAAGCCGGCTGCGGACCAGAGCGTCGATGTCGGCCGGCTCGGCTGCGTTTGCCTCCATGGCAAATTAGCTTGGCACTTTGCCATGTGATTGGGCAAGCTCGAAAGCATGGACAATGTTTGGGACTGCGTAATCGTCGGTGGCGGGGCGGCCGGACTGAGTGCGGCGCTGGTGCTGGGCCGGGCCCGTCGCCGCGTACTGCTCGTCGACGCGGGAAATCAGAGCAACCTGACCGCACACGGAATCGGTGGCCTTCTGGGCAGTGACGGCCGTCCGCCCGCCGACCTCTATGCCGCCGGCCGCGCCGAGCTGGCCGCCTACCCCACGGTGGAGGTGCGCACCGGCGAAGTCGTACGTGGTGAGCCCGGATTCGCGCTCGAGCTGGCCGACGGAACCTGCGAGCAGGCCAGGACGGTGCTGCTGGCCACCGGCATGGAGTACCGCTCGCCGAACATCGCGGGGCTCGAAGGCCTCTGGGGTGGTTCGGTTTTCCACTGCCCGTTCTGCCACGGCTGGGAGATGCGCGACGCCCCGGTCGCCGTGATCGCACAGGGCGACCGTGCGGTGCACTCGGCCTTGATGATGCGCGGTTGGACCGAGGATCTGGTGGTACTCACCGACGGGGAGGGCGGCCTGGACGAGGCGCAGGTCAAACAGTTGGACGCGGCCGGAATCAGTGTCGACGAGCGTTCGATCGCCGGCTTCGTCGCCCGCGACGGTGAACTGGAGGCGGTCGAATTCGCCGATGGCACCCGGCTGGCCAGGCGCGGCGCGCTCGTCGCCGCCACACTGCACCAGCGCTCGCCGCTGGCCACGCAACTGGGGGCGGTCGCGGCGCCTGGACCGATTGCCGCCGATGCGCTGCTCGTTGACGGGTTCGCACGCACCTCGGTGCGGGGCGTATTCGCCGCGGGCGACCTGAGTGCCCAGATGCCCCAGGTGGCCGCGGCCGTCGCATCGGGCAGCCAGGCCGGCGCCGCCGTCGTACAGCACCTTCTCGGCGAAGACGTCGGACTGCCGGTGCCGCCGTGGCCCGCGCAGACGGCGGTCACCGCCCAGTACTGGGAACGGCATTACGGGCAGCGCGGCCGGATCTGGAGCGGCCGGGTCAACGCCCAGCTGGCCAGGATCGCCGAGGACCTGCCCGCAGGCCGGGCACTCGATCTGGGCTGTGGTGAGGGCGGCGACGCCGTCTGGCTGGCCGAGCACGGCTGGGAGGTGACGGGAGTCGACGTTTCCGACACCGCGCTAGCCCGGGCCGTGGCCGAGGCGCGGGAACGTGGTGTGGCGGAACAGATCACGTTCGAACGCCATGATCTGTCCGAGAGCCTTCCGGACGGTCACTTCGACCTGGTCTCGGCGCAGTTCCTGCAGTCGCCGATCGGCATGGACCGCGCCGCGATGCTGCGTCGCGCCGCCGGGACGGTGGCCGACGGCGGCCTGCTGGTCGTCGTCGATCACGGGGCCGCTCCGTCCTGGGCTCCCGAGCATGTCCGGAAATTTCCGTTCCCCAGCGCCGACGAGGTGGTCGATTCGCTGGCCCTCGACGACACGCAATGGGAACGCGTCCGGGTGGGCACCGAAGAGCGGGAGGCGGCGGGACCGGACGGGCAGCGCGGCATCCTGATCGACAACGTGATGGTGTTGCGTCGTTTGGGCTGAAGCGACGTCATCCTGTTGCCTCACGTCAAGATGCGCGCGAAGGGGGGTTCGTTGCCTCACGTGAGCGTGCGCGTTTGGTGACTGGGGCAGGGGCGCCGGCTTGGGCTTTGCTGGTGGCC
>NZ_LZSO01000013.1 GCF_001665785.1 Mycolicibacterium peregrinum
CGCTCACCGGCCAGCGGCTCGGTTAAACAGCGTCCTCCCAACCACGACATACCGCTCAAGATCGCGCTGTTCACTACTCATTAGCGTGACAAAGCGGGCGTTCTCCAGGGATTCTCGGGGGACCCGTCAGTCGACGAGCCACCCGGTCTGGTCGCCGGCGAGTTCCTCGACGCTCATCCCTTCGACGAGCCGGTCCAGCGCGCCGATCATCGTGTCGCATTCGCGTGCCGGGTGATCTTTCGGGCAACGCAGCGCATGGGTCAGAAACTGTTGCGCCCCTTGCGCTTGCGCGATCACCCGATCGAGCGCGGCGATCTGCTCGCGCACCGTCTCGCGCCACTGTTCACTCGGCGCGTCGAGCACAGCGGCCGCGGTGTCGAGCGGAAGGCCCAACCGGTTCACAATCTTGAGCAATGCGAGCCGGCGCAGCTCCTCGGACCCGTACATCCGCTTGCCGGCCTGCCGCTGCCGCGGCGACACCAGCCCACGTTCGTCGTAGTACCGCAACGCCGACGGGCTCATCTGCAACCTCGCCGCGGCCTCGCCGATCGGGATCAGGTCCATGCCGCCATTTGACTTCAACCCACCTTGAACCGGCAAGGTCTACCTATGAACGCCGCGCGTGCGATCAATCACCATGCCGACCACCCCGGGTTCGCGGGGGTCACCGGGGTGTTGTGCGGGCTGGCCTTCCTCCTGGTGGGCCGGGCGAAGGCCAGGCTCGCCGCGGATGTCGCCCGAGTCTCGGCCACAGACCACGTGGTCGATGTGGGGTGCGGGCCGGGTACCGCTGCCCGGGTGGCCGCCCGCCGCGGTGCGCGGGTGACCGGCGTCGACCCCTCGTCCACCATGTTGCGCATCGCGCGGCTGGTCACGCCGAAACGCGCTCCGATCACCTGGGGTGAGGGCGCTGCCGAGGCGCTGCCGGTGACCGACGGGTCGGCGACCGTAGTGTGGGCGCTGGCCACGGTGCACCACTGGCAGGACGTCGACATGGCGGTCGCCGAGGTTCACCGCGTGCTGGCACCGAGCGGCCGGCTGGTCGCGATCGAACGCCAATCACCCGATGACGCCACCGGATTGGCCAGCCATGGCTGGACACGACAGCAGGCTGAGGCGTTTGCGACGCTGTGCCGTGGCACCGGATTCGACGACGTCTCAGTGGCCGAACACGGCAGTGGCAAGCGGGCCACCTGGGTGGTCAGCGCGACGCGAAGGTAAGCACTCAGCCCGGTGAGCGCGCGCGTCTAGGCGGTGCCGGGCACCAGCCAACGACCTGAGAACGCGCGCCAGCCGACGAAGATCAGCCTCAGCACCATGAACGTGCTCAACCCCGACCAGATGCCGAACAAACCCCAGCCGTAGATGAGCGACAACCAGATCAGCGGTAGAAAGCCGATCAGAGCGCTGGTCAGGGTGGCGTTGCGCATGAACTTCGCGTCGCCGGCACCCAGAAGCACCCCATCGAGGGCGAAGACGATTCCCGCCACCGGCAATTGGGCCACCAGGAACCACCACGGCACCTTGATCGCCGCCAGCACCGATTGATCGTCGGTGAACACCGGCGGCAGTATCGAGGAGCCGACGGCGAACACCAGGGCCAGCACCACACCGGCCATCGTGGAGAACAGCGTCACCCGCCAGGCCACGCTCTTGGCATGCGCCAGTTGACCCGCGCCCAACGCCGCGCCGACGAGCGACTGCGCGGCGATGGCGAGCGAATCCAGCACCAGTGCAAGGAAACTCCACACCTGCAGGACAACCTGATGGGCCGCTACGGCCGCCGCACCGAACCGGGCAGCGACGGCCCCGGCCGACAGGAAGCAAGCCTGGAACGCCATTGACCGCAACAGCAGATCGCGGCCCATGGTCAATTGGGCCCGCAGCACCGCAGGCTGAATCCGTAGCGCCACCTTCTCACTCAGCAGGGCCCGCAGGAACAACAGCGCCGCCACCCACTGCCCCACCACGTTGGCCACCGCAGACCCGGCCAGCTCCAGCCGTGGCAGGCCCAGCCAGCCGTAGACCAGCGGCGGGCAGAGCACCGCTGACACGGCGAACCCGAACACCACATACCGCAGCGGCCGGACCGTGTCCTGTACCCCGCGCATCCAGCCGTTGCCTGCCAGCGACACCAGGATCGCCGGGGCGGCAAGGATGGCGATCCGCAGCCACGGCAGTGCGGCATCGGCGATGTCGGAGCGTCCCGCGACCGCCGACAGCAGCGGCACCGCCGCCGCCTGAACCACCGCGAGGATGACGAGCCCCAGTCCGAGGGCCAACCAGGTGGCCTGCACACCTTCACCGACGGCGGACTGCCGGTCACCCGCCCCGAACATGCGGGCCGAGCGCGCCGTGGTGCCGTAGGACAGGAACGTGCCCTGCGAGTTGACCAGGCCGAGGATCAGCCCACCGATCGCCAGGCCGGCCAAGCTGAGCGCGCCCAGTCGCCCGACGATGGCGATGTCGAAGAGCAGGTAGATCGGCTCGGCGGCCAGCACACCGAGTGCCGGGAACGCCAGGCCGGCGATCCGGCGGGTGGTGGCCGGCGTGACGGGAATGTCGCCTTCGGGTTCAACCATGTGGCCGCCTGGGAAAGGCGCACCTTACGCAGTCAGGCAAGAGCTTGCGCGAGCGCCTGCACGACGTCATCGGCGGGCCCGGCGGCCGAGTACCCGGCCGCGTGCGGGTGACCGCCACCCCCGAATGAGCTGGCGACCGTGGCCAGGTTCAGCGACTTCGCCCGCATCGACACCGACCAGTGTTGCGGCTCGATCTCTTTGAACACCGCGGCGACCTCTGCCTGTTGGGTGGTGCGCACGATGTCGACGATGCTCTCCACTTCCTCGGGCCGGGCACTGGACCATTCGTCATGCGGCACAACGGCATACACGAGTCCGCGGCCACCGACGGCAGCCGGGAGCAGCCGCGCCGAGGCCAGCACCCGCGACAGCATCGGCAACCATGCGAACGGATGGGTGTCGAGGAGTACGCGGCTGATCGAGGCGTTGTCCACCCCGAGTTCGACCAACCGGGCCGCCAACCGGTGCGCCCGCGCGGTCGCCCAGCGGAACGAGCCGGTGTCGGTGGTCAGCCCGGCGTACAGACAGTGCGCCACCCGTTTGTCGATGGGCTTGTCCCAGGCGTCGAGAAGTTCGGCCACCAGCATCGTGGTGGAATCCGCCGTCGGGTCGACGTAATTGGCGGTGCCGAACAACTGATTGGACGCATGGTGGTCGATCACCAGGACCTCACGGCCGGGGCCCGCCAGTCCTGAGAGTGCACCAAGCCGATTGACACTCGGGATGTCCACTGTGACAACCAGATCAGCGTCATCCCGGATGGCGCTCGGCGAGACCATCAGATGCCCGCCCGGCAGGGTCTGCAGGGATTCGGGCAGCTGGTCGGGAGCCGCGAAGGCTACCTCGACCTGTTTTCCGGCGTCGTCGAGCACCTGTGCGAGGGCCAACCCGGCGCCGATGGTGTCGGCATCGGGATAGACATGGCACACCACACTGATACTCGCCGCGTCGGAGAGAAGGCCGGCTGCCGCACGCGCGTCGACACGCGGACCGGAAGGGCACCCGTTGGGTGCCCCCGAATGAGCAGTTTCAGTCATCCGATCGATCGCGGTCACCGGCATCCTCTGTGTCTGCCCCGTCGGCAAGCCCATCAGTGTCCTCCGCCCCGTTCACACGGTACGGGTCTTCGTCGCCGGCATGCTTGGCGCCCTGCCTGACTCTCGCCACTTCCTCATCGGCAGCCCGCGCCCGGGCCAGCAGCTCCTCCATCCGGTGCGCCGCGTCGGGCACGGTGTCGCGGACGAACGCCAGGGTCGGGGTGAATCGCACCCCGGTCCCGGCGCCCACCTTGGTCCGCAATACGCCCTTGGCACTTTCCAGCGCCGCCGCCACGCCGGCATAGTCCGGTTCCTCATCGAGACTGGTCCCGATGACCGTGTAGTACAGCGTGGCGTCGTGCAGATCACCGGTCATCTTGGCATCGGTGATCGTCACGCCGTTCAGCCGCGGATCCTTGATCTCGTACTCGATCGCCGAGGCGACGATGGTGGAGATCCGTTTGGCGAGCCGCTTGGCCCGTGCCGGATCAGCCACTGTGCCCTCTGCTCTTCGCGCGAGCGCTCATCACCCTAGGTCCGCACCTTCTCGACGAGCTCGTACGTCTCGATGACGTCGCCTTCCTTGATGTCGTTGTAGGTCAGCGTCAGACCGCACTCGTAACCCTCGCGGACCTCGGTGGCATCGTCCTTCTCGCGCTTGAGTGAGGACACCGTGAGGTTCTGCGCGACCACCGTGTTGTCACGCAGCAGCCGCGCCTTGGCGTTGCGACGCATGATGCCCGAGGTGACCAGGCAGCCTGCGATGTTGCCGACCTTGGACGACCGGAAGATCGCCCGGATCTCGGCGCGGCCGAGCTCCTTCTCCTCGTAGACCGGCTTGAGCATGCCCTTGAGGGCCTTCTCGATCTCGTCGATGGCCTGGTAGATCACCGAGTAGTAGCGGATCTCCACACCTTCGCGGTTGGCCAGCTCGGTAGCCTTGCCCTCGGCACGGACGTTGAACCCGATGATGATCGCGTCCGAGGCAGAAGCCAGGTTGACGTTGGTCTCGGTGACGCCACCGACACCGCGGTCGATGACCCGCAGTTCCACTTCGTCGTCGATCTCGATACCCATCAAGGCTTCCTCGAGGGCTTCGACCGTACCGGCGTTGTCGCCCTTGAGGATCAGGTTCAGCTGGCTGGTTTCCTTCAGCGCCGAATCCAGGTCTTCCAGGCTGATCCGCTTGCGGCTGCGTGCGGCCAGAGCGTTGCGCTTGCGCGCGCTGCGCCGGTCGGCGATCTGACGGGCGATGCGATCCTCGTCGACAACCAGGAAGTTGTCACCGGCACCGGGCACCGACGTGAAGCCGATGACCTGGACCGGACGCGAGGGCAGCGCCTCTTCGACGTCGTCGCCGTGCTCGTCGACCATGCGGCGGACGCGACCGTAGGCGTCGCCGGCCACCACCGAGTCGCCGACACGCAGGGTGCCGCGCTGGATGAGCACCGTGGCGACCGGACCGCGACCGCGGTCCAGGTGCGCCTCGATCGCCACACCCTGGGCCTCCATGTCGGGGTTGGCCCGCAGGTCCAGGGCCGCGTCGGCGGTCAGCACGACCGCTTCCAGCAGCGCCTGGATGTTGGTGCCCTGCTTGGCCGAGATGTCGACGAACATGGTGTCGCCGCCGTAGTCCTCGGCCACCAGGTTGTACTCGGTGAGCTGCGCCCGGATCTTGGCCGGGTCGGCACCTTCCTTGTCGATCTTGTTGACCGCCACCACGATCGGCACGTCAGCGGCCTGCGCGTGGTTGATGGCCTCCACCGTCTGCGGCATTACGCCGTCGTCGGCCGCGACCACGAGGATCGCGATGTCGGTGGCCTTGGCACCACGGGCACGCATGGCGGTGAACGCCTCGTGACCCGGGGTGTCGATGAAGGTGATCGGCCGGACGTTGCCGTCCAGATCGACCTCGACCTGGTAGGCGCCGATGTGCTGGGTGATGCCGCCGGCCTCGCCCTCGCGGACGGTGGCGTTGCGGATCGTGTCCAGCAGTCGGGTCTTGCCGTGGTCGACGTGACCCATGACCGTGACCACAGGCGGGCGGAACTCGAGGTCGTCCTCGTCGCCCTCGTCCTCGCCGTAGGTGAGGTCGAAGGACTGCAGCAGTTCGCGGTCCTCGTCCTCGGGCGAGACGACCTGCACCTTGAAGTTCATCTCGCTGCCGAGCAGCTCCAGGGTGTCGTCGCCGACCGACTGGGTCGCGGTGACCATCTCACCGAGGTTGAACAGCGCCTGGACCAGTGCGGCCGGATTGGCGTCGATCTTCTCGGCGAAGTCGCTCAGCGATGCGCCGCGGGCCAGCCGGATGGTCTCGCCGTTGCCCTTCGGCAACCGCACACCACCGACGACGGGCGCCTGCATGTTCTCGTATTCGGCGCGTTTCGCCCGCTTCGACTTACGGCCCCGCTTCGGGGCACCGCCGGGACGACCGAATGCACCGGCTGCGCCACCGCGCTGACCGGGACGACCGCCGCCACCGCCGCCGCCGGGGCGGCCTCTGAAACCTCCAGCAGCCGCTCCACCACCAGCGCCACCACCGCCACCGGCACCGCCGCCGCGGTAGTTACCGCCACCGCCGCCGCCGGGACGAGCACCCTGACCGGCACCGCCGGGACGAGGGCCGCCACCGGGACGCGGGCCGGGACGTGGGCCACCACGTCCGGGAGCACCGGCACCGGCCGGACGCGGCGGCATGTTGCCGGGCGACGGACGCGGGCCACCGCCGGGACGCGGGGCACCGGGACGCGGCTGCGGCCGCGGGATGGGCCGCTCGACCGGCTGCTGCGACGAGAAGGGGTTGTTGCCGACCCGTGGGGCTCGCGGGGCCGGCTTCGGGGCGCCCGACGCCGGACCCGGACGCGGGCCGGGGGTGGCACCGGGAGTGGGCCGCGGACCGGGCGTGGCGCCCGGGGTGGGCGCTGCCGGGGCGCTGGGCGCAGCTGCGGCCGGCGCACTGGGCGCGGCCGGAGGCTGCGGGGCAGCCGGCTTGGGTGCGGCGGGACGGGCCGGAGCGACCGGGGCCGCCTCGGCTGCCGGAGCCTTGGGTTCGGCGGCCGGGGCCGCGGGGGCCGCGGGCTTGGCCGGTGACGGCTTGGCCGCCGTCGCGGGGCTGGGAGCCGGAGCGCCGGGCTTGGGTGCCGCGGGCGCTGCAGCGTTGCCCTGCGGGCGGGGCTTGTCTTCGGGCTTCTTGCCGCCGGCCTTGGTGCCGAACGACTCGCGCAACCGACGCGCGACCGGCGGCTCCACCGTGGAGGACGCCGACTTGACGAACTCGCCCTGCTCCTTGAGCTTGGCTAAGAGTTCCTTGCTGGTGACACCGAGTTCCTTCGCCAACTCGTGCACACGGGCCTTACCTGCTGCCACTACATCTCCTCGTCTGGAGGCAACAGCGGTGGTAGGCGCCGCGCCTCGGGTTTAGCTATGACGCATGGTCATCGGGACTTCACGGTGTGCTCATGTTCTTCGCTACCTGTTCTGTTGCCGGGGTGGCGGGCCCGTCGTGGTCGAACTTCTCGACGTACTCGATCACCGCGGATGTATCCGGTGAACCGGTGAGTCGCAACGCTCGGACGAAGGCTCGTCGCTTCGCTGCCATCTGTGCGCACTGCCGGTCGGGGTGCAGCCACGCACCACGCCCAGGCAGACTCGCCGCGGGGTCAACGGTTACGGAACTGGTCCCGTTCCCGTCGGTCACCGCAACCACTCGGAGCAACTCGGCGGCCAACTCTCGCTTCCGACACCCGATGCAGGTCCGCACTGGTCCGACAGAGGTGTCGGAGGTGCTTCGTTGCGTCAGAGCCGGAGTCTCGCGCTGGATCACGGCTGAGTCTACCGCCCCGGGGCCCGTGGTCCGAAACGCCGGTCACTACTGTCAATCGTGTACCGCCCCCGGACGGACATCCTGCTCCGGTTGCGGCGCCGCATCGCTGCGGATATCGATCCGCCAGCCGGTCAGCCGGGCCGCCAGCCTGGCATTTTGTCCTTCTTTACCGATCGCCAGAGAAAGCTGGAAGTCCGGCACGATCACCCGTGCCGCCCGCGCAGCCTCGTCGATCACCGACACCGACACGACTTTTGCCGGTGACAGGGCGTTGGCGACGAATCGGGCGGCGTCCTCGTCGTAGTCGATGATGTCGATCTTCTCGCCGGACAGTTCACTCATCACATTCCGCACCCGCTGCCCCATCGGGCCGATACACGCCCCCTTGGCGTTCAGCCCGGGGACCCGCGAGGCCACCGCGATCTTGGACCGGTGCCCGGCCTCCCGGGCGACCGCCACGATCTCCACCGATCCGTCGGCGATCTCGGGTACCTCCAAGGAGAACAGCTTGCGCACCAGGTTCGGGTGCGTGCGGGACAGCGTGATCAACGGCTCGCGTGCGCCTCGGGTGACGCCGACGACGTAGCAGCGCAACCGGTCGCCGTGCTCATAGCGCTCCCCCGGCACCTGCTCGGCGCTGGGGATCACGCCCTCCGACCCCTTGGTCTCGCTGCCGATCCGGACCACGACCAGCCCGCGGGCGTTGGCCCGGGCGTCGCGCTGGATGACTCCTGCCACGATGTCGCCCTCGTGGGCCGCGAACTCCCCGTAGGTCTTCTCGTTCTCCGCGTCGCGCAACCGCTGCAGGATCACCTGGCGTGCCGTCGTCGCCGCGATCCGCCCGAATCCTTCGGGCGTGTCATCCCATTCGTGCAGGACGTTGCCGTCGGCATCGGTCTGACGGGCGATCACCTTGACCACACCGGTCTTCCGGTCGATGTCGATGTGCGCGTCGGGCTCATGACCCTCGGTATGGCGATACGCGGTGAGCAACGCCGATTTGATCGTCTCCACGACCACGTCGACCGTGATGCCCTTGTCGGCCTCGATGGCATGCAGCGCCGCCATGTCGATGTTCATTCGCCGGCCCCCTTCCCGGTTTCTCCCGACAGTTCCAACTCGCGTCGGTTCGGAGGTGAAAACTCCACTTGGACAACAGCTTTGGCGATATCAGTAAGAGCGATCTCACGGATGGCCAGTTCGCGGCCTTCCGGCACCACGACTTTCAGGACCGTGCCGTCGGTTTCCCCGAGCCTGCCGGTGAACACCGAACCGTCGGCCAGGGTGAGCTCGGCCTTGCGGCCGCGGGCGCGCCGGAAGTGCTTGGCCTTGGTGAGGGGCCGATCCACACCCGGCGAGGTGACGTCGAGCACATACGGCGTGTCGCCCTGCGCAACCTGGTCGAGCAACTCAGAAGCCGTCCGCGACAGCGCCGCCAGCGAATCGAGATCAAGACCCTCGTCGCCGTCGGCGATCACGGTGATGCGGGGCGGCCGGGTCGACGCGTCGACCACGACATCGTCGATTTCATAGCCTGCGCGTGCGAACTCGCCGTCAAGCAGCTCGATCACCTGCGTCTGCGACGGCAAATCCGCAGACCGCAACTTTGGATCCGGTGCCACGGCGAGCTCCTCATCTTGAATTGTCTCCGACACAAACTCTCAGGGCCAGCCACCTGGATCGGTCCCGGAATTGCCTATCCACGATACGCCAGGCCACCGGCAGCAACCGCCAATCGCAATCCGGTGCGTGGCGAATGCCGTCGCGCCCATGCCGACGGGCCGGTCAGCGCCGCGTCAGGCGGGTGTCTGAGCAATGGCAGGATGTTCACCGTGCCGAGCGCCCATGCAGACATCAGCCGGCGGCGCGTACTGTTCTCGGCCGCGGCCCTTGCCCTGCTGGGCGCCACCGCCGCATGCAGTACGACGCCCCCTCAACCCGAAGTGGACGACTTGACCGCGCAGTTGGACCGGGCGCGCGCCGACAGTGCGCTGGCCGCCGATGCGGCCGCCGCCCAGCCTCCCCAGGCGCCGGTGACCCGGGCGCTGAGTGCGGTGGCGACCGATCGCAGCGCGCACGCCAAGGCCCTGGCCGACGAGCTGACCCGGATGACGGGCTCCACACCGGCGAACACCACCACTGCCACCACCAAGAGCACGGCCAAGGCGGCTCCGGGCACCGGGGCAGACCCGTCGGCGCCCAGCGTCGACGACGTGGTCGATGCGCTCAAGGAGTCCGCCGACCGGGCCGCCGGCCTGGCCCGCAGGTTGTCCGGCTATCGCGCCGGACTGCTCGGATCCATCGCCGCCTCGTGCACGGCCGGCCACACCGTCGCGCTGGGAGGTGCACAGTGACCTCACCGGGACCACGATCGACCACCTCGCCTGCCCGGCCGACGACCGCCGCCGATGCCGCACTGTTCGACGCGGTGGCCGTCGAGCACGGGGCCATCTACGGCTACGGGCTCGTCTCTGCTCATTCGACGGCCGAGGACAACGCGCTGGTCGCCACGGCGATGGCCGAACACCGGGCACGTCGCGAGGAGGCCATGGCCATGCTCGAAGCCCGCTCGGTCACCCCGCCGCTGCCGGCGGCCGGATATCAGTTGCCCGCGCCGGTCACCGATCCGGCCGACGCCGCCAACCTCGCCATCCGGATGGAGGAGGACTCCTCGGTGGCCTGGCGCGCGGTGCTCGAGCAGGCCGTCAGTGACGACGACCGCACGTTCGCGGTGGCCGCGCTGACCCAGACCGCCGTCACGGCGGCCAAGTGGCGCGCCATCGTCAACGCCTGGCCGGTGACCGTCGCGTTCCCCGGCGGCGGCGAATAACCGCGAGCAGACGCTTGGGTACCCGGTAACGCGCTCTCCGGGGTACCGCCACGTCTGCTCGCGCTGGATCAGCCGGCGGTGAGGACTGCCGAGATCTCGGCCGCCGCATCGTCGACAGCGATCTCGCGGTTCCCTCCCGTGAACCGGTTGCGGAGCTCCACCACACCGTCGGAGAAGCCGCGACCGACTACGACGATCCAGGGCATCCCCAGCAACTCGGCGTCCTTGAATTTCACACCGGGTGAGGCCTTGCGGTCATCGAACAGCACCTCGTGACCCAGGCGGTCCAGCGCGGCGACGAGTTCGGTCGCCCCGGTCCGTGCGGCGTCGTCCTTGTTGGCCACGACCACGTGCACATCAAAA
This sequence comes from Mycolicibacterium peregrinum, assembly GCF_001665785.1. Classification (GTDB taxonomy): domain Bacteria; phylum Actinomycetota; class Actinomycetes; order Mycobacteriales; family Mycobacteriaceae; genus Mycobacterium; species Mycobacterium peregrinum_A. The sequence goes on from NZ_LZSO01000013.1 coordinate 10,636, forward strand.
GGTGCGACGGCGCTCGGCCAGCGCAGGCCCAGCTCGTCGTGCTGCTGCTCGGCGATCACCGCGACCATGCGGGACACCCCGATGCCGTAGGAACCCATCGTCAGCCGCACCGGCTTGCCGTCCTCGCCGAGCACGTCGGCCGTGAAGGCGTCCGCGTACTTGCGGCCCAGCTGGAAGATGTGGCCGATCTCGATACCACGCGCCGAGGCGAGCACACCGGCGCCGTCCGGTGACGGGTCGCCTTCGCGGACCTCGGCAGCCTCGATCGTGCCGTCGGGAGTGAAGTCACGGCCTGCGACCAGGCCGACGACGTGCCTGTTGGGCGCGTCGGCACCGGTGATCCACGCTGTGCCGTCCACCACGCGCGGGTCGACGAGGTAGCGAACCCCGTTGTCCAGCAAGGCCTTAGGTCCGACGTAGCCCTTCACCAGGAACGGGTTCTTGGCGAAGTCCGTGTCGTCGAGCAAGGCGAACTCGGCGGGTTCCAGCGCAGCGCCGAGGCGTTTCTCGTCGACCTCGCGGTCCCCCGGCACGCCAACCGCCAGCAGCTCCCACTCGCCGCCGGGCTCGCGGGTCTTGAGCAGGACGTTCTTCAGGGTGTCGGCGGCGGTGACCTCGCGACCCGAGAACTGTTCCAGGCCAGCCGAATTGGCCCAGTCCACCAGTGTCGCGATGGTCGGGGTGTCCGGGGTGTCGTGAACCTGCGCGGCGGGCTGCCCCTCGATCGGCAGCGGCGCAGGCGCCCGGGTGATGACCGCTTCGACATTGGCTGCGTAGCCGGACTCCAGGCAGCGCACGAAGGTGTCCTCACCGACCTCGCTCTCGGCCAGGAACTCCTCGGAAGCACTGCCACCCATCGCGCCGGAGACCGCCGACACGATCACGTAGCGCACACCCAGGCGGCCGAAGATCTTCTGGTACGCCTCGCGGTGCGCGTGGTACGCGTTCTTCAGGCCGTCGTCGTCCACGTCGAACGAGTACGAGTCCTTCATGACGAACTCACGGCCACGCAGAATGCCGGCACGCGGACGCGCCTCGTCGCGGTACTTGGTCTGAACCTGGTACAGGATCACCGGGAAGTCCTTGTAGGAGGAGTACTCCCCCTTGACCGTCAGCGTGAAGATCTCTTCGTGCGTCGGCCCGAGCAGATAGTCGTTGCCGCGCCGGTCCTGCAGCCGGAACAGGGTGTCGCCGTACTCGGTCCACCGGTTGGTGGTCTCGTAGGGACCGCGGGGCAGCAGCGCCGGCAGGAGGATCTCCTGGCCGCCGATCGCGTTCATCTCTTCCCGCACGATGCTCTCGATCCGGCGCAGCACCCGCAGACCCAACGGCAACCAGCTGTAGATACCGGGGCCGACCGGCCGGACGTAGCCAGCGCGGATGAGCAGCTTGTGGCTGGGCACCTCGGCATCAGCGGGGTCGTCGCGCAGGGTTCTCAGGAACAGCTCTGACATGCGGGTGATCACAGGCGACAACCTTAAGGCGTGTCTTCAGTCACGGCCCTGCCAGGTACAGATGCAGGCTTCGTTGCCCTCGGTGTCGGCCAGTACCCAGAAGCGCGGGGCGACCCGGTCGCTGAGCAATATGCCGCCTGCGGCCAGTGCCGCGTCGACGCGGGCCTGCGCGGCGTCGTGGGGAACGTCGATGTCGAGGTGGATCCGATTGCGTTGGGGCCGGGGCGCATCCATCTGCTGAAACCAGATGGCCGGGCCACGGTCGAACGGATCCACGAGTCCGGCGTTGAGGTCTGCTACGCCCGGTTCGGCTGGGGTTTCATCGATATAACCCGTGACGGCCTTCCAGAACGGGCGGACCGCACCGATGTCGAGGGCGTCGATCGCAATCTCGATCGCCTGGACGGCGACACGACCGGTGGTCGTTTCGAAGCCGTGCCCGGCCAGCGCCTGGGACACCTCCCGGGCCAGTTCCAGATCCCGCTCGGTCACCGCGTGGGCGTCGCGCGTGCGCAGCCGCAGCACCGCCCGGTCACCGCGGATGTCGACGGAGAGGTGTTGTGACGCATCCGCACCGACCGCGTGCACTGCGTGACCGGCCGCTGAGGCGGCATCGGCCATCGACGGGGCCAGGACCTCGGTGTAGACGGCTCCCAGCACCAGGCGCCAGCCCAGCGGGCCGACGGCTTCCGAGATCTCCCGGCGGTTCATCGGCGTCAGCCTAACCCCGAGACCGCGCCGAGGTCAGTCGACCTCGAGCTCTCCGGCGTCGATGGCTTCCTTGACGTCCTGGGCGTGGGCCACCTGCTTGGAGGTGTAGCCGATGAACAATGCCGCGACACCGACCAGGACCGCGACCGCGGCCACCCACAGCAATCCATACGTGTAGCCCGCGTCGAGCGCCGCCAGTTGCGGTTCGTTCATGTCCTTGACCGGACCGGTGATGCCGCCCAGGTAAAGGGTGCGCGAGGTGATGACCGCCTGGATGATGGCCAGCACGAGCGGGCCGCCCAGGTTCTGCAGCATCAGCGCGATCGCCGAGGCCGGACCGATACGGTCAATGTCGACACCGGCGATCGCCGAGAGCGTCAGCGGCACCACGATCATGCCGATACCGATACCGCCGATGGTGATCGGCAGCACCAGGTTCGGGAAGTACGGAATGCCGGCGTGCAGCGTCGAGCCGTAGAGCATGGCCCCGAGCACCAGGATCCCGCCCGCGATCACCACGATGCGCGGCTGGAAGAACCGCACGATCTGGGACGAGGCCCCGAGGCCGATGCCCATGCCGATCACGAACGGAATGAAGCCGACACCGGCGTGCAGGGCGCTGTAGCCCAGGATGTCCTGCACGTAGAGACCGATCAGCACGGTCAAGGTGAACAGCACGCCGCCGGCCAGGAAGATCGCCGCGAACGTGGCGACCCGGTTGCGTTCGTGGAACAGGTCGAACGGCACCACCGGGTTCTCGGCGCTGCGCTCGGCGATGAGGAAGGCAATGCCGAAGACGGCTGCCGCGGCGCCGGAGCCGAGCGTGATCGGGGACAACCAGCCGCTCTCCGGGCCCTGGGTGAAGGCGAACACCGCGGCCGTACAGGCCAGCGTGGCCAGCAGCGCGCCGGCGGCATCCAACTTCATCCGCTCGCGATGCGTTTCCTGCAGCGCGGTACGGGCCAGGTACAGCATCACCAGACCGATGGGCACGTTGACCAGGAAGGCCCACCGCCAGGACACCTCGGTGAGAGCTCCGCCGACCACCAGGCCCATCACCGAACCGATTGCGGTCATGGCTCCGAACACCGCGGTGGCAGCGTTGCGGGCCGGCCCCTTCGGGAAGGTGGTCGCGACGAGCGCGAGCCCTGTTGGTGCCGCGATGGCGGCGCCGACGCCCTGAAGCAGCCGCGCGGTCACCAGGGTCGCTTCGTTCCAGGCGATGCCGCACAGGATCGAGGCGATGATGAACAACCCGACGCCCACGATGAAGGTGCGTTTGCGGCCGATCGTGTCGCCGAGCCGTCCGCCCAGGAGCATCAGGCCGCCGAAGGTCAGGACGTAGGCGGTGATGACCCAGCTGCGCCCGGCGTCGGACAGGCCGAGTTCGTCCTGGATCCGCGGCAACGCGACGATCGCGACCGTGCTGTCCATCGTGGCGAGCAGCTGCATGCCACCGATTGCGATCACCGCGGAAAGGAAGCCCCAGGACGGGAACCAGGACGGGAGGCGGGCGGCGAGGCCCTGGCGCTCGGCGTCGTTGAGTGCCGTCATAACGCGTCACCTTACCGGAATCTTAAGAATCCTTTAACCGGCGAAGGCTGCCACGGGTCCGATCACGATGATCGCCGGAGGTCGAATGCCGTCCGCACGGATCCGCTCGGGCGCGTCGCCGAGTGTGGCCAGCAGGGTGCGCTGCGCGAGGGTGGTGCCGTGTTGCACCACGAGGACCGGCGTATCCGCAGGTCGGCCCCCGTCCAGGAGCGCCTTGGTGAACAGCTCGATGCGTTCGACGGCCATCAGCAGCACGATGGTGCCGGTCATCGCCGCGAGGGCATTCCAATTGACTAACGATTCGGGGTGGCCAGGCGCAACATGGCCGCTGACCACCACGAACTCATGGGTCATGCCGCGGTGGGTGACCGGAACCCCGGCCAGCGCGGGTACCGATATGGCACTCGTCACACCGGGAACGACGGTCACCGGGATGCCGGCCTCGGTGCACGCCAGGACTTCTTCATATCCGCGGGCGAAGACGAATGGGTCGCCTCCTTTGAGCCGGACGACGAACTTTCCGTCGCGGGCCCGGTCCACGAGCACCTGGTTGATCGCCTCCTGCGCCATCGCCCGGCCGTACGGGATCTTGGCCGCGTCGATCACCTCGACATGGGGGCCGAGTTCGGCGAGCAACTCCTGGGGCGCCAGCCGGTCGGCGACCACCACATCGGCGCGGGCCAGCAGACGGCGTCCGCGCACGGTGATCAACTCGGGATCGCCGGGGCCGCCACCGACGAGAGCCACCCCGCGGGGTGCCTCCCCCGGCTCGTCACCGGCGTCTGCGGTGAGCAGACCGCGCTGCAGCGCTTCGTGGATGGCGGTGCGGATGGCCGCCGAACGGCGGTGCTCCCCGCCGGCCAGGACGCCCACCGACAGGCCGTCGGAGTCGAACGTTGCGGGGGTCACCGCGGATCCCTCACGCGCCACGTCGGCACGGACACAGAAGATGCGCCGCTCGTCGGCTTCGGCGGCGATGGCGGCGTTGACGTCGGAGTCGTCGGTGGCCGCAAGCACATACCAGGCACCGTCGAGATCCTCGGCGCGGAAGTCGCGCAGTTGCAGGGTGATCCCCGGGTCGTCGTGCGACAGCGCCTCTACCGCGGGGCTGGCCGCCCGCGCAATCACATGTACGTCGGCGCCGTGGGCAATCAGCAGGGGCAGCCGACGTTGCGCGACGGTTCCACCGCCGACAACGACGACCTTCTTGCCCGACAGGCGCAGGCCGACGAGGTAGGCATTCTCGGTCACCCGCCGAGCTTAGTGGTTGCTGCTACCCGACCATTGTGTCGGCACCGCCGACGACACGAAGCGGGTGATGGCCTCCGGATGTGCCGCGGGGTGGGTGTGGAGATATCCGGCATGCACACCGCGCTGCACGGCACCGTCCCGCCGGCCCGCCTGGCCGGGCCCGGCGAACGCCCAGGCCGGCGATGGCTGTTCGACGAATTCGACTGCAGTCCGGTGGAATTCGTGACCGGTGACCCGATCGCCCGCAGCGTGCATGCTGGAGTCCACGACCGCCACGGCGTCGCGGTAGCCCAGCGTGAGGCGTTCGGTGAACCGCGCCGAACCGGCCAGCACACCGCACATCGGCACTCCGTCGAGATCGTCGACCAGATACGTCAGGCCCGCGCACTCGGCATGCACCGGAGCTCCACTGGCGGCGAGGCGGCGGATCTGCTGGCGGACAAGATCGTTGGACGACAGTTCGGCGGTGAACTGCTCGGGAAACCCGCCGGGCAGCACCAGCGCGTCCGCGCCGGCGGGCAACGGCTCGGACAGGGGGTCGAACTCGGCAACGTGCGCCCCCGCCCCGCGCAGCAGCTCGGCATGCTCGGCATAGCTGAAGCTGAAGGCCTTGCCGGCCGCCAGGGCCACCGTGACGTTGGTCACCGACTCGGCGACCGGACTCCACGGCTCGGCGGTGACGTGCGCGGCAGCTGCGGACACCAGGACCCCGAGATCCACGTGCCGGGCCACCAGGGCGGTCATCGCGGCCACCGCGGCATGGGCCTGTCGGCCGTGCTCGACCGCGGTGACGAGACCGAGATGTCTTGACGGGACCGTTAACTCGTCACTCCGCGGAATCGCACCGAGGACCTGCACCCCGGCATGTTCACAGGCCTGGCGCAGCACCGCCTCGTGCCGGTCGGAACCCACCCGGTTGAGGATCACCCCGGCGATCCGCACCGCCGGGTCGAACATGACGAAGCCGTGGATCAGGGCCGCGATGCTGTGGCTCTGCCCACGCGCATCGACCACCAGCACCACCGGGGCCCCCAGCAGGCCGGCCACCTGGGCCGCCGAACCCCGCGGGATGCCGGTCATCTGCCCCTCGATGCGACCGTCGAACAGGCCCATCACGCCCTCGACGACCGCGATGTCGGCGCCGGCGCAGCCGTGCCGGTACAGCGGTCCGATCAGGTCCTCGCCGACGAGCACCGGGTCCAGGTTGCGGCCCGGGCGGCCGGCAGCCAGGGCGTGGTAGCCGGGGTCGATGAAGTCGGGGCCCACCTTGAACGGCGCCACCGTGTGACCGGCCTGGCGCAGTGCACCGACCAAACCCGTTGCCACCGTGGTCTTCCCGCTGCCCGAGGCCGGAGCAGCGATCACCACTGCCGGGGTGGTGTTCATTTCTTCCGGCGAGCAGACGCTTGGGTACCCCGCAACGGCCGTTTCCGGGCACCTACGCGTCTGCTCGCACGAACGAGGGTGACCTCGCCTACCATTCGATGCCCTTCTGGCCTTTGCGGCCGGCATCCATCGGATGCTTGATCTTCGTCATCTCCGTCACCAGGTCGGCGGCGTCGATCAGGGCCTGCGGGGCATCGCGGCCGGTGATCACCACATGCTGGCTACCCGGGCGGGCATTCAGTACCTCGACCACTTCCTCGACGGCAACCCAGCCCCATTTGAGCGGATAGGTGAACTCGTCGAGCACGTAGAACTGATGGCGCTCTTCCGCCAGCCGACGTTTGATCTCGGCCCAGCCGTCGGCAGCCGCCGCGGCGTGGTCGACGTCACTGCCGTGCTTGCGGGTCCAGGACCAGCCCGAGCCCATCTTGTGCCATTCGACCGGCCCGCCGGCCCCGTGCTCGTCATGCAGCCGCCCGAGCTGACCGAACACGGCTTCCTCGCCGACCTTCCACTTCGCGCTCTTGACGAATTGGAACACCGCGACTGAAAAGCCCTGGTTCCAGGCCCGCAGCGCCATGCCGAAGGCCGCCGTGGATTTGCCCTTCCCCGGCCCGGTGTGCACGGCGAGCAACGGCGCGTTGCGTCGGGCCTTCGTGGTGAGGCCGTCGTCGGGCACCGTCAGCGGCTGTCCCTGTGGCATGGGTGGTCCTTTCCGCGCAGAGTATTGGGCCGCGTCAGGCGGCAGTCTGGTGCTGGACGAGCCGGGTCAGTTCGGCCGCGCGCAACTGCTCGAGCCGAACTGCCGGCGACCCCAGCTGCTCAGCCAGTTGTCCGGCCAATCCCAGTCGCACAAAAGATGTTTCACAATCCACCACCACGGCGGCAGCACCCTCGGCCGCCAGCGCGGCCGCGGCCTGCCCGGTACGTCTCAGCGGATCGGGGCCGCCGGTGGCGCGGCCGTCGGTGAGCACCACCACCAGGCTGCGCCGGGCCCGATCGCGGGCCTTCTCCCGAATCACCAGATCGCGGGCGGCTAGTAGCCCCTGAGCCAGCGGTGTCTTGCCTCCGGTGTCGAACCGGGCCAGTCGGCGGCTGGCGATGTGCACCGAGGTGGTGGGGGGCAGCAATACCCGAGCGTCCTGTTGACGGAACGTGATCACCGCGACCTTGTCCCGACGTTGGTAGGCGTCGCGCAGCAGCGACAGCGTCGCGCCGGTGACCGCCGACATCCGGTCGCGGGCGGCCATGGACCCGGAGGCGTCGACGACGAAAATCACCAGATTGCCTTCGCGGCCTTCACGTACCGCGCGCCGGATGTCCTCGGGGCGGGGCCGCGGCAGTCCCGCGCCCTGCTGGCGGCCTGCGGTGGCGAGCAGGGTGGCGAACATGTGCAGCCCGTGCCCGCTGCCGGGTTCCGCGGTGGCCGCGATGGGGGTGCCGGTGCGGTTGCGGGCCCTCGAACGGCGGCCGGGCGCGCCCTCGCCGACGCCGGGCACCACCAGGGCCTTGGTACGGAACACCGCCGACGGCGGGGCGCTCGGGCGGTTCGCCGATGTTTTCGAGTTGCGCGGCTTCGAATTCCCCTGTGCCGGCTGCCCGTCCGCGCCGGAGTCGACGCCACCGCCGGGCGGATCGAAGTCTGGATCGAAATCGGGGTCAGGCTCGGCGTCATTCCCCGACTGGGAGGCCGACTCCCCCGCCTGCTGCATGGCCTCTTCGAGACGTTCGGGGTCCAGGCCCGGGTCGTCGAACGGATCACGCCGACGCCGGTGCGGCAACGCCAGTTCGGCGGCCACCCGGATGTCCTCCTCGGCGACCGTGGTGGCACCGCGCCAGGCAGCGTGCGCGACGGCGGTGCGCGCCACCACCAGATCGGCACGCATCCCGTCGACGTCGAATGCCGCGCACAGAGCGGCGATGCGCCGCAATTCGGCGTCAGGCAGTTCCACCGAGCCGATCGCCTTGCGCGCGGCGGCGATCCGGTCGGCCAGCTCCGCATCGGCGCCCGTGTAGCGCTCGACGAAGGCCCGCGGGTCGGCTTCGAACGCCATGCGGGCGCGGATCACCTCGACACGGACGTCGACATCGCGTGACGCGGCGACGTCGACGGTCAGACCGAACCGATCCAGCAGCTGCGGGCGCAGCTCCCCCTCCTCGGGGTTCATGGTGCCGATCAGGACGAACCGGGACTCGTGCGAGTGCGAAATCCCTTCGCGTTCAACGTGAACCCGCCCCATGGCAGCGGCATCGAGCAGCACGTCGACCAGGTGGTCGTGCAGCAGGTTGACCTCGTCGACGTACAGGACGCCGCCGTGGGCGCGGGCCAACAGGCCCGGCGAGAAGGCATGCTCGCCGTCGCGGAGCACCTTCTGCAGATCCAGCGATCCGACCACCCGGTCCTCGGTCGCGCCGATCGGCAATTCCACCAGGCGGGCGTCGTCGTCGACCGCGGACAGCACCGCAGCCAGGCCGCGGACCGCGGTGGATTTCGCAGTCCCCTTCTCACCGCGGATCAGCACGCCGCCGATCTCGGGATGAACCGCGCACAGCAGCAGGGCCAGGCGCAACCGGTCCTGCCCCACCAGTGCGCTGAACGGGTAGGTGTGGGTCTCGGCCGTCATCAGGAGGACTCGCTCTCGGTCATGTCGGCTCCTCGCGCAAGCGCTCGTCGGTCATGTCGGCTCCTCGCGCAAGCGCTCGTCGGACCGGAACCCGGCGCGCACCATCGGCACGTGCGGGATTCCGTCATCAAGGAATTCGTCGCCGTCACGGACGAACCCGTGCCGACCGTACATGTCGATCAGGTAGGTCTGGGCATTGATGTGGCACGGGTAGTCGCCGACTTCGGCCAGCGCGGCCTGCATGAGCCGGGTGGTGTGGCCACTGCCCCGGGCACTGCGTTTGGTGCACACCCGGCCGATGCGGAATGCCTTCTCGCCGCCGGGATGCTCCTCCATCAACCGCAGCGTCGAAATGACTTCTCCGTCCGGGCTTTCCAGCCAGAAGTGGCGGGTCTCGGCGAGCAGATCCCGCCCGTCGAGCTCAGGGTAGGGCGTGGCCTGCTCCACCACGAACACCTCGACACGGAGCTTGAGCAGCTCGTAAAGCGTTGGTACGTCGAGGTCTTTGGCCCAACTGCGGCGTAGTGCGACCGTCATCCGCCCGCCCCTGTCACGCAGTCACAGGGACGTCCAGCTGCAGCGCCTTGGTGCCCCACGCCCAGACTTCCTCGAACAGGCCGGGTTCAGTGGACAGCTTGGTACCGAGGGAGGGCACCATCTCCTTGAGCTTCGGCAACCAGCTCTGATACCGATCGGTGAAGCAGCGCTCCAGCACGTCGAGCATGGCCGGCACGGCAGTGGATGCGCCCGGCGAGGCGCCGAGCAGGCCGGCGATGCTGCCGTCGGCAGCGGTCAGCACGGTGGTGCCGAACTCCAGCACACCGCCCGCGCCCTTGCGCCGGATCACCTGCACGCGCTGCCCGGCGATGTCGAGCTCCCAATCGGAATCGACTGCGCTGGGCGCGAATTCACGCAGGGTGTCGACCCGTGCGGCCTCACTCAACAGCAGCTGGCCGACCAGGTAGTTGACCAGACCCATCTCGGTGAGCCCGACGCCGAGCATCGACATGATGTTGTTGGGCTTGACCGACAACGGCAGATCGGTGAACTTGCCCTGCTTGAGGAACTTCGGCGTCCAACCGGCGAACGGACCGAACAGCAGCCACGACTTGCCGTTGATCACGCGGGTGTCCAGGTGCGGCACCGACATCGGCGGGGCGCCCAGGGGCGGCAGCCCGTACACCTTGGCCTGGTGGCCTGCGGTCAGCGCCTGGTTGTTGGTCCGCAGGAACGCGCCGCCGACCGGGAAACCACCGAAGCCCTTGGCCTCGGGAATGCCGGACTTCTGCAGCAGCGGCAGCGCGCCACCACCGGCGCCGACGAACACGAACTTCGCATTGAACTTGCGCTTGAGACCGGTGCGCCGGTTGGTCACCTTGAGCGTCCAGGTCCCGTCCGATTCCTTGCGCAGGTTGCGGACCTCATGGCCGAACAGGGTGTCCATCCCACGCTGGGCGGTGAAGCCGATGAGCTGGCGCGAGAGTGCACCGAAGTCGACATCGGTGCCGTGCTGCGACCAGTTCAGCCCGACCGGATCGGAGAAATCACGCTTGGCGGCCATGAACGGCAGCCGGCGCGCGAACTCGTCCTTGTCATCGATGAATTCCATCGAGGCGAACAGCGGGTTACCGACGAGGGCCTGATGCCGGCGCTTGAGGTAGTCGACGTTGCCTGCGCCGTGCACGAAACTGACGTGCGGGATCGGGTTGAGGAAGCCGCGCACGTCGGGCAACACGCCGTTCTCGGCCGCGTAGGCCCAGAACTGCCGCGACACCTGGAACTGCTCGTTGACGTTGACGGCCTTGGTGGTGTCGATGGAGCCATCGGACAGCTCGGGCGTGTAGTTCAGCTCACACAGCGCCGAGTGCCCGGTACCTGCGTTGTTCCACGGATCGCTGCTCTCGGCGGCAGCGCCGTCGAGCCGCTCGATCATGGTGATGGACCAGTCCGGCTCCAGCAGGCGGATCAGAGCGCCGAGGGTTGCGCTCATGATGCCGGCCCCAACCAGCACGACGTCTGTTTTCACGGTCGTACCCACGTTTGCCTCAGACACCCTGATCGCTCGTCCTTTGTATTGCGCGGCCCGTCCTCGTCGACGGCTTTCTGTTATGCCAAGGTTATCGCGCGACGAATCCCAGTTGGCCAGGCGTGGTAGTGCGATCCGTCACCCAGCCCGTATCCTCAGCCCGTCGACGAGCAGCCCGACCAGCCGGGTGCGCTGATTCTCGTCACGGTCGGCATGCTGTCCCACCCACGCGATCCCGGCCGCCAGATCCAGGATGTCGTCGACTTCCAGGTCGGCCCTGATCAGCCCGTGTGCGACCGCGCGGGTGATCAGGCGGGCCCCGGACTGACGTGCCGCGTGGCAACTCCGCGACCCCTCTCCGTCGGGTGCGGCGTCGACCAGGGTCCGGGCCAGACCGTCATACACGTTGCCCTGCCTGATGTAGGCGTCGAGCCATTCCGTCAGCGCGGCAACGGGATCGACGGCGTCCAGCAACGACTCCCCCTGGTCGCGCAGAGCCCACAATCCGTCGTCGATGACCGCGCGCACCAGCTGATCGCGGGTCGGGAAATGCCGGTACAGCGTGCCCGGCCCCACTCCCGCCGCCCGAGCCACCTCGTCGAGCGAGGCCGAGACTCCGTCCCGGGCGAATGCGGCCGCGGCGGCGGCCAGCAGTGCCTGCCGGTTACGGGCGGCATCGGCCCGCAACGGGCGCGAACTTGGTTTGGACACCGTCCTGCTCACCGATCCTCTCGACTCGCCTCGACAAACGGAGACAGCCTCCATATATTAACCGGAGGCAGTCTCCGCATCCTATCCCCAGGAGCACCACATGCGTATCTCCGTCATGTCCGTACCCGATCCGGGGCCGGCCCCCGATGGCCAGGACAGTCTCGACGCGGCCATCGCGCCCGTCGTCGCCGCCGATCGATCCGGCTTTCACCGGGCCTGGATGCCGCAGCTGCCGCCGATGGCCGGCATGGCGCCGTGGGACGTACTCACCGCACTGACCATCGCCGCGGGCCGCACCCGCCGCATCGGCCTGGGCACCGGCGTCGTCGTCGCCTACACCCAACATCCGCTGGCACTGGCCCGCCAGGCGCTGACCGCGAACGCCGCCGCGGGCGGCCGGCTCACGCTCGGCATCGGCGTCAGCCACCCGTTCATGGTCGAGGCGCTGGGCTACTCGTACGAGCGGCCCGCGGCGTTCCTGCGCGAGTACCTGGAGGTGCTCGTGCCCGCGCTGGCCGGCGAGCCCGTCGAGCACTACGGCCCCCGGATCACCACAACCGGGCAGGTGACGCTGCATGGCGCGCCGGCACCACCGGTGGTGACCGCGGCCCTCGGCCCTCACATGCTCGACGTCGCCGGTGAGCTCACCGACGGCACGATCACCAGTTGGGCCGGGCCGATTGCCTTGGAACAGTTCATCATTCCACGCCTGAACCGAGCCGCAGCCCGCGCGGGCCGGCCCACGCCGCAGGTGATCGCCGGGCTCCCCGTGGTGCTCACCCACGACCCCGAACCGGCGCGCGCCGCCCTGGCGGCCGCCTTTGAGATCGCCGGGCAGGCACCGGCCTACCGCGCCGTGCTGGACAAAGAGGGCGCGGACGGCATCGGCGACGTGTGCATCGTCGGCGACGAGGCCGAGGTCGAGAAGCAGCTTCGTCGTTTCGCCGGGATCGGTGTCACCGAGTTCGTCGCCTCCCCCAATGGCGACACCTCGGCGGTGGCGAAGACCACCGACTTCCTGGCTTCGTTGCGGCTCTGAGTTTCGGCTCGCGGTTAGGGTGGAACCGTGACGTCACGGGAGCCCGACTGGGAGCCGGATGTATTGCCGGGGTTCTGGCAGCAGACCATCGATGCGGGGCCCGATCCCGACGGCGAGGGCGACCTGGTCGCCACGCTCGTGCGCCGGGGCCCTGGCGGCGCGAGGCCGGATGGGCACGGCCACGCGGTGCTGGCATTGCACGGCTACACCGACTATTTCTTCCACACCGAACTCGCGGATCGATTCGCCGAGCGGGGCTTCGCGTTCTACGCACTGGATCTGCCCAAGTGCGGGCGCTCCCGGCAGGACGGCCAGACCGCGCATTTCACCACCGATCTGGCGCGGTACGACGACGAGCTTCAGCGCGCGCTGGAGGTGATCGCGGCCGACACCGGCGACGCCACGGTGTGCCTGTACGGGCATTCGGCGGGAGGGCTGATCCTCACCTTGTTCGCCGATCGTCTGCGTCGCAGCCGCCGGCTCGCTCCGCTGCACGTCGGCGGACTGATCCTGAACAGCCCGTTCTTCGACCTGCACGGCCCGGCGATCCTGCGCACCGCACCCACATCGGCCGCCCTGATCGCACTGGCCCGGCTCCGCAAGCTGTCGGTGATCCGCAAACCCACCGAAGGTGGGTACGGCACCACACTTCACCGCGACTACGGCGGCGATTTCGACTACAACCTCGACTGGAAACCGTTGGGAGGCTTCCCCGTCACCCTCGGGTGGATCAATGCGATCCGCCGCGGACAGGCCCGCCTACACCGCGGCCTGGACGTCGGCGTACCGAACCTGATCCTGCGTTCGGACCGGAGTGTCACCGAAACCTCCGATCCGGCCGCGATGCAGCGCGGCGATGCGGTGCTCGATGTTCGCCAGATCGCCCGGTGGTCGGGTTGCGTGGGTAACCACACCACAGTCGCACCGATCACCGACGCCAAGCACGACGTGTTCCTGTCGGTGGCCGACGCCCGCGCGGCAGCCTACGGCGAGCTCGACCGCTGGCTGGACTACTACCTGAGCCGGCAAACCCGGCCGAGCACAACACCTTCCGGATAGGGAGCGCACATGGAGCATTACGACCTGACGATCATCGGTACCGGCTCGGGCAACAGCATTCTCGACGAGCGCTACGCCGGCAAGAAGGTCGCGATCTGCGAGCAGGGCACGTTCGGCGGCACCTGTCTGAACGTCGGCTGCATCCCCACCAAGATGTTCGTCTACGCCGCCGACGTCGCGGACACGATCAAGGACAGCGCCAAGTACGGCATCGATTCCCACATCGACAAGGTGCGGTGGCCCGACGTCGTCGCGCGGGTGTTCGGCCGGATCGACCCGATCGCTGCCGGCGGCGAGGACTATCGCCGCAACGACCCCCACATCACGGTGTACGGCAGCCACACTCGCTTCGGGCCCAAGACCGCCGATGGCCGCTACACGCTGCGCACCGAGGCCGGGGACGAATTCAGCAGCGACCAGGTGGTCATCGCGGCCGGGTCCCGCGCCTACGTCCCCCCGGCCATCGTGGACTGCGGCGTGACGTACTACACCAGCGACGACATCATGAGAATCCCCGAACTACCCGAGCACCTGGTGATCGTCGGCGGCGGGTTCGTCGCCGCCGAGTTCGCCCACGTGTTCTCCGCACTCGGCGTGCGGGTCACGATCGTGGTGCGCGGGGACTGCCTGCTCAGCCATTGCGACGAGACGATCTGCCGGGAATTCAGCGCGCTGGCCGCCGAGAAGTGGGATCTGCGTAAGCACGAGAACGTGATCGGCTCCCATCACGAGGGTGGCCAGATCGTGCTCGAACTCGACGACGGCAAGACCCTGCCGGCCGACATGCTGCTGGTGGCCACCGGACGCGTCCCCAACGGGGACCTGCTCGATGCCGACCTCGCCGGGGTGGAGGTCGACGAGGACGGCCTGGTGATCGTGGACGAATACCAACGCACCACGGCGCGTGGTGTTTTCGCACTCGGCGACGTGTCCTCCGACTTCCAGCTCAAACATGTGGCCAACCACGAGTCACGGGTGGTCAAGGAGAACCTGCTGCGCGAGTGGGACGACACCGCGGCAATGGTGCGCAGTGACCACCGGTTCGTACCGTCCGCGGTATTCACCGACCCACAGATCGCCACGGTCGGATTGACCGAGCAGCAGGCCCGCGACGAGGGCTACGACTACGTCACCAAGGTTCAGGCCTACGGCGACACCGCGTACGGCTGGGCGATGGAGGACACCACCGGCATCGCCAAGCTGATCGGCGACCGCGCCACCGGCAAGATCCTGGGCGCCCACATCATGGGCTATCAGGCGTCCTCGATCATCCAGCCGCTGATCCAGGCGATGAGCTTCGGGCAGACCGCCCGAGAGGTCGCCCGGGGCCAGTACTGGATTCACCCGGCGCTGGCCGAGGTCATCGAGAACGCCCTGCTGGGCCTGGGCGATTAGGCCCGTGCGGCCCAGCGCTGCTCGATCCGGCCTAACCGCCAGATCGCCAGGGCCACAAGCCAACTCATCACGAAGAGCCCGACGATCGCGAAACCGACGAACTCCAGATCGGCCGAACCGATGAATGCCAGCGGACCCGTGGTGATTCCAAGGCGCTCGACCAGCAGACCGGCCAGAACTATGACACCGACCACCAGCGCCACGATGACCGACAGCACGGTGACAGTCAGGTTGTAGTAGACCTTGCGGACCGGCTGCAGGAACGCCCAGCCGTAGGCCCGCGCCATGAAGATGCCGTCCAGGCTGTCGAAAAGGCTCATCCCCGCGGCGAACAGCACCGGCAGCACCAGCATGGCGTACCAGGGCAGGGAGAAGGCCGCGGTTCCCGCCGCCAGCACCAGCAGTGCGACCTGGCTGGCGGTGTCGAAGCCCAGCCCCATCAGGAAACCCACGGGGTACAGGTGCCAGGGCTTGTTGACCCGTCGCATCACCCGGCCCAACAGGCGGGCCACGAAACCCCGGCTGTCGAGCTGACGTTCGAGCTCGGCCTCGTCGTACTCGCCACGACGCATGGCCCGGAAAACCTTGGCGATACCCACCGCGGCGAACAGATTCGTCAGGCCGACCAGGATCAGAAACGTTCCGGCCACCAGCGAGCCGACCAGCCCGAGGGTCTGCAGCATCGCGGACTCTTCGTCCTGAACTGGGCCCGCGAGCGCCCGCACGCCCAGCGCCAGCAGCAGGGCCAGCCCGAACACCACACTCGAATGCCCCAGCGAGAACCAGAAACCCGCCGAAATCGACCGGGTGCCCTCCCCGACCAGTTTTCGGGTGGTGTTGTCGATGACGGCGATGTGGTCGGCATCGAAGGCGTGGCGGACGCCCAGCAGATACGCGGTGACGCCGAGGCCGACGCCGAACACGCCCGCCGAGCCCAGCGTGATGTGTTGCGGTGCCACCCCGAACACCAGTACACCCCATCCGATGACATGCAGCAGCAGGACGAATCCGGTGACAGCCACGATCGAGGTCCAGTCGGCGCGGTCGAAACGGGTTGCCAATCGGGTGGATCGGGCAGGGGCCTGCGATGCACCGATGGTCATCGACCGAGCGTAAGACGGCCGCCGATATCTGTCCAGGCGAACAGATGAGACTCCGGTTTCAGCCGTGCCGTGCACCGATCCAGTGCAGCAGGTCGTGCACGGTGTCGTCGTCGAGCCGGTAGTTCACGGTGCGCCCCACCCGAGTCGCGGTGACCCACCCCTGGTCCCGCAACACCCGCAAAGCCTGGGACACCGCGTTCTCCGAGCGGCCGAGGGCGGTGGCCAGATCGCTGACACAGATTCCGGGCGCGCGGTGCAGGCCCAGCAGGATCTCCAGCCGGTGCGGATCGGACAGCAGGTCGAAGCGCTGCGCCCATCCCGAGGTGTCGACGTCGGCCAGGGCCGACGTCGCGCGCTCGACCTGGCCGGCTTTACCGTGCCGGTCCACGGTACGAATCTAATCCAGAAAGCCGTGCAGCAAGGCCGACGATCCCCCGACGTGGGCCAGCATGGCCGCGGCGGCCCGCTCGCTGTCACCGGCCAGGATCGCCATCACGATCTCCTCGTGCTGTTCGTCGGAATGGGCGATGTTGCGCGGCAGCAGCGGAATCTGATCCAGCAGGGCATTGAGCCGCATCCGGTTCTCGGCGACCAGCGGCACCAGTGACGGAGACCCCGCCGCCTCCGCGATGGCCAGATGCAGCCGCGAATCCAGGCGGCGGTAATCGTCGGGCTCGGCACTCCGGACATCGGCCAGCCGCGACCACAGCCCGTCACGCTCGGCCGCGCTCAGCGTGCGCCCGGCCGCCATCCGCGCCGCCCCGACCTCAAGGATCTCGCGCAACCGCAACGCGTCATCGATCTCCTCACGCGTGGGCCTGGGGCCGTCGGCGGTGTGCCGCGGTAATTCCTCGGCGAGGAACGTGCCGCCGTACCGCCCCCGTTTGGACACCAGGTAGCCGGCGTCGGCCAGCGACTTGATCGCCTCCCGCACCGTGTCACGGCTGACCCCGAGGCGTGCGGCCAGCTCGCGCTCGGGCGGCAATGACTCGCCTGGGCCCAACACCCCCAGCCGGATCGTCTCCAGCAGCCTGCCGACGGTGTCCTCGAAGGCGTTGCCCAGCCGGACCGGACGCAGCAGCGCCCCGGCCGTCTCCGCGGCGAGCCGCGAATCAGAGCCCGCGGCGAGCCGCGAATCAGAGCCCGCGGCGAGCCGCGAATCAGGACCCGCGGCGGTCGGGTGTTCTGAATCCGGTTCGGCTGTCATGGTGAGCTACCAGGGTGTCACAGCGGCGTCACGTAGGCGGAGCTGATGCCGCCGTCGACCAGGAACGTCGAGCCGGTGATGAACGACGAGTCGTCACTGGCCAGGAACGCCACCGCGGCGGCCAACTCCTCCGGTTCGGCGAAACGACCCAGCGGTATGTGCACCAACCGCCGCGCGGCGCGCTCGGGATCCTTGGCGAAGAGCTCCTGCAGGAGTGGCGTGTTGACCGGGCCGGGGCACAGCGCGTTGACCCGGATGCCCTGCCGGGCGTACTGCACGCCGAGCTCGCGTGACATCGCCAGCACGCCGCCCTTGGACGCGGTGTAGGAGATCTGGGAGGTGGCCGAACCCATCACCGCGACGAACGACGCGGTGTTGATGATCGAGCCCTTGCCCGCGGGCACCATGTGACGCAGCGCTGCCCGGCACGACAGGTACACCGATTTCAGGTTGATGTCCTGCACCCGCTGCCAGGCCGGGAGCTCGGTGGTCTCGATGAGGTCGTCTTCGGGCGGTGAGATCCCGGCGTTGTTGAACGCGATGTCGACCGCGCCGAATGTCGCTGCCGCAGTGTCGAAGAGGTTGTCGACGGCATCCTGATCGGACACGTCGACCCGGACGAACAATCCGTCGAGTTCTTCGGCGGCGGCCTCTCCGGTGGCGGGGTCGATGTCGCCCACCACGATCGTGGCCCCCTCTGCGCGCAATCGCCGGCCGGTGGCCAGGCCGATGCCGCTGGCACCCCCGGTGATGACGGCGACCTTGCCGGCCAGACGTTGGGTCAGATCCATCTACAGCTCCTCTACTGCGAAAAAGACGTTCTTGGTCTCGGTGAAGGACAGCGGTGCGTCAGGCCCCAACTCGCGCCCGAGCCCGGACTGCTTGAAGCCACCGAACGGAGTGTTGTAGCGCACCGAAGAATGCGAATTGACACTGAGATTGCCCGATTCCACGGCCCGCGCCACCCGCATCGCGCGCGACAGGTTGTCGGTCCAGATGGAGCCCGACAAACCGTAAGGCGTGTCGTTGGCCAGTGCGATGGCGTCGGCCTCGTCCTCGAACGGCAGCACGGTCACCACGGGGCCGAAGATCTCGTCGGTCACGGTGCGGTCGGTGCGCTGCGGCGTCAACACCGTTGGCGGGAACCAGAACCCGGGCCCCTCGGGCGCGGAACCCCGGAATGCGACCGGCGCGCCGTCGGGCACGTAGGACGCCACCGACTCCCAGTGCGGACGGGACACCAACGGCCCCATCTCGGTGTCGTGCACCGTGGGGTCTCCGACGACGACGCCCTTGACGGCCGGCTCCAGCATCTCCATGAACCGGTCGTAGACGCTGCGCTGCACCAGGATCCGGCTGCGCGCACAGCAGTCCTGTCCCGCATTGTCGAACACCCCGTACGGTGCGGTGGCCGCAGCCTTCTCCAGATCGCAGTCGTCAAACACGATGTTCGCGCTCTTACCACCCAGCTCCAGGGTCACCCGTTTGACCTGGGCCGCCGCTCCGGCCATCACCCGCATCCCCACCTCGGTGGATCCGGTGAACACGACCTTGCGGACGCCTGGATGGGTGACGAACCGCTCTCCCACCACCGAACCCTTGCCGGGCAGCACCTGAAAGAGCCCCGCCGGCAAACCAGATTCGATGGCGAGTTCCCCCAGCCGGATGGTGGTGAGCGGGGTCCACTCGGCGGGCTTGAGCACCACCGCGTTGCCGGCCGCCAGCGCCGGGGCGAAGCCCCATGCGGCGATGGTCATCGGGAAGTTCCACGGCGTGATGACCCCGACGACACCGAGAGGCTCGTTGAACGTGACGTCCAGGCCACCGGTCACCGGGATCTGCTTGCCGCTCAGCCGTTCCGGAGTGGCCGAGTAGAACTGCAGGACATCCCGGACGTGGCCGGCCTCCCATTCGGCCTGACCGATCGGATGCCCCGAATTGGCCACCTCGAGAGCCGCCAGCTCGTCGATGTGCGAGTCGACCACGGCGGCGAACGCACGCAAGCCAGCCGCCCGCTCGGCCGGAGCCAGCCGGGCCCAGTTCCGCTGCGCCGCGGCCGCACGCGCCACCGCGTCGTCGACAGCGGACACGTCGAGGAGGTCGACGGTGGTCAACAGCTCCTCGGTGGCCGGATTGATGACCTGACTGAATGTCATGAGACCCTTTCTGTTGCATAGGTTCCGGCCGCATCGACCAGGGCGGCGAACAGTCTCAGGTCATCGAGAGTCTCCTCCGGATGCCATTGCACGCCGACCACGAAAGCCTCGCCGGGCAACTCAACCGCCTCGATCACCCCGTCAGCATCCCGGGCGCTGACCACCAGGCCGTCACCGAGCAGGTCGATGGCCTGATGGTGATAGCACTGTGCATCGGAGGAATCGCCGATCAGGGCCGCCAGTCGGGTGTTCGGCACGGTGCGTACCGTCGAGGTGCCGAACACCGCATTGCCCTTCTGGTGATGGGTGCTCCCTATGACATCGGGCAGATGCTGGTGCAGCGTGCCGCCCAGCGCGGCGTTGAGAACCTGCGCCCCACGGCACACGCCGAGCACCGGAGTGCCGTGCTGCAAGGCACTTTCCAGCAGAGCGAACTCCCACGCGTCACGCCCGCTGTCCGGTTCGTTGGTGGCCGGGTGCGGTTGCTGCCCGTAGCGGGCCGGGTCGACGTCGGGGCCGCCGGTGATCACCAGACCGTCGAGGCGGTCGAGTACGCGGTCGGCGATGTCGCGGTCCACCGACTGCGGCGGTAACAGCAGCGCGATGCCACCGGCACGGGTGACACCCTCGAAGTAGATCTGCGGCAGGAAACTGGCACGAACGTCCCAAACCCCTGTCTGCGCCTGCTGCAGGTACGTCGTCATCCCGATGACCGGGCCTGAACGTCTGCTCGCGCTGAAGTCAGAGCCGTTCAAAGCCGCGGACCCTTTCCCAGTCGGTCACCGTGGAATTGAACGCCGCCAATTCGACGCGCGCGTTGTTGAGGTAGTGCTCGACGACGTCGTCCCCGAATGCCGTGCGCGCCACCTCGGATTTCTCGAACAACTCAGCCGCCTCGGCCAACGTGGTCGGCAACCGTTGCGCCCCACTGGCATAGGCATTGCCCGGCAGCGGGTCGGCCAGTTCCAGCTCGCGTTCGATGCCGTACAGACCGCCCGCGATCAGGGCCGACACGGCCAGGTACTGGTTGACGTCACCTCCGGGCGCCCGGCATTCCACCCGCATACCCGGCCCGTGGCCGACCACCCGCAATGCGCAGGTCCGGTTGTCCATACCCCAGGCGATGGCGGTGGGCGCGAAACTGCCGTCGGCAAACCTCTTGTAGGAGTTGATGTTCGGGGCGTAGAACAGCGTCATCTCGCGCAGCGTGGCCAGTTGACCGGCGATGAAGCTGCGGAACATCGACGACATTCCCTGCGGATCGGACTCGTCGGCGAACACGGGAGACCCGTCCTCGCCGCGGAGCGAGACGTGGATGTGACAGCTGTTGCCTTCGCGCTCATCGAATTTCGCCATGAACGTCAGGCTCTTTCCGTGCTGGTCGGCGATCTCCTTGGCACCGTTCTTGTAGATGGTGTGGTTGTCGCAGGTGTTGCGGGCATGGTCGTAGCGGAACGCGATCTCCTGCTGACCGAGGTTGCACTCCCCCTTGACGCCCTCGCAGTACAACCCGGCGCCCTCCATGCCGAGGCGAATGTCGCGCAGCAGCGGTTCCATCCGGGTGGACGCCATCATGGCGTAGTCGACGTTGTAGTCGCTGGCCGGCGTCAGGCCCCGGTAGCCCGCCGCCCACGCCTCGCGGAAAGTGTTGTCGAACACCATGAATTCGAGCTCGGTCCCCACGTACGGCACGAGTTCGCGCTCGGCCAGGCGGTCGATCTGCCGGTCGAGGATGCTGCGGGGTGCCTGTTCGACAGGGCGACCGTCGAGCCACGACAGGTCCGCCATCACCAGCGCGGTGCCGGGCAGCCACGGGATCAACCGCAAGGTGCTGAAGTCGGCTGTCATCACCATGTCGCCGTAGCCGGTTTCCCAGCTCGACATCGAGTAGCCGCCCACAGTGTTCATGTCGACGTCGACCGCGAGCAGGTAGTTGCAGCATTCCGCGCCGTGGGCGGCGACCTCCTCGACGAACAACCGGCCCGAAACCCGCTTGCCCGTCAGCCGGCCCTGCATATCGCAGAAGGCGACGATCACGGTGTCGATCTCACCCGCCGCCACCATTTGCTCCAGGTCGGCTCGTGCCAGCATGCCGGGGTTCTGGCTCATTGCGCACCCTCCTGCCCGTGTGGGACTTGCCGGCAAACCTGACGTCCAGCCGACCATTGTCTCGCCGATGACGTGACGATCGTGCACCGAATTAGCACGATTGTCACGTCAAAAGGTAGGACAACAGACCAATAAAGTTCTATGGTCCGTTTGGCAGACCGCCTACCGCCCGGCACACGAGGAGCCGCCATGCCCGAGGGGCACGAAGAACTCACCGAACAACTCACGGACGACGAACAACATCTCGCCAAACTCGGTTACGCCCAGGAACTGCAGCGGTCCTGGTCAGGATTCTCCAACTTCGCCATCTCGTTCTCGATCATCTCGATCCTCGCCGGTTGCTTCACGTCGTTCGGATTGGGGTGGAACAACGGCGGTCCGGCCGCCATCGCCTGGGGCTGGCCGATCGTCTCGGTCTTCATCCTGATCATCGGATTCTGTCTGGCCGAACTGGTCTCCGCCTACCCCACCTCCGGTGGAATCTATTGGTGGGCTTCCAAACTCGGCGGGCCCAAGGCCGGCTTCTACACAGGCTGGCTCAACCTGATCGGCCTGATCGCGATCCTGGCATCGGTGTCCTACGGCAGCGCGACCTTCCTGGACCTCACCCTGGGCACGTTCAGCGAATCCTGGCTGGCCGGCTACAGCCTGACCCGGGTGTTCATCATGTTCCTGATCATCTTGGCGATCTCGGCCGTGATCAACATCTTCTCGTCACACCTGCTGGCCGTCATCAACAATGTCTCGGTGTGGTGGCACGTTGCCGGCGCCACCGCGGTGATCGCCATCCTGTGGCTGCTCCCCGACCAGCACGCAAGTGTCTCTGACGTTTTCGCGAAGACCATCAACAATTCTGGGATCTTCTCCGGCTCGACGTCCGGTTGGGGCTTCCTGCTGTTCGTGCTGCCGATC
Organism: Mycolicibacterium peregrinum; assembly: GCF_001665785.1. GTDB lineage: Bacteria > Actinomycetota > Actinomycetes > Mycobacteriales > Mycobacteriaceae > Mycobacterium > Mycobacterium peregrinum_A. The sequence goes on from NZ_LZSO01000013.1 coordinate 33,333, forward strand.
TCGGCGATCCTCACGCAATACACGATCACCGGATACGACGCGTCGGCTCACCTGTCCGAAGAGACCAAGAGCGCGGCAAATGCCGCCGCGAAGGGCATCTGGCAGTCCATCTTCTACTCGGCGATCGGCGGCTGGATCCTGTTGCTGTCGTTCCTGTTCGCCGTGCAGAACTCCGACGAGGTATCGGCCAATGGTGGCGCGGTCGCAACGATCTTCACCCAGGCGCTGGGATCCAAGTGGGCCGGCGTCGTGCTGCTGATCGCCACTGCGGGTCAGCTGTTCTGCACCACTGCCTGCCAGACCAGTGCCTCGCGCATGCTGTTCGCCTTCAGCCGCGACCGCGCGGTCCCGGGTCACCAGCTGTGGTCGAAGGTCAGTGCCAGCCGCGTGCCCGCCAACGCCGTCATCATCACCGCGGTGGTCGCGGCCATCATCACCTTGCCCGCCATCGTGCCGGTGAAGATTCCGGTCAACGGCGTGGACGTCCCCTCCCCGGTCGCGTTCTACGCGGTCGTCTCGATCGGCGTGGTGGGCCTGTACCTGTGCTTCGCGGTCCCGATCTATTACCGGTGGAAGGCCGGCGACTCCTTCGAGCAGGGCAAGTGGAACGTCGGCAACAGGTACAAGTGGATGGCACCGGTGGCGATCGTCGAGATCGTCGTCACCGCGATCATCGCCATGTTCCCCACCTCGCTCGGTGGCATGCCGTGGGACCCGAGCTTCCAGTGGAAGTTCGTGAACTACACGCCGCTACTGGTGGGCAGCGTGCTGATACTCCTGTTCATCTACTGGCACGCCTCGGTGAAGCACTGGTTCACCGGTCCGATCAAGCAGGTGGACACCGCCAGCACGCCCGTCTCCGGTTGATCAGCCGAGCAGTTCGCGGATATCGGAGGCGCTGAGGGCCGAGCCGAACAGATCGCCGTCGTCGACCACCGCGGCGAACAGGGCTCGCTTGCGGTCCTGCAGCGCAACCACTTTCTCCTCGATGGTGTTCTCCGCCACCAGACGGTAGACGCTGACCGGCCGGGCCTGCCCGATACGGTGGGCCCGGTCGACAGCTTGTGCCTCGGCGGCCGGACTCCACCACGGGTCGCACAGAAAGCAGTAGTCGGCGGCGGTGAGATTGAGCCCGAATCCGCCCGCCTTCAGGCTGATCAGGAACACCTGCTTGGTACCGGCACCGAATTCCTCGATGGCCCTGGCCCTTCCGTCGGAATCGACGGAACCGTCGAGGTAGCTGTAGGCGATCCCCGCGGCATCCAGATGTGACCTGACGATGCCGAGGAACCCGGTGAACTGGCTGAACACCAGCGCACTGTGTCCCTCTGCCACCAGCTGATCGAGCTGTTCGACCAGGAAGTCGATCTTGGCCGAACCCACCGAGCGTGCGGAGTCGTCGACCAACCCCGGGTGCAGGCTGAGCTGGCGCAGCAGCGTCAGCGAACGGAAGATCTGGAACCGGTTCTTCTCCCAGTCCCCCAGCAGTCCCAACACTTTCTGGCGTTCCCGCGCCAGCCGCGTGTCATAGATCTTGCGGTGCTTGGCGCTCAGGCCGATGGTCAGCACCTGCTCACTCTTCGGGGGCAGCTCGGTGAGCACCTGGCCCTTGGTGCGGCGCAACAGCACCGGCTTGATCCGCCGGCGCAGCACCGGAAGCAGGTCGTCGGCCTGACCCGATTCGATCGGTTTACGGAAATACGTCTCGAACACCTTCGGCGACGGGAACAAACCCGGCACGGTGATCGACAGCAGCGACCACAACTCCATCAGGTTGTTCTCCATCGGCGTGCCGGTGATCGCCACCTTGAACGGCACATCCAGCAGCCGGGCGGCCTGGTGGGTCTTGCTGTGATGGTTCTTGACGAACTGGGCCTCGTCCAGAACCATTCCGGCCCACGGGATTTGCGAATAGGCAGCAACGTCCATGCGCAGCAGTGTGTAGGAGGTGACGACGATGTCGGCCGCGGCCACCTGTTCGGCCAACCCCACCGCCGAACGGGCGGTGGTGGAGGTCAGCACCACCGCATCCAGGTCAGGGGTGAACTTGCGGCACTCCGCCACCCAGTTGCGGGCCACGCTCGTCGGAGCTACCACCAGGAACTTGCCGGCGCCCCCGCTCACCGCCCGGGCGATGAGTGCCAAGGTCTGCACGGTCTTGCCCAGGCCCATGTCGTCGGCGAGCACTCCGCCGATCCCGTTGTCCCACAGGAACGAAAGCCAGTCCAGCCCGTCTCGCTGGTAGTCACGCAGGTCGGCGTCGAGTCCCGCCGGCGGTTCGATCGGCGCCGGCGGACGCGCGGTGGCCAAGCGCGCCAGATTCGCCCGCCACCGGGCGAGCTGCTCGTCGACAACGCCGAGCTCCAGCAGTTCGTCCCACAATGTGACGTTGAGCGAGGCAGCGTTGACCCGGTCGCCGTCGATCTCACCGAGCGCACGCGCCTCGTCGAGCAGGGCCCTCAGCCGGACCAGCTCGGGCGTGTCCAGCCGGAAGTAGATTCCCGACGGCAGCAACATGTGTGTTGCGCCAGTGGCCAATTCGCGGATGACCTCGGGCAGGGCCACCGTCTCGCCGTCCACGGACACCGTGACGTTGAGGTTGAACCAGTCACCCGGAACGGAGGTGTCCCCGGAGAACGACAGCACCGGGTCGGCACCGGCAGCTCGGTACCGGCCATCGGCGTCGACGATCAGATCCGCGTAACAGTCCAGCTGCGGCAGGGTCTGGTCACACAGCACCGCGACCTCCACCGCGGTGAGATCGACCCCGCCCAGCAGAGTGCGCCGGGACGCGACCGCGACCGCATCCACAGCGCTCACGGCATTGACGATGGCCCGTAACTCGTGGACAGCCTCGGCGTCGAGCGTCGTGGAGATCCGGCGGTTGACGTGCTGTGAGGCTTGACGTTTCCAGTCCGGTGCGGCCGCTGCGACCACCTGCAACGCCGGCAGCACCCGCTGCCAGAGCTCCTCCTCCGCGGCCGGGTCGCGATATCCGATCAGGCCGGCCGAAGACAACGGGTCGAAGTCGTGATGCTGATCGTTGACCTCGTAGCGGGTGCTCCAGAAGACCTTTGCGCCGCCGTCGACGACCTTGACGGTCAGCGCGGGCTTCGGGCCGGTGATGGTCGGTGGGATGAAGAGACCGTCGGCGACCTCCATGTCCACGCTGCTGGCCAGCCGGGGCAGGATGTCGACCGCGAGTTCGCGCGCCATGTCGGCCGGGATGTGCACCTGTTCGTGGTGGCCCAGCATTTCGGCCATGGTGCGTGCGGGCACCGGATCGAAGGCACCCAGCCGTAGCACCGAGTCGACAACCTGAAACATCCCGTGCGGCGCCGGCATCCCGATCAGCCCGACGCCGTCGGGGTCGCGTTCCTGTCCGTCGACGATCAGGGACACCGACATCACCGCACCGCCGGCGCCCTCGGCGGCGAAGTCCAACCGGAGGTGGACGTTCTTGGCCAACTCGACCGCACGGATGCCTGTTGCGGAGTCGGCCAGGATGGTCACGCCGGCGGCGAGCACCTCGTCGAGCCGTGGCCACAAGGTGGCGGGCATCCCGTTGAGCATCATTCCCTCGCCGCTGTGCGGCGAGGAGTACCGCACCATCTCCGACACCAGCGCCCGCACCGCCCGGTACTGCTCGCGATCGAACTCGCCGGAATCGGGATAGTCCGCCAGCCGACCCCAGGTCAATGCCCGGGTGATCCAGGTGCCCCGTTTTCCCAGAGTGAGCGGACGCAGCATCAGCAGCGTCCCCGGGCGGTAGCGGGTGGGTGCACCGATGGAGAATTCGAGCGCGATCGGTTTGCCGCCCCCTGCCGGGACGGCGACCTCGTCGAGCACCTTGTCGAGCACGTAGCGCCAACGCTCCACCGGCTCATGTGCCGCATCAGCCGGTGAGGCCGCCAGCACCAGGGCGACGGCATGTTTGCAGAACGACCCCACGGGGCATGAACACAATGCCCACTCGACGACAGCCCGACTTCCCGGCGACAGTCCGACCTCGAGGACATACAACTGACCATGCGAACCCACGCACCGCCCGCGCAGCACACGCTCGTCGGCATCGAACTCGATGTCGCTCACTCGGCCCTCGGCGGCATAACGTTCACCGCGCACGGTCGACTGCGCTCCGAAATCGCGAATCAGCTCGTCACGGGCTATCCCGAAGCCGAATCCAGGCCTCATGCGAGGAGAATAGGGCCACCGTCCGACATGTTCTGGTCACACCCCCGACACACCGCGGGTAGCGCACCGACGCAAGATCCTGTGTAGGGTCGAACTGATGTGTGGAGCCGCCGGGGAGGTGCGTCTCGATGGCCGGACACCGGATATTTCAGCGGTGTCGGCCATGGCAGACGCGATGGCACCCAGGGGTCCGGACGCGGCCGGTGTGTGGTCGCAAGGCCGGGTCGCGCTGGGTCACCGCCGCCTGAAAATCATTGACCTGACCGAAGCGGGCGCCCAGCCCATGGTCGATCCCGAATTGGGATTGACCGTTTGCTGGAACGGCTGCATCTACAACTACCAGGAGCTGCGCCGGGAACTGTCCGGGCACGGTTACCGCTTCTTCTCGCACAGCGATACCGAGGTGTTGCTCAAGGCCTATCACCACTGGGGCGACCGGTTCGTCGAGCACCTGATGGGGATGTTCGCGTTCGCGATCGTCGAACGGGACACCGGCCGGGTGCTGCTCGGCCGGGACCGGCTGGGCATCAAGCCGCTGTACATCACCGAGGACAACCACCGGATCCGGTTCGCCTCGTCCCTGCCTGCGCTGCTGGCCGGCGGCGGCGTCGACACCCGGATCGACCCGATCGCACTGCACCACTACCTCACCTTCCACTCAGTGGTGCCGCCTCCGCTGACGATCCTGCAGGGCATCAAGAAGGTGCCGCCCGCGTCGGTAGTCGCGATCGAGCCCGACGGCAGCCGGCACACCACCGTCTACTGGTCGCCGGACTTCAGCCGGCACGCCGACCGGGCCGACTGGTCGGAAAAGGATTGGGAGGACGCGGTACTGGAGTCACTGCGGCGCGCTGTCGAGCGACGTCTGGTGGCCGACGTACCCGTCGGGTGCCTGCTGTCCGGCGGGGTCGATTCTTCTCTGATCGTCGGTCTGCTCGCCGAGGCCGGCCAACACGGTCTGTCCACCTTCTCGATCGGGTTCGAGTCCGTGGGCGGCGTGGCCGGCGACGAGTTCAAGTACTCCGACATCATCGCCGAGCATTTCGAAACCGATCATCACCAGATCCGGATCGACACCGACCGCATGCTGCCCGCGCTCGACGGAGCGATCGGCGCGATGAGCGAACCGATGGTCAGCCATGACTGCGTAGCCTTCTACCTGCTCAGCCAGGAGGTGGCCAAGCACGTCAAGGTGGTGCAGTCCGGGCAGGGCGCCGACGAGGTCTTCGCCGGTTACCACTGGTACCCGCCGATGGCCGAGCCGGGCGCGGCCAGCTTGGACGGTTCGGTGGCCAGCTACCGCGGCGCCTTCTTCGACCGGGACAGCACCGGAGTGGGCGCACTGATCAGCGACGGATACCGCGCCGACGGCGACCCCAGCGGGGTATTCGTGACCGATCACTTCGCTGCGGCGGGCGCCGAGACCGGTGTGGACCGGGCGTTGCGGCTCGATACGACCGTGATGCTGGTCGACGATCCGGTCAAGCGCGTGGACAACATGACCATGGCGTGGGGTCTGGAAGGCCGCGTTCCGTTCCTCGACCACGAGCTTGTCGAGTTGGCCGCTACCTGCCCGCCGGACCTGAAGACCGCGTACGGCGGCAAGGGTGTGCTCAAACAGGCTGCACGCCGGGTGATTCCGGCAGCTGTGATCGATCGCCCCAAGGGGTACTTCCCGGTCCCGGCCCTGACCCACCTCGAGGGGCCGTACCTGGACATGGTCCGCGACGCGCTGTATGCGCCGGAGGCCAAGGAACGCGGCCTGTTCCGTCCCGAGGCCGTCGACCGGCTGTTGGCCGACCCGAACGGCAGGCTGACTCCTCTGCGTGGCAACGAGTTATGGCAGATCGCGCTGCTCGAGTTGTGGCTGCAGCGCCACGGTGTGACGGGAGCCGCCGCATGACCGCCACCGACCACGACGCGTCGGTCCCGGCACTGGAGCCCGACCACACCGAGGCGATCACGCTCGGCCTGCACGATGCCTCCCCTCAGCACCTCGTCGACGCCATGGCCGACGACGTGGTGCTCGAATTGGGCTGGGGCCGACTGATTTTCGGGCAAACGTTCGCCGACCCCGAGACGCTGGCCGAGGTGCTGCAGCAGGAGGGTCCTGGCCGCCGCGACATCTGCATCTACGCCCGCGAATCGCACGTACTGATCGCCCGCTCCCCCGCGGAACTGTTCATCGACCCGAGCCACACCTACCGGTTGCGGTTCTCCGATGAACTCACCGCGGCCGACCCCGTCGGGTTCACCGTGCGTACCTTGCAGACGCCGAACGACGCCGACGCGATGAACCGGGTGTACGTGCGGTGCGGGATGGTCCCCGCACCCGTCGACGTCATCTGGCACAACCACACCCTGACCCCCGCCGTGGTCTATCTGGTAGCGGTGCGCGACGACGACGGCAGTGTGGTGGGCACCGTCACCGGTGTGGACCACAAGCGGTTGTTCGCCGACCCCGAGGACGGGTCGAGCCTGTGGAGCCTGGCGGTGGACCCGGCGGCCGGACTCCCCGGCGTCGGCGATGCGCTCACCAGGACCCTGGCCGGGATCTTCCGCGAGCGGGGCCGCGCGTACCTGGATCTCTCTGTGGCCCATGACAACTCCGCCGCGATCGCGCTCTACGAGAAGCTGGGCTTCCATCGGGTTCCGGTGCTGGCCGTCAAGCGTAAGAACGCGATCAACGAGCCGTTGTTCACCCATCCTCCGGAGACCGTCGACGATCTGAATCCCTATGCCCGCATCATCGCCGACGAAGCGATGCGTCGGGGCATCCGGGTCGAGGTGCTCGATGCAGGCGCCGGAGAGATGCGGCTGTCCCACGGCGGCCGCAGCGTCATCACCCGGGAGTCTCTCTCGGAGTTCACTTCTGCGGTGGCCATGGCCCGTTGCGACGACAAGCGCCAGACCCGGCGCATCGTCTCCGACGCGGGCATCACGGTGCCCAAGGGCCGACTGGCCACTTTCGACGCCGAAGATCACGAGTTTCTGGCAGAGGTCGGCGATGTGGTGGTCAAGCCCACCCGCGGCGAGCAGGGCAAGGGCATCACCGTCGGGGTGGACGGCAGCGAGGAACTCGACGCGGCGCTGCACCGGGCCCGCGAACAGCACCCGGAGGTGCTGATCGAGCAGCGTGCCGCCGGCGACGATCTTCGGCTGGTCGTGATCGACGGCAAGGTGGTGGCCGCCGCGATTCGCCGGCCCGCCGAGATCGTCGGCACCGGCAAGCACACCATCGGTGAGCTGATCGAGACGCAGTCGCGGCGCCGCGCGGCCGCCACCGGCGGGGAATCGCGCATCCCGATCGACGACGTCACCAAGGGCACGGTCGCCGAGGCCGGATGGTCATTCGACGATGTGCTGCCCGAGGGCGAGCGGTTGCGGGTGCGACGGACCGCGAACCTGCACCAAGGCGGGACGATTCACGACGTCACCGCGGAAGTGAACCCGGAATTGTGCCGGGTCGGGGTGGCAGCGGCCGCGGCGCTCGGCATCCCGGTGACGGGGATCGACCTGCTGGTGCCCGATGTGACGGGCCGCGAGTACGTCTTCATCGAAGCCAACGAACGCCCAGGCCTGGCCAATCATGAGCCGCAGCCCACGGCGGCGGCGTTTGTGGATTTCCTGTTCCCGCAGCAGCCTGGGTTGCCTCAAGCCTGGAAGCCATCGGAGGCGGCTGACTGAGCGCTTGCGCGAAGGCAGGCCGCCGACCCGACAACACCGAGGCGGCTGACTGAGCGCTTGCGCGAAGGCAGGCCGCCGACGCAGTTCCAGTTGTCACGCCAGCGTGACACTCGAAGTCGACTGCCACTCCAGCGTGACAAACCAAGAGCACGCCGCGGCCCAACACCGCCCGCCGTTACGCCAGCGTGACACTCGGCGCCGACCGCCACTCCAGCGTGACAAACCAAGAGCAGGCCGCGACCCGTCACCAACTACTGGTACGCAGCACGATCTCGGCCGCCAATTGCGCGGTCGAGTCACCGGCATTGCGCCGGCCCGGCATCTCCACCAAGCGGAAGTCACCGTAGACGAAGCGCTGGCTGGCCTTGGCCACGGCGCGGGCCGCAGGGGTGCTGACCAGCACGGTGGTGTTCATCTCCACCGGGGGGCATTCGTCGTCACGGATCACACCGGTGGCGTCGGCGACACGGGGGTGGCCGCGGTCCACGACCACGAGGCCGATGAACTTGTCCAGCCGGGTGGCGGCCAGCTCCCAGGCGAGTTCTCCCCCGAGTCGGTCACCCACCAGCAACGCCCATTTGATGTTCAGCGAATCGAGGATGCCGACCACGGACTTGGCAGTCAGTCGCGGGTCGGGGCCGATGATCACCGTGCGCAGTGACGCGGTGTGTAAGCGTCGGCAGATCGCCTCATAGGCGGCCGGGCCGTGGTGGCCGGCGCTCAGCACCACCACGGCGGAACCCTTCTCGGGTCCCGAGACATCGACAGGCGTGGTGAATCCGTCGATCGTCGCGACGGTGGTAAGCATTCGGACAAACTACCGTCCAGTAGCGACGTGCGGGCCGGAATGACCATTGTCTTGACGCCTGCGTCAGCGCGAGTCCAGACGCTGAGCCTGATTGCCGAAAACGTCCAGAAATGTTTGCGGCAATGCACCTTTGGCGTCGATCGATGGATCCTCGGTCGGAAATGCGATGCCGAAAACCGCCCAGTTGCCGACGTTCTCGAAAGCGAAGAAGATGCTCTGCTCGCCACTGCCAAGACGCATGGTCTGCTGATAGGCCAAGGCCGACGCACGGGGCGCGGTCAGCTTGGTGGTGGTCATCGGGATGCCCTTGTCCGAAGGATCGAAGTAGGTCGAGAACTTCTCACACCGTTGCGCGGTGGCCGCCAACTCGTCCAGAGGCAAGGGCGAGGTCATCACGGTGAGCACCATTCGCGCCCCGTCGTAGGCGGCGATGATCTGCGCGGCACTACCCGGGCCGCGTTCGGCGGATTCAGCGATCAACCGGGTCAGCCCGTCACTGCAGCCGGCCGGGTTGGACAGCATCGGTGGCGGTCCACCCGATCCGCTCGGACCTGCACCATCGTCGATCACGCGATCGAATTGCACGCCGGGCGGAAAGTCGGCGGGTGTCAGCAACACTTTCTCCAAGGTGGCGCCGGGCCAGGTGGGCGACCCTGCGACCACGGACGAGCAGCCGGACACCGACGTCATCGCGACCAGTCCGACGAAAGCTGCCACCGAGCGATGGCACCAACTCATATGCCCAGGTTACCGGGGTGGGTCGGTGAGCGCAGTGTTCATGGTGGGCCGCGCCGGCGGCCCCTGCCGCACCAGGTCCATCACGGCCTCGACGTCGAGATGTGCGGCCAGCAAGTCGGCCATGAGATCCAGCTGGGCGTCACGCCGACCCCGGACGTCGATGTCGTCGGCAACGACGAACCCATCGCGGCCCGCCGCCACGGCGACCTCGGTGAGCCAGGCCCGGCGCAGGTGATCGTTGTCGAGCAGACCGTGCCAGTGGGTGCCGTACACCGCGCCGCACCGGAGCCCGACGCCAAGCCAGTCGTCGGCTGCCGTGCGGGTCACCTGTCCGTGATGGATCTCGTAGCCCCACAACGGTTTTTCCCAGTGCCGCAAGGTTTTCTGGGGAGCGAACTCGATATCGGCATCGATCAGTCCCAGCCCTTTGACGGGCTGCGAGGCCGCAGACTCGACGCCGTCGTCGATGCGGCGGCACAGCATCTGGAACCCGCCGCACACCCCGAGCACGGGCCGGCCCTGGGCCGCGTGTTCGACAACAGCCTCGGCCAGGCCACGTTGTCGTAGCCAGGCCAGGTCGCTGACGGTGGCTTTGCTTCCGGGGATCACCACGAGGTCGACGCCGGCGAGGTCTGCGGCATCGGCGACCCAGCGCACCAGAACGCCGGGTTCGCAGGCCAGTGCCTCGATGTCGGTGGAGTTGGAGATGCGCGGCAGCCTGATGGCGGCGACGGTCAGCGTCTGCGCCCCTCGGGGTGGTTGCGGTGTGCCCACCATGCCGCCGGGCCGGACCGACACCGAATCCTCGGTGTCGAGCCAGATGCCGTCGTCGAACGGGATCACCCCGTAGGTGGGCCGACCGGTGAGCTCGAGCAGTTGCCGCAGGCCGGGTTCCAGCAGGGCCGGATCTCCACGGAACTTGTTGACGACGAATCCCGCGATGAGCGCCTGGTCTTCGGGCGCCAGGACGGCCACGGTGCCGTGCAGGTGCGCGAGCAACCCGCCGCGGTCGATATCGCCCACGACGATGACCGGTAGGTCCGCCGCGCGGGCCAGCCCCATGTTGGCCAGGTCGGTTGCACGCAGGTTGATCTCGGCAGGCGATCCGGCGCCTTCACAGATCACCACGTCGAATTCGGATCTCAGCGAGGCCAATTCGTCGGCGACCACGGCGGAGAGCCGCTCCCGGTGGGTGAAGTAATCACCGGCGGCCACCGTTCCGGCCACCTGGCCGCGGATCACCAACTGCGACGTGCGGTCCCCGCCGGGCTTGAGCAGGATGGGGTTGAATCTGGTGCTGGGCGCCAATCCGGCCGCCCGGGCCTGCATGGCCTGGGCCCGGCCGATCTCGCCGCCGTCAACGGTGACCGCTGAGTTGTTGGACATGTTCTGCGCCTTGAACGGCGCCACGGACAGACCCTTGCGGGCCAGCAGTCGGCAGAGTCCGGCCACGACCATCGACTTGCCCGCGTCAGAGGTGGTGCCGGCGACCAGCAGCGCGCCGCTCACGGTGCGTGGTTCACGGCAGTGTGAGGATCTCGGCGCCGTCCTCGGTGACCACCAGGGTGTGCTCGAACTGCGCGGTCCACTTGCCGTCCTTGGTCACCACGGTCCAGTCGTCGTCCCAGATCTCGTAGTCGAGCGATCCGAGGTTGATCATCGGTTCGATGGTGAAGGTCATTCCCGGTTCCAGCACGGTCTCGACGGCAGGCTGGTCGTAGTGCAGCACCACCAGCCCGTTGTGGAACGTGGTGCCGATGCCGTGCCCGGTGAAGTCGCGAACGACGTTGTAGCCGAACCGGTTTGCGTACGCCTCGATCACCCGGCCGACGATCGACAGCGCGCGCCCGGGCTTGACCGCCTTGATGGCACGCATGGTCGCCTCGTGGGTGCGCTCGACGAGGAGCCGGTGTTCGTCGGAGACGTCGCCGGCCAGGAACGTGGCATTGGTGTCACCGTGCACGCCGTCGATGTAGGCGGTGACGTCGATGTTGACGATGTCACCGTCCTCGATCACGGTCGAGTCCGGGATGCCGTGGCAGATCACCTCATTGAGCGAGGTGCAGCAGGATTTGGGAAATGCCTTGTAGCCCAAGGTCGATGGATAGGCACCGTGATCGATCATGTATTCGTGGGCGATGCGGTCCAGCTCGTCGGTGGTGACGCCGGGCGCCACGGCCTTGCCGGCCTCGGCCAGGGCCGCCGCCGCGATCTGGCCCGCGACGCGCATCTTCTCGATCACCTCGGGCGTCTGCACCCAGGGTTCGCTGCCCTCCTGCACGGTCGACTTCCATGCGTACTCCGGTCGTGGGATCGACTTGGGAACCGGCAGGGTCGGTGACTGTACGCCGGGGCGCAGGGCGGTACGAACTGGCATGTGGACAGCTTAATCGCCGGTCCGTCGCCGACGCGTCCAACGCCGCTGCGGTAACCCCTCGCGAGAGCGACCCTCTCATGAACCGGTAATGGTGTTACCGTACGGGGATGACTAGGGCACGGCGATGACCGAAACCGTTCATGTGCTGCAACTGCTGGACTACCGCGAGGTCGAGTCGACCGCCGACCGGCTGGTACTCGAAATGGACAACCGGCCCGACCTCGCCAACGTCCGCGGTGCCCTGCAGGGCGGGCTGGTGGCCACCCTGATCGACATCGCGGCAGGGATGCTGGCCGGCAATGCCAGCGGGGTCGGCTACGACGTGACGACCGCAGACCTCAACATCCACTTCCTCGCGCCGATCATGGGCACGGCTCGCGCGGAGGCGAAGGTCGTACGGGCGGGTAAACGCCTCATCGTGACCTCGGTCGACGTCACCGACGTCACCCGCGGTCGGCTCGCCGCTCGCGCGACGCTGACGTTCGCGGTGCTCGAACCCCGCTGAGATCAGGACCGGCGCAGCGTCAGCTTCCAGTTGCGCCGCGGCCCACGGATATCCACCGAACCGCACACCACCTTGCCGGTCAGGATGATGTGTGGGGAACCCTCGGCCGGCGCGTCGCGACGGTGATCGTCGGCGCTGCCCACGATCACCTCGACGTCATCGATCGAGGCGCTCGCGCCGTCGGGCAACCGAATCTCCACCGACCCGAATTTCATGTCCAGCTCGATGACCACCATCGGTCCGGCGAACCGGGCCCGGGTCAGATCCAGCTCAACCGAACCCATCCGGCGCACCAGGGCCAGGCGGGTCGGAACGGTCCATTCACCCTGGCGTTTCAGCGAGCCGAGCACACCGCGCAACTCGACGCGGTCGGTGGCGGTGGTGACGATGGCTCCGGGCCCGGGCAGATCCCCCACCAACGCATCGAGGTCCGAATGCAGACGGGCGTGCGACACCATCGCCGAGCGCTCCTCGAACTCGGCGATGTCGATCAGTCCGAGTGCCACGGCGTTGTGCAGCCGCCGCAGCGTGCCATTGCGGTCCGCATCGGAGACGCGTAGGTCCACAGATTGTTCATTGATCCCTGTCATGGCAGGTTCAACGGTACCGCCGTTCAGGCCAGGTAGTCGGGGGGAAGGCTGTCGAACATGGTCTTGCACATCCGCACCGCGTACTCCGAGCTGCCGCCGCCGACGATCAGCGCCGCGAACGCCATGTCCCCGCGGTAGCCGGCGAACCAGGAGTGCGAGCCACCCATGAACTCGGCCTCCCCGGTCTTTCCGCGCACATCGCCGAGCCCGTTGAGATCCTTGGCCGTGCCGTTGGTCACCACCAACCGCATCATCGGCCGCAGTCCGTCCACCATCTTCGGGCTGATCGGGGCCCCCGCGCGATCGACCATGGTCTGGCGACCCTCGATGAGTTGCGGCACCGGAGTCCGGCCCGCCGCGACGGTCGCGGCCGCCAACGCCATGCCGAACGGGCTGACGAGCACCTTGCCCTGACCGAAGCCGTCCTCGGTCCGCTCGGCCAGGTCCACCGTCGGCGGCACCGAACCGGTCAGCGTGTTGATCCCGTCCACCTGGTAATCGGTACCGATGCCGTAGCGCGCGGCGGCCTGAGTCAGACCGCGTGGAGGCATCCGGCTGGCGAGTTCACCGAAGGTGGTGTTGCACGAATTGGCGAATGCGCGTGACATCGGCACGGTGCCGAGATCGAAGGCGTCGTAGTTGGTGACCGTCCGATGCCCGATGTCGAGCGTGCCGGGGCACCCCAAAAGCGTGTTGGGCGTTGCCATGTCGCGCTCGATGGCCGCGCCCGCGGTGACCATCTTGAAGGTCGAGCCGGGCGGGAACTGCCCCATGGTGGCGAGCGGTCCGACGGCGTCGGCGGCCGCGTTCTGCGCGACGGCCAGGATCTCGCCGGTAGACGGTTTGATCGCGACGATCATGGCCTGCTTGCCCGTGGTGTTGACCGCGTTCTGTGCTGCGTCCTGCACGGAGCGGTCCAGGCTGATGGTGATCGACGGTGCCGGATCACCGGCCACCTCGTTGAGCACGTCGACATCGACGCCGTTCTGATTGACCGTGACGACCCGCCAGCCCGGTTGACCGTCGAGCTGGTCGGCCACCGATCTCTTGACCTCGTTGACGATCGCCGGGGCGAAAGTCTCGTCGGTGGGCAACATTTCAGGCTGCGGGGTGATGACGACACCGGGCAGCCGGCCGATGGCGGGCGCGATCCGGTCGTTGTCGGATTGCCTCAGCGTGATCAGGCCCATCGGCTGCGCCGACGCGCTGGCCTGTTCGGCGAGTCGCTGGGGGTCACCCAGGCCGGGGTCGAATCCCCGCAGGGCGTCGGCGACCGCGCGGGACGTCGGCATCAGCGAGGCACCGGCCGCCCGCGCGTCGAGTGCGTAGGCGTAGATGTAGCCGGGCACCAGCACGTCGGTACCGCCGCGCTCGTTGACCGATGCCCGTCGCGGCGCGTCGGCCCGCAGGGCGAAGGTCTGGTGCTCGCCCAGCCTGGGGTGCAGTCCGGTGGCGCTCCAGCGCACCTCCCACCGACCCTCGTCGCGGATCATGTTGAGCTGCCCGTCGTAGGTCCAGGTGCGGTTCTTCGGCAGGTGCCAGGTGTAGCGGTACGCCACGCTGCCGGTGTCCCCGGCGTACTTCGAACCCAGGATCTGCGCGTCGAGTCCGGTGGCCTGCAAACCGTTCCACGCTTCACCGAGGGCGGTTTTGGCATCGTCGGGCCGGTCGGCCAGCGCCGCCGCGGCCGCGGTATCACCAGTGGCCAGTGCCGCGAAGAACTGTTCGGCGGCGGGCTCGGGCCCGTCGGGCCGCGGGGTGCAGGCACTGAGCGCTGTCGCCCCGAGGACCGCGATGACCGTCAACAGGCCCGCGGTCCGTGTGACTGATGATGTTTGAGTTGCCATTGAGGCTGATGTTAGAAACGTCGACGCCGGAATCGTCGGAGGCGCACCGATACCGAACCGAGACTGTGGCGAGACCGACGAGTTGCCCGCTTCACACGTCCAGGGCACTCAACAGGATTTCGAGGCCGCGCCGGAACTCCTCATCGGGCCCGATACCGGTGGCCGCCGCCGCGGTCTCCGACAGCAACGGATAGTCGCCCGCCGGCAAACCCGCCAGAGTCTGGGTCCCGGGGCCGGCCAGGCTTCCCAGTATCTCGATCTCGAGCGCTCCGAAGATGTAGGCGAGCAGGGTCCGGAAGGCGTAGACCCGTCGCTTGCCGTCATATCCGGCGGCCGTGAGCACGCCGAGCACCGACTCACCCCAGCACAGCGAGGCGGGCGAGCGGTGCCGATGCGTGAGCATCAGCGGCGCCACCGCCGGATGCCGCGCAGTCACCGTCCGTACCCGCTCGGCGAGTTCGGCGAGTTGGTGTCGTGCCGATCCCCGCGGCAACGCGAGATCGACTCCATCGAGCACGAGGTCCACCACCATCGCCTCGAGCTCGTCCCGATCGGCCACGTACCGATACAGCGACATGGTTCCCATGCCCAACTGACGAGCGACAGCACGCATCGACAGACCCGCCAGCCCGTCCGTGTCGACGACCTCCAGCGCAGCGGCGGCAACCTGGCGTTGGGTGAGTGAGCGTGGGCGCGGCATGACGATTGACAGCGTACACCGTACTCCTATAGCGTCCAACCATAGGCGTACAGCGCACGCTAACCAGGAGGAGCCGTGACCACATCCGCCTCACCCAAGGCCCCCAGATCCATCGGGCGATATGAATTCCGCAGTGTCACAGGCGAACACATCCCGGTACCCGACCCGAGCGCTCTGGTCCACCTACAGTTCAGGCGCTTCGCCGGTTGCCCGATCTGCAATCTGCACCTGCAGTCCTTCGTCGCCCGGCATGCGGAGATCAACGCCGCCGGCATCCGTGAAGTGGCCTTCTTCCACTCCCCCGCCGCCGAATTGGCCGAGCACACAGCGGATCTGCCGTTCGCGACCGTCGCCGACCCGGGCAAGGACATCTACCGACAGTTCGGCGTCGAGTCGAGCCCCCGCGCCCTGCTCGATCCCCGCAGCTGGCCGGCGATCATCCGGGGCAGTGCCCTGACGCTGCGCGGACGATTCCGCGCCCCCGCCGGCAGACAGGCCGGCGGACGGCTCGGGCTACCCGCGGATTTCCTGATCGCACCGGACGGCGTGGTGCTCGCGGCAAAATACGGCACTCATGCCGACGATCAATGGTCGGTCGACGAGCTGCTGGCCCGGGCCGCCACCGGGCATCGTTGACCCCCGGGACCCGACGCGCTCAGTCCAGCAGGATGGTGGCGAACGTGCCGACCTGTTCGAAACCGATGCGGGCGTACGTCGCCCGCGCCACGGTGTTGTAGCTGTTGACGTACAGGCTCGCGATGCGGCCCGAGGCCACCACGGCGGCCGCCAGCGCCGCCGTCCCGGACGTGCCGAGCCCATGCCCGCGCCACTCCGGATGCACCCACACCCCTTGGATCTGGCCGACCGTGGGCGACTGGGACCCGACCTCCGCCTTGAACACCACCTCGCCGCGCTCGAACCGGGCCCACGCCCTGCCCGCGGCGATCAGGCTGGCGATGCGACGGCGATAACCACGACCGCCGTCACCCAACCGCGGGTCCACACCGACCTCGCCGATGAACATGTCGATGGCCGCCACCAGGTAGGTGTCGAGTTCCTCCATCCGCACCGGGCGGACCGCCGGGTCGATCGCGCAGAGTGGCATCGAGCTCAACGCCATCAGCGGCTGCTGCTCGCGGACGTCGCGGGCCGAACCCCACACCGATTCCAGCCGCCGCCACATCGGCATCACCAGCTCGGCGCGGCCGACCACCGACGAGCAGCGCCGCGCGGTGCTCATCGCCTTGTCCGAGAACGCCTTGAGATCCTCGGTGTCCCCGCGCAGTGGGATCAGATTGGGCCCGGCGTAACACAGCGATTCGGTGACACCGCGCCGCGTCCACAGCTCCCCGCCGATCGCGCCGTGCTCGACGCCGAACTCGGCGACGCGGGCGGCCACCATGCACGACCCCACCGGGTCCTCGTCGAACACCTGCAGGCAGGGGGTGGCGTCACGCACCACGGAAACTCGTCGCTCGTCGACGAGTCGAAACAGCGGCGGAGCCGACATTGGCGATTCCCTCTGCTCAAGCCAAGGCTGGGTGACCCCGCTCACAGGGTCGCTATCAGCTTACGGTCACCACAGGCGAACCGCTGGCATCATCTGAACCCGCGGATTCCGCGAGGCGCATCGCCTCTTCGATCAACGTCTCGACGATCTGCGCCTCAGGCACGGTCTTGATGACCTCGCCCTTGACGAAGATCTGGCCCTTGCCGTTACCGGAGGCAACGCCCAGATCCGCCTCACGGGCCTCACCAGGACCGTTGACCACACACCCCATCACCGCGACCCGCAACGGGACGTCGAGTCCGTCCAGGCCTGCGCTCACCGCGTTGGCCAACGTGTACACGTCCACCTGGGCGCGCCCGCAGGACGGGCAGGACACGATCTCCAGGCCACGCGGCCGCAGGTTCAGTGACTCCAAAATCTGATTGCCGACCTTGACCTCTTCGGCGGGCGGCGCCGACAGGGACACCCGGATGGTGTCGCCGATGCCCTCCGACAGCAACGCGCCGAACGCCACCGCGGACTTGATCGTGCCCTGGAACGCCGGGCCGGCCTCGGTGACACCGAGGTGCAGCGGGTAGTCGCACTGGGCGGCAAGTTGGCGGTACGCCTCGACCATGATCACGGGGTCGTTGTGCTTGACGCTGATCTTGATGTCGCCGTAGCCGTGCTCCTCGAACAGCGACGCCTCCCACAGCGCGGATTCGACCAGCGCCTCCGGGGTGGCCTTGCCGTACTTCTGCATCAACCGCGGATCCAGCGAGCCGGCGTTGACGCCGATCCGGATCGGGATGCCCGCTTCACCGGCGGCCTTGGCCACCTCTTTGACCCGGCCGTCGAACTCCTTGATGTTGCCGGGGTTGACGCGCACGGCGGCACAGCCGGCGTCGATCGCGGCGAAGATGTACTTGGGCTGGAAGTGGATGTCGGCGATCACCGGGATCTGGCTGTGCCGGGCGATCTCGGCGAGCGCGTCGGCGTCCTCCTGCCGGGGGCAGGCCACCCGCACGATGTCGCAGCCCGACGCGGTGAGTTCCGCGATCTGCTGCAGCGTCGAGTTGACGTCGTGCGTCTTGGTGGTGCACATGGACTGCACGGCGATCGGGTGCTCGCTGCCGATGCCGACACCACCCACGTCGAGCTGCCGGGTCTTGCGGCGCGGCGCCAGGGTCGGTGCCGGGGGTGCGGGCATTCCCAAACCGATGGACGTCATGAGATGAGATCTCCTAGTCGAAGATGCTGAGCGGGTTGACCAGGTCGGCGGTCACGGTCAACAGCATGTAGCTGACCACCACCAGCAACACCACATAGGTGGCGGGCATGAGTTTGAGGTAATTGACCGGACCTGCGGCGACTTTGCCGCGGGCGGCACGGAACATGTTGCGGATCTTCTCGTACGTCGCGACCGCGATGTGGCCGCCATCGAACGGTAGCAGCGGCACCAGGTTGATGGCCCCCAGCACAAAGTTCAACTGCGCCAGGAAGAACCAGAACGCCACCCACAGCCCGGCCTCGACGGTCTCGCCGCCGATGATGCTCGCGCCGACCACGCTGATCGGGGTTTCCTTGTCGCGCTCGCCGCCACCGATCGCGTGCACCAGCGCACCGATCTTGGTCGGGATCTTGGCCAGAGACTTACCGAGTTCGACCGCGAGGTCGCCGGTGAACGAGAACGTGGCGGGCACCGCGGTGATCGCGTTGTACTGCGTGGGCGGCTCACCCCTGGCCTCGCTGACGCCGATGGCGCCGACGGTGGTGGCCTCCTTGGCCTCCGTGCTGGTGAACCGCTTGGTCTGGGTCACGTCGACGACGGTTGTGATGGTCTGACCGTCGCGCTTGAGTTCGATCGATACCGGACCGTTGAGCTTGCGGATCTCGGTGGCCATCTGCTTGAAGTCCGAGACCGGAGTGTCGCCGACCTTGACGATCTCGTCGCCGGCCTGGATACCGGCCAGCGCCGCTGGGCCGGGCCCGGTGCACTCACCCATCTTGTCGAGGCTCACTTGTGCTGCCACACAACCGGTTTCGCCGACCTTTGCGGTCATGGGCTGATTGATGTTGGGCAGGCCCCACATGATCGCGACGGCGTAGAGGAGCACGAACCCGATGATGAAGTTCATCGCGGGGCCGGCGAACAACACCGCGACGCGCTTCCACACCTTCTGCTTGTACATCGCGTACGGCCGGTCTTCGGGTGCGATCTCGTCGACCGACGTCATGCCGGCGATGTCGCAGAATCCACCGAGCGGGATGGCCTTGAGGCCGTACTCGGTCTCCCCCAACTTGTTGGGGCGGCGCGTCGACCACAGCGTCGGGCCGAAGCCCACGAAGTAGCGCCGCACCTTCATGCCGGTGGCGCGGGCCACCCACATGTGCCCGCATTCGTGCAGGGCCACCGATACCAGGATGGCCAGCGCGAACAGCGCGATGCCGATGACGAACATCATTTGGTGACGAGCCCTTTTCTCGTGGATTTCTCCGCAGCGCTTCCCTCAACGGCACGCCGGGCTCGGTCCTTCGCCCACCGCTGCGCGTCGAGTACTTCTTCCACGGTAGCGGGTTCGGCAGCCCACTGGTCGGCAGCGTGCAACACGTCACCGACGGTGTCGACGATCGCCGGAAACGGGATCCGCCCCTGAAGGAAGGCTTCTGCCGCTTCTTCATTGGCCGCGTTGTAGACCGCGGTGAGGCAGCCGCCGCGCGTTCCGGCCGCCCGCGCCAGATTCACCGCGGGGAACACCTCGTTGTCCAGCGGCAGGAATTCCCAGGTCGAGGCGGTGGTGAAGTCACAGGCCAGGGCCGCGCCGGCGACCCGTTCGGGCCACCCCAGAGCCAGCGCGATCGGCAGTTTCATGTCCGGCGGGCTGGCCTGGGCCAGTGTCGAGCCGTCGGTGAAGGTGGCCATCGAGTGCACGATCGACTGCGGATGCACCACGACCTCGATGCGCTCGTAGTCGATGCCGAACAGGAGATGGGTCTCGATCAACTCAAGACCCTTGTTGACCAGGGTCGCCGAGTTCAGCGTGTTCATCGGGCCCATGGACCAGGTCGGATGCTTACCGGCCTGCTCCGGGGTGACCGATTCCAGGTCAGCGGCCGACCATCCGAGGAACGGACCGCCCGACGCGGTGAGCACGATCTTGGCGACCTCGTCGGCGGTGCCGCCCCGCAGGCACTGGGCCATCGCGGAGTGTTCGGAGTCCACCGGGACGATCTGACCGGGTGCGGCCGCTTTGAGCACCAGGGGGCCTCCCGCGACCAGTGACTCCTTGTTGGCCAGGGCCAGCCGTGCGCCGGTGGCCAGGGCGGCCAGCGTCGGCGCCAGCCCCAATGCCCCGACGAGCGCGTTGAGCACCACATCGGCTTCGGTGTTCTCGACCAGGCGGGTTGCCGCGTCAGGCCCGGCGTAGGTCACGTCGCCGACCTTCTCCGCGCCGGCCGCGTCGGCCACCGCGATGTTGGTGACGCCGGTCGCGGCGCGCTGGGCGGCGAGCAGGTCGGGGTTGCCCCCACCGGCAGCCAGGCCGACGACCTCGAACCGATCCGGATTGGCTGCGATGACGTCGAGCGCCTGCGTGCCGATGGATCCGGTGCTTCCGAGGATCAGCACGCGCTGCCGCGCCGGGGAATCGCTCACCAGACCATTGTGCCGCGCTGTGACCGACGTCCCCTAATGCGTCCGGGCCGACGGGTCGGCGGTGGCCTCGATCTTGAGCACCAAACCGTCGCGGATGGTCAGCACCACGACGGCGAACAGCCGGCGCCGGTCGTAGGCCAGCAGCACCGGCTCGGCCGCGCACACCACCGTCGCCCCCGGCCCGAGGTAGCGGAGCAGGTTTGTCGCGACGTCCTGGCGGCCGTGGTTGACCTGGCGCAGGACCGGGTCGGTGAGCACCGTGCCGACCCCCCAGACACTCGGGTCCAGCACCGAGGCCAACGCCGCCACGTCGCCGTTGGCGCACGCGGTGATGAACGCCTCGGTGACGTGTCGGTGCTCGTCGGCGCTGACCTCATCCAGTGTCGGCGCGGCGCCGGTCACCTTCGTCCGGGCGCGGCGCGCCAGCTGGCGGCAGGTTCCGACCGGGCGCCCCACGGTGTCGGCGATGTCGTCGAACGGGATCCGGAAGATGTCGTGCAGTACGAATGCGACGCGCTCGCCGGGACTGAGCCTGGTGAGCACCGCCAGCAGCGCCGAGCCGACCTGGTCGTCGAGCGTGACGCGGTCCGCCGGGTCGGAGCCGACGGCCGCGGTGGTGTCCAGTGCCGCCGAGCCGTCGGGACGTTCGAATCGGGCCCGGGCCGACCGCAGGAGGTCCAGGGACAGCCGGCCCGCCACCACGGTCAACCAGGCGCGGACATCATCGAGATGTTCCTGGTCGGCACGGGCCAGCCGCAGAAACGCTTCCTGCGCGACGTCCTCCGCGTCGCCGATGTCGCCCAGCATGCGGTAGGCGAGGTTGACCAGATAGGGGTGGTGGTCACGCCACGCCGCCTCGAGACCGGCAGATCCGTTCATGTGTCTACGACGAATCCGCGGCCCGAAAAGTTACTCGTGGCCTTGATCGGTGACCGCTGTAACTTTTCGGACGCCCGCCCCGTCCTTGATCGCATGAACACAATTCTCGTCACGGGCGCAACCGGCAATGTCGGCCGCCCACTCGTCACCGAACTCGTCCGTGCCGGTGCCCGCGTGCGCGCTGTCACCCGCAATCCACAGTCGTCAGAGTTCCCGCCCGGCGTCGAACCGGTCCCGTCCGCCGCCGACGGCGTGGCCGGCGCGTCGGCGGTATTCCTCAATTCCCGGGCGCTGGGGCAGGATCTGACCGCGACAGTCGAACTGGCCCGTACCTCCGGGGTGCAACGCCTGGTCGCGTTGTCTGCGATCAACGCCGATGACGACGACGCCCGGCAACCGTCACGTGTGCGCGGGGACCGCAACCGCGAAGTCGAGGAGCTGGCCGTGGCCTCCGGTCTGGAGTGGGTCAGCCTGCGCCCCACGGTGTTCGCCTCCAACTTCGCCGGCATGTGGTCGACGCAGATCCGGGCCGGCGATGTGGTGAGCGGACCGTATGCCGGCGCTTCTACCGCGGTGATCGTCGATGCTGACATCTCGGCCGTCGCCGCCGTTGCCCTGCTCACCGATGACCTTGTGGGACAGCGCATTCCGCTGACCGGACCGCAGGCGCTGACCAACACCGAAATGGTGGCCACGATCGGGCGCGTACTGGACCGGCAGCTGCGCTATCACGAGGTGCCCACCGAGGTGGTGCGGCAGCGGTTCGTCGATCTGGGTTTTCCGGCCGCGTTCGCCGACGCCTACATGGGCCTGTTGGCCGACACGGTCGAACGGCCGGCACTGGTCACCCACGAGGTGGACAAGATTCTCGGTCGGCCGGCCGCGCAGTTCGCCGACTGGGTGGCCGACCACCGCGAGCTTTTCGCCAATAGCTGAGGAGGACAAGACATGTCGGAACACACAACCGAGCCACGCCCACCGCGCTGGCTCAAGCCGATGAACAGGGTGATGATGGCGGTGCAGAGCCTGGGTATCCCGACCGGGCCCGCGATGGTGCTCACCGTTCCGGGCCGCAGGACCGGTAAACCCCGCAGCACTCCGATGACGCCGTTCGACCACGACGGCGGGCTCTACACCGTGGCGGGCTACCCCGGCTCGGACTGGGCGGCCAATGCGCGTGCCGCCCGTACCGGAACCCTGACCCGGGGCCGACGGTCCCGGCTGGTCAGGATTGTCGAACTCACGCCGGAACAGTCGCGTCCGGTGCTGCGAGCGTTCGCGGTCAAGGTTCCGGTCGGTGTCGGCTTCGCCAAGCGCAGCGGCCTGGTGGTCGACGGCACACCCGACGAGTTCGAGGCACTGGCAGGACGTTTGACGGTGTTTCGGTTCGATCCGGCCTAGTCGAGGCGGGTGGCGACCGGACCGACGGCACGGCGGACCGAGATGTCTCCGGATCCGGTGCGGGCCTGGAGTCTGAATGTCTCGTCGCCGTCGGCCGGTCCGCCCGAGGACTGCAACCCGTTGTCGACGGTGCCGGAGTGGGTCTTCAGTTCGAGCCGCGCGGCGGTGCCCTCCGGAATGCCGACTTCAACCTCGCCGCTGCCGGTTTGCGCGCTCAGCGCACCGCTGACGGCTACGGCGATGGTGACAGAACCCGAGGCGGTTTGATGCCTGGCGTGACCGCGCAGCGTTCCGACGACGAGGCTGCCGCTGGCTGCCTGGAACTTCACATCGCCGTCCACGCGATCGATCTGCACGTCGCCGGATGCGGTGGCGATCCGCGCGTTGCCCGTCAGATCGCCGATGGTGATATCACCGGAGGCGCTGTCCGCCTTGATGTTTCCCGCCACACCGGCCACCCGCATCGCGCCGCTTGCCGTGGCGAGGCGGCAGTCCGAGTACCCGCCGTCGGCGTCGATGTCGGCCGAGGCGGAGGACAGGTTCAGTCGCGAGCCGGCCGGCAGGGCGATGTCCACGCGGACCGCTCCCCCGCGCCCCATCGACAGGACCTTCCTGCCTGCGGTCACCACGAGGGTGCCATCGTGAAAATCGATCCGGGCCTGCTCGGCCGCGCGCACATCGGAGGTGCGTTCGGGATCCCGCGGTTTGATGTCGACGACGGTGTCGTCGCGGTCGGTGGCTGTCAGACGCACCGCGCCGGCAACGACTTCGACGACGGCCGTGATGGGTTCGGCGGTGTGGAACTTGGGCATCGGTTTCTCCTGTCGATCGGTCAGCGAACCCAGCCGCTGAAGGTCTTGTCGGTGCCGCGGCTCGCCCGCCCGGTCCGACCGACGGCCGCTGCGGCCGAACGTACGAGCCAGGCATTCACGGACACACCGTCGCGTCGGGCGGCGGCCTCCACCCCGGCCCGCAGGCTCTCCGGGAGTCGTAGTGACACGCGCCAGGTGCCGCCGTCACCGTCGTCGGGGACGTCCACGACGGGCGGTGCGGAAGCGTCGGCCTCCGCTGGCTGGACCGCGAACTCAGGGTCACGCCCGTTGAGCCGGACATGGACGGATCCGGGGGCGAGTTCACGGGTGACCTGCTCGGCAGCCTCGGACAGCGCCTCCAGCAGAGCCAGTCGCAACGCCGACTCCAGTGGTGCGGTCAGTCGCTGGGCCAATGCCTCGGCCTCGGGGCCTCCCGCGGCGGCGGCCACGCCGAGTTCGTGCCGGACGGTGTCGACATATGGCTGCAAATCCATGCTGTCATGATGACATCACTATGATGTCATCGCAAGCGTCATCGTGACGCGGAGCTGCTAACCCACCTTCGCGATGACGGTTTCGGCGAACTGTTCGATGGGGCCCCGGAAACGGTCGGCGCCGGTGGCGCCGTTGGGCATCGAGAGCCAGGGCGCACACATCACCGCGGTGATGCCGAGATCCTCGGCCCGCTTGTACAGATCCGGCGAGGGCGGATCCAGCAGCGCCAGGATGATTTCGAAGGGCTCGTGCTCGCGCCCGTGTTCTCGGCGAAGTTCGGCCAGCCGTGTGGTGTATCCCGCCGCCCGCTCCAGCGTGTACGCATAGCCGATCCAGCCGTCACAGGTGTGCGCCGCGCGCCGCAGCGCCGCCTCTGATTCACCGCCGCACAGGATCGGCACGGGAGCGGGCGGGTGAGGTTCGATCATCAGCTCGGGAACCGAGTAGTAGCGCCCTTCGTACGACACCCAACCGCCGCGCCAGATCTCGCGCAGTGCCGGGATCATCTCGTCCAGCCGCTTGCCGCGAGTGTCGAAATCCTGGCCCATGAGCTCGAACTCCTCACGCATCCAGCCGACCCCGACCCCGAGGGCCACCCGGCCACCGGAGATCACCGCGGCCGTCGCCACCTGCTTGGCGACCTCCAGCAGTGGACGCGCGGGCGCCACGTATACGGCGTTGGAGAAGCGCAACCGGCGGGTCAGCGCCGCCATCGCCCCGATCAGCACCCAGGAGTCCGGCCAGGCCGTCTCCGGTGCCCACGGCGGCTTACCCGTCGACGAGTCCGGATAGGGCGAGGACAGCTCGCGCGGATAGATCATGTGATCCGAGCAGACCATGCCGTGATAGCCGGCCTCGTCGAGCAACGGCGCCACCGCCAGCGCGTCGGTGGTGTCCATGAATGCCGTACCGCTCCAGAACTGCATCTGAGCCCTTCCGTGTATTCCGGTGTGTTCATGGGCAGCATGGACACATGCCCACGCTGCTCTGGTTCCGGCGAGACCTGCGGTGCCACGACCATCCCGCCCTGCTGGAGGCCGCACGAGAAGGCGGCGAGGTACTGGCCTGCTATGTGCTCGATCCGCGACTGGAAGCATCCGCGGGTGCACGTCGCCTGCAGTACCTGTACCGGGCATTGCGCAACCTGTCCGACAACCTCGACGGAGAACTTCTGGTGACTCGTGGCCGACCAGAACAGCGGATTCCGGCGCTGGCCCGGGCCATCAGCGCCACCTCGGTGCACGCCTCGCAGGACCACTCGCCGTTCGGCCGGCGTCGCGACGAAGCGGTCGGGGCTGCCCTCGGCGAGATCGCGCTGTGTGCAACAGGATCGGGCTATCTGGTGTCGCCCGGCCGGATCATCAAGTCGGATGGCGCGCCGTATCGGGTCTTCACACCGTTCTTCCGCGCCTGGCGCCGGCACGGCTGGCGTGCCCCCGCGGATTCCGGGCCCGCCTCGGCGCGCTGGATCGTCCCGGCCGACATCTCTGGCGACATCTCCGAGCGCGTCGAAATTCCTTCTGTCACAGGTCAACTGATATTCGAAGCAGGCGAAGACGCGGCGCGGTCGCAGTGGCGGGAATTCGTAGCGGCGAACTTGGCCGACTACCGGGCCCGGCGCGACCGCCCCGGCCTCGATGCCACCAGCCGGATGTCGGCACACCTCAAATTCGGCACCATCCACCCTCGAACCATGGCGGTTGACCTCCACTCCGGCGATGACGCCTATCTGCGGGAACTGGCCTTCCGCGATTTCTATGCCGCGGTGCTGCACCACTGGCCCGACAGCGCCTGGCGAAACTGGAACCGCGATTTCGACGCGATCGAAGTGGACGACGACGAGACGGCCAAGCAGGCATTCGAGGCGTGGAAGGACGGCCGGACCGGCTTCCCCATCGTCGATGCCGGGATGCGCCAGCTCGCCTCGACCGGGTTCATGCACAACCGGGTGCGCATGATCGTGGCCTCGTTTCTCGTCAAGGACCTGCATCTGCCATGGCAATGGGGCGCGCGCTGGTTTCTGGACCAGTTGATCGACGGCGATCTGGCCAACAACCAGCACGGGTGGCAGTGGGCGGCCGGTTGCGGCACCGACGCCGCACCGTACTTCCGCGTGTTCAATCCGGACCTGCAGGGCGCGAAGTTCGACCCTCACGGCGACTACATCCGACGCTGGATACCGGAGTTGGCCGATGTCGCCGATGTGCACAAACTCGGCACCGGTCGACCGAGCTCGTATCCGGAACCGCTCGTCGACCACGCCGAGGAGCGACAGGAAGCCCTGCGGAGGTACCGGCGCCTCGGTTGAACCCCCAGGGCCGGCGTACGACGCAGTGTCGTATGTCAGAATGTGCGGAAGCCAAGCCTGAAGCCAGTTCGATCCGGAGGAGCAACCGTGGCCAGCACCGAAGTGGAGCGCAACAACGGCGTCGACGTCGAGGAAGTGCCGTCCGCAGCGTGGGGCTGGTCGGATCTGAACATCAAGGTGATCCACCTCGGCGGCATCCTGTCCGCGATCTTCCTGCTGGTCATGATGCGCGGCAACCACATCGGACACGTCGAGAACTGGTTCCTCATCACGTTCGCGGCACTCATCTTCCTTGCCGTGATCCGCAACATCTGGCTGCGTCGCCGCGGCTGGATCCGCTAGCCGCACACCACGCCCGCCGGCCCTACAACCGGGCCGGCACATCGATCGAGATATCCACCGGTCGCATCGGGCGAATCAGCCCCTCCTGGGCGAATGACGCCAGCAACTCACCATCCTCGGTATGTACCTGACCGCGGACATATGACATTCCGTGTCCGGCCGCGGTGCTCTCGTGGCTGTAGAGCAACCAGCCGTCCCACTCCACCGGCTCGTGGAAGCTGACCGATGTCGACATCAGGGCGGTCGACAACGTCGAGTCCGCCTGCGCCGTGCCGATCCCCCGATGCGGCCGCATGGTGGTGGAGATTCCGAGTTGCCCGGTGAAATACGCCAGCACGGCCTTGGCGAGATCGTCCCGGTCAGGTATCGGGTCGCAGCGCAGCCAGGCATAGAGTTCCGGCGGCCCCACCTCCTCGGGACTGTTCACATCGACCACATCGACCAGGCGCAACTCATGACCGGCCATGGCCCGCTCGGCCGGGTGGGCATCCTCGGGCGTCTCGACGTCGGGCCGCAACGCGCGGTGACTGACGACGTCGCCCGTGGGCACATCGGCGAGGACCGTAACGGTTGTGCACAACCGTGAATCATGGGTGACGGCCACCACGGCGGTCGCCGTCGAACGGCCCTCGTGGACCACGTTCACCGCCAGCTCGACGGTGGAGTCGATTTCGACCGGCCTGGTGAAGACCGCATGCGCCGAACGAATCGTCTTGTCGGGGAACCGCTTTGCCACCGCGACGACGGCCTGGCCCAATGCTTGGGCGCCCTTGGCCACCTTCCTACCGTCGGCGCCGGCCGGTCCGGTGACGCCGACGAACCGATCCGGCCCGACAGGCGTCACATCGAACACCTCGAGCAGACCGGCGACCGACGCCTGTTGAGGCATCAACACACCGGCACCAGATCGGCTTCGAGCAGACCCGCAGACCGTCCGTACCGGAACAGCGTCTCCACCTGCCCGGTCGAAGCCGGATCCGCCCCGGCGACCGCCAACGCGTGGGCCTTGAACGCCAGCGCTGCCGCACTCGGCCGGTACTGCACGCGGTCCACGGCCCCACCCAGACCGTCGGCGCCGTGTGCCCCGAAAAAGACCACGCCGGCACCGGATCGGCGCACGGTGCGTACGTGGTCACCGGATTCGAACCGATCGGTCCCGATCGCCGTCATCGCCACCGTATCGGCCTCTGTCGACTGCCACAGGCCGGTCAGATCTACAGCTTTCAGCCCGAGGATCCGGAGCGCTCGCTCGTCTGCACAGACGTCGGCGGCGACGCTGACACGCCAGCCCGCCATCGCCCGGTCGAACAACCATCCGCCGATGGCCGACACCACGGCGGCGACATCGGCGGCCACCACGTTGAGTTCGTACTGCAGGGCTTTGTCGGGCCGCGCCCGCGGCCCGGAGAGCGGGCTTGTGCGGACAACCGTGCCGAGCACATTGCCGCCGCGCGCTTCGGACAACTGTGCGGACATTCCTGACTGTAGAGACATGGGGCATCCAATCCGGGTCCAAAGGGCTGATCGGCCGGCACTCTCGACGGGGGTGTTGCGGTGTGGCCCGCCTCACCCAACAGCGTGACATTCTCAAGAGAATCTGTAAAGCTTCTATCTGGACGCAGCGATCGACCCCACGAACGGGCACCGCTGCGTTCGATGGCCGCGCCCACGGCCGTCAGTCTGCCAAAATGGAGGTCCCGCAATGAGTCTCGTCGCTGGGCGGGGTCCGTTGAGTACACAACCGGCCGGTTGGTTCACGCCACCGCTCGCTGGTGGCACGGTCTACGTCGAACCTCACCCGCGCCGTATCCAAGCCTTGCGCGGGGATGTCACCGTACTCGACACCGAACATGCCCTGATGGTGCACCGCGCAGGCCACCCGCTCAGCTATGCGTTTCGGAGCGACGAGGTAGGCAGCCTTCCGCACACGCCGGTGGCCGAAGCCCCTGGGTACGTGACAGTGCCCTGGGATGCCGTCGACGCGTGGTTCGAAGAGGGACGCAAGCTGGTGCACTACCCGCCGAACCCCTACCACCGGATCGACTGCCGGCCGTCCCGCCGCGGCCTGCGGGTGACGGCCGGCGAGACCGTTCTCGTCGACACCGACGACACCGTGATCGTGTTCGAGACCGCCTTGGAACCACGCCTCTACGTGGACGCCGCGCTCGTCCGCACCGATCTCCTGCAGCCCAGTTCGACCACGTCGTACTGCAACTACAAGGGCACCGCCGCCTACTGGTCGGCGGTCGTCGGTGACACCGTCATCGCCGACGTGGCGTGGAGTTACCCCGACACCCCTCCGGAGTCCCTGCCCATCCAGGGATTCCTCAGCTTCGACACGACGCGGGTGGACGTACTCGCCGAGCTCCCTTCCTCGGGGGTGTCGGCAACCTGCGGCTGCGAGCTCTGACCACACCGGGAATACCGAGGAAGGCGAACAACATTGGGCATCGTGACGACCAGTTCCGAAACCGCGTTCACACAATCGGCGGCGGAGGTCTATGACTTCGTCACCAATCCGGCGAACTGGGTGAAGACCTACCCGGGGAGCGCGCACATCGGCGGATTACCTGAGCGGCTGCCGCTGGAGGTCGGCGACACCTGGACCGAGGCCGGCCCCGACGGCACGCAGATATACACCTGGCACCTGGCGATCGCCATGCGACCGCGGATGTGGGTGTTCAACTCGGTTGGCCGGCTCGGCCACGATGCTGACGGCAACGGCGGTAAAGAAGGCCGCATCACCGTGCAGTACCAGTTCACCCGACCGGGCAACGACATCACGCTGTTCAATCGCACGATGACCATCGAGGCCTACAAAGATGCGCCGCTGCCGGATGCGCTGTTCCGCGTGGTCAACCCGGCGAACATCGACGCCTATCACGCCGCTGTGGCCCGGGAGTTGAGCGCGAATCAAGCTAGCGGCTGAGCCGCGGATCAGACGCCCGCGCCGCCCTCGAAATCGTCGGACAGGGCCGCCGCCAACTGCAGGGTGCGGCGCCGGAACGCCGGGCGCAGCAGGTCGAAGTGGATCTCGGTGCCCGCGGCGATGTGCTTGTCCCAGGGCAGCACGAACACCCGGCCCGGGGCCACGTGCTTCTGGAACTGGTGCACCAGGTCGCCGGTGTTCACGTTGGGTTTGCGGGGGCCGACGTGGTTGACCACCACGCAGGAGCGGTTGAGTAGGTCCTGGTAGCCGTTGTGGCGCAGCCAGTCCATGGTCACCGCGGCCTGGCGGGCACCGTCGATCGAGGCGCTGGCCACGATGACCGCGCTCGAAACCGTCGCCAGTACGCCACGGCCCGCCGGTGCGAACATGTCGGCCGCGCAGTCCGCCAACACCAGGTTGTAGTGCTTGGAGACAGCCGCGGTGGCCGCATTCCAGTCGGCGTCGTTGAAGGCCCGGCTGGCGCCGCTGTACTCGTCGCTGGACAGCACCTCCAGCTTCGACTCGTTCATGCTGGTGTAGGCCCGGACATCGTTGTAACGCGACAGGTCCTTGGCGGCCAGGAGATCGCTCACCGTCGCCGCGGACTGCCGTCCGGCCCGGTCGGCCAGATTGCCGCCGGCCGGGTCGGCGTCGACGGCGAGGATCCGGTCACCCCGAACCGCGCTCAGAACCGATCCGAGGGCCACGGTGACGGCGGTCTTGCCCACGCCGCCCTTCAGGCCGAAGACACCGATCTGGTGGGACTCACGGGCGGTGCGGCGCACCCTGGCGTAGAGGTCCAGTTCGTAGAGTTCGTCGCGGGACAGCCCGAGGTTGAGGCGGGTGGTGACATAGACCGCCCGCCGCCAGCCGCGCCGTGGCTGCATCTTGACCGAGGAGCGCACGCCGACGCGGGAGAGATTGTCGATGGCGCGGGGCTCGCCCGGAGCGGCCGCCGGGACCGGTTGTTCCAGGATCCAGCTCCCGGCCGAGGACGACCCGCTGATCGGGCGGCCCGGAACCGGCGGGAGCTTGGTGGTGATCTCCGATTCGCGGGGGGCGGCGAAATTCGAGGTCAGAACGATGGGAGGAGTCGATACCCTGGCGTCGCCGTGGCGGGACCGTCCACTCGGCAGCGCCGCGACCGGTCCGCCCAGCAGGGCGTCAAGTCCGCCGTATCCCAGAGGTTCCCTGGCGTGTTTGGCGTCGCCGGAGTACATGAGCCGGTCGTCGTCGGCCGACATAGTTACCTCTCAATCGCTTACTCGCTCCCGACGTACCCGGGTTGACCCCTCGGGCGTGCCGTAGCCATCGTCGCACCGGCCGCACGGATTTGTCCGTGCGAAATCCGGCTAGAACAGACCTGCATTATTGCCCACAACGTCGATCGCAACCACCGCCGAGCTGGCCAGCTACCGCGTCATCCGTGCAGGATGCGGCGTAACGCCGCACCTTGCAGCGCGAAAAGTTGGTGGCTGACCTCCCACTCGGGAAGCAACGAATCGAACCCGTGGCAAGTCCCGGGAAACAGATGCAGTTCGGTGGCAACGCCCTCGGCCAGCAGCCTGCGCGCATAGTCGAGTGCCTCGTCGCGCAGCGGATCGAGTTCCGCGCAGGTGATCAGTGCCGGCGCCACACCAGCCAGGGTCGCGGCTCGGGCGGGCACCGCCGCCTCCGGAAGGTCCCTCGCACCCGCATAGTGCCGCCACATCGCCGCCGTCGCCGGACCGTCGAAGCCCGGGGTGTCGGAGAATTCCTGCTTGGACGGGGTGGGCCGGTCGTCGAGGACCGGCTGATGCAGCGCCTGGAACACGATCGGCGGAGCGAAACCGGCTGCGGAGTGCTGCGCCAGCAGCGCGGCCAGTGCGCCGCCGGCGCTGGTACCGGCAACTGCGATGCGGCCGGCATCGATGTCGAGTTCCCCGGCCAGTGTGGCGGCCCAGTTGAGCACCACCATCGCGTCGTCGAAAGCGGCCGGATACGGATAATCGGGCGCGAGCCGGTAGTCCATCGCGATCACCGTGCACCGGGCCCGCCGGGCCAACTCCACGCATTGGATCTGATCGGTGTCGAGGTTGCCGAGGACGAAGGCACCCGAATGGCAGTAGACGACAGCCGGCGACGGCGACGGTCCACCGCGGTAGATCCGTACCGGGATGGTGCGCCGCCCGAGTGCGACGCGAGCCCCGACGATCTCCACACCGGGGGTGTCCAGGACCTGCGCAGCGTCCCGCCGCCGCTGATCCAGCGAGGTACGCACCACGCCAAGCTGATCGGTGCTCAGGTCGGTCCGGGCCTCGGCGAATCCGTGTAACGCGGGGTCGAGGCGCTCCAGCCAGGCCATGGCTCAGCCGTCCGTCCGATCGGCGGCCGCGGTGAGCCGGGCCGGGTAGTTGATGGGCGGTTCGAAAGTGTAGTCCGCGGACCGGAACCTGCGGGTCATCGACCAGAAAGCTCGGGCGCTGCGCGGCCACTGGGTGACCACCCGGCCGCTCGGCGCCCGGAAGTAACTGCTGCACCGGGTCAGCCACACGGTGCCCTGCATCCACCGGTCGATGTCGGCGAGAAACGCGGCCATCGCGCCGGGACGCACCGCCACATAGGACTTGCGTTTGCGCCGAAGGTGTTTGAGTGCCCGCACCACGTAGCGGGCCTGCGCCTCGAGGATGAAGATGACGCTGTTGGAGCCGACATTGGTGTTCGGCCCGTACAGCATGAAGAAGTTCGGGAAGCCCGGCACGGCCATTCCCAGGTACGCGAATGCCCCGTCACTCCAGGTGTCGTGCAGCGACGCCCCGCCTTCTCCGGTCACCTCGATCTGGCCCAGGTAATCGGCCGCCGCATAACCGGTGGCGCACACCACCACATCGACGTCGAGCTCCCGGCCGTCCTCGGTCACCAGGGACCGGGACCGCAGTGCACGAGCCGGGCTGGACACCACCTCGACGTTGGGCTTGGTCAACGTCGCGATGAAATCCGGGGAGAACACCAGTCTCTTGCACCCCAGAGGGTGGTCCGGGGTGAGCCGGGCCCGCAATTCCTCGTCGGCGACGGTCGATTCGAGGAGGTTGAGCGCAACCGCCTTGAACTCCTGGGTCTTGTCGCTGCCGTTCTCGATGACCGCGATGTTGGATTCACTGCGCAGCCACAGCCGGGTCCGGTAGATCTTCTTCGCGAACGGCACGTGGGCGAACAGCCAACGTTCCCGCTCGGTGTACGGGCGATCGGGCTTCGGCAGCACCCAGGTTGCCGAACGCTGCACCGAGTACACCTTCTCAGCCACCTTGGCCAACTCCGGAACCACTTGGGACGCAGTCGATCCGGTCCCGAGCACCGCTACGCGAGCACCCGCGAGGTCGACGTCGTGGTCCCACTCGGCGGTGTGCATGATGGTGCCGGTGAACGGCTCCTCGGCGACCAGATCCGGTTGCAGCGGCTGGGTGAACAGGCCGATCGCCGACACCACGATGTCGAATCGGTGCTGCCCGCCCGAGGCCGTGGTCAACAGCCAACTGTTGGTGTCGGCATTCCACCGCGCCGAGGTGATCTCGGTGTTCAGCTGCAGATGCGGACCCAACCGGTGGCGCTCGGCGCAGCGCTCGAAGTACTCGAGGATCTCCGGTTGCCCCGCCCACAGCCGGCTCCAGTCGGCATTGAGATCGAACGAATACGAGTAGAGGTGCGACTTCACGTCGCAGGCCAGACCTGGGTACGTGTTGATCCGCCATGTCCCGCCGACCCCGTCCTCGCGGTCGAAGATCGTGAAGTCGTCAAAACCGGCCCTCTTCAGGAAGATTCCGAGCGCCAGCCCACCCGGACCGGCTCCGATGATCCCGACTGACAGTTTTGAACCGGGCATCTGCGTCATCCGATCTGCAGACATTGGCCGCCGTCGATGACGAGCTCCGAACCGGTGATGAACGCCGCCTGGTCGGACAACAGGAACGCCACCGCGTCGGCCATCTCGCTCGGCTTGCCCAGGCGCCCCAACGTGGCCCGCTCCGCCAGCCGGGCCTGGGTGGACTCGTCGAGCATCGGCGTCTCGACGGGGCCGGGAAAGATCGAGTTGACCCGGATCCCGTGACGGCCGAGTTCGGCAGCCGCCACCTGAGTGAGCCCGCGCAATGCCCACTTCGACGAACCGTAGGCCGCGTGGTGCGGAAACGGGCGAATCGCGCCGGTGCTGCAGGTGTTCACCACCGCGGCGTTGTCCGCCCGCCGCAGCGGTTCGAGCGCTGCCTGCAGACCCAGGAACGGCCCCAGGCAGTTCACTCGCCACAAGCCCTCGAAACCGCTCGGGGTCTCCTCGGCGATCGAGGCACTGTGCAGCACCCCGGCGTTGTTCACCAGTGCGTTGAGCCCGCCAAATCGAGCCACGGTGGCCGATACGGCGGCCTGCCAGTGCTCTGCCGATGTCACGTCGAGCTCGACAGTCAACACATCGTCGCCGAACTCGGTTGCAGTAGGGGTGAGTTCGTCGATCAGATGGTCCCCCGCGGTCACCCGGTAGCCGTCGGTCACCAGCCTGCGCACGATGGCCGCGCCCTGGCCCCGGGCGGCACCGGTCACCAGCGCGACGCGGCTGCCGTGCCCTGCTCCTGCGTTCAGTTGTAGCCTCCTCGTTCGGCGCCGGTCACGGCCTGCCCTGGGGCAGACGGACCGTCGGTATTTCCTGTTGCCTCGTTGAGGTGTTCGGTGGCACCACGGCGCAGCGCCTGCGATTCCGAGGCCAGCGTGATCATCTGGAACCCCAAGTCGGCGATGGTCTTTCCGAGATTTCCTGCGCCGGCATGGATCCCGGAGACCAGTCCGGCCGCATGGGCGGCAGTCCGGATCTCGAGCATCGCTGCCCGCACCTCGGGGTGCGTCCAGGCATCGGATGGTTGGTAACCCATCGAGATGGCCAGATCGGCCGGGCCGACGTAGATCCCGGTGAGGCCGGGCACCGCGCAGATCTCGTCGGCAGCGGCCAGCCCCCGTACGGTCTCGATCATCGCGAACACACTCACCCGGGCTTCCAGCGCTGCGGTGTCGTGTCCCAGACCGGCCCGCAGCGGCCCGAAGCTGCGTATCCCGGCCGGCGCATATCGCGTGGCCGCCACCGCCGCAGCGGCCTGCTCGGCCGATTCCACCATCGCGATGATCACCGCGTCAGCGCCGGCGTCGAGCACCCGGCCGATCGGTGCGGGATCGGCCGAGGGCAGGCGAACGGCGGTGGCGATCGGGACGTGTTCAAGCCGTCGCAACAGCAACGCCACATCCGCATCGTCGAGATAGCCGTGCTGAACGTCGAATCCGACGTAGTGGTAGCCGGCCGCGGCGAACTCCTCGGGACCGAGGATCGTCGGCCCGACCACCCAGCCGCCCCAGACGTGGGCGTTGGACGCCAACGCGTCCTGCAGTCGACTGGGGTTCATCGGGTGATCGCAATCTTGACGCGCCCGGGCACTGGCCGACAGGCCAGTTCGAATGCCGCCTGCACATCGTCCGAGGCGAAAGTGTGGGTCACGTAGCTGGGCAACAAGGCGGGATGCTCCCTGGCGAACTCGTCGGCCTGGCGCAGCACACGTTGACGGTCCAGTGTCACACCAGATTTCAGGGTCAGGTTGTACCGCAACATGGTGCGCATGCTGATCGGATAGCTGTCGTCGTCGGGCACCCCGAAGTAGAACACCGTGCCCCCGAACGCGGCCGCCTCCAGGGCATGATTGAGCGTGGCGACCTGATGTCCGACCGCCTCGATCACGACATCGGGCCTACCGGTGGGCCCCAGGTGCCGAACCCAGCGGTCGCTGGTGGCCCGGATCGGCGTGTCGACACCGAACTGGCTGCTCACCGAGCAGCGGTCCACCGGATCCACACCGGTGACCTGCGCCGCGCCGAAAGCCTTCGCCACGTAGGAGAACAGCAGGCCGATAGAACCCTGCCCGATGACGGCGACGTGGCGGCCCTTCAGGTCCGGCAGCTGCTCGACGGCGTAGAGGACACATGCCAGCGGTTGCAGTCCGACGGCACGCTCCGGGGTCAGCGCCGGGTCGTAGGCCACCAACCCGGCTCCGTCGGCGACCACGCGTCCCATCAGACCGTCGAAGCCCGAGGCCCAGCCGACCACCCGCTCCCCCGGCCGGTGGTCCGGATGACGGCTGGCCAGCACCTCACCGACGATCTCGTGGATCGGGAAGCCGGTCATCTCGGCTGCGCAGCACCCGGTGTCGCCCGGCAACTTGCCCTGGGTGCCGCGGAACCCCGGCAGGTCGCTGCCGCAGATCCCGGCGGCCAGGAAGTCGAGCAGTACCTGACCGTCGGCCAGTGATTCCGCTGAGGGCTCTGAAACCTCTTGCCTTTCAAACGTGTACGGGGCGACGAGCCGGTAGGACCACACGTCATACCTCCACAGGAATGTTGTTCCAGCCCCACTGGAAACTCGACGGCGGCCGCGATGCCGCGGACTCGTCGATGTGGTAGTCGGGCACACGTTTGAGGAATTCCTGGATCATGATGGTGATCTCCAAGCGGGCCACGTGGACGCCGAGGCAGAAGTGCTGTCCGTGGCCGAACGACAACAGCCGTTCGATGCGCCTGTTCCACACGAAGTCATCCGGGTTCTCGTATTCGCGTTCATCCCGGGCCGCCGAGGCCAGCAGGGTGATGACCCGCTGGCCAGGGTTGATCGTGGTGCCGTGAATGGTGTAGGGCCGCCGGACCGTTCGGGCGAACCACTGTGCGGGTGCACTGTGCCGGATGATCTCTTCCCTGGCGATCGGCACATTGCCTTCGAGATCGGATCGGACCTCGGCCAGTTGGTCAGGGTGGCGCAGCAGTTGCCACAGCCCGGTCGCGGTGATCTTGGGAACGGTCTCGGTGCCGCCGATGAACACTCCGAGCATCTGCACGGCGGCTTCCATGTCGCCGAAAGCCGAGCCGTCGGGCAACCGGAACTCGATCAGGGCGTCGGCGATCGGCACGCTGCCGTCGTGCCCTTCTGCACGCCGGCGTTCGATGATCGGGGTGAGGTAGGACAGGTAGCCAGGCCGCGCGTTGCCGACCTCGACTCCTTCCCCAGGCTGCGCGAGGCTGCCTGCGTTGACCGTCGCCAGCACATCCGGCGCGAGATCGACTGGCAATCCGACGAATTCGCAGACCATCGCGGCCGCGACGATGCCTCCATAGTCCTGCGTGAGGTCGAAGGTGCCGCGCGGCAGCAGCTCGTCCAGGCGCTCGTTGGCCAACGTGCGGATCCGCTCGGCCAGCTTGGCCGCCGACCGCGGCCGGAACTGTGCCGAGGTGCAGCGCCGCACGTTCTCGTAGAGCGGAGAATCGAAGTTGGCGTGGAAGGGCATCGGATGCACCGGCGGGTCGGGGACCGGGCCGTCGTTGCGGTGCGCCAGCACGTTCGCGGCCGGCAGGGTCCCCTCCGACGCCACGAAGGTCCCGTCGTTGAGTCCGAGCATGTTCCAGATGTCGTCGAACCGGGACAGCGCGTAGGTGTCCCATTTGTCGATGTAGTACACCGGGTACTCGTCGCGCAGGATCCGGTAGTACGGCAGCGGGTTGGCCATCACGTCCGGATCGAACGGATCGTAGGTGAAATCCTGCAGCACAGGCTGATTCACGGCAGTCCTACTTCAGCGGCGACGGCGGCAGGGCTGAGAGGATGGAATCTTCCCAGCCGTCGCGAAGCGCGGGCGCCACGCTCATCCAGGTGACGATCTCCGCGGGCGGGTTGCCCTTCCACGACGGGTAGTGGTTCTCGAAGCAGTCCCAGTCATCGTCGAGTGCCCAGTAGTGGATCACCTCGTTGAACCGGAAGGTGGTGATGAACGAACCCAACCAACGCTTGCCGGTGCTTTCCGACCACGGCACATACAGCCGCTCGAGTTCCCGGATGTAGTCGTCCTGACGTCCGGGCTTGGTCTCCATGACCTCCTGGATCACCAGGCCGGCACCGAAGTTCGCCTCTCGCAACTGTGCGAGTGTCCGGTTGTACTTGCCGGCGTACATGATTCGTCCCTCACCACGGGCCCCGATCTCGGACAGGTAGGACGCCCACTGCAGTGCGGGCTTCTCATGGCTGCCGCCGACCGCCTGCGCCTTGCCGATCCGGGCGTAGTCGGCGAATGCGTCGATCTCCCAGATGATCGTCACCTGCGGCCAGTGCCCGTTGTACGGCGTGGTTTCCCAGATCGAGAACAGCCGGGCTCCGAGCTCCTCCATCATCGGCTGATAGACCTCGCCGAAAATTTCTGTGAACCGATCGGTCCGACCTGTCCCCAGGTCGATGGTCTCGTGCAGATACAGCAGCGTGTGGCCATAGAACTTCTTCATCACGACGCTCCGGTGGTTGACAGTGACACCCTGCGAGCGTGACACTTGAGGCGTGTTTTGTAAAGGTGCGGGAACATGACGGCGGGAACCGACCAAACCGGGACAACCGAACTGGCACAGGGTTTCTGTTTTGGTGAAGGTCCGCGCTGGTTCGAGGGTCTGCTGTGGTTTTCCGACATGTTGGGCGAGGCCGTGCACACGGTCACGCTGGCAGGCTCCATGACCACGCTGCCGGTTCCCGGACATTCCCCGTCCGGGTTGGGTTTTCGTCCCGACGGCACCCTGATGATCGTGTCGACCGAGCGCCGCCAGGCGCTGCACTACGACGGCGACGCCGTCGAACTTCTGGCCGATCTGTCCGACCTGGCCCCCGCCCCCCTCGGCGACATGGTGGTCGACGAGCACGGCCGGGCCTACGTCGGATCGCAAGCCCGCACCGACGGGGTGATCGTGCGCATCGACCCCGACGGCACCACGGCTGTCGTCGCCGAACATCTCGACTTCCCCAACGGCATGGTGATCACCCCGGACGGCAGCACCCTGATCGTCGCGGAGTCCACCGCGCGACGGCTGAGCGCGTTCACGATCCGCACCGACGGCAGCCTCACCGACCGGCGGGTGTTCGCCGACGGTCTCGACGGCCCTCCCGACGGACTCGCCATCGACGCCGAGGGCGGGGTGTGGGCGGCATTGACGTTGGCCCACGAGTTCCAGCGCATCGCGCCCGACGGATCGGCCATCACGCATCGAATCGAAACCGACGGACGTACCGCCATCGCCTGCGCCCTCGGCGGCGTCGAGGGACGCACCCTGTTTCTGGTCACCACCACCGACGCCTATCCGGAGCGACTGATCGGCACCAAACTGTCGCGGGTCGACGCGCTGATGGTCGAAACGCCCGCTCCGGGCGATCACGACTCACATCACCACCACTGACGACAGGTAGACATGTCTGACTCTTACTACGAGCTGATCGACGAGAAAGATCCGATCGGCGAGAAGTTTCGCGCGACCGACATGGCGCGCGGCACCTGGTCGGCGACCATCCAGCACGGTGCACCGGTATCGGCGTTGCTGGTGCGGGCGCTGGAAGGCTGCGAGCACCGCGCCGACACCCGGTTGAGCCGGGTGGCGATCGATCTGATGGGCGGGGTGCCCTCCGAGGGTGACCTGTGGGTGCGCGCGCAGCTGGAACGACCGGGCAAGCAGATCGAACTGGTCAGCGCGGAAATGCTGGCACCCGGGCCCGATGGTGATCCCCGGGTGGTGGCCCGGGCCAGCGGATGGCGGATGCTGCAGCTGGACACCACCGCGCTCACCCACACCGGCGTCGAGCCGCTGCCGCCGCTGGAGCGGGCCCGCAGCCGCGACATGGCCAAGAACTGGGAGACCAACTACGTGCACAGCGTGGATTGGCGCTGGCTGACGGTACCGCAGGCGCCCGGCCCGGGTGAGTCCTGGCTCAAGCCGACGGTCGACGTGGTCAAGGGTGAGCCGATGACGCCGTTGCAGCGGCTGTTCGCGGTGGCCGATGACGCCAACGGAATCGGCTCCAAGATCGACATCCGAAAGTGGACGTTCCTCAACACCGATCTGGTCGTGCACATCCACCGGGTGCCCGACGGCGAGTGGGTCGGCATCCGCGCCGACACCAACTACGGGCCCGACGGCATCGGCGCCACGGTCGGGACGCTGTTCGACCAGAGCGGCGCGGTCGGCGCGATCCAACAGTCCGTGCTGGTGCGGCCGCGCCCACCCAAGCGTTCCTAGCGCGAGCAGACACTTAAGTACCCGGTAATAGCCATTTTTGGGTACCTACGCGTCTGCTCGGCGGAGAACTTGGGGGCTCAGCTCAGCCACACTCGCGATACCCATCAGCGTCAGCGTCGACCGGATCTCGGCAGCCAGAATGTCGAGCACCGCACCCACCCCTGCGCCACCGTCAACGGCCAGTCCGTAAAGGTAGGGTCGGCCGATCAGCACGGCGTCGGCGCCGAGAGCCAGCGCCGTCACGACGTCACTACCGGTCCGCACGCCGCTGTCCAGCAGCACGGTGGCGCGGCCGCCGACCGCACCGGCGATGTCCGGAAGCGCGTCGACCGATGCGATCGCGCCGTTGAGTTGGCGCCCACCATGATTGGACACCACCACCCCCGTGGCCCCCACGTCATCGATCGCGCGCACCGCGTCATCGGGCTCCAGCACGCCCTTGACGAGGAACGGCCCGTCCCAGCGCTCGCGGAGCGCGGCGACATCACGCCAGCTGAGATCCGGCCGCATCCGGCGACTTTGGATGCCGACGGATTCCACTGCCCCTTTCGCTCCGGCGGTATGGGTGAGACTGCGCATCGTCATCCGCTGGTGTCGCAGCAGCCCGTACCACCAGTTCGGCCGGATCGCGGCGTCGGCGATGCGCCGCGGAGTGAGGATCGGCGGGTGCCCCATACCGGTGCGCCGCTCCCCCGTCCGGTTGCCCTGCACCGGAACGTCCACGGTCACCACCAGGGTGCGATACCCGGCGTCACGCGCCCGGCTGAGCATCGAATCCGAGAACGGGCCGTCGCCCCAGGGATACAGCTGGAACCAGTGGTCGGCCGAGGTGCCCGCCGCCACTTCCTCGATGGAGTACGACGACGCCGTGGAAAGCGTCAGACGGGTTCCGGCACGTTCGGCGGCCTGAGCGGCGGCCAGTTCACCCGACCAGTGCGCGAGGCCGGTGAGCCCGGTGGGGGCCAGCACCACCGGCAGGTCGAGTCGCTGTCCGTCGATCGTCACACCCAGGTCAGCCTCTGAGTGACCAGCCAGGACCCGTTGGCGCAGTGACCAGTTCGCAAAGGCGTTGCGATTGGCGCGCAACGTGCGCTCGTCTTCGGCCCCGCCGTCGAGGTAGGCCCACACCATGGCGGGTAGGGCCCGGCGCGCTGCGTCCCGGTAGTCCTCGACACTGACCAGCGGCGCCGTGGTACGCAGCCGATACTGGAAGGCCGGGCTCATTTGATCGCGATGGGTGTGACCGGCGACCCGACGGCATTGCTGATGCGCAGCGGCGGTGCCACGAACAGGAAACTCCAGATCCCGTCACCGGCGCAGTCGGCACTCAACGCGTCGAGGTCGAGGATCTCGGCCAGCGGCATGCCCATGTCGCGGATCAGGACGCAGTGCAGCGGCAGCGTCTCGCCTGTCTCGCTGGGGATCACCTCGATGGCCCAATTGTCACTGCCCACCGCCGCGACCCCGCGGTCATGCAACCAGCGCGCACAGTCGATGCCGAGGCCCGGCTCGGTGGACATCCAGTCGTCGCGGCCCTGGGCCAGCAGCCTGCCCCGCCATCCGGTGCGCACCAGCAGGAAGTCGGCCTCGCCGACCGTCACGCCCTGCGCCTGTTCGGCCGCCTCGAGATCGGCCGGGGTGATCGCGGTACCGCCTTCGAGCCAGTCCACTCCGTGCAACCGGGCGATGTCGAGCAGCACCCCGCGCCCGGCGATCTTGTCGGTGAAGGCGTCGACGGCCAACTGACGGGCGCCGGCACGGGTGCGGACCTGGTCGGTCGAGTAGCCGTTGTACAGCTTGTCGTCGTAGGCAACGTGCGACAGGGCGTCCCACTGGGTGCCGGACTGCAACGGCATGATGATCCAGTCGTCGGCGACTTGCAGGCCGTGCGGTTCCCAGTCGTCGGGCTGCATGGACATCAGGTGAACCGGGTTGAGCCGGCCGCCGATACCGCTCTGGGGACCGTCCTTGCCCACCGGGATGCTCAGCTGAAACACCTTGCCCGAACGGACTTCACCGGCCGCGGCCTGCACGTGACGTGGCTCGACGAGGTTGAGGGTGCCGATCTGGTCATCGGGCCCCCATCGGCCCCAGTTGGACAGTTCCCGGCCGAGGTCTTTGAAACTCACGCTTTACAGAATTGCACAACATTGTCAACATGGCATCCATGGTCGCCACCCATTTTCCGCTGCTGTCGTTCGACACCACCGACCCGGCGTTCGTCGCCGAGCCGTGGGAGCGGTACCGCGAGATCCGGGATTTGGGCGGAGTCGTCTTCAACGAGCGGATCAACCGCTGGATGGTCGGCGAGTTCGACCTGGTCAAGCAGATCCTCAGCGCACCTTCACGGTTCGGCTCCGAACGCGGCCAGGTGGAGCACGCCGCGGTGTTCGGCGGACCGACGATGGAGTTCTACGACGGTCCGCACCATGATCAGATCCGGTCGATCTGGTCCGGCGATTTCCGCCCCAGGACCTTGGCACGGCTGCGCCCGGTGATCACCGAGATCGTCCGGTCAAGGCTGGAGCCGGTCGCCGCCAGATTGCGTGACGGGGAAACCGTCGAGGTGGTCTCGGAGCTCACCCGCGGCATCCCGACGGAGGTGATCGCGCACATGCTCGCAGTCGAGCCGGAGATGGTCGGCCAGTTCACCGCGTGGAGCGACGCGATGGGCGCTTCCGCCGAGGGCTACAGCATGCCGGACGGACACGGTGCCGAGTTGATCGCAGCCGGAAAAGATGCCACAGCCCAACTGAATTCCTACATCCGTGAGCAGTTGCCCCGCCGGGGCTGCCCCGCCGACGACAGCTGGGATCTGATCGGGACGATGGTCGCCCACGAGTACGCGTGTGAGCACATGACCGAGCAGGAGATCGTCGCCAGCAATACCCAATTGGTGTTCGCCGGCAACGAGACCACCGCCAAGCTGCTCGCCCAGATCGTCGCGACGCTGGCCACCCATCCGGAGCAGCGCCGAATCCTGCAGGCCGATCGCACTCTGGCGCTGGACGCGGTGGAAGAGGTGCACCGCCTGGAAACGGTGTCGCACTCCATCTTCCGCGATGTGGTCGGTGACGGCGTGAGAGTCGGTGACGTTGCCATGGCCGGCGGCGAGCGGATCACCCTGCTCCTGGGCGCGGCGAATCGCGATCCGCGACGCTGGGAGCGCCCCGACGACTTCGACGTCACCCGGCGCAAGCTGTCGCACCTGGGGTTCGCCTTCGGACTGCACAGTTGTCTCGGGATGAACTTGGCGCGCTTGGAGGCCCAGATCTTCCTCGAGGAACTGATCGGCACCGTGGGCGCCTGGCAGCTGGCCGGTCCGCTGGACTACGGCACCAACTACACGGTGCGCGGGCCGAGCCGGGTACTTGTATCGCTGGGCTGACACTTCAGTCGCCCAATGGCCAGTTAGGACACGAATTCCGGAAAATCGCGTGCATAACTGGCCGCTCGGCGTGTTTCAGCTCTGCATCCGCAGAGCCCCGGCCGGACACTGAGTCACGGCCTGCTGCAACCGTTCCCGGTCACTCTCGGGGTGATCGTCGCCGTGGATGTGCACCATGCCCTCGTCGGAAACCTCGAACACGTCCTCGGCGATCGATTCGCAGATGCCGTGCCCGGTGCACTTTCCCAGATCGACTTCGACGCGCATGGTCGCGCCCTACGCGATGTGCGCGGGGACGCGCTTGATGCCGTGCACGAAGCTGCTGTACAGCAGTTCGGGCTCACCGAACTCGACGGTCTTGAGCCGAGTCAGCAACTCACGGAACAGATGTCGCAGCTCGGTCTTGGCCAGCTGGTTACCCAGGCAGAAGTGCGGGCCGCCACCACCGAAGCCGACCTGCGGATTGGGCGAACGACTGAGGTCGAAACGGCCGGGCTCGGTGAACACCGACTCGTCCCGGTTGCCCGAACAGTAGAACAGGCCCACCTTGTCGCCGGCCCTGATCTGCTGGCCGGCCAGTTCGACGTCCTCGGTGGCATGCCGCGCGAACTGGATCACCGGGGTGGCCCACCGAACGAATTCCTCGGTGGCCAGGCCGATCCGGTTGTCGAAATCCTCCAGCAGCCAATCCTTCTGGTCGGGGTTGGCGGCCAGTGCCATCATTGCGTGGGTGGTGGTCTGCTTGGTGGTGTCATTCCCCGCCGAGGCGAGCAGGATCAGGAACGCCCCGATCTCCTCGTCGGTGAGCCGGTGACCGTCGACCTCGGCGTTGACGATGCTGGTCATCAGGTCGTCACCGGGGTTGGCCCGCCGGAATTTGGCCAGCTCGACCCCGGTGTTCGAGATCAGCATGATCTCGTTGATGGTGGCCATCGCCCGTTCCTCGAGCGAGGAGTACTCGTCGTCGCTCATACTGAAGAGCTTTTCGGCCGCCTTGGCCAGTGCGGGCTGGTCGGCGGTGGGCACACCGAGCATGTCGGAGATCGTCCGCATCGGTAGCTGCGCCGAGCACGCCTCGACGAAATCGACGTCGCCGGCACCGATCAGGTCGTCGACGACGGAAACCGCGTTGCGGTGAATCTGCTCCTCGATCTTGCGCACGTTCCGCGGGGTGAACGCCGAGCTGATCAGGCGGCGGTACGTGGTGTGCTCGGGCGGATCCATCATCAGGAAGAACGTGGCGAACTTCTGCACGTCGGCCGGCATCGGATCCAGCGCCACACCCTTGGTGGAAGTGAACAACTCAGGGTGCTGGCTCACGAACTGGATGTCGGCCCGGCGGGTGATCGCCCAGAAACCCGGCTCTTCGACGTCGAAGAGCGTCGAGAGCGGCTGATGCCAGCTCAGGCCGTCACCGGCCCGCAACCGAGCGAAAGTCTCGTCGC
This sequence comes from Mycolicibacterium peregrinum, assembly GCF_001665785.1. Lineage (GTDB taxonomy): Bacteria > Actinomycetota > Actinomycetes > Mycobacteriales > Mycobacteriaceae > Mycobacterium > Mycobacterium peregrinum_A. The sequence continues at coordinate 78,017 of NZ_LZSO01000013.1, forward strand.
GCTTCGCGAACGGCCGGCTCCAGAAGTCGTGCGACGTGATGTCGAATGGGCTGTATTCGCGTGCCTGCGGTGAGCTGGCAACTGTCACGGTATTCCCTCCCTGCACGGCGTCCGACCACGGTGTCGCGCCACGAATTAGCGTGACAGTTCGTCGATAGTTTGTAAAGCTGTGGGCATGGCGGAAATATCGTCCATCGACGACGAGAGCAGTACCCGCGGCCGGATCCTGGCCGCCACCGCCGAGGTGCTCGGGGCCAACGGGATGACCAAGCTCAGCCTGTCCGAGGTGGCGATGCAGGCCGGGGTGTCCCGGCCTACGCTCTACCGCTGGTTCGCCTCCAAACAGGAGCTGCTCGACGCGTTCGTCGTGTGGGAGCGCCGGTACTACGAACAAACGGTGGCGCAGGCCTCCGCCGATCTGCCCGAGGGGGAGCATCTGGATGCCGCCCTGCGCACCGTGGTCGAGTACCAGCAGTCCTACCCGGGCCTGCGCATGGTCGATATCGAGCCCGAACACGTCATCAAACGCCTCACCCAGGTCATCCCGCTGATGCGGGACCGCCTGCAGCGGTTGACCACCGGGCCCGATGCCGACATCGCCGCTGCCACCGCGGTGCGGGTGGCGGTCTGTCACTACCTGGTCCGCAGCGATGACGCCGACGATTTCCTCGCACAGCTTCGCCATGCCGCCGGTGTCCGAAACCCGCATTGACCTGGGCAAGCCGCATCCGGCGCTACGCTGGCGGCGGTGACCGACTCCACTGATGCCATCGCCGGGCTCGACCTGACCGACCAGGCCGCGCTGGGCAGCGGCGCGAGCTTCTGGACCACCAAACCGATCGGCACGGTGCCGGCCATCATGCTCACCGACGGACCACATGGCGTCCGTCGTCAATCCGGCAGTGCGACAGATCATCTGGGCATCTCCGGCAGTGAGCCGGCGACCTGTTTTCCGCCCGCGGTCGGGCTCAGCCAGACTTGGGATCCTGCATTGGTGCAACGGATCGGTCAGGCTCTCGGCGACGAAAGCCGTGCGCTGGGCGTCCACGTGCTGCTCGGCCCCGGAGTCAACATCAAGCGCGACCCACGGTGCGGGCGCAACTTCGAGTACTACTCCGAAGACCCGCTCCTGTCCGGCACGCTCGGGGCGGCCTGGGTGCGCGGTGTGCAGAGCCGTGGTGTCGGCGCGTCGCTGAAACACTTCGCGGCCAACAACGCCGAGCACGATCGCATGCGTGCCAGCTCCGACGTCGACGTCCGCACATTGCGTGAGATCTACCTGCGGACGTTCGAGATCGTGGTCCGGCAGGCCCGGCCGTGGACCGTGATGTGCTCCTACAACCGGATCAACGGCGTCTACGCCTCGGAGAACACCTGGCTGCTGACCACGGTGCTGCGTGACGAATGGGGTTTCGACGGGGTGGTGGTCAGCGACTGGGGCGCGGTGTCCGACCGGGTGGCGGCGGTGGCCGCGGGCCTGGATCTGGAGATGCCGACAACCGGTGGCAGCTCCGATACCGAGGTGGTGGGGGCGGTCCGCGCCGGCGAGTTGGACGCGGCTGCCGTCGCACGGTCCGCCGCACGGGTGGCCGACCTGTCACGCCGCGTCACCCGGACACTCCCCGCTGCAACATCATTCGATATGAATGCCCACCACGAGCTGGCGCTCGAGGCGGCCACCCGAGCCATCGTGTTGTTGAAGAACGACGACGATCTGCTGCCGCTGGCGCCGTCAACCCTCGCGGTCATCGGCGAGTTCGCCCAGGAGCCCAGATATCAAGGGGGCGGCAGTTCCCATGTGAACCCGACCCGCGTCGACATTCCGTTGGACGAGATCCGCAGGCTCGCCGGCGACCATCCGGTGAGCTACTCCCCCGGAACCGACATCGCGGCCGCGACCGCCGCCGCCGAATCCGCCGAAACCGCAGTCGTATTCCTCGGTCTCACCGCCGAAGAGGAATCCGAGGGTTACGACCGCGAACACATCGATCTGCCGGCCGCCCAGATCGATCTGCTGCGCGCCGTGGTCGAGGTCCAGCCGCGCACCGTGGTGGTACTGGCCCACGGTGGCGTGGTGCGCCTCGACGCCGTCGCTCGTTTGACCCCGGCGGTCATCGACGGAGCGCTGCTCGGGCAGGCCGGCGGCGGCGCGCTCGCCGACGTGCTGTTCGGCGTCGCGAACCCCTCGGGCCGGTTGGCCGAGACGGTGCCGGTGCGACTGCAGGATTCCCCGGCCTACCTCAACTTTCCATCCGAATCCGGCCATACCGTCTACGGGGAGCGGATGTTCGTCGGCTACCGCTGGTATGACTCCCGGGATCTACCGGTGGCATTCCCGTTCGGCCACGGCTTGTCCTACACCCGGTTCGCGTATTCGGATCTCGAGCTGGAGGCTACCGGCGACAGTGTGGCCGTGCGTGTGACGGTCACCAACACCGGAGACCGACCGGGCCGGGAAGTGGTGCAGGCCTACGCCGGACTACCCGGTTCCCGTGTCGGCAGGCCGGTGCGTTGGTTGGCCGGATTCGCTTCGGTCACCCTCGAGCCGGGCCGCCGGCAGACCGTCGAAATCGGCATCGACCGAACCGATCTCGCGTACTGGAGTACGGACGCCGCGCGCTGGGTGATCGAAGACGGCGAGTATGTGGTGTCGGTCGGGGCGTCGAGCCGGGATATCCGGCTGACCGCGACGGTGACCGTCGCCGGCGACGAGCCGACACGGCCGTTCACCCGTGAATCGACGCTGGGCGAACTGCTCGCCGACCCCACGGCAGCGCAAACCATCCTCACGGTGCTGGGTAGCGCATCCCCGTTCGGCGCCGCCGATTCCGCGCTCGGCAGCGATCTGCTGCGGATGCTGGAATCAGTGCCGATCGGGCGAATGGTCGGGTTCTCGGCGGGCAAGGTCACCCGCGAGCAGCTCGATGAACTGCTCGCGGGAATCAACGCTCACCGATCCTGACCGCCCCGTAGCTCAGCGAGGATCTCGTCGGTGTGCGCCCCGAGAGTCGGGGCAACCATGCGTGGCTGCCACGGCGTGGCCGAGAAGTCGGCCGGGCTGGCCACCATCGGTACAGTTGAAATGCCGTCGGGCACTTCAACAATGCCACCGGCGGCGTGGAACTGCTCGTCGGCGATGACGTCGTCCAGGCTGTTGATCGGCGACCAGAAGAAGTCGGGCTCGCCATCGAAGAGCGGGGCCCAGTGGTCCATCGGATGGGCCGCGAAGATGACATCCAACTCGGCGATCAAGTCGCGGGCGTTGAGGTACCGGTCCCGCGCCGTGGCGAACCGCGTGCCGGTCAACCAGTCGTCACGGGCCACCACCCGGCACAGCGCGGGCCAGTGCCGGTCCCCCTGCAGTCCGACGATCCAGAAGCGCTTCCCGTCGCCGGCGGTGTAGTTGTTCATACACGGGTTGGCCATTGCCTCGCGTTGACCGATCGCGATCTGCTCACCGCTCATCAGCACGGTGTTGAGATCGAAGCTGACGGTGTAGGCACCCTGTCGGTACAGCGACGTGCTGACCAATTGCCCTTCGCCCGTGCGGTTTCGGGCGAGCAGCGCGGCACACACCGCGGCCGCCAGGGTCATGCCGGCGGAGTGGTCCCCCATGCCGCCGCGCTGAAACGGCGGGGTGTCGCCGGGTCGGGTGAGCAGATCGGCAACTCCGGCGCGGGCCCAGAATGCGGCGACGTCGTAGGCCGCCCGATCTGCCTCCGGTCCGGTCAGTCCATAGCCGGTGACCAACCCATACACCAGACGTGGATTGCGCGCCGCGACGGTGTCGAAGTCGAGTTCGAGCCGACGCAACGCGGCCGGGCGCACGTTTGTCAGGAAAACGTCTGCGGTGGAAAGTAATTCCTGCGCGGTATGACGCCCCTCGGTGGTGGCGAGGTCAAGGACGATGCTGCGCTTGGACCGGTTGTCCATCTCGAAGGGCGGGTTGGCCGCCACGCCCAGGTCCGGATCGAGGCCGAGCATCCGACCGAAGGTTCGCGCCGGATCACCCGAGGGCGGTTCGATCTTGATGACGTCGGCGCCCCAGTCGGCCAGGATCGCTCCAGCCGCAGGCGCGGCTACCCACACGCCCAACTCGATGACCCGAAAACCCTCCATCGGACCCGCCATCAACGCCCCTTCCGAAAGTGCTTTACAAACTGACTGATATTTGTAAACTTGGCCAATGCTCACACCGGCCCGCCGCCTCGTCCCTGTCGCCGGCTTGGCCGCACATATCGGCCATGGCGTGCAACGTATCGCAACCGACGCGGCCATCAGCCGAATGCGTGCAATGCCGCGGCGCATCGGCGACCTCGACCCGGCCTACCTGTCGCAGCTCACCGGGCGCAGGATCGATTCGGTATCGGTCATCGGCGGTGACGCCGGCACGTCGTCGCGGGCGCGGCTGGCACTGACGGGAGTCGACGCGCCGGAATCGGTCTTCGTCAAGATGCCCGCCGAAACCGCGGCCACCCGGATGATGGGCGAGCTGGGCCGGCTGGGGCACACCGAGGTGCGCTTCTACCAACAACTGGCCGACGGCCTGCCCGGGGTGCCCCGTGCCTACGGCGCCGCATTCGATGCCCTGACCGGGCGGTACGTACTGGCATTGGAAGACCTGACGCTCAGCCCATGCGAGTTCACCGACACCCTGCATCCACTGGACAAGGACCGCGCCGCGCAGACCGTCGAGCTCCTGGCCCGGGTCCACGCCGCGTTCTGGGGGCGGCTGCCGGCGCGAAGCGGCACCGGGCCACTGGGCTGGTTGTACTCGGCGTCTGGCGACCACACCTCGCTGATGACCGGTTCCCTGCTCAAGCTGTCGACCAAACGACTGGCCGAGCGCACCGACATACCGGTGGCCGACGGCCGGTTCATCGACGAGAACTATCGCGCGGCGGCCCAACTACTGGACCGGCCACCACACACCGTGATGCACGGTGACGCGCATCCGGGCAACTTGTACTTCCGCAACGGCGAGGCGGGCCTGCTCGACTGGCAGGCCGTACGCCGCGGCCATCCGGGCCGAGAGCTGGCCTACACCCTGGTCACCTGCATGACCACGGTCGATCGGCAGGCTGCCGAACGCGACCTGCTCGACGAGTACCGGCGCGCACTCGCCGCGGCGGGCGGACCGACGCTGAGTCATGACGACTTGTGGGAGCGTTACCGCCTCGGGGCGATCTACGCCTACGCCGCACCGGTCATCACCGCGGGCCTCGGCGGTATGCAGGACGAAGGTATCGCAATCGAAGGAGCCAGACGGGGCGTGGCAGCCTTGGCTGACCTCGAGACTGTGGCAATACTCAAGAAGTCGCTGTGATGGTCCTACCATTTGGTGACCACGAACAACCAAGGCCTGGACGTGAATGAACCTCTACCCGCTCAGCGGGACGCATCAGTCGAAGACACCTCGACGCGCCACCGAATCCTGGTCGCGACCGCCGAGGTGCTGGCCCGCAGCGGTCAGACCAAGCTGAGTCTGTCCGAGGTGGCGCTGCAGGCGGGCGTTTCCCGGCCCACGTTGTACCGCTGGTTCGCCGACAAGCAGGAACTGCTGGACGCGTTCGGCACCTACGAGCGCGAGATGTTCGACCATGGCATCAGCCGCGCGACGGTAGGCCTGCGCGGTAACGAGAAGCTTGATGCCGCACTGCGTTTCATCGTGCAGTATCAGCAGTCATATTCGGGGGTCCGGCTGGTCGACATCGAGCCGGAAGTCGTTATCGCCCAGCTGGCCAACGTCATCCCGCTCATGCGCGCACGGCTGCTCAAGCTGCTGTCGGGCGCCAATGCTCCGGTCAAGGCGGCCACCGCGATCCGGGTCGCGGTCTCCCACTACATCGTGCGCAGCGATGATGCCGACCAGTTCCTGGCGCAGCTGCGTCATGCCGTCGGCCTCAAACAGCCCGACTCCAACTGAGAACTCCAGCCTCGGCGCTACTCGTTCTGCACCCCTTTCCGTCACGCCGGCGTGACGCTCGGCACCGACCGCCACTCTGGCGTGACAATCAAGTCTCTACGATCGCAGAGACTTGCCGATCGGTCAATCCTCGTTTTGAGGGGTGACACGACACGCAATTTTTGTAAAGCTATCGGCATGACTCAGGTGCAAAGCGACACCGGCGTGCTCGCCGGTGACGAGCGGATGCTCATCGACGGGGAACTCCAATACACCAGCAGCGGCGCAAAGTTCGACGTCGTACACCCCGCCAGCGAGCAGGTGGCGGGCCAGGCCACCGACGGCACGGTGGCCGACATCGAGCGTGCCGTCGGTGCCGCGCGACGAGCCTTCGACGAAACGGACTGGAGCCGCGACGTCGACTTCCGTTACCACTGCCTGATGCAGCTGCACGACGCGCTGGATGCCGAGAAGGAGCGTCTGCGCCGGATTCTGGTGACCGAGGTGGGCTGTCCCGTCACCGTCACCGGCTCCCAGATCGAAGACCCGATCGGCGAGGTCAAGCACTGGGCCGAACACGGCAGGAATTTCGAGTACGTGGTCGACAACGGCGTCCACCAAACCCAGCTCGGGCCGGCGCGACGCAAGATCGCCTATGAACCGGTCGGTGTGGTCGGCGCCATCACCCCGTGGAACGTGCCGTTCTACCTCAACGTCGCCGAAACCGTACCGGCGTTGATGGCCGGCAACACGGTGGTGCTCAAGCCCGCGCAGCTCACCCCGTGGTCGGGGACCGAGCTGGGCCGCATCGTCGCCGAGCACACCGACATCCCGGCCGGCGTGTTCAACGTCGTCGTCTCGAATGCCAACGAGGTCGGCGCCGCCCTGTCGGCGGATCCGCGGGTGGACATGATCACCTTCACCGGTTCGACCGCGACCGGACGCGCCATCTTGGCCGCCGGCGCGTCGACGGTCAAGAAAACGATGCTCGAGCTGGGCGGCAAGTCCGCGCACATCGTGCTCGACGATGCCGACTTCAACTCGGCACTGCCCATCGCGGCCATGATGGCCTGCGTCATGAGCGGGCAGTCCTGCATCCTGCCCAGCCGGATCCTGCTCCCCCGCAGCCGTTACGACGAAGGCGTCGAACTCCTCAAGGGCGCGATGGAGAACTTCCCTGTCGGCGACCCGTGGACGCCGGGCATCATGCAGGGTCCGCAGATCAGCGCCACCCAGCGCGAAAAGGTACTCGGGCTCATCAAGTCGGGTATCGATTCGGGCGCCCGGCTGGTCACCGGCGGCGGTGTTCCGGAGAACCTGCCCACGGGTTATTACACTCAGCCCACCCTGCTGGCCGACGTCGACCCCGATTCTCAGGTCGCCCAGGAGGAGATCTTCGGACCCGTGCTGACGGTCACCCCGTATGACTCCGACGACGAAGCGGTCGCCATCGCCAACAACTCCATTTACGGCCTGTCCGGGGAGGTTTCATCCGGTGACGTCGACCGGGCCTTCGCCGTCGCACGCCGCATCCGGACCGGCAACGTCACCATCAACAGCCGCAGCCACTTCGGTATCAACAGCCCGTTCGGCGGCTCGAAGCAGAGCGGTCTGGGCCGGCGCAACGGCGAGGAAGGCTTCAAGGAGTACTTCGAATCCAAGACCATCGGGATGCCCGAATAGTGAGCGAGCATTCCGACATCTCGGCCCTGCTGTACCGGTACGCGCGGGCCGTCGACTCCAAGGATTGGGAGCTGTACCGGTCGGTGTTCACCGAGGACGCCCTCATCGACTACTCGTCGGCGGGCGCCATCGCGGGTAGCCGCGACGAGGTGGTCGACTGGTTCGCCGCCAACTTCGGGGTGATCCCGTGGAGCATGCACTACATCACCAACATCGAGATCCTCGAAAGCGACGGCAACAGCGCGACCGTGCGGGCGATGTTCTACAACCCCATGCAGTTGCCCGGGATGGCCGAGATGAGCGTGTGCGGCGGGTACTACCACCACCAAATGGTGCGCACGCCCGACGGTTGGCGTAGTCGCAGCCTGCGCGAAGAGAACCTCTGGTTCACCAACGCGCCAGGTCAAGCCTGACGACCACGTTGACCTTGAATCTATACAGACGCGTACTCGACCTTGCGACCTCAGTTCAAAGTCAACGCCGCGACTCAGCCCTCGGCGGCCAGCTGGCCACAGGCTGCGGCAATCTCACGGCCCCGGGTATCGCGCACGGTGCACGACACCCCCTTTGCCTGAACGCGTTTGACGAACTCGCGCTCAGCCGGTTTGGGGCTGGCGTCCCATTTACTGCCCGGTGTCGGGTTGAGCGGGATGAGGTTGACGTGCACCAGCTGTCCCAGCTTGCTGTGCAGCTTCTTACCGAGAAGGTCTGCGCGCCAAGGCTGATCGTTGACGTCGCGGATCAACGCGTACTCGATGGACACGCGCCGGCCGGTGACGTCGGCGTAGTACCGCGCGGCATCGAGCACCTCGTCCACGCTCCACCGGTTGTTGACCGGCACCAAGGTGTCGCGTAGTTCGTCGTCGGGGGTGTGGAGCGACACGGCAAGGGTGACGCCGAGCCGCTCGTCGGCGAGCTTCCGGATGGCCGGGGCCAGACCGACCGTCGACACCGTCACCGAGCGGGCGCTGATCCCGAAACCGTTCGGCGGCGGCGCGATGATCCGCTTCACGGCGGCCAGCACGCGGTTGTAATTGGCCAGCGGTTCACCCATGCCCATGAAGACGATGTTGGACAGCCGGCCGTCATGTTCGAGCCGCATGGCCGACGACGCCGCCCGGACCTGTTCGAGGATCTCGGCGGTGGACAGGTTGCGCATCAGACCGCCCTGGCCGGTCGCGCAGAACGGGCAGGCCATACCGCAGCCGGCCTGCGAAGAGATGCACACCGTGTTGCGCTGCGGATAGCGCATCAGCACCGACTCGAAGGTCGTGCCGTCACCCGCACGCCACAGCGTCTTGCGGGTCTCCCCCGCGTCGCACTGGACCTGCTTCACCGGGTCGATCAGCGTCGGGAACAGCGCCTCGGCCACCTGATCTCGCACCGCGGCAGGCAGATCGGTCATCTGCTTCGGGTCGGCGATCAGGCGGCCGTAGTACTGGTTGGCCAGCTGTTTGGCCCGGAATTTCGGCAGACCCAGCTCGGTGACGGCAGCGGTGCGGCCGTCCTCGTCGAGGTCGGCAAGGTGCCGCGGCGGCATGCCGCGGCGCGGGGCTTCGAAGACCAATTCCTGCTTCATGTCTTTTCCAGTATCAGGCTTGTTCGGCGAGAACATCGTGAACAGTGCGCTCAACGGTGTTCAGGACATCGTTATCCACCCCGGGACGGCCGCGGACGAAGACCGATGCGCGGCTGGCCGGGGGCAGCCCTTCGGCCAGACACAGCCCGTCGGGCAGCCGGCCGATCATCGGCAACAGGGCCACCCCGAGACCCGAGCGCACCGCGGCGAACAGGCCGGACAAGTTCGCGGATTCGGCGGCGATCCGGTAGTCGGTCCCGCTGCGGTCGAGCGTGGCGAACGTGGGTTCGCGCAATGTGCACGGTTCGGAGAACATCACCACCGGCAACGGCTGATTGGCCGCCGCCGTGAAACTCCGCCCCGAAACCCATTTCAGCGCAAGTGTTCCGGAGGCGTGAGCGGGATCCATCCCGGAACCGTCGAGCATCACGGCAAGGTCGACCAGACCGTGTTCGACGGCGTCGGCGAGCGTGACATTACGGTCGAGACGAAACCGCAGCCGCCAGGTGGGCAACCGCTCGCCCAGCGCCGCCGTGAGGGCGGGCAGCATCACGTCGGCGCCGTGCTCGGTGGCACCGATCAGCAGCACCTGCTCCTCGGCTGCACCGAGATCGGTCAGCGCCGCGTCGTGGGCGGCGAGGATGCCCCGGGCGTGACCGAGTACGCGGTGGCCCAGTTCGGTGAAGGCGACCCCGCGACCGGACCGTTCGACGACGGGACCGCCCACGACGGCCTCAATCCGCCGCACATGCTGGCTGACGGCGGACTGCGTCATGTGCAACACCGCGGCGGCGCGGTGAAACCCGCCACAGTCCGCCACCGCCACCACACTGCGGAGCGGCGCGATGTCCAGCACCTGACCCATGCGATCAAGGTACTCCGATCAGTACTTACGATCAAAGACCTGCCGTTTCTCTCAATTCATCGGGTTATTCCGCCACATTGATTAGCATCGATGATCAATCGTGATAGCCGATAATCGTTGGACCGCGCGCACCAGGCTCGCTCACGATGGGGGCATGCCGCCCACTCCGATGCCGATGCGCACGGCGACAACCGTGACGTTCTTCTACGCCCTGGGTTATCCGATCGGGAACCTGGCCGTACACGCCGTCTCCCCGATGGCGGTGTTGGCCGTTCGCTTCGGGGCGGCGGGACTGATCCTCGGCACCTGGGCCGGGCTGGCCCGGGTGGGCTTCCCCACCGGCCGCAAGCTGCTGCACGTCGCGGTGGCGGGTCTGCTCATGCAGGCCGTGCAGTTCTGCGCGCTCTACATTGCGATTCAGCAGGGCGCGCCGGCAGTGCTCTGCGCGGTGGTCATTGCGATGAACCCGGTGGCGACGGCGCTGCTGGCCGCGATGTTCCTACGTGACCGTTTGACGCCACGCCGGATCGTCGCGTTGGTGCTCGGCATCGCCGCAGTGCTGGCAGCGTGCGCGACGCGACTGGTCACCTCAGGCGGTATCGACCCGGCAGTCGGATTACTGCTGGTGGCATTGCTCGGTCTGGCGGCGGGCGGGGTATATCAACAGCGGTTCTGCTCCGATGTCGACTTCCGGGCCTCGACCTCCGTGCAGAACGCCGTCGCGTTCCTACCCGCGTTGGCGCTGGCGCTCAGCACCCCGATCGAGGTCCATGACGCCACCAAGGCCGTGCTGGCGGTGGCCGGCGTGGTGCTGCTCAACGCCATCCTCGGGGTGTCGCTCTACGTGCGGGCCATCAACCTGCACGGGGCCTCGGCGGTCGCGATGCTGTTCTGTGTGATTCCCGCGGTCGCCGGAGTGTTGTCCTGGCTCATGCTCGGCGAGCGGGTGAACATCGGCATCGCCGCGGGACTGGTCCTCGGTGCGATCGCGTGCTGGCTGAACGCATCCGCCGCGCGCAGCGAACGCGGACTACGCGAGGAGCGTCAGCACGATCCAGCCGACGACGGCGGACGGCAGCATCGCGTCGATGCGGTCCATGATGCCGCCGTGGCCGGGCAGTAGCGTGCCCATGTCCTTGATGCCGAGATCGCGTTTGACCTGCGATTCGACCAGGTCCCCGAGCACACCGGTGATCACCAGCAAGAGGCCGAGCGGTACGCCCACCCAGGCCGGCTTGTCCAACAGGAACGCCACGGACAGCACCGCTGCGGTGACACCGAACAGCAGCGATCCGCCCAGACCCTCCCAGGACTTCTTCGGGCTGATCGCCGGCGCCAGCAGATGCTTGCCGAACAGGACGCCCGCGACGTAGCCACCGATGTCGGCGAAGACGACCGTCACGATGATGGTGAAAACCCGGGCGCCGCCGTGGTCGGCGAAGATGAGCAGCGCGGTGAACGCCGCGAACAACGGGACCCAGGTGGCGAGCAGGATCGTGGCGGCGATATCGCGCAGGTAATTGACCGGTTGCTGGTCCAACCCCTGGCCGATCAGACGCCACACCATGCAGACGACGATGGTGCCGCCATAGGCGCCCAGCAGACCCGCCGCCCCGTACGGCCAGGTCAGCCAGATCATCGCCTGGCCACCCAGCAGCAGCGGCACGGCGGGCAATGCGTAACCGTGCTCACGCATCCGCCGGATCACCTCATGGGTGGCGATGGCGATGGCGACTGCCAACAGCGGCAGCCACCAGATGGGCGCAAAGAGCAGGGTGCCTATCGCGAGGGCGCCGAGGACCACGCCGACGGTGATGGCGGCCGGCAGGTCACGGCCGGCGCGCGAGGTCTTCTGCGGTGGCTCGGTCTGTGCCACGGGACTGGGGTGCTGAAGGTCGGCTAGACCTCCAGCAACTCGCCTTCCTTGTGCTTGACCAACTCGTCGATCTGACTGGTGTAGGTGTGGGTGGATTTGTCGAGGTCCTTTTCCGCGCGCCCGACCTCGTCCTCGCCGGCCTCGCCGTCCTTCTTGATCCGGCTGAGCTCTTCCATCGCCTTACGACGAATGTTGCGCACCGACACCTTGGCGTCCTCGCCCTTGGACTTTGCCTGCTTGACCAGCTCGCGCCGGCGCTCCTCGGTGAGCTGCGGGATGGAGATGCGGATGATGTTGCCGTCGTTGGTCGGGTTGACCCCGAGGTCGGAGTTACGGATCGCATCCTCGATCGGCCGGAGCTGAGCGGCCTCGTAGGGCTTGATGACGACGAGCCGCGCCTCGGGCACGTTGATGCTCGCCATCTGCGTGATCGGCGTCATCGACCCGTAGTACTCGATGTTGATCCGGGAGAACATGCCCGGATTGGCCCGGCCGGTGCGGATCGTGGCCAGGTCGTCACGGGCCACACTCACGGCCTTTTCCATCTTCTCTTCGGCGTCGAAGAGAGTTTCGTCGATCACTTCGGGTTCTCCATCGATCTTGCTCCTCGCGTGCGCGGCAGGTCAGGTGGTGGTGGTGACCAGTGTTCCGATCTTCTCACCCGCCACGGCACGGGCGATATTGCCTTCGGTGAGCAGGTTGAACACCAGCATCGGCATGCGGTTGTCCATGCACAAACTGAAGGCAGTGGCATCGGCGACCCGCAGGCCACGGTCGATGACATCACGATGGCTGACTTCGGTGAGCAACTCGGCGTTCAGGTCTTCGCGTGGGTCGGCGGTGTAGACGCCGTCGACAGCCTTGGCCATCAGCACCACGTCGGCCCCGATCTCGAGAGCCCGCTGCGCGGCCGTCGTGTCGGTGGAGAAGTACGGAAGGCCCATGCCGGCACCGAAGATGACGACGCGGCCCTTTTCCAGGTGTCGCACGGCCCGCAACGGGATGTACGGCTCGGCGACCTGCCCCATCGTGATGGCGGTCTGCACGCGGGTGTCGATGCCCTCTTTCTCCAGGAAGTCCTGCAGCGCAAGGCTGTTCATCACCGTGCCGAGCATGCCCATGTAGTCGCTGCGGGTGCGTTCCATCCCGCGCTGCTGCAATTGGGCGCCGCGGAAGAAGTTGCCACCACCGATCACGACCGCGACCTGAACTCCGCTGCGCACCACTGCGGCGATCTGGCGGGCCACCTGGTGCACGACGTCGGGGTCGAGGCCGACCTGGCCGCCGCCGAACATCTCTCCGCCGAGTTTCAGCAGAACCCTTGTATAGAAGGGACGAATGGGTGCTGCGCCCTCGCCGGCGACATTCGGATCCGCCATCGGTCTCCTCGGCACTCCTCGCATGTAGAGAGCCACCCGGGTTACCCCTGGACGGCCCCTCCATCCTGCCCTATGGCGGGCGGCACACCTAGTTTGGGTGAACTCTGCAGGACCGAGTGTCGCCGGCGGCGCAGCTCAGCCGGCGCCTATCCCAGGTGCGCCTGAAGCAACCAGGCGGCCATCGACTTACGGTCCTTGCCCTCGTCACGGAGGTCCATTCGGGCGAAATCGGCGAAGTTGGCGAACTCCGCCGGCACGTGCGCGTGGATGCGGGCCGGCCGCACGTCGTCGATCACCCAGTACTTGCCGACGACCTCACGCAATTCGTCCTCGCTGACCGGGTTGGCCGGGCCGGAATCGCCCATCGTTCCCTTGTCGAACACCAGCACGAAGTACGAGGCGCCGGGAGCAGCGGCCCGCACGATCGACCGCTGGTAGCCGTCCCTCAGTTCCACTGGCATGGAGTGGAACAGCGTGCTGTCGACGATGGTGCCGAAACGGCCGTCGTAGCCGGTGAACGCACTGATATCCGCCACTTCGAAGGTCGCGTTGGTGAGCCCGCGTCTGGCGGCCTCGGCCCTGGCCAACTCGATGGCGGTGGCCGACTGATCCAGCCCGACCGTGGTGAATCCGCGCTCGGCCAGGTCGAGCGCGGTGGCCGCCTCACCGCAGCCGGCGTCGAGCACCTCCCCGTGGAATTTGCCCTCGGCGATCAGGGCCGCGATCTCGGGTTGCGGTTCGCCGATGCTCCACGGCGGGCGTACCCCAGCGAACTCCGGAGCCTCACCGCGGTAAGCGGATTCGAACATTGCGTCTGACATTTCGCTTGGCGTGGTCATACGTCCGGTATATCAACCTGGTTGATATGTGTCAATATGCTTGATATGAACTCCGATAAGGGAGCCGCCCTGGAGGAGCAGCCACTCGGCTACCTGATGTATCGCGTGGTCGCGGTGCTGCAGCCACGGGTCTCCGCGCAACTGCAACCGCTGGGCCTCAAACTGCCCGAGTTCGTCTGCCTGCGCATCCTGTCCATGGCCCCGGGCCAGTCCAACGCCGAGCTCGCCCGGCACACCAACGTGTCACCACAGGCGATGAACAACGTGCTGCGCGGACTACAAGACCGAGGGGCGGTACGCAGGCCGGCCACCGTCGACTCCGGACGAGCACTGCCCGCCGAGCTGACGGCCGAGGGCGCCGAATTGCTCGAACGCGCCGAAGCCGCCGTGTACGCCGCCGAGGAGGAGGTGCTCGATCGCCTCGACGCCGAGCAGCGACGCGAACTCAAGCGACTGTTGGCCCACGCCGTTCCCTGAACCGGCAGGCCGTCTGGCGCGCCGTGTGGCGTCACAGTCGGTAATGTCGCCAGCCGATGAAGATCGTGCTGGCCCCGGACTCCTTCAAGGAGTCGATGACCGCGTCGCAAGCGGTCGCAGCGCTGCGCGAGGGTGTCCGGTCGGCACTGCCGGATGCCGAATGCATCGGGGTGCCGATGGCCGATGGCGGTGAAGGCACCGTCGACGCCGTCGTCGACGCGCTCGGCGGTGACCGCATCACCGAGACGGTGCAGGACCCGCTCGGCCGCCCGGTCGCGGCCACCTACGGCTACGTCGCCGAGCGTCACCTGGCCGTGATCGAGATGGCCGCCGCCTCCGGCCTCGAGCTGGTGGCGCCCACGGACCGGGACATCCTGCGCGCCAGCACCTTCGGGGTCGGACAGCTCATCACCTCAGCCCTGGAGCACGGCGCGACCGAGCTGCTGATCGGCATCGGCGGTTCGGCGACCAATGACGGCGGGGCCGGCATGCTCACCGCGCTCGGCGCCGCCTTCACCGACACCGACGGTGCCGCCCTGCCACCCGGCGGCGCAGCACTGGGCCGGCTCCACCACATTGACGTCGCCGGTCTGGACCCCCGGCTCGCCGAAGTACAGGTCCGGATCGCCTCCGACGTCACGGCACCGCTGCTCGGAACCGGTGGTGCCAGTGCGGTTTTCGGACCGCAGAAGGGCGCCACCCCGTCGGACGTCGCGACGCTCGAAGCCGCCCTGGCCCGCCTGGTCGAAGTGACCCAGACCGCTCTCGGCCACGCCCGGCCCGATCGCCCGGGTGCCGGGGCCGCCGGGGGGCTGGGCTTCGGGCTGATGGAATTCCTTGCTGCCGAATGCGACCCGGGTGTCGAGGTGATCGCCGAGACCGTGGGGCTGGCGCAGGCACTGATCGGAGCGGACTGGGTGTTCACCGGGGAAGGCAGCGTGGACGCCCAGACCATGTTGGGCAAGACTCCGTTCGGAGTCGCCCGGGTGGCTGCGCACACTGGCACCCGAGTGGTGATCTTCGCCGGTCGGGTGTCCCCCGATGCCGACGTCCTGCTGGCCAACGGCGTCGAGAAATTGGTGGCCATCACCGCGCCGGGCACGCCGCTGGAGCAGGCGTTGCGTGACGGCCCGGCCGCGCTGACCCGTGCGGCCGCCGAAGTGTGCCGGACCCTGTAGCGCGGGCTACAGGATCGCCGCCGCGACGATCAGCCCGAAAGCCAGGTACGAAGCCGTCACGACCAGGACCTGCGGCGTGAACCGCTCGGAGGCCAGCACCATGCCGATGTCGATGCCTTTGATCGCGCCGATGAGCCGGACGGAAAATGCCTGGGCCGCAATGCCCAAGAGCCCGAACACCAGCGTCATGATGAGGCCCTGGACGAGGTCGCCCGACGAGGAGTAGATGGCGAGAACGATGATGAATGCCATCGACACCACGCCGGAGGCCGTCACAGCGGCAGCATTCGGACGGCCCGCTCGCACCAACGTCCGCAATGGTCCGGGTGTGGTCCAGTCGATCACGTAGAAACCCAGGACCATCAGTGCCACACCGACAATCGTGTACAAGACGATCGCCGAGACGCCGTGGCCGAGAACCGACCAGTAATCGGAGTCGAGCGCAACCAGAGTGGTTGTCATAGGTATTCCTTCCGGGTCACTGCGGGATGCGGTGTGGCACAAAGGCAGCGCCGTTGTCGGTGACGAGACCCGAGGTCTCGCGGATCCCGAGTCCGGCAGATTCGTCGCCGACGATCCACGCCCCCAACGCGGGGCGCATGTCGTCGAATTGCGGCAGCGGATCGAGCAACTGGTACACGTAGCCCTCTTCGCCGTAGACACCGCCGGTCTCGGTCTCGAAGCCGGCGCCGACGATGGTGATGTTGGCACCCTCCCGGCCCAGCTTCGGTTTGCGAACGTAGTCGGTGAGCTCGTGCGGGTCGTCGACATAGGCGGGCAACAGATTCGGATGCCCCGGATACATCTCCCACAGCACGGCCAGGATCGCCTTGTTGCTCAGCAGCGTCTTCCACAGCGGTTCAACCCACATGGTGGCCGGCAACGATTCGACGGCCCGACGGCCGAAATCATCGTCGAGCATCCACTCCCACGGGTAGAGCTTGAAGATCGACGACATCGGAGCTTCCTCCAGGTCGACGAACCGGTCGAGGTCGCGATCGAACCCGATGTCCTCGATGGCCAGGCCCACGGTGTGCAGGCCGGCCTCCGCTGCGCACTCCTGGAGATAGGCCACGGTGACGTGATCCTCACCGGTGTGCTCGGCCCCCGACCAGGTGAAGTAGGTCTCGGCACCCGGGAGGCGGTCACGGACCTCAGCCCAGCGGGCAACCAGCTTCTCGTGCAACGAGTTCCACTGATCGTCGGCCGGGTAGACGTCGGTCTTCCAGTGCCACTGCAGAATCGCCGCCTCCAGCAGTGTGGTGGGGGTATCGGCGTTGTATTCCAGCAGAACCGGCGGTCGACGACCGTCGTAGCGCAGGTCGAATCGGCCGTAGAGATGCGGGTCGCTGCGCCGCCACGACTTCTCGATGTGCTCCCAACTCCACTCAGGAAGCCCGAAATCGCGATAGCGTCCCGTCAGCACGACGTGTTCGACAGCCTCCAGACACATCGAGTGCAGCACTTCGACCGAGGCCTCGATCGACAGCACCTCGTCCATGTCGAAGACGTAGTGCACCGACTCGTCCCAATACGGGCGGTCGGCACCGGTCGCGTCGCGTGCCGGAGTCCCGTAACACATGCCTTGGTCGGCGACGATCTGTTCCCAGCCTGGTCGCGGGGAACTGCGTTGGCGGCGCATTCAGCTCCCCGAGCTTTTGCCGTAGCTCGACGACGAGCCGAAACCGCCGCGCGAGATCGATGTCCCCGACTTGGTCTTGGCGGTGGTGCCCTTGGGCTGTTCGATGGTCCCGCCCCGGGCAATGGTGCCCACCCCACCGTTGTTACCGCCGTAGTAGTACCGGTACGGCGAGCCCAGGTAGATGAAGGTGCCCCCGGAACTGCTGTGGCCACTGGAGCAATACGAATCGGGCACGACCTCGTTGGTGCCCTCCTTGACGCACGACGCCGCGATTTCCTCTTTGTGCAGCAAGTGGTAGCCCAGCGCGATGACTCCGACCACACCGACCACGGCCACCGAGCCCATCAGGATCTTCTTGCCGGTGGCGGCACGCTGTTCGCGTGTCTCCTCCTGCTGCCTGGCCCACGCCTCGGCGGCCTCGCGCTCCTTCTGCATCTTGTCGCGCTGCCGCGCTTCGGCCACGGTCGGAGGCCGTGGCGTGGCGGTGGCCGGATCCTGCCAACGAATCGATCCTTCGCCGGCCTGGCTCCACTGCTCGTCTGGCCCAGACGTCATTCACACCCCCGCAAACTCTGACACCTGACGGTCATCATAAGAGCAAGCCGGCACTCGCTGCCCCGGCAGTTGACGAAATGTCGACGCGAGCAGCAGCGGACGCCCCCGATTCACCGGTGTTCGGGGGCGTCCGGGCGGGTCAGGACCCGTTACTCAGTGGTGGTGGCACGCCGCCGGCGGCGAGGGTGGAACATCCAGGGCCGGGTTGCCGTCGAAGAATCCCACCGGTTTGAGCTTGAAGCCGGTGTAGTGGCACGGCATCACCGGCCAGTCCTCCGGGCAGACCACGTGGTGGGCGCCCACCGTGTACCAGAGCACGATGTCGGTGTCCGTCAGCGGCGCGTCGTCGGCGACGTACTGCGGCAGACCCTGGGCCTCGGCGCACTGATACATGTAGTCCCCCGCGGCGAAGAGCTCCTTGGGGTCAAACCGGGTCACCCACAGGTTGTGCTGGACGAACCGGGCCCGGTCGTAGATCACCGAGCCCTCCTGCACCATGACCGGGACGATGTCCTTGGGCATCAGCTTGTAGCCGACCGGTGCGCCGAACTCGTTGAGCTTGGACGGATTGACCACCTTCCAGTACCGGCCGGTCGAGTACTCCCAGTCCCGGGCACCTTCGGACTCCGAGGCCACCAGGGTGTCCCGGGTAATCCAGGCATTGTGGTGCGGGTTCCGTTCCGGGTCGGGCTCGGGGATCGAATCTACTTCGTACACACTGTTTCCCGGACCGTCGATGCTCATGTCCATGCGGAAGTTGAAGAAGTGCTGATGGTTGGGGCCGTACATCCCCGGCGCCACCATCTTGCCCCAGCGCGGGGTCTCGCCATCGGGAACCGCACCGGTGGTCAGCACGCCGGTGAGTTTGACCTCCATCTCGATGGACGCGTCGTTGTAGAAGTACCAGAAGAAGCCGTACTCGTAGTTGCCGACAGTGCAGATCATCGAGATCACCAGCCGCCGGGACCGCCGGACTTCGACCTCTCCGGTGCGGAAATCGGTGTGCTTCCAGGAGATCCCGTAGTCCTCCTCATGCATGCAGATGGCGTTGGGGATGGTGACGGCGTTCCCGCTGGAATCATTGACCGTACCGTCGAAGTAGTAGATCTCGCCGAGACAGTCACAGCCCAGGGTCAACGGGTTGGCGGAGAAGCCCATCCCCACCTCACCCATGTCGAAGACGTTCTTGTTCCAATGGGTCGGCGACGAATCACCGTATGGTACAACCATTTCTGACAGTGCGGCGCGATACATGATGGGCCGGACCTCGCCACGG
The DNA here is from genome assembly GCF_001665785.1 of Mycolicibacterium peregrinum. GTDB lineage: Bacteria > Actinomycetota > Actinomycetes > Mycobacteriales > Mycobacteriaceae > Mycobacterium > Mycobacterium peregrinum_A. The sequence continues at coordinate 97,271 of NZ_LZSO01000013.1, forward strand.
TCGGTGTAGGCGACTTCGTGCAGCACCAGGCCCTCGCGGGGATTGAACCCGACCCGCAGCGACCATTTCTGCCAGGTGACATTCCAGCCGTCGACGGTGAAGCTGGGCCCGTGGGGTTGGGTGATGTCGATCGGCTTGACGTCGTCGCGAAACTGCGTGAACGCGGGCCGGTTGTCGGGCGTGAACATGAACTGCCCGGAGTAGTTGCCGCCCTTGGACGGTAACGGGACCGCGCCGTGGTCCTCGATGTCGATGACCTCCATGTGGTCCAGGTCGAACGTCACGATCAGGCCTTCGACGGGTCGCGCGTAGCCGTTCTCCGACGGTGCCGCACGCATGAACGTCAGCGGTCGGCAGATCAGCGGCGAGTTCTCGTAATGGTCCTGCGCGCCGTAGTAGCCGGCCGGCCATGGGTCGATCATCGCCAGGCTGAAGTCGGTGACACCCCGTTTACGCATGGCTTCCTGCCACCGCGGGTCCTCCCGCACCTTCTCCTCCACTCCCGTCATGTGTTCGACGAGATAGGACGGGAACCGGCCGGGAATCGGGGTCCACGAGTCGATCACCCTCGCGTCGAGGTCGACGACGGCCTCGTAGATCAGCTTGGCGGCACCGTCGTACATCGTCACGAACGCCCGACGCGGCACCACGGCCTCCCCCGCGAACGACAGCGCGGCAGTCTTGGCCGGCTCGGCCAGCTGAATCATCACGAATTTCAACGCCGGTGTGGCGTAGTTCGATTCGGTGATGACGGCCGCCGCCGCCTCGATCTCAGCACCGGTCAGCGGATCGAGTGGATAGCGGCCGGCGGCATCGGTGGATTCGGTCGGCACCAGAGTGCTGTCCATGGTCATCGGGGAAGATCCTCCTTGGTTGCGGTCGAGTCGTCGGCGGTGAGGTCGAACACGGCGAGATGGGCCAGGGCGTCTTCCTGCGAGACCTTGTGCGCCGACCGGCGGCCGAAGATGTAGACCACCAGTCCGAGCGCGAACATGCCGACGCTGATGCTGCCTACCCACTTCATCCACTCCGCATCGCCGACCCCGGAACTGGTGAGCCATGATTTCGCGAACGAGTAGTAGACCCCGCCGATGGTGCCGAGGGTGCCGACGACCACGGTGATCCAGACGCCGACCATGCCGCCGGGGATGCGCCAGAACTTCTCGTTCTCATAGCGATCCGCGTACTTCTTTCGCGCGATGACAACCGGGATGAGGAAGAAGAAGCCGGAAAGCAGCCACACGGTCGACAGGCCACCCTGGAGGAAGATCGTCGTGTTGACCAGGCTGCTCTGTGAATACAGGCCGACGATGAGCAGCGACGAGATGACGCCCTGGATCAGGATGGCCGACACCGGGTTACGGGTGCGCGGGTTGAGATGGGTGAAGATGCGCGGCAGGTGCCGCTCCAGCCCGGAGACGAAGATCAACCGCGAGTAGGCCACCTGATACGTCATCAGCGCCACGACGATGATCAAGGCGAGTACGACTGCGCAGATCTCCATCAGCCCGGGGAATCCCGCGACGTCGAGCATCCCGATGACACCTGTCACGGCGTCGATCTCGGCGGTGGGCAACGCCATCATCGTGCCCAGCGTCGTCATCAGGTAGATGGCGACCAGCGCCGTCGAACCCCAGAGGATCATTCGCGGGCCGCTCTTACGCACCGACAGGAACTCCGCACCCATGTTGTACGGCGTCTCCACCCCGAGCAGGTAGAGCAGCACGGTGCCGTACAGGAAGCCCGATACCGCGAAGTTGGGAATCGTCGCCTCGGACCAGCTGAACGGCGTCGCCGAACCGTTCTTCACCGCGAAGAGCACTCCCGAGATGAAGATCGTCAGTGCCAGGATGCCGAACACCACGAAGACGACGTTCATGATCCGTTGATTGGCGGCCAGCTTCGCCAAAGCCAGGCCGACAACCGTCCACAGGATCACCAGCTGCAGGATGACGCTCGTCATCACGCCGAGCTCGGTGTGGAAGGCCAACAGCAGGAATGAGAGCACCACCGCAGGCGATGACGCCGCATTGAGGATCACCGGCACCCACGACAGGTAGCCGCCGATGAAGCCCCAGGTCTCCCCCCTGGTCCGGGTCGCCCAGATGTAGACACCGCCTTGGCCGGGCCACAGGTTGCCGAGTTCCACCACGGCCATGCCGGCGGGGACCAGGAAGGTGAGGATGCCCAGCACCCACATGGGGATGGCGGTCCATCCACCTGTCGCCATCACCGAGGAGCCGGTGATCCAGCAGATGATGAAGACATAGGCCGCGGTCAGGCCGAAGGTGCTCATCACCTTGGGCAGGATCTGTTCGGGGACCAGCTCGGTCGTCATCAGCTTGTCACGCGCTGACGGCGCCGCGGCCTCCAATTCTTGAGTCATTGATTCCTCTCCCAATACGGTTGAGTCAGTTGACGATTTGTCCGTCTCGCATCCGGACGACACGGCTCGCTTCGTCGGCCACCGTGGGATCGTGGGTGCTTGCGACGACCGTGACGCCCAATGTCGAGCACAGGTCGCGCAGCATGCGCACCACCGTCTCCCCCGTGCGGTGGTCCAGGTTGGCCGTCGGTTCGTCGGCCAGTACCAAGGTCGGGCTGCTGATCAGCGACCGTGCGATCGCGGTGCGCTGTTGTTCACCGCCCGACATCTTCGTGGGCTGGTGATGAATCCGGTGCCCGAGGCCCACCAGCTCGAGCAGTTCGGTTGCGCGCTTGCGCAATGACTTTCGGTCGTACGGCTCGAACATCAGCGGCAGCTCGACGTTCTCGACCGCGGACAGGAACGGGATCAGGTTGTAGCTCTGGAAGATGAATCCGATGGCGTCGTGCCGCAGCGCGGCGAACTGGCTCTCCGTCAACTGCGCGGTATCCCGTCCGCCGATCGTGACGGTGCCCTTGGTCGGACGGTCCAGCCCGCCGATGATGTTGAGCAGCGTGGACTTTCCACTGCCGCTCGGCCCCATCAGGCAGACGAACTCGCCCGGCATCACCTGGAGTTCGGCGGCGACGAGTGCCTTGACCACCTCGTCGCCGAGCTTGTGCAGTTTCCATACATCGCTGACCTCGATGACGGGCTTGCTGACCGGGTCGGCGTCCTCCGATGCGGCAGCGGCGGTGTCGTGAAGTGCGGTCATGTTCGGCTCAGCCTCCCGAGGTGAGGGATCGGATGGGTGGACGTGATGCGGCGTTGAAGGTGGGCACGAAACTTGTTGCGACCGCGGCCGCGACGCTGACCCCGATGGCGATCGCCGCGCCTACCGCCAGTCCTGAGTAGGACACCCCGGTCGGCGCCAGGCCCACGAGCGCGACCACGATGCCGGTGACACCTGCACAGGCCGCACCGAGCAGCGAGCCCAGGACTGCGGCCACCACCGGTTCGACGAGGAGAGCAGCGATCACGGGGGCGCGGGGTATGCCGTTGGCTCCGAGCACCCCGAGTTCACGGGTACGGTGCGCCACGGTTCGGGTGGTGGCCACCGCGACTTCCACCACCCCGACGAGCAGCACGGTGACCGCGATCAGGATCACCGCTCGGTTGATCTCCTCGGCGTGCCCCAGTGCTGCCGATTGCGCGCGGATCCCCGAGGACATGCCGAACACCAGCACCACCAGGAAGGCCCCGGTGGCAGTGGTCACCACCGGCAGCACCATCTCGCGAATCCGTCGGCGGGCGGACAGCCAGCCGTAGGCCAGGCCCTTGCTGTTCACCTGCCATCTGTTCCCGGCGCCGGCGCTCGTCACCGTGCCCCCAGGAGGTCGACCGGACGTTGCTGCAGGAGACGGTGCACGGGCACCAGGGCGCCGACGATGGCCATCGCCGGCAGGAACGCAGCCACCATTGCGGCGGCCTGGGCCCATGCGGTCAGTGTGGCGATTTCCGGAATGACCAGTGCCACAGCGATACCCGCGCCGAGCACACCGACCGCGTAGGCCGCCACAAAGACGATCGCCGATTCGATCAGGAAGAAGTACAGCACCTCGTCGGCGAGGCCGATGCTGCTCATGATCCCGAAGTCGCGTTTACGTTCGGCGACTGCGGCCAGGAAGGACGAGACCGCGATGACGAATCCCAGAGCGAGCCCGATGGTGGAGATCAGGCCCAGGGTCGAGCCGGTGACCTGCCCCGAGAACAGCGCCGAGAACTTCTGCTCGAAGCTCAGCGGACCCGATCCGCCGACCGTGTCGTAGATCAGGCCGTGACCGCCGGCCTCCGGCTGCACCGACGGGTCGGCCGTGGCAGGCAACCCCACGGCGGCTCCGAAGATCTGGGCCAGGTCGCGGCGATGTTCGTCGCCCGGCGGCGCCGTGACCGTCCACCAGCCGTTGTCGCCGACGAGGAGCCGTGCCAACGCGGGTGCCACGGTCATCGACTCCCCAGCCCCGGAGACCTTCGCGGTGAGCGGCAACGCTCCGACGTCGATCACCTCTCCGGACGCGACCCCCAATCGGCCGGCCAGGCCGGAGCCCAAAACCGCCTGACCAGAAGGCACTTCGTCACTGCCACGTAGCGATACCGCAGTGCCGTCGATCGCCGTCACGCCGGAGATCATCATCCGGCCGTGCCAGCCGTCGGGCAGGTCGAACGCCGGAGGTGGCCCATCGGCGACCAGAGCGCGCGCCTCGTTGTCAAAGTGCACCCCGGCCGCCGGCACCGCCCACAACTGGGCATCACCCAGTACATCGACGACGGAATCGGCCCCGGTGATCGCAAAGCTCGCCGAGATGGTGCGCACCACGGTGACGCAGGCAAGGGCCAGCGCGATCCCGAGCACCGACAACACAAACCGTTCGGGCCGGCGACGAATGTTGGCCAGCGCGAATCGAATCAGGCACCCGAAGGTGCCTCCGGTCCGCACCGCAGTGGTCGCGATCTCCGGCGATCGACGGGCTGTGGATGCTTGAGACGAAGGTATCGAAGCTACTGTCTCCACAGTGGGGAATGCTGCGAGCTCTGTGTTTCACCCGAAGTAGCTCGCGGTGTCACGCGAGTTAACACCCACTGTTGGGCGTTACGTCATGATGTCGCCGACACAACGGATTTCGTCGCCGTCGATGGGAGACGGCTTCAAAACCGCCCTATTTCACCGCTTTTCGCGGCCGTTTCCGCGGAGCTTCGGGAACCGGATCCTGAATGCGCGGCCAGGGCCTGGCCTCTTCCAGCTCGTACGCCAACTCCAGCAGCAGCGCTTCGCGGCCACGGGCCGCCGACAGCATCATGCCCACCGGAAGGCCGGTTTTCGTCTGCGCCAACGGCAGCGAGATGGCCGGATCCCCGGTGGCGTTCTGCAGCGGTGTGAACGCCACCCAACCCAGCAAACGGTCGATGATCTGCTCGTAGTCCGCCGTCGGATCGAGCCGGCCGATCTCCAGGGTCGGCTCGGCCAGGGTGGGCATGAGCACCGCGTCATAGCTGTTGGACAGCCGCTCGGTGATCCGCCGCGACCTGGCCAGGTGGGTGATCGCCGCCGGGACCCGGTACAGGTTGCGCGATGCGTGCCGTTCCAGGCCCAGCGTGAGATTGTCGAGCTTGTCGCGGTCGAAGCTCGGGCCGAAGGATCGCTTCCCACCGCGTACCAACGCATACGCCAGGAACGACCAGTACAGCAGAAAATCATCCTTGAACCGGGCCTGGACCGGATTGCCGATCACGGTGATCTGGTGTCCGAGCTCCTCGAGCAGTGCTGCGGTCTTGTGGGTCAGCTCGGTCATCTCCGGGCCGGCATCGTGCACGACGGACTGCGTGCACACCGCGATGCGCAGGCGCTGTTTGCCCGCGCGGCTGACATCGCCGATCGGTGGCAGTTTGGGGTTGCGGTAGACGCGTTCCATCTCCCGGTACAGCGCCGCGGTGTCACGCACCGACCGGGTGAGCACCCCGTCGGCCACGATCCGCAACGGCATCATCCGCAGATCGTGGTCCTGCGGCAGCCTGCCCCGGGTCGGCTTGAGGCCGACGAGCCCGTTACAGGCCGCAGGGATGCGGATCGATCCGCCGCCGTCGTTGGCGTGCGCGATGGGTACGGCACCGGCCGCGACGAAGGCACCCGAACCCGACGAGGACGCGCCTGCGGTATAGAGCGGGTTCCACGGGTTGCGCACCGGGCCGAGGCGGGGATGCTCGCATGCCGCGCTGAACCCGAATTCCGAGAGCCGGGTCTTTCCCAGCGGCACGAGGCCGGTGGCGAGGTAGGCACGGGCGAAGTCACCGTGCGACGTTTCGGCGTGGGGTTCCCACGCATCGGTGCCGCGCATCGTCGGCATGCCCTCGACCGCGGAGTTGTCCTTGACGAAGGTCGGGACGCCGTCGAAGTACCCGCCGTAGGGGCTGGGGGCGGCGCCGCGGGCGTGGGCCCGGTCGAAGGCCTCGAAAGCCAGTCCGTTGAGGGTGGGATTGACCGCCTCGACACGCGCCACCGCGGCCTCGATCAGGTCGGCCGCCGATACCCGGCCTGCTCGCAGTTCTTCCACCAGGCCGACGGCATCGTGTTCACCGAGGGCGTCGTCGCCGAAGGCGAAGATTCGACTCATGACCAGACGGTACCAACTGGTACCGATCGGGCGGCGGGCTCTCGGCGCCCAACCGCCGTTACTGCGTCCGGGCCACGCTCTGCAGCACAGCCAGATGCTCGTCGACGGTCCGCAGACCGGCTCCCATGGTGTTCACGGTGACGTGCGTGGCCCCGGCGTCGGCCCACGCGGCGATGTCGGCCACCACCTTGTCCGGATCACCGGTCCAGGTCACGCGCCCCTCCATGCCGATCCCGGCGGGATCTCGCCCGGCGGAGACGGCCGCACGCTCAACCCTGGCCCGAGCGTCATCGAGTTCCAGCCCTGGTCCGACCATCGGGAACCACCCGTCGCCGAGTCGCCCGGCCCGCTCCAGTGCGCGCGCGGAGGCAGCGCCGAACCACACCGGGATCGGACGCTGCACCGGCAGCGGCGCCAGGCCCGCACCGGTCACCCGGTGGTGGCGACCTTCGAAGGTCACCGACGATTCGGTCCACAGCCGACGCATCAGCTCGACCTGCTCCTCGGACCGCTTGCCGCGGTTTCCGAAATCCTCGCCGAGCGCCTCGTACTCGACCGCATTCCAGCCCAGCCCGACGCCGAGGCGCATCCGCCCACCGCTGAGCAGGTCGACCTCGGCAGCCTGCTTGGCCACCAGAACGGCCTGGCGCTGCGGCAGGATGATCACCCCGGTGACCAGTTCCAACGAGGTGACCGCGGCCAGGTAACCGAACATCACCATCGGCTCGTGAAAGGTGGTGTAGAGGTCATATGGGCCCGACCAGTCCCGGTGGACCGCCGGATCGGCGCCGACCACATGGTCGTAAGCCAGGATGTGGGTGAAGCCCAGCTCTTCGACACGCTGGCCGTATGCGCGCACCGCTCCCGGATCTCCGCCGAGTTCCGTCTGCGGAAACACCACACCTACGCGCATGTCACCTCCCACACCATTGGTACCTGCCACACTCCCACATCGGCAAAGCCCGGCGCCCCGGCGTGAGCAACTACCCGGCACCGACCGGGTTACGAATGGACAAAACCCCGCACTTTCCGGCGAGGCGGGGCCAGGCCGTCGAGCTCCCGAGCGAAGTTGAGTACCTGTCGACGGGATGACGCCGCCCCGGAATGAACAAAACCCCGCGCGTTCCGGGATCGCCGGAATGAGCGCGGGGTTTTGCGGCGGGCAGCGACGGCCGAGCCGTCAATCGGGTGTGGACGGCCGAGCCGTCAATCGGGTGTGATGCGCCGCCCGAGTCTTCTTCGGTGTTAGGCCTGACCGACCTCGAACCGCACGAAGCGGGTCACGGTGACGCCGGCCTCGTCGAGCAGCGCCTTGACGGTCTTCTTGTTGTCGGACACCGACGGCTGGTCCAGCAGCACGACGTCCTTGTAGTAGCCCGTGACGCGACCTTCGATGATCTTGGGCAGCGCCTGCTCGGGCTTGCCCTCTTCCTTCGCGGTCTCCTCGGCGATGCGGCGCTCGTTGGCGACGATGTCGGCGGGGACGTCCTCACGGGTGAGGTACTTGGCCTTGAGCGCGGCGATCTGTAGGGCGACCGCGTGGGCGGCCTCCTTGCCCTTCTCCGCGTCGCCGGCGGTGTACTCGACCAGGACACCGACGGCCGGCGGCAGGTCCGCGGCACGCTTGTGCAGGTAGGTCTCGACCGTGCCGTCGAAGTAGGCAACCCGACGCAGTTCGAGCTTCTCGCCGATCTTGGCGGACAGGTCGGCGATGGCCTGCTCGACGGTGGTGGGAGCCGACACTTCGCCAAGCTGCGAAGCCTTGAGGGCATCCACATCGCCGGCCTTCGCCGCGGCGGCGGCCGCCACGACCTGGTTGGCGAGCTCCTGGAATTCGGCGTTCTTGGCGACGAAGTCGGTCTCGGAGTTCAGCTCGATGAGCGCGCCGTCCTTGGCCGCGACCAGACCCTCGGCGGTGGCGCGCTCAGCGCGCTTGCCGACGTCCTTGGCACCCTTGATACGGAGCAACTCGACGGCCTTGTCGAAATCGCCGTCCGATTCGGCCAGCGCGTTCTTGCAGTCCATCATGCCGGAGCCGGTCAGCTCCCGAAGGCGCTTGACGTCGGCGGCGGTGTAGTTAGCCATGTAAGACTTCTCCTGGAATTACGAAGCGTCAGTGGATGTTTCGGGTGCAGCAGCGGCTTCGCCTTCGGCGGTACCAGCGGTCGCACCGGCGAGCAGCTCCTGCTCCCACTCGGCGAGCGGCTCAGCGGCACCCTCGGTGTCCTGCTTCTCACCGGCACCCTGGCCGGCGCGGGCCTGCAGGCCCTCGGCCACCGCGGAGGCGACGACCTTGGTCAGCAGCGCGGCCGAACGGATGGCGTCGTCGTTGCCCGGGATCGGGTAGTTGACCTGATCGGGGTCGCAGTTGGTGTCCAGGATCGCGATGACCGGGATGCCGAGCTTGATGGCCTCGTTGACCGCCAGGTGCTCCTTGTTGGTGTCGACGACCCAGATGGCCGAAGGCACCTTCTGCATGTCCCGGATACCGCCGAGGCTGCGCTCAAGCTTGTTCTTCTCACGCGTGAGCATGAGGATTTCCTTCTTGGTGCGACCCTCGAAGCCACCGGTCTGCTCCATGGCCTCGAGCTCCTTGAGGCGCTGCAGGCGCTTGTGCACGGTGGAGAAGTTGGTGAGCATGCCGCCCAGCCAGCGCTGGTTCACGTAGGGCATGCCGACGCGGGTGGCCTCTTCGGCGATGGACTCCTGCGCCTGCTTCTTGGTGCCGACGAACAGGACGGAGCCGCCGTGGGCCACCGTCTCCTTGACGAACTCGTAGGCCTTGTCGATGTAGGTCAGCGTCTGCTGCAGATCGATGATGTAGATGCCATTGCGGTCGGTGAAGATGAACCGCTTCATCTTGGGGTTCCAGCGTCGGGTCTGATGCCCGAAGTGAGCGCCGCTGTCCAGCAGCTGCTTCATGGTCACAACAGCCATGAGCTCATTCCTTTATGTGTCGGTTGTCGCCCGGCGTCGGGTGATGCCAGGCCCTGGTGCCCGCCGGACGCCGAACCCGATCCGGGAAATCCCAGGTCAGGACCGTCGGCATCCGTGTACGACCCCATCAAGGCGATCGATATGCGCAGACACGCGAAGTCAGCCCGCAAGCGAGCTGCGGGTAGAAGTTTACACGCTGGGCAGGGGCGCTTTTACCACGCGGCAAACGCGGGCCCGTCCATCCACAGCTCCCGACTTTGGGGCTTCCGGACGGCCGGGGTTGACGCTGAACTGGAATGGTGAGGCTTGCCGCAGTGGCCCTGCTGCTCAGTATGACGTGGATCTGGCCGCCGGCCGCCCACGCCGAGGGCTCCCGACTGCAGTGGCCGGTCTCCCCCCGACCGACGGTGACCAGGGGTTTCGATGCCCCCTCCCCCAACTGGAACCGCGGCCACCGGGGCGTCGACCTGGCTGCTGCCCCGGATCAACCGGTCTATGCCGCAGGTCCGGGAACCGTGGTGTTCGCCGGTGAGCTGGCCGGTCGACCGGTGGTCTCGCTCGCCCATCCGGGTGGGCTGCGCACCAGCTACGAGCCGGTGCACGCCACGGTACGGCCCGGACAGAGCGTTGGGGCCGGGCAGTTGCTCGGCACACTCCTCGAAGGCCATCCCGGATGTCCGGCGAGCGCCTGCCTGCACTGGGGAGCGATGTGGGGTGCGGCGGCCCGCGCGGATTACCTCGACCCGCTCGGACTGCTGGCCGAGACCCCGATCCGGCTCAAGCCGCTGGGCGGCTGACCGACGCGCCACGCGCAGAAACCACCGACCAAAAGATTGCGCACGCTCACTCCTCGGTGAGCACGCCTACTGTCGAAATATGACCGTCGCGTCGCATTTCCACCGCACCCGGCCGATGCGATTCGGTCTGCACACCGCACTCCCCCGCGGTGCCGATTTCGCCGAGTTCGCGCGCACCGTCGAACAATCCGGGTTCGACATCATGACGATCCCCGACCACCTGGCACCGACGCTGGCACCGTTCAGCGGGGCGGCCACTGCCTGCGCCGTCACCTCGCGTCTGCGCACCGGAACACTCGTGCTCAACAACGATCTGCGTCATCCGGTCGACACCGCGCGGGAAACCGTAAGCGTGGCAGCACTGTCGGGTGGACGGTTCGAGTTGGGCCTGGGCGCCGGTCACATGAAGGCCGAATACGACGCGGCCGGACTGAAGTTCGACAACGGCGCCACCAGGGTGGACCGGCTGATCGAAGCGGTCGACGTGATCCGCCCGCTCCTGTCCGGTGAGCCGGTGGACGTGAACGGCGCGCATTACTGCGTGCGGGCGGACGCCGGCTCGCTGGTCGCACCGCCAGGAGCCGACGTGCCGCTGCTCATCGGTGGCAACGGCACGCGCGTGTTGCAGCTCGCCGGCCGGGTCGCCGATATCGCCGGGCTGGCGGGTTTCAGTCACAACCACGACGCCACAGAGGTCCGGCTGACTCACTTCGACGCGAACGGTCTGCTGGACCGGATCGCTGTGGTGTGCGATGCCGCCGGCGACCGGTTCGATGTCATCGAACTCAACGGGTTGCTGCAGTTCGTGGTCCACACCGACGACCCCGCTGGTGCGGCAACGGAGGTGGCCGGGCCGTTGGGAGCCTCGGCGGAACTGCTGCTGGAATCGCCGTTTGCGTTGTTCGGCAGCTACGAGCAGATGGCCGAGGCTCTGGCCGATCGACAGCGCCGGTTCGGGATCAGCTACTGGACGGCGTTCGACGCATGGGCGGGCCGTGAGTCGGCGCTTCCGCATCTGGCCGAAGTCATCAAGCTGATGCGCTAACGGCCGACGAGTCCGGCGAGAAACCCGCTCATCGCCTCGAGCACAGCGTCCGGACGGTCACGCTGCACCCAATGTCCGGCGCCTGCAATGATCTTGAGCTCCGCGTCCGGGATCAGCTCGGCGGCCGCCCGGGCCCGCGCAACCGGCACACCCGGATCACGGTCACCGTGGACGATCAGCGCCGGGCGGGGAAACGATGACAACCGTCCGCTGTAGTCCGTGCGCAGCCGGTTCCACCGGACCTGATCGCGCTGCCACTGCCCGAACGCCGAGAATCCCTCCGGTTGGCCCGCCGCGGCCATGACCTCGTCCATCAACTCGTCGGTGACCTTCGCGGGATCGGTGATCAGGGCCTGCATGCTGCGCACCATCGCCCGGCGGTTGGTGCCCACCCAACGGGTCACCGCGCCGAGCACACCGGTACGCAGCGTCACCCAGGTGACCAGTTGCCGCACACCGGACATCGGCCCGTCCGAGAGGCGCGGCATCAGGCCGTAACTGCCCAGCAGCATCGCACCCGTCACCCGCTGTGGCCGGTCCAGGACATGGCCGATGGTCATGCCCCCACCGAGTGACAGCCCGCCGATCGCGTAGCGCTGCAGGTCGAGTCCGTCGACGAACTCCCCCACGTAGCCGACCAACCGGTCCTGTGTCACGGGCAACCGCGCCGACGGACTGCAGCCATAGCCGGGATGGTCCGGCGCGATCACGCGGTAGCCCGCCTCGGCCAACCGCGGGCCGATACCGCCCCAGGACAACGACGCGCTGTCCACGCCTCCACCGTGCAGCAACACCACGGTCGGCGCCGTATGGTCGGTGGCCCAGCTGAGATAGGACACCGGGCCGCAGGGCAGATCGACGGTGGTTCGGGTCGGCTCGACAGTCAACTCCGGCACGATCTCCTCTTCAAGCTCGTGGGTGCGCCTGGTCGTGCACCGCGCGCAACCGTTCCACTGTGACGTGGGTGTAGAGCTGGGTGGTGGCCAGCGAGCTGTGACCCAACAACTCCTGTACGACGCGCAGGTCGGCACCACCTTCCAACAGGTGGGTGGCCGCACTGTGGCGGAGTCCGTGGGGGCCGATGGCGGGGGCACCGTCGACGGCAGAGACGGTCTGGTGCACCACGGTTCGGGCCTGACGGGGGTCGAGGCGCTTGCCGCGGGCCCCGAGCAGGAGAGCGGCGCCGGAATCGGCAGTGACCAGCTCGGGCCGCCCGTCGGTGAGCCAGGAGGTCAACGCGACCAGTGCCGGTTCACCGAAGGGGACCGTGCGCTGCTTGTTGCCCTTGCCCAACACCCGCAGCACCTGGCGCGGGGTGTCGATGTCATCGATGTCCAGACCACACAGCTCGCTGACCCGGATACCGGTGGCGTACAGCAGCTCGACGATCAACCTGTCCCGCAGTGCGAGCGGGTCACCTTCCTGCACAGCTGAATTCATCGCTTCCATGGCGTCCACTGCCTGGTCGCGGCGCAGCACCGCAGGCAGCGTGCGGTGAGCCTTGGGCACCTGCAACCGCGCGGCGGGGTCATTCGGCAACAGTCCCCGCCGTGTCGCCCAGGTGGAGAAGGTCTTGACCGAGGAGGTTCGGCGCGCCAACGTGGTCCGCGCCGTTCCGGCTGCAGCCTGAGCGGCCAACCACGAGCGCAACCTCGGCAGGGTGAGAGTCTCCAGTCCGCCGCCGGTGAAATCGAACAGCGCAGTCAGGTCACCCCGGTACGCGCGGCGGGTGTGTGCAGACCGGCCACGTTCCAGCTCGAGATACTGGTCGAACTCGTCCAGTATCGCGTCGGTCCCGGTGCTCACCCCACCACCGTGTCAGACCGTTCCGACCGTCGCGGGCAACCGCCAGCGCGTGTCGCGGCGTTCAGTTGGTTGCCGCGAGCCGGGTCAGTCCACCCGTCGCAGGGCGTCGGGCGTGAGGTCGGCCAGCGTCGGATAACCGTCGACGCCCATGATCAGGTCGGCCTCGGCCAGCAGCGACCGCAGCACATGCACGATGCCGTCAGTGCCACCCAAGGCCAGCCCGTAGGCATACGGACGGCCCACCCCGACCGCGGTGGCACCCAGCGCGAGTGCCTTGACGATGTCGGCGCCGTTGCGGATACCCGAGTCGAACAACACCGGCAACCCGTCGGCGGCCTCGACCACACCGGGCAGGCAGTCGATCGCCGGCAGGCCACCATTGGCTTGGCGCCCACCATGATTCGAACAATAGATACCGTCGACGCCACCGTCCTTGGCCCGCCGAACGTCCTCGGGGTGACAGATGCCCTTCAGGATCAGCGGCAGCGTGGTCAGCGACCGCAGCCACGGCAGGTCATCCCAGGTCAGTGGATTGCCGAACAGGCTGACCCAGCGCAATACCGTGGCTTGGGGATTCTCCTCGGGCGGCTGCGGCAAGCCGGCCCTAAACACCGGGTCACTGGTGTAGTTGGCCAGACATTTGCCGCGCAACTGCGGGAAGTTCGAGGTGGACAGGTCACGCGGGCGCCAGCCCGGCACCCAGGTGTCGAGTGTGACGACGATGCCCTTGTACCCGGCCTTCTCGGCGCGCTGCACCAGACTGGCGGCCAGATCCTTGTCGGTCGGGGTGTACAGCTGGAAAAAGCCTGGGGTGTCACCGAATTCGGCGGCGACGTCCTCCAGCGGATCCTCGGTCAGGGTGGACACCATCAGCGGCACCCCGGTCCGCGCCGCAGCGCGCGCACCGGCCAGATCCCCGTGACCGTCCTGCCCGCAGATACCCAGCACCCCGATCGGCGCCATGAACAACGGGGACGGCAATCTCAGCCCGAACACCTCGACGGACAGATCACGCTCCCGGTGCGCGTTGAACATCCGGGGCATCAACCCCCACCGGTCGAAGGCGGTACGGTTGACCTGCTGAGTGCGCTCGTCACCGGCACCACCGGCCACATACGACCAGATCGAGGCCGGCATCGCCGCCTGGGCCCTGGCCTCAAGCCCCGCGTAATCCATCGGCATACTCGGCAGCACGCCCGACAGCCCCTGCAGGTAGATCTCGAGTTGGTAATCACCGAATGCCATGACGGCTACCTTGCCATCTGGCGTCAGCCCGCGGTGTCGGCCTCCGCTTTTGCCAGCTCGGCCTTCCATTGCCGGAACGTCTCCTCGGTGCGTCCACGACGCCAGTAGCCCGAGATCGAGGCGGCCCACTTCGCCGGGACGCCGCGCTCCTTGCGGATGTACGGGCGCAGGTTGTGCATGACGGCCTGGGCCTCGCCGTGGATGAACACCTGGGCCTGGCCTGGCAGCCAGGCCGCCTCTTTGACCGCGGCAATCAGTGGTGCATTGTCTCCGGCGTGGTCGTCGCCGACCAGATCGGCGCGCCCACCCCGGTGGATCCAGGTGACCTCGACACCATCGGGAGCGGTGAGCTCGATTTCATCCCCCGGGCCGGCCACCTCGATGAAGACCTTGCCGATCGCGTTGTCGGGCAAGGCTTCCAGTGCTGCGCTGATGGCGGGCAGCGCGGCTTCGTCACCAGCCAGCAGATGCCAATCAGCGGCCGGGTCTGGGGCGTAGGCCCCGCTCGGCCCCATCAGGTAGGCGGGCTGACCGGGTTGGACCGCGGCAGCCCACGGTGCGGCTACGCCCTGCTCGCCGTGCACGACGAAGTCGATGGTGATCTCGCCGCGCTCGGTGTCGACGTTGCGCACGGTGTAGGTGCGCACTGTCGGTCGCTGTTCGGGAGGCAATTCCTGAAAGCTGTCCAGCGTCAAGGGCTTCGGCAGCGCCGCGACATCGACACCGTCGGGAACAATGGCGATTTTGACGTAGGCATCGCTGAACTCGTTGGGCGAGAACGTGTCGAAGCCGTTTACACCGTTGCCGCCCAGCACCAGCCTGACCATGTGATCGGTCAGTTGCTCGCGGCGCACCACTTCAAACGTGTGCACGGGACGTCCTGCCATACCGCCTCCAAAACTCGCTCGGCCCATTTCTTTGTTAGCCGACCTCATCGACTATACGGAGACAGGCCCCGTGTATGGGGTCTACCGGCGCCGGCGCAACCGCCAGCACCCGTCCTCGCTCACGACCATCCCGGCGAGCTCCAACGTCGTCAACGGCCCCAGTATCTGATGCGGCGGAAGGGCGGCGAGCATCGCGATCTCGTCCACGGTGTGGGCGCCGCGCGACGGCAACGCGTCGTAGACCTGCTTCTCAATAGGCGAGAGATTGTCGAGCGGTGCCACCGGATGCGGTTCCTCCGACGCGAGTTCGCCTATGCGGCCGACGAGTTCGACGATCTCCTCAGCACGGCCGACCAGGTTGGCACCACCTCGAAGCAGCGCATGGCATCCCGCCGATGCCGCCGAGGTCACCGGCCCTGGCACCGCGCACACCGACCGGCCCAGCAACTTGGCCCACCCGGCTGTATTGGCAGCACCGCTGCGCAACCCGGCCTCGACGACCACCGTCGCGCCCGAGAGGGCCGCGACCAACCGGTTGCGGGTGAGAAATCTCAGTCGGCCCGGCGCGACGCCTGGCGGATACTCACTGACCAACAGGCATTCCTGGCGGATCCGGTGGAACAGTGCGCTGTGCCCGGCCGGGTACGGGTTGTCGATGCCGCCGGCCACGATCGCGACGGTCATGCCCTCACAGGCCAGGGCGGCGCGGTGCGCTGCTCCGTCGATGCCATAGGCACCGCCGGACACCACCGTCACCTCGCGCTCAACCAACCCGGCGGCCAAGTCAGCGGTCACGTGCTCGCCGTACGCCGTGGCCGCGCGGGTACCGACGATCGCCGCGGCGCGCTCAGTCACCTCATCGAGCTGCACCGGCCCGCTCGCCCACAACACCAACGGCGGATGCGCATTGGGACGCTTGTGGTCCTTTTTCACACCCAATGCGCGGAATCGCAGCAGCGGCCACTCGTCATCACCGGGGGTGATCAACCGCCCGCCCATTCGGTCGAGGACATCCAGATCCCTGACTGCACAATCCAATTCCCGACGGGCCTCAACACGGCTCAACAACTCCGGCCCGACGTCACCCGATTTGACCCGGCCGGCCGCCTCGACCGGACCCACCTGCGCGACGAGGGCCGACAGTTCCGCGCACGGCGGCTCGGCGACCCGTGACAGATAGGCCCACGCGCGCCGGACCTCGTCGGTCATGACACACCCCCGGCCCGACGGAAGCCCAACGCCGTGGCCACGTCCTCGCGAGCAGGCATGGTCCGGCCGGCGAGATCGGCCAACGTCCAGGCGACCCTCAGACTCCTGTCGGCGCCACGCATGCTGATCACCCCAAGGTCCAGTGCGGACCGCAACGGCTCCATGGCGACTCTGGGCAGTCGGAATTCACGCCGCAGCAGCGAACCGCCGACCTCGGCATTGGTGCCGATCCCGTACGGTTTCCACCGTTCCTGGGCGGCGAGGCGGGCTGCCGCAACACGGGCGCGCACCACGGCGCTCGACTCTCCGGCCTGCGGAGTGAATGCTCCGACACTGACGGGATGCAACTCCACCTGCAAGTCGACGCGGTCCACCAATGGCCCGGACAGCTTGCCGCGATACCGCAGCCTGGCCTGGGCCGAACAAACACAGTCCTGCGATTTTGGTGGTGCGCACGGGCACGGATTGGCCGCCAGAACCAGCTGGAAACGCGCCGGATAACACGCCACCCCGTCCCGGCGGGCCAGCCGGATCTCCCCGTCTTCGAGTGGGGTTCGCAGGGCTTCGAGGGCACTTGAGCCCATCTCGGGGAACTCGTCGAGAAACAACACACCGCGGTGTGCCCGGCTGACCGCGCCGGGGCGAGCGAACCCGCTTCCGCCTCCGACGAGTGCCGCCACGGTCGACGTGTGGTGGGGAGCCACGAACGGCGGCCGCGTGATCAGCGGGGTATCCCCTGCCAGTAGCCCTGCCACGGAGTGGATCGCGGTCACCTCCAACGACTCCCCCGGCGACAGCGGCGGCAACAAGCCCGGAAGACGCTGCGCCAGCATCGTTTTCCCGATGCCGGGAGGTCCGGTGAGCATCAGGTGATGAGCACCCGCGGCCGCCACCTCCAGGGCGTAACGGGCCTGAGCCTGACCGACCACGTCGGCAAGATCAGCTGTGGGCTCGGGAGCGCGCCCCGGCGTGGCCACCCGCGCCACCAGATCCCCCTTGCCGTCGAGCCAGGCCTGCAGCTGACGCAACGTCCGCACACCACACACCTCGATCCCGTCGACCAGACTCGCCTCCGCCAGGTTGTCGACGGGCACCACCACCAAGGGCCAGCCCTCCTGCTTGGCGGCCAACACCGCAGGCAGGACGCCGTGGACCGGACGGATCCGGCCGTCGAGGGCGAGTTCGCCAAGCAGTACCGACTTTTCCAGCCGGGCCCACGCGGTCTTGGTGTGCGCCGAGAGCACCGCAGCCGCCAGCGCCACGTCATAGACCGAACCGACCTTGCGCAACGTGGCCGGGGACAATGCCAAGGTCAGGCGCGACATCGGCCATTCGTTGCCACAGTTGGTGATCGCCGCCCGCACCCGATCCCGCGACTCCTGCAGGGCGGTGTCGGGCAACCCCACCAGATGCACGCCCGGCAGCCCCGAGGTGATGTCTGCCTCGATCTCCACGATGACGCCGTCCACCGCACGCACGGCCACCGAATAGGCTCTGCCCAAACCCATTTCAACCCACCCCCTTGAGGTGCGTCAGCTCGGGTTCTCGGCGGCGGCCGAGGCGCACCCCGATCACGTCGATGCGCAGTGCGGCGAAACGAACCTCCTGCTCGGCCAGCCACAGCCCCGCCAGCCGGCGGATGCGGCGCACCTTCTGTGCCGTGACCGCCTCGGCCAGCCCGCCGAAACCATCGCCGGTGCGGGTCTTCACCTCGACGAAGACGGCCGTGTTGGTGGCGACGTCGACGGCGATCACGTCCAGCTCGCCGTAGCGGCATCGCCAGTTGCGGGTCAGGGTGCGCAAGCCCTGTGCCGTCAGATGCTCGACGGCCAGCTGTTCGCCCAGCGCGCCGATCTCGGCCCGTGTCAGAGAATTCATGCCCACACCGTGCGGACACGGTCCGACAGCATCTGCACAACCCGGCCGAGTTATCCCCAGCGTCGAGTTCATCCACAGGTCTCGCCCGCCCCCGGTAGTGTCCTTAGGTGATGCTCAGCTAACGCCGAAAGGATTCACTTGATGCTCACACGCTGGAGCCGCCGGATCGCTGTTGTCTTCTCTGCCGTCGCGGTCGCCGCCGGGATGGTTGCGTGCTCCAGTTCGGAGTCTGACGAGCTGTTGATCTACAACGCCCAGCACGAGTCGCTCACCAAGGAGTGGATCGACGCATTCACCAAGGAGACCGGGATCAAGATCACCTACCGGCAGGGTGGCGACACCGAGCTCGGCAACCAGCTGGTGGCCGAGGGCAACGCCTCCCCGGCCGACGTGTTCCTCACCGAGAACTCCCCGGCGATGGCGGCTGTCGAGAAGGCCGGGCTGTTCGCCGACGTCGAGCAGCAGACCATCGACCAGGTGCCGGCCCAGTTCCGCCCATCGTCGGGCAAGTGGACCGGTGTCGCGGCCCGCTCGACGGTCTTCGTCTACAACAAGGCCAAGCTGCCGGCCGATCAACTGCCCCACTCGATCATGGATCTGCAGCAGCCGCAGTGGAAGGGCCGCTGGGGTGCGCCGCCGGCCAAGGCGGACTTCCAGGCGATCGTCGCGGCCATCCTCGAGCTGAAGGGCGAACCGGCCACCGCGCAGTGGCTGGCCGGGCTGAAGACCAATGCCGTTGTGCTCCAGGACAACATCGCCACGCTGCGCGCCGTGAACGACGGTCAGGTCGACGGCGGGATCATCTACCACTACTACTGGTTCCGCGATCAGGCCAAGACCAAGGAGATCAGCGGTAACACCGCCCTGCACTACTTCAAGAACCAAGACCCCGGCGCGTTCGTCAGCCTGTCCGGCGGCGGCGTCCTGAAATCCAGCAAGAAGCAGGATCAGGCCCAGCAGTTCCTCCGGTTCATCACGGGCAAAGCTGGTCAGGAAGTGGTGCAGAAGGGCACCTCGTTCGAATACCCGGTCGCCAGTGGTGTCGCGGCCAACCCGGCCCTCCCGCCGTTGGACACGTTGCAGGCGCCCGCGGTCAACCCGTCCAATCTCGATGCCGCCAAGGTCACCGACCTGATGACGAAGGCTGGCTTGCTGTAATTGGTCGCGACAGAAGCACCACCGGCTCAACCCGTACCGCAGCAGCGTTCCGCACGTCCCCGGCCGGGGGCAGCGCTGAGCTCCGCCGTGGTGCTCTTGCTGGCAGCCACCTTCATCCCGCTGGGTTACGTCGCCTGGTCGGTCATCACCACCGGCCCGAGTCGGGTGATCGAGCTGGTGGTGCGGCCCCGGGTCGGCGAACTCCTGCTCAACACCGTGGGCCTGGTCGTGATCACCGTGCCCGTGTGCGTCGTGCTCGGAATCGGAGCGGCCTGGCTGGTCGAGCGCACCGATCTGCCGGGGCGGACGTGGTGGCGGCCGGTGTTCGTCGCACCCCTGGCCGTGCCTGCGTTCGTCAACAGCTACGCCTGGGTCAGCGTGGTGCCGTCGTTGCACGGATTCTCGGCCGGGGTGCTGATCGCGACGCTGTCGTACTTCCCGTTCGTCTACGTGCCCGCCGCGGCCACCCTGCGCCGCATCGATCCGGCGTTGGAGGAATCGGCCCGCGCGCTTGGATCCGGATCGTCCGGGGTGTTCTTCCGGGTGGTGCTGCCGCAGCTGCGCCTGGCGATCCTGGGCGGCGCACTACTGATCGGTGTACACCTGCTGGCCGAATACGGCGCGTTCGCGATGATCCGCTTCTCGACGTTCACCACCGCGATCTTCGAACAGTTCCAGGCCACGTTCGACGGCGCGGCCGGCGCCACGCTGGCCGCCGTACTCGTGCTGCTGTGCCTGCTGCTGTTGGTCACCGAGGCGGCGGCCCGCGGCAATGCCCGCTTCGCGCGGATCGGCTCCGGAGCGCAACGGGCCAGTGCACCGATGCGCCTGGGCCGCACCATGGTGCCGGCCACGGTCGGATTGCTGGCACTGGCCGCCCTGGCATTGGGCGTCCCGCTGTGGACGCTGACACGGTGGATGTGGATCGGTGGCAGGCAGGTGTGGGACGCCGCCGAGATCGGTACCGCACTCGCCCAGACCGCGACACTGGCCGCTGCCGCCGCGGTCCTGACCACGGTGCTGGCCTTCCCGTTCGCCTGGGTCGCCGTCCGCTACCGCGGCCTGCTGGCCCGCTCGATCGAGGGCGCCAACTTCATCACCAGCTCGATGCCCGGCATCGTCACCGCGCTGGCACTGGTCACCGTGGCGATCCGCTACGCTCCCCCGCTCTATCAGACTGCGGCCCTGGTGATCTGCGCCTACGTGCTGCTGTTCCTGCCGCGCGCCCTGGTCAGCCTGCGCTCGGGCCTGGCACAGGTCCCGCCGTCGGTGGAAGAAGCCTCACGCTCATTGGGAGCCTCACCGGCGCGGACGTTCGTGCGCGTGACCCTGCGGCTGACCGCCCCGGCCGCCGCGGCCGGGGCCTCGCTGGTTTTCGTCGCCGTGGCAACGGAATTGACCGCGACGCTGTTGCTGGCACCGACCGGCACCCGCACCCTGGCCATGCGGTTCTGGTCGCTGAGCAGCGAACTCGATTATGCCGCGGCGGCACCCTACGCACTGATGCTGATCGCCCTGTCCATACCCGTGACCTTGATGCTGTTGCGCCAGTCGACGAAGGTGGCTGCCCTGTGACCGACGATGTCCTGCAGGTGCGCGGACTCCGCAAGTCCTTCAACGGCACTGCCGTGCTCGACAGCATCGACCTGACCCTGACGCCGGGGACCATCACCGCGGTGGTCGGGTCCTCCGGATGCGGTAAGACCACGCTGCTGAGGGTGATCGCAGGCTTCGAATCCCCCGACGCCGGCACCGTGACCATCGCCGGACGCGAAATGGCAAGTCCGACAAACACTGTTGCACCCCATCGACGCGACGTCGGCTACGTGGCGCAGGACGGTGCACTGTTCCCCCACCTGACGGTGGCCCAGAACGTCGCCTACGGTCTTCGCGAGCGCGGCGCCGCGGCCCGGGCCAGGGTCGGCGAGCTGCTGGCCACAGTGTCCCTGGATTCCTCGTTCGCGCAGCGCCGCCCGCATCAGCTCTCCGGAGGCCAGCAGCAGCGCGTCGCATTGGCCCGGGCGCTGGCCCGCCGGCCGGTGGTGATGCTGCTCGACGAGCCGTTCAGCGCCCTCGACACCGGGCTGCGTGCCGCCACCCGAAAGTCCGTGGCCCGGGCGCTGTCCGAGACCGGGGTGACCACTCTGATCGTGACGCACGACCAGGAGGAGGCGCTGTCGATCTCCGATCAGATCGCGGTGATGCGCGAGGGTAGGTTCACCCAGGTCGGAACACCCGAGCACGTGTACCGCCAACCCGCCGACCGGTTCACCGCCGAGTTCCTCGGGGACTGCATCGCGGTGGCCTGCACCGTCACGTCGGGTTGGGCCGACAGCGCGCTGGGCCGGATACCAGTACAGGCCGGCGCCGCCGACGGCCCGTGCACGCTGGTGCTACGGCCTGAACAGCTTGTCGCCACGACGATTTCGGACAGCGAGGGCGATTCCGAGGCCGCCGCCAGTGTGGGAACCGTGGTCGGCACCGAGTTCCTCGGCCACGATGTGCTGCTCACCATCGAGCCCGCCGCAGCCGGTGAGTCCATCGTCGTACGTCAGCACAGTCTGAATCCACCGGCCCGCGACACCAAGGTCCGGATCGACGTACGGGGTGAGGGGACGGCGTTGCCTTGAGCCACATCGTCTCCGCGTTGCGTGCGCACGGTGACCGGATCGCGGTCTTCACCGAGACCCGGCAGGTCAGCTACGCGACCCTCGCCGACCTCGTGTCGCAGTCCGCGATGGCGCTGGGCACCGAACGACGCCTCGTGCTCCTCGAGGCACGCAACGACCTGCCCACCCTGGTGCACTACCTGGGCGCACTCGCAGGCGGCCACGTGTCCCTGCCGGTACCCGCGGACGGCGATCACCGGGAGATCCTGCAGACCTACTCCCCCGACACCGTGATCGGCACCGCAGGCATCCACCACCGGCGCACCCACAGCATGCACCGGCTGCACGACGATCTGGCGCTGCTGATGTCGACCTCGGGCAGCACCGGGTCACCGAAGCTGGTCCGCCTGTCCCACACCAACCTCGCCAGCAATGCCGCCGCCATCGCCGAGTACCTCGCGATCAGTGAGAACGATCGGGCGGCAACAACATTGCCGCTGTCATACTGCTACGGACTGTCGGTGGCCAACAGTCACCTGCTCCGCGGAGCCGGCCTGATCTTCACCGATCGCTCGGTGGTCGACGACGAGTTCTGGGACCTGTTCACCCGGCACCGGGCCACGACCTTCGCCGGGGTTCCCCACACCTTCGAACTGCTCGACCGCATCGGCTTCGACACCATGGACCTGCCCCATCTGCGGTACCTCACCCAGGCAGGCGGACGGATGACACCTGACCGGGTACGCCGTTTCGCGGCCCTCGGACAGCGCCGGGGCTGGCAGCTGTACGTGATGTACGGGGCGACCGAGGCGACCGCCCGGATGGCGTATCTGCCACCGGAATTGGCTCTGACACACCCCGAAGCCATCGGACGTCCGATTCCCGGCGGCAGCCTGTCCATCCGCTCCGGCGACGACTGGCCCGACGACACCGGTGAGCTGGTCTACCGCGGGGCCAACGTGATGCTCGGCTACGCGCAGCGACCCGAGGACCTGACCCTCGGCGCCACCATCTCCGAACTCCACACCGGCGACATCGCCCGGTACACCTCCGACGGTCTGTACGAAGTCATCGGCCGCAGTGGCCGATTCGTGAAGCTGTTCGGCCTGCGCGTCGATCTCGACCGTCTCCAGACCACCCTCGCCGACCACGAAGTGACCGCGTTGTGCACCGACGACGACGAAACCCTTGCGGTGGCCGCCGTCGACACGGGCGCAACGACCGCAGGCGAAGTGCAACAGTTGACCGCCACTCTGGCCGGCGTGCCCGCCGGTGCGGTGCGCTCGGCGCTCGTCCCCGAACTGCCCCGGTTGACCTCGGGCAAGCCCGATTACACCGCGGTGCGCACGTTGTCCGCCGCACCACGCGTGACCGATGTCGCGGATCTGAAGGGCCTGTTCGCCGAGGTTCTACACCTACCTGCCGCGTCCATCGACCGCAGCGCCAGCTTCGTCGACCTCGGCGGCAACTCGTTGTCCTACGTGGCGATGTCGGTTCGGCTGGAGCGTGCCCTGGGACGTCTGCCGAAGGACTGGCACCGGATGCCGCTGCGGGACCTGGAGCGCCACTGCGCGCCCCGCCGGCGTCGGTGGGCAACCGTGGAAACCAGCGTCGCCCTGCGCGCCGCAGCCATTGTCCTGATCGTCGGTTCGCATGCCGAGTTGTTCGCCCTGTGGGGCGGTGCCCACATCCTGCTCGGTGTGGCCGGCTACAACTTCGGCCGGTTCTGTCTCACACCGGTGGCCCGGTCGACACGGCTACGCCACCTGCGCAACACGATCGCCTGGATCGCGGTGCCCTCGATCGCCTGGGTCGCCGTCGCGCTGATCCTCACCGACGACTACCGCGCGTCGAACCTGTTGCTGGCCAACAAGTTCCTCGGACCGCCCGACAGTATGACGGCTGGGCGCTTGTGGTTCGTCGAGGTGCTCGTCTGGATCCTGGTGGCGCTGACCGCGGTGTGCGCGCTGCCGGGCGCCGACCGGTTGGAGCGACGCCGCCCGTTTGCCTTCGCCGCGGCATTCCTGGCCGTGGGGCTGCTATTGCGCTACGACGTACCCGGTTTCGGCTTGGGGCGCGAGGCCTGGTTCACCGTGCTGGCGTTCTGGTTCTTCGCGGCGGGTTGGGCCGCGGCCAAGGCCACCGCCACCTGGCACCGCGTCCTCGTCACCGTCGTGCTGGTGGTCGCATTGCACGGCTACTTCGGCAACACCGGTCGGGAAACCCTGGTGCTGGCCGGGTTCGCGCTGCTGATCTGGCTGCCCGCGGTGCGTTGTCCCGCACCGATAGCGATCGGGTGCGGGCTGCTCGCCGAGGCCTCGCTGTATACCTACCTCACGCACTACCAGGTCTATCCGTTGTTCGGCGACCACCGGGTGCTTGGTGTGCTGGCGGCGCTGATCGTGGGCGCCGCAGTCACCTATGTGGTCAATGTGGCCCGGAAGCGACTGGCGGCAACTTCCGAACCTCAGGCGTGTCCCGGGGCCGATGGTGCTCGATCAGGAAACGTCGTCGGCCTTGCGATGCGGATTGGGAACTGAAGACTGCGGGACGCCGCTGAGCTTACGGAGCGTGGCGATACAGGCATGAAGTTCGTCGAGAGCCACCCCGGCCGCCTGGGCACGAAAGAAATCGTGCAGCCGGCGCAGTGATTTCTTTTGCACGCCTGCGCCTTGACGTGTCACCTCGATGCGGATGACCCGCCGGTCGTCGTCCGACGGCGTTCGTCGCAACAGACCCGCCGCGACGAGTTTGTCGATGTCTGAGGTGATTGTGCTCGGCAATACATTGAGGTAGTCGATCAGCACGCCGGGACGGTCGAGCCCCCCATGGACGAGAAAGATGATGCCCAGTGCGCGCTCGGAGATTCCGTACTCACGGGCCACAGGCGTCGTGAGCGTTGAAATCATGCGCCGGATGTCGGTCGCGGCACCGAGGAAGTCCACGATGTCACCGTCGTCGGCAGCTCCAATGGTGTCGGCCACGACGCCACACCCTACCTGACCTCGCGTTCTAGCACCGACATCTCCAAACTAGTTCATTATATGAAATATGTACGCTACTGTCGCACCCGGGCGAGGTTCGCCTCGCGCGTCACCTGTCGCGGGAAACAGTGCGGAGTGCAATGAAGCCATCGACTCGAGTTCACCAACCTTCGGTTGCCGACCACGGCGGGCGAATGCGCGCGTCTCTGTCCTGGAAAGCCCTCACCTGCTGGGTGATTGGAGCCGCACTGACGGTCGTCATACTGGTGACCGCGGAAAAGCATGGGCCCGCATCACCTGAGAATGCGAATCCAGCAGGCGTAGGCCAACCACCTCCGGTCCAACCACTGTGGTCCAGTGTCGACTTCGTCCTATGGGGACAGATACTGGGCGCAGCACTCCTGATCGTCACGATCATTGCCTCAGTGGCGGTCTGGAGGCGTCGTCCCGGACATCCGGTCATCCTCATGATCCTCGCCTCGAGCACGCTGTTCTGGTGGGACCCGATCAACAACTGGGCGATCGGCCTGGTCTACAACCCGGATCTGTGGCACTTTCCGCGGGATTGGCCGTGGCTCAACATCTCTCCGGTCATCGAACCGCTGACGTCCTTCATCTACGCGCCCTATGTGCTGCTGCCTTACTTCCTGGCCATGCCGATCCTTCGAGCCGTTCAACGACGTAGCGAACCGAACGCCTTCGTCTGGCGTCACCCGCTGATCGCGATAGCAGTGCTCACGTTCGTCATCGGCGCCATCTGGGATGCGGCCCAAGAGATCCTGCTCACCCGCACCCAGTTCCTGACCTACAGCCATGTCGTCGAATTCGGCTCGATCGACGTTGGCAAGAACAGTCAGTTCCCGCTGTTGATGGCCAGCGTGCTCATCACGATCATCATGATCCCCGCGTCGATTCTGCTCTATCGGGACGACACCGGAAAATCGCAGGCAGACAAGATTGCTCAGCGATTGCCCTTCTATTCGCGTCGGCCCAAGTTGGCCACCTTTCTGATGATGGCGATCATCCTCAATGTCGCAATGATGAGCTTCAGCTCGGCGTTCTGGCTGGCCCGCACGACTGGGGTGGCCTCCACCGTCGCCTGCCCATGGCCCTACCCCGAGGCCAAGACCTGGGATCCTCGCGGCTACTACCAATCCCAGGGCGCCCCGGGGCCATTCACCGCAGGTAAGGCCAGTACGTGGCAGATCGGGCAACCCGAGGGCCGGCCGACGGAGATCACCGTGGAGTCCGACCGCTGCAATCCTCAGTGACCTCCGCGGCGGCAGGACCACCCCACGCCGGCCCGCCGCATTTGCACAACATGCTTGCGACGGCGGTCGCCGGGCGTCCGGTTGAGGTGGTCGCGGGCGCGCCGCGTGAGCCTGCCTGGTCCGATGGCTACACGATCACGCTCGATCCTACGGCGGATTCGCGATGCGCCATCGAGGCGGTGGTGGTCCACTCAGCCCTGATCGGAGCGGGCAGCCTCTCACACGAGCTGATCCGCCCCCTGGTGCGTCACAGGCGATTACGCCGCCGATTCCTGAGCATCGAGGGTCCGCGCGCAGTCGCCGAACTGCGGGACCTCCTACCGCGGTCTCTCGAGCACATGATCCGTGACGACATCGCAAAGCTCAGTGGCTCACCGGCCGCCTCACTGACCCTCGCACGCACCTGCGAGCCGATTCCGGAATCCGGGCTCTACCTGGGAGTCCTCCGGCCACGCGAGATACTGGCCGCGGTGCGCAGAGAGGCGTTGACATCCGGGACGCAGGACGCAGACGAATCCGGCGACAGGGACGCCGACGACGGGGCGACGCAGACAGCACCGCCGATTCGGATGCCCGACGACACATTCCCCTTCGCCGCCGGCAGCGGCTCACCACTGATCGCGCGCCTCCTGCGTGCACTGTTGCGGAGGCCGGGCCGCGCCGGTACGGAGGGGCCGGTCGGCGGGCGGGCAATGTCGCGCCCGGGTGCAGCGGGGCACGGCGACTCCACCGCGGTCATCCGAGCGAACGTCACGGACGGTCCGGTCACATCGCTGTCCGGCGACGAGATTCGGTACCACGAGTGGGATTCACGGATCGGTGCCTACCGGCGCGAGTGGTGCACCGTGCGCGTCGTCGAGCCCGATGCCCATCTGCGAGATGCAATGGCCAACCCTGATCTAGGCCTGCGACGGCCACTGGCTCAGTTGGGCACCGGGCTCGGCATCCGCCGTCGGCAGCCCTACGGCGACGACATCGACATCGACGCCGCCATCGAAGACCGGATCCGCGCACTCACCACACAGGAAACCGACGAGGCGTTCTACCTCGCCACCGGCCGCAATCGACGTGATCTCTCGGCCCTGATCCTTGTCGATGTCTCGGGATCAACCGGCGAGCGCGGCGTCGGGAGGGTTCGGATCCACGACCATCAACGGATCGCGGTGGCCGCGCTCGCCACGACCATGCAACGGCTCGGTGACCGAGTGGCCGTGTACGCCTTTTCCTCACACGGACGTCACAACGTCCAACTGACCGAGTTGAAGACGTTTGCCGAGCACAACGAGCAGTCGCTGCTCGCGCGGCTGCACCAGTTAAAGCCTTGTGGATACTCACGGTTGGGTGCCGCTATCCGGCACGGCGCCAGCATCATCGACCGAAACGGCGGCACCACCAGCCGCCTGCTGATCGTGGTCTCGGACGGGCTTGCGTTCGACCACGGCTACGAACTGGATTACGGCGCGCAAGACGTTCGACGAGCACTCGCCGAAGTCCGTGGCGGCGGTACAGGCTGTCTGTGCCTGACCGTTGGCGCCACCACCTCCTCGGAGGATCTGCGACTCGTCTTCGGCACCGCTGCCCACGCTGCAGTCCCCCGTCCTGACCGACTGACACCGGTCATCGTCCGCCTCTGTCGAGCGGCGTTGCGCACCGCCGAAGTCCGCCGACACCAATGAACATCGAAAGGACCGGCGATCTCATGCCGATATCCGACGCAACCATGGACACAGCCGCCCCAGTCGCGGATCGCCCGTTTTACCACACCGTCGGCAACGAAGAACGAATCTTCACCGCCGCCTTCCAACAACAACTCCCTGTGTTGCTCAAAGGTCCGACCGGTTGCGGGAAGACCCGATTCGTCGAGGCGATGGCCCACGAGATGGGACGACCCCTGATCACGGTGTCCTGTCACGACGACCTCACCACGGCCGATCTCGTCGGACGCTTCTTATTGCGGGGCGGGGATACCGAATGGGTCGACGGCCCACTGACGCGCGCGGTGCGCGCAGGTGCGATCTGCTACCTGGATGAGGTGGTCGAGGCCCGACAGGACACCACCGTTGTGCTTCATCCCCTCGCCGATCATCGGCGAACGTTACCCATCGAACGGCTCGGTGAAACACTGACCGCTGCACCGGGATTCTGCCTCGTCGTCTCCTACAACCCGGGCTACCAAAGCGTGCTCAAAGACCTCAAAGACTCCACACGACAGCGCATGGTCGCCATCGAATTCGACTATCCGGCCCCGGGCGTAGAGAGCACCATCGTGCAGCGTGAGAGCGGCATCGGTGCCCATGTCGCAGACGACCTGGTCCGTTTCGCCCAGGCAATCCGTCGCCTGGACGGTGCAGGGCTCAGGGAGGTTTCCTCGACCCGCGTGCTGATCGCCGCAGCCCGTCTCGCCCGCGCCGGTCTGTCGCTGCGCGAGGCCGCCGAGGCTGCCATCGTCGCCCCACTGACTGACGACCCCGCCGTGGGCGCGAGCCTTCGGCAGCTGCTCGACGTCTACCTGGCGGGCCGGCCGCGCCACTGACAGGTCAACCGCCGATTATCAATTCAGCGGCTCGCTCTCCGATCATCATGGCCGCGGCGTTCGTGTTGCCCCCGACGATGCTCGGCATGATCGATGCGTCCACCACCCGTAACCCCTCGACGCCCCGGACCCGTAGCGCGGGGTCGACGACCGCGCGCTCGTCGGTGCCCATCCGGCAGGTCCCGACGGGGTGATACACACCCGACGCGTTGCGGCGCACAAAATCGGCCAGGTCGGCCCCGGTGTGATCGGAACCCGGCAGTACTTCGCGGCCGACCTCCCGCGCAATCGCCTGGTGGGTCAACGTTTCCCGGACGAGTTCCATGCCGGCGACCAGGGTCGCGACGTCCCGGGGAACAGCCAGATGGTTGGGATCGATGAGCGGAGCGGTGAACGGATCAGTCGACGCCAATCGCACGCTTCCCCGGCTCTCGGGATAGATCATGGTCGGCATCAGCGTCAGTGAGGACAACGACTCAGCGGCCAGGTGCAAACCCGGACTGTCCTGGTTCTCGGGATAGCTCATCGGAAGGATGAACATCTGCAAGTCCGGGACGTCGGTTCCCGTTGCCACGCCGCTGTCGACGAACGCCACCGCTTCAAACAGCGTGTGTGCCAAATACGTCGATCGCGGACGCACGCATTCACGCACCGCCGCGCGGGCGAAACTCAGCGGCGATGCGCTGCGTCCGCCGCGAGCCTGATAGGACATCGGCACGAACAAGTGGTCGTGCAGGTTGTCACCGACGGGAAGGTCGGCAACCACTTTGATCCCGTGTTCACGTAAGTGGGCGGCATGGCCGATGCCGGAGAGCATCAGGAGCCGTGGCGAACCGAGGGAACCGGCGCTGAGGATCACCTCTCGACTCGCGAGCGCAGGGCCGACCGGTCGCCGGTTGCGACCCGCGACCAGCT
The DNA here is from genome assembly GCF_001665785.1 of Mycolicibacterium peregrinum. Lineage (GTDB taxonomy): Bacteria > Actinomycetota > Actinomycetes > Mycobacteriales > Mycobacteriaceae > Mycobacterium > Mycobacterium peregrinum_A. Next base: position 127,079 of record NZ_LZSO01000013.1, read on the forward strand.
CCACCCCCGTTGCGCGTCCGGCCTGCATGATCACGCGAGTCGCGGTGACACCGGTCAGCACGCGCAGGTTCGGCGGCACGTCCGACAGGTACCCACGGTCGGTGCCCACCCGGCGGCCGGCTCCGGCGCTCTGCTGCAATGGCGCCACCCCCGCCTGCTGCGCACCGTTGTAGTCGCCGTTCATTCCGACTTCGGCGGTCTCCGCGAGCGCGACCATGTAGCTTTCGGTGACGCTCGCCAGGCCCGTGGCCCGTTCCACCGCGATCGGGCCATCTCCACCACGCAGCTCACTGGGACCGTCCTCGAAACTCTCCAGCCGCCGGAACGAGGGCAGCACCTCGGAGAACCCCCAGCCCTTGGCTCCCGCCGCGGCCCAGTCGTCGTAGTTCTGCCGGTTTCCACGGACAAACGCCATGCCGTTGATCGCGCTGCCGCCGCCGAGTATCCGGCCGTGAGACTGGGGAAGGGTGCGGCCGTTCATATGTCGTTGCGGGACGCTGTACGCGGGCCAGGTGACCAACCGTTGCAGGGGCGTGACCGCGTGGATGGCCCCGCACATGCCGGGCACGGTGACCAGCGGGCCACTCCGCCGGCGCCCTGACTCGATCAAGGTGACCGTAGCGCCCGTGTCGGCGAGACGTCGAGCCACGATCGCACCCGCACTACCGGAGCCCACGACCACGTAATCTGCCGACTCCACGCCGGCCGAATCCTTGGTCACCGCTGCTCGCTTCATCCCAAGACCTCTCTACACATCCGTATCTATTTCATATTCTGAAATATCAAACGACGATAGCGCATCCGAGGATTTGATCAGTCCTTGGTGTGCAACGTCTTTCGTCTTCAGCTCTCAGTTGTGACCCGAGGGCGCGGTCACGGGATTCGGGTGAGTTGGAACGGCATCTCGATGACCAGTGGCCGGTTGATCCCGCAGCCACCGCTGGTGCCTACCGTGCGGTCCCAACCCGAGAACGATGTCACCTCGTCGAAGCTCGGCGATCCGGACAGGTCGGGCGAAAAGTACATCAACTGCTCGGCCGCCGCCGCCGTGCCGTCGTGACACGGCTCCCACCGGTCGAGGTGCCGTCGCACTGTCCACAGCCCGGCCGAGTCGCATCGGATAGGCGCGTTCCACCCTTGGCTGCTGCTCACTTGGCCTGCGCAATCGTACGTTTCGGCGCTGCACGTAGTGCTGATCGTCCAGGTACTCGCCACGGCGGCTTCGTCATGAAAGATCTCGTTGGTCTTCGCCCACGTGCCGTCTGACACTGCACGATAGGCGCCGTTGAGTGTGGGGTCGCAGAACGCCGCGGTCGCGCTCGGGGCGGTGGTCAAGGCCGCGACTGTCGCCGCAGCGATCAGTACCACCACCGGCAGCGCAGTAGTCGTTGGTCGCTGCCTCACAATCTGCGCTGAAGTCACGGATGACCCTCCATCACAAGGTCTTTCCAGGTCGCTGCCCGCTTGGAGGCAACGAGGTTGGCCTGCTGATAGGTCTGGCCGTCAGGTGTGACATAACGTCCGGAATTGGGGTCGTACTGCGCGAACGCGACCACTGGCCGTGGCGCAGTGGTGTTGCCGCCGAATGCACTTGGCGCGGCAGGGATTACGCCACCAGGGTCGGGAAACGGTGGTGTAGGTGGCGGGTTCGGGCCAGGCGAGTCAGTGATGGGGTCCGGTGCAGCTGACGGTGGCAAGGGTGTGCCGTTGGTCGGACCGAAAATTCGGTCGTCGTTGGTGACCCGAGCGTCGGGCGGCACGCCTTGGGCGATCAGGTTGGGGTCCAGTGGGTAAGGACCCGTCATGTGTTCGCGCATCGTCAGCGGCAGATACGGTTTGTCGCTGTTGCAGATCTCGGCCGTGGGCGCCCGCTTGCCCGGCTTGTTCATACAGGGGTAGTTCCGGGCCCCGCGCACCGCCAGCGGTGAGTCCTGGGGCAGCTTGCAGTACAGGCCATCAGGCGTGTCCACTTCGGAGGTGTCTTCGGGCGACCGCCACTGGCTGGGCGGGAGGAACCCAACGGTGCACGACGGTGGATCGCCAAATGACATGGTGAAATCGCCTTGTCCCAGCCCAGTCGGATTGTGGTCGGGCGCCGCCGAGATGATGTTGGCGACGAAGGGCGGCAACAACACCAGGATTTGTTCGAGGCCGGGCCGGTAGGTGACCAGAATCTGCCCGATCGAGGTCAAGTTGGCCAGCAGCACCGGCAGTGTCGGCTTGACTTGTTCGAACAGCCGGGATGTTTCGTTGAGGGAGGCAGGTCCATCGGTGAGTACCGTCCGGATCTGTTGATCGTCGTCGACCAGTGTGGTGGTGATGTTGGCCAGACCGCGCACCCAGGTTCGCAAGTCGTCTGCGGCAGTGGCCTGGGAATCGAGCAAGGGCCCAGAGTCCTCGACGAGGGACCTGGTGGAGTCGCGCACATCGTCCATGTCGCCCGAGACCTTCGCCGATGAGTCCATCAGGGATCCAAGGTCGTAGCCGGCACCGTTGAATGCCTTGAAGCTTTCGTCGAGCAGCAATCCGAGTTTGTCTTTGGGAATGCTCTTGATCAGCGCGCTGGTTTGATCGAGCAGTGGCCCGACTTGTTGCGGAACCGTGGTGTCCCCCATGGTGATGGTCGATCCGTCGTGCAGGTACGGGGGTGCGTCCGAGGTGGGTTTCAGGTCGAGGTATTGCTCGCCGATTGCCGACACGCTGCGCACATCGGCCTTCAGCTTCGCGGGAATCTTCGGTGACGCATCCAGCGACAGAGTCGCTTTGGCTCCACGTGGAATGAGCGAGATCGCCGTCACCTTGCCGACCTGCACCCCACGGTAGGTCACGTTGGAAAAGCGGTACAGGCCACCGGTTCCCGGCAGCTCCACTGCCACGGTGATACGTCCGACACCCAGCAACGTCGGGGCCTGCAGGTACACCACGGCCATGGTGACCAACCCCACGATGGAGCCGATCGTGAAGAGCACCAACTGAATCCGGACCAGCCGCGTCAGCATTCAGCGACCCCCCTGATCGAGCGAAGACGATCCCGGCGGTGCACCAGATGGCGGCGCGACCGCGGGTGGGACGGGCCCACCGGGAAGGATCACCGGTGGGCCGGCCGGCGGGGCCGGAGGGGCAAGCTCAGTGCCATGCGGCGGCACCGCCAGCGGTGCGCCCAGCGGATTGTTGGTGTAGTACCAGTCATAGCCCGGGTCTCCGGGGGCGGGCACCAGTTGTGCTCCGTCGACACCCCAGCGGGTGCCCAGGAACAAGCCGCGTTTCAGGCGGGGAACAGTCAGGTCGGCGACGGCGAACAGATTCATGTAGTCACCTTTGAGGCCGCGGTCAATCACGTTCTGGCCGTAGGGAAAGACGGTGGCATACATCAGGCCGTCGATGACGCCCGGGCCGGCGTCGGCCAGGGCACGAATGGTGGGCTGGAGGTTCTGCAGGTTCTTCACCAGGTCGGCCTGTGTGTCGTTGATCAGCGCGGTGGCGGTGCTGCTGAAGCCCCGCAACTTGTCCAATGCGGTGACGATGCGCGGCTTCTCGGCGATGAGTACATCGAGTGCAGGAGGAAGCGTGCGCAGCGTTTCGGTGAGCACGTCATGCTGGAGTGCGAATGTCCCGGTCAGCCGATTGAGGGCATCGATGGAGGCGATCAGATCACCGCGTTGGCGGTCCAGGGCGCCCACGAACCGATCGAGACGAGCGATCAGGTCGCGGATGGCGTCCTGCCGTCCGGACAATGCCGCATTGAAGTTGTGCACAATGTCACCGACCTGGCCCAGACCGCCGCCGTTGACCACCGCAGACAGCGAGGACAACGTCAGCTCGGTGGAGGGATAGGTCGACGACTGGTTCAAGGCGACGGTGGATCCCGGCGCGAGCTGCCCCAGTGGCGGAGTACCGGGTGGCGGGTCCAGTGCCAGGTGCTGTGATCCCAGCAAGCTGGTCTGCCCGACGGTGGCAACGACATTGGCCGCGACGCGGACACCGTCTTGAATCCTGACTTCGACGTCGGCATGCTGACCGCGCAGCGTCATCGCACCGACACTCCCGATGACGACGTCGTTCATCATGACGGGCGAATTCGATTCGAGTGTCCCGACGTTGGCGATCTCAACGTGGTAGACGGTGGCTCCGGGTCCGTGTCCGACCGTGCCCGGAAGGGGCAGGGAGTTCACCCCGTTGAAGGCACATCCCGACAACACGAACATCGTGACGGTGCCGGCGGCCAGACCCATTGCTCGTGAATGCCGGCCGATCATGCTGGCGGTGTCCCTTCAGTGGGTGGCGTGGGTACGGGATCCTCGGCCGGGCCGGCAGAGTGCGGCACGGCCGCAGGTAGCAACAGGTTCTCGACGCTGGGTGCTGCGTGCGGGTCCGGCGCCGGTGGTGGGCCCCCACCCGGTGGAGGGGGCACATCGCCTGCCCCGGTGTAGGCCGAAATGGCCGGCGGTTGTTCGGCGGGTGCGGGTGCGCCCCCGGTTCCGCCAGGTTCCAGCGCGGGATCGGTGTAGATGATGTTGCGCGGGGACGGGGCCAGCGCCGGATTGATCGGGACGGGCAGGTTGTTGAAGTTCAGCTGGTCCAGTGCCGGACCGAGGTACTGCGCACACAGTTTCGCGGTTTCGGACGCCGTGGTGTTCTTGACGGCGCCGATGGCGGCGCAGACGAACTGCACGGGGTTGGAGAAGTTTGTGAACGAAATCGAGCCGAGAATGGTGCCGGTATCGGGGTTGTAGTCGGCGTAGCCGTTGGCCAGCGCAGTCGGTGTGACGTGCAGGAGTTGCTCAAGGTCTCTGCGATGGTCGGCCAGGTTGGAGGTGACATTCGCCAGCCGTTGGACTTGCTCGCTGGTCTTGTCGCGGGTGCCTGCGACGAATCGTCGGACTTCGCCAAGTGCTGACGACAGATTCTTCAGTGCGGCGTCGAGGTCGGTGCGGTTCTCATCGAGAACGCTGGTCAGCGTGGCAAACCGGCCTTGGAACTCCACGATTTGGGGATTCGTGTCACGCAGTGTGGTGACCAACTCTTGCAGGTGTTTGACCGTGTCGGCGATGTTGCCGCTGCCGTCGGCCAGAATTCGCCCAACGCCGGCCAGCTGGTTCAGCGTCTGACGGAGTTTGTCGCCGTTGCCGTCGAGCGCGTTGGCGGTGCTGTCGATGAAGCGCGCGATCGCCGGAGTCGATATCTGACTGTTCGGCCCCAATTCGGTTGCCAGACGCATGAGTTGGGATTTGACCTCGTCCCATTCGACAGGCACGGCGGTGCGGTCGATCGGGATCACTGCGTTGTCGACCATGATGGGACCGTTGGCGTGAGGGTCGCTGGACCGATAGGCCGGGGTGAGTTCGACGTAACGGGCAGCGAGCAGGTTGGCGGCGACGATGACGGCCTTGGCGTCCGCGGGGATGGACACGTTACGGTCGATGCCCAGCGACATCTTCACCTGGTTGCCTTCGGGGGCGATGGCGGTGATCGTGCCGACCTTGATTCCCGCGACTCGGACGTCGTCGCCCGGGTAAATGGCTGTAGCAGAGGTGAAATAGGCAGTCACTGTTTTCGCGCCGAAGAATGAGGCGTGCACCAGCACGGCGCCGGCCGTGAGGATCAGCGCGATGAGTATGCCTGCCAGCGGGGCGCGGTGGCGAGCGATCATGGCGGCCCCCATTGTTCTTGTGGTTGCGGGATACCGTTGCGCGGGAACGGGAATTCCGCGCGTGGACCTGCGTTGTCGGGCGGCTGCCCGGCGTTGTCTCCTCTTCGGAATCCGAATGCGTAGTCCAAGAACGGTTGCAGGAGTTGAGGCATGCTCAAGTTGGCGATCTGGGCCTGGTAGTACGGGCCGCTGGATACCAGCTCACCGGTGCTCAATTCGTACTTCGCCAAGCCGGGCAGCGCCTTGGCGATGTTGTCACGGTTCTTCTCCAGAACAGCGGTGACGGCGTTGAGTTTGTCGAGCGTGGGTGCCAGTTCGGCCTCGTTGTCGTGCACCAGGCCGGTGAGCTGGTTGGCCACTGCCGAGGTGTTGGCGAGCAGTTCAACGATGCCCTGACGCACTTGCACGAGCACATCGAGTAACGCATTGCCGTCGAGGATCAGGGTGTTGACCTGCTGGCTACGCTCGGCGAGCACCGCACTGACATCGCCGATGTGTCTGAACAGCTCGCCCAGGGTCTGGTTGCGCGCATTGAGCGCCCGGGACAATCGGGTGAGACCGTCGAACGTCGATCCCAGATCCGGTGAGATCGCCTCGATGGTGGCCGAGAGTGCGTCGAGGGACTGGTTGAGGGTGCCGGTATCGGTGCCGGCGATATCGGTGGTGAGGTCACCAACGGCTTCGGTGAGCGAGTAGGGCGATGAGGTGCGAGTCGATGGGATGACATCCAGGGCTCGCATCCGTCCGGGCCCGGCAGTGTTCACGGTCAGCACCCGCTGTCCCAACAGCGAGCCGGTGCGGATGTGGGCGGTGGTCTGCGATCCCAACGAAATGTCACTGCTGAGCGAGAAGGTGACGAGCGCCTGCCCGTCGTGAAGCTCCACGCCGGATACGGTGCCGACTTTCGTTCCCGACATGGTGACGTTATTGCCTTGGGTCAACCCGCCGGCTTGATCGAACAAGGCAAGGTATCTGATCTCGGTGGCATAGGACACCAACTGTTGGCTCCGCATCCCGACGGCGATGACCAGGAGGATCACAACGACACCGATGAAGCCGCGTCGGATCAGCTGGGGTCCACGGTATTTCAGCATCAGTTGTCTGAGCACCTTCCCGCTTCTTGCTTCATCCAGGGGAAGACCGCTGTGCGTCCTTGAAGATCGGTGACCCGAACTGCGACGCCGCAGAGGTAGTAGTTGAAGAAGCTGCCGTAGGCGCCCAGCCGCGCCAGTTTCCGGTAGTTGTTCGGCATCCGCTGCAGTCCGGCGTCGAGGTGGTCTTTTTGGGTGTCCAGGTTGGGGGCCAGACGGTTGAGCTCGTCGACGGTGCCGGCCAGCGGCGGGCGCGCCTGGGTCAGCAGGTCGGCCAGCGACGCGGTCCCGCTGTCGAGGGCAGTGATCGCGTTACCGACGGGATCGCGATCGGCGGCGAGGTGACTGGCGAGCTGCTGCAGGCGATCGATCGTGCCGGAGAACTTCTCGCTGTCTTTGGAAAGGGTGCCCACGGCCGTGTTGAGGTTGTCGATGAGTTGCTGAATGAGCTGATCGTTGTTGGCCAGGTCGGTCGTGAACGAGGAGGTTTCCGACAGCAACGATTGCAGGGCACCGTCTTGCCCTTGCAGGACCTGAAGCAACGATTGGGTGAGCGCGTTGACGTCGTCGGGATTCAATCCTTGGGTTACCGGCCGCAGGCCACCCAGGAGTAAGTCCAGGTCGAGCGCCGGCTCGGTACGTTCGACAGGAATCTGGGCCTCGGCGGGCAGGATGGTGGCCGCCGGCCCGGGCGCAGCGGCGAGTTCGAGGTAGCGGTCCCCGGTCAGGTTGAGATAGCGCACTATCGCCTTGGTCCCGGTGGTCAGCACCGCCGCGCGATCCGCATCGAAGGTGACCAGCACCGTGGTGTCCGGCCGTAGTTCGATGCTCGTGACGGTGCCGACGCGGATGCCGGCCACCCGCACCGAATCCCCCTGTTTCAAACTGGAAGCGTCGGCAAACACTGCTGAATAGTCTTGCGCTGATCCGGTCCGGTACTGGCCGAAAACAACGAACAAGCAGGCAGTGAGTATCGCCATCACGACACCGAAAACTCCGAATTTGAGCGCCGTGGACATCGTCGAGCGCCTCATCCGGGTTGCCCGATTTGCGCGGAGTTCCGTGGCGGCCCGGCGATCGGCCCGAACAGCATTTGCTTGAGGCCGGCGGAGTTCAGCAGAACCCCTTCGTTTCCGTATCGAGCGGGGTTGGTGCCGACGTCGGCGATGACGAATGGCGGCCGGGACAGATAGCGCACGTTCGGCAACCCCGAGACGCATTGTGGGCCACCGGTCGCAGCGACCTTCGGCAGATCGATCGGGTACCGGTACCGCTCCTTGCCCAGGACGAACCCCGCATTGACCATGGCACCGGGAACTTGCGGTTGCTTGATGTAGGCGGCTTGGATCAATCCTCCCATCAGGCAGTACAAGGCTTGGTTGTACTGTCCGGTCAAATCGGTCGTCGGCGCCAACAGATGCACGGCATCGGTCAGTTGGGCACGGTTGGTCGTCAAGACGTCGTTGCCGGCATCGGCGAGCCCGATCGTGCTGACCAGGAATGCATCGAGGTTGTGCTGCTCGTCAACGATGCTCTGACTGATCTTGTTTGCGTTGCCGGCAGCGGTGAGCAGCCCAGGTGCCGTATCGGCGTAGACGCTGAGTACTGTTGGCGCAGTGGCCAAGTCGTGGCTCAAGGCCGGCAAACCCGGTTCAAGGGTGGCGAGGTAGGCGTCCAGGTCGACCAGCATTTGGCCTAGCGACTGCCCGCGGCCGTTGAAGGCGGAGCCGATCGCGCCCAGAGTCTGGTTGAGTTTGGCGGGGTCGATCGTCGACAACACCGCGTTGAGCTGCTCGAAAACAGTGTTCACCTCGACAGTGACCCGCGAGGCGTCCAGTACTTGACCGGGAAACATCGTCTGCGGTGACGGATCCGCCGGATCGATGAGCTGAACGTACTTCGCACCGAACACGGTGGTCGATGCGATATCGACCCCGACGTTGGCCGGAATCTGCTGCAGCTGTGCTGGATCCATCGACAAATGCAGGACCGCGCGCCCGTTGGGCAGCGTCTCCAACGACTTGACAGCTCCGACTTGGACCCCCCGCAGTTTGACCTTGGCGTCGGGGTTCATCACCAGGCCCGCCCGGGGCGACATCACCGTCACCGGAACCGATGAGTTCAGATCACCGCGAAACATCACCGCCACCATGGCGACCGCCAGGCCGACGATCAGCACCGTGATCAGCCCGGCCACCGGGCGCGACCATGCACGCCCAACGCGGGAGTTTGGCTTCACCCGGCGTTTCACCCCCTCCAAGTCCGCGATCACACCCAATCAAGTGCGCCCGGCGGATCGCACGCGACGGCTGCGAATGCCCAAACAACCTGGACAGCAGCCGTTTTACGATCCCTGCGCACGTTGCGGCCCACCACGCTGATCACCGCCATCAGATCTGCGTCGCCTACGGTCACCCGAAGGTCAGCCGCGATATACCTCTAAAGGTATAACGCAGCACACGTTCAATTGTCCAGCCTTTCGCGCAGTAACACCAAGCGGCGATCCCATAGCACTCGCCTCGTCGATAGCGTCAATAAATCCCAGGTCAAAGCCATCATGAGGGGCTCGATGGCGCCAATAAGAGACACTCGGCGCGCCGACACCGGGACAAATACAAGAGTCCGCGACCTCGCTCGTCTGCGAGCTCGCATCAGATATCTATATAGATATAACTTCTGCTATCGATCCACGACAGGACCACTCACGTGACCCTCGATGGTCGCGTGCAGTACGGAAGCGCTGCCGTCCGGGAGCACTCGTCTTGCGACCAGAAATTCACTGCCGACCCAACCGTGCCGGATGAACTTCCCGAACCTCATTCGTGTCCCGGGAGCACCAGTCGCCGCGGGCAGCATCTTGATGCGCTCCAACGCTTCTCTGACAGCCGGGCCCGTCAACGGTCGAGCATCGGCGAGCGCGGTCATCATGAGCCGGCCGACGTCGTAGCAGTACAAGGGAAAGAAATACTCGGGGCGGTGCCCGTGGGCCCGCTCGAAACGATCCAGGAACGCCTGCCCGGTCTGGTTGCGCTCGTCGTACTGGTCAAGCCCGATCCAGCCGGCGAGTTGCTCGCGCCACCATTGGCTGGTCGCGGCGAACTCGAACGCCGTCGTCGTGTACCGCGGCGGCATCCAACCGATACCCTCCAGTGCAGCGTTCATGCCGATGATTCCCAAGCCGAAACCGACGTGCATGATGGCGTCCGGCTGGTGGGCGGCCAGCACCGTTACTGCCGTTCGCTTCTCGCGCTCCACCTGAGGGATGCCAACCTCTGCGGTAATCGTCAACCCGACGTCGCGGCAGGCTTCCCGTGCCGTTCGCAGATATTCTCTGCCGATCAGGCTGTCCTCGAACGCCAGACCCACGGTGCGGCACCCGTCGAGAGCGGCGACGGTGGCCATGATGATCGGCTCCTCCTCCATGGAACCAGCCGGAAGCCCGAAAACCCACTCCCCCAGCATGCTTTCGGAGGCGGCCATCGTGATGATCGGTACCTCGGCCAGACCCTCGACGTACGGGCGCAATGCGACCCCGTTCTCGGAGACCCAGGGACCGAAGATCACCAAGGCATCCTGCTCAACCAACCCGAAGAAGGCGTCGCGTACCGCCCGGAACGAACCCTTCGGCAAGCCCTGAACAGCGCGGATAACGAATTCTACTGGCCGTTCTAGGATTCCACTCTCGAGATACTCGTCAGCAACGAGTTGCAGCGCCGGAAGGACGTTTGCGTCGTAGCCGTGATCTTCGTCCAGGTAATCGATGAGCAACCCGATGCGTGCCGGGGTGAGGCCAGCCACGGGCGCCTCCAGATTGTCGGGCGCCAGGGAGACCCGGCGATACATCTGACAATTCGAATCACCTCAAGCTAACGCATCATCAGGGCCAGCGTCCAGAGAAGCCTCTATAGGTTTCCCTCCAGCGCCGTCGCCTGCGTCATTGGTGGTGGTTTACCTCGATCGTCGAACTGCCACGCTCCCCGAGCAGAGCTCGCCGCACTCGCGCCATGTGCGCGGCGCAGTGGGACTGCGCTCCGTCACCGTCCCCGGCAGCGATCAGATCGACGAGCTGTTCGAACTCGCGGATCGTGCGACGTCGCGACGTAACCGGTTCTCCTTGGCTTCGCGTCAGGACATCAGCAACCGCCGCACGGGTGATGACCTCGTTGATCATTTCGCAGATGATGATCAGGGTCTGATTTCCGGCCAACTGCACCATCTCGCTGTGGAAACCGACCATTGCCGTGGTGCAGGCCCTCGGATCCTGAACGGTGCGCTTCATCTCGATCACGAACTCACGCAGTCGCACCGCGGCACGTTCACGTCCGCGGGACAGGGCTACTATTCGCGCCAAGGCAGGTTCGATTACGGCACTGGCTTCGAACACATCGGCCAGCGATATGCTGCGGGACTGCATCACGAGGGCAGCCGCGCGAGCAGTCATACGCTGATCTGGCCGGTGTACGACCACACCGCCCAGTGCACCCCGCAGCACCGAAATCAGACCTTCGGCCTCCAGGATGCGCAATGACTCGCGCAATGACGGACGCGACACCTGGAAGCGTTCCAACAGCTCGGCCTCGGTGCCCAGGAGGTCGCCCTCGTCCAGCCTTCCGGCGATGATGAGCTCACGCAGTTCGTCGGCTATCTGCTTTGGCTTTCCCGACGCCGAGCCGCCGGAAGTTCCACCCTTCGCCGCAGTCGGCTTGGCCACTCGTCTCCCTACCGTCCGATCAATCGGGGGCAACACCTCGAACAACGACCAAACTATCCGATTGCCCAACCGGGTAGTAGCCGTCAGTCCCCTTGCTCCTCCGTGTCCTTTACAAAGGATATATCTAGAGATTTAAATGAGGTCCTGGAAGCCGGGACAACATCCGCGGTGTGATCGACTTCAGGTTGGGGGCCGGACAATGAGCGATTTCGAGTTCACCGTGACCACGGTTCCACCCGCCCTTGACCACTATCGCCGGGACTGGGCCCCGGGTCCGGGTGTCGGACTGGCCGGCATGTGGATCGGCGCAGTGGTCAACGATGCTGCAGGACAAACCTATTGGGGACTGCGCGGAGCTGATGACTTCCTCACCGGAATGACGCATGTGGTGTCACCGATCACCGGCTTCAAGAAGCTGGCGACATCGTTCGATCCCGACCCGCCACACCTGTTCGCGGAGTACTCGACCATCGACTGGTTCGAGCCGATGTCCTACGCCGACTCCGGTTCGTCGGTCACGTTGAGTTATCCCAGTGGACGCATCGAGCGCGACGCCGGAGGGGTCCACTGGCACGATGCCGGCGGACGCTGGGAAATGCACGGTACCAACGTCACCGACGTGTTCACCGTCCACGTTCCGATGCAGAACGGTGTGTCCGAGCAGGTGTACTACCGGCACCAACTGATGGCGGCCAGCGGCACTGTCGACGGCGTCCCCGTCTCGGGGTACCTCCATCAGGACTATGCCTTCGGACCACCCGGACGGGTGTACCCCGAGCTTCCCATCGTCCGGCGCCTGCAGGGCATGTGGGTGTCGTGGATGCACGAGTACCCGGATGGGCGGTGGGGCGGTGGCTGTTTCTGGCAGGGGCGCGACGGCGTCGCCTTCGGTCCCGGCTATCAGGCCAGCGTCGGAGTCACCACCGCATACGACGACATCACCGCTACGCCGACGTTCGACGGCGCCGGCAAGCTGACCAGGCTGGTTACCAATATCGGTTCGGACACATACACATTCACGTTCGACACGTCCGGCAGCTATATCCACTACTTCGGCCGGCTCACAGCCAGTTCGTCGGGCAAGGTTCCGGCACGCAGCTGGTGCTGGGTCGAATACGCCGGCGCCCTGCTCACCCCCGAACTACTGGACATGGCGATGGCGCCATTCAACCTCGCTCGTGGGCTGTGACCTGCGTTCAACCCGCGAGGTTTCATCTCCTGGCGGGAAACCCGGGTAAACGCCGGACCGAGATCAGCCATGTGGACCGAAGCCGTCGAAAACTCAGTCCGCCACGCGGTCGGCGACCAGCCCCTCCTGCACCAGGGTGGCGGCGACCGCACCGTCGGCGCGCAGCAGGCTGGACGTGATCAGCCCGCGGCCCCGCGCGGCGGCCGGTGAGCGTGACTCCAGCAGATTCCACTCCCCGGCCTGCACCGGGCGGTGAAACCAGATCGACGAATCCGTTGTGCCACTACGGTGACTGCGCGACCGCATGCTGTGCCCGTGCACGGCAAGCGCAGGATCGATGCCGTACAGGTCGGTGATGTACACCGCGATCAACGTGTGCAACAACGGATCATCCGGCAGTTCGGTGGTGACCCGCCACCACATGCGGCGCACGAACTCTTCACCCGAACCGTCGTCGGCGATGCGGATGTCGAACTCGTCGAGGGGCAGGGACGGCGCAGGGCCGGGTGGGCCGGTGCACGGAAGCACCTCGGGGTCGTGCGGCATCGCACCGAGCCCGTGTGCGGGCCCGGCGAGAGCCGTCGCGAACGACACTGTGGCCGTGGTCAGCATGCGGCCATGCTCATACGATTCGATACGCCGGGTCGACGCGGTACGCCCGTCGTACACCCGCTGCACGCGGTACTCAGCGGCCTGCCCGGCGTTTCCACCGCGCAGGAACTGCAGGTGCATGTTGGTCGGTGACCGGTCGTCGCCCACGGTTCGGCAGGCCGCCGCCAGGCTCTGCGCGGCCAGCAGCCCGCCGTAGGCCCGCTTGCCCTCCGGCCCGCTGGCCTGCCCGGTGAACACGTCACCGTCTCCAGCGCGTAGGTCCAACAGCTTCAGCAGAGCACTCATTGATCGGTACCCGTTGCGACGGTGCCGGATTCGGTCAGCGCCGTGATCTCGTCGGCACCGAGCCCGAGGTGCTGGGCCAACACGGACATGGTGTCGCCGCCGAGCGCGGGCGCGGGGACTGCGGGCGGATACACCCCGCCGATCGATACCGGCAGGCCGGGCGCCAGGTAGGTGCCGATGCGGGGTTGTTCCAGCGGCGTGAACAGCGGGTTGGCGACCACCCGCTCGTTGACCGCGACCTCGGCGAAGCTGCGGTACCGCTCCCAGAGCACCGAGGTTCCCGACAGTGCCGCGCTGATCTCCTCGGCGGTGTGCTCGCTGAACCACAGGGTGAACAATCCGGTGAGGGCATCGCGGTGGGTGTAGCGCTGGCCTTCGTCGGTGAAGTCGGCGCCGAACGCCTCGGCAAGGGCGGCAACGGCTTTGGTGGTCCCGGTGACCTCGGTGAGGTCCCGGAAGTGCCTGCCGGTCAGCGCCACGAGCATGAACCCGACACCGTCGCTGCTGGTGAAGTTCTGCCCGTAGGTGCCGTACAAGCTGTTTCCGAGTCGTTCGCGGCTGGTGCCGTTGATCATCACCTCGGTCAGGAATCCGAGACTGCCCGCCGTGGCGAGCGCGACGTTCTCCAACGGGATGCTGATCCGGGCGCCCTCACCGGTGGCGTCACGGTGGCGCAGTGCGGCGCTGACCGCCAGCGCCACGTACAGCCCGCAGCTGACATCCCAGGCCGGCAGCACGTGGTTCACCGGGGTGGACAGCTGGGCGGGCCCGGTGACCATCGGGAAGCCGAGCCCGGCGTTGACCGTGTAATCCACGCCGGTGCCGCCGTCCGCGCGCCCCGACACCTCGACGTGAATGAGGTCCGGACGCAAAGCGGACAGAACATCGTACGAATGCCATTGCCGTCCAGCCACATTCGTGATGAGAACCCCGGCTTCGGCGATCAGGCGTTGCACCAGCTGCTGCCCCTCAGGCGAGCGCATGTCGGCGGCCAGTGAACGCTTGCCCTTGTTCAGCCCGGCCCAGTAGATACTGTCGCCGTCGTCGGTGAGCGGCCAGCGGTGATAGTCGGCAGCGCCGCCGATGGGGTCCACCCGCACCACCTCGGCACCCAGCTGAGCGAGCGTCATGCCGGCCAGCGGCACGGCGACGAAGCTGGAGATCTCGACGATCCGCACCCCGGCCAGCGGGCGGGTCGGGTCCGGCGTTACAGAATCGGCCATGCCAGTCAAGCTATCGTGCGCCGACCAGTTTCACCGCGGCGGCCTCGATGGTGTCCTCGGACAGCAACACCTGCAATGCGGCATCGCCCAGCGGGATGAAGCTGTCGGCACTGGCCACGCGTTGCACGCTGCCGTTGAAGCCGCGGTCGACGAGTTCGGCCAGCACACCTTCCCCCACTCCTCCGGTGCGGCGGGTCTCGTCGACGATGAGCACCCGGCCGGTCGCATCCGCCTCGCGCAGCATGTCCTCGACCGGCAGCGGCGACAGCCAGCGCAGGTCGACCACCCGCGCGGCGATCCCAGCCTGTTCCAGGCGACGCGCCACCCGCAGGCTCATCCACAATCCGTTGCCGAACGTCAGGATGGTCAGGTCGGCGCCGGCACCGTAGGTACGAGCCGCACCGATGCTCACGGGCTCGGTCGGATAGGGCGCCAGCCATTCCTGATCGCCGTCGTTGTGAAGGTCCTTGGTGTGATACAGGGCGATCGGTTCGAGGTAAATGCACACGGCGCCGGCGGCTTTCGCGGCGGCGACGCAGGTGTGCAGCATCGCCGCGGCATCGTCGGGCCGGGCCGGGGAAGCGATCACCACCCCGGGGATGTCGCGGATCGCGGCGATCGAGTCGTCGTTGTGGAAGTGGCCGCCGAACCCCTTCTGGTAGCCGTAACCCGCGATCCGCACCACCATCGGATTCCGGTACTGGCGGTTCGAGAAGAACTGCAGCGTGGCTCCCTCGCCGCGGATCTGGTCGGCGGCGTTGTGCAGATAGGCCAGGTACTGGATCTCCGGGATCGGCAGCAGACCCGATACGCCTGCTCCGAGCGCCAGTCCCAGGATGGTCTGTTCGTCGAGCAGCGTGTCGAATACGCGGGCGGGTCCGGCGGAGCTCTGCAGGCCCCGGGTGACGCCGTAGACGCCGCCTTTGCGGGCGATGTCCTCTCCGAATGCGATCGCCTCGGGGTGCGTCTGCAGCACATCCTTGAGGGCTCGGTTGATGGCCAGCGCCAGCGTCAGCGGCGCGCCGCCCGGTTCTGCCGGACCGACCACCGACACCGCCCGAGCCTCGTCGAAGGTGTCGCGCAGCGGTTTCATCACCGCCGGCGCACTGTCGAGCTGGGGGCAGGCTCTGAGCTCGTCCGCCAGCGCGATCACCTCGGTCCGTTTGGCCTCGTAGCGCTCGACGGCCTCGCCGGCGGTGAGCACGCCGTGTGCCACAAGGATTCTGGCGGTGTTGAGAACCGGATCTCGGTCGTAGTCGGCCAGGATTTCATCGGGCCTGCGATACGCCGGTTCGTAGTCGGAGCCGGCGTGACCCATCAGCCGAACCGTACCGAGGTGCAGGAAGGCGGGTTTTCGATGATTGCGGACCCACTGTGCGGCGGCCAATGCGGTGCCGAACGCCGCGATCAGATCGCAGCCGTCGGCGGCGAAGTACTGGAGTCCGTCGCGGTCGGCATAGGTCCGGGCCACCCAACCGCGCGGCGTCTTGGTGCTGATCCCGATGCCGTTGTCTTCGCAGACGAACAGCAGCGGCATGGGAAGCCCCTGGTAGGAGGCGTGCAGTGCGGCATTGATGGCGCCAACGGCCGTCGAGTGGTTGGCCGAGGCATCACCGAAACTGCACACCGTGACCGCATCGTCGGGCCACGGACAGGCGACATCGAGCTTGCGGGCCCGGGCGATCGAAAAGGCGACCCCCACCGCGCGCGGCAGGTGCGAGGCGATCGTCGACGTCTGCGGAATGATGTTCAGGTCGTGGCGCCCGAACACCTTGTGCCGCCCACCGGAAATCGGTTCGTCAGTGGCTGCGACCAGACCCAGCAGCACATCGCGCACAGGATCGCTGCCGGTCACCTGAGCAGCACGGGCCAGGTAGAAACCCCCGGAACGGTAATGCAGCAGCGCCGGATCGTCTGCGCGCAGCGCCGCGGCGACCGCCGCATTGCCCTCGTGCCCGGATGATCCGATCGTGTAGAAGCCCTTACCCTGTGCCCGCAACCAGCGCGCTGCGAGGTCGAGGTGACGACTGCCCAGCTGGGCGTCGAAGAGGGCCAACGCATTCCGTTCGGTCAACGCCGATCCATCGGGCCACGGCTGGTCGCCGGGTCCGGTCAACTCCGAAACGGCGGTGCGGAAGTATTCGTCGATGGCTTCGTGGTGAGAACTGGCCACCTGGCCTCCTGAGCTCGCGGTGGGCGGACGATAGGCGCAACGCCGACTCGTCAGCGGAACGCCGGAATTCCGGTGAGCGCCTGCCCGATGATCAGACTATGCATTTCGCTGGTGCCTTCGTAGGTCAACACCGATTCCAGGTTGTTGGCGTGGCGCATCACCGGATACTCGGCCGTGATACCGCTGGCGCCCAGGATGGTGCGCGCGGTGCGGGCGATTTCCAGGGCTTCCCGGACATTGTTGAGCTTGCCGAGGCTGACCTGATCCGGAACCAGATCGCCGGTGTCCTTGCGCCTGCCGAGGTGCAGTGCGAGCAACAGACCCTTGCCGTACTCCAGCGTCATGTCGGCGAGCTTCTGCTGGGTGAGCTGGAAGCCCCCGATCGGCCGGCCGAACTGTTCACGTGACCGCGCATACTCCAGCGCGGTCTGTAGGCAGTCCCGTGCCGCACCGAGTGCACCGAACACGATGCCGAATCGCGCTTCGTTCAGGCAGCGCAGCGGCGCCCCGAGACTGGTCGCGCCGGGTAGCCGTGCGCTGTCGGGCAGCCGGACACCGTCGAGTACCAACTCACTGGTCACCGACGCCCGCAGCGACATCTTAGATTTTATTGTGTTGGCGGTGAAACCCGTTGTGTCCGTAGGCACGACGAAGCCGCGGACACCCTCGTCGGTGCGCGCCCAGATGACGGCCAGATCGGCCACCGATCCGTTGGTGATCCACATCTTGGTGCCGGTCAGCACCCAGTCACCGCCGGACCGGATGGCCCGGGTTCGCATCCCGGCCGGGTTTGACCCGTGGTCGGGTTCGGTGAGGCCGAAGCACCCGATGGCGCGGCCGGCGGCCATCTCCGGAAGCCAACGCTGCTTCTGCTCCTCGCTGCCGAATGCGTGAATGGCGAACATGGCCAGCGATCCCTGCACGCTGACCAGCGACCGGATCCCAGAGTCACCGGCTTCCAGCTCCAGACAGGCCAACCCGTAGGCCACCGCGCTGGTGCCCGCGCATCCGTAACCCTGCAGGTGCATGCCGAGCAGCCCGAGTTCGCCGAGCTTGCCGGCCAATTCCCGGGCCGGGAGCTCGCCGCTCTCATACCAACTCGCGATGTGCGGGCTGATATTGCGCTGGACGACCGACCGCACGGTGTCGCGGATCTCGCGTTCTTCGGCCGAGAGCAGGGCATCGACGCCGAACATCGTGTCGGCGCCGACGATTCCGGAACTGTGTGGGGCCACAGCAGCTTCAACCATATTTCTGGACTCCTGGTGGTTGTCGGTTCAGCAGCACCCGATGCGGCGCGCCGTGGATTGTGCGGCCGGCACGGGCTCGCCGCGCCATTTGACCGCGCGACTCGGAGGCGGGGTCTGTTCACTGCGTGTCTTCACCAGCGGCACACCGTCGACCAGCACCGTCGCGATGCCCGGCAGGTCACCGACGGCAAAGCACTCAAGGGCGTCGACGGCGGATGATCCGGTGATCGGTCCGAGGACCAGCAGGTCGGCAGGTCGCCCTTCCGCGAGCACCCCGGTGTCCAGCCCGTGTGCCCGCGCGGTCTGGCCGGTGGCCGCCGCAACCGCGCGAAGCGGGTCGACACCGCAGATCGACGCCAGAAAACAGATGTTGCGCAGCATTCCCCGCGGGATCACGCCGGTGCCGCCGGGAGTGTCGGTGCCGAGTGTGAGCCTGCCGAGTTCATCGCGCGCGGACAGTTGGTCGACGACCAGTTTGGTCGCGCGGTAGTTCATGGAACTGCACACCTCGACGTGGGCCGAAGGAAGGTCGGCGATGATCGCCACGATGTCCTCGTCAGGTGGTGGGATCGGACCACCCGAGATATGACCGACGATGTCCGGTCTGACCGCCACCACGACGTCACGCCCGGCGACCCGGCTCGACCCGGACCGCGACACCCCGCCCGAGTGCATCTTGACGGTCATGCCGCGTTCATGGGCCCATCGGACGTAGCGCTGCGCTTCACCGTCCCCCAGCCGGCTCCAGTCGTAGAAGATGAACTTGAGGTGCTCGATGCCTTCGCGGCGCGCCCGGTCGAAGTGCTCCTCGGTCATGCCCGGCACGAGTAGCACCGTGCCCGCGTTGACTTTCACGCCCGAAGGGCGCGCACGCCCGGTGGTGTGCTTGGACGTGATCGCGATGCTCAGTACGAGTTCCGGTGTCAGCGCACCGAAATCCAAGCCGGGGATGTGCAGTTCGCCCGCCGACACCATCGAGGTGGTCCCGCCCTGCAGGTAGTTGCCGATCCAACCGATCGAGTTCTGCGCCGGAGTCCACTCACCGAACGTCGGATGCACGTGCCCGTCGACGAGTCCGGGCATGACGGTCAACCCGCCGGCGGACAGCACGTGGTCGGGATCGTGGTGGTCGACCCCGATGCCTGCGACGTATCCGTCCTCGATCAGCAGTGTGGTGTCACGCAGGGGTGGCGACGATGCATCGCCGGACACCAGCAGTCCGATGTCCTCCACGAGCAGTGTGGTCACAGATCCTCCCAGCGTTTGGATTTTGTATACACTATCCGATGTTGGTCTATCGGCATAGTGCAACTACGGACACCCGGCTGCGATGCCCGCCGACTCAGGCCTGTTGGTATTCACCGCTGCCGCAACCACATCGGTGCCGCCAACGGCGCCACGAACACGATCAGCACCACGATCAACGCCCCGGCGAAATTCATCGCCAGCCGCACGGCGCCCTCGTACCACGGGAACAAACCCGGGTATTCACTGATCACCAGCAGCACGGGAGGTCCGGTGATCGCCCACCACGTGTAGTTGACGGGCCGCAGCGCCATCGCGAGCAGGAACAGCATCACGGTCAGTCCGATCACCACCGGCGCCGGCGGATGTGCCCCCAACAGCGCCGCGGCGATCACCGCGCCGACCGCGTTACCCGAAAGCCGCTGGGCCAAGCGCTGACCGGTCCGGGACTGGGTCGGCTGAATGGTCAGCAGCACGCTGGTGACCAACCAATGACCGCCCACCATGTCGGCGGGCAACAGTGTCGCCATCAGTACGGCCAGCCCCACGGCGACCCCTACCCGAACCGCATGAGCCGCCCCGGCCGGGGCACTCGACGCGGTCGGCTCATCCTCGCCGCGGTTCCGCAGCCGGGATGCCGCAAACCACACCACCCATCCCGCGAACACGATGACGATGCCGACGAGATACGGCCACAACGCCGCCGGACCCGTGGCGTCGCGATCCAAGTCGATGGAGATCAGGACCACCGCCAGGCCCGCAGTCGCACCGACCCCTGGCACGAGTGCGCCCACGATCGACGCCGCGATGGTGAGCGTCGCGAGTACCACAGCGTTGTGCATGCTGACGACGAGCGTTCCGGCGACCATCACCGTCGTGGCCCGTACTGCCATGGTGTGCACGGCCGGGCGCCAGGCGGTGGGGATCTCGGGAACGGCGGTCAGCACGAAGCCCAGTCCGATCGCCGACCCCCACTCGGCCCGGCCCGACAACGCTGTGCCACACAGGATCACACCCAGCCCGACGGCCAGCGCAGCACCCATCCCCCACCGGCTGCGGCCCACGGGACGCAGGAGCTCCGGAGTGCGGACCCGGGCGCCGTCAACAGGGCTGTCGGCAGGCCCCGCGCGCGGCGTCATCACCCGGATTCGCCGGCGGCGTCCAGCACCGCCTGCACAATGCCTTGGTAGCCGGTGCAACGGCAGATATTGCCCGACAACGCCTCTCGCACTGAATCCTCGGTCAGCGGCTTCTCGGTGTCGGGATCACGCAGCAGCTCGACTGCAGTGACGAGGAACCCCGGGGTACAGAACCCGCACTGCAGACCCCCTCGCTCGGAAAACGCCTCACGCAGCCTTCTCGTCTCCTCGAATTCCTCGAGACCCTCGACCGTTGTCACCCGCATCCCATCGATCTGCACCGCCAGCATGAGGCAGGTGCGCACGCTGCGACCATCGAGGAATACCGAACAAGCGCCACACACCCCGTGCTCGCAACCCAGATGTGTTCCGGTCAGGCCCAGTTCGTCCCGCAGGAAATCGGCCAGCGTCAATCGCGGCGGCACCGTGCGCTGTATCAACCTGCCGTTGACCACAGCAGAGATCGGCACACTCGCCGGCGGTTGCGCCACATCGGCAGCCGGCGCCTCAATTGCCCGCATGGACGGTCTCCTGCCCCTGTTCGATGCGTCGTTGCGCTTCGGTCAACGCCTGCGCCAAAGCCTCGGCGCACAACCGCCGCGAGTAGTCGGGATCGTCAGACGATGGTTCGGCGGTGTCGGCCCAGTGCTGTGCCAGGCCTCGCCACAACGGCTCCGAGGGGCGTTCACCGACCACCTCGTCGCCGGTGAACAACAGCGGCCGGTCCGCGGCGCTGAGGGCACCGGCCCGCAACGACGCGATCCGGCCGGTGCTGTCGACACTCAGCAGACAGCCGGCGCCCGCCAACCCGTAATCACCATGCTGCCGGGCATATTCGACGAATCCCCAGCCTTGATCGCGTCCGATGGCGGGGATCGACACCCACGTGACCATCTCGTCCGGTTCGAGCGCGTTGGTGTAGAACGACACGAACATGTCCTCGGCCGCGACAGCGCGACGGCCGCCGCTCGCGGACTCGGTATGAAATGTCGCGCCGAGCACCAAGGTGGCCAACGGCATTTCGGCCGCCGGATCGGCGTGAGCCACCGATCCGCCGAGAGTTCCGCGGTTACGAATGCCGATGTGTCCGATGTGGCCTGCAGCGGCGGCCAGCAGCGGCGCCCGTGCCCAGATCAACGGATCGACCTCCACGGTGCGATGAGTCACCAAGGCGCCGAGGATCAGATCGTCGGTGTCGTCGAACACCCGCCGGAGTTCGTCGAGGCGGCCGATGTCGATGATCACGCTCGGTCGCGCCAACCGAAGGTTCATCAGCGCCATCAGGGACTGCCCGCCGGCCATCAGTTTGGCGTCGGGATAACGCGCCAACTGCTCAAGGGCCTCGCCGATCGAATCCGGGCGGAGGTAGTGAAAGGGCGCCGGCTTCACGATGCCCGCCGGTCCAGCGCTCGGAGCAGGTGCGCCGTGGAGATCGGGGTGCTGTCGACGTGGATCCGTTGCCCCAGTGCGTCGTCGACGGCCGCGGCGAGCACGGCGTACACGGCGATGGTTCCGCTCTCCCCCGCCCCGCGAACCCCGATCGGGTTGGCCGGCGTGTCGGCGTGTAGATGCCGTACCCGCACCATCGGCATGTCCGTCGTCAACGGCAGGTGATAGGCGGCGAACGTGGTCGATTGTGGCTGACCGGTTTCCGAGTACTTCCATTGCTCGAAAAGCGCTCCGCCGACGCCCTGAGCAACACCACCGATGATCTGTCCTTCGACGATTCTCGGATTGATCTCACGACCGCCTTCGTGCGACACCGCATAACGCAGCACCTTGACGATTCCGGTCCGCCGATGCACCCCGACGATCGCAGCGTGCACACCCATCGTCCAGGTCACAGTCGAAACCCGATGTACCGCAGTGGCATCGAGCGCACCGCTGCTCTCCTGCTCGCCGCCCACCGCGGTGGCCCTGGCGAGTTCGACCCAGTCGATCGACGAGTCCTCGGCGACGTGAAACCGTCCGTCGACGTATTGGACGTCGCCGCGTTGTGCGTTCGACAGGGCTGCCACCCGCTCGGCGGCCAGCTCGATCAGCGTGCCTACGGCTTTGTGCACGGCGGACCCGGCGAGAATGGCCGACCGGCTGGCGAAGGTGCCGACGCCGTCGGGCAGCCGCTCGGTGTCCGACGGCACATACTGGACCCTGTCGAACGGCACCGCCAGCGCCTCGGCGGCAACCTGCGCGAATACCGTCTCGTGCCCCTGACCGGCCGACGCCGCTCCAGCGGTGATCTCGAACTCGCCGTTGGGCAGCAGGCGTATCCGGGCGGTCTCGTGCGGGCCACGGCCGGTGGCCTCCAGGTAGGACGACACGCCGTAGCCGATGTGGTATTGCGGGAATTCGGCTGCGCAGGCTGCCAATTCGGCACGCGGCAGCGCACCGAGCACCGATTCGAGACAGTCCCGATAGTCGCGCCCGTCGTACTTGATGGGGACCCCGTCGCGGTACGGAATCGGCCGGGGGTACGGCATGTCCGCATGGGTCAGGAGGTTGCGCCACCGGATCTCGTCGGTGCTCAGACCGATCTCGCGGGCCGCGGCGTCGAGGCTGCGTTCCAGGGCAAACGTCGCCTCGGGCCGGCCGGCGCCGCGATATTGGGCGACCAATGTCTTGTTGGTCAGCGCGGCGCGACCGGAGATCTGTGCGGCCGGCACCCGATACGGGCCGAGGAGGTGGATCGCGGTATTGGCGATGATGCCGGCCACCCAGAGGCTTCCGGCCCCGATGTCGACGACGAAATCGTCTTCCCAGGCCAGAATGTGGCCGTCGCGGTCGACCGCGAGCCTGGTGCGGTGCACCTGATCGCGGCCCTGTGCGCTGGCCAGTAGATGTTCCTGGCGATCCTCGATCCAGATCACGCGATGGCCGGTGTGCCGGGCCAGCAATGCCAGCAGGATCTCTTCGCCGTACACGTTGGCCTTCGTACCGAAGCCGCCGCCCACGTCGGGCACCGCGACCTTGACATCCTGGCGCGACCAGCCGGTCACCGCGCAGATCGCGTTGCGCACCATGTGCGGAACCTGAGTCGAAGTGGTCACCTCCACCCGCTGCCGCCGAGAGTCGAACTGCGCCAGCACGCCCCGGCATTCCAGTGGGACCGCACCGTGCCGGTTCATCCGGTAGGTGCCGCTGACCACCGTTGCGGCCGAGGTGAACTCGCGCTCGACGTCGCCGAACGAATAGTGCAACCGCGCCGCCTCGTTGCTGTCGAGGTGTTCGAACAGCGGCGGGCAGCCGGCATCGAGCGCGCTGAACGGATCGGTCACCACCGGCAGCGGCTCATAGTCGACCTCGATGGCCTCCAGCGCGTCTTCGGCCCGATAGCGATCCTCGGCGACAACCACGGCCACCGGTTGTCCGGCATAGTGCACGCGGTCATGGGCCAGGATCGGCAGCCGCTGCTCGGCCAACACACACGACGTGGCCGCGGTGAAGTCCGGATCAGGAGTGGTCAGTGACGGGATCGGGACATCACACAGCCCCAGGTCGTCGGCGACATAGACACCGATCACGCCGGGCATCTGCGCGGCCGCCGACGCGTCGAGCCGGATGATCCTCGCGTGCGGTTGAGCCGAGCGCAGGAAGACGACGTGGTGCGCACCCGCTGTGCAGTCGGCCACGAACTGGCCGTGGCCGCCGAGCAGGCGCTCGTCTTCGCGACGCCGGACCGAACTGCCGATGTGACCCTGCGCCGATGAGTTCGCGGTCAATGAAGTCGTTTCTCCCACTGCCAGAGCGCAATCGAGATTCCGAACGAGATGGTGATCAGCAACATGATGGTGGCCACCATGGACGGGTAGTCACCGTGACTGTAGGCCTGCAGGACCACCCGGCCGAGACCTCGCCTCGTCGCGAAGAACTCCGACAGCACCACGCCGACAACCGCGAGGCTCACCGCCAGCCGGATTCCGGTCAACAGCGGCCGCCGGATCGCCGGGATGATGATGTGTACCAGGGTCTGCCAGGCGTTGGCCCGCACCGACCGGGCCAGTTTCCAGTACACCCGCGGGATTTCCTGCACGCCGGTGGTCACGTTGATCAATACCGGGAACAGTGCGAACAGCACCCCCATCACGATCTTGGAGCCAGACAGGCTGAAGATCGGTAGCAGTACCGGGTACAGCACGATCTTCGGAATTCCGTTCAGCACGATCAGCATCGGCTCGAACATCACGCGCAACCGCTGGGACAAGCCGAGCACCAGCCCCAGCGCCCCACCGACTGCCGTGCCGATCACGAACGCCAGGAACACCGACTGTGCCGTGACCTGCAGATCGAACAGATACCCGGGATCGGCGAGGTTGTGGACGAGTACCCGGAAGGTCTCGACCGGCGAGGGAATCACAAACGTCAACGCCGAGAAGATCTCCCAGACGATGAGCACGACGATGGCCAGCAGGGTGGCTCCGACGGCCTGGTTGCCGAGGATGGCGCGGAGGCGTTGCGGCGTGGTTCGTGGTGCGGGGGCCGCGTGGTGTCCGGCAGGTGACTGCAGGGTCGAGGTCATCGGTTCCTCCCGCGCAGCAGAATGCGTTCCACGCCTGCCAGCAGCGCGGTGAGGATGCAGGACAGCACCAGCACAACCGCGATGTAGGCGAACATCTCGTTGTTGTTGAAGATCTCGTAGAGGTACCGGATCCGGTAACCCAGGCCGGCCTGCGCGGTGGTGAACTCCATCGCGATGGTTCCGATCAGCGCGTAGACGACCGCGAGGCGCAGGCCCGCCACGATGTATGGTCCGGCGGCCGGGATAGCGATCGCGAAAAGGGTCTGCCGTGGCGAGGCCTTCAGCGAGCGGGCCAGTTTCATATACACCGGCGGCATGGTGTTCAGCCCGACCGCCGTGTTCAGCGCCATCGGAATGGCCGCCATGATGGTGGCCAGGATGATCACCGACGTCGCGTTGATCCCGACGATCACGATCATCACCGGATAGAACAGCACGAGCGGCACCGCATAGAACGACACCAGGTACGGCTCGAAGATGCGCCCGACGGCAGGCAGCTTCCAGAAGGTCAGGCCGGCCGCGAAACCCAGCAGACTGCCGAACAGAATCGAGAACGCCACCTCGATACCCGTACGGGCCGCGTCATTCCAGAACTGCCCTTCGCCGAGCAGACGGCCGAGCTCGGACAGGATCACCGAGGGCGCGGGCAGAATACGGTCGCTCCACAGCCCGGTCCTGGCGCCCAACTCGGCGAACAGCAGGAAGCCGATGATCAGCGCAAGCGTCGAGAGCATGCTGATCACCGAGTTGCCCACCCGCATCTTGCGCCGCGCCGGCTCCGGACGTCCCGCGTGGGTACTCATGTCCTCGGTGGGCAGGTCATCCTGTGCGACATATGACGTCGTCACGTAGCCACCTTCTTCTGGGCTTCCTGCTGCCGGAATCCGCGCATGGATTCGGCTTGCAGTGACGTCCAGATCCGGTTCTGGAGTTCGTTGAATCGCGGGGTGGAGACCATACCCGCGTCGCGCTCGGCGGGTAGGTCGATGTCAACGACATCGATGATCGATCCAGGCCGGTATGACATCACCCACACTTGTTGGGAGAGCAGAATCGCCTCGGAAATGTCATGGGTGACGAACACGATCGTCTGTTTGGTTCTCGCCCAGATCTGCCGGACCTCGGCACCGAGAAACAACCGGGTCTGCTGGTCGAGCGCCGCGAACGGCTCGTCCATCAGCACCACTTCCGGCTGCACTGCCAAGGTCCGCGCGAGCGCGACCCGCTGCCGCATGCCGCCGGAAAGCATGGAGGGATAGGATTTTTCGAAGCCGCCGAGCCCGACCAGTTCGATCGCCTCCTTCGCCCGTCGACGGCGATCGGCCTTGTCGGTGCCGATCATCTCCATCGCGAACGCCACGTTCTCCTCGACCGTGCGCCACGGCAGCGTCGAATCTTCCTGAAACACCACACCGATGGACGGGTCGGGACCGGTGACGGGCCTTCCGCCGACGCGCACCAGTCCGGTTGATGACTCCTGGAGACCGGAGATCACGGCCAGCAGGGTCGACTTTCCGCACCCGCTCGGTCCGACGATGGACACGAAACTGGCGTGCGGCACGTGCTGTTTGATGTCGGTTACCGCTGTCACCTTGCCGGCCGGGGTGTCGAAGACCACGGAGACGTTGTCGATCCGGATACCGTCACGATCCATTAGTACGCCTTTCGGAGGTACTGGCCCTGGTCAGCTCAGATGTCGGTCTGCGCGTCGTCGGGCAGGTACTGCTGATCAAGCGTTGCGGCCCAATCGATCTGCTCCGGGATCTGCCCGGCACCGACCATGAGCTCGGAGAGGTTCTTCAGGCCATCCGCGTCGACTTTCAGCGAATACCCCTTGGCCAGATCGGGATTGCTGGCGAACGCTGCCGTCATCACTTCGGGCGACACTCCGACCAGGGGGGCGATCTCTTTGGCCGCCTCACCGGGGTTGGCGACCAGCCAGTCGTTCAGTCGATCGGCGACGGTGAAGAACGCGCGCACATTATCGGGATTCTGTTGGGCGTATTCGGCATTCACCGCCACCAGGTCGGCAGGCAGGTCGCCCACCACGTCCCTGGAATCGACCAGCACCTCGGCATGGTCGGAAGCCTGCTTGCCGGCGATGAACGGCTGCATGGCCCAACCCGCGGTGATCTGACCGGCCTTGGCAGCGGTCCAGTTGTCGCCCATCGGTCCCACCGCCTGCGACTTGACCCCGAGCTTGCGTTCGAGGCCTTTGACAATCAGCTCCGTGGACGAGCCCGCCGAGCTGAACCCGAGGGTGGCGTTCTCCAGTTTCCGTCCCGGTGGCGCGATCCACGAGAAGTCGTTGACCTGGAACCAGGGCGCAACCACCTTGAGGTTCGAATTCGGTTGCCGCGCCGCGAGAATCACCGAACTGTTGCCGGCGATCGCCATATCCGCGTCACCGCTGGTGACCACACGCAGAGTGTTGCCGCCGCCACCACCGGAATAGAGATCGACGTTGACTCCCTGTTCCTTGAACCAGCCCTTGTCGATTCCGACCTGCAGTATCGCCATGAACGGCAAACTGTCGACGCCGGTCGCCGAGATGCTCAGCGTATCCGCGCCGCCACTTTCCGGGCCTGTCGATTCGTCGGCACACGCGGTTGCTGCCGCGACGAGTGCCACCGCGGTACCCGCCGCGGCGAACACTTTACGAAACCAGGCCATGGACGCAAACCTCCGAGACGGGTTGAATATTGGATACACTATACGAATTGGTGTGATCTAGGTCAACATTTTTGCTCAATAGGTCAACATTTTGGTCCAATGCGGCAATCGCCGCCACCCGTCCACAGCCGGGACAGCTCCAGGCCCACCGCCACGCCGATCAGCGCCGCAGCCGTGGTGAACCTCGACTTTGACGCAGCCGGTACGCGGAGGGGTGGCGCGCCCGCGGCGGCCGATACTCCGGAGCCGACCGCCTCGATCGAAACGCCGTCAGCCGCAGTGAGATTCCGTTTCAGCGGTGGCGGGGCACCCGGCACCGCGCTACCTGGTGCCGGAAACCCCCCGACGGCACCCTCAGCCACGGCCGTCGGCGATGCGCGCGAAGGTACGGATGGTGGGCGCCCGGCTTTCCCCCGGTCGCACGAACGGCACGATCGACACCTGGTCGACGCCGAGCGATTCGATCTCCTTGAGGCGCTGCGCGCATTCATCCGGTGTCCCGGCGAGCGCAAACAGGTCGACCAGCTCGTCGGGCACCAGGTCGGCGTGCGAAGCCTCGGGATTCATGTGCTGGTAATAGTCGTAGGAATCTCGGATCCGATCGATCGCCTTCTCCAATCCGGGCTCGACCTTGGCCGGGAGCGGCCTGATCGCCACGCGGGACACGTGCGCGCGCACCAGGTCCCGCGCCTTGGTCCGATCTTCGTCGATGGCCGTGGGAGTCCAGAGCACCACATGGATGTCATCGAGGGAACGGCCGCTCTCGGCCGCGCCGGCTTCGATCGTCTGCAGCGCCGCCTCGATGAAATGCGGTGCGGTGCCGACCAGCACGATGACACCGTCGGCGATGCGTCCCGACATCCGCAGGATCTTCGGGGCGGAGGCGGCGATGTAGATCGGAATGTCCATCGGGCCGTCGAGATAATTGAGGTGATACTCGGAGCCGCTGGTCGGCTCGGCCACCTTCTCGCCCCGGAACAGTGCCCGCAGTTCGCGTATCGACTCTTCGAGCTCAGCCAGCTTGAGCGGCTTGAGACCCATTGTCCGTAAAGACGAGTCGCCGGTGCCTATGCCGAGCGCCACCCGGCCACCGGTGTATTCGGACAGGGTCGCCCACGTGGACGCCAGCAGGGATTGATGCCGAGTCACCGCATTGGTGACGCCCGTGCCGAAGATGATGCGTTCGGTTCCGACGGCCGCGGCTCCCATGACGGTGGAGGACTCCCGCCAGATGTTCTGCGAATCCCCGAACCAGACGTTGTCGTAACCGAGCGACTCACTCAACCGCACGTATTCACACATCGTGCCCACCGGTTCGGTCGGAAACAGACCGACTCCCTTACTCAGCACTATCGACCTCCTGGGCGACGTTGGATATCGTATCCAATCGTAGGGCGGGCCTTCGGGACGCACAACCGCAGCACGCAATCGAGGAAACGGAAACCGCCATGCAGTTAGTCAACGAGTTCTCCGTCGATGCCCCGCTCGACATCGCCTGGGCGGCACTGACAGACGTGCCCCGCGTGGTCGAATGCATCCCTGGCGCAACGCTGGAAAGCCACGACGGCGACGACTACCACGCCAACGTCGCCATCAAAGTCGGCCCGGTCGGTCTCACCCTCGCCGGTACCGCGACGGTGATCCACCGCGACGACAGCACGCATGAGATGGCGGTCCGCGGTCAGGCCAGCGACCGGAAAGGGAACGGCTCAGCAGAGGCGACCGTCACCATGTCGGCCTGCGGACGGGGCACCCACACCGACGTCACGGTGCGTACCGATCTCGAACTGGGCGGCCGCATCGCCCAGTTCGGCAGCGGTGTCATCTCCCAGGTCAGCAACCGCATCATCGGGCAGTTCGTGCGCAGGCTCAACACGATGATCGTGGGGTCCGACGGCATCCAGAGCGCGGCTGTCGAGGTGATCCCGGCGTCACGACAGACGGAGTTCACCGAAACCGACTGGTGCTCAATCCTGTTGACCACCGCGGCCGGGATCGCACTGGGGCTTGCGATCGGACGCACCGCCGCCCGACGGGTCTGATCAGTCGCGCACGGCTGCGACGAGTTCGAGTTCCACGCACGCACCACCAGGCAATGACGCCACCCCGATCGCGGTGCGGGCATGCGCTCCGCACTCTTCGCCGAACACCTCGAGCAACAACTCGGACGCCCCATCGATCACCCCGGGGTGGGAGCCGAAATCAGAAGTGGCGCGGACGTATCCACGCAGATGCACCAGTGCGGTGACCGAATCCAAGCCGACGGCGGCGTCCAACGCTGCCACGAGATTGAGGGCAGCCAGCCGCGCCTGGGCTGTTGCCTGCTCAGCGGTGACATCAGCGCCAACCACGCCAACGGCACCCGGATCGTCGGGGCGACGCGCGGTGGTTCCCGAAACCCACAGCTGGTCGCCATGCCGGCGGTTCGGAAAATACGCTCCCTTCGGCCGCGCGGGCGCCGGCAGCTCGATTCCCAACGAGGCCAAGCGTTCTCCGACCGTCACACTCCCGGCTCCTGATTGCCGAAGACAGTGTGCAGGTGGTCGATGGCATGACTGCGGTGCTGGTGGTTCAACGCGACCACCCGATCGACATCGCGGGCGGCCATCGCATCGACCAGCAGCACGTGCTCGCTGTTGACCTCGTCCAGGTCCATCAGGTGGGCATACATCGGGCGATAGGCGTCGGCGGTGTTCCACAGCTGGGTGACGATCCGCTTGGTGCGCGCCATCCGACTGGCCTCGAACGTCAGGAAGTGAAACTGCCTGTTCGCCAACCCCACCCCGATGAGATCAGCCTCGGCTGCGGCCCGGTCCATCGCGGCCATCTGCTCACGCATGGCGTCGATGAGTTCGTCGGTGACCGCCGGCATCGCATCACGAATGAGTTCGGCCTCGAGGATGTCGCGAATCCGGAACACCTCGACGAGCTCGTCCAACCCGAGTTGCGCGACGCGATACCCGCTGTGCGGAACGTAGGTGATGTATTCCTCGGCTTCAAGGGTTTTCAGCGCTTCGCGGACCGGTATCCGCGACATGCCGAACTGTTCAGCCAGGCTCTCCTGCACGATCCAGCTGCCGGGCGCGAGTTTGCCACTGGTGATGTCGCGTCGCAGCGCTTCGGCCACCGCCTGCTGGGCGGTTTTGGGCCGCACGAAATCCGACCGCGCTCCGGTGGCGGAGTCGGACGCGACGGCTGTACGCCGGGTGGCTGTTCGCGGTGGCATCAGGTCTCGCTTTCGCTAATATTGGATACTCTATGCGATCAAGAGGTTGTGATGCCAGATCGCCGCCCCATCACGGCGCGTCCTAAAAGTCAGCCGTCGAAGGTGGGCGTCCCCTCAGATCAGCTCGATCGCCTCGGCGATCGACGGCAGCACCCGGCTGGGCCGGAACGGATAGCGTTCGATGTCGGAGACCGACGTCGATCCGGTGAGCACCAGAATGGTCTCCAGACCCGCCTCGATCCCGGCCACCACATCGGTGTCCATCCGGTCCCCCACCATCACGGTGTTCTCGGAGTGCGCCTCGATCCGATTCAGGGCGCTGCGGAACATCATCGGGTTGGGCTTGCCGACGAAGTAGGGATCACGTCCGGTCGCCTTGGTGATCATCGCCGCCACCGACCCGGTGGCGGGCAGCGGTCCCTCCGCCGACGGGCCACTGACGTCAGGGTTGGTGGCAATGAACCGGGCACCGCCGAGGATCAGTCGGACAGCCTTGGTGATCGCCTCGAACGAATACGTGCGGGTCTCCCCCAGCACCACGTAGTCCGGGTCGATGTCAGTCAGGGTGTAGCCGGCCTCGTGCAGTGCGGTGGTCAGCCCGGCCTCGCCGATCACATAGGCCGAGCCGCCCGGCTGCTGATCGGCCAGGAACGCCGCCGTGGCCAGGGCCGACGTCCAGATCGACGTCTCGGGCACGATCAGCCCCGACCGCGCCAAGCGGGCGGCCAGGTCGCGCGGCGTGAAGATCGAATTATTGGTCAGGACCAGAAACGGCCGTTGTTTGTCGGCCAGGGTCTGCAGGAACTCGGCGGCACCCGGGAGCGCGTGCTCCTCGCGGACCAGGACGCCGTCCATGTCGGTGAGCCAGCACTGGGCAGGTGAACGCACGGGTCCAGTGTCCCAACTCGCAGGGCGGATCAAGCGGCAACGGAGTTATCCACAGGGTGTGGCGACCTCGCGGCCGCGGAACGCCGATGCCCGGCCACGCTGGTTGCGTAGCCGGGCATCGGGAAAACGGAGATCAGTTGGCGTGCTGATCGGCGACGTCGAGTGCGGAGTCCAGAATCGCCAGACCCTCGCGCGCCTCCTGCTCGCTGACGTTGCACGGCGGCACCACGTGGATGCGGTTGAAGTTGGCGAACGGCAGCAGGCCGTTGGCCTTGCACGCGCCGATCACCGCATTCATCGCCGGGCTGGAGCCACCGTAAGGCGCCAGCGGCTCGCGGGTCTGCTGATCCGCGACGAGCTCGACCGCCCAGAACACACCCGCGCCGCGCACCTCGCCGACGCTGCGGTGCTTGGCCGCCAGCTCGGCCAGGCCGGGTGCCAGCACCTCGGCACCGATCTTGGCGGCGTTCTCGAC
Source organism: Mycolicibacterium peregrinum (assembly GCF_001665785.1). Lineage (GTDB taxonomy): Bacteria > Actinomycetota > Actinomycetes > Mycobacteriales > Mycobacteriaceae > Mycobacterium > Mycobacterium peregrinum_A. Next base: position 159,425 of record NZ_LZSO01000013.1, read on the forward strand.
CATGCCCTCTTCGGCCATGGCGTTGATGGTGGCGACCGCGGCCGCGGTGGCCAGCGGGTGCCCGGAATAGGTCAGCCCACCCGGGTAGGAACGATGGGCGAACGTCTCGTAGATGGCCGGGCTGATCGCGACGCCACCGAGCGGAACGTAACCGGAGTTCACCCCCTTGGCGAAGGTGAGCAGATCGGGCACCACGTCGAAATGCTCGATGGAGAACCACTTTCCGCTACGCCCGAAGCCGGCCATCACCTCGTCGGCGATGAACACGATGCCGTAGCGGTCGCAGATCTCCCGCACCCCGGCCATGTATCCCGGCGGGGGAACCATGATGCCCGCGGTACCCGGGATCGACTCCAGGATGATCGCGGCGATGGTGGTCGGACCTTCCATCTGGATCAGCTTGTCGAGGTACTCCAGCGCGCGCTGGGATTCCTGTTCCTCGTTCTCGGCGTGGAACGACGAGCGGTAGAGGAATGGCCCGTTGAAGTGCAGGGTGCCGGAGTTGCCGCGGTCGTTGGGCCAGCGCCGCGGGTCACCGGTGAGGTTGATCGCGGTGTCGGTGCCACCGTGGTAGGCGCGGTACCGCGACAGCACTTTGTAACGGCCGGTGTGCAGGCGGGCCATTCGGACCGCGTGCTCGACCGCGTCGGCGCCACCGTTGGTGAAGAACACCTTGTTCAGCTCACCGGGGGTGCGCTCGGCGATCAGCCGGGCGGCCTCGGAGCGTGCCGAGTTGGCGTATTGCGGAGCCACGGTGCAGAGCTTGGCGGCCTGCTCGGCAATGGCGGCAACAACTTTCGGGTGCTGGTGACCGATGTTGGTGTTGACCAACTGGGAGGAGAAGTCCAGCAGCCGGTTGCCGTCGCCGTCCCAGACGTACGAGCCCTGGGCGGCGGTGATCGTCATCGGCGAGATCTCCTCCTGCGCCGACCAGGAGTGGAACACGTGCGCGCGGTCTAGCTCGTAGGCCCGCGCGGCCTCGGCCTTCGCCGCGTCGACGGTCAACCCGTTGGGCAGCGTGGCGGACTCTTGAATCGCAGTCATGGGTGGAATTCTCTCACTTGTTCTCGGGGAAGCCGAGGTTGATACCACCGTGGCTGGGGTCCAGCCAGCGGGTGGTGATGGCCTTGGTGCGGGTGAAGAAGTGCACGCCCTCGGCGCCGTGTGCGTGGCTGTCGCCGAACAGCGATGCCTTCCAACCACCAAAGCTGTAGTAGGACATCGGAACCGGGATCGGCACGTTGATGCCGACCATGCCGACCTCGACCTCGTTCTGGAACCGCCGCGCGGCGCCACCGTCGTTGGTGAAGATCGCGGTGCCGTTGCCGTAGGGGTTGTTGTTGATCAGCTCAAGCGCCTCGTCGTAGGTCTCGACGCGCAGGACCGACAGCACCGGGCCGAAGATCTCGTCGGTGTAGACGCTCATCTCCGGGGTGACGTTGTCCAGCAGGGTCGGGCCGAGCCAGAAGCCACCCGAATCCCGTTGACCCGCCCCGTCCAGGACGGTACGACCGTCGACGACGACCTTGGCACCGTCGGCCTCGCCCGCGTCGATGTAGGAGGCCACCTTGTCGCGGTGGGCCTTGGTGACCAGCGGCCCCATGTCCGAATCCTTGGTTCCGTCACCGGTTTTGATGGTGGCGGCACGCTCGGCGATCTTGGCGACCAGCTCGTCGGCGATGGGGCCCACGGCGACGGCGGCCGAGATGGCCATGCAACGCTCACCGGCGGAACCGAATCCGGCGTTGATCATGGCGTCGGCAGCGAGATCCAGATCGGCGTCGGGCAGGATCACCGCGTGGTTCTTGGCCCCACCCAGGGCCTGCACGCGCTTGCCCGCCGCGGTGGCGGTGGCGTAGACGTACTGCGCGATCGGGGTGGACCCGACGAAGGACACCGCCTTGATCTTGGGGTTGGTCAGCACCTCGTCGACGGCTGTCTTGTCACCCTGCAGGACGTTGAATACGCCTTCGGGCAGTCCGGCCTCGGCCCACAGCTGCGCCATCCACAGCGAGGCGCTCGGGTCTTTCTCCGACGGCTTGAGCACCACGGTGTTGCCCGCGGCGATGGCGATCGGGAAGAACCACATCGGCACCATGGCGGGGAAGTTGAACGGCGAGATGATGCCGACGGGTCCCAGCGGCTGGAGCACGGAGTGCACGTCGACGTTGGTCGAGGCGTTCTCGGTGAACCCACCCTTGAGCAGATTCGGTATGCCGCAAGCGAACTCGACGACCTCAAGGCCGCGGCTGACCTCGCCGAGCGCGTCGGAGAGCACCTTGCCGTGCTCGCTGGTGATGATCTCGGCGAGTTCACCCTTGCGCTGGTTGAGCAGCTCGCGGAAGGCGAACAGCACCGAGGTGCGCTTGGTCAGCGACGCATCACGCCAGGCCGGGAACGCCGCGGCGGCGGCGTCGATCACCGCACGCGCGTCATCCACACTGGCCAGCGCGACCTCGCCGGTGACCGCACCGGCCGCCGGGTTGGTCACCGGGGCGGTGGCGGTCGAAGTGCCGGCAAATACCTTGCCGTCGCGCCAATGCTGGATGACATTGCTCATGGATTCCCGAACCTTCCTGTGGCGGTAAGTACTGGTACTACTCTGGGCCACTGTCAACACAGGCGGGACGATCATCTTGTAATCCTGATCGGGCGGTTCATTACACTTTGTAAAATGATCCCGACCGTGCGCGACATCGTCAGCCTCCCGGTGGTGCAGGCCGGCGAGCCCGAGGTGCTCAGCGCACAACAGCTGGACCGGCCGGTGCGCTGGGTCCACGTGAGCGACATGCCGGACCTGGCCGGCCTGCTGCAGGGTGGCGAACTGGTGCTCACCACCGGTGCCGCACTGCGTGACGCACCCCGCGACTACCTGCGACGGATGCACCGGGCAGGAGTGGTCGGCGTGGTCGTCGAACTGGGCACCCGCATCGAATCACTTCCCGACAGCGTCGGGAAGATGGCGCAGACCCTCGGCCTGGCGCTGGTGGTCCTGCACCGACAGACCAAGTTCGTCGAAGTCACCGAGGCGGTGCATCGCCTCATCGTGGCCGACCAGTACGAGGAACTGGAGTTCGCCCACCGCACCCACAAGACCTTCACCGAGCTGAGCATGAAGCGCCCGTCGATGGCGGACATCGTGCGCGCGGCCGCCGAGATGATCGATGAATCGGTGGTACTGGAAGACCTGTCCCGCCAGGTGCTGGCGATCTCACCTCGCAACGAGCCGGCCACCACCGTGCTCGCCGACTGGCAACAGCGATCACGGGCGATGACGGAACCGTGGGTCACCACGGCCGTCGGCCCACGCGCCGAGGAGTGGGGTCGGCTGATCGTCCCGCACGCCCCGGCAGCGGCAGACAAGACGAAGATGGTCCTGGAACGCGCCTCACAGGCGCTCGCCCTGCACCGGATGGCCGAAAGGGGCCGGACCGGCCTCGAGCATCAGGCCCAGAGCGGGTTGATCGACGACATTCTCGGCGGACGAATTGACGACGACCGCGAGGCCGACGCCAGGGCGCTGGCCCTCGGCCTACGAGCCGGTGGCACCTACCTGCCTGCCACCATCCGGGTGGGTGCGCCACCGGACCGGCTCGACCCGGTGGGCACCCAACGCCGCAACATCCGCATCCTCGACGCAGTCACTCACAGCGTGAAAGCCCAAGGGCACAGCGCGATCTGCTCGATCCGGCGAGACGGCGAGATCGGCCTGGTGCTGGCGCTGAATCCGCGGCGCGGGTCCAGCGCCGAAGTCACCCTGAGCCGGCTGGCCGAGGGCTGGCGTGAGGCCATCGCCCGCGGCGGCGACGCGGACAAGGTCGTCATCGCCGTCGGTGCTGGCGCCGGTGCGTTCGCCGACGCCGTCCACGGGTTGCGCGAAGCCGCCCACGTCGCCGAAGTCGCGGCGTCGATGCCGGATCTGACCCGGCCGTTCGTGCGCGCCTCCGATGTCCGACTACGTGGGCTGATCACGCTGCTGCTCGACGATCCGCGCGTTCAGATGTTCGCCGAAACCGAACTGAAGTCCATTCTGATCCATGACGCCGATCAGGGCACCGATGATCTCGCCGTGCTGCGCGGCTACCTGGAACTCGCGGGCAACAAGTCCGCACTCGCCAAACGTCTGCACATGAGCCGCCCCGCGCTCTACGGACGCCTGGCCTCGATCGAACGGAGACTCGGCGTCAACCTCGACGACGGCGAATCGATGACATCGCTGCACGTGGCGCTGCTGGTGCTCGACGCGCAACGCGTTGCCGCCACACAGCCACCACGCTGAGAGCACCTCGGGACTCATACTTGTCCGATGGCAGATCGCAATGTGCTGGGCGGCCCGCTCGAGGAGTGCGGCACCGACCCGCTTACCGGCTTCTACCGCGACGGATGCTGCTCGACGGGCGACGCCGACGCGGGCCGGCACACCATCTGCGCCGTCGTGACCACCGAATTCCTGGACCACCAGCAGTCGATCGGCAACGACCTGTCGACACCGGCACCACAGTACCGGTTTCCCGGCCTGGTGCCCGGGGACCGCTGGTGCGTCACCGCCGTCAACTGGCTGCGCGCGCACAACGACGGCAAGGCGGCCCCGGTGGTGCTGGCCGCCACTCATGAGCGCACCCTCGATGTGGTGCCGCTCGACGTTCTTCGGCAGTATGCGGTTGATGTGCCCGACGACCTGGGCAGCCTCTGAGGCTCCGTAGGCTCGAGACGTGAGCGTCGCACCCGATACGAGCGTCATCCTGGACAACCGCTTCGCCCGCGCGCTTCCCGAGATGGCGGTCGCGTGGCAGGCCGAGCCGGCCCCCGCACTGCGGTTGCTGGTGCTCAACGAGGAGTTGGCGGCCGAACTCGGCCTCGACGCCTCGTGGCTGCGCAGCCCCGACGGCCTCGGCCTGCTGTCGGGCACTGTCATGCCCGACGGAGCCACCCCGGTCGCGCAGGCCTACGCCGGGCACCAGTTCGGCGGGTATGTTCCGCGCCTGGGCGACGGCCGCGCCCTGCTGCTGGGCGAATTCGTCGGCGCCGACGGCCGTCCCCGCGATCTGCATCTCAAGGGGTCGGGGCGCACGCCGTTCGCCCGTGGCGGGGACGGCCTGGCCGTCGTCGGACCCATGTTGCGCGAGTACATCGTCAGCGAAGCGATGCATGCCATGGGCATCCCCACCACCCGTGCCCTCGCCGTGGTGGCCACCGGCCGGGACGTCCGGCGCGAGACTCTGCTGCCCGGGGCGGTGCTGGCGAGGGTCGCCGACAGCCACCTGCGGGTCGGTAGCTTCCAGTACGCGAGCGCACAGGCCCAGACCGTCGGCGACATCGCGTTGCTGCGGCGGCTGGCCGACCACGCCATCGCCCGGCACCATCCCGACGCGGCCGATGCCGAGAACCCGTACCTGGCGCTGTACGAGGGTGTCGTCGCGGCGCAGGCCACTCTGCTGGCCCAGTGGATGCTCGTCGGGTTCGTCCACGGCGTGATGAACACCGACAACATGACCATCTCCGGTGAGACCATCGACTACGGACCGTGTGCGTTCATGGAAACCTTTGATCCGGCAACGGTATTCAGCTCGATCGACCATGGCGGCCGCTACGCCTACGGGAATCAGCCGACCGTGGCCGCGTGGAACCTGGCACGCTTCGCCGAAACCCTGTTGCCCCTGCTCGCTGACGACGGTGAGCACGCCGTCGAACTCGCCACCCGGGCACTGCGCGAGTTCGGGCCACAGTTCGACGCGGCGTGGTCGGCTGGGATGCGCGCCAAGCTCGGACTGCCCGACGATGTCGACGACGAAGTGGCACGCACCCTGATCGACGACCTGCTGGTGCTGTTGCAGCAGAACCGAACTGACTACACGTCGTTCTTCCGCGACCTCGCCCGTACCGCGCGCGGGGAGTCCGCGATCGCCGGCGGATTCGACGAATGGCTCGCGCGATGGCAAGCCTTCGGCCCTGACACCGCTGCGATGGACCGGGTGAACCCCGTCTACATCCCCCGCAATCATCTCGTCGAAGAAGCATTGAATGCCGGGATGAACGGCGACATGGAACCCGTCGAGCACCTGATGGACGCTCTCGCTGCGCCCTTTCACGAACGTCCCGGGCTCGAACGGTTTGCCGCACCCGCGCCCGCGGACTTCGGCGCCTACCGCACGTTCTGCGGAACCTGACGACCAGCCGCTACGGTGGGTCGGGTGACGACGATCACGATGAACACACCCGACGGCCCGATCGACGCTCTGCTCGGCCTCCCCAGCGGGGAGGGCCCGTGGCCCGGAGTGGTGATCATCCATGACGCGATCGGCTACGCACCCGACAACGAGGCGATCTCCGAACGCGTCGCGGCCGCCGGCTATCTCGCGCTCACGCCGAATCTCTACGCGCGCGGCGGTCGGGCCCGCTGCATCACCCGGGTGATGCGGGAGCTGCTGACCCAGCGCGGCCGGGCCCTCGACGACATCCTGGCGGCACGCGACCATCTGCGGGCACACCCGCAGTGCACCGGAACGGTGGGCATCGCAGGTTTCTGCATGGGCGGACAGTTCGCGCTTATTCTGGGCCCCAAAGGATTTGGTGCGTCGGCACCGTTCTACGGCACCCCGCTGCCGAGGCGGCTCGACCAGACATTGGACGCCTCGTGCCCGGTGGTGGCCAGCTTCGGCCGCCGTGACCCCCTGGGCATCGGTGCAGCGGACCGGTTGCAGCGCGTCGTCGACGCCAAGAACATCCCGGCCGACATCAAGGTCTACCCCGATGCCGGCCACAGCTTCGCCAACCAGTTGCCCGCGCAGTCGTTACTGCGGATCACCGGCTTCGGCTACAACGAGGCCGCCACCGCCGATGCCTGGTCACGCGTGTTCGCGTTCTTCGGCGAGCACCTGAGCGCTAAAGCCAACTGAGCCCGGCCACCACCAGCGCTTCGGTGCCGGTGTCCAACGTCGGCTGGAGCACCGGGCCGAACCGCGGTGAATGGTTCACCGGAATGTCCACGCGAGTGCGCTCGGCGGCCACCGCCGCGCGGAACGCCTCCTCGTCGATCCCGCCGAAGCCCCAATAGGTGTAGGGCGCGCCCAACGCTGCCGGGATGTCACTGAAGTCTTCACTGGCCGACCCGGCCGGCATGGTCTGTGCCCGGTCGCCGAAGTACTCACTGAACGCGGCCTCGACACGAGCCGTAACCGCATCGTCGTTGACTGTCAGCGGAAAGTTGGCGTACAACTCGAATTCCGGGTCGCGCGGCGAGTCGGATGCCTGACACTCGGCGATCACCACGCGCCGGATCGCGGCGAGCACCGCGGTGCGCACCGATTCGTCGAAGGTGCGCAGGTTCAGTTCGAGTACCGCGTGATCGCCGATGACATTGCTCTTCGTCCCGGCTTGAATGCTGCCGACCGTCAGGACGACCGTCTGGCTCGGATCAACCTCGCGGGACACGATCGTCTGCAACCGGATGACGATCATCGACGCCAGCACCACCGGATCCACCGTGGCCTGCGGCATCGAACCGTGCCCGCCACGACCGTAGACCGTGATCCTCATGCTGTCGGCCGCGGACAACACCGGCCCGCTGCGGGTACGCACCTGTCCCGCAGGCGCCGGAAACACATGCTGGGCCAATGCCACGTCGACCGGGCCGACCAGATCGGCCAGACCGTCCTCGGCCATCCCCCGGGCGCCATCACCTACCTCTTCGGCTGGCTGGAAAACCGCAATCATGGTGCCGCGCCAGTGATCTGGCGCCTGGGAGAACAGTTCGGCAGCCCCCAGCAGACACGTCACGTGCACGTCGTGGCCGCAGGCATGCATGACCCCGTCGTGCGTGCTGGCGTACGGCAACCCCGTCGCCTCCGTCACCGGCAGGGCGTCCATATCCGCACGCATCAGCACCCGGGGGCCGTCGCCGTTGCCCAGAACACCGACCACGCCGGTTCCACCGACGCCTTCGTGGACGGTCAGCCCGGACCGACGGAGGCGCTCGGCCACCACGCCGGCAGTGCGGTTTTCCTGATGCGAGAGTTCGGGATTCTGATGCAGATCCCGGTACAGCGGCTCCTGCCAGGCGCGGACCTCGGGTAACCGCTTCAGCACCGCCTCGGCGCGTCGACGAAAATCGTCCCCAGTACTATCCGTCGCCACCGCCGACCCCCTGTCCGCTGTTACTCCGGCAACCGCAATTCCGGTTTCTCGACCTCTTCGATGTTCACGTCCTTGAACGTGATCACCCGTACCTGCTTGACGAACCGGGCCGGCCGGTACATGTCCCACACCCAGGCGTCGGCGAGCCTCAACTCGAAGTAGACCTCGCCCTCGGAGTTACGCGGAATCAGCTCCACGCTGTTGGCCAGGTAGAACCGGCGCTCGGTCTCGACCACATAGCTGAACTGCCCGACGATGTCCTTGTATTCGCGGTAAAGCGAGAGCTCCATCTCGGTTTCATACTTCTCGAGATCCTCGGCGCTCATCTGGTGTGCTGTCCTTCTCGTTGTACTGGTGCCCTGTCGACCATCTTTGCGTACGCGGTTTCAGCATGCCGCATTGGTGCCACATCCCGCCGCACGTCTGTCATCTCTGCGGCCCGCCGCACATCTACCGTCTCTGCGGCCCGCCGCACATCTACCGTCTCTGCGGCCCGCCGCACGTTCACATACGAGTAGCGGTGCTCCACACACGGCCCCAACTCCGTCAATGCCGCGGAGTGTGCGGGAGTGCTGTACCCCTTGTGCTCGGCGAACCCGTAACCGGGGTGGTGCTGCTCCATCTTGACCATCAGCCGGTCCCTGCTGACCTTGGCCAGCACGCTCGCCGCAGCGATACAGGCGGCCGCGGCATCTCCCCCGATGACCGGCAAGGAAGGCACTGCCAGGCCCGGAACCCGGAACCCGTCGGACAACACGTACCCGGGCCGCAGGGACAACCCCGCCACCGCGCGCCGCATGCCCTCGATATTGGCCACGTGAACTCCGAGCCGGTCCACCTCGTCGGAGGGGATGAACACCACGTGATAGGCCAGTGCATACCGGCGGATCAGGGGAAACAACCGTTCCCTCTCGCGCTCGCCCAGCTTCTTGGAATCCTCGAGGGAGGCCAGGCTGTCCATCCGGTTGGGGCCGAGTACACAGGCGGCCACCACCAACGGTCCCGCACAGGCACCGCGCCCCACCTCGTCCACCCCGGCGACCGGCCCGAGTCCGTTGCGATACAGCGCCGATTCCAGGGTGCGCAGACCGGATGACCTCCGGATCACCGGTCGCGGCGGCCACGACGTCTTCACCACTGGAGGCACCGGGCAGCTCCTAGGAGTCGGTCTGCGGGTTCACGCCATTGATACCGCCCCATCGGGACGGCGGCCAGGCGATGAACCGTGCCTTTCCGATCACATTCTCCACCGGAACGGTGCCGACCGCCGGGTCGCCCGTGCACATCACGCGTTCCTGCACGGGGATTTCCCCGGCGTCGGTACGCGGACTGTCGCAATGCGCGCGCGAGTCGGCCGAATGGGTCCGGTTGTCACCCATCACCCACAGGCGATCGGGCGGGACGGTGACCGGACCGAACTGATTGCCCAGACACGGGTAGAGGTTGGGGTCGACCATCATGGTGGCCGGGTCCAGGTACGGCTCGTTCAGGCGTTTGCCGTCCACCGTCAGACCCGTGTCGGCACGACACTGCACCGTTTGGCCACCCACGGCGATGACACGCTTGACCAGATCGTTCTCATCCGGCGGCACGAAGCCGACGAAGGAGAGAGCGTTCTGCACCCAGCGGATCGCGGTGTTGTCCGAGCGGATCGACTTGTAGCCGATGTTCCACGACGGCGGGCCCTTGAACACCACCACGTCGCCGGGTTCCGGCTTGGAGAACCGGTAGGTCACCTTGTCGACCATGATCCGGTCACCCACGCAACCGGCGCAGCCGTGCAGCGTGGGTTCCATCGATTCGGACGGAATCAGATACGGACGTGCGATGAACGTCAGCGTCACGTAATAGAGCACCAGCGCGATGGTCGCCAAAATGGCGATTTCGCGGGCTGTGGAGTGCTTGCCCTTGGGCGACTCGTCCGGCGATTCGTCATCGGGCGCAGCCGAAGGCTGCCCTGAATCAGGGTCGACGTCCGAATCGGATTCGGAACGTTCCTCCGAGCGCGCGTCGGCAGAGTCGGTAGGTCCGGTCACAGGCACCACAGTAGCGACGGTCGTGACCGGTCCCGCGACGAGAGCATCGTCAGGCGGAGCAGCGCGCTCAGCGCTTTTCCTTGATCTTCGCCTTCTTGCCACGCAGTTCGCGCAGGTAGTAGAGCTTGGCACGACGCACGTCACCGCGGGTCACGACATCGATGTGATCGATGTTGGGCGAATGCACCGGGAAGGTGCGCTCGACGCCGACGCCGTAGCTCTCCTTGCGGACGGTGAAGGTCTCGCGGATGCCGCCGCCCTGACGACGGATCACGACGCCCTTGAAGACCTGGATGCGCTCCTTGGAGCCCTCGATCACCTTCACGTGCACGTTGACGGTGTCGCCGGGGCTGAAGGTCGGGATGTCGTCGCGCAGCGACGCCTGATCGACGAAGTCCAGCGTGTTCATCGGTGACACTTCCTTGTTGTTGGCTGCTCCGGGCAGGCGCGTACAGATTGCGCAGCCGAAGCTATTTTCGGGTGTATCGGGTTGCATCTCGCAGCGGAACGCGGACAAGCCGGCCCAGTCCTGCGCAGACAACTGCTCAATTGTGCCAGACGGGTCCCCATACCGTGAAATCCGGCGGGTCGGTCCACCCGATTGCCCCGACTCCTGCACCATACTGCGAGCACTAGTGAGCAGCGGGCCACCAGCCGGACAGTTAGGCTTCATCCACCGATGCGGCGGTCCTGCAGAGCCCATCGGTTTTGTTGACGGTTCAAGGAGGACCATGCGACGGGGGCCGTCGAAGCTGAGGATGGCGAGCGCAGCCAGCGTCACCGCAGTAGTGGCGAGCGCCGTGATCGCCGTCGGTTGCGAAGCCCGGGTGTACGGAACTCCCCCGGCCGCCCCCGGAGCACTGCCGCAGCTGACCGTCGTCGTCCCCCAGGGCGGCATGGCTCCGCTGCCCGAGCCATCGCCCGGGGAGCCCGCCGCTGCCTTCCTGGGCCTCGAGGGCCGCGCACAACAGGCGACCGAGGACGCCGCCGATGCCGGCGCCGAGATCACCGTGCTGGTCCTCGACCGCAACACCGGCCAACTGGTCTCCAACGGAAACGCCACGACCATCGCCATCGCCTCGGTGGTCAAGCTGTTCATCGCCGACGATCTGCTGCTGCAGGAGGCCAAGGGCCAGACGGTCCTGAGCCCCGAGGACCGTGAGAACCTCGACGTGATGCTGCGGTCCTCGGACGACAGCGCCGCCGAAGTGTTCTGGTACCGCAGCGGCGGAAGCGCCATCGTCGATCGGGTGGCGGCCCGCTACGGCTTGAGCTCGACCCAGCGGCCGAACGACGGCCGATGGTGGAACACCATCAGCACCGCGGCCGATCTGGTGCGCTATTACGACATGTTGATGAACGGCAGCGGCGGCCTGCCCGCCGAACAGGCCAACGTCATCCTGTCCAACCTGGCCCAGTCCACCCCGGAGGCCATCGACGGCACGCAACCGGACGGCACGTACCCGCAGCGATTCGGTATTCCTGAGGGCCTTTACGCCGAACCGGTCGCGGTCAAGCAGGGCTGGATGTGCTGTATCGGTTCGGACTGGATGCATCTGTCGACCGGCGTGGTCGGCCCCGACCGTCGGTTCATCATGGTGATCGGCTCGCTGCAGCCGACCAACGCCGCCACTGCTCGCGACACCATCACCGACGCCGTCAAGACGATGTTCCCCGGCGGCCGGATCTAGGGCTCGTCGAGCAGATCCGGTCGGCGCTCGCGCGTGCGCTGCAACGACTGCTCGTGGCGCCACGCCGCGACCTTGGCGTGATCCCCCGACAGCAGCACATCCGGCACGTCCAATCCTCGCCAGCTCTGCGGGCGGGTATAGCTGGGGCCTTCGAGCAGGCCGTCGGAATGCGAATCCTGTTGGTGCGACGCCGGATTACCCAACACGTCGGGCATCAACCGGACCACCGCCTCGATCATGACCAGTGCCGCCGACTCGCCGCCGTTGAGGACGTAATCGCCGATGGAAACCTCTTCGACCCGCATCCGGCGGGCCGCATCGTCGGCCACCCGCTGGTCGATCCCCTCGTAGCGTCCACAGGCGAACACCAGATGCGACTCAGCGCTCCAGCGCTCGGCAACAGCCTGGGTGAATGGGCGCCCTGCCGGCGTCGGCACGACCAGAAGTGTTTCGTCAGAACATATTTCGTCGAGCGCTTCGCCCCACACGGGCGCTTTCATGACCATTCCCGGACCGCCACCATACGGCGAATCGTCCACCGACCGGTGCACGTCACGGGTCCAGTTCCGCAGGTCATGCACGGCAACGGAGAGTATTCCGGCGTCTATCGCCTTGCCCGGCAACGACTGCCGGATCGGATCGAGGTAGGCCGGGAAAATTGTGATGACGTCAATACGCACTGCGCAGCCCGTCAGACCTGGTCCAGGTTCAGCAGACCGTCTGGAGGATCGATGACGACAGTTCCAGTGTCCCGGGACACCGAGGTGACGATGGCACTAACGAACGGCACCAACACTTCGCGGCCATCCGGTTCGGCCTTGACCGACAGCAGCTCGCCGGCCGCGGTGTGCAGCACCTCGCGAACCACGCCCACCGCGGTGCCCTCGACCGTGACGACCCGCAAGCCTTCGAGTTCGTGGTCATAGAACTCATCGGGATCGTCGATGGCGGGCAGGTCGGCGGTGTCGACGATGAACACCGTGCCTCGCAACTCGTCGGCCGCGTTGCGATCGGCCACACCGGCCAGGCGGATCAGCAACCGACCCGCGTGATCACGCACGGATTCGACGGTGAAAGCGCGCTCGGCACCCCCCTTGGCGCGGCCCCGAAGGACCGCGCCGGGGGTAAATCGGGCATCCGGGTCGTCGGTACGAATCTCGACGACGATCTCGCCGGTAATGCCGTGAGCTTTGACAACCCGCCCGACAACCAGGTCCATGGATCCGACGCTACTGGTCGGTGTCCACCACGTCGACGCGGATTCCGCGCCCACCGATGCCTGCGACCAGGGTGCGCAGCGCGGTGGCCGTGCGGCCGCCCCGACCGATGACCTTGCCCAGGTCATCGGGGTGCACGTGCACCTCGACGGTACGCCCGCGGCGGCTGGTGACCATGTCGACGCGTACGTCGTCGGGATTGTCCACGATGCCGCGGACCAGGTGCTCGACGGCGTCGACCACGACAGAACTCACTGCGATGCTCAGCTCTCGCTTGCGGCGTCGTCGGCAGCGGCCTCGGCAGGTGCCTCAGCGGCGGACGCAGAGGCCTCGTCCTGCTGATCCTTTTTCGCAGGAGCCTTCTTCTTCTTGGGCGTCACGGCCGCAGCACCGGTGCCGCTCTCGGCCTCGGCCAACGCCGCATTGAACAGGTCCAGCTTGGACGGCTTGGGCTCCTTGACCTTCAGGGTGCCCTCGGCGCCCGGCAGGCCCTTGAACTTCTGCCAGTCACCCGTGATCTTCAGCAGGGCCAGCACCGGCTCGGTGGGCTGCGCGCCCACACCCAGCCAGTACTGCGCGCGCTCCGAATCGATCTCGATCAGGCTGGGCTCTTCCTTGGGGTGGTAGCGCCCGATGACCTCGATGGAGCGGCCTTCGCGGCGGGTGCGCGCGTCGGCGACGGCGATGCGGTACTGGGGGTTGCGGATCTTGCCAAGCCGGGTGAGCTTGATCTTGACAGCCATCGTTGAGACTTCTCCTTGAATGTCACGCTGCAATTCAGCGATACGGGCGGAATTGCCCGATCCGGTTTTGCCTTACGTGTGTGACCGCGGCGCAGCGCATTGAACGAGTCGCGCGGCAGACAGCCGACAATTGTGCCAGAACGATGCCGACCAGCCCAAATCCGGCTCGAATGGCCAGTTACTCCACAACGTCCCACCGGTTGCGTGTCACAACTGGCCACTCGGCGCGTGAGGCGCTCGCGGTGCGGCTAGACGACCTTGTCGAAACACTTGGTCTCGACGCGGCGGCTCATCCGCCAACCGTCGGCCGTCCGGATGAACTCGTCCTCGTACCACAGTCCGCAGAACAACACCTGTTGCTCCAGCCCCGGCAGCACCATGGGGTTGAAGCAGATGGTGCGGGAAGACGCTTTGTCACCGTCGATCCGGACGTCGAAGTTGCCGAGCATGTGGGCGTAGGCCGGGAAGTTCGGCAGCACCTCCGCCAACCAGGCCTTGACCTCCGGATAGCGACCGTCGATGCCCCCCATCGCCCGGTAGTCGATGTAGGCATCGGAGGTGAACACCGCATCGAGGTCATCGAATAGTCGACGGTCTATCGCCGTGGAGTAGTCGATCAACAACTGCTGGATCTCCAGACGGTCCGAAATCTCGGCCAGGCTCAACATGGCTCGATTCAACACCAGTCAGGATTGAGGGCCCTCCGACGGCGGCCAATGGGTGCCCGGCGAGGCGTCCCCCGGCTCGGTGAAGTGGCCGCGGGACAACGGCACCCACTGCTCACTGGGAGCCGGCTGCTTCGAGGACGGGAAGTCACGCAGTGCACCGGTCGGGCTGGAATCCCAGGCCTCAAACGTCAACGGTGTCTGCAGCCAAGCGTTGAGCAACAGATAGGTGGCCTCCAACGAGTCCAGGTGGGTCCGTTCCCAACCGTGGCTCCCGTCGAGGCCGAACCCCAGCAGAGCCGCGCGGGTACCCGCGCCGGCCTCGATGGCGGCTGCCGCGTCGGATCGGTAGTAGCGGAACACGTCCCGCGCGAACGGGATGCCCTGTCCCTCGGCCAGGCGGCAGAGCTTGCGGGTCAAGTGATAGTCGAACGGTCCGTGCAGGTCGGCCATCGGGATCGTCACGCCGTGTTCGATCGAGTGCTGCCCGGGGGCGCAGACCGCGTTGTCCACCGAAACCAGCTCGGCCACATCGGGCGGAAGCCCGTGA
Source organism: Mycolicibacterium peregrinum (assembly GCF_001665785.1). Classification (GTDB taxonomy): domain Bacteria; phylum Actinomycetota; class Actinomycetes; order Mycobacteriales; family Mycobacteriaceae; genus Mycobacterium; species Mycobacterium peregrinum_A. The sequence goes on from NZ_LZSO01000013.1 coordinate 174,460, forward strand.
CTGGCACCGTGCCCCACTTCCTCAGTGATGGTCACCATGAGAGTGGCGCGGTGCGGAAGCACGATCTTTTGCTCCGCGATGGTCTTGGCCAGGGCCAGCGCGACCGCCACCCCAGCCTTCCCGTCGAGGTGCCGCGACACCACGAAGCCGTCCTCGGTGAGTTCGGGGCTGGCGATCAGCGCGACGAAGTCACCCACGTTCAGACCCAGCCGTTCCAGATCCGCACGTGTCGACACATTTCGGTCCACCCGTACCTCGACGTGGTCCCAGTCGGTGGGCTGGGTGTCGATCTCGTCGCCGTAGGCATGCCCACTGGCCTTGAGCGGCATGATCGTGCCCGTGAAGAACTCGTCGGGGTCGTCGGAGAAGATCCGCACCCGCGCGCCCGCAGCGAACCGTGCGGAGAATGTGCCGACCGGAACCAATTCGAGGCGACCGTTGTCCTTCAGGTTTCGGACCATGCAGCCGATGGTGTCGGCGTGCACCACCAGCGCTCGGTCGATCGTGGCCGACTCACCGGGCAGTTCGGCGGTCAACGCACCGCGCCGGGTCAACGTGAACGGCACGCCGAGATCGTTGAGAATGTCGCCGATCAACTGCATCACGGCGTCGGTGCGCCCCGACGGACTCGGGGTCTGCAGCAACGACAGCAGCGTGTCGACCATCCACTTACTTTCGGCCTCCGGCATGACGGCGGTCTCGGCCACGTTTTCTCACCTCGAATTCGTTGGATCTTCCTCACACACCGATGCCTGCGGATTGTGCCACTAGGGTCAGTAGACATGGTCAGGCTCGTCGGCGCGATCTCGCTCTGTCTCGCAACACTTCTCCCAACAGCTATACCCTGCTCCCCCGCGGCGTCCGCCGATAGCAGCGTGCAGCAGGTCGGCGCGACGCCCATCCCGGACGGCCCCGCCCCGGCCTGGATCGTCGCCGACATGGATACCGGCCAGATCCTGGCCAGCCGGGATCAGAACGTTCCGCACGCACCCGCCAGCACCATCAAAACTCTGCTGGCGCTGGTGGCTCTCGACGAGATTCCGTTGGATGCCACGGTCGTCGCCGACGAGGCCGATGCCAGGGTCGAGTGCACCTGCGTCGGCGTCAAAGCCGGACGCACCTACACCATGCGGCAGCTGCTGGATGCGACACTACTGGTGTCCGGCAACGACGCCGCCAACACATTGGCACACATGCTCGGCGGAACCGACTCCGCGGTGGCCAAGATGAACGCCAAGGCCGCTGCGCTCGGCGCGAACGCCACCCATGCCGGCTCGCCATCGGGTCTGAACGGCCCCGGCATCGACGGGGCCACCACGCCGCGGGACCTGGCCGTGATCTTCCGCGCCGCGCTGGCGAATCCTGTGTTCGCGGCGATCACGTCGTCACCGTCGGCGTCCTTCCCCGGTGCCACCGGACCGATCACGTTGGTCAATCAGGACGAGATGCTGGGCCGCTATCCAGGCATGCTCGGCGGCAAGACCGGTTTCACCGATGTGGCTCGCAAGACCTTCGTCGGCGCGGCACAGCGCGACGGCCGCCGGTTGGTGATCGCGATGATGTACGGGTTGGTCAAGGAAGGTGGCCCAACCTACTGGGACCAGGCCACCAGCCTGTTGGACTGGGGTTTCGCGCAAGACCGCTCAGTCGGCATCGGCCAGCTGTAGCGGGCTGATCCGCACTCCGGCGCTGCAACCATACGGAGACCTGATCGCGCGCTGAGCGAGTCCTGTGATCCGTAGCGTCAAGCTCCGTGCGACGACGTTTCGCGGCGACCGTGCTCGCCCTCGGCGCGGTGCTCGCGGTCGCACCCGCCGCGAACGCGCAGCCCGGTGTCCAGCCGGCAGGCGCCCAGCTTCCCGACGGACCGGCCAAGGCCTGGCTGGTCGCCGACATGGACTCCGGCCAAGTGCTGGCGGCCAAAGATCCCAATGGCTCCTACGCCCCGGCCAGCACCATCAAGCCGCTGCTGGCGATGGTGGTGCTCGACCACCTTCGGCCCGACAACTTCGCCCGGGCCAACGAGTCCCACACCAAGGTCGAATGCTCGTGCGTAGGGCTCAAGCCGGGTCAGCCGTACACCACCCGCCAACTGCTCGAGGCACTGCTCATGGTGTCGGGCAACGACGCGGCGAACATGCTCGCCGACATGCTCGGCGGCCGCCCTGCCACCGTCGCGGCGATGACCCGCAAGGCGGCCAGCGTCGGCGCCCGTAACACCCGGGCCGGCTCGCCGTCGGGCCTGGACGGCCCCGGCTGGGAAACCGTCACCACTCCTCACGACCTCGCCGTGATCCTGCGCGCCGCGCTGACGTACCCACTGATCGCGCAGATCATGCGCCAGCCCTCGGCTCAGTTCCCCGGCAAGACCCTGACCAACCAGAACGAACTGCTTGCGCGCTACCCGGGCGACATCGCCGGCAAGACCGGCTACACGGACCTGGCCCGCAAGACGTATGTCGGTGCCGCACAACGGGGTAACCGCCGCCTGATCGTGGTGCAGATGTACGGTACCGGCGATCTGTACGGACAGGCGATCGACTTGTTCGATTACGGTTTCTCGCACTGACCTTGGGCACCAAGAGGTAGGGCCCCACCGTGAGTCACACCGAACTAAGGTAACCCTAAATTCGCGTGGAGTGCCCGCGCGCGATGAGGGGAGCCGAAGTGTCCGACCGTGAGTTCTCGTTGGTGGTCGCCTATGGCACCGACATGGGCAACGCCGAAGACGCTGCCATGTCGTTCGCCGAGGCCACCACCGCCGCCGGAATTCCTGCCGAGGCCGTCGAGCTCAACCAGGTAGAACTCGGCCAGCTCAGTACCGCAACGCATTTCATCGTGGTGACATCGACGTTCGGCGACGGCGAGTTCCCCGACACCGCCACGCTGTTCTGGGAGGCGATCAGCGCCTCGACCGAGCTCCTGGAGCACTTGAGCTTCGCAATCCTGGCCCTCGGAGACACTTCATACGAATTGTTCTGCAACGCAGGGAAACTCCTCGATGCCCGGCTAGAGGAGTTGGGCGCCACCCGGCTCGCCGACCGCGTCGACGTCGACGGGTACTACGAAGAGCCGGCCGCGGCCTGGACCACCGACCTGGTCAAGCAACTCATCGCTGCCCAGTCCGGCCCCGCGACTGCCGTCTCCGTCGTCGAGGCGGTCGCGGCCGATCCCCCGCTTCGCGGCCAGGAGCGCAACCGCCCCTTCGCGGCTGCTCTGCGCGTCAATCGACTGCTCACGGCAGCAGAATCCGACAAGGAGGTCCGTCACTACGAGCTGGACCTCACCGGCTCCGGGATTGCCTATCAGGCCGGCGACTCGCTTGCCGTCCACCCGGTCAACGATCCCGATCTGGTGGCAGCGATCCTGGCCGAACTCCAGGTCGGCCCCGACCATCACGTCGGCGACGCGGAGGAGGCTCTGGGCGTCCTGCTCGCCGAACACCTGGAGATCCGGACACCCTCGCGAGCGCTGCAGGAGCTGGCGGGTACCGCCGCCTACGGTGAGGATGTCCTCGACCTGGTCAGGCGCGCCGACCTCACTGTCGAGGAGGTGGTAGATACGTTGCGCCCGTTACAGTTCCGCGATTACTCGATTGCCTCGAGCCCGCTGACGCATCCCGATCACGTGCACCTGACCGTGGCCACCGTGCGTTACCCCGGCGCCGGCCGCCACCACGGCGGCGTCGCCTCGACCTACCTGGCCGAGCGCACCGAGACGGTGCGGGTTCACCTGCGCCCCAACCACCATTTCCGGCTGCCGGCCGGCGATGTGCCGATCATCATGATCGGGCCGGGCACCGGCATCGCCCCGTTCCGGGCGTTCCTGCAGGAGCGGCAGGCCACCGCCGCGCCTGGTCGCTCCTGGCTGTTCTTCGGCGACCGTCGCCGGTCCACCGACTTCCTCTACGGCGAGGAGTTGACGGACTTCGTCGAGTCCGGCACGTTGACCCGGCTCGACCTGGCCTTCTCCCGCGATCAGGATGCGAAAGTGTATGTGCAGCACCGCATGCGGGAGCACTCGGCAGAACTGTTCAGCTGGATACAGGACGGTGCACACCTCTACGTGTGCGGTGACGCCGACCAGATGGCCAAGGATGTCGACGCCGCGTTGCATCAGATCGTCGCCGAGAACGGCTCGATGGATGCCGATGCCGCGCACGCCTATGTCAACGACCTGATCAAGACCCACCGCTACCTGCGGGACGTCTACTGATTTTCGCCCGCGGAGAGTCAGAACACCCGGCCGCGCAGGATCACCAGATCCGGGTGGCTGACACCGCCGTGGCGTGGGTCCTCGGTGTAACAGACCAGGTCTGCGGATGCACCGTCCTCCAGTGCGGGCCGCCTCAGCCAGGCCCGGGCATCCCAACTGGCCGCTCCGAGTGCAGCGGTGGGGCTCATCCCGATGCCCTTGAGCGCCTCGATCTCGTCGGCAATGCGGCCGTGCGCGATCATGCCGCCGGCGTCGGTGCCCGCGAAGATCGGCACCCCGGCATCGTAGGCCGCACTGACCCGGGGGCGACAGGACGCGTACAGGTCACGCATGTGCTTGGCATACGTCGGGTACTTTCCCGCGGCGTCGGCGATGCCGGGAAAATTGTCGATGTTGATCAGGGTCGGCACCAGCGCGGTGCCGTGTTCGAGCATCAAATCGATTGTGTCATCGGTGATCCCGGTGCCGTGCTCGATGCAGTCGATTCCCGCCTTGATGAGTCCGGGCAGCGCATCCTCGCCGAACACGTGAGCGGTGACCCGCGCCCCCTCGGCGTGGGCGGCGTCGATCGCGGCTTTGAGGATGTCGTCGGACCACAGCGGAGCCAGGTCCCCGACCCCGCGGTCGATCCAGTCGCCGACCAGCTTCACCCAGCCGTCACCCCACCGGGCCTGCTCGGCCACGGCGGCGGGCAGTTGCGACTCGTCCTCGATGTCGATCGGCAACCCGGGTGAATAACGCTTGGGCCGGGCGAGATGGCGTCCGGCTCGGATGATGCGCGGCAGGTCGTCGCGGTCGTCGAAGCTTCGGGTGTCCACCGGGGAGCCGGCGTCCCGCAACAACAGTGCGCCCGCGTCCCGTTCGGTTTCGGCCTGGGTCACCGCCTCGTCCAGTTCGACGGCGCCATGAGGGCCGAGACCCACATGGCAGTGTGCGTCGACCAGGCCCGGAATGATCCAGCCACCGTCAAAGACAGTGTCGGCGTTGGCGATCGGCTCAGCCGACAGCACACCCTGGTGGATCCACCACTGCACCTCTTCGTCGTCGGGAAGTCCGCGACCACGAACGTGCAGGGCCATCGGTTACTTCTGGCCCGGGAACTTCAGCTTCGACAGGTCGAAATCGGCCAGACCGGGCGGCAGCTCGTCCAGTCCCTTGGGCATGTTGGACAGGTCCGGGAAGCCGGCGGGCATCCCGGCGCCGAACGGGTTCTTCGGTGGGGTCGGACCCCGGCCCTTCTTCTTACCGGCCTGCTTGTTCTTGCCCTTGGCGGCCTTGCGTGGGGAGTTCTTGCGCCCGAACGGCATTCCCATCTGGCCGGCCATCGACGACATCATCTTGCGGGCGTCGAAGAACCGGTCCACGAGCTGGTTGACCTCGGACACCTCGACCCCGGAGCCATTGGCGATACGCAGCCGGCGCGAGGCGTTGATGATCTTCGGATCGGCCCGCTCGGCCGGCGTCATGCCACGGATGATGGCCTGCACCCGGTCCAGCTGCTTGTCATCGACGGCGGCCAGCGCGTCCTTCATCTGGCCGGCCCCGGGCAGCATGCCAAGCAGGTTGCCGATCGGGCCCATCTTGCGGATCGCCAGCATCTGCTCGAGGAAGTCCTCCAGCGTCAGCTCGCCGGAGCCGATCTTGGCGGCGGCCTCCTCGGCCTTCTGCTGGTCGAAGACCTGCTCGGCCTGTTCGATGAGGGTGAGCACGTCGCCCATGCCCAGGATGCGGCTGGCCATCCGGTCGGGGTGGAAGACGTCGAAGTCTTCGAGCTTCTCCCCTGCCGAGGCGAACAGGATCGGCACGCCGGTGATCTCGCGCACCGACAGCGCGGCACCACCACGGGCGTCACCGTCGAGCTTGGTCAGCACGACACCGGTGAAACCGACGCCCTCGCGGAACGCCTCGGCGGTGGCGACGGCATCCTGACCGATCATCGCGTCGAGCACGAAGAGGGTCTCGTCGGGCTTCACGGCGTCGCGGATCGCCGCGGCCTGGCCCATGAGCTCCTCGTCGATGCCCAGCCGGCCGGCGGTGTCGACGATCACCACGTCGAAATGCTTGGCCCGGGCCTCGGCCATACCGGCCGTCGCGACCGCCACCGGATCACCGTGGCCACCGATCTCCAGGCCATCGGGCGAGGTACCCGGGTGCGGGGCGAACGACGCCACACCGGCGCGCTCGGCCACGATCTGAAGCTGGTTGACCGCACCTGGCCGCTGCAGGTCACACGCGACGAGCAGCGGGGTGTGGCCCAGACCCTTGAGCCATTTCGCCAGCTTGCCGGCCAGCGTGGTCTTACCGGCACCTTGCAGACCGGCGAGCATGATCACCGTCGGCGGGTTCTTCGCGAAGGCCAACTGGCGGGTCTCGCCGCCGAGGATGCCGATCAGCTCCTCGTTGACGATCTTGACCACCTGCTGCGCGGGATTCAGCGCGGCGGAGACCTCGGCGCCCTTGGCGCGATCCTTGATGCGCGCCACGAAGGCACGCACCACAGGCAGCGAGACGTCGGCCTCCAGGAGGGCCAACCGGATCTCGCGCGCAGTGGCGTCGATATCGGCGTCGGTCAACCGCCCCTTGCCGCGTAGGCCCTGCAGGGCTCCGGTCAACCGGTCAGACAGGCTCTCAAACACGTGGTAAGCCTAGCGGCCCGGGATTTGAGGCGTGGTTGCGCGCCGCGACCCGGAAGGCATGGCGTCGATCGCCCAGCAGATCAGGCAGGACAGTACGAAACCGCCGACGTAGAGGGCCCACCCCACAAGCCATCCGAAATTCACGCTCCAAACATCGGACGGCAGCGACGCCAAGGCCCACTCGACGAGAGCGGCAACGATGACGGCGGGAATGAGTCCCCACGCCCACGCCGTGCCCCGGCGTCGCGCCACACCCCATGACAGGGCATACCCGACGACCGTCACCACGGCCATAATCCGGGACAGCAGGACAACCAGGTCGAGATCCAGGTTGAGGTTGTAGACGGAGCCGATGGCGAGCGCGAAGCCGACGTACGAGACGACATCGATCAACACCGTGATGCCCGCGATCGAGACGGCCGTGCGGCGGCGTTCCGGAGATCGGGACCACAACGCGACAACGACGATGAAGTACACGCCGAGTACCGCGACGCCGCTGGTAAACCAGACAGTGCGGAATATCGGCGGCCAATCGGTTGCCAGCCCCATCATGCTCGGCGCACCGATGAAAATCGCCCGCTGGATCAACGTGGGCACCAGCAGCAGGGCGCCGATCAGGACCTGCGTGCCCGGCGAGAATCGCTCAGACCTCGGTACCGGCGCCTGATGCGGCGCACCGTAGCCGTCGTGCGGCGGCGCACCGAACCTGTAGTCCTGTCCCCCGAAATTCGTCATGCAGGCAATCTTTGCTCACCCGTCAGCTCGCATGCTCGGTCGGTTTGGCCGGCGGCGGCGCGGGCAGGATCGCGAGCAAGTCGCGCTTCAGCTCGGCGCGTACCACGGCCCGTTGCGCTTCGTCGCCGGCCAGTGCCGGTGCGGTGATGCAGAAGACGTCGACGACGGATGACCCCAGTGTGGTCACCTTGGCCCACGCAACATCCAAGCCGTCGCGCTCGAACACCGCCGTCAGCCGGGCCAACAGGCCGGCCCGGTCGATCGTGCGAATCTGGACGATCAGGTCTTCGGCTGCCGTGCCGGGTGACCACAGGATGCGGGGCGGGGCGGGCACGTGGTTGGCCGGTACCGACGCCAGGATCTCGCCGGCCCGGGTGGTCGGGTGTTGGGCCGCCTCCTGGTCTCGGCGTTCCAGCGCGCCGACCACATCCAGCTCGCCGTCGAGCGCCAGGATGAACTGCTGGCGCAGCAGTTGAGCAGGTGGTGGTGAACCGAAGTGCGGAGACACCGCGAAGGTGTTGATCGCCGAACCCTGATGACTGTTGACCGACGCGGAGTGCACCCGCAGGGAGTTCAGCGCCAGCACGCCGGCCGCCTTGGACAACAGGCCCCGCCGGTCCGCGCCGATCATCGTCACGTTGTAGATGTGTGGACTGTCACCCGGGGTGAGCTCGACGTGGACGCCGCCGTCAGAGGCCAACGCCACGAACCGCGAGTCGATCGGATCGGGTTCGGGCAACGGTTCACCGGCCATCACCAGCCGGCACCGTCGCACCAGATCGCCGATCAGCGATGCCTTCCAGTCCCCCCACACCCCGGGACCGGTGGCCAGGGAGTCGGCTTCGGCCAAGACATGGAGCAGCTCCAGCAGCACCATGTCCCCGCCGAGCGCGTCGGCTACCGCGTCAATGGTCTTGGGGTCCTGAAGGTCTCGCCGCGTCGCGGTCTCGGGCAAAAGCAGGTGGTACCGGACGATCTTCGACAGCACATCGATGTCAGAAGGCCACAGACCCAGCCGTGTTCCGATCTGAGTGGCCAACTCGGCACCGATCACGCTGTGGTCGCCGCCACGCCCCTTGCCGATGTCGTGGCACAGCGCACCCAGCAGAAGTAGATCGGGACGTGATACGCGGGTGGTGAAAGCACTTGCCCGCGAGACAGTCTCGACCAGATGGCGGTCAACTGTCCAGGTGTGCACGACATCTCGCGGGGGCAGGTCCCGCACTGCACCCCACTCCGGGAACAACCGGCCCCACAGGCCGGTGCGGTCCAGGGCTTCGATGGTGGCGACCGCCGCGGGTCCGGACGCGAGCAACACCAGGAGGTCCTTGAGCGCCTGACGCGGCCACGGCGTACGCAGTTCGGGCGCCGTCTCGGCCAGCCGGCTCAGTGTGGATACCGCCATCGGCAGGCCGGTGGCGGCGGACGCCGCGGCGACCCGCAGGATCAGACCCGGATCGCGTTCCGGCCGAGCATCGCGGGCCAGGATCACCTCGCCGGAGAATTCGATCACGCCCTCGTCGAGCGGGCGGCGCACGGGGCGGCGAAGCGCGGCGAAACCGCGCCGAGGTAGGGCGTTGGCCGCGGTGCGGATACCCGAGTCGACGTAGTAGCTCACGGTCCGGGCCGCGTCCGACAGGGTGCGGGCCAGGTCGAATCGATCCCCGATCCGCAGCGCCGCGCCGATCTCATCGGCATGCTGGGCCAACAGCAGTTCCCGGCCACGGCCCGCCGCGCGGTGCAGTTCGGTGCGCACATTCAGCAACGACAGGTGGGCACCGCCGAGTGTTCCGGTCGGTGACGCCAGCGCATGGCTCGGATAGACATCGGCCAGTTGCGCTATCGCCAGCGCGTTGAGCAGTTGTACGTCCCGCAGCCCGCCGCGGCCCGACTTCAGGTCCGGTTCGGCGCGGTGCGCAATCTGGCCGCTGCGCTGCCAGCGCGCCTGCGCATGCTCGACGAGTTCGTCGAACCGCGAGCCGATTCCGATCCGCCACTGCCGTCGCGCCCCGCCGACCAGTAGCGCCGACAGGTCGGCGTCACCGGCCATGTGACGGGCGTCCAGCATCGCGAGACCTACCGCAATGTCCTCACCCGCCACCTTGAGGGCCTCGGGAACCGTCCGCACACTGTGGTCGATCCGGATGTTGGCGTCCCACAGCGGATACCAGAGTTTCTCGGCCACTTCAGAGACGAGCTCGACGGGCATGTTGTCATGCAGCAGCATGAGATCGAGATCGGAGTACGGCAACATCTCACCGCGGCCCAGACCACCGGTGGCCACGATGGCGAACCCACTGGTGGCCGTGATCCCGATCTCGGCAGCCTTTGTGGTGAGCCAGAATTCGTGCAGATCGAGTAACGCATCCCGCAGGGCGGCCGCATCCAGTTGACGGGGTCCCCCGGCCAGCAACTGCTGGCTTGCCGCCGCCAGATCGGTGGCCGGCCGCGGCGAGCCGGCCGGAACCTCCTGTCGAGAGGTTCCGGCCGGCTCGTGGATGGAATCTGGCTGCTGCTCTGTCATTTGAACTCCTCCCCCGGTCGACCAACTGCCACCGCACTTCCTGACCGGGGGACTCGGTCGTCTACCTCGACGACCGGCCACGGCTACAGGGCGTCGGCGCCCCGCTCCCCGGTACGGACACGGACAACGGTGTCGACCGGGCTGACCCAGACCTTCCCATCGCCGATCTTGCCGGTACGGGCGGCCTGCACGATGACGTCCACGACCTTGTCGACCGCGGAATCGTCGACGACAACTTCCACCCGGACCTTCGGTACGAAGTCGACCGAGTACTCGGCACCGCGGTAAACCTCGGTGTGGCCCTTCTGCCGGCCGTAGCCCTGTACCTCGCTGACCGTCATCCCCAGGATGCCCGTCTGCTCCAGGCCGGTCTTGACATCCTCCAGCGTGAACGGCTTGACGATCGCAGTGATCAGCTTCATATTCCCTTATTCCTCCCCGCCGTGACGACCAAGAACAGAACCGGTTCCGACAGCGACGAAGTCGTAAGCGCTCTCAGCGTGCTCGGACTCGTCGATACCGGAAGCCTCCTCTTCTTTGTCCAGGCGCAGGCCCACGGTGTATTTGACAATCAACGCCAAGATAGCGGTACCCACCGCCGAATAGAGCAGAACAGCACCGGCCCCGACCGCCTGTCGCCACAGTTGATCGAACCCACCACCGTAGAACAGACCGGCAACGCCGGCAGGTGCTTCCTTGGTGGCCACCAGGCCGACCAGCAACGTACCGACGATACCGCCGACCAGGTGGACGCCCACCACGTCGAGAGAGTCGTCAAATCCGAACTTGAACTTCAAGCCCACCGCCAGCGCACACAGTGCGCCTGCCGCAACACCGATCACGAGCGCGCCCACGACGTTCACCGAGGAGCAGGACGGGGTGATCGCGACCAGCCCGGCGACGATGCCCGATGCGGCACCCAGTGACGTCGCGTGCCCGTCACGGATCCGCTCGGTGAGTAGCCAGGCCAGCATGGCCGCGGCAGTCGCCACCGTGGTGGTGACGAAGGTCGAACCGGCAACTCCGTTGGCCGACACCGCAGAACCGGCGTTGAAGCCGTACCAGCCGAACCACAGCAAGCCGGCGCCGAGCATCACGAATGGAAGGTTGTGCGGGCGCATCGGCGTGCCCGGCCAACCGAGCCGCTTGCCGAGGATGATGGCCAGGACCAGGCCCGCGGTACCGGCGTTGATGTGCACCGCGGTGCCGCCGGCGAAGTCAATTGCCTTGAGCTGATTGGCGATCCATCCGCCATGGTGGATCACGGTCTCACCGTCGGAGCCCTTGACGTCGAAGTCGAAGACCCAGTGCGCCACCGGGAAGTAGACAACGGTCGCCCACAGCGCGGCGAACAGCAGCCAGCCGCCGAACTTGATGCGGTCGGCGACGGCACCGGAGATCAGGGCGACGGTGATGATCGCGAACATCAGCTGGAAACCCACGAACACGGTGGCCGGGATCGTGCCGACCAGCGCGATGGGCGCATCGGCCGAACCGTTCGCTCCGATCAGACCCTTGAGGCCGAAGAATTGCCCTGGATCGCCGATGACGCCTGCCGTGTTGTCACCGAACGCAACCGAGTAGCCGTACAGCGCCCACAGCACTGTCACGACACCCATCGCACTGACGCTCATCATGATCATGTTGAGCACGCCCTTGGCCCGCACCATGCCGCCGTAGAAGAAGGCCAGCCCCGGCGTCATCAACAGCACAAGCGCAGCGGCGGCCAGCATCCATGCTGTGTCACCGGTGTCCGGCGCACCCAATATCGGGAATTGCTCCACTCGCAGTTTCCTCCTTCACCACGCCACGGCCGCAAGGATTTACGGGCCGTTGACCTGGTCAAGACAATGCTGAGTGGATGTTTCGGCTACGACGCCGCTGCGTTTCGCTCGTGTGAACGGATAGCCGGGCTGCGTTTCGCCGGTGTTACACCGTGGGATTTCGCGGGTTTTCGGGGGTCAGCCCAGCAGCGCGTCGACGAATGCCGCGGGCTCGAACGGTGCGAGGTCGTCGGGCCCCTCGCCGAGTCCCACGAGTTTGACCGGGACGCCGAGTTCCTGCTGGACGCGGAAGACGATGCCACCCTTGGCGGTGCCGTCGAGCTTGGTCAGCACCACGCCGGTGATGTCGACGACCTCGGCGAACACCTTGGCCTGCGGAAGGCTGTTCTGTCCGATGGTGGCGTCGAGCACCAACAGCACCTCGTCCACAGCGGCGCGCTTCTCCACCACCCGCTTGACCTTGCCGAGCTCGTCCATCAGACCGGTCTTGGTGTGCAGGCGGCCTGCGGTGTCGACGACGACAACGTCGGCGCCGGCCCTGACACCCTCGTCGACGGCGTCGAACGCCACCGATGCCGGATCGGCGCCTTCGGGTCCGCGCACCACGTCGGCCCCCACCCGCGAGCCCCAGGCCTGCAGCTGGTCGGCCGCCGCGGCACGGAAGGTGTCGGCGGCGCCGAGGACCACGCGGCGGCCATCGGCCACCAGCACGCGCGCCAGCTTGCCCACCGTCGTGGTCTTGCCGGTGCCGTTCACCCCGACCACCAACAGCACCGACGGCTTGTCGGCGTGCGGCAGCGCCTTGATCGAACGGTCCAGGTCGGGCCGCAGCTCCGACATCAGTACCTCGCGCAGCACCGCGCGGGCGTCGGCTTCGCTGCGGACGTTCTTGCTTGCCATCCGTTCACGCAAGGCCGCGACGACGGACTCGGTGACGACCGGGCCGAGATCGGCGATCAGCAGGGTGTCCTCGATGGCCTCCCACGAGTCCTCGTCGAGATCGCCGCCGCCGAGCAACCCGAGCATGCTGCGGCCCAAGGCATTCTGGGACTTGGCGAGGCGGCCGCGCAGTCGATCCATGCGACCTTCGGCCGGGGCGATGTCCTCCACAGCGGCGGCCACGGCGTCGGGAGCCGTTTCCGGCGCGGCCGGCTCAGCGGGGATGACCGGGGTACCGACAGAATCTGCCGGCGCAGGGGGTGCGGGCGGCGCCTCGGACGCCGCTGTGTCGATCGGCGGCTCCGGCAACTGCACATCGGAGATGGTGCGTTTGGGTGCATCCCGCGGAATCGTGGCGTCATCGCCGACGGCAGGGAGTCCGCTGGTGTCGATGCGGTCGAGCGTCGGCGTACCCGACTTGCTGAACGTGATACCTGACGACGCCGTATACCCGCCGGAGCGGTCAATCGGTTTCGAGGCGTCTCGTTCCGACAGGCTGATCCGCCGCCGCCGGTACCGCACCAGCCCCACGGTGAGGGCCACGACGACCAGAACAGCGACGACCGCAATGGCGATCCACAGACCCAACAACGCACCTTCTGTCACGACGCCATTGTCGCAGGGCGGCCGCGTGTGAACGATCGGCCCCGTTCCGCGGACTCACCGCGGCGCATGGCGCGCATGAGAACCGGCCAGAACATCGATGTACGGGATTGCCGAAAATCGCGGTACATGTACGTACCAACGCGGTATATTCCGTTCACCCGTACGAGCTGAAGAACATGACCAGGCAGGCCGCAGAATTCGACTGCGGCTTAGCTGCTGCGACGGGTGAAATCATCAAAATATCGTGTTCAACTGTTGGTTTCGTTTATTCATTCAAGTTATTTGAATTCGCTGACAACAGGGCTCGATGTGGTTCACGATCCACGTGGGTCGGGAATGACTTCGGCGTCGGTGAGCATGTGGTCCTTCCCTTGGAATTTGTCGAGAGGGAGGACGGGAATGCACATTCGTGTGCTTCGGGGAGTAGCACTGACGCTGGTCGCTCTGATCGGCACCGTCGGGCTGGTCGTGACAGCGACCATGTCCACGCTGGTTCAACTGGCTGCCACGGCGCTCATCATGGGCGGGACCGGGATGAAGGCGCTGGGCGATCCGCATCAATGGGGTGCCGGCACCTACGTGGACCAGGTCAACAGCACCTATCTGTCCGGCTACGACCTCGATGAGGACGACTTGAAATGGGTGTCGACACCTGAGCAGTTCTGGCCCGCGACCAGCCTTACCGACATCAGCTTCGACACCTCGGTCGCCCGCGGCGTCCTGAGCCTCAACAACGCGGTGCAGACCACACCGGGTGAAAAGATTGTCGTCGGCTACTCGCAGAGCGCCAACATCGCCACCCGGGAGAAACGCAACCTGGCCGAGCTCCGGGCGCAGGGCGCCGTGGTACCCGCGCCTGACGAGTTGTCTTTCGTATTCGTGGCCAACCCCAACCGGCCCAACGGCGGAATCCTCGCCAGGTTCGAAGGCCTCTACATCCCGATCCTCGGCGTCAGCTTCGACGGCGCCACCCCGGACGACGAGTACCGGACGATCGACGTGGCCCGCCAGTACGACCTGATCGCCGACTTCCCCAAATATCCACTCAATCTGCTGGCCGATCTCAATGCCCTGATGGGTTACGTCTACCTTCATCCGAACTACGGGTCATCGGTGGTCAACCTGAACGACCCGAGTACATATGAGTCCTATACCTCCGGCAACACCACCTACTACCTGGTGCACACCGAGCACCTTCCGCTGCTGCAACCGTTGCGCGGCATCGGAATTCTGACGCCGGTGCTCGACCTGGTCGAGCCGACCCTGCGCGTGCTGATCGAACTCGGCTATGACCGCACGCCGGAGAACATGGGGGTGCCGACCCGGGCCGGGCTGATCCCCCACATCGACCTCGGCAAGCTGGCGTCGGATCTGCGGGCAGCAGCCAGGGAGGGCGTGCGCAATGCGCTCGCCGACCTTGGCATCGACACCGGCGATGCCGTTGACAGCCACACAGGAAGCGTTACCGCACTGGCCAAGTCGGATACCGAAAGAGTTGGGGTCAAACTGCCCGCGACCATCGGTGCACCGGACCGCATGCGGGTGCGCCATATCGGCACCGACTCCACGGGTGGTGCCGGAACCCTCCCCCGCGACACCGACGCCCCGCCGTCCGAGCCCAAGGCGCAGAAGGCCGAGGAGGAGACCGGCACCGAAACCGGAACGGAGACCGAGACCCGTTCCAGCACAGCACTTCAGCAGAAACAGCAACAGACGCAGGCGAATCCGGGAGCTGAACGCATCCGGCAGTCGCTACGGCACGCATTCTCACCCAAGAGGCCGTCCGACGATGCCACCGACGCCGACGCTGCGTCACAAGACAACCCACGCCCACAGCGCTCGCCGCAACGTCACGTCGGCCAAACCAAGCCGGCCCAATCGAAATCCGGCTCCACGGACACGAAAACCAGCGACACCAAACAGAAGCCGCGCGGCAACCACCGTTCCGGACACTCCGACGCAGCGTAGGTGCGCACCGTTCGAGAGTGCGGGTCAGGCCCGGATCCACGGGGGAACCCGGGCCTGACCCGCACGTTCGGCACAGTTTCGCCGGCAGTGCCCCGACATTCGAGTAGTCCACTACGCATGCGTTGCCCGTGATCATGGCGTGATCATTTTCGTACCGAACCGACAACCGTCGGCGGACAGTCGCACAACCAACAAGGCACGGCCATGACTACGAACTCACCAGCCGTCGGCACCACGACGCAGTCGCGCCCGAAACGCCGTCGCTCAAGCAGCAACAAGAACCCGACCACCAAGAACGCGGCCATGATCGGGCTGGTCGGAACCCTCGGCGGCTCACTCATCGCAGCCATGCCGTCGATCCTCACGACGATCAACCAGCACAGCGACATTCCTTCGGCGCCTGTCACCCAGGTGCAGAGCTCCGACCGTG
The DNA here is from genome assembly GCF_001665785.1 of Mycolicibacterium peregrinum. Lineage (GTDB taxonomy): Bacteria > Actinomycetota > Actinomycetes > Mycobacteriales > Mycobacteriaceae > Mycobacterium > Mycobacterium peregrinum_A. The sequence goes on from NZ_LZSO01000013.1 coordinate 190,297, forward strand.
GCTCGGTCGACTCCGTGACGTTCAGCGACTCCGGTACGAAGGTCACCGTTGCGGGTTCGGCAATCTCCCGAGTCGAGGCCGTCGGGGTGATGGTCAGTCCGTCGGACGTCGCCGAACCGATCTGGACGGCGGGAACGAATGTCTCAGACGGCAAATGGAGCCTCGTCGTCAATGCCGGCCAGAAGCTGCCGCCGGAAGTCGAGATCAAGGCGTTCTACAAGGAGCGCACCGTCTCAGCCGCGCCGGTCATGAAAACGTCGTATGTCACGCTGCAGGCGGCGTCAACCACATCCACGCCTGTGCCCCCGGCCCCCGCGAGCGGATGCTCGACGCAGACCGGCGACGGTTGCTTCACCGGGCCCGGCTGGGGGCCGCCGTCGATCTATCGAACCGGATCGTAGTGCCCGGATCAGCCTGAGCTGGTCGCCAGTTCCTGACCTCGCATGCGCTGCGAGATCACGGTGGTGATCCCGTCACCGCGCATGGTCACACCGTAGAGGGCGTCGGCCACTTCCATGGTCGGCTTCTGGTGGGTGATCACGATCAGCTGGGATTTCTCCCTCAACTGCTCGAAAAGGCTGATCAGCCGGCGCAGGTTCACGTCGTCGAGCGCGGCCTCGACCTCGTCCATCACGTAGAACGGGGACGGGCGGGCCCGGAAGATCGCGACCAGCATCGCTACCGCGGTCAACGACTTCTCACCACCGGACAGCAGCGAGAGTCGCTTGATCTTCTTGCCCGGCGGCCTGGCCTCGACTTCGATTCCGGTGGTGAGCATGTCGGCGGGATTGGTGAGCAGAAGGCGTCCCTCACCACCGGGGAACAGGGTGGAGAACACCTGCTCGAACTCGCGCTCCACATCAACGTAGGCCTCGGTGAACACCTGCAGAATCCGGGTGTCGACATCGGCGATCACATCGAGCAGGTCGCTGCGCGCAGCCTTGACGTCCTCAAGTTGCGTCGAGAGGAAGTTGTAGCGTTCTTCCAGCGCGGCAAACTCTTCCAGGGCAAGCGGATTCACTCGACCCAGCTCCGAGAGCTCACGTTCGGCCTTCTTGGCTCGCCGCTCCTGGGTGGGCCGATCGAACGGCATCGGCGCCGGCGCCATGACCTGCTCGCCCCGCTCACGGGCCTGCTCGTACTCTGCCATCTCCAAGTCGCTGGGCGGCAACGCGATCTGCGGACCGTATTCGGCGATCAGATCCGCCGCCGGCATCCCGAACTGCTCGAGGACCTGTGCCTCAAGCTGCTCGATACGAAGTGACGCTTGCGCTTTGGCCATCTCGTCGCGGTGCAAGGCGTCGGTGAGCCGGGTGATCTTCGCATTGAGTTCGGTGACCGTCTCGCGCACCTGGGACAGCGACGTGGCACGGAGCTGACGCTCGGTCGCCAGTTCGTCACGCATCCGCGACGCCACCGCCACGACCGCGCTCAACCGCCCCGCCACAACGCGTCCCGACTCGGACACCGCGGCGGCGACCCGCGCCGCATGCTCACGGGCCTCACGGGCACGCTGCGCCCGCACCCGGGCCTCGCGCTCGGCAGCGGCGGCCCGGCGCAGTGAATCAGCGCGTCCGCGAACCGCATTCGCGCGTTCCTCGGCGGTACGAACCGACAGTCGGGCCTCCACCTCGACCGAACGAGCCGCCTCGGCAGCGGCCATCGACGCCTGCCGGTCCACCGGCTCGGCCTCGAACATCGGAAGCTGTTCGGCATTGTGCAGCCGCGACTCAAGCTCGGTGAGTTCCTCGACCGTCTTGGTGCGTCCGGCCTCAAGCTCGTCGCGTTGGCGGATCAAACGCTGCCACTCGTCACCGGCGCCGCGGGCATCCTGTCCCAGGCGACCCAGCTGCTCGTAGATGGCGGAGATCGCGGTGTCGGATTCGTTGAGCGCGGCCATCGCCTCTTCGGCCGCCTCCTGTCGGGCGGCCTGCTCGGTCAACGCACCCGACAAGGCGGCCGCCAGCTCGCCGGTCTGCCGCTCGACGACCTCCAGTTCGCGTCGGGCCTTGTCGATCTCGGAACTGATCTCAAGTGTGGAGGGCTTGCGATCGGACCCACCGCTGATCCACCCGGCACCGACCAGATCACCCTCGGCGGTCACCGCGCGCAGGTCCGGACGCGCCGAAACCAGTTGCACCCCGGCGGGCAGATCGCGGACCACGGCCACCCCGGCCAGCATCGCGGTGATCGCCCCACGCAGCCGGTCCGGGACGCTGACCACGTCATTGGCCCAGATCGCGCCGTCAGGAAGCGTGCCCGACGGGGCCGAACCGTTGACCTTCCAGTCCCCCAGCAGCAGAGCGGCCCGCCCGCCGTCGGACTCCTTGAGCGCGGCGACGGCGGCGGCGGCGACACCGAAATCCTCGGCGGCCAGCGCGTCGGCGGCCGCCCCGAGAACCGTGGCCACTGCCACCTCGTGACCCGGCTGAACTTTCAGGTATTCCCCGATGGTGCCGAAAAGCCCTGAGCCACTGTGGTTCTTCTGCAACCAGGCGGCACCGTCGCGCCGGTCGAGGCTGACGGAGAGGGCCTCGATGCGAGCCCGCAGCGAGGCGACCTGCCGTTCGGCGGCACGCTCGGCAGACTGCAGTTCGGCCACCCGTTCGTCGGCGATCCGCAGGGCCGCCACCGAGCGGTCGTGCTGCTCGTCCAGACCCACTTCTCCGGCATCGAGTTCGCTGACCCGGCTCTGCACTGTCTCGAATTCGGCCTGTGCCAGTTGGGCTTTGGTGGCAGCTTCCTCGATGTTGACCGACATCCGCATGACCCCGTCGTCTATCGACTCGACCCGGGTGCGCATGGTGTCGACCTGCCCGGCCAACCGGGCCAGGCCTTCACGGCGGTCGGCTTCAGCCCGCGCCGCGGCCAGATGCGCCCGTTCGGCCTCTGCGGCGAGTTGCTCACGCTCGGCGAGCTCGGCCCGGGCGCTCTCCAAAACGATGCGCGACTCCTCGAGCTCACCGAGCAGCTCCATCTCGAGCTCGGCAACCTCGTTGGCCTCGGCTTCCAGGGCCTCGGGGTCCTGACCCGTGGAAACCTCCGTCTCGGCTTCGAACAGCTGCGCCCGGTCGGTCGCGATCCGCACGGTGGCACTCACCCGTTCGGCCAGTGCCGAGGCCCGGAACCAGGTCTGCTGGGCGGCCTCGGCGCGGCGGGTCAGTTCGGCCACCGCGGCCTCGTGTGCCTGCAGTTCGACGGTCGAGGTTTCCAACTGGACCGTCGCCTCGTCGTGCTCGCGACGCAGTGTGGTCTCGGCCTGGTTCGTGTTGTGGAACTCGACCTGCCGCCTGACCAGGTCGTCGGCGGCCAGGCGCAGGCGAGCGTCGCGCAGGTCGGCCTGGATCGTCGCCGCCCGCCGCGCCATCTCGGCCTGGCGGCCCAACGGCTTGAGCTGACGGCGCAACTCCGTGGTCAGGTCGGTCAGCCGGGCCAGGTTCGCGGCCATCGAGTCGAGCTTGCGGACCGCCTTTTCCTTACGTTTGCGGTGCTTGAGAACCCCGGCAGCCTCCTCGATGAAGGCGCGGCGATCCTCGGGACGCGATTCCAGGATCTCGGAGAGCTTGCCCTGGCCAACGATGACGTGCATCTCACGGCCGATGCCGGAGTCGCTCAGCAGCTCCTGCACGTCCATCAATCGGCAACTGCTGCCGTTGATCTCGTATTCGCCTGCGCCGTCACGGAACACCCGGCGGGTGATCGACACCTCGGAGTATTCGATCGGCAGCGCGTTGTCGGAGTTGTCGATGGTCAGCGTCACCTCGGCGCGGCCCAGCGGTGCCCGTGAGGACGTGCCGGCGAAGATGACGTCCTCCATCTTGCCGCCGCGCAGCGTCTTGGCGCCCTGCTCTCCCATGACCCAGGTCAAGGCGTCGACCACGTTCGACTTACCCGATCCATTGGGGCCGACGACGCAGGTGATCCCGGGTTCGAAGCGCAGAGTCGTCGGCGAGGCGAAAGACTTGAAGCCTTTCAGCGTCAGACTCTTGAGGTGCACGGAGTCAAACCCTACCGCCGACCCGGCTACCGTTCGATGAACCCCGCCATCGGGGCGTCGGCATCCGCCCAATCTGCGACGACGTGATCCACCGACCCCGGGGTTTCCCCGCTCTGGAGCAGCTCAAGCAATCGCTCACATTTCCCGCGTGGCCCCTGCGCCACCACATGTACCCGGCCGTCGGGCCGGTTCGAAGCAAACCCGGTCAGGCCGAGTTCCAGCGCGCGCGACCGGGTCCACCACCGGAACCCCACGCCCTGCACATGGCCGTGCACCCAGGCGCTCAGGCGCACCTCGGAATCGGGTCCGGCCTCAGGCGGGTGCGGTTCCGTCACGAAGTGGCGACCTCGAACTTCACCTCGGTGCCGGATTTGAGGGTGCGTCCCACCGTGCAGACCTGGTCGATGGCGCGCTCGACGACGGTCAACACGCGGGCCACCTCGGCCTCCGAAAGGCCCGATACGTCGATTTCGAGCTTCTCCTCCAGCAGTGGGTAGCGCTCCTGCTCCCGGTCGGGCGGTCCCGACACCCGGATCGTCGCCGGATAGTCGTCACCCAGGCGCCGGCGCAGCGGCTGGTCGCTGGACATCCCGCTGCACGCCGCCAGGGCGATCTTCATCAGCTCACCCGGGGTGAACACGCCCTCGACGTCCTCACTGCCCACGAGTACCTCTGCACCGCGCGAACTGCGTCCGACATACCTGCGCACACCGGTGCGGTCAACCCAAAGTTCGGTCATGCGGTATTTCTACACGCCGTGATACGCGGTTATTCCAGGGGTTAATCGCCGTCGGGTCGGTCGGCTGCCCCCGTTGAACACGGCGGCGACTCAGACAGCGACGATAGACTCGGCACACCGACATCGCTGAGGAGCACTGTGACCTATCCGCCGAGCAATCCGCCCACCCCGCCGTCGGGAGCGCCCGGGCCGTGGCAGCCGCCGTACCAGCAGCCGGGCGGGCCGGAGGGATATCCGAACACTGCCGGAAACCCCGAGCAGCCGTACGGCTCCCCGTACGGGGCACCTCAGCAGCCGCAACAGCCGTACGCCTCGCCGTATGGGGCGCCGCAACAGCCCCAGCCTCCGTACGGAGCGCCTTACGGTGCACCCCAGCCGTACGGGGCGCCCTACGGAGCCCAGCCGCCCTACGGTGCGCCGCAGTCGCCGTACGGATACCCCAGCCCGCAGCCGTCGGGCGGCGGCAACCGCATGTGGTTGGCGATCGGCGGCGCAGTGCTGGCCGTGGTGGTCATTGTCGGCGGCGTCCTGATCTTCGCGTTGACGGGCGATTCGGGTTCGGGTGGGGGCCGCAGCAGCGCAGGCTCGTCGCAGTCCTCCGGTTCCAGCGATGCCGAGAAAGAGGTGCGGGCTTTCCTCGATGAGGTGATGTCGAGCTCCGGTGACCTCAAAGAGGCCCTTCCCTACTTCTGCCAGGCGGATCAGGACCTGTTCAAAAAGATCGGCGGCCTGGACGCGATCGACATTCCGAAGACGACCGACAGCAGCGGGTCGGCGGAGATCACCAAGATCACGGTGAACGGCAGTAAGGCCGTCGTCGACATCTCGAGCACCGCGGGCCCCGGCAAGTTGTACCTGCGCAAGGAAAGCGGATCGTGGAAGATCTGCATGTCCGACATGCCGGGCATGCCCAGCATGCCCTGATCTGCACCGGACGAGGCTTGGGTCAGCCCCGTGGACGGGGCTGACACTTCGGGCAGTAGAACGACGACCGATTCATGAACTTGTCGCGGCGCATGACCGCGCCGCACCGTCGGCACGGCTCCCCCTCGCGGCCGTAGGCATCCAAAGACCGCTCGAAATAACCGGATTCACGAATCGAACGCCGTTCGCCGAGGAGCGCAATGACCTACCCACCGGGATCGAACCCTCCCTGGCCAGGGCATCAGCCCCAGCAGTTCGGAGGTCCACCGCAGTACCAGGCTTTCCCGCAGCAATACGGTTATGGCGTCACTCCACCATCCGGCGGGGGTCGCAACAAGGGCGTGCTCATCGGTGGAACCATCGCCGGTGTCGTGCTGATGGTCGTCACCATCGGCGTAACGGTCTTCGCCCTCATGCCGTCCGAGGAGCGCACAATCAAGGCTCTGCTGGAGAAGGTTGCCGCGACCAACGGCGTTCCGTCTCTCGCGAAGCAGTATTACTGCAGCGACGACTACAGGATATTCGTCGGCTTCGACAACAGCGGGCCCGACGACTCTGAACGCCGCATCCTCCCACCAGTCAAGTTCCGCGCCGACCTGACCGTTGAAATCTCCAACGACCACGCCGTCGTCACCGGCGGCGCCGAAAAGCTGTATTTGCGCAAGGAAAGCGGCGAGTGGAAGATCTGCATGTCCGACATGCCGGGCATGCCCAGCATGCCCTGATCTGCATCGGACGAGGCTCGGGTCAGCCCCGTGGACGGGGCTGACACTTCGGGCAGTAGAACGACGACCGGTTCATGAACTTGTCGCGGCGCATGACCGCGCCGCACCGTCGGCACGGCTCCCCCTCGCGGCCGTAGGCATCCAAAGACCGCTCGAAATAACCGGATTCGCCGTTGACATTCACGTACAGCGAATCGAAAGACGTGCCGCCCTGGCTCAGCGCGTCCGTCATCACCTCGGCGGCCGCGTCGAGTAGCTCACCCAGCCGACGCCGGGTCAGCAGCGCAGCGGTCCTGGCGCCGTTGACCTTCGTCCGCCACAGTGCCTCGTCGGCGTAGATGTTGCCGATACCGGACACCACGGTCTGGTCGAGCAACTGCCGCTTGATCTCGGAGTGCTTGCGCCGCAACACGGTGACAACACCGTCCCGATCGAACAGCGGGTCTAGCGGATCGCGCGCGATGTGAGCGACAGGCTCGGGCAACGCGGCGCCGTCGACCGTCACCAGATCGGCCAGCTGCCAGCCCCCGAACGTCCGTTGGTCGACGAAACTCAGCGCCGTGCCGTCGTCGAGCAGCGCGGCGATCCGCAGATGCCGGTCGTCGCGCAGCGGCCCCAACAGCATCTGGCCGCTCATCCCCAGATGCACCACCAGGGCATCGGTCGCGTTTTCGCTCCCATCCTCCCCCAGCGTCAGCCAGAGGTACTTACCTCGCCGTCCCGTTCCGGTGATGCGGGCCCCCAGCAGACGGGCGGTCAGGTCGGCGGGGCCGGCCTCGTGCCGGCGGACGGCACGCGGATGATGCACGCGTACCGCCGAAATTGTTTTGCCCGCAACATGTTCCTGCAGCCCGCGGCGGACGACCTCTACCTCGGGTAGCTCGGGCATCGGTGCTCACGCATTGTCGAGTGCGGTCCACGCCGCGGCCGCGGCCTTGAGCTCGGCCTCTTTCTTGTTGCGCCCGACGCCCCTGCCGTATTCGACGTCGGCCACCACCACGGCAGCCGAGAATTCCTTGTCGTGGTCGGGCCCGGTGGAGGTCACCACATAGGTGGGCGCACCGAGCCCGCGCGAGGCGGTCAACTCCTGCAGGCTGCTCTTCCAGTCCAACCCGGCTCCGAGCGTCGGCGCTGTATCGAGCAGCTCGCCGAACAGCCGCAGGATGACCTCCCGGGCAGTAGTCAGGCCGTGCTCCAGATAGATTGCGCCGAGCAGGGATTCGACGCCGTCGGCGAGAATGCTGGACTTGTCGGCCCCGCCGGAGTTCTCTTCGCCCTTGCCCAGGAACAGGTGGCTGCCCAGCCCGCCTTCGGTGAGCCCACGGCCGACATCGGCCAGCGCCTGGGTGTTGACGATGCTGGCGCGAAGCTTGGCCAGATCCCCCTCGGAGCGTTCGGGGTGGCGGTGGTAGAGCTCCTCGGTGATCGTCAACCCCAGTACGGCATCCCCGAGGAACTCCAACCGCTCGTTGGTGGGAAGGCCGCCGTTCTCGTAGGAGTAACTGCGATGCGTCAGCGCGACGGTGAGCAGTTCGGCGGGGATCTCGACGCCCAGCGCCGCCAGCAGCGCCGCGTGCGAATCGGTCACTTCTCGCCCCTGGGCTGCTCGTCGTCGGGCAGCATGGCGGCCAGCTTCGCCCAGCGGGGATCGATCTTGTCGTGGTGATGCCCCGGCTCTGCGGTGGCCAGCGCGACCCCGCAGTCGGGGCACAGGCCCGGGCAGTCCGGACGGCACAACGGGGAGAACGGCAGCGCCAACCCGACGGCATCGATGATCGGCTGTTCCAGGTCGACGGTGTCGGCCTGGCCCGAGGCGCCCACCCGGCCCATTTCGTCGGCCTCGGTGGTCTCGTCGGTGGTGCTGTCCGGGTACGCGTACAGCTCGGTGAGGTCGATCTCGACATCGCCGGTGAGCTTGGTCAGGCAACGCGCGCACTCACCGACCGTGGGCGCCGATACGGTCCCACTGACCAGCACGCCTTCCGACACCGACTGCAGCTGCAGGTCGAGATCGAGCGGCGCGCCTTTCTCGATGGCGACCAACTCGGCCCCGATCCGCACGGGACTCGGCACCGTCTCCTGGTATGCCAGAAACGAACCCGGCCGCCGGCCGAGTCGCGAGACGTCGATCACCAGCGGCGATCGGGAACCTCCGCGCCGTTCAGGCCCTCCCCGCCCAGCCGATTTCGCATGCGTCGCCATGCATCGATCCTACGGCGGGGTCAGACCACACCACGACGCAGTGCGTCGACCGTCACCCACGGTCGTCAGCGGGTCGCGTAGTCGTGCGTTCCCGCGGTCGTGCGTAGCTGGTGACGTCCGCGGCCGACGGAGCGCAGCGTGCCGTTGAGGAAGTCCTCGAACTCGGCAAGTTTGCTGTCGACATAGATGTCGCACTCGCCGCGCAGCCGGTCGGCTTCGGCATGTGCCGCGTCGATGAGCCGGGTGGCCTCGGCGGTGGCCGTCGAGACGATCTCGGTCTGCGACACCAGACGCTGCTGCTCCTTGATGCCCTCCTGCACGGCCTTCTCGTAGGAGATGTTGCCGTTCTCGGTCAGGCGATCAGCCTCGGCCTTGGCCCGGCCGGTGCTCGCGTCGTACTCCCGCTTCGCCGCGGCCGCGAGTCGCGCCGCCTCTTCGCGCGCCTCCCCGACCATGCGCTCACTGTGCTGACGGGCCTCGGCGACCATCCGATCGGCCTGCGCCTTCGCGTCGGCCAGCAACCGGTCGGCCTCGCTCCTGGCGTGATTGAGCATGCCGTCGGCGTCGGCGTTCGACTTGCCCATCACCGACTCGCAGTGTTCCTTGGCCTCGCGCAGCAGCGAATCACGCGCATCCAGCACGTCCTGTGCGTCGTCGAGCTCACCGGGGATCGCGTCCTTGATGTCGTCGATCAGCTCGAGGACGTCACCGCGGGGCACCACGCAGCCGGCCGTCATCGGCACACCACGCGCTTCTTCGACGATCGCGCCGAGCTCGTCGAGCGCTTCAAAAACTCGGTACACGGCAAAACCCTCCAGGTCGTCGTTGTCAGTGACCAGTGTGCCTGGTGTTACGCCTGTGACTTGGGAGCACAATCGGTGTGTCGCCGACGGGCTTGCGCCGTGGATGCAGCAAAGTCACCGCATCGCCGCGGCAATCAGGTCGCGCGCACGGTCGAGCATCGATGCGAACGGTCCGACGACAAAGTTGAGCCCGGCCGACTCCACCCCCGGATGGGGGCGGGTGGGCGCGATCGCCTCCGCCGCCTGCACGGCCTTGACCAGCCTTTCGAGTTCATCGGCGTCGAGCTTGCGGTGCAGCTTGTCGAACTCTTCGTGCTCCTCGAGCTCGGCATGGTCGACCACGGCGTCGCGGAACTTGGCGAGCTCGGCCAGGAATTCGGCCGAGTCGAAGTCCATGCTTTCGAGCTTCGACAGCTGCTCCTTGGCTGCGTGTTCCTCGTGCAGGCGTGCATCGACGATCTCGTCGCCGTCGGCGACCTCTCGACGCACCCGTGGATGCACGACCATCTCCTCGGCGGTCTCGTGCACCGCCAGCAGCTGCCGCAATTCGACGAATGCCTTTTCTCGGGCCTCGACCGTGGAGGCCGAGAAAACCTCCTCGAACAAGTCCTTGATCAGATTGTGTTGATCCTTGAGGAACTTCACGACATCGTCGGTGGATTGAACGAATGTGTTGGGCACAGCGGGACCTCCGCGGATCGGGTTACCAGTCTGGGCGCATGGGCTGAGCGCCACGCGAACCAGATACCCGTCGGTGCGGTGAGCTAACCGCCGAGTTTGGCCTGCAGCCTGCGATTGACCGGTTCGGGCAGCAACGCCGAGACGTCGCCGCCCAAGGAGGCAACCTCTTTGGCCAACGACGACGACACGAAGGAGTACTGCGGCGTGGTGGCCACGAAGAAGGTGTCGACGCCCGCCACGTGCTTGTTCATCTGCGCCATCTGCAGCTCGTATTCGAAGTCGGTGCCGGTGCGCAGCCCCTTGACGATCGCGGTCAGCCCGCGATCCTTCACGAAGTCGACCACCAGACCCTGACCTGACTCGACCCGAAGGTTGGGCAGGTGTGTGGTCGATTCGACGATCATCGCTATTCGCTCGTCGAGGTCGAACATTCCCTTTTTGTTGGGATTCACCAGAATCGCCACCACAACCTCGTCGAACTGTGCCGCCGCACGCTCGAAGATGTCGATATGGCCAAGGGTCACCGGGTCGAAGGAGCCGGGACATACCGCGCCACTCATGGGTGACGACGCTACAGGTCCCGTCGCCGTGACCGGCCTGCTAGCCCACTTCGGCGAGTTCGACGCGGGTGTCACCGTAGCGGCGGGCGCTCAACGCATCCCAGCCTGCCGGCCAGCTCACCGGCCGGCTCGACGACCGCCGCTCCACCAGGACGAGGGCACCCGCAGCGACCCAACCGGCAGCGGCCAACGTGGTGAGCATCGCGTCGACCGCGGCGTCACCGAGGTCGTACGGCGGGTCGGCGAACACCAGATCGACCGGCCGCGTGGCGCCCCCGGCCAACACCGCGTCGACGTTGCCCCGGCGTACCGCCGCGTTGCGCACGCCCAGCGCAGTGATGTTCTCGGCGATGACCGCGGCTGCCCGCGCATCCGCCTCGACAAAGGTGGCAGAGGTTGCACCACGCGAAAGTGCTTCCAACCCAAGCGCTCCCGAGCCGGCATACAGATCCAGCACCGACAATCCGGTGAAATCCAGCCGCGCCGTCAAGGCGTTGAACACGGCTTCGCGAACCCGATCTGAAGTCGGCCGGGTACCGCTGCGGGGCACCGCGATCCGACGGCCTCCGAGTGCCCCCGCGATGATGCGGGTCAGGTCGGTTCCCCGGTCGCCTCGCCCTTGCCCGCCGAACCGGTCACCACGACCAGCAGGTCGCCGCCTTCGACCTGGGCGGTGGCGGCCACCGCGACACGTTCGACGGTGCCGGCCTTGGGTGCGGTGATGGCGGCTTCCATCTTCATCGCCTCGATGGTGGCAATGGTCGCGCCGGCCTCCACCGTGTCGCCTGCGGCCACACCGACGGTGACCACACCGGCGAACGGCGCTGCGACATGATCGGGGTTGTTGCGGTCGGCCTTCTCGGCGGCAGGGATCTCGCTGGCGATGCTGCGGTCGCGCACCGTGATCGGACGTAGTTGCCCGTTGAGGATGCACATCACGGTGCGCATGCCGCGCTCGTCGGCATCGGAGATGGCCTCCAGACCGATCAGCAACTGCACGCCGCGCTCCAGCTCGACGCGATGCTCCTCGCCATAGCGCAGCCCGTAGAAGAACTGATTGGCACTCAGACCGGAGGTGTCACCATAGGTCTCGCGGTGTGTCTCGAACTCCTTGGTCGGCCCGGGGAACAGCAACCGGTTCAACGCCGCCTGACGTTTGGGTCCGGGCGCGGCCAACAGGTCCTCGTCCTCCACCGAGAGCTCCTGCATCGGCTTGGCAGGCCCCCGGCCCTCAAGAGCCTTGGTGCGCAACGGCTCCGGCCAACCACCCGGAGGATCGCCGAGCTCGCCACGAAGGAACCCGATCACACTGTCGGGAATGTCGTATTTGGCGGGATCTGCGGCGAACTCCTGCGCACTGACTCCGGCACCCACCAACGCCAACGCCAGGTCCCCCACCACCTTGCTCGACGGGGTCACCTTCACCAACCGGCCCAGCACGCGATCGGCCGCGGCATAGGCGGTCTCGATCTCCTCGAACCGATCCCCCAACCCCAAAGCGATGGCCTGCTGACGTAGATTGCTCAGCTGCCCGCCGGGGATCTCGTGGGTGTAGACCCGTCCCGTCGGAGCCGGAAGTCCAGATTCGAACGGCGCGTACACCTTTCGCAGCGCCTCCCAGTACGGCTCCAGATCGCACACCGCGCTCAACGACAACCCGGTGTCGTACTCGGTGTGCGCGGCCGCGGCCACGATCGAGGACAACGCCGGCTGGCTGGTCGTGCCGGCCAACGGCGCAGCCGCGCCATCGACTGCCGACGCCCCGGCCTGCCAGGCGGCCAGATAGGTCGCCAACTGCCCACCCGGGGTGTCATGGGTGTGCACGTGCACCGGCAGATCGAAGCGTGACCGCAACGCACTCACCAGCAGATGCGCCGAATGCGGACGCAACAACCCCGCCATGTCCTTGATCGCCAGCACATGCGCACCCGCGTCGACGATCTGCTCGGCCAGCTTCAGGTAGTAATCCAGCGTGTACAGATTCTCGCCGGGGTCAGACAGGTCTCCGGTGTAGGACATCGCCACCTCGGCGATCGCCGTACTGGTCTCGCGGACCGCGTCGATCGCCGGGCGCATCGACTCGACGTTGTTGAGCGCGTCGAAGATCCGGAAGATGTCGATCCCGGTCGCCGCCGCTTCCTCTACAAACGCCGAAGTCACCGATTCCGGATACGGCGTGTATCCCACCGTGTTGCGGCCCCGCAGCAACATCTGCAGGCAGATGTTGGGCACCGCCTCCCGCAGGGCGGCGAGCCGCTCCCACGGATCCTCCTTCAAAAACCGAAGCGCCACATCGTAAGTCGCCCCGCCCCAGCACTCGATGGACAGCAACTGCGGCATCGTCCTGGCCACATACGGCGCCACCTTGAGCAGACCGGTGGACCGCAACCGGGTCGCCAACAACGACTGATGGGCATCGCGGAACGTCGTATCGGTGACCCCGACCGCCTTGCTGTCACGCATCCACCGCGCGAACCCTTCGGGCCCCAACTCGACCAGACGCTGCTTGGAACCCGGCGCCGGTACCGTCGAAAGGTCCAGTGCAGGCAGCTTGTCCTGCGGATACACCGCCGAGGGCCGCTGTCCGTTGGGCTTGTTCACCGTGACATCGGCCAGGTAGTTCAAGATCTTCGTACCGCGGTCAGCAGGTGTGTGCGCGGTCAGCAGCTGCGGACGGTCATCGATGAACGACGTCGTGACGCGTCCGGCCCGGAAATCGGGATCCTCGATCACTGCCTGCAGGAACGGAATGTTCGTCGACACGCCGCGGATTCGGAACTCTGCGAGCGCCCGGCGGGCACGGGCCACCGCCGTGGAGAAGTCCCGCCCGCGACAGGTCAGCTTGACCAGCATCGAGTCGAAATGCGCCAACACCTCGGCCCCGACATTGGTGCCGCCATCCAGGCGGACACCCGCACCCCCGGGTGACCGGTAGGCCGTGATCCGCCCGGTGTCCGGACGGAACCCGTTGGCCGGATCCTCGGTGGTGATCCGGCACTGCAAAGCAGCACCACGCACCGTCAACGTGTCCTGGCTCAAACCCAGATCGGCCAGGCTCTCCCCGGCAGCGATCCGCAACTGGGAACCGACCAGATCCACATCGGTGATCTCCTCGGTCACCGTGTGCTCCACCTGAATTCGTGGATTGCACTCGATGAACACGTGATGACCACGCTCATCCAGCAGGAACTCGATCGTGCCGGCGCAGCTGTAACCGATCTCGCGGGCCAAAGCCACCGCGTCCGCGCAAATCCGCTCGCGCAACTCAGGATCCAGGTTCGGCGCCGGCGCCAGCTCGATCACCTTCTGGTGGCGCCGCTGCACACTGCAATCCCGCTCGAACAGGTGCATCACATTGCCCTGCGTATCGGCCAGGATCTGCACCTCGATATGGCGCGGATTGATGACCGCCTGCTCCAGGTACACCTCGGGGTCGCCGAACGCCGACTCCGCCTCACGTGAAGCCGCCTCCACCGCCTCGCCCAACGCCTCGGCGTCGGTCACCCGGCGCATACCGCGCCCACCCCCACCGGACACCGCCTTGACGAACAACGGGAACTCCATATCCCGTGCCGCAGCGACCAATTCATCCACCGACGACGACGGCGCCGACGACGCCAGCACCGGCAGACCCGCCGCGCGCGCCGCCTCGATCGCCCGGGACTTGTTACCAGTCAATTCCAGAACCTGTGCCGAGGGACCCACAAACGTGATGCCCGCCTCCGCACACGCCGACGCCAACTCCGGATTCTCCGACAGGAACCCGTAACCCGGATACACCGCATCCGCACCGGAATCCCTGGCGACGCGGATGATCTCCTCCACCGACAGGTACGCCCGCACCGGATGGCCGACCTCACCGATCTGATACGACTCGTCGGCCTTCAGGCGGTGCAGCGAATTGCGGTCCTCATACGGATACACCGCCACCGTCGCAATGCCCATCTCATAAGCAGCGCGAAACGCACGGATCGCGATCTCGCCACGATTGGCGACTAACAGCTTGGAAATCACGGGTAGACCTAACCGACAAGTTATTTCGGAAGTGTTACAGCAGCGTTGACCAGTATTCCCAGAAACGCACCAAGATCAACAGCACAAGTGAGGTGAACCAGAGGGCCACCAGCGACCACCGCCACTGGTAGATCGCCCGGGCGACCGCCTTGGTGTGCAGCGGTCGAAGCGCGATGGCACTCGTGACCACCAACAGCGGGATCGTCACCGACCACACGACCATGCAGTACGGGCACAGCGCCCCGATGCGGTAGAGGCTCTGGAAGATCAGCCAGTGCACCATGACCGCGCCGAGCAGGCTCCCAGCCGCCAGCCCGGCCCAGTACCACCGCGGCAACCGAACACCCGCGACCGCCAGCACACCCGTGACCAGGGTGACCGTGAATGCGACCACCCCGATCAGCGAATTGGGGAATCCGAAGACCGATGCCTGCCAGGTGGTCATCACCGAGCCACAGGAGATGACCGGGTTGATGCTGCACGACGGAACGTAGGACGGATCGATCAGCAGCTCGATCTTCTCGACCGTCAGTGCCAGTGCCGCCGCCAGCCCGAGGACACCGGCGATCAGTAGCCAGATCGCGGTGGGTTTGCCGATGGCGACTCCCGGGGCCTTCTCGACCCCGGAATCGCCGAGTTCGTCGAGCTCGGGCGCTGCGGCGTCACTCATGGGTGGGCCGGTGCGGGGGCTGCCGGTGCGCCGGGCGCAGGAGCGGGTGCGGCCGGTGCGCCGGGCGCAGGAGCGGGCGCAGCCGGTGCAGGAGCGGGGGCGTTCAGCGCCGGCAGGTCACCGACGACCTCCTTGACCTTGGCGATCAACTCGTCAGGTGTGGTGGGGCTGTAGTCCTCCCCGTTGAACTTGACGGTCGGAGTCGAGTGGATTTCGGTGGCCGCGGCCATGCCCTGCACCATCTCCACGTAGCGACCCTTGGTGATGCAGTCGGGCACGTCACCGGCGGCGCCGGCCTGGCGGGCGAGCTCGATGATCCGAGCGTTGTCGGGGTAGACGCCGCTGCCCTCCTCCGGCTGGATTCCGGGAGTGAAGAGCGCGGAGTGGAAACGGCGGAACGCGTCGATCGACTCGTCGGCGACGCAGTAGGCAGCACCGCCTGCGCGTGACGAGTAGCCGTTGCCCGCCTTGTCCAGGATCGCCACCATGTGGTAGTCGACAGCCACTGCGCCGCTGTCGATGAGCTTGTTGATGGTCGGGCCGAACTGCTGTTCCAGATGACCGCATGCGGGGCACAGGAAATCCTCGAAGAGGCTCAGCGTCACCTTGGGCTCAGATGTGCCCTCTTTGGTGATCACGCTGGGCGCCGCCACGTGCACGGCCCGGGCCTCCCCAGAGGCCGGACGCTTGTGGCCGGTCGTCACGATGTAGAGCACCAGGCCGACGGCGAACAGCACCACAACGGCTGTCAGCCCGATCTGAACCCACAGGTTGCGCTTGCGGTCAGCCGCCTTGAGGTCGTACTTCGCGGTCTTCTTCGGTTTGGCCACGTCGACAAGCGTACCGGCGCTCCCAGGTCAGCTTTCGGCGTGGCTGAGATGTGCGCGCAGGGCCGAGATCATTGCGCGCGTCGCAGTGTCGCTGCCACCGCCCAGCGGGAAGAAGTTGGCGAACGCGTGAATCATCGACCGTTCTTCGCGCAGGTCGACGACCACCCCGGCGTCCTGCATGGCCCTCGCATACCGGTTTCCCTCGTCCCGCAGTGGGTCGAACCCGGCCGTGACCACCAGCGCGGGCGGCAGGCCGGTGAGATCTTCACTCAGCAGTGGTGACACCGCCGGATCGTCGACGGACACCTCGGCGCCATCGAGGTAGTGGGCGGCAAACCAGTCCATATCGCGTTTCTGCAGGAAGTAGCCGTCGGAGAACAGCGTCTTGGATCTCGTCTCGCTCGACCAGTCGGTGACGGGGTAGAGCAGCAGTTGCAGCGCGGGCAGCGGCAGTTCCGAATCGCGGGCCTGTTGGGTCACCACCGCAGCCAGGTTGCCGCCGGCACTGTCTCCCCCGACGACGATGCGTGTGGCCCCCAGGCCCGCGGCATGGTCGAGCGCCCAGCGATAGGCCGCGTAGGCATCGTCGACGGCCGCCGGCGCCTTGTGCTCGGGCGCGAGGCGGTAGTCCACGGAGATCACCTGAATTCCGCCGTCCCGGCAGATCAGCCGGCACAGGTTGTCGTGGGTGTCGAGGTCACCGATCACGAAACCGCCGCCGTGGAAGTACAGCAACAGAGCCGACGTGCCCGGAGATCCGGTGCCGTCCGGGACGTAGCGTCGAGCCGGGATGGGCCCGGCCGGACCGGGAATCGACATTTCGGTCACATCCGCGCGGATCCGTGCCGTCATCATGGCGGCGGTGGCCCGCAGCGCGGCTCGCGAAACCGCGACGCCGGACTCCGGGCTGTAATCGGCGACCAGGCCTCCGACCCCGGCCGCACGCTGGGCGGCCAGGGTGAATTGGAGCGTGGTGTCCAGGGTGTTGCCGTCGATTACCACCGAGCGCCCGCCCAGCAGCAGGCGCTTGGTCCGGTCGGAAATCCGCGGGATCGCGGCCAGGCTGAACTTGGTCGCCCGCTCGAGCACCGCCTGTCTGACCGCGTCCCGGCTGTGGCCACCAGGTCCACCCTGGGCCGGCCCGCCTGGCAGACTTTCAGTCATGGCTGCTCCCTCTGTGAGTCCTCGTGTCACGCTGAACGACGGTAATTCGGTACCGCAAGTCGGGTTGGGGGTTTGGCAGACCCCTGCCGAGGAGACCGTGCGCGCGGTGAGCACGGCCCTACAGGCAGGCTATCGGCACATCGACACCGCAGCCGCGTACCGCAACGAGGCCGAAACCGGCCGGGGGTTGGTCGACTCCGGGGTCCCCCGCGAAGACGTGTTCCTGGTGACCAAGCTGTGGAACAGCGATCAGGGATACGACTCGACGCTGGCCGCGTTCGACGCGAGCCTGGAGCGGCTCGGCGTCGACTACCTCGACCTCTATCTGATCCACTGGCCGGTACCGGCCAACAACGCCTACGTCGACACCTTCAAGGCCTTCGCACACCTGCGTGATCAGGGCCGGATCCGGTCGCTCGGGGTGAGCAACTTCGCGCCCGAACATCTGAACGTGCTGATCGACGCCACCGGCATCGTGCCGGCGGTCAATCAGATCGAATTGCACCCGCTGCTACCGCAACGCGAGCTGCGCGAGGTACACGCCAGGTTGGGCATCGCCACCGAGGCGTGGAGCCCGCTGGGCCAGGGGTCACTGCTCACCGATCCGGTGATCGCCGGCATCGCCGAACGGCACGGTAAAACCCCCGCCCAGGTACTGATTAGGTGGCATATCCATCTGGGTAATATCGTCATCCCCAAGTCGGTGAACCCCGAGCGGATTGTCAGCAATTTCGACGTGTTCGATTTCGATCTGGAGGAGTCGGACATGTCGGCCATCGCCTCGCTGGAGACGGACACTCGCCTGGGACCCGACCCCCGAACCTTCAACTTCACAGGATAGGTGCCATGACCTCCTCCGACGGGGCTGCGATTCCCACCGTCACGCTCAACGACGACCGCACGATCCCGGTTGTCGGCCTGGGTGTCGGCGGACTCTCGGACTCCGAGGCGGAGCGCGTGGTATCGGCGGCCCTTGAGGCCGGGCACCGCCTGATCGACACCGCAGCCGCCTACGGCAATGAGGCAGGCGTCGGCCGTGCCATCGCGGCCTCGGGGATTCCACGCGAGCAGATCTCGGTCACCACCAAGCTGGCCATCACCGATCACGGTTTCACGTCGTCCCAGGACGCCGGGCGGGCCAGCCTGGAGCGACTCGGCCTGGATTACGTGGACCTGTACCTGATTCATTGGCCGGGCAACGACATCGGCAAGTACGTCGACAGCTGGGGTGGGCTGATGGCGCTCAAGCAGGCCGGGCTGGCCCGCTCCACCGGTGTCTCCAACTTCAGCCCCGAGAACCTGTCGACGATCGTCGACCTGACCTTCGTCGCGCCTGCGGTCAACCAGATCGAGCTGCACCCGCTGCTGAATCAGAGTGCCTGGCGTGCCGCCAACGCCCAGTACAACGTCACCACCCAGGCCTACAGCCCACTCGGCGTCGGCAACCTGCTCGACAACCCGGCCGTCACCGCCATCGCCGAGGCACACGGCAGGACGCCGGCGCAGGTGCTGATCCGCTGGAGCATCCAGCTGGGCAACAGCGTGATCTCGCGGTCGACCGACCCCGAGCGGATCGCCTCCAATCTCGACGTGTTCGGCTTCGAGTTGACCGCCGAGCAGATGGACAGCCTCAGCAGTCTCGATAGTGGGACCCGGTTCCGTCCCGACCCGGCTACCTACACGGGCTAGCGCCCGCGCAACTGCCCGACGTGCAGGCGAACGGCCGTCGTGACGCGCTCGGCGTCGCCGGTGGCCAGCACGTCGAGCAGGGCCCCGCGTAACACCGCCAACGCCAAGGTGCGGTCGGCGACCCCCGTGTCACTGTTCTTCTCCTGCGCCGGTTGGGATTTCGCCAGCACGTCGAGCCAGTCCTCGACTGTCTCACGCGCGAATCCCGCCCACGCCCCGTCCGGCTCGACAAGCGAGCGGGCGTAGGCCTCGGCCCACAGGGTCAGCAACGGCCGATGCTCCGCGGCGACAAGCCAACTCCAGATCTTCTCGACCGCCGCGGCCAGCCCGGCGCCGTCGGTGTCGGCGCCGTCTCGGAGACGCTGCAGGAGCGCGAGTTCGTCGGTGCGCGCCCGCGCCAGCAGCGCACGCACCAGGCCGTCCTTGTTGCTGAACAGGAACAGCAGAACGCGCGGACTCGATCCGATCGCCGCCGCCAGCGGACGTAGCGACAGATCGCTCAGCCCGTGGGCGAGTGCGTACCGATACGCGGCCTCGAGGAGTTCAGTTTTCCGGGCTGACGGGGTTGTCGGGTCCACAGCCACGTTGATAGCGTAGCGCTACTGAAACGAGTGTGTCAGTGAACTCGACCCGGAGGTCCCGCCATGTCGCAGGCCATCGACCGGAGGCAAGTCATTCTGCGGCGCGCCGACCATCCCGGCGATCTGGGCTGGGTGGTGCTGGCGCACGGCGAGATCTACGACCAGCAGTTCGGCTGGAATACCGACTTCGAAACGCTGGTCGCCAGGATCGTGGCCGACTATGCCGAGAACCGCGACCCGGTACGGGAGGCCGGCTGGATCGCCGAAGTCGACGGCGAGCGCGCAGGGTGCATCTTCTGCATGGCATCCGCCGAGCCGGCGGTGGCGAAACTGCGCATCCTGTTGGTCACCCCCGGAGCCCGTGGACTGGGGCTGGGCACGCGCCTGGTCGAGGAATGCTTGAACTTCGCTCGCGAGGCCGGCTATCGCCAAGTCACCCTGTGGACCAACGACGTGCTTGTCGCTGCGCGAAAGATCTACCAGGACTTCGGGTTCCGCTTGGTCGACGAGGAACGGCACCACAGCTTCGGCCATGATCTCAACGGGCAGAACTGGCTGCTCGATCTGTAGATCTGGCGGCGACGAGGGCCACGAGGAGGTCGAGAGTGGCCTCGAACTCGTCGTCGCGATCGAACCGGGCGAGGTGGGGCGCCGCGGCCACGACCTCGGCCAGACCCGAAGCTTCCAGCGTCTTGCGTCGTTCGGCGATCCCGTCGGCGGAACCGGCGCCGTACGTCGGCCCGGCAGACACCTCGCGCAGCAGAGTGCCGATCAACGCGGCAAGCAACGTCCGCAGCAGGTGCACAGCCTCCGCTGCGGGAATGCCGGTCCGGCGCAACACGGTGAGTACGGCCTCGACGGGTGCCAACCCGGACATCGACGACAACTGCCGGGTCAGCACCAGGGTCGCCGCCTCGGGATGCGCGAGCGTGACGCGGCGGAACTCATGCCCCAGCGCGCGTAGGTCGGCACCGAGATCGCCGGTGGCCGGCGGGATCCGGAGCTGCTCGAGGATACGCTCGGCGACGGCATCGAGCAGGTCGCCCTTGCCCGCCACGTGGTGGTAGAGACTCTTGGCGTCGACGCCCAGCACCCGGCCGACCGAGCGCATGCTCACCGCTGCGATCCCCTCGCCGTCGATGACTGCGAGCGCGGCATCGACGATCGTCGCCCGGGTCAGCTGGGCCTGCGCCTTGGGCGGCCTGCCGCGACGCGGTACGCCGTCAGCCCGCCCGTTCACCGCACCGGTCATGGTTCATATTGTTCCTCACCAATTGCATATTCCCACAGTGTGGGGTTATCTTTCAATAAATCCACCTCGTGGGAATAACGCCCGTACAGGAGCCCGCATGCCCGACCGTCACGTCATGCCACCCGTCGAGGTGATGCGGGCTCGCGAGAAACTCGTCCTCGATCACTTCCACGACGAAGTGCGCCAGGACTGGGACGACGTGCTGGCCACATTCCCCCACCCGCACTACGAGATCATCCCCACCCTCACCGTGCACGACGGTGAGGCAGAGGTCCGCGGGTACTATCACGACACCCGCGTCGCATTCCCCGACCAGGATCACGAGATCATCGCGCTACGTCACAGCGCCGACGCCGTCATCGTCGAATTCTGGCTGATCGGAACACATCTGGGTCCGTTCGGTGCCATTCCACCGACCGGCGGCCGGCACCGGACCAGGATGACGGCCTACTTCATCTTCGACGACGACGAGAATCTGGTCACCGAACGGATCTACTTCGACAGCCTGTCCATGTTCGGCCAACTGCTCGCCGGGCTCAATCTGCGCGACCCGCGCAACTGGCCGCGGGTGGTCCGGGGCCTGCGCGGGTTACGGGCGATGTCACGCACCCCTGACCCGCAGCTCGTCAACACCGCACCGGCGAAGCTGTAGCCCAGATGAAGGTCCATCACCTCAACTGCGGCACCATGCGGCCGGCCGCCACCCCCGGCGGGCTGGTCTGCCACGTGTTGTTGATCGAGACCGATCACGGCCTGGCCCTGGTCGATTCGGGCTTCGGCCTGCACGACATAGCATCACCCGGGCCGCGTTTCGGTGCCGCGCGGTTCCTCGTTCGCCCCGTCTACGACCCTGCCGAGACGGCGATCAACCAGATTCGCGGCCTCGGGCACGATCCGCGGGATGTTCACGACATCGTGCTCACCCACTTCGATGCCGACCATGCCGGAGGTCTCTCCGACTTCCCTTGGGCAAGAGTGCATCTCACCGCCATCGAATCATTCGCCGCCGCCCACCCGAGGACATTCGTGGAGAAGCAGCGCTATCGCCGGGCGCAACGCGCTCACGACCCGATACTCGTCGAGCACCACCCCGCCGACGGCGAAGCCTGGCGCGGTTTCCCGGGCGCCAGGGAACTCACCGAGATCGCGTCGGGGATCGTACTGATTCCACTGCCCGGGCACACCCGTGGTCACGCCGCTGTCGCGGTCGACGCCGGGTCACGCTGGATCCTGCATGCCGGGGATGCGTTTTACCATCACGGGCAGGTCGACGGCAGCCACTCGGCGCCGAGGGCGCTCACCGCTCCCGAACGCGCCGTCGCCTTCGACCGCAAGCAGGTCCAAGCCAACCATCAACGGCTGGGCGAACTCTGGACCGCCGGCGAGCCGGATCTGGTGCTGATCAATGCGCACAGCCCCTACCTGCTCGACCGCGCCATCGAGAGCAACTGAGCACGTGCGGCACTTGAGCGGCTACCCCGTAGGGCAGGTCCCGACAGCCTCACGCAGGACCCCGGCCGAGGCGGCGTCGACCGGCAGCGTGTACCCGCGCAGCACCTCGACGAACTGCACCGCGTACTGACACCAGAACGCCCGGTTGGGCGGCATCCAGTGGGCCGGTTCCTGATCGCCCTTGTCCTGGTTGGGTTTACCGGCCACCGCCAGCAGATTGGCCGGGTCGTTGGCGAACCGCAACCGAAGGTCGTCGGGCCAGTCCCGCGCACCCAGGTCCCAGGCCAACGCCAGCGGCACGATGTGATCGATCTGCACCGAGGCCCCGGTCTGATTGCCGCGCACGAAGGACACCACCGCGTTCGTGTACGGGTCGTGCAGCGTGCCGGTCGCCACGGCGGTCGGACACCGTTTGATCGCGACGAACGTCTTGTCGACGAGGTCGCGGTTGAGAATGTCGTTGCGGGTGTCACAGCCGTTGTGGCCACCGGGCGCGCTGTTGTCGTCGTCCCACGACTCGCCGAATGCCGCGCGGCGGTAGTCGTTGCCACGCACCCGTAGGGGCACTTCGGGCACTCCGGCCAACGGATCGACCCCGGCGGCCACGCTGGGCGGTTGCGCCTGGGCGGTGAACCGGGCGGAACGTTGCGTCGACAAGGTCACCTGGATGGCGACGACCACCGTGAGTGCGACGGCTGCAGCCAGCCACCACATCCGGCGGCGGGTCATGCCTTGTCCAGGTACTCGACACGATCGGTGTTCACGAATTGCGCTGCCAACAGGTCCATCCCGGGATCATGCGGATTCTGTGCGTAACGCTGCTCGGCGAATGCCCGGGCCTCCTGGATCACTTCGAGGTGGTCCCGCAGGGACAGGAAACGCAGATTGATGGTGCGCCCGGACTGGTTGAGGCCCAGCACATCTCCCTCGCGTCGCTCGTCGAGATCCAGATCAGCCAGGGCGAATCCGTCCAAGGTCGCCGCAACGGCCTTGATCCGTTCCCCGGCCTTGGACGTCTCCGGCAGCCGGGTGGCCAGTAGGCACAGGCTGGGGTGCTGCCCACGGCCGATCCGGCCGCGCAGTTGATGAAGCTGGCTGATGCCGAACCGGTCGGCGTCCATCACCACCATCATCGTGGAGTTGGGCACGTCTACGCCGACCTCGATGACGGTGGTACACACCAGCACATCGATCTCGCCGGCCCTGAACAGGCCCATCACCGCGTCCTTCTCGTCGCCGGACAGCCGGCCGTGCATCAGGCCGAGCCGCAATCCGGACAGCGGGCCCGCGCTCAGCCGGTCGAAGAGGTCGACCACTGTGACCGGCGGCGGGCCGCCGCGCCCTTCGCCCTTGTCGCCGGGCTTGTCGGACTCGTCGATGCGTGAGGCGACCACATAGGCCTGGCGCCCCGCGGCCACCTCCTCGCGGATACGGGCCCAGGCCCGGTCAAGCCAGGAAGGCTTCTGCGAGATGAAAATAGTGTTGGTGGTGATGGGTTGACGGCCCCGGGGCAGCTCGCGCAGCGTCGAGGTCTCCAGATCGCCGTACACCGTGAGTGCGACGGTGCGCGGAATCGGCGTGGCCGTCATCACCAGCAGGTGGGGCGTCAGCCCGTCACGGGCTTTGGCGCGCAACGTATCCCGCTGCTCGACCCCGAACCTGTGCTGCTCGTCGACGACCACCATGCCCAAGTTGTGAAACTCGACCGCCTCCTGCAACAGGGCGTGTGTGCCGACGACGATGCCGGCTCGCCCGGACGCCACCTCCTCGCGCACGGCACGCTTCTGTGGCGCCGTCATGGACCCGGTGAGCAGCGCGACCCCGGTTGCACCCTCGGCGCCACCGAGTTGGCCCACCATGGCCAGCGGCCCGAGCACGTCACGTATCGAGCGGGCATGTTGGGCGGCAAGCACTTCGGTGGGCGCCAGCAACGCGCACTGATAGCCCGCGTCGACCATCTGCAGCATTGCCAGGACCGACACGATGGTCTTGCCCGAGCCCACCTCGCCTTGCAACATCCGGTTCATGGGCCGCGTCGAGGCCAGTTCGTCAGAGACCACCTCCAGCACCTCGGACTGTCCGGTGGTCAGCTCGAACGGCAGCCGAGCGCGCAGCGCGGCCGCCAGTCCGTCGTCGGTTCGCGGTGCGGCAGGACCGGATTCACTCAGCTCGCTGTAGCGCCGGGCCACCAGCCCCCATTGCAGCCCGATCGCTTCGTCGTAGGTCAGCCGCTCGCTGGCACGCTCGCGCGCCGTGGTGTTCTCGGCCAGGTGGATGGCCCGCAACGCCTCATCCTCGGACATCAGATCATGTTGGCGGACAAAGTCTTCCGGCAAAGGGTCCGGAACCGGGTCGAGCATGTCGAGGGTCTGGCGTACGCACGCGTAGATGTCCCAGCTCTGTACCTTGGCCGACGCCGGATAGATCGGGAAGAAATCCCGCTCGAACTCGGCCAGCATCTCCTCGCCACTGGCACCCGATGCCGACGCGATGGTGGTCAGCGACTTGGTGCCGATCTGCTTGCCGGGCGGCGGATTGAGCACCAGGAAGGCGGGATGGTTCAACTGGAGGGTGTTGCGGAAGTACTTGACCTCGCCGGACAGCATCAGGCGGGTGTCCTTCTCCACCTTGTCCACCATCCAGCCGGCGTTGAAGAAGGTGGCCGTCACCGCCGGCCGATGATTCCCCAGGGCCACCCGCAGATACTTGGCCCGCCGGGTGCCGCCGGATTTGGTGCGCACGGTCGACCGCATCTCACCGATCTCCGCCTTCGTCACCACGTCGATGAAGGTGACGTGCTCACCTTCTTCCAGGTCGAGCGCCTCCCCCTCCCCACGCACCGTCATCCCGTCGCTGTACTTGCGCGGGTAATGACGCAGCAGATCGTTGACCGTGCGGAGGCCGAAATTGGCATTCAGCTTGTCCGCGTTCTTCTTTCCGATCACGAACTCGAGGCGTTCGCCGAGACCGACCACTACTCCACCCCGATCAGCAGGGCATCACCGCGGTGGCCCGTGTGATACGTCACCAACTCCGCGCCGAGGTGCGCGCGGTGGACGTGGGCCTCCAGCGCCTTCCCGACCTCATCGTCCACACCGTCGCCGGTCAGCACCGTGATCAGCTCTCC
Organism: Mycolicibacterium peregrinum; assembly: GCF_001665785.1. Taxonomy (GTDB): domain Bacteria; phylum Actinomycetota; class Actinomycetes; order Mycobacteriales; family Mycobacteriaceae; genus Mycobacterium; species Mycobacterium peregrinum_A. The sequence goes on from NZ_LZSO01000013.1 coordinate 215,707, forward strand.
GCCCGCCACCATCATCAGATCGATCAACCCTGCGGCTGCGGAGGTGAGATCGGAACCGACGATCAGGACCTCGTCGCCGGCGATGCCGAGCCCGTCACCCGGCTTGCAGGTGCCCGCCCAGGTCAACGCCTCCTCGGTGGCGATCCGCACCGCACCGTGCCGCGCCCCCGCAGCGGCACGCGCCATGGTGTACCCGTCGTCGACGGCTTGCCGTCCCTCGTCGTGGACGGCCAGCGCGGCCAATCCCTGCACCATCGAACCGGCCGGCACCGGCACCACGTCGATGCCCCAACCGATCGCGGCGGTGCAGCCCGCCACCAGCTCCTCGGCGGCGACATACCCGTTGGGCAACACCATGACCTGGGCCGCCCCCACATCGATCAGGGCACGCAACAGCTGCTGGGCATTGATCGGCTCGCCTGCTTCGGGCCGCAACACCTGCGCACCCTCACCGGCGAACAGCTCGACACCGCCGTCCCCGTCCACAACGGCGAGCACAGCCCGCTCGCGGGTCCATCCACCGGCAGGCCTGGCGCCCGCAGCGACGGTCAGCGCGGTGATCTGGATGCGGGTCAGCGACCCCACCGCCAGTCCGGCCTCGACCGCTGCGCCGGCATCGTCGAGATGGACGTGCACCGAGTACTGATCGCTGCCGGAGGTGGCGATGGCGACCGATTCACCCATCTGTTCCAACGCTGCCCGCAGCCCCTCGACAGCAGGCGCGCCGCACCCACTCAGGAGATACATCACCTCGAACTGCGGTGGTGCCGCCACGGCCGCCAGCGCCACCTGCGGCGAGGCCGGGGTGTAGACCGGCCGGCGCGGCGCGTGTCCGGCCAGGGTGGTTGTCATCGCGTCGAGCAACACGAGCAGGCCCCGACCTCCGGAATCGACCACGCCGGCCTTGGCGAGCACATCGAGCTGTTCCGGAGTGCGGTCGAGGGCTGACGATGCGGCCTCGCCGGCAGCGGCCGCCACATCGGCGACGTCGCCGCCGGTAGCCGCGCAGTGCTCGCCGGCCTCGGCGGCCGCCTGCAGCACGGACACGATGGTCCCCGGCACGGGCTCACCCATCGAGGTGACGGCCAGGGCGGCGGCGTGGCGCAGCGCCGCCCCGAACAGCGCGCCGTCCACCGCGGAGAGGTCACCGTCACGCTGGGCCGCCGCGGTGGTGATGACCTCGGCCAGGCCGAGCAGAATCTGCGACAGGATCACCCCGGAATTGCCGCGGGCCCCCTGCAGCGCTCCGGCCGCCAACGCGCTCGCAATTGCCGTGATGTCGGCATCGGCCGGCTCGCCGTCGACGTGCGCCCACGCCGAACGCATCGTGAACAGCATGTTTGTGCCGGTATCGGCATCAGCCACCGGGAACACGTTGAGCCGGTTGATCTCGTCGGTGTGGACGATCAGCTCATCGACGGCGGTATGGGCCCAGGCCCGCAGAGCGGGGGCATCCAGCCGCCGAGCCGACATCGGACCTCCCAATCCCGAATCAGATCCCCGCCGAAACCCGGTGCGATCCCCCGTGCGGCGCGGTATCGCCGTGGTCACCAGCCTATCCAGTGACAGCGACAAACCCGATCAGAGCATCGCCGGCTGTGGACAACCTGGAACCGTGTTCACGAGCCGTTTTGGCGATCCTCTGGCCTCCCGGTATTCTGATCAGGTTGTCGGGTCGAGCCCCGCCGTTTGCGGCGAGCGGGCCCAGCCCCCCAAGTACTGATTTCGAGGAGTTGTTGATATGGCTGCCGTGTGCGATATCTGCGGAAAGGCCCCGGGCTTCGGCAAGTCGGTGTCGCACTCGCATCGGCGGACCAGCCGGCGCTGGGATCCGAACATCCAGTCGGTGCGTGCCGTGGCGCGTCCGGGTGGCAACAAGCAGCGCGTGAACGCCTGCACCTCCTGCATCAAGGCCGGCAAGGTCTCGCGCGGCTAGTCACGCGCGCCTGATTCGGTGCGCGACGCTGTTGTTTATCTGAGGACGCGGCAGGGTAACTCCTGTCGTCATGACCTCTTGTCGCGCATCGCGCTCACCGCTCTGTGCATTTGCGGCCGCAGTCGCGGCCGGTCTCGTGCTGTCCGCGTGCGGCGGCACCAGTTCCGATGGCAACACCACCTCGGAGACCTCCACGACGACGGAGGCTCCGGTGACCTCGGAGGGTCCGGCGACCCATACCGAGACCACTGTCATCGAAACTCCGATATCGCCTGCACCTGCATCACCGTCGGCTGAGATGCCCGCTCCTCCGGGCAACGGCGGCGGGGACGGCGACATGACGGTCCAGATTCCCTCACCGGGTATCCCCTCGCCCCCGCCGATCCCGGCGCCGCCGGCAATCCCCGCGCCGCCGGCAATCCCCGCGCCGCCGGCAATCCCCATGCCCTGACCAGGTCAGGGCAGCCGCCAGTCGATCGGTTCGGCGCCTTTCTGCTGCAGCAGTTCGTTGGCCCGACTGAACGGGCGTGACCCGAAGAATCCCCGCGACGCCGACAGCGGCGACGGGTGCGGCGATTCGATCGTCGCGCAGTCGCCTTCGGCCAGGAGCGGTTTGAGCGTCGAGGCATCACGACCCCACAACACTGCCACCATCGGCTGCTCGCGTGCGACGAGCGCCCGGATCGCGCATTCCGTCACCGCTTCCCAGCCCTTGCCCCGGTGCGAGGCCGGAGTCCCCGGCGACACCGTCAGCACCCTGTTGAGCAGCATCACGCCCTGCTGCGCCCATGGGGTGAGGTCACCGTTGGCCGGCTGCGGATAGCCCAGATCCTCGGAATACTCGCTGAAGATGTTCGACAGGCTGCGAGGCAGCGGACGGACATCGGCGCCCACCGAGAAACTGAGACCGACAGCATGCCCCGGCGTCGGGTAGGGGTCCTGACCGACGATCAGCACGCGTACCTGGTCGAAGGGAAAGGTGAAGGCGCGCAGAACATTCTGGCCCGAAGGCAGATACCGTCTGCCTTCGGTGAGCTCGTCGCGGAGGAACTCCCCCATCTGCGCGACCTGCGTTTCCACCGGCGCGAGCGCGCGGGCCCATCCGTCCTCGACAAGTTCATTCAGGGGGCGTGGAGTCACGGAAAGCCAACTTAGCGTGAGCCGTCAGTCGAACGACTGCCATCCCGCGTTTCCAGCCCACGGCGCGCCGTCGACGAGCACCCTGGCCGGTCCTTCCGACACCCGCCCGACCGCACGCCAGCCGGGTGGCAGCGCACCGGGGAAAGTCGCGGCCAGCGCGTGGTCCTCACCACCGCCGAGCACCCACTCCCACGGGTCCGCTCCCACCGCCGTGGCGGCATCGGTGACCGCGAGCCGATCGGCGTCGAGAAGGCCGCGGTCCAGGTCGATGCCGACGCCGGAAGCCGTCGCGATATGGCCCAGGTCGGCGAGCAGGCCGTCGGAGACATCGGTCATCGCGGTGGCCCCGGCGTCGGCCGCGCGGGCGCCCTGGCCGTACGGCGGGTGCGGGGTCAGGTGGCGCTGCCGCAACTCGGCGAAGCCGTCCTGTCCTTCGATGCCGCGCTTCCGCAGCGCGAAGCCCGCTGCCGAGCGGCCCAGGTCACCCGCCACCGCGACGGTGTCGCCGACTCGGGCGCCGCTGCGGCGCACCGGTTCCCGGCCGCCGAGATCACCGAGCACCGTGACAGATATCACCCACAGCGGGGCACTGACCAGATCTCCACCGGCAATGCTGGCACCCAGCACACGTGCCTCAGCCCACAATCCGTCGGACAGTTCCTTCGCCGCCGTGACGGGAGTGTCGGACGGTGCTCCGAATGCCACCACGAATGCGGTGGCCCGCCCGCCCATCGCCTCGATGTCGGAGGCGTTCTGAGCGATGGCTTTTCGCCCGATATCGTGCGGCGTCGACCAGTCGAGCCGAAAGTGGCGGTCCTGCACCAGCATGTCGGTGGAGACCACGGCGCGCCCGTCGGACACCGTCACCACGGCGGCATCGTCACCAGGGCCCAGCGTCACGGACTCGGCTTGCGCGCGGCCGGCCACCAGACGATCGATGACGACGAATTCCCCGGCGGACGCCAGGGTGGCGCCGTCGTCGTCACCGGGATCGTCGCCGATTGTCTTGCCGGTCATGTCGCCTCCTGCCGGTCGGCCGCCGCGCCGGAAGAAACCGGACCCGACCTGCGGTACGTTTGGTGCCTGCGGCCAGCAGTTTATGCAGCGAGATCAAGGAGACAGCCGGTGGTAGAGGCTTACGTGCTGATCCAGACAGAGGTGGGCCGCGCCGAAGTCGTCGCCAAACAGCTCGCCGGCCTGCCGGGTGTGGTCTCCGCGGAATACGTGACCGGGCCCTATGACGTGGTCTTGCGGCTCAGTGCCGACACCTTGGCCGAGCTGCAGTCCGACGTGGTGCCTGCGGTGCAGCAGGTACCCGGAATAACCCGGACCCTGACCTGCCCGATCGCCGACGCCGGCCGGCCATAGAGTTGGTGGTGTGACCGACTCGCCCGCCGCCGACGGACCGCCCCGCACCCTGCTGATCGCAGCGGTCGTCGTTGCGGTCTCGGTGCTGATCACCGTCCTCGGTATCGCGGCGTCCCGGCAACGCTCACCCGAGCAGCAACCCGTCGCCATTCCGTCGATACCGGCACCGCAGGCCGACAGCCAGCAGTGCCACGACCTCCTGAACGCGCTACCCCAGCAGCTCGGCGATTTCCGTCGTGCCCCGACGGTGGACCCCACCCCGCCGGGTACCGCGGCCTGGCGTGCCGAGCCCGACACCGAACCGGTCGTCCTGCGTTGTGGGCTGGAGCGTCCCACCGATTTCGTCGTCGGCACGCCCCTGCAGGTGGTCGACGAGATCCAGTGGTTCCGAGTGGGCGAATCGGGACCGGCCACCGATGATCAGGGCCGCAGCACCTGGTACGCGGTCGACCGCCCGGTGTACGTCGCGCTGACCCTGCCCGCCGGGTCGGGGCCGACACCCATTCAGCAGATCTCAGGTCAGATCGCCCGCACCATGTCCGCGCAGGAGCCGGCACCGGCTCCGGCGCGCTGAGGTCAGCGCAGACCGGTCCCGCGCGCCAGCGCCGTCTCGACCATCGCGGTCAGCAATGTCGGGTAGTCGACACCGCTGGCCGCCCACATCCGCGGGAACATCGAGATGGTGGTGAACCCCGGCATCGTGTTGATCTCGTTGATCACCGGGCCGTCGTCGGTCAGGAAGAAGTCGACGCGGGCCAACCCCTGGCAGTCGATCGCGGTGAAGGCACGCACCGCCAACCGGCGTACCTCGTCGGAGATGTCGTCGTCGACCTTGGCCGGTACATCCAATTCGGCTGCGTCGACGAGGTATTTGGTGGCGAAGTCGTAGAAGCCGTCCTCGCGTCCGCGCACGCCGGCCACCCGGATCTCGCCCACGGTGCTCGCCTCGATGCTGCCGTCGGGGAATTCGAGTACACCGCATTCCAGTTCGCGGCCAGGAATCGCGGCCTCGACGATGACCTTGGGGTCGTGGCGCCGCGCGAGTTCGATCGCCGCGGGCAGCTCATCCCATGCCGAGACCCGACTGACGCCGATCGAGGAGCCACCCCGAGAAGGCTTGACGAACACCGGCAGGCCGAGGCGCTCGCGGTCCTCCAGATCGAGGGTCGGAACTGAACCGTCGGGTCTGGGGCGCAGCACCACGAAGTCGCCGATCGGCAGCCCCTCGGCGACGAGCAGCTTCTTGGTGAACTCCTTGTCCATACCGGCTGCGCTGGACAGCACACCGGAGCCCACGTACGGAATCCCGGCCAACTCCAGCAGTCCCTGGATGGTGCCGTCCTCGCCGTACGGGCCGTGCAGCACCGGGAAGACCACATCGACGGCGGCCAGCAGCTCACCGGGACCGTTGCTCAGCGCCAGCAGCTGGCCACTGCGGTTCGGGGCGGCAGGCAGCGCGAGCTCGGTACCGGACGTCTCGGTCACCTCGGGCAGCCTGCCGTCGGTGATCGCGAGGGTCTCGGGGCTTCCGTCGGTCAACATCCACGAACCGTCGGGGGTGATCCCGACGGCGACGACCTCGAACCGCTCCGGGTCGAGGTTGCGCAGGATGCTGCCTGCCGATACGCAGGAAATCGCGTGCTCAGAGCTACGCCCGCCGTAGACGACGGCGACGCGGGTGCGGGATCCGGTCTGGTTGCGGGCTGTCACAACCTAGAGAGGCTACCGTCCCGGCCCGGACCTGCCGTCCGGCGCATCCCGACCTGGGCATTCATCGCCGCAACGCCTGATCGACATCGGCGAGCAGGTCGTCGGTGTCCTCGATCCCGGCCGAGATGCGGGCGAAACCGGCGGGAACGGGGTCGCCCCAGCGTGCCCTGCGGTCGACCGAGGTGTGGATCCCGCCGAAGCTGGTCGAGGCGATGAGCAACGCGCTGCGCTCCACCAGGGCGTGCACGGCGGCGGCATCGGCCAGCTCGATCGACACCAATCCGCCGAAACGCCTCATCTGGGTAGCCGCCAGCTCGTGTGCCGGGTCTTCGGGCAACCCCGGATAACGCACCGAGCGCACCGCCGGATGGCTGCGCAGCATCACCGCCAGGGCAGCGGCGTTCTGGCACTGCCGTTCGAAGCGAAGTCCGGCACTGCCGAGGCTGCGCAGTACCAACCACGCCTCGAACGCCCCCAGGATCGGCCCGGCCAGCAGTCGGTCGCGCTCCACCGCGGCCATCAGCTCGGGCTGGCTGCCGGCCACGTAGCCGGCCACCAGGTCGCTGTGCCCCGACAGTGATTTGGTGGCACTGGCCACCACCAGATCGGCGCCGAGCGAAAGCGGTTGTTGACCCAGCGGTGTGGCGGTGGTGTTGTCGACGACGAGGGTGGCGCCGCGACTGCGGCACGTGATCGCCAACCGGTGCAGATCGACGACATCGAGCCCCGGGTTTGCCGGCGTCTCGGCAAGCACCACGTCAGCTTGAGCGGCCGCCTCACACATGTCCGCGACACTCGCCTCGATCACCGTAATACCCTGCGGTGCAAGATATTCCACTGCGTAACGACGGACCTGATAGTAGCCGTCGGCGGGGACCACGAGCGTGGTTCCCGGTTTGGCCAGCACCCGAAGCGCCGAGGTGATCGCGGCCATGCCCGACCCGAATGTGAGTGCAGCTCCGGCGCCCTCCAGTTCGGCCAGCGCCGCTTCCAGCTGCCGCCATGACGGATTGGAGCTGCGGCCGTAGCTGTCCAGCGGCTCGGTTTCGTCGGGCGAGAGATGGAACGTCGATGCAGGCACCGGGATCGGCGCCACCGGCTGGCCTGGAACCGATTCCAGACCAACAGCTTTGACGCTCCGCGTGGAATCCCCGTACAAGCCGTCCATACCTGCTTTTCCTCCTCGCACCCGGAGGCCGGTCACTCCGGTTTGGTGCTGCGACCCAGTAGTCCCGCGACTGCCTCGTGAACAGACAATCCCTTGTGACACACCCGATAAACGGCGTCGGTCAACGGCATCTCGACACCGTAGCTGGAGGCCAGCGCCAGCACCGATTCACACGAGGCCACTCCCTCGGCCACGTGGCCGCCTCCCGCGATCATCGCCGATTCCATGGTGCCGCCCTTGCCGAGCCGCTCGCCGAACGTGCGATTACGCGAATGCCGGGACGTACAGGTGGCCACGAGGTCTCCGACACCGGCCAACCCGGCCAGCGTGGCGGGGGTGGCGCCCAGCGCGATACCCAGCCGCATGACCTCGGCCAGGCCTCGGGTGATGATCGCGGCCACGGTGTTCTCCCCCAGTCCGACGCCCACCGCCATGCCGCAGGCCAGCGCGATGACGTTCTTGCAGGCGCCGCCGACTTCCGCGCCGACCACGTCGGCGTTGGTGTAGGGCCGGAAGTATCCGGTGGCCAGTGCGCGTTGCAGCGCGACCGCGCGTCCGGAGTCACTACAGGCGACGACGGTCGCCGCAGGCTGCTCGTCGGCGATCTCGCTGGCCAGGTTCGGCCCGGTCACGACGGCGACTCGGGACGGATCGGCGCCGGTCACCTGGACGATGACCTGACTCATCCGCATGAGCGAGCCGAGCTCAATTCCCTTGGCCAGGCTCACCAGGGTGGCGTCGGCGCCGATCAGGTGCTTCCAACCCTCCAGGTTCGCCCGGAGTTGCTGAGCAGGCACACCGAGCAGCACCGTGCAGGCGCCCGCCAGCGCCTCGGCCGGATCGGAAGTGGCCCGGATCGTCGACGGCAGCGCGACATCGCCGAGATACCGACTGTTGCGATGCGCGGTGTTGATCTCCTCGGCGACCTCGGGCCGACGGGCCCACATCGTCACCGGATTCCCCGCATCCGCCAGCACCTTGGCCAGCGCCGTCCCCCACGCACCGGCACCCATCACCGCAGCCTCTACCACCCGTTCACCCTATCCCGGCGGCTGCGCCACGCGCCCTCACCGGCCGGGCTGGCAGGATGAACACATGAGCGGCTCCCGGAGCGGCAACGCGGCAGCGACGCAGGCCGCCGACGTCACCCTCGTGATCGCGGTGAAACGGCTGTCGGCCGCCAAAACCCGGCTGGCACCCATCTTCTCCGCGGCCACGCGCGAGGCCGTCGTGCTGGCCATGCTCGTCGACACCGTCAACGCCGCGTCATCCGTCGCCCCCGTCACCGTCGTGACCCCGGACGAGACGGCGGCCGACGCCGCGCGGCAACTCGGCGCCGGGGTACTGATGGATCCCACACCGCCCGGTCATCGTGACCCACTCAACAACGCCATCGCCGCTGCCGAGGCCGAACTTCGCTCCTCTGCGCCGAATATCGTTGTCCTCCAAGGGGATCTACCTGCACTGCAGCCCCAGGAGCTGGCCGAGGCGCTGTCTCTGGCCCGCGGTTATCAACGCAGTTTCGTCGGCGATCGGCACGGCACCGGAACCTCGGCGCTGTTCGCGTTCGGCACTCCCCTGGCTCCGCACTTCGGATCCGATTCGGCTGCGCGCCATCGTCACTCCGGTGCGATCGAACTCACCGGCGCGTGGCCCGGTTTGCGCTGCGACATCGACACTCCCGACGACCTGCAGGCGGCGCGGCGGCTCGGTGTGGGCACCGCCACCGCACGCACCCTCGGCAGGCATGCCGTTAGGTAGCCGGGGACCCGCGCGATAGGGAATGATCGGACAGATGAGCGAAGCCACCGAAGCCGAGCCAGGTACCCGGTCCAACAACTCTCATCGGGACACCGCGGCAGCCGTATCGGGGCAGTCTGACGAGTCGGCGACACCCGAAGCGCCGCCGGCGGCCACCTCACCTGCAGTGGACGACGCACTGCCCGAGGACCGCTACCTCAACCGCGAGCTGAGCTGGCTGGATTTCAACGCCCGGGTCCTGGCCCTGGCGGCCGACACCTCGCTGCCCTTGCTCGAGAGGGCGAAGTTCCTGGCGATCTTCGCGTCCAATCTCGACGAGTTCTACATGGTCCGGGTGGCCGGTCTCAAACGCCGCGACGAGATGGGACTTTCGGTGCGCTCGGCCGATGGCCTGTCCCCGCGCGAACAGTTGCGTCGCATCAACGAGCGCACCCAGCAGATCGCCAACCGGCACGCCAAGGTGTTCCTCAGCTCGGTCCGCCCGGCGCTGGCCGAAGAGGGCATCGTCATCGTCAACTGGGCTCAGCTCGACGAGTCCGAACGCGCCAAGCTCTCCACGTACTTCCACGAACAGGTGTTCCCGGTCCTCACCCCGTTGGCGGTGGACCCGGCCCACCCGTTCCCGTTCGTGAGCGGGCTCAGCCTGAACCTGGCCATCACGGTCAAGCACCCCGACGACGGCGGACAACACTTCGCCAGGATCAAGGTGCCTGACAATGTCGGCCGTTTCGTGGAACTGGCGCCCCCTGCCGATGGATCGACGGTGGTGCGCTTCCTGCCGATGGAGGAACTCATCGCGGCGTTCCTGCCGGTCCTGTTCCCCGGCCTGGAGATCGTGGAGCACCACGCGTTCCGGATCACCCGCAATGCCGACTTCGAGGTCGAAGAGGATCGCGACGAGGACCTGCTGCAGGCGCTGGAACGTGAGCTGGCTCGACGACGGTTCGGGTCGCCGGTCCGGTTGGAAGTCTCCGACGACATGACCGAGAGCATGCTCGAATTGCTGTTGCGGGAGCTCGACGTGGCCCCCGGCGACGTGATCGAGGTGCCCGGGCTGCTGGATCTCTCGGCGCTCTGGCAGATCTACGACGTGGACCGGCCGGCACTCAAGGACCGGCCGTTTGTGCCTGCCACCCCACCGGCTTTCGGCGAACGCGAGACACCGAAGAGCATTTTCTCGACGCTGCGCGACGGGGATGTACTGGTGCACCATCCCTATGACTCGTTCTCCACCACGGTGCAGCGCTTCATCGAGCAGGCCGCCGCCGACCCCAACGTGCTGGCCATCAAGCAGACCCTCTACCGGACCTCCGGTGACTCACCGATCGTCAACGCTCTGATCGACGCGGCAGAGGCCGGCAAGCAGGTGGTGGCGCTCGTCGAGATCAAGGCCCGCTTCGACGAACAGGCGAACATCAAGTGGGCCAGAGCGCTTGAGCAGGCCGGCGTACACGTCGTCTACGGGTTGATCGGACTCAAGACCCATTGCAAGACCTGCCTCGTGGTGCGGCGCGAGGGGTCGACGATCCGGCGCTACTGCCACATCGGCACCGGCAACTACAACCCGAAAACCGCGCGACTGTACGAGGACGTGGGGTTGCTCACCGCCGATCCGGACATCGGCGCCGATCTCACCGATCTGTTCAATTCACTGACCGGATACTCACGCAAGGACTCCTACCGCAATCTGCTGGTGGCTCCGCGCGGCGTGCGTAAGGGCATCATCGAACGTATCGACCGCGAAATTGCCGCTCATCATGACGGAGCGACGACCGGAATCCGGTTGAAGGCCAACGCCCTGGTCGACGAGCAGGTGATCGATGCGCTGTACCGGGCCTCGCAGGCGGGAATCCCGGTCGAGATCGTGGTGCGGGGCATCTGCGCACTGCGCCCTGGTGTGCCCGGCTATTCCGACAACATCACGGTGCGCTCGATCCTCGGGCGCTTCCTGGAGCACTCGCGCATTATTCACTTCCGCGCCATCAACGAGTTCTGGATCGGCAGTGCCGACATGATGCATCGTAATCTCGACCGCCGTGTCGAAGTGATGGCTCAGGTCAAGGATCCGAGGCTGGCCGCACAACTCAACGAGGTGTTCGAGTCCGCGATGGATCCGGCCACCCGGTGCTGGGAGTTACGACACGACGGCCACTGGACTGCGCTACCCCAGGAAGGGCAGACGGTCCGCGACCACCAGGTGTCGCTGATGGAACGTCACCGGCACCCCTGATCCCCACATGGCCGGGCCGCTTGCCCGGACCGGTGAATGACCTGCAGGAGTTGAGGTGTCCGACGACAGCACGAAGGCGGCCAAGCCGGGTACCAAGCTGGTGCCCGCGGCGGGTGCCGTGTTGTGGCGCGGCGGCCAGGACGCCGCAGGCGCGGCCGTCACCGAGGTAGCCGTGATCCACCGTCCGCGTTACGACGATTGGTCCCTTCCCAAGGGGAAGGTCGAACCGGACGAGACCGATCCGGTGGCCGCGGTCCGTGAGGTTCACGAGGAGACCGGGTACACCGCACAGCTCGGCCGCCGGCTCGGTTCGACCACCTATGAGATTCCGCAGGGCACCAAACGGGTCTGGTACTGGGCGGCCCGCGCCACCGGAGGAGACTTCACCCCCAACGACGAGGTGGACAAGCTCATCTGGCTGCCGGTGCGTGCGGCCATGGATCAGGTCGTCTATCCGCATGATCGAAAAGTGTTGCGCCGCTTCGGAAAATACCCACCGGACACGGAGACTGCGATCGTGGTGCGGCATGGATCGGCCGGGCGGCGGTCACGATTCAAGGGCGACGACCGCAAGCGACCACTCGACAAGAAAGGTCGGGCGCAGGCCGAGGCTCTGGTCGCCCAACTATTGGCATTCGGTGCCACATCGCTCTACGCAGCCGATCGGCTGCGCTGCCATCAGACCTTGGAACCCTTGGGCCAGGAGCTCGGTGTGGACATCCACAACGAGCCGGCACTGACCGAAGAGGCCTACGCCGACGATCACAAGGCCGCTCGCAATCGATTGCTCGACATCGCGGCGCGCGCAGGTACACCGGTCATCTGCTCACAAGGCAAGGTGATCCCCGGGTTGATCTCCTGGTGGTGTGAACGGGACCGCGTGCGACCCGCCACGACTGGGAATCGCAAGGGCAGTGCATGGGTGTTGTCGATCGCGAACGGCCGACTGCTGGCCGCCGACCACATGTGCAGTCCATTATCCAAGCCGCAGTAAACCCACACGAGAAAGGCACGTCGTGAGCTCACCTACGGCTCACGACGTGCCTTTACCGTAATTACTTGCGGCCCTTCTTGGCCGGTGCCTTCTTGGCAGCCACCTTCTTGGCGGGTGCCTTGGTCGCGGCCTTCTTGGCAGGAGCCTTGGTCGCGGCCTTCTTCGCCGGCGCCTTCTTGACTGCGGCCTTCTTGGCAGGAGCCTTGGTCGCGGCCTTCTTCGCCGGTGCCTTCTTGACTGCGGCCTTCTTGGCGGGTGCCTTGACTGCAGCCTTCTTGGCAGGAGCCTTGGTCGCGGCCTTCTTGGCAGGAGCCTTGGTCGCGGCCTTCTTGGCCGGGGCCTTCTTGGCGGCAGTCTTCTTGGCGGCAGTGCGCTTGGCAGGGCCTGCGGTGACGCCACGCTTGACGGCCGGGCCGTCAGCCGGGAGGCGCTGCGCCCCAGCGACAACCGCCTTGAACTGTGCACCCGGCCGGAAAGCCGGCACCGAAGTGGGCTTGACCTTCACGGTCTCGCCGGTGCGCGGGTTACGGGCGACCCGGGCAGCGCGACGGCGCTGCTCGAAAACACCGAAGCCGGTGATCGTGACGCTGTCACCCTTGTGCACCGCGCGGACGATGGTGTCCACAACGTTCTCGACCGCGGCGGTAGCCTGCCGACGATCGGTGCCCAGTTTGGTTGTGAGTACGTCGATGAGCTCCGCTTTGTTCATCCAAAACCTCCGAAACCAGTGGTCCTCTTTGGACCGACTAGAGGACACGGTAAACCCTGTGACCACTGATTTCCAAGAGCCACGCGCAATTTCAGGCGTAGCTAGCGAACAATCCGGCAATCCGCTTGCCCCACTTGGACTCCGCCGGGACGGGTCCAGAACCGGTTTGACAGGCGGCGAATTCGGGCGCTGAAGCGCTCTCGGAAGGCCTCGATCAGGCCGGCAGAGTACGCGGCTTCCAGCTCGGCCTGCGCTTCTCATAATCCTCGATCGAAGACAGTTTCCGCAGCGTAAGGCCTATATCGTCGAGTCCTTCGAGCAGCCGCCAGGCCGTGTAGTCGTCAATTCTGAACGGCAACACAACCGTTCCGGCGACGATATTTCGATCTTGAAGATTCACAGTGATTTCCAGGCCGGGATTCTGCTCGATGAGCTTCCATAACAGCTCGACATCGTCTTGGGCGACCTCGGCGGCCAATAGCCCGGCCTTGCCGGCGTTGCCGCGGAAAATGTCGGCGAATCGGGATGAGATAACCACCCGGAAGCCATAGTCCATGAGGGCCCAGACGGCGTGCTCGCGAGAAGATCCGGTGCCGAAATCGGGGCCGGCGACCAACACGGAGCCTTTGTCGAATGGCGGGAGATTCAGAATGAACGACGGATCCGCGCGCCAGGCGGCGAACAATCCGTCCTCGAAACCTGTTCGGGTAACCCGCTTCAAATAGACCGCGGGGATGATCTGGTCGGTGTCGACGTTGGACCGCCGCAGCGGGACCCCGATTCCGGTGTGTGTACTGAAAGCGTCCATCACGCTTCTCCTTCTGGCTTTTTAGCGGGTCGCGGCGGGCAGATCGGCAGGGGAGGCGAGTTTTCCACGCACGGCGGTGGCAGCCGCGACAGCCGGTGACACCAGGTGGGTGCGGCCGCCCTTACCCTGTCGGCCTTCGAAATTCCGGTTGGATGTGGAGGCGCAGCGCTGCCCCGGGGACAGTTGATCGGGGTTCATTCCCAGACACATCGAGCAGCCGGCCTGCCGCCATTCGGCCCCCGCGGCAGTGAATATCTGGTCTAGACCTTCCGATTCGGCCTGGGCGCGCACCCGCATCGAGCCCGGCACGACCAGCATCCGCACCCCGTCGGCCACCTTGCGATCGCGCAGCACGTCGGCGACCACTCGGAGGTCCTCGATGCGACCGTTGGTGCAGGACCCGACGAAGACGGTGTCCACGGCGATGTCGCGCATGGCCATCCCGGGCCGCAGATCCATGTAGGCCAAAGCCTTCTCCGCCGACTGACGCTCGCCGTCGTCACCCATCAACTCAGGATCCGGGACCGACGCGGACAACGGGACCCCCTGCCCCGGGTTGGTACCCCACGTCACGAACGGACTCAACGCGGCGGCATCCAGGTAGACCTCGGTGTCGAATTCGGCACCCTCGTCAGTGCGCAACTGGCTCCACGCGGCAATGGCGGCGTCCCAGTCCGCTCCCTTGGGAGCGTTCGGACGGCCCTTGAGGAACTCGTAGGTGGTCTCGTCGGGAGCCACCATCCCGGCCCGCGCCCCGGCCTCGATACTCATGTTGCAGATCGTCATCCGGCCTTCCATGGACAGCGCCTCGATGGCACTGCCCCGGTATTCGATGACGTGGCCCTGGCCGCCGCCGGTACCGATCTTGGCGATGACGGCCAAGATGATGTCCTTGGCGCTCACCCCGGGCGGCAGCACGCCGTCGACGTTGACCGCCATGGTCTTGAACGGCTTGAGCGGCAGTGTCTGCGTGGCCATCACATGCTCGACCTCGGATGTGCCGATGCCCATCGCGATGGCGCCGAAGGCCCCGTGGGTCGAGGTGTGACTGTCTCCACACACCACCGTCATGCCCGGCTGTGTCAGTCCGAGCTGCGGTCCGATGATGTGCACGATGCCCTGCTCGACGTCACCCATCGGGTGCAGCCGGATGCCGAATTCCTCACAGTTGCGCCGCAATGTCTCGACCTGCGTGCGCGAGACGGGGTCCGCGATCGGCTTGTCGATGTCGACCGTGGGCACGTTGTGGTCCTCGGTGGCGATCGTCAGGTCGGGCCGTCGTACGGGCCGGCCCGCCATGCGCAGACCATCGAACGCCTGCGGGCTGGTGACCTCGTGCACGAGATGCAGGTCGATGTAGATCAGGTCGGGCTCGCGGGACGCGCCCTCGCCCTCGCCGCGCGCCACGACGTGGTCTTCCCAAACCTTTTCGGCCAGGGTGCGCGGCTTCACGGATGTCTGTGTCGATTGGTCCATCGCTACTTCTCGATTCGATTAACGGCAAATGCGGGCTTGCATCAAGAGTCCGCCAGGGCTGGGCGGTACTGTCGTCATCTCGCCTGTCATCTCACAATGCGAGACGCTAGTATCTCTCTGTGAGAAATGATAGCGGCATCGGCGTTCTCGACAAAGCGGTGGGTGTGCTGCACACCGTGGCCGAGTCACCTTGCGGGCTGGCCGAACTCTGCGAGCGGACCGGACTCCCCCGGGCAACCGCGCACCGGCTGGCCGCAGGACTCGAAACCCACCGGCTGCTGGCCCGCGACGGCGACGGCCGCTGGCGTCTCGGCCCGGCACTGACCGAATTGGCCTCCCACGTCAACGATCCGCTGCTGGCCGCGGGGGCCGCGGTACTGCCCCGCCTACGCGAGATCACCGGCGAGAGCGTCCAGCTGTACCGGCGCGAGGGCCAATCACGGGTCTGCGTGGTCGCGTTGGAGCCGCCCGCCGGACTTCGCGACACCGTGCCGGTGGGCACCCACCTCCCGATGACCGCGGGCTCTGGAGCCAAAGTGCTACTGGCCTACGCCGACCCGGCCACCCAGCAGGCCGTGCTTCCTGCGGCGAAGTTCACCGATCGGGCGCTGGCCGAGGTCCGCAAGCGCGGCTGGGCCCAGAGTGCCGCCGAACGCGAGCCGGGAGTGGCCAGTGTCTCGGCGCCGGTGCGCGACGGGCGCGGCGCCGTGATCGCCGCGGTTTCGGTGTCCGGACCGATCGACCGCATGGGTCGCCGGCCAGGAGCCCGTTGGGCCGCCGATCTCCTCGCCGCATCCGACGCCCTGACCCGGCGACTGTGAGGCGAATCTCAGCAGCCCGCGTTGTCGCGTCAGAGTGGCCGTCGAGCGCGAGCGTCGCTCCAGCCTGACAAAACCGGGCGTCCCGCTGCCGCCTGCTCCGCGAAGACCAACGAGCGTCACGCCAGAGTGATGTTCGACACCCAGAGCCACTCTGGCGTGGCAGCGGGAGACGGGGCCCTCGCGCAATTTCCGGACAACGCAAAAGCGCCCAGTTCTCACGAACTGGGCGCTTTTGTGGTTCGCGCCGAGGCGCTTACCTTCTGTACCCCCGATGGGATTCGAACCCACGCTACCGCCGTGAGAGGGCGGCGTCCTAGGCCGCTAGACGACGGGGGCTAGAACTTCCGGATGGTCAGCATAGCTCAGGCAGTGGTGCTCGCCTAATCCGGCTGAACCGCTCCGGATGGCTGGGGTACCAGGACTCGAACCTAGAATGGCGGTACCAGAAACCGCTGTGTTGCCAATTACACCATACCCCATTAATTGCCTATCACCGCAGGTGGCAGGCAATTTCGGTCCGATCGGCTCAGCGGGGGCTTCCCCGTTTTGCTTTTCGGGCCGACGAGCAGACTACCAAAGATTTTCGGTGCTTTTTACCAAGCCCCGTCACCCCCGGCGCTCACAGCCGAGCCCGGGCGGACCGCAACCGCGTCAGGCTGCGGTCGGCCCCCAGCAGTTCCATGGATTCGAACAGCGGCGGGCTGATCGTGGCGCCCGTGACAGCGACGCGGATCGGCCCGAACGCCTTCCGTGGCTTGAGCTCCAGACCGTCCAGAAGCGCCTCCTTGAGGGCCGCCTCGATGTTGGCGGTGTTCCACTCCCCGACCGCCTCCAACGCGCTCAGAGCGGCATCCAGGACCGGTGCAGCCTCCTCGCGCAGTTCCTTGGCAGCTGCCTTCTCGTCGATCTCGTAGGAGCCGTCGTCGAAGAACTTCAGCAGCCCCCACGCATCACCGAGGACGACGATGCGGGTCTGGACCAGCGCGGCCGCTTCGGCGAATGCGGCGTCGTCCAAACCTGTGTCGTGACCATGGGCTTCGAGATACGCGTGCAGCCGTGCCGTGAAGTCCTCGACCGTCAGCAGCCGGATGTGCTCGGCGTTGATCGCGTCGGCCTTCTTCTGGTCGAACCGCGCCGGGTTGGAGTTGACGTTGACGACGTCGAACGCGGCCACCATCTCCTCGAGGCTGAACACGTCGTGATCGTCGGCGATGCCCCAGCCCAGCAGCGCCAGATAGTTCAGCAGACCCTCCGGCAGGAAGCCACGGTCACGGTGCAAGAACAGATTGGACTGCGGATCCCGCTTGGACAGCTTCTTGTTGCCCTCGCCGAGAACACTTGGCAGATGAGCGAATTCAGGCACACGCTCGGCCACGCCGATCCTCATCAGCGCCCGGTACAGCGCGATCTGACGCGGCGTCGAGGGCATGATGTCCTCGCCGCGCAGCACGTGGGTGATCTTCATCATCGCGTCGTCGACCGGGTTGACCAACGTGTACAACGGATCTCCGTTGGCGCGGGTGATCGCGAAATCGGGCACCGAACCCGCCGGGAAGCTCACCGGCCCGCGCACCAGATCGGTCCAGCCGAGGTCCTCGTCGGGCATGCGCAAGCGCAGCACGGGCTTGCGGCCCTCGTCGACGAATACCTTGCGCTGCTCGTCGGTCAGGTCCCGGTCGTAGTTGTCGTACCCGAGTTTGGGATTACGTCCGGCCGCCACGTGCCGCGCCTCGACCTCCTCCGGCGTCGAATATGCCGCGTAGACCTCGCCTGCCTCGAGCAGGCGGTTGATCACGTCACGGTAGATCTCGCTGCGCTGCGACTGCCGGTACGGCTCGTAGGGGCCGCCGACCTCGGGGCCCTCGTCCCAGTCCAGTCCGAGCCAGCGCAGCGCGTCGAGGATCGCGGCGTAGCTCTCGGCACTGTCACGCGCGGCATCGGTGTCCTCGATGCGGAAGACGAACGTTCCGCCGGTGTGCCGGGCATAGGCCCAGTTGAACAGCGCGGTACGCACCAACCCGACGTGCGGGGTGCCCGTCGGCGACGGACAGAACCTCACCCGGACGGGACGAGAGGGAGATGTCATCACTTGCCTCTATTTCTGCTTACGCACAACGGGATTGGTAAGGGTGCCGATCCCTTCGACGGTGACGCTCACGGTGTCCCCGTCTTCGATCGGACCGACCCCCTCCGGGGTTCCGGTCAGGATCAGATCACCGGGTAGCAGCGTCATCACGGCCGAGACCCATTCAACGATGGCACCGATGTCGTGGATCATCAGCGAGGTTCGGCTGCGCTGCCGCACTTCGCTTTCGCCGGCGGAGCCGGCAATCCCATGTGAGACTTCGGTGCGAATCTCCAGATCGGACGGATCGAGGTCGTTGACGATCCACGGGCCCACCGGACAGAAGGTGTCGTGCCCCTTGGCCCGCATCCACTGGCCGTCCTTGGCCTGCTGGTCGCGCGCCGAGATGTCGTTGGCAATGGTGTAGCCCAGGATGTTCTCGGCGGCGCGCGCGGCGGGAACGTCCTTGCACGGCCGCCCGATCACGATCGCCAGCTCACCCTCGTGGTGAACGGGGTTCGCATCGGCCGGCAACTGGATCGGCACATTGGGGCCGATGATCGCGGTGTTGGGCTTGAGGAAGATCACCGGATCCTCGGGTGCCGCACCGCCCATCTCCTCGGCGTGGGCCTCGTAGTTCTTGCCCATGCAGATGACCTTGCTGGCCAGGATGGGTGCCAGCAGGCGGACGTCGGCCAGTGGCCAGCTCCGCCCGGTGAAGTTGGGGTTGCCGAACGGATGCTCGGCGATCTCTTTGCAGACGGCATCTGCACCGTCGCCTTCGACACTGACGAAAGCGACGCCGTCGGGACTGGCGATTCGACCTAAGCGCATTTTGACCAGGGTAGTGCGCAGTGTCTTACGACCAGCGCTGACGCCTCCGGTCGGTTTCGTCAGCGCCCGTCGAACAGCGCGGCGAGGAACGGCGTGGAGTCCGGAACGGAGGCCAGCACGGTGCCCGAGTGATCCTCGTCGGGATAGATCTTGAGGGTGACGTCCTGGCCGTTGGCACGTAGCTGATCGGCGAGCTGCTGCGACATGTTCGGCGGAACATCGCGGTCCAGGAGCCCCACGCCGAGGAAGATCGGCCGGTCGTAGCCGCTGGTCGGTGTCCCCATGTAGGCGTCGAGAGCTTCCGGGGCACCCGGCAGGGTGGCCAGCGGCGCGCGGAAGTAACCGGTCGGCGTCATGCCGGCGAGCGCCTGGTCGAGCTGCGGCTTGCACAGCACCTCGGCCTTGTTCACCGCATCCAGCCCGGCAGGGGTGAGCACGCTGTCGATGTCCAGGTCGGGCCGCGCATCCCGCAGGCCGGCCAGGATGTACCCGGTGTAGCTGTTGGCCGCAGGACCGAGATTCGGCGGCAGCGCCATGTCGGGCCCGGCCTGTTTGACGATGCTCTCGACGTTGAACGGCGTGCCGGTGGCGACCACGCCGCGATAGTCCAGACCGGTCCCCCGGCTGAATTCGGTGGCCCAGCGCGCGCTGTTGACCGCGGCCCCGCCACCCTGAGACTGACCGACGATGGCCCATTTCGGCGACAACGGCAGGTCCATCCGGTGCATCGCGATGACCGAATCGACAACGCTGTGGGCGGTGGCCACGCTGTTGAGGTAGCTCATCAGTCCCGGGGTACCCAGACCGGCGTAATCGGAGCCGACGACGGCATAGCCCTGTTCGAGCCAGTGCGTCAGATACTCGACATCCCGTGCGCTGCGCGGCTGCGCCGACGGTGCGCAATCGTCACCGAGTCCGACCGTGCCGTGCGCCCACGCGATCGTGGGCCAGCCGCCCTCGGGCACCTGTCCCTTCGGGATGAACACCACGGCCGTACTCAGCGCCGGCGAATCATGCTGATCGACTGTCGAATACAGGATGCGGTAGGCGCTCGCCGCACCCGGCACCGACAGCGCGGGATCCAACGGGACCGTCTCGATCAACGTGCCTGGCGCGGGAACCGGCGCGTCGTAGTGACGAGCGTCCAGACCTGACCAATTCGGCGCGGCCGCCGCCGCAGTCGGTGCCGCCAGGAGTCCACACATCAGCAAAACGGTTGCTGTCAGCCACAACTTCACCGCCACAGCCTATGGCAGCTTTCACGAACTCCCACATATTGAGATCACAGTTCAATATCCTGAGACGCCGTGAAACGATGCCCCCATGCCTGTTTCGTCGATCAGCACGTTCCGCCGTTGGTCGATGTTGGCGATCGCACTCACCGCGACCACATGCGCCAACGTGTTCATCAACGGCGCGGCGTTCCTCATCCCCACCCTGCATGCCGAGCTCGGCCTGGATCTGGCCAAGGCCGGTCTGCTGTCGTCGATGCCGAGCTTCGGACTGGTGGTCACCCTGATCGCCTGGGGGTACGTCGTCGACCGGGTGGGCGAACGGATCGTGCTGACGGTGGGCTCCGCGCTGACCGCCGCGGCGGCGTTCGGGGCCGCCGCGGCGCACTCCCTGGTGGCCGTCGGACTGTTCCTGCTGCTGGGCGGAATGGCTGCCGCCAGCAGCAATTCGGCCAGCGGGCGGGTCGTGGTCGGCTGGTTCCCACCCGAACAGCGCGGGCTGGCGATGGGAATCCGCCAGACGGCAACGCCTTTGGGTGTCGGCCTGGGCGCGTTGGTGATTCCGCGCCTGGCCGAGAGTCACGGCACCGCGACGGCGCTGCTGTTCCCCGCCGTGGTGTGTGTGCTGTCGGCGGTGATCTGCGCTGTGGGAGTGCTGGATCCGCCACGTCCACCCCGCCATGAGGCGCCGGCCGAACATCTGGCCAACCCGTACCGCGGCTCAAACGTGTTGTGGCGCATCCACGCGGTGTCGGTGCTGTTGGTGGTGCCCCAGGGCATGGTGTGGACGTTCACTCTGGTGTGGCTGATGAGCGATCGTGGTTGGTCGGCTGCGTCGGCGGGCACATTGGTGACCGTCGCTCAATTACTCGGCGCGGCAGGCCGGATCGCCGCCGGCCGCTGGTCCGATGTGGTCGGCCAGCGGCTGCGGCCCATCCGGACGATCGCGCTGGCGGCAGCAGCGACGATGGGGCTGCTGGCACTCACCGATTGGCTGGGTTCACCGGTCAGTGTCGCGCTGATCGTGATCGCCTCGGTGATCACGGTGTCCGACAACGGCTTGGCGTTCACGGCGATCGCCGAGATCGCCGGCCCGTTCTGGAGCGGACGCGCGCTGGGCACGCAGAACACCAGCCAGCATCTGGCGACCGCCAGCTCGGCACCGTTGTTCGGCGCGCTGATCGGTGTGGCGGGCTACCCGGCGGCTTTCGCGGTGTGCGCCTTGTTGCCGTTGTTGGCGGTCCCCCTGGTACCAGACGATCCGGTGGTCGAGGCACGGTAAACCGGGATCGGCGATTGGTTTCGGTGTGAGACATACGCTGCTCTGATGAGATCGGGCATTTCCACTCGACTTGAGGCTTCGTGGCGGCCCGCCAGAACCGGCCGTCTCGTCGGCGCCGTCTTGGCACTCGCGCTGGCAACCACCGCATGTCAGGCGCGCGACCAGCCGTCGGGCCCGCCCTCCCCAACCACTTCTCCGGAGACTCACGGCCCGCTGATCGCCTACACGGTCCCCAGAACTACCCCGTGGTTCGACTCCGGAGAGGTGGGTTTCGTACTAGCACAGGGCTCGAACCCCGTTGCCACCTGGACCGAGCAGGTCGGCGCATCCAGGTTCGTGGGGTTGAGCGCACCGGGCTTCACCACCGACGGAAAGTACGCCTTTGCGCAGTACTCCGATGAGCAGGCTGGGCGATACCCCTATGACGGCGGCGATATTCACGCCAGATTGGTGTGGATCGACGTGGCAAGCCATCAAACACACGAGGCCGACATCCCGGCCGAATCACGAACGGATTCTCAACGGCCAGGTCGCCCCGGCGCCCCATATGCGTTGCAGGGCAGCACAGTCGTCTGGCAGGCCCCGTCTTCAGCGGACGCTCCCGACGGACAGGTGACCCTGATGCAGCTGGACATCAGCCGGCCGAATACGACGCCGAGTGTGTGGCACACCGTCCAGTTGCCGCCGCGAACACCCGAGCAACAAGCAGTCCCAGCCGAGGCCCAAGACTTCACCGGGAATGTGATCGGTGCAGGTCATGGACGCGTGGCCATCGTCAAGAAGTATGGCTCCGACAGATTCGCCCAGGCCGACCGCCTGTTTGTCGTCGACCCCGACGGCACGGTCCGCGATGTCGCGCACCAACCGACCAGGCAGTGGATATCAGCAGACTTCAGCCCCGACGGAACCCGATTCGCCTACGAGACCGGCAGCAGCGCCGAGAACGGCGCCTGCGACCGACACCAGGTCACGGTGTTCGACTCGGCCACCGGTCAGCAGGCTGCCGGATTTCCACAGGGCCCCTTCGATGCGACGCCCAGGCCCTACTTCTACGGCAACCAGAACGGTGCGGTGTGGTGGACGCCCGACGGGAGGCTGCGGGCCACCGCCGGCGCCGAGCAGTGTCCGGCGAATCGGTCCGAGCCCACGCCGGACGGTGGCGTGTGGGAACTGAATGGCATGCGGTGGACACAGGTCGCCCCGGACGGTACCTACCGCGACTACCCACTACCCAACGGCGACGCGGTCGTGATCGCCGGAGTGCGCCGGCCACCCGATGCGCAGCAGCCCAACCAACCGTCCACCGTCACAAGCTTGTTCATGCGCCAGGGCGATCAGCGCGTGCATATCGCGGATGTGGACGCCACCGCTGTCGCCGTTGGGCCGACCCAGCCCTGACCGGACCCGCCCACGCTCACTGATCCCGCTCGCTCATATCCCCCGTCCCCGGCGTGCCCTCGGCGAGGCCGTAGCGCAGGTACACAATGCCGCTGGGGCTGGCCACCGGTGGTTGCAGCAGTGAGACATTGGAGGGCACCGCGCCTCCGTCGAACACCTTCTTCCCCGCGCCGAGCAGGATCGGGTGCAGCCAGAGGTCGAGACGGTCGAAGAGCTTCTCGCGCAGGAGCGTCTGGACCAGGTTCAGGCTTCCGACGACCTTCACATGCTCATGCTTGTCCCGGATCTCGCGCACTGCGGCACCCAGATCGAGGCCGAGCTGCGTGGAGCCAGACCACGAGAGATCAGGCTTGCCGCGCGAGGCGACGTACTTCGGGATGCTGTTGAACAGCTGGCCGAATTCGTCGGTCTGGTGCGGCCAGTGGGCGGCGAAGATGTCGTACGTCCGGCGTCCGAGCAGCAGCGCATCGGTGCCTTCGTAGGCGGAGCCGACCTGTTCGCCCGAGACCTCGTCGATCAGTGGCGCCTGCCAGCCGCCGAACGAGAACCCCTCGGGATCTTCGTCGGGGCCACCGGGCGCCTGCGCGACGAGGTCCAGGGTTGCGAACATTTCGATCTCGATGAGGCCCATGGCGTTACTCCCGATGAGTTGGTTGCTCTTTCGAAAGGTAGACCGGTGGGCACCGGCAGACTCATCGCCGAAGGAACTGAGTCGCCCCGAGCCGAGGACGGGACTCGAATCGGGGCGACGCCAAGGTTGAAGGCTAGTTCTGCCGGAAGTTCCTGACCACGGTCATCAACTTCTCCACTCGCTCACGGTCGGCGCGGTTCTCGAAGACCCCGTCCTTCTTGAACGCGGTTCCGACCACCGCGCCGTCGGCGATGCTCAGCTGCGCCTCGGCGGTCTCCACCCGCATGCCCGTGTTGACGAACACCGGGACGTCACCGGCGTTGTTCTTGACCGTCGACAGTGCCGAGGTGTCGGTCGGCGCACCGGCGGTGAGCCCGGAGACGACCAGCGCGTCGGGCTTGGCGTTGAACACCGTGGACCGGGTGATGTCGGCGAGATCCCGCTCACCCAGATACGCCGTCGCTTCCGGGACCACGTTGAACAACAGCCGGACACCGCCGGCATCGACGCGGCGGCGGTGCCGTGCCGCCTGGCCCACGTTGGTGTTCCACAAACCGAAATCACTGCCGTAGACGCCGGTGAAGATCTCCCGAACGAACCTCGCGCCGGTCGCGGCGGCGAGATCGATCGATGCCACGCCGTCCCACAGTACGTTGACGCCGAACGGCACCTGGACCTCGTCGAGAAGCTCTCCGACCACGCGGGCCATGGCGATCGCGGTGATCGGCTCGGTCTTGGTCAGGTAGGGCAGGCTGAACTCGTTGGAGAACATCACAGCGTCAACCCCACCGGACTGAAGCGCATCGAGGTCGCGGCGCGCGTTGTCCACCACCGCGCGCATCCCGGCCGCGGTGTCATAGGACGGATCGCCCGGCAGCGCATCGAGATGCAGCATCGCGATCACCGGTTTCTGCACGCCAAAAACATCGTCAAGCCACTGCATGGTCTTTCTATCTCCTCTTGTTCTCTTGCCCTCAGGCCAAGCGCTGAATGGTGACGGTCTGGGTGTCGAGGTGGACTCGTCCCTCCTCGATGTCGCGTGCAAGGTCATGGTCGAAAATGTGGTACAGGGTGAGCTGTTCGGGCGTTTCCCCGAGCGACGCCACCTTCATGGCCTGGCGCGCGGCTTTCTCGATGACCGTCGCCGTGAACATTGCGTCAGCCAGATCGGGCCCCAGAGCCACCGCGCCGTGCCGGGCCATCAGGGCCGCCTTGCTGCCGCCGGCCAATACCTCGACCATGTTGTCGCCCAGTTCTTTTGACGCGACGACGCCGAATTTCCCACACCGGATCGGACCGAATCCGGCACGGGTGTACGAGTCGATGGTGGCGGTGGGTATATCTCGCTCCGCGGCCGCGAAAACCTGGGAATCCTCGGCATGGGTGTGCACGATGGCGTTGACGTCAGGCCGCGCTGCGTAGATCGCGAGATGCATCGGCAGTTCCACCGTCGGGTCGGTGAGGGATTCCGGCAGGGTGTTGCCATCGGGGTCGACGACTGCGACATCTTCCGGGCGGACGTCTTTCCAACTCCGGATCGGCAACCGATCCGATGGCGCCGGCAACGCGTAGACGACGTCATTCTCCCGGTCGAACACGGTGATGTCGCCCGAATCCAGACCTGTGGTGAGGCCGAGATCGACCATTCTCCAACCGCCGTCGGCCACCGCCACCTTGTAGTCGTGCCGGATCTTCATCGCGACCTCCGTGTCAACCCGTGAGAAATGGGCACCAGCGCATCGCCGGCCTGCCGCCACAGCTGATATGCCTCTTCGTAGATCGCCGACCGCTCGCGGTCGGGTACCACCGGCGCATCGAACTGCAGGAATCGCGCGGCATCGTCGAGGCCGAGGGCACCGGCCCCCACACCCGCCAGGATGGCGGCGCCCAGTGAGGCTCCGGGATGATCACGCACCGGTGCCAACTCGGTCCCGAGCACATCTGCGTGGATCTGCTTCCACAGGGTGGACTTGCTGCCACCGTTCGTCACCCTGGCCCGGGACAGCGTGATTCCGGCCGATCGCATGACTTCGGCGTTGTGCCGGAACCCGAAGGCGATCGCCTCGAGCACCGAGCGATACATGTCCGCCCCGGTATGGGCCAGCTCGAGGCCGATGAATGCGCCGCGCAACTGCGGATCGTGGATCGGCGACTTCTCACCCAGGAAGTAGGGCAGGCACAACACCGCGGCGGGGCGGCGTCCGGTGGCTTCGGCGTCGAGATCGGTCAACGGCGTTCCGCCGATGAGGGTCTGGAACCACCGGATGAGACTGCCGCTGGTGGCCATGCAGCCGTTGGGCAGCCAGGTTCCCTGCCGGGGATGCGCATCGAGATACAGGCGCGCGTCGACGATGGGATCGGCCCACGCAGTGAGGATGTCACCGGCACCGCCCAACTTGATCAACCAGTCGCCCGCCGTGTCGACGCCTGCCGCGTAGGCGGACAACACATGGTCGGCGCCCCCCACCACCAACGCGACATCGGCCGGCAGACCGGTGGTTTCGGCCATCGATGCACTGATCGTGCCGATCCGGGTGCCGGGCCGGTATACCTCGCACAGCGACGAGGATGGCAGGTCGACGGCCTCGAGCGCCGGATCGAATTGCTTTCCGTCGAGGGTGTAGAGACCTGACTCGAGTGCCCAGTTCTGCTCGACGTGTGGCGGCGCCCCCAGCGCGATCAGCACATAGTCGTACGACCCGACCAGATAGCGCGTGGCCGACCAGCATTCAGGCTCGTTGCGCTGCAACCAACGCACCGTCGGCGCCACGGACTGTTGGGTGAGTGCGGAACCGGTGCGGGACAACATGTCCGCTCCGTCGATCACCGCCGACAGCTCGTCGATTTCCCGGATTGCCCTGGCATCGTTCTGCAGGATGGGCCGACGCACCGGCTTCAGGTCGGCGTCGAGACAGACCACCGCGGGAACCATGCCGGTCGCCGCGACAGCAGCCACCATCGCCGGGTCGATCTGCGATTCGGCAAGAACCTGCCGAATTCCCTCTATCGCGTTGGTAACCCAAGCCGAGGCGTCCGCCTCGGCATATGCCGGGCCGTCCGAGAAGATCGGCGAGCTCAATGTCGCCTGCGCCACGATCCCGGCAGTTTCGTGCAACAGAACCGTTTTGGTTCCGGTGGTGCCGATATCGACACCGATCAGATAGGTGCCCCGCAAAGACCTGTCTCCTGTCCAGAGTTCCCGATGCCAGCGCAACGTGTCGCTGACACTAGCCGACAATGTGAAGATCTATCAACATTCTGTTAACAATTCACGTCAAATCAATTTGGCGGGGTGACCCGAAGCTCATCGGCCGGCGACGCCGGTCGCTGCACCGTCAACCCGGCCTCCTCGGCCACCAGCGCCGCGGCCGCCCAGTCGTACTCGCCGAGATGACTCTCGACATAGCCGTCCAGCGCGCCTTCCGCGACGGCACAGATCGCGAGCGCGGCCGACCCGAGGGCCCGGGCGTCGGTGTATCCGGCCATCATGTCGGCAGTCATGCCACATTGCGCATCCCGGACCTCGGCCGAGTACGCGTAGCCCATCCCGAGCAAGCGCGCGGCACCGTCGACTCCGGCGGCCGGCCCGGTCAACCGGTACACGCCGGCGCCGTCGGCCAGCCACGCCCCGCCCCCCCGGTACGCGTAGTAGGTCTTGCCGAGTACGGGCGCGTCCACCGCACCCGCGAGCCACTGTCCGGTGCGGATACAGACCGCACCCACCGACGTGGCGTAATACGGGATCCCTCTGGTGAAGTTCGTCGTGCCGTCCAGCGGATCGATGGACCATCGGACGCGCGCCCCGTCCGGGGTCGTACCCGGGAGTTCCTCGCCCGTGACGTGGTCGTTCGGCCTGCGGTTGCCCAAGACGGCACGCACTGCGCGCTCGGCGGCGACATCCACGTCGGTGACGAGATCGCCCCGCTCACCCTTGACCGTCACGCTGGCGCTCCCCCGCGGATGTGAACGCAGCACCGCCGCGCCCGCCCGCGCCGCTTCCAACGCCACGTCAGCGAGTTCGACCGGCCGCCCAGCCGCGCTGTCGTAATGCTCAGAATCCATCGCCTGTTACCTCTTCCCATCTCATACCCGGTTATGTTAAACATTAACGACATTCGTCCGTGAGTTGAAACATCACAGTGAAAACTGTCAACTATTCACACAGTGTCACAGGGGGTTGCCGATGTCAGTCGAAGAGCGAAGAGCCCTGATCGAAGAACGACTTCGGGCTGACGGCGAAGTGGATTTCGCCTCGTTGGCCGAGATGTTCGAGGTCTCGGAAATGACGATTCGGCGCGACATCGATGTTCTCGAAGCCCAAGGTGCGGTTCGCCGGGTACGCGGCGGTGCGATTGCCTACTCACACAAGTCCGAGGAGCCCGCATTCGGGACCCGCGTGGAGTCGGCGACCGCCGAGAAGGCGCATATCGCAACCGCCGCCGTCGAGCTGCTGGAACCACACGAGACCGTCATCATCGACAGCGGCAGCACCGCGCTGGCCGTGGCACACCAGATCCGTGGCCGCGGACTCGGTTTGACCGTGATCACGCCGAGCGTGCTTGCCGCACTTGAACTCGTCGACGAACCCAACACCACCGTCTTCCTCACCGGCGGCCGAATGAGACCGGGTGAGCTCAGCCTCATCGGCTCCGACGCCCAGGCGACCTACCGGCGATACAACTGCGACACCTATGTCATGGGTGTTGCCGGCGTCGATGCCAAGCGCGGACTCACCGATTACCACAGCGAGGAAAGCGACGTTAAACGCGCGGCCATGGAGTCCGCCGACCGCGTCATCCTCGCTATCGACTCCAGCAAGCTCGGACGCGTCCAGCTGGTCAACATCGCGCCACTGAGCGCGGTGAACACGATCGTGACGGACGGTCCGCACGACGGCCCGGTACTGGAGGCCGCCCGACAGCAGGGCATCGACGTGCGGGTCGCGCACGAGTGATCTCGACGGCCCATCGATCACAGTGAGAAAAGGAAGAGCATTGACGAAGACAGTCGTAGTGACCGGCGCAGGATCCGGCATCGGTAAGGCCATGGT
The DNA here is from genome assembly GCF_001665785.1 of Mycolicibacterium peregrinum. Lineage (GTDB taxonomy): Bacteria > Actinomycetota > Actinomycetes > Mycobacteriales > Mycobacteriaceae > Mycobacterium > Mycobacterium peregrinum_A. The sequence continues at coordinate 244,320 of NZ_LZSO01000013.1, forward strand.
GACCGAATTGGCGCGCCGGGGTTGGCAGGTCGTCGTGACTGACGTCGACGAGCAGGCCGCCAAAGCCTGTGCCGAACAACTCGATACTGCGGCCGGCCAGCACCACGAATACCTGCAGCTCGACGTGACCGATCCGGTCGGCGCGGCCAAGGTGGCCGACGATGTCGCCGATCGCCTCGGTCTGGACGCCTGGGTGAGCAACGCCGGCATCTCGTTCATGGAGCGCTTCCTGGACATGCCGCTGGACCGGGTCGAGAAGACCTTCGACATCAACCTCAAGGGCGTGTTCATCTGCGGTCAGGCCGCAGCCCGGGCGATGGTCCGCACCAGGAGCAAGGGCACCATCGTCAACACCGCCTCGATGGGCGGCAAGCAGGGCCGGGTTCCGTTCCTCAGCGATTACATCGCTTCCAAATTCGGCGTCATCGGGCTGACCCAGTCGATGGCCTATGAGCTTGCCGAGCACGGCATCACCGTCAACAGCATCTGCCCCGGCTATGTCGCCACGCCGATGCAGGAACGCGAACTCGAGTGGGAGGCCTCGTTGCGGGGCACGACCGCCGAAGCGGTGAAACAGATGTGGATCGATGACACCCCGCTTGGACGTGTCGAGCAGCCCGAAGATATCGCCAAGGCGCTGACCTTCCTGCTTTCTGAAGACGCCCGGTTCATCACCGGCGAGGCACTTGCCGTCAACGGCGGCGCCTTCATGGATTGATCACCCACCGAATCAACAGGATTGGAAGGGATATGGCAGGAACAAGAAAGTGGTTGTCCTCCGTCGCCGCGCTGTTAGGGGCGACCACATTGGCGCTTGCGGGCTGTTCGAGTTCCGGCCCGACAAGCGAAAGCGGAAGCGGCGCAGGTGACATTCCCGCCGACCATGCCGGCACCGTGAAGATCCTCATGGAGGACGAACACGACACCGAAGCGGTCGAATCGCTGCTCGACGGCTTCAAGAAGGCGTATCCGAACATCAACGTCGAAATCGAGAAGCTTGCCTACGACTCGATGCGCGACAAGCTGGTGGCGTCGTTCCAAGCTCCGCAGGGCACGTACGACCTGATCATGATCGACAACCCGTGGACCGACGACTTCGTCAACGCCGGATTCCTTGCCCCGCTCGACAGCCGGATCGACTCGGCCGGCAAGCTCGACTACGACGACTTCTACCCGTCGCTGCGCGGGGTCAACGAGATCGACGGATCCACCTACGGCATCCCGATGTACAACTACGCGCAGGGCTACATCTACCGCGATGACCTGCTGCAGCAGGCGGGCCTCTCGGTACCGGTCAACCTCGACGAGCTCGTGACGACGGTCAACAAGCTGACGACACCGCAGCACGCCGGCATCGCGCACAGCCCGCAGCGCGGCTACAAGATCCTGGAGGAATGGTCGAGCTGGTATGCCGCGGCCGGCGGGTCGATGTTCGACAAGGACGGCAATCCGACGATCGACACCCCGGAAGCCCACAAGGCGCTGCAGGTCTACATCGACACCTTGAAGTCCGCCTCTCCGGCCAACAGCGTCAACTGGGCACAGGACGAGACCATCCGCTCGTTGTCCTCAGGCGGATCCGCGTCCATCGTCGGATACAACTGGCTGACGTCGAGCCTCAACTCGCCCGAATCCGGCGAGCTGGCCGGCAAGTTCAAGCTGGCACCGATGCCGGGGGGCCGCGGTGCACTGGGCGTCTGGTCGTGGGCCATCCCGGCCAACTCCAAGGACTCTGACTCCGCCTGGGCGTTCATCTCCTGGATAACCGACAAGGACACCGACAAGCAGCGGGTCATGCACGGCGGTGCGCCCACCCGGATCTCGACGGTCGCTGACCCAGAAGTCCGCAAGTCGGGCAACGGTGAAAGCTACTTCGCGGCGGTGGACGAAATTCTCAAGAACACCGTCCCGTTCGCGCAGGGGCCCAACGCCGAACAGATGGTGCAGGAGGTCGGCACGCAGCTCAACGAAGCGGTGATCGGCGCCAAGACCATCGACCAGGCACTGGCCGACGCGCAGACCGCGGCCAACCAGATCACGGGCCGCTGACCCGGTTTCCGCGGAGCGCTCCCCCTCCAGCGCTCCGCGGAAACCCCCCGGGAGAGAGCACAATGAGAAAGTTCCGCTACGGCATGATGGCGCCGTTCGCAACGGTATTCGCCGTTGCCATCGGTTTCCCCTTGGTGTACGCCGTGTATCTCAGCTTCGTCGACAAAAAGCTGACCTCACAGCGGCCTGCGCAGTTCACCGGAATCGACAACTACACCAAGGCTTTTCACGGAAAGTTCATCGGCTCGCTGGGTGTTACCGCGACATATGTGGTGATCGCGGTGGTCGCCGAACTCGTCCTCGCGCTGCTGATCGCACTGGCACTGCAACGGCAGCGCTGGATGAAAGACCTGACCCGGTCGGTCCTGCTGATCCCGATGTTCATCACTCCGATCGCCGTGGCTTTGGTGTTCCGGTTCCTGCTCAACAGCCAACTCGGGGTGATCCCCAACGCATTGCACAAGATCGGCATCGACCACGACTTCTTCGGTTCCGGCTCGGCGCTTTTCACCCTGATCGCCATCGATGTCTGGCAGTGGACACCGTTTCTGGTCCTGCTCTTGGTCGCGGGCCTGGAGTCGATGCCCAAACAACCGCTCGAAGCCGCCAAGGTGGACGGGGCCAGTGGCCTCTATACCTTGTTCCGAGTCACCTTGCCGCTGCTGTCACCGGTTCTGACGGTTGCGGTCATGCTGCGTGCGCTCGACGCGCTCAAAGTCTTCGAATACGTCTACGCAACCACGCGAGGCGGTCCGGGCACCGAGACTGAGACCATCCAGTACCTGATGTACCAGACCGGCATCCAATTCTTCCGCCTCGGCGAGGCGAGTGCCATGGCATGCCTGGTCCTGGCATTCGTGCTGGCCGTCATCGTCGTCGTGTACCGCCGAATGGAGAAGTCCGCCGCATGAGTGACGTACGGCGCAAGTCCTTCAGCGCGCTTCGCATCGGGTTTCTCCTCGCCGGTGTAGCGATCGTCGTCCTGCCGTTGGCCTGGATCGCACTCGCCAGCTTCAAGACACCGGGACAGCTCAACGATCCGTGGCTGATCGCGTTCTCACCGTCGATGGACAACTGGAAACATGTACTCGACAGCACGATCGTCAGCGCTGTCGTCCGTAGCGCCATCGTCGCATTCGTGACGGTGGGCATCAGCATCACCGTCGGCAGCATGGCCGCCTACTCCATCAGTCGCTACAAAACCGGTGGCTCGGCAACCAGATTCGGCATGCTCGCCGCCCAGGTGCTACCACCGGCTGTCCTGGTCTTCCCGTTCCTCACCGCCGGGTACGCCATGAATCTCAGCGGAACGCTGATCCCGGTCATCTTTGCCCACATCAGCTTCGTGCTGCCATTCGTCACGTGGTTCCTGATCGGGCTGTGGGAAGCGGTCCCCCGGTCCCTGGAGGAGCAGGCGCTCGTCGACGGACTCACCCGGTTCGCCGCGTTCCGCAAGGTGATGGTCCCGCAGGTCTACCCGGGCATCGGCGCCTCGGCGATCTTCGGTTTCATCCTGTCCTGGAACGACATGTTCTACGGGCTTATCCTGGCGCCGAACAACAATCAGCTTCTGCCCGTGGCCATCTCATCGTTCAACACGTTCCGCGGCGTCGACCTCGGCTCGATGAGCGCCGCCATCATCGTCTCAATCGTTCCGGTCATCATCGCGGCGTTCTTCGTACAGCGACGCCTGATCCAAGGCATGGGCGGCGGAGCCGTCAAGTTCTAGCCGCCTCGGCAGATTTTGGAGATCCCATGGCAACTATCACTTTCCGCGATGTGTGCAAGGACTACGGTCACCTACGCATCGTCGACAATCTCAGCCTCGACCTGCCGGATGGATCGATGACGGTCCTGGTGGGCCCATCAGGGTGCGGCAAGTCCACCTCCCTGCGGATGCTGGCCGGCCTTGAACCCATCAGTTCCGGTGACATCTTCATCGGCGAGCGCAACGTCACGCACGTCGACACCAGGGACCGCGACATCGCGATGGTGTTCCAGAACTACGCGCTGTACCCGCATCTGAACGTGCTGAACAACATTGCCTTCCCCTTGCGGGCCAAGGGGGTCAAGAAACCCGAAGCGCACCGGCGGGCCACCGAGGTCGCCGAATCGATCGGCCTCGGCAGCCTGCTCAACCGGAGGCCCAAAGATCTCAGCGGCGGTCAGCAGCAGCGCGTCGCGATCGCCCGCGCCATCGTGCGGGAACCCTCGGTGTTCCTGTTCGACGAACCGTTGAGCAACCTTGACGCCAAACTGCGCGTCGAAACCCGCACCGAGCTCCTGCACATCCAGCGCCGGCTGGGCATCACCTCCTTCTACGTCACCCATGACCAGGAAGAGGCCATGACGTTGTCGGATCGCATGGTGGTGATGCGGGAAGGCAGTGTGGCCCAATCCGGCACCCCGCTGGAGGTGTACTCGAAACCGGCGGATACCTTCGTCGCCACCTTCGTCGGGTCGCCGAAGATGAACCTGATCCCGGGATCCAACGAAACAGGTGGATTCCGAACCGAATCCGGGCTACAACTCGACCTCATTGCACCGAGCGACGGCCCCGTCGTGCTCGGCGTGCGGCCCGACGATCTGCTGCTCACTCCCGCTCCGGATGCCTCCGCCATGGTGACTCTGGTCGAGCTCCTCGGGCCACGCGCCATTGTCACGGTGGCGGCCGGTGACACGGAGCTGACGGCAGTGGCCGAGGTCGGTCGGCTCAGTGGGGTCACCCCTGGCGCGTCGGTCAGCCTGCAGGTCAGGCCAAACAGTGCGCACTTCTTCGATCATTCCACCGGAAAGCGAATCAACTGAGATGACAACCACTCCCCCTGACGGATCCACCCTGGCACTCGGGATCAACACCTGCTTCGCGGTCAAACGCTGGCCGCAGCCGCAGGATTGGGCCCGCATCGTGGCCGAGGAATTCGGGCTGTCCAGCGTTCAGCTCAGCCTCGATCTGGTGCCATTCGGCCTGAGCAAGGACGCGATCCGGCGCTACGCCGACCGGGTTCGCGCCGCAGCCGACGAGTTCGGCATCAGCATCCACAGCGTGTTCACGGGACTGGCTGCTTACTCCTCCCCACTATTGCTCTCCGAGGACCCGTCCGACCGCGCCGCGGCATTCGAGTGGTATCAGGAGATGATTTCCTTCACCGCAGCGGTCGGCGCCACCGGACTCGGCGGCCACATCGGCGCGCTATCGGTGCCCGCGGCGGCCGACCCCACGCTGGCGAAAACACTCATAGCCACCGAACTGGACCTGATGCGCGAGCTTGCCGAAACCGCGGCCGACGCCGGACTCGATCACCTCCAATTCGAGAACCTGGCCGTGACACGCGAATACGGACACAGCATTGACGAGGCTCACGCCATCGAAACCGAACTCGCAGGCACCGCCGTTCCGTGGCGACTGTGTCTGGATCTGGGACATCCGTCATCTCTGACACCGGGCACGCCTAGTTCCGACCCGCTGGCGTGGTTGGCCGAGAAATGGCTGAACACCCCTGTGGTGCAGTTGCAGCAGTCTCCCGTCGGAGCGGACCACCACGGCCCCTTCACCGCAGCGGCCAATGCCGGCGGCACCGTCGACCGCGATGCAGTGCTGGACCAGTTGTCCGGGTGGAACGGGGACGTTCACCTGTTCTTCGAGATCATCCATTCGAACGAATATCCCGATTCAACCGTCCTGGAGGAGCTGCGCGAGAGCGTGCAGTTCTGGCGCGACGGACTCGTCCACTCGACCACACGCTGAGAGGGATACACATGGATATCGGCCTGCGCGACTCCGTCGCATTCGTCACCGGCGGCGGCACGGGCATCGGGCGTTGTACCGCACTGGCGCTGGCGGCCGAAGGTGCGGCCGTCGCGGTGGCCGATATCCACATCGAGTCAGCCCGCGCCACCGTCGCCGAACTCACCGCCCACGGCGCCGAAGCCATTGCCGTACAGGCAGATGTGAGCGACGAAGAGTCGGTGGCCGATGCCATCGCGACCACTGCGCACGAACTCGGCAGTCTCGATTCACTGGTGCTGTGCGCCGGGATCTCCGGTCTCTACGGCCGCTCGATCGACAAGATCAGCACCGACGAATGGGACCGCATGTTCGACATCAACGTGAAGGGCCAGTGGCTTCCGGCCAAGCATGCGCTGCCGTTCCTGCGCCTCAGTTCAAGGGCCTCCATCACGATCGTCGCCTCGGATTCCGCACTGGTTGCGGCGCCACTGCATATGCCCTACTGCGCGTCCAAGGGTGCGCTGATCATGATGGTCAACGCGATGGCCGTCGATCTGCGCGCCGACGGCATCCGGGTGAACTGCGTGTGTCCCAGCGTGGTGAACACTCGAATGCCCAAGAACGACGTCGGTTTGTCAGATGACGCAGACCTCGGTGACCGTTACCCGATCCACGAACCCGAGGACATCGCCCGTTACCTGACTTTCCTCGCCTCCCCTGCCGCGGCGACCATCAGCGGACACGCACTGGTCGCAGATTTCGGCTTCGTCGGACAGTCGTCGTTCCCCATGTGATGCGCCGCGCGCGCTAGTCCGCGACACGAGTCGAGCACCTCGACTGGCGGGGACGTAGTATCAACGCCGCGGCCAGAAAACACAACGCACCGATGAAGGTGCCGAAATTGGCGAGCCGCTCGTCGACCGTCACGCCGGTCTTGCGAACGAACGCGGCGAGCGCGGAAACCCCGAACGCCACACAGCCCATCATGTTGATCCACGCAGCCTGCCAGCCAACGGATTTCGGTGACCACGCGCCGACCGCAAGCACTGCCAGCACGCCGCTCAGCAGGAAGGCCAGTGAGCCGGTCGCGTCGGGGGCCCAGACGAACCGGCGCTCGGCCAGTACCGCGTGGGCCCAGACCGACGCGCCGGTACTGAGGTTGAACAGAAGGGTCCCGGCGAATTGTGTGGCCGCAGACCACCAGTCGAGTCCGCGTCCGGCGAGCGCGAGCTGCATGCCCGCGGCCGTGGTGAAGAACCACGAGCCGACGAAGCACAGCGTGTTCGTCGCGCCCGCACCGGCCAGCGCGGGGAAGCCCGGCACGGTGGCGGCCGCGAAGAACGACGATCCGATGGCGAACAGCCAACACTGCCGCGTCAGGGTGGCGAAGCGGGCAGTCACCGCCGACTCAGTGCACAATCACCGGCTACAGCAGCGACAGGATCCGCTCGCCGACCTCGCTGGTCGAGAGCTTCGCGTCGCCGCGGGTGGCCAGGTGCTCACCGACCGCCTTGTCGACCCGCGCGGCGGCGTCGGTCTCACCGATGTGCGTGAGCAGCAGCGCCACGCTCATCACCGCGGCGGTCGGATCGGCGATCCCCTGGCCGGCGATGTCAGGCGCACTGCCGTGCACGGGTTCGAACATCGACGGATTGGTGCCCGTCGCATCGATATTGCCCGAGGCGGCCAGGCCGATACCGCCGGAGACCGCGGCGGCCAGGTCGGTGATGATGTCGCCGAACAGGTTGTCGGTGACGATCACGTCGAACCGGCCGGGATCGGTGACCATGTGGATGGTGGCGGCGTCGATGTGCTGGTAAGCCGTCTCGACGTCCGGGTATTCCGTACCGATCTCGTCGACGGTGCGCTTCCACAGCGAACCGGCGAACGCCAGCACGTTGTTCTTGTGCACCAGGGTGAGGTGTTTGCGCCGTGCGCGGGCTTTCTCGAACGCATAACGCACCACGCGCTCCACCCCGAAGCGGGTGTTGGTGGACACCTCGGTGGCAACCTCGTGCGGGGTCCCCACCCGGATCGCGCCGCCGGTACCGGTGTAGGGACCTTCGGTGCCCTCGCGCACCACCACGAAGTCGATCTCCGGGTTGCCGGCCAAGGGGCTGGAAACCCCGGCGAACAGCTTCGACGGCCGCAGATTCACGTGGTGGTCCAACGCAAATCGCATGTTGAGCAGCAATCCGCGTTCGAGCACGCCACTGGGTACCGAAGGATCACCGATGGCGCCCAACAGAATTGCGTCGTAGCCCTTGAGCTCGTCGACGAATCCCTCGGGCAGGGTCTCCCCTGTCGCGTGGTAACGCCGCGCGCCCAGGTCGTACTCGGTCCGGTCCACGCCGGGCAGCACCGCGTCGAGCACCTTCAGAGCCTCGGCGATGACCTCCGGGCCGATGCCGTCACCGGCGATTACAGCGAGTTTCATGACAGGTCGACCACTTCCAGCGTCGTGGCGTCAACCGCGGCGGAGATCGCGGTGCGCACATCCTCGGGCACATCGGTATCCAGGCGCAGCATCACGATGGCGCTGTCACCGTCGACGTCCTGGCTCAGCTGCGCGGCCAGGATGTTGACGTTCGCCCCACCCAGCAGGGTGCCGATCTTGCCCAGGGCGCCCGGCTGATCGTTGTAGTGGACGATGAGGTTGTAGCCCTCGGCGCGCAGGTCGAAGTTGCGGCCGTTGATCTGGACGATCTTCTCGACCAGTTGCGGCCCCGACAGGGTGCCCGCGACGTTCACCGCGCTGCCGTCGGCGTGCACGACGCGCACATCGACCACGCTGCGGTGGTTGGGGCTCTCGGTGGCGGTGCTGATCTCGGAGGCCACGCCACGATCGGCGGCCAGCGTCGGCGCGTTGACGAACGTCACCTGCTCGTCGACCACCGCGGAGAACAGCCCGCGCAGCGCCGACAGCCGCAAGATCTCGACGTCCTCCGAGGCCAGCTCGCCGCGCGCCTGGACGGTAAGCGACACCGGGGCCGCATCGGACAGGGCACCGGCCAGCAGACCGAGCTTGCGCACCAGGTCCAGCCAGGGCGCCACCTCTTCGCCGACGGCGCCGCCGCCCACGTTGACCGCGTCCGGCACGAATTCGCCGGCCAGGGCGAGCTTCACGCTGGCGGCCACATCGGTACCGGCCCGGTCCTGCGCCTCGGCGGTCGAGGCACCCAGGTGCGGGGTCACGACGACCTGAGGCAGCTCGAACAGCGGGCTGTCGGTGCACGGTTCGGTCGAGAACACGTCCAGACCGGCGGCACGCACATGGCCGCTCGTGATGGCATCGGCCAGGGCCTGCTCATCGATCAGACCACCGCGGGCAGCGTTGACGATGATGACGCCCGGCTTGGTCTTGGCCAGGTTCTCCTTGCCCAGCAGGCCGGCGGTCTCCTTGGTCTTGGGCAGGTGCACCGAGATGAAGTCGGCACGGCCGAGCAGCTCCTCCAACGGCAGCAACTCGATGCCGAGCTGGGCGGCGCGGGCCTGCGAGACGTAGGGGTCGTACGCCACGATGTGGGCGCCGAAGGCGGCGAGGCGCTGTGCGACCAGCTGACCGATGCGGCCCAGACCGACGACACCGACGGTCTTGTCGAAGATCTCGACACCCGAGAACGAGGACCGCTTCCAGGTGTGATCCCGCAGGGTCGCGTCGGCAGCCGGAATCTGGCGCGCCGTGGACAGCAGCAGGGCCAGGGCGTGCTCGGCGGCACTGTGGATGTTGGAGGTCGGCGCGTTGACGACGAGCACCCCGCGGGCGGTCGCGGCGTCGACGTCGACGTTGTCCAGGCCGACGCCCGCGCGGGCGACGATCTTGAGTTTGGGGGCCGCAGCGATGACCTCGGCGTCCACCGTGGTGGCGGAACGCACCAGCAGCGCGTCGGCTTCCGGCACGGCAGCGAGCAGCTTCTCGCGGTCCGGACCGTCGACCCACCTGACCTCTACCTGGTCGCCGAGGGCGGCGACGGTCGATTCCGCGAGCTTGTCGGCAATCAAAACAACGGGGAGACTCACGCGGACAGCCTAGTGTGTGCGCCCTACCACAGCCGAACCGCGTGCGGTGTACTGATGGGCGTGGACGTCACAATCGTCGGCAGCGGCCCCAACGGCCTGTCCGCCGCGGTCATCTGTGCCCGGGCCGGACTGGCCGTACGCGTCATCGAAGCGCAACCCACCGCAGGCGGTGGGGCACGCACCCTGCCCGACCCGGAATATCCCGGCGTCAGCCACGACATCTGTTCAGCGGTGCACCCGCTGGCCTTGGCGTCGCCGTTCTTCGCCGCCTACGACTTGACCGCGCGTGGGGTGCAACTGGCGGTCCCCGAGATTTCCTACGCCAGCCCCTTGGAGCATCGTCCGGCGGCGATCGGTTACCGCGACATCGAGCGCACGTGCTCCGAACTGGACCACGGAGATTCCTGGCGACGGCTGCTCGGTCCGCTGGCCGCCGAGTGCGATGACGTGGTCGGCCTGATCCTCGGTGACAAGCGGTCGCTACCACCGTCCCTGACCGCGGCAGCGCGTGTCGCGCCCCGGTTACTCGCCCAAGGCACCCCGCTGTGGCGGTCGCTGGCGGGAGAAGATGCCCGTGCGTTGTTCAGTGGTGTTGCGGCACACACGATCTCGACGATGCCTTCACTTGTTTCCGGCGGGGCCGGTCTGATGCTGGCGACGCTGGGACATGCTGTGGGATGGCCGATCCCGATCGGCGGATCCCAGGCGATCCCGGATGCGCTGATCGCCGATCTCACCGCGCACGGCGGCGAACTCGTCCTCGGACACGAGGTCACCGAACCGCCGTCGGGCGTGGTCATCTACGACACCGCACCGACCGCCCTGCTGTCGATCTACGGCAAGGCCCTGCCGGCTCGTTACGCGCGGGCGTTGAGCCGCTACCGCTACGGGCCGGGAGTGGCGAAGGTCGATTTCGTGCTGAGCGGCGAGATCGGCTGGCGTGACCCCCGTCTGGCCCAGGCGCCGACACTGCACCTGGGTGGCAGCCGGGCACAGATGGCGCTGGCCGAGTCCGAGATCGCCGCGGGCCGCCACGCCGAGTGGCCGATGGTCCTGGGTGCGCTCCCCCACATCGCGGACGCATCCCGCATCGATGACGCCGGCCGCCGCCCGCTGTGGACCTACGTCCACGTACCCAACAATTCGACGCGGGACATGGCCGCGGTGGTCACCGACATCTTCGAACGATTCGCCCCGGGCTTCCGCGATCTGGTGGTCGGGATCCGCAGCGTGCCGGCGTCGCGGATGGACGAGCACAACGCCAACCTGGTCGGCGGGGATATCGGTGTGGGCGGTAACAACATGACCAGCGCGCTGCTGGGTCCCACTCCACGGTTCGACCCCTGGACCACACCGATCCCAAAGGCCTACCTGTGCTCGTCGGCCACTCCCCCGGGCGGTGGGGTGCACGGGATGGCCGGGTTCTACGCCGCCCGCACCGTGCTCAAACGCGAGTTCGGTATGCGGGATCTGCCTAAGCTGGCACCATGACCCAGCCCAAGGTAGCCGTCATCTTCTACTCCGCGACCGGACACGGCACGCACATGGCCCAGCGCGTCACCGCCTCCGCCGAGGCCGCGGGCGCCGAGGTGCGGTTGCGGCCCGTCGCCGAGACCGCCGATCCGGAGTCCTTCGCCCACAATCCGGCCTGGACCGCGAATTACGAAGCCACCAAAGATCTTCCGAGGGCCACCGGTGACGACATCGTCTGGGCCGATGCGGTGATCTTCGGCTCCCCCACCCGATTCGGTTCTGTCGCTTCGCAATTGCGTGCGTTTCTCGATTCGCTCGGCGGCCTGTGGTCGCAGGGCAAACTCGCCGACAAGGTCTACGCCGGGTTCACCTCGACCAACACCGCTCATGGTGGCCAGGAGACCACGCTGCTGACGCTCTACGTGACCCTGATGCACTGGGGCGGGATCATCGTGCCGCCCGGCTACACCGATCCGCTCAAGTTCGCCGACGGCAACCCGTACGGCGCGAGCCTGCTCGCCAACCACGACAACATCGACGAGTTCGACAACACCACCTACGACGCGCTGGATCACCTGGCCCGGCGGGTCGTCAGCGTGGCGGCACGGCTGGGTTCGTAAGAAAACTGGTGCGGGCGCACCCCTCGGTCCGCCCTTAGATTTGAGCGGTGAACCTTGGGGGCGTCGCACGGTTGGTGGGATCCGTCCCACACCTGGATCCGGTCATGAAGTTGTTCGCGGTGGGCGACCTGGAGCTCTATCACGTGAGCCCACCGCTGTACGGGTACAACGTCGTCGCCGCGTCACAACAGCTTTGGGCCATGCGAGCGCAGTGCATCCACCCGGACGGCCGGATCGAGCCGCCGGAGCCGGACGACCCGGTGTCCACCGAGCTGTTCGGCGTCGTCGGTGAGGGCTTACAGATCGACAGCACCGAGAAGCTTCCCGGCAGCGCCGAAGGTAGAAATGTGGCCCGCACGCTCGCGGCGATCGGCTATCGAATCGTCTAGAAATGCCGAAAGGCCAGTTACTGCACGCTTTTTAGTGAATCGCGTGCAATAACTGGCCAGTCGACGTTGAAAATCAGGCCGTTTCGGTGATCGGCCGGTCGACCCAGCTCATCAGGTCGCGCAGCTTCTTGCCGGTGACCTCGATCGGGTGCTCGGCGTTGGCCTTGCGCAGCGCCTCGAGCTCCTTGTTGCCGCCCTCGACGTTGGCGACCAGGCGCTTGACGAAGGTGCCGTCCTGAATGTCGGTCAGGATGTCCTTCATGCGCTGCTTGGTGCCGGCATCAATAACTCGGGGACCCGACAAATACCCGCCGAATTCCGCGGTGTCGGACACCGAGTAGTTCATGCGGGCGATGCCGCCCTCGTACATCAGGTCGACGATGAGCTTGAGCTCGTGCAGCACCTCGAAGTAGGCCATCTCCGGGGCGTAGCCCGCCTCGACCATGACCTCGAAGCCGGCCTTGACCAGCTCTTCGGTGCCACCGCAGAGCACGGCCTGCTCACCGAACAGGTCGGTCTCGGTCTCTTCCTTGAAGGTGGTCTTGATGACACCGGCGCGGGCACCGCCGATCGCGGCGGCATACGAGAGTGCCAGGGCCTGGCCCTCACCCTTGGGATCCTGGTCGACGGCGATCAGGCAGGGCACACCCTTGCCGTCGACGAACTGGCGACGCACCAGGTGGCCGGGGCCCTTGGGGGCGACCATGCCGACGGTGACGTTGGCCGGGGCCTTGATCAGACCGAAGTGGATGTTGAGGCCGTGGCCGAAGAACAGCGCGTTGCCGTCCTGCAGGTTGGGCTCGATGTCGTTCTTGAAGATCTCGGCCTGCGCGGTGTCGGGCGCGAGCACCATGATCACATCGGCCCACTTGGCGACCTCGGCGGGAGTGTCGACCTCGAGGCCCTGCTCCTCGACCTTGACGCGGGACTTCGAGCCCTCTTTCAGGCCGACCTTGACCTGCACGCCCGAGTCGCGCAGCGACAGCGAATGCGCGTGCCCCTGGCTGCCGTAGCCGATGACGGCGACCTTGCGACCCTGGATGATCGACAGGTCCGCGTCGGCGTCGTAAAACATCTCAACTGCCATGCGAAATTTTCCTTCTCTTTCTAGCTCTACAGCCGACTAACGCTACTTGACGTGCTTACTTCACTGCGCTGATACCACGGGGTCCGCGCGAGACCGACACCATGCCGGACTGTGCGATCTCACGGATACCGTAGGGCTCAAGGACCCGCAGCAGGGCCTCCAGCTTTTCCGAGGTGCCGGTGGCCTCGACGGTCAGGGACTCGGTCGAAACGTCAACCACCTTGGCGCGGAACAGGTTCACCGCTTCGATGACCTGACCGCGGTTACTCGCGTCGGCGCGCACCTTGATCAAGGCGAGTTCGCGGGAGACCGAGCTGTCGTCCTCCTGCTCGACGATCTTGATCACGTTGACCAGCTTGTTGAGCTGCTTGGTGATCTGCTCCAGCGGCGATTCCTCGACGCTGACGACGATCGTCATCCGCGACATGTGCTTCTGCTCGGTGGCACCCACCGCCAAGGACTGGATGTTGTAGCCACGACGGGAGAACAGCGTGGCCACCCGGGCGAGAACGCCGGGTTTGTCCTCGACCAGCACCGAAAGCGTGTGGGTGGGCGTGGTGTTGCTCATCAGGCGTGCCCCTCGGCGTCGTTTTCGTCGAACAGCGGCCGGATGTCCCGAGCTGCCATGATCTCGTCGTTGCTGGTGCCGGCGGCGACCATCGGCCACACCTGCGCATCGGCACCGACGATGAAGTCGATGACCACCGGGCGGTCGTTGATGGCCCGGGCCTGGTTGATGACGTCCTCGACGTCCTCGGCTCGCTCGCAGCGCAGCCCGACGCAGCCCAGAGCCTCGGCCAGCTTGACGAAGTCCGGGATCCGACGCGAGTGCGTGGCCAGATCGGTCTGGCTGTAGCGCTGGTCGTAGAACAGCGTCTGCCACTGCCGCACCATGCCCAGGTTGCCGTTGTTGATCAACGCCACCTTGATCGGCGCGCCTTCGATGGCACAGGTGGCCAGCTCCTGGTTGGTCATCTGGAAGCAGCCGTCACCGTCGATGGCCCACACCTCGGCCTCCGGGCGGGCGAACTTGGCGCCCATGGCCGCCGGGACAGCGAAGCCCATGGTGCCAAGGCCACCGGAGTTCAGCCACGTCTTGGGGTTCTCGTACTTGACGAACTGCGCGGCCCACATCTGGTGCTGGCCGACCCCGGCAACATAGACCGCCTCCGGTCCGGCGATCTGACCCAGCTTCTCGATGACGTACTCGGGGCTCAGGCTGCCATCGCTCTGCGGGCCGTAGCTCAGCGGGTAGGTCGACTTCAGTCCGGACAGGTACTCCCACCAGCCGTCCAGTTTCAGTGCGGCACTGGTCGTTCCGTCACGGCGTAGCACCTCGATCAGATCGGTGATGACGGCCTTCACGTCACCCACGATGGGAACGTCAGCGTGCCGGTTCTTGCCGATCTCGGCGGGGTCGATGTCGGCGTGGATCACCTTCGCCTCAGGGGCGAACGAGGACAGCTGACCGGTGACCCGGTCGTCGAACCGGGTGCCCAGGGCGATCAGCAGGTCGCTCTTCTGCAACGCACCCACCGCGGCCACGGTGCCGTGCATGCCCGGCATGCCCAGATGCTGCGGGTGGCTGTCCGGGAAGGCGCCGCGGGCCATGAGCGTGGTGACGACCGGGATGCCGGTCAGCTCGGCCAGCTCGAGCAGTTCGGCGCTGGCCTCACCACGGATCACACCACCACCGACGTAGAGCACCGGCTTGTGCGCGGCGGCGATCAGCTTGGCGGCCTCACGCACCTGACGGCTGTGCGGCTTGGTGTTCGGCTTGTACCCGGGCAGGTCCATCTGCGGCGGCCAGGAGAAGGTGCACTGGGCCTGCAGGATGTCCTTGGGAACGTCGACGAGCACCGCGCCCGGGCGTCCCGAGCTGGCGATGTAGAAGGCCTCGGCCATCACCTGGGCGATGTCGTCACCGTTGCGCACCAGGAAGTTGTGCTTGGTGATCGGCATGGTCATGCCGGTGATGTCGGCTTCCTGGAAGGCGTCGGTGCCGATCAGGCTGCGACCGACCTGCCCGGTGATGGCCACCACGGGGATGGAGTCCATCTGGGCGTCGGCCAGCGGGGTGATCAGGTTGGTCGCGCCGGGGCCGGAGGTGGCCATCATCACGCCGACCTTGCCCGTGGCGTGGGCATAACCGCTGGCGGCGTGGCCGGCGCCCTGCTCATGGCGGACCAGCACATGGCGCAGCTTCTGCGAGTCGAACAGCGGATCGTAGACCGGCAGCACGGCGCCACCGGGGATCCCGAAGACGACGTCGACGCCGAGCTCTTCCAGCGACCGGACGACCGCCTGGGCGCCGGTGAGCTGCTGCGGTGCAACCCGGTTGGGCTGTCCCGAATCTGATTTGGCGGTGGTTGCGCCGTTGGCAGGCGCGGTTCCCGACCGGGCTGGCGGTCGCGTTGTCGGTGCGCTCACGATGTCCTCTTCACGGTCTGCTTCACATTCCTCTTCAGGAAGTTTCAATTTTTCATTGATTCCGGCGCGCTTGTGGGCAAATAAAAAACCCCCGTCAGCCGGTAGCTGTACGAGGGTGGCGCGTCGATGCGGTTGGCTATGCCCGGCAGAGGGCCAGCGCGGCATCAACGCGCCAACCAATTACTACGAGCAATCCGGGGTTCTGCATAGCACCCGACGGTAGCTGCCGTACAGGTTAAAGGTCAAATTGGTTCCGCTGAGGGCACGCCGCCCGGTGACGCCGGCTGGGCCGCCGGCCGGGTGGTGCAAGGATGAACCTGTGAGCGCACGATCGGCAACCACCCCTGTCGTCATCCGGATATCGCCCATGGCGCACCTGGCAGTCGGATTCCTGACGCTCGGCCTGCTGACGCTGGTCCTGAGCAATCCGACCTGGTTCTCGGTGCTGCTGGTGATCCCGATTGCGTTGTCGGCGGCCATAATTCGGTACCGCACGACCGCCGATGCCGACACCGTCACAGCACGGTCGCTGACGCGCAGCCGCACGGTGTCGTGGACCGAGATCAAGGGATTGCGGTTCGACCGGTCGTCTTGGGCGATCGCAGATTTGAGCGACGGGACGGACCTGCGCCTGCCTGCCGTGACGTTCGCAACACTGCCGTTGCTCACCGAGGTGAGCGGTGGCCGCGTACCGAATCCGTACGCCTGAGACCCCAGAGCACTCAGCCGAGCGGGTTGCCGCCGTTGAGCAACACCCAGATGGCGATGCCGCCGGCCACGCCGAGCACCAGTGCCACGAAGGAACCCACGAAGGGGCGCCGGGCCCAGCCGCGGCCGGCGTCGAACCCGTAGCGGCCCGGCCCGGTCAGGATGATCGCGGCTGCGGCGACGACGACGATCAACCGGTACTCGGTGCCGTCGGTGATGACTTCCGCGAGGCGGGCCTGCTCATGGGCCGCCATCGCCGTGGCCAGCACCCCGTTGATCAGGTAGGCCAGCGCGCCGGCGGCCGCGATCGGGGTGAACAACCCGAGGACCAGCAGCACGCCGGCGGCGATCTGCCCGCCGGTGGCGGCATAGGTCAGGATGTCGGCGTTCTTGAAGCCCATCTCGTCCAGCGACGAGTTGAACCCGTCCAGCCCTGGGCCGCCCCACCAGCCGAAGGCCTTCTGCAGGCCGTGGATGATCATCAGCCCGCCCAGTGCGACGCGCAGGATCAGCAGGCCGAGGTCCTGGGTGCCGCGTCGACCGGCGGCCCGAACCCGGTCGTCGATGAAGTCGTCGCGCTCGATCTCGGCCGGCTCGGCCGAGAAGGGGACCATGGGGGCCGGCCCGCCGGATTGCACGTACGGCAGTGGCTCCGGGTCAGAGACCAGGCTGAATGCGGACTGATCGCCCGCTTTCGAGTCGTAGCGGGGAATAGCGGTCGTCTCGAAGTCGCCTCCGTAGTTTTCCGAAGGCAGGTCGTCTTCGGGGTCGACCAGGCTGGCCCCGGCCGGCCTGGCGGAATCGTCCGAGTAACCCGGTCGTTGCCAGGCTTGTGGGTCCTGTGGGTGGCTGGTCACAGCTGCCAGGGTAAGTGCAAGTTCGGTCCGAACCGCGTATTTACCCCGGCGCTTCCGCCTGGTATCGGCCTGCTACGGGTGCCACGCATGGTCCCGACGTGGCGCGCACTGCCGAGCGATCCGTAATCTGGCGGCATGAAATCGCGCCGGCTGATGGGGGTGGCCGCCGTTCTGTGTGCCGCGATGCTTGTCGGATCGGGCTGCGCCCGGTTCGACGCGGCCCAGTCCGAACCTTTCACCACCGAGCCCAAGATGGCACCGGGGCCGACCACCACACCGCCGCCGCCACCACCGCTGCCGGCCAAGCCGTTCCCCAAGGAATGCAAGGCGACAGGTGTCATGCAGGGCTGCCTCGACAGCACCAGCGGTCTGATCATGCTGCCCGACAGCCAGTCCGCACTGGTCGCCGAGCGGCTCACCGGCGCGGTCAAGCAGGTGTCGGTGAAGGCCGAGCCGAAGGTCAAGGTGACGATCCCCGTCGATCCGTCCGGCGACGGCGGCCTGATGGACATCGTGCTGTCGCCGACCTACGGCCAGGACCGGCTGATGTACGCCTATGTCAGCACTCCGACGGACAACCGCGTGATCCGCATCGCCGACGGCGACGTGCCGAAGCCCATCCTCACCGGCATTCCGAAGGGCGCCACCGGCAACATGGGGTCGCTGACGTTCACCAGCAAGACCACCCTGCTCGTACAGACTGGCGATGCGGGCGACCCGGCACTGGCCGCCGAGCCCGCATCGCTGGCAGGCAAGGTGCTGCGCATCGAGCAGCCCACCACCGTCAACCAGGCGCCGATCACCACGGCGCTCAGCGGCCTGGGCGGCGCGGGCGGCATGTGTGTCGATTCATCGGACGGCTCGCTCTACGTCACCGACCGCACTCCGAGCGCCGATCGACTGCAGCGCATCACCAAGGATTCCAAGGTTTCCACGGTGTGGACGTGGCCGGACCGGCCCGGTGTCGCTGGGTGCGCCGCCCTGGAGGGCACGGTGTTGGTGAACCTGGTCAACGTCAAGAAGACCGTCGCCGTACGCCTGGCACCCGATACCGGCGCGGTCACCGGTGACCCGGAGGTGGTCCGGGAGAACGTGCGCGGTCATGCCTGGGCGTTGCAGCTCTCCCCCGACGGCAACGTGTGGGGCGCGACCGTGAACCGGACCGCCGGAGACGCCGAGAGCTTCGACGACGTCGTCTTCCCGCTCTTCCCACAGGGCGGCGGGTTCCCGCGCAGCAATGCCGACAACACCTAGGACACAACACATTTCGGCCTAGATCGACTCCATGGACCTGACCGGACCCGGCAGCGTCAATCGGTCGATATGAATACGAGGCCCACAATGTGCCCTTAGAAATGGTTCGCCTATCACGTACCATTACCCGGGTGCCTGACCGCCAGCGCCGCAGATACGCACCGCGGCTACCGCGTGAAGAGCGGCGCGAGCAACTGCTGGACGCAGCTTTGACGGTGCTCCGCGATTGCCCTCTGCACGAGCTGACCATGGAGGGGGTGGCCGAGGCCGGTGGCGTCGGGAAACCCGTTCTCTATACCGCGTTCCGGACCCGCACCGAACTGGTGGCTGCGTTGCTCGTCCGCGAGCATCAGCGTGGCCTGAGCCAGGTCCTGACCACCCTGCCCGAGAATCTGTCGGTAACCGGGCCGGCAGACGCCTACACGGCGACGGTCACCGGTTTCCTGCGCTGTGTGTTGGAGAATCCGGCCCGCTGGCGGCTTATCCTCACCGAACCCGACACCGCGCCGCGGGATGTCCACGCGGCGGTCCGCAACGCCCGCAACCAGATCCTCGCGGAGCTGAAGCAAATGGCGAAGGCGGGCATAGCGGTGGACCCCCGCCTTTCCGCACTGGATCCCGAGCTTCTCGGCCACACCTTGCTGTCGTTCGCGGAGATGCTCGGCCGCCTGGCCGTGCATGACCCGGCCAGCTACCCGCGCGAACGGCTCGAACAATATGCCGCCGCCGCGATGACCATGTTCGCCGGCGCTGTCAAGTAACGCGCGGTTACCCGCTCTGGCCGCAGGCGGCCAGTACCAGCTCGCGCACCCGGGCCGCGTCGGCCGAGCCCTTGGTCGCCTTCATCACCGCACCGACGATCGCTCCGGCGGCCTGGATCTTGCCGCCGCGGATCTTGTCCGCGACGTCGGGCTGAGCCTCGAGCGCTGTATCAATGGCAGCCTGGATCACCGAGTCGTCGCGCACGAGCGCTAGCCCGCGGTCGGCCATGACCTGCTCGGGTTCGCCCTCGCCGGCGAGTACTCCCTCGATGACCTGGCGGGCCAGTTTGTTGGACAGCTTGCCCTCGTCGACGAGCTTGACCACGGCCGCGACCTGGGCCGGGGTGATCGGCAACACCTCGAGTTCGACCTCGGACTCGTTCGCCTTCTGCACCAGGAAGTTGCCCCACCAGGCGCGGGCGGCCTCGCTTGAGGCGCCGTGGGAGACGGTGGCGGCCACCAACTCCACCGCACCGGCGTTGACCAGGTCACGCATCACCTCGTCGGAGATGGCCCAGTCCTGCTGAATCCGCTTGCGCGCCAACCACGGCAGCTCAGGGATGGTCTGGCGCAGGCGTTCGACGAGTTCGGCGTCAGGCGCGACAGGCTCGAGGTCGGGCTCGGGAAAGTAGCGGTAGTCCTCCGCGGTCTCCTTGCTGCGCCCCGGTGAGGTGTAGCCATCCTCGTGGAAATGCCGCGTCTCCTGGGTGACCGTGCCCCCGGCATTGAGAACCGCTGCCTGACGGCGCATTTCGTACCGGACCGCCACCTCGACGCTCTTGAGCGAGTTCACGTTCTTGGTCTCGGTGCGGGTGCCGAACTCGGCTGCCCCAACCGGCTTGAGGGACAGGTTCGAGTCACACCGCATCGATCCCTGGTCCATCCGCACATCCGATACACCCAAGCCGCGCAGCAGGTCTCGAAGCGCCGTGACGTAGGCGCGGGCGATCTCCGGCGCTCGTGCCCCGGTCCCCTCGATGGGCCTGGTGACGATCTCGACCAGTGGAACGCCGGCGCGGTTGAAATCGGCCAGCGAGGTCGTCGCGCCCGAGATGCGGCCGGTGTCGCTACCCAGATGGGTCAGCTTGCCGGTGTCCTCTTCCATGTGCGCACGCTCGATCTCCACGCGGAAGGTGGTGCCATCGTCCAGCGGCACATCGAGATAGCCGTTGACCGCGATCGGCTCGTCGTACTGCGAGATCTGGTAGTTCTTCGGCTGGTCGGGGTAGAAGTAGTTCTTCCGGGCGAACCGGCCCCACGGCGCGATGTCGCAGTTGAGCGCCAGGCCGATGCGGATCGCCGACTCGACCGCCGCCCCGTTGAGCACCGGCAGCGAACCGGGCAGCCCCAGGCACACCGGGCAGACCAGGGTGTTGGGCTCGGCGCCGAACCGGTTGGCGCAGCCGCAGAACATCTTGGTGGCCGTGGACAGCTCGACGTGTACCTCCATGCCCATCACGGGCTCATAGGCGGCGATGACGTCGTCGTAGTCAACGAGTTCAGCGGTAGCGACAGACATGCTGTCGATCCTAGTGGGGCGGCGTTTCAGGTCAGTCCGGGGTGGACGCCGGGGATCAGGCCGGCCGCGGCCGACAGGCGACGCAGCATGTCCCGCAGGAGGGCGCGTTCCTCGTCGGACAGCGACGCGGTCACCTCGTCCTCGAGGGCACGGCCTGCGGAGTCGAGGGCCGGGACCAACTCGCGCGCCCGCCCCGTCAGAGATACGGCGAATGCCCGCCGGTCATCGGGATGCGGACGGCGTTCGACGAGGCCCTCGGCTTCCAGCGTGTCGATCAACGCGACCATGACATTGCGGTGCAGCCCAAGGCGTTCGCAGAGCGCGCGCTGCGACTGCCCGTCGGCACCGGCCAGCGCCAGCAGCACCGCGGTGGCCCTGGGATGCAGCCCCAACGGCTCCAGCTTGGCCCGGAAGCCATCGGCCACATACGCGCCGAGTTGGGACAGCAGGAACGGAATGCGCTCGTCGAGAGCTGACACACCGGTCGGTTCCTCAGCCATGCCGGCAACACTAGCACTGCTAGTGATTGTCATATAGCGTGATTGTCACTATTAGTGACTAATTGGGAGGCACCATGCGAATCGTCATCTTCGGCGCCAACGGGGCAACCGGACGTCTGCTCACCCGCCAGGCCCTCGACGCCGGGCACAGCGTCGTGGCGGTCACCCGCCACCCCGAGACGTTCCCCATCACCGGCGCCGCGCTCACCGTGGCCGAGGCCGACGTGCGGGACGCGGACGCGGTCACCGCCGCCGTCGACGGCGCCGACGCGGTGCTGTCCACCCTGGGCGTCACCTTCACGATGGATCCCGTCGACACCTACTCGATCGGCGTGGGCAACATCGTCACGGCGATGCGTCGGACCGGGGTCGAAAGGTTGTCCGTCGTGAGTTCCACCGCGATCGCCGACTATCCCGGCCGCACCGGTACGCCGTTCGCGCTGCGTCTGGTCCAGCCGGTGATCAGCCGCATCTTCGGCAGGACCCTCTACGCCGACATGCGCCGCATGGAGGACATCGTGGCCGCCAGTGGACTGAATTGGACGATCGTGCGGCCGTCCGGCCTGTTCGACCTGCCGAACGTCACCGACTACATTGCCGGCCAGTGCGACCCGGTAGGTGCGTTCACCTCGCGCACCGACCTTGCCGACTACTTGCTGAAGCTGGCCAATTCACCGGAAACCGGTGCGACCGTGACGGTTTCGACGACTGTAGACACCCCGTCCATGTGGCAGCTGTTGCGCCGCGAGGCACTCAAGAGCGCATGAGGCGTGCTAGCCGAAAAACTCGGCGGCGTCGTCGTAACGGGACTGCGGTACCAGTTTGAGGTGGCGGGTCGCATCGGCCAGCGGTACCCGGCCGATGTCCTGCCCCTGCAACGACACCATCATCCCGAACTCGCCGGCATGCGCGGCGTCGGCCGCGTTCACGCCGAAGCGGGTGGCCAGCACGCGGTCATAGGCCGTCGGAGTACCGCCGCGCTGGACGTGGCCGAGAACTGTGACGCGCACATCCTTTTTGATCCGCTTCTCCACCTCGAGCGCCAATTGCTGTGCCACACCGGTGAACTTCTCATGCCCGAACTCGTCCATACCGCCCTGCCGCAGTTGCATGGTGCCCTCGGCCGGCTTCGCCCCCTCTGCCACCACGCAGATGAAGTGTGACGATCCGTGCTGGAACCGCTTCTTGACCAGCCGGCACACTTCCTCGACGTCGAAGGGCTGCTCGGGGATCAGGGTCATGTGGGCGCCCGACGCCAGCCCGGCGTTGAGCGCGATCCAGCCGGCATGGCGGCCCATCACCTCGACCAGCATGACCCGCTGGTGGGATTCAGCGGTGCTGTGCAGCCGGTCGATGGCCTCGGTAGCCACCTGCAGCGCCGTATCGTGACCGAAAGTCACGTCCGTGCAGTCGATGTCGTTGTCGATGGTCTTGGGCACCCCGACCACCGGGACGTTCTCCTCGGACAACCAGTGCGCGGCGGTCAGCGTGCCTTCACCCCCGATCGGGATCAACACGTCGATCCCGTTGTCTTCGAGGGTCTGCTTGATCTGATCCAGGCCCGCCCGCAGCTTGTCCGGGTTGACCCGCGCGGTACCCAGCATGGTTCCGCCCTTGGCCAGCAACCGATCATTGCGATCATCGTTGGCCAATTGAATGCGGCGATCCTCCAACAACCCTCGCCAGCCGTCGAGGAATCCGACCACCGACGAGCCGTAGCGCTGGTCGCAGGTACGCACCACCGCCCGGATCACCGCGTTCAGGCCAGGACAATCACCGCCGCCGGTGAGAACTCCGATGCGCATGAGCACCATCTTGCCCCGCCCGACACAACCGTGCCGGGCATAAGGACATGGCGTCTACAACGCGCTGGGCAACGGGCCGCGGGCGGCCTCGTAGGCGGCGCCGACGCGGTACAGCCGGTCATCGGCCAGGGCCGGCGCCATGATCTGCAGACCGACGGGCAGGCCGTCGTCGGGTGACAGACCCGACGGCACCGACATCCCGCAGTGTCCGGCCAGGTTCAGCGGCAGCGTGCACAGGTCGAACAGGTACATGGCCAGCGGATCGTCGACCTTCTCCCCCAGCCGGAACGCCGTCGTCGGCGTGGCCGGGGACACCAGGACGTCGACGCTCTGGTAGGCCTGCTCCAGATCGCGGGCGATCAGTGTCCGCACCTTCTGCGCCTGGTTGTAGTAGGCGTCGTAGTAGCCCGCCGACAACGCGTAGGTACCGATCATGATCCGGCGCTTGACCTCCGGCCCGAACCCGGCGGCCCGGGTCAACGCCATGACCTCCTCGGCGCTGTGCGTGCCGTCATCACCGACCCGCAGCCCGAATCGCATCGCGTCGAACCGCGCCAGGTTGCTCGACACCTCCGACGGCAGGATCAGGTAGTAGGCGTCCATCGCATGGTCGAAGTGCGGGCAGTCGACCTCACTGACCTCAGCGCCGAGCGCGGTGAGCTGGGCAACCGCGGCATTGAACGACTCCAGCACCCCGGGCTGGTAACCCTCGCCGCGCAGCTGCTTGACGACACCGACGCGCACGCCCTTGAGATCGCCTGCCGCACCGGCCCGAGCCGCACCGACCACATCGGGCACCGCGGCGTCGACGGAGGTGGAGTCGCGCGGGTCGTGGCCGGCGATCACCTGGTGCAGCAGCGCGGTGTCGAGCACCGTACGCGCACACGGCCCGCCCTGATCCAGCGACGACGCGCAGGCGATCAGGCCATAGCGCGAGACCGTGCCGTACGTCGGCTTGACGCCGACGGTCGCGGTCAGCGCGGCCGGCTGACGGATCGATCCGCCGGTGTCCGTGCCGATCGCCAGCGGAGCCTGATACGCGGCCAGCGCCGCGGCGCTACCGCCGCCCGACCCGCCGGGTACCCGCTCGGTGTTCCACGGGTTACGGGTCGGTCCGTAGGCCGAATTCTCGGTCGACGACCCCATGGCGAATTCGTCCATGTTGGTCTTGCCGAGGATCGGGATGCCCGCCGCACGCAGCTTGGCGGTGACGGTCGCGTCGTACGGTGCGCGCCAGCCCTCCAGGATCTTGGATCCCGCGGTGGTCGGCATGTCGACAGCGGTGAAGACGTCCTTGAGCGCCAGCGGCACCCCGGCCAGCGGCGACGGCAGCGTCTCTCCCGCGGCGACGACGGCGTCGATCCGGCCGGCCTCGGCCAGCGCGGCGTCCGCGGCCACGTGCAGGAAGGCGTTGAAGCGCTCGTCTGTCTCGGCGATCTGGTCCAGATGGGCCTGCGTCACCTCGGTCGAGGAGACCTCTTTGGCGGCGATCTGAGCACCCAGGGTCGCCGCATCGCGACGGATCAGCTCACTCATGCTCGTCATTCACCCTCTCCGAGAATCCGCGGCACGGCGAAGCGGCCGTCTTCGGCGCGCGGCGCCGCGGCCAGCGCCTCCTCCTGCGTCAGGCACGGCACGACGACGTCAGGGCGGCTGACATTCACGTCCTTCAGCGGGTTGCCCGTCGCCTCCACGCCGGTGACGTCGACGGACTGGATCTGGCTGACATGGCCGAGGATGGCATCCAGCTGGCCGGCGAAACTGTCCAGTTCGTCGTCGGTCAGCGCCAGACGCGCCAGACGCGCCAGATGGGCAACCTCGTCTCGGGAGATCTTCGACACGACAAAGCAGCCTAGTCAAAGCACCAGAGGGGTCATACAGCGGCAGCACCCGCCGCTGTGTGGCGCTAGAGCGTGCGCGTGACCGCCACGACTTTGAATGTCGCCGACGTCATTTTTTCAACAGTCGATTTGTCACGGACCGACCCGAACGCAGTTCGTTTCTGGATGGCATGCGGCCCAAGGAGAGCTCCTGCACCCGAGTCGGTGGCGATCTGGACGCCACTGCTGTCGAATGCACCGAGCGTCACGAAGAAGCTGCGTGTCCGGTCAGTCTTATTGGTCAGCGTGAGGGACAAACTGGGTGATCCCGACGGGGTGATGGAGACCTCTCCGAAATCGACCTGCAGCTCATTCGCGAGAACGTCTTCGAGGTTTTCATTCATGAAGTCCTCGCCACCGAGCTCAGCAGAGGGACCTGCCGGATCGGACTTGGTTGTCGGCGTCGTGAGTGCCGGTGCCACGAGCATGACAACGCTGACCGCGACCGCGAGTGCGGATATCACCGTGCCCGCGACAGCCGGTAGCGGGTGGGCCGCGGCAGTGCGGAGCAGAGCCACGATGCCTGCGGCAACGCCGATACCGGCCACGACGGTGGCCGCCGGAACCAGTGAGAACAACGCCAGCGCCATGCCGATCAATCCGGCGATGGTCGCGGCAGTCGACCACAGGTGCGGTGTGCTGCCACCGGAGCTCGGACCTGTGGGTGCCGCGGGAATCGGTGTGGCGGTGTACATCGTCTACCTCTCAGAGACCTGGTGTCGTGACATCGATAACCCGGAAGTTGGCGCCCTTGAGCTCGTCGGCTCGTTCCTTGCTCACCGGCCCGGTGAACATCTCGATGTCTTGCGAAGCACCCGGAACCAAATGCAAGACAGTCCGGTCGGCCTGGATCTGATTGTTGGAGTCGCCCTCATACGCTCCGATCGACAACGAGAATTGTCCGCCGGTTGCCGACCTACTCGTCACCTTCACCTTCAATCGGTTGTTCACGACTCGATCCGCGTAGCCGTCGGAGGCGGGTTGGAACTCAAACTCATAGTTACCGATTTCGACGTCAAGGCCGTCGCCGGCCGCTGATACGACCTCGGACCCGCCGTAGACGAACCCCATACCGATCACGATGGCGATGGCGATGGCGGACAAACCGCCGCCGAGAACCGATGGAAGCACCGACTCGTCGTGTACGCGTTCCCGCCGCAGCCATCCGATGGCGGCCGCGATGATCCCGAAGACACCGGCAACCGCGCCCACCCAGCCCGCCGGTGGCGGTGCGAAGGCCAGTCCTATTCCGCACGCGCCGACCACCAGGGAGACCAGCGGCCACCTTCGCCGCCATCCGGTCCCGACGCTCCGCGCATGGGGTAGTGCGCCGTACCCGGCCACCGGGACTCCGTAATCCGGGGTCAACTGCGGTGCCCCACCGCCGTACATCGGCGGGGGCGCGGTGTAGCCCCACGATGGACCACCGCCGGGATTCGGGACCCCGGGGTTGTGTGGGAACTGTTGCCCGCCAAAGCCGCCCGCCGGCGGCGGATAGTCAGGCGGGGTGCCCCACGGATCTGGTCCGGTCATCGGATCGGCTCCCCACTTTGCATGAACATCTCGTCGCGGCTATTTCGGTTCACGGGAACTCGCCTCGATCACTCGGAAGGTCGCGTTCTTGATCTGGTCGAAGTCCACGGGACTCTTGGAACCGTCAAAAGCCTTGGCTTTCTTCGTCTGTCCAGCATTCAGCGTTTCCTCGATCGAAGACGTCGCCAGCTGGGTGTTTCCTTCGAAGGCCCCGATCAGCACATAGAATGTCCGTGCTTCCGTCAGGCGATTCTTCACGGTGACCGACAACTCACCTTTCCCGCTCGACATCACGAAGTCTCCCACTGTCACCTCGAGCTGGTCGGCGAGTACCTTTTGTGTGTTCGCTCGGTCTGCTCGCGGGGCCGCCGTCTGCGCTGGGGGCGTCTCGACCGCATCACCCGAACCTGAGTAGACGATGGTCATGACGATGCCCATGACGAGGGCAAGTGCCGAAGTGACAGTGCCGATCGCAGCAAGAGTCGGCCCGTCGGTTCCCCGACGCACCAGAGCAACGATTCCGACCGTCAGTCCGGCGATACCGGCCATCGCCGCAACCAACCCGACGTAATAGGGCACAAACGCCAGTAGTAGTGCACCGACACCCACGATCACCGAAATGATCGCGAGTACCGATGTGGCACCGTGGGTTTGCTGCGGAGCTGGCGATACCGGTTGGCCGGTTTGTCCGAGGATGTTCGGTGGATGCGCGCCGAATCCGCTTCCGAATTGAGGCGGTTGCCCGCCGAATGGTCCCGTCACGTCAGACCTCCGTGCTCCGGGCGGCGACGACCTTGAACTCTGCCGACTTGAGCTTCTCGGCGACTGCAGGATCGGTTTCGAAAGTGAAATACTCCACCGTGGTGGTGGCGTCGCCTTCCAACGTCCCCGGATTCCCGCCCCTACTGAAAAACGTGCCACCAATCTGCGTGCGCTCGTCGGCGAATGCTCCGATGTCGACCCAGAAGTCGCGGGCGGTGTTCGTCTTGTTATGGAACTCGACCGGTATTTTGTTGCTCCACACCTTGTTACCGCCGCCGTCGAGCGTGTACTCGAACGCCCCGAACGTGACATCGAGTTCGTCGCGCAAGATTCTCTTGGTCGCATCGCCGTCAGCCGCCGCCGTCGACGCGCCGGATGAGCTCCCGGTGTTCGAATTGACCTCGATCAGAACCGAACTCACCGCAAGAACAACGGCAACACCCGCGGCCACCACACCGGAAATCGCCAGTGCGGGAACCTCTGCCCTATCCCGGTGAGCCTGGCGCATCCCGATGATCCCCGCTGCAAGAGCTGTCAAGCCGATGACGGCCCCGATCAGGCCGAGCCAGAACGGGGCGTCGCTGTAGAACGGGACCAATACGAGTGCTACGCCGATGATTCCGATCACCACGGACAGGATCGGCCACAGCGCACCGGCCGAGTTGGCTCGCGGCGACAACGGCTGACCGACCGGCGGCGGTGCCGCCAACCCAGCTTCGGGATACCCGTGCTGTTGTCCATGGGCCTGGCCGCCCGCCGCGAACGGATCACCGAACGGCGAATCGAACCCGCCGCCAGGCGGTTGCTGCCCGAAACCGGTCATCGCATATCCCTCCACATGCTCAGTAAGGCGAGCAACTTGCCTTGGTCACTTCGAATGTCCCGGTCCGCAACCGATCTGCGTCCTCGCGTTTGATGCTGCTCTGGCCCAGACTGAAGATGTTCTCGCGCGCGGTGGTTCCAGGATTGAGCCTCATGTCCAGCAGGTATCTACCCCGGATCTCGGCGCCCGCACCGTCGACCGCCCGTACGGTGAAGCGGCACGTGCGGGGGATGTCGCGCTTGCTGACCACCGTCATCTCGGCCAACGGATCCCGCACAATAAAGTCGCCGCCGTCGTCGCTGTACGGGCCGAAGCTGACGTCGACTTCGTCTTTGAGGACCGATTGGATGTCGTAGTTGTTCTCCGGGATCACCGTCGCCGGGGCCAACTTCTTCGAGGTCGTTGTCGTGGGGGCTGCGGATGCCGGTGCCGGTGCCGGCGTCCGATAGACGATGAAGAACATCACCGCGGCCAGGGCCATCGCGAGCACCGACACCACGATTCCGGTGATCGCGCTGCCCGCGCCGCGCCCCTCGCGCTGTGCTGCCTGCAGGCCCAAGACGCCCGCGACGATGCCGAAGATCCCGACGGGTATCGCCACAAATCCGATACCGGCGGGAAAGAGCGCGACGGCCAAGGCGCAGATCCCGACGACCAACGCAATCAAGGGCCAACGGGAGCCCGCCGTCGACGGCGGCGAGGGGTCCGGCGGTGTGCTGAACGGCTGCAATGGGCTTCCGAATGTGCCGTTGTCGGCGGGCCAACCGCTTCCCCACTGCGTCATCGCCCGACGAGCCCCCCGATCACGGTGAAAGTTACCTGTGAACACCCCTGCGCGAGCATCGTAACCGGCTCTGGCCTGGGGAGCTGACACCAATTTCCCCCTCGGCTCGGCCCGCCCAGCGACCTCGCCCGGGGGCCTACCGGCATGCCCCGAGACTCCCCCTGTGCAACAGTGATGCGTGTGCCTTCGTATCTGCTCCGGGTCCAGCTAGAGGACCGACCAGGCAGCCTCGGCTCGCTCGCCGTGGCGCTCGGGTCGGTCGGCGCCGACATCCTGTCCCTCGACGTCGTCGAGCGCGGAACCGGCTACGCCATCGATGATCTGGTCGTCGAACTGCCGCAGGGCTCGATGCCCGACACCTTGATCACCGCGGCCGAAAACCTCTCCGGCGTCTTTGTCGACAGCATCCGGCCACATACCGGTCTGCTGGAAGCGCACCGCGAACTTGAATTGATCGACCACGTCGCGGCGGCCCGTTCGAAGGCACAACGGCTGCAGGTGCTCGCCGAAGAAGCGCCACGAGTTCTGCGGGTCGGCTGGTGCACCGTGGTCCGGTCCACCGGGGACGCAGTGGAACGGGTCGCCGCGAGCCACGGAGCACCCGAGACCCAGGCACATTCGGCGCCGTGGCTGCCGTTGGAACGAGCTTCGACGCTCAACGGCACCGAGCCATGGGTGCCACAGGTCTGGAGTGACATGGACACCACGCTGGCCGCCGCGCCACTGGGCGACCACAACACCGCGATCCTGTTGGGCCGCCCAGGCGGTCCTGGGTTCCGGCCGTCGGAGGTGGCCCGGTTGGGTTACCTGGCCGGGATCGTCGCGACGATCCTGCGCTGAACCGAACTAACCTTCGTCGGCGGTGGTCTCGTCGGCGGTCGGTGGACCTTCCGCGAGCAGCGTGCGGAAGCCGTCCTCGTCCAGGATCGGGACCCCGAGTTCGACGGCCTTGTCGTACTTGGATCCGGGAGCGTCCCCGGCGACCACGTACGCGGTCTTCTTCGACACCGAGCTGGCGGCCTTGCCGCCGCGGCTGATGATGGCCTCCTTGGCCTCGTCACGGGAGAACCCGGGCAGTGAGCCGGTCACCACGATCGACAGACCTTCCAGCGTGCGCTCGATGCTCGCGTCGCGCTCGTCGGCCATCCGGACCCCGGCGTCACGCCACTTGTCGACGATGGCGCGGTGCCAGTCGACGGTGAACCAGTCGACCACCGCGGCGGCGATGGTCGGGCCCACGCCTTCCACCGCGGCGAGCTGTTCCTCGGAGGCCGCGACGATGGCGTCGAGGCTGGCGAACTCCGTGGCCAACGCGCGTGCCGCGGTGGGACCGACGTGGCGGATCGACAAGGCCACCAGCACCCGCCACAGTGGCTGGGCCTTGGCCTTGTCGAGATTGGCCAGCAGGCGCTTGCCGTTGGCCGACAGTTCGCCGGCCTTGGTGGTGAACAGCTCGGTGCGCAGCAACTGGTCGGCGGTCAAAGTAAAGAGATCGCCCTCGTCGGCGATCGCCCCGGCTTGCAGCAGCGCAGTGGCAGCCTCGTAACCGAGCCCCTCGATATCGAATGCGCCACGGCCCGCGACGTGAAACACCCTCTCCCGCAACTGCGCCGGGCAACTACGGGTGTTCGGGCAGCGGATGTCGGCGTCGCCCTCCTTGGCCGGGGCCAACACGGTGCCGCATTCGGGGCAATTGGTCGGCATGACGAACGCATGCTCGGATCCGTCGCGAAGGTCGACCACCGGGCCGAGTACTTCGGGAATGACGTCGCCGGCCTTGCGGATCACCACGGTGTCGCCGATCAGCACACCTTTGCGCTGAACTTCGGTCGCGTTGTGCAGCGTGGCCAGGCCAACGGTCGAGCCGGCCACCTTGACGGGTTCCATATAGGCGAACGGGGTGACCCGACCGGTCCGTCCCACGCTCACCCGGATGTCGAGCAGCTTCGTGGTGGCCTCTTCCGGTGGGTACTTGTAGGCCACCGCCCAGCGGGGGGCGCGCGAGGTCGAACCGAGCCGACGTTGCAGCGCCACCTCGTCGACCTTGACGACCAGGCCGTCGATCTCGTGGTCGACGTCATGGCGGTGCTCACCCCAGTAGGCGATCCGCTCGGCTACCGCGGCGACACCGGACACCCTGGCCGTGTGTGCGGACACGGGCAGGCCCCACTGGCCCAGCGCCCGGTAGGCGTCATGCAACGATTTGAACGGGAAACCTGCAGCGCTTTCTATGTGGCCGAGCCCGTGGCAGATCATCCGCAGGCGACGGCGCGCGGTGACCGCAGGATTCTTCTGGCGCAGCGAGCCCGCCGCGCTGTTCCGTGGGTTGGCGAAGGGCGGCTTGCCCTCGGCGACCAATCCCGCGTTGAGCTCCTCGAAGTCGGCGACCCGGAAGAACACCTCGCCACGTACTTCCAGTACCGCGGGCACCGGGAACTCCGCAGACGCGGTCAGCTGCTCGGGGATGTCGGAGATGGTGCGGGCGTTGAGTGTCACGTCCTCACCGCTGCGTCCGTCGCCGCGGGTTGCGGCCCGAACCAGGCGCCCGTCGCGGTAGACCAGAGCGAGCGCGACGCCGTCGATCTTGAGCTCGCACAGGTAGTGCGCGGCATCGCCCGTCTCCCCGCTGATCCGGGCTGCCCAGGCCGTCAGCTCATCGGAATCGAACACGTTGTCCAGGGACAGCATCCGTTCGAGATGCTCGGCCGGGGCGAATTCGGTGGCGAACCCGGCGCCACCGACCAGCTGGGTCGGGGAATCGGGCGTCCGCAGGTCGGGGTGCTCCTCCTCGAGCGCCTGCAATTCACGCAGCAGCACGTCGAAATCGGCATCCGAGATGACCGGTGCATCTTTGACGTAATAGCGGAACTGATGCCCCCGCACCTCGTCTGCGAGTTCCTGCCAACGTCGCCGCACGTCGGCATCGGCCTGTTCAGGCAGCACGGCGTCGGCATGTTCGGTCGGCTCATCGCTCACCCTGGCAGGTTATCGGAGCAGTCTGACGCCCCCACTAACCTTGGGGCATGCCGCACCCGATCATGTTCAGCGACGACGACTTGGGCCTGGCCGAACTTCGCACCGTGGCCCTGGGATTTCCCGAGGCCTTCGAGAAGGTCTCGTGGGGCCGTCCG
This sequence comes from Mycolicibacterium peregrinum, assembly GCF_001665785.1. Taxonomy (GTDB): domain Bacteria; phylum Actinomycetota; class Actinomycetes; order Mycobacteriales; family Mycobacteriaceae; genus Mycobacterium; species Mycobacterium peregrinum_A. The sequence goes on from NZ_LZSO01000013.1 coordinate 276,435, forward strand.
GTGTTCTGCGCGCCGAAGATGTTCGCCATGTACGGCGGGAACGTCAAACCGGAGAGCCGCGGCGAGATGGTGCCGTATCCACATTCACTGCTGATCAAGGTGGACGAGAGCGACCGCCGGGCGCTCGAACAGGACAGCCGCTTCTTCTTTCCCGCCTACATGGGCCCCTTCGGCTGGCTCGGTCTGGACTTCACTGCGGCGAAGGTGGATTGGACCGAGGTCCGCGAACTCATCGACGCCTCGTTCCGCCTGGTCGCCTCACGCCGGCTCATCAAACAACTCGACGAGAACTGATCGGAAACAGCCATGAGTGTTGCCAGCCCATTCCCCGACGTCGACCTGCCGACTGTCAGCGTCTACGACTACCTGTTCGCCGACATGTCCCCGGCCGACGCGGACCGGATCGCCTTGGTGGACGCCAAGTCCGGTACCGAAACCAGCTACGGCGATCTGGTCAGCCGGATCGACGCGTTCGCCGGCGGGTTGGCGGCCCGCGGGATCGGTGTGGGTGACGTGGTCGCCCTGCTGTCCCCCAACAGTTCGGGTTTCGCGATCGCGTTCCACGGCATCCTGCGCGCCGGCGCCACCGCCACCACCGTCAACGCACTGTTCACAGCGCGGGACATCACCAAGCAGCTCAAGGATTCGAAGGCCGGCCTGCTGGTCACGGTGAATGCGCTGGTGCCCCAAGCCCTCGAGGGAGCGCTGGGAGCCGGCCTGACCGAGAGCCGGGTGGTGGTGCTCGACGGCGCCGGCCTCGGCGCAGACGGCCCCGCACCCGAGGTGAGCTTCGATCCGGCCACCCATCTCGCGGCGCTCCCCTACAGCTCGGGCACCACGGCCAACCCCAAAGGGGTGATGCTCACTCACGCCAACCTGACCGCCAACGTCGCTCAGATCCGCCCGTTGCAGGGTCTGACCTCCGATGACCGGCTGTTGGCGGTGCTGCCGTTCTTCCACATCTACGGCATGACGGTGCTGCTCAACGCCGCCCTGCATGCGCGCGCCCAACTGGTCATCATGCCGTCGTTCGATCTCGCTGAATTCCTGGGCAACATCGCGAACCGCCGGTGCACGTTCGTCTACATCGCCCCGCCGGTGGCGGTCGCGCTGGCCAAGCACCCGCTGGTCGATTCCTACGACCTGTCCTCGCTACGGGCCGTCCTCTCCGGTGCCGCCTCCCTCGACGCCGACCTGGGACGTGCCGTGGCAGACCGATTGAGCTGCACGGTGTCCCAGGGATACGGCATGAGTGAATTGAGTCCGGTCAGCCACATCACCCCGCACGACGGCGGACTGGCGGCGGTCGGCACGGTGGCGCCGCTGGACTCCTGCGGCTGGACCGTCCCCAACGGCGTGAGCAAGCTGGTCGACCCCGACACCGGCAAGGAGATCGAGATCCCGGCAGAGGGTTTGAGCGAAACCGGCGAACTCTGGTTCAAGGGCCCCAACGTGATGGCCGGCTATCTCAACAACGAGGCGGCCACGCAGGAGACCATTGACGCCGACGGCTTCCTGCACACCGGAGATCTGGCGCAGGTCGATTCCCACGGCTGCGTCTACGTCGTCGACCGGCTGAAGGAACTCATCAAGTACAAGGGCTACCAGGTGCCACCGGCCGAACTGGAGGCCGTGCTGCTGGGCCATCCCGGCATCGCCGATGCCGCGGTGATCGGGGTGCAGGACCGGGAATCCGGTGAGGAAGTACCGAAAGCCTTTGTGGTCCAACAACCTTCATCCGAATTGAGCGCCGCTGAAGTGATGGCCTTCGTGGCCGGCCTGGTGGCCCCCTACAAGAAGGTGCGCCAGGTCGAATTCATCGACGCGATCCCCAAGTCGTCGGCCGGCAAGATCCTGCGCCGGGAGTTGCGGGGCCGCTAGACCACCTTGTCACGCCAGCGTGGCACTCGGTGTCGACAGCCACGCCGGCGTGACAATGGGCGTGCGAGACGTTCGCTACTCCTCGACGTAGGCCCGCAGGCGGTCGATCGCGCTGTCCCAGCGCTGCGACAGCGCCGTCAGGTAGTCGCTGGCCTGCACCAGCGGCTCGGGCTGGATCCGCCAGATGCGTTCGCGGCCCTTGCGGTCGCTGGTCACCAGCCCCACCGCCTCCAGTAGCAGCAAGTGCTTGGTCGCGGCCTGCCGCGTCACCGGAATCACCTGCGTCAGTTGCACTGTCGAGCACGGCCCGCCCTCGCACAATCGGGTGACGATGCGCAGCCGGTTGGGATCGCCGAGCGCGTCAAAAAGTGGTGCGCGCTCGGCGACAGCGGCCGTCACACCGGCTCGCCGAGTGCGAGGTACCTGCGCACCAACTCGGCCTGATGTGCCCAGCCCTCGGCGTTGGCCTCGAATGCCGACCTCCGCCGCGCCTCGGGAATCGCATCGAATCCGGATTCGACGATGCGCAACAACACGCCGCCATCGGATTCGGTCAAGGTGAACTCCACGAGCGTCGTGGGCGCCTCGGGCTCGCGGGAGCCCGGTTCGACGGCGTAGGGATGCCAGCGGTAAGCCAACCGGTGCGGCGCCTCCACCGCCACGATGTGCCAGGCGTCGGCCTCCCCGGCGTAGGGCTCCTGCATCGCCGCAACATCCTCGTCGACCTCGGTCGGGGTCATCACCCCGTTGACCGATTTCCCGGCGACGAACGGCCCGTCGAAGCGCACGCCGAACCAGCGGCCGAACTCCTCCGAATTGCTGATGGCCCGCCAGACCCGGTCCAGCGGCGCCTTGAGCAGAACTTCTTTTTCGATCCGGTCGGTACTCATATGCAACCTTTCAGTTGCTTTTCAGCGTAGGAGCATCCGCAATCAAGCGCAACCTTTTAGTTGCTTTTTCAGATCGCGTCTGGATCTTCGGCGAAGGCGTCGGCTGCCGTTTGCGTGAGTTCCAGCGCGGTGCGCGCCCACTTCGCGGTGGCGCCGGCCAGCCCACAGGATGGTGTGACGCCGATCCGGTCACGCAGGACCGGCCTGCCGAAACCGAGTCGGTCCGTCAGCGCCGCGGCCGCCTTGGCAACCTCTTCTGCCGAGGACCTGCCTTCGGGAGCCGTCGAGGGCACCACGCCGAGCAACACGGTGCGGCCCGAGTCGACGAACTCCCCGATTCCGTCCAGATCAGCGGGCGTCAAGGTCGAAACATCGACCGATATGGCGTGAACAGCACTGCGTAACAACGCCTTCCACGGCAGATCGGGCGCACAGCTGTGCAGGGCGACTTCCGACCCGGTCGCAGCCACGCACGCGTCGAGCAGGTTCATCGCCAGCGGCTCATCCACCGGATGCACGGGCGTGAAACTGGTGACCCCGGACAGCCGCCCTGCCAGCGCAGCGGGCAGCGACGGCTCGTCCAGCTGGACCACCACCGGGGTTTCCAACCGCCGGGCCACCTCGGCCCGGTGAACCGCCAAACCCTCGGCCAGTGACGCCGAAAGATCCCGCAGCGCACCGTGATCGGTGATCGCGCGATGCCCGTTGGGCAGCTCCAGCTGGGCCGCCAGCGTGATCGGGCCCGGAGCCTGCACCTTCACCGCACGCCCACTACCCCGCAGGCCGGCGCGCTCCCACGCCTCCTCCAGCGCGTCGATGTCCTCACCGAGCAGGCTCACCGCCCGGCGCAGCGCAGCGCTACGACCACCGGCGATGCGGTAACCGCGCGGCACGGTGTCGATACCGATGTCGACCAGCAGGGCCCCGGCGCGGCCGATCAGATCGGCACCGATCCCCCGGGCCGGCAGTTCCACGAGGTGCGACAGATTGTGCAGCTCCCCTACGACGACCTCAGCTGCGGCCCGCGCCTCGGTCCCCGGCCAGGAACCGACACCGGTCGCTGTGGCGAAGGCGCTCACGCGCGTGCGATGGTCGCGCTGGCGATGACCTCGTCGCCCTCGGCATCGGGTCGGTACAGCACCACGGTCTGCCCTGGAGCGACCCCGCGCAGCGGCGCCCGTAGGGACAGCACCAGCCTGCCGTCGCACAGCTCGGCCACCGCGTCGGTGATGCCGCCGTGCGCGCGCACCTGAATCTGGCATTCCACCGGTCCGTCGAGCGGGGTCCCGCTCGTGAATACCGGCTTGTCGCCGAACAACTCCCGCACCTCGAGATCCTCGACAGGCCCGACCCGCACCGTGCCCGTCTCGGCGTCGATCGCGGTGACATACCGCGGCCGGCCATCGGCTCCCGGTCCCGGAATGCCCAGGCCCTTGCGCTGCCCGATCGTGAAACCGTGCACGCCTTCGTGTTCGGCGAGCACCGTGCCGTCGTTGTCGAGCACCGCTCCGGGCCTGATGCCGATACGTGCGCCCAGGAACGCCTGGGTGTCCCCCGACGGAATGAAGCAGATGTCATGACTGTCAGGCTTTTTCGCGACTGCCAGGCCACGCTCGGCGGCCTCGGCCCGGATCTTCGGCTTGGGCGTGTCACCGATCGGGAAGATCGCGTGAGCAAGCTGCTCGGCCGTCAGCACACCCAGTACATAGGACTGGTCCTTGTCGGCGTCGACGGCGCGGCGCAACCGGCCGTCCTCCAGTCGCGCGTAGTGACCGGTGGCCACCGCATCGAAACCGAGAGCCAGGGCGCGGGCCGCCAGCGCGGAGAACTTGATCCGTTCATTGCACCGGACGCAGGGGTTGGGGGTCTCGCCGCGGGCGTAGGACTCGACGAAGTCGTCGATCACGTCATCCTTGAAGCGGTCGGCGAAATCCCATACATAGAACGGGATGTCGAGGATGTCGGCCACCCGGCGGGCATCGCCCGCGTCTTCCTTGGAGCAGCATCCCCGCGATCCGGTGCGCAACGTGCCGGGAGCCGACGAGAGCGCCATGTGCACTCCGACGACGTCGTGACCGGCGTCGACCATCCGGGCTGCGGCCACCGAGGAATCCACGCCGCCGCTCATCGCGACCAGGACTCTCATGCGAAGGTCCTTCCCGCACTGGCCAGTGCCGCCTGGCGGGCCCGCTCGACCGCCGCCGGCAACACCTCCAGCACCGCATCAACATCGGCATCGGTGCTGGTGTGCCCCAACGAGAATCGCAATGATCCTCGCGCGGTGGCCGGGTCGGCACCCATCGCGATCAGAACGTGTGACGGCTGCGCCACGCCGGCTGTACACGCCGAGCCGGTGGAGCATTCGACGCCCTTGGCGTCGAGCAGCATCAGCAGCGAATCCCCCTCGCAGCCACGGAAGGTGAAGTGCGTGTTGGCGGGCAACCGGCCGGCTCCGCGGGGCCCGTTCAGGTAGGTGTCCTCGATCATCGACAGCACGCCCTCGATCAGCCTGTCCCGCAACGCCTGCACCCGCGAGCTGTGTTCGGCCAGCCCCCCGATGGCCACCTCGGCCGCCGCAGCCATCGCCACGGCACCGGCCACATCCGGGGTCCCGGAGCGTACGTCGCGCTCCTGACCGCCACCGTGCAGCAGGGGCACGCACGCGGTGTCTCGACGCAGGACCAGCGCGCCGACGCCCATCGGGCCGCCGAACTTGTGGGCGGCCACGCTCATCGCCGCCAATCCGGTCTCGCCGAAATCGACGGGGACCTGGCCAACGGCCTGAATGGCGTCGCTGTGCATCGGGATGTCGAACTCGGCCGCGATGGAAGCCAGTTCGGCGATCGGCATGATCGTGCCGACCTCATTGTTGGCCCACATGATGCTGACCAGGGCAACGTCAGCGGGTCCGTCACCGGCCTCGAGCGCCGAGCGCAGTGACTCGGGTGCGACGACGCCCTCGGCGTCGACGGGGAGCCAGGTCACCTCGGCGTCCTCATGGTCGACAAGCCACTGCACGGCATCGAGAACCGCGTGGTGCTCGACGGCGGTCGTGACGATGCGGCGCCGCTTCGGCTCGGCGTCGCGGCGGGCCCAGTAGATGCCCTTGACCGCGAGGTTGTCGCTCTCGGTGCCACCGGCGGTGAAGATCACCTCAGACGGGCGGCAGCCCAGCAGGCGGGCCAGCGTCTCGCGGGCCTCCTCCATCCGGCGCCGCGCCAGACGCCCCGACCCGTGCAGCGAGGAGGCATTGCCCACACTCGCCAGCGCAGCCGTCATCGCTTCTATGGCGGCTGGGTGCATCGGGGTGGTGGCGGCGTGATCGAGATAGACCGGCCTGCCCGCGGAGGAGCTCATAACCTCTCCAGGATAGCCGCTGGCAGGCGACCCGCCCGCCAGCCGCCTCAGGCCACCAGAATGTGCGCTGGAGCTCCAGGAAGCTCCTGGTGACCCCGCACCACCGCCTCGCAGCGTCCGGCCAGCGCCCGGCGGTCCTCTCCGGGCAGTTGCAGCGACCCGACGTGGACGTGACACACCGTGCGACGCGCGGTGATGACCCGCCGGACCGACCGCAACAGGGTGTCCTCGCCCACAAAGGCCGGAATGGTCGACGGGCGGCCGTCGCGGTGGCGGTAGTCCAGCCGCAGTGGCTGCACCGGCCGGGCCGCATCGATCGCGGCCTGGAACATCGCCGGCCGGAACGGTCCGTACGCCAGTCCACACCAGGTGGTGCCCTCCGGGAAGGCCACCACGGTGTGTCCGGCCCGCAGACGTTCGGCCACGGTGTTGACCACCGCAGGCAGTCGGCGCAGGCTGCCCCGGTCGATCGGGATCACCTTCATCACCCGGGCCAGCCGGCCCAGCGCGGGCCATTCCACCAGATCCGCACGGGCCACGAAGGAGCCCGGAAGCACTGCCCCGACCGTGAAGATATCCAGCCAGGACACGTGACCGGTTACCACGAGCACCCCTTGCAGATTGCGAATAGGGCCGCCCGACAAGGCGATTCGTACACCGAAGCAGCGCAGCATCAGCCGGCAGTAGAACCGCTGCAGGTGCCAGCGGCCCGGCATCGGCACTGCCAGCAGTACCGCCCCCGGGAACAGGACAACCGCCATGACGACGCGCACCGTGGTGCGTACCCACACCACCGGCCGCCTGCCGGCGTCCGCACTGTCTACGTGCACACAGCTGGAGTCGCACGACGCCCTGGGCAACCATGGGTGCTGGACGTTCGCGGCGGTCACGACGCGTCTCCGGCCACCCCGCCGGCCATGTCGGCGGCCGCCGAGACCGAGCGCAAGCGCTTGAGGTAGCGGACGTCGGCGCGGCGCTTGTCCAGTAGCGCCGGGAAATCTCCCACCCCGAAGTCGGGGTCGTGGGCGGGTTCCCCACACACCTGCGCACCGAGGCGCAGATAGCCGCGCATCAGCGGCGGCACCGTGGTCCGCGACGGCGGGTCGATGTCATCGAGCCCTCTGCCGTCGAGCACCACCGGGCGATACGGGTACACGGTGTGCTCGGCGGGTGCCGCGTGGCGGCGTCGCACGAAGTCACGGACCCCGCGGATCTGGGTTCCGGGCGGTCCGTCGGCGTTGCCTGCGACCGGCACCGATACGCAGCCGGTCACGTAGTCGTACCCGGAACGGTCGAGGTAGGCCAGGATGCCCGCCCACATCAGCAGGACGACGGCTCCGTTGCGGTGATCGGTCCGCACCACCGCGCGGCCCATCTCGACCAGGGACGGTCGCAGCGCGTCGAGACCGCGTACATCGAACTCGGTGGCCGTGTACAGCCCGCCCGCGGCGATGGCGCCCGGTGGCGGCAGCATCCGGTAGCAACCCACCAGCTCACCGGTATGGTCCTCCCGGACCAGCAGGTGGTCGCAGTGCTCGTCGAACCGGTCCGCGTCACGTCCGTCGGTGGTCCTGGTCAGTGCGAATCCGGGTTCGGCGGTGAACACGTCGTGCCGGAGCCGCTGGGCGGCTTCGATGAGGTCGGGGTCGGCGGACAACAACAGGGTGTAGCGCGGCGCATCGGGCGTCGCACTGTCGGCGTGATCAGCGGCGATGAGTACAGATGCAGTGCTCATACCGAGCACGGTCGCCCAGCCGGGTCTCCAGACGGCATCGGCCGTATGACATGTCTGTGAGCGCCAGGTGACGTTTTGTGCTGCCGATCAGGCGTCGAGGAACACCACGTTCTCGGTGATCGGATCGCGCGGTGTGTGCAGGTGGTTGGCCGGAAAGTCCGGGTCCGCATAGCCGATCGACACCCCGCACAGGACCATCAGGTCGTCGGGGATACCGAGTTGTTCACGCAGCACATCCGGATAGAACGAGATCGACACCTGCACGCAACTGCCGATGCCCCGTTCGTTCAACGCGAGCAGCAGGGTCTGCAGGAACATTCCGACGCCCAGCGCGTCGACGTTCGTGAAATCGCGGTGCATGCAGACCACCGCGGCGACCGGGGCGTGGAAGAACTGCCAGTTGCGTCGCTGGGCTGCCCAGCGCCCCTCTACGTCGTCGCGGGCGATCCCCATGGCTCCGTAGACCAGGGCGCCGCTCTCTCTGCGCCGGTGGGCGAACTGGGGCGGCAGGCCCGCGGAGCCGATCGCCGGAGGAGCAGTGTCGACCGCGGTGAGCAGCGCGTCCACCAATCGGACGCGCTGCTCACCGGTGGCGAAGAAGACGTGCCAGGGCTGCGTGTTGGAGTTCGACGGCGCCCGCATCGCCAGCGCGAGTGCCTCATCGAGCAGTTCCCGCGGAACGGGCTTGTCCGGCAAGAACATCCGCGACGACCGACGCGACCGGACGACGTCGGAGAACTCGGCCATTATCGGACCCGTCGGTCCTTGCGGGCTTCGAGTTCGTCGTCCTCGACGATGACGAGCATCGGTTCGCCGGGCACGCAGAGCATGTTGACCAGGAACCGCAGCGGAACGTCGTCGCGATTGTTGGCATCCGAGTAATGGATGACGTCACCGCCGGGCTCCCAGAAGGCCTCCCCCGCTTTCACCACCCGCGGCGCCTCACCCTCCAGTTCGAAGAGCATCTCGCCCTCGAGGACATAGCCGAAGGCAGGTCCGGCCGGGTGCCGGTGCGGCGGCGCGCCGGGTGACCCTGCGGGCCACTCGATGATCGTCGTCATCACTTCGGCGTTCGGCGGGATGAATGGCGGTGTCGCGGTGGCGATCACGGTCATCGCGTCGTGCAGGGCCTTTTCCTGCTCGGCTGTGACCGGCATGTCAGCGAGCCCCGCTCAATGCGGCCCAACGGGTTTCACCAAGGATCCCGTCGTCACCGGTGACGAGGCTGTTGTCGTCGACGGCGGTACCGAAGTACGTCGCCTGCGGATCGACCACGACCGCCTTGTCGTCGCCCTTGGCGGCCAGCACGGCACGCGCCATGACGGCGAACGAGAACTTGTCGGGCCCACCGATGTTCACGATCCCGTTGAGCGGAGCGCCCTGCGCCACCTTGGCGACCTCACCGGCGACGTCGTCCACCGAGATCAGCTGGATCCGCGCGTCGGGGACCCGCACCTCGTCGCCCACCACCAACGATCCCGTGATGGCCTCGGCGAACTCCTGGAACTGCGTGGCCCGCACGATCGAGTACGGCAGTCCGGATTCGGTGATGTTCTTCTCCTGGGCCACCTTGGCCCGCATGTAGCCACTGTCCGGGAGTCCGTCGGTCCCCACGATCGACAACGCCACGTAGTGCCCGACACCGGTCTCCTTCGCGGCGGCCACCAGGTTGCGCGAGGACGCGGTGAAGAAGTCCATCACCGGGCCGTCCTCGAACGAGGGCGAGTTGACCACGTCGACCAGCGCATCGGCACCGCTCAGAGCCTCAGCGAGGCCCTCGCCGGTGAGGACATTGGCGCCCGACGAAAGGGAGGCCGCGACCACGTCGTGTCCGGCGTCGGTGAGCAACCGCACCACCCGCGAGCCGATCTGCCCGCTGGCACCTATGACTGTGATTTTCATTGTGCGAATCCTTTTCTCTGGCGTGCTGACAGAACCAACACTGGCACCGCATGCCGAGATCCAAACCCTGGAAAGTCCGTAGTCGGGTCGCCTGGCCCACCGCCGCCTTGTCACGCGAGAGTGGCTCTCGGGCTCGAACGCCACTCCAGACATCCCAGGGTTGTAAGTTGTCAAGCTGCTTGGGTGTGGGTGATGGTTTGGCGGTGTGCCCAGGCG
>NZ_LZSO01000014.1 GCF_001665785.1 Mycolicibacterium peregrinum
CACCTGTACCAGGGCTACAGCGCGGGGCTGGGCAATGGGGTGGTGGCGGTGTCCGTGGTGGCGCGGGCGGATTCGGCGGCCAGGACGGGCGGTAGTTCGGGTCGCGACGGATCACCTGCGACGGCTCGCTGCCGCGAGGGCGCGGTCCCGGACGGCGCGAGCGCGGGTCGCGAGGTCCGCCCGATCCGGTGAAGTCGTCCACAGCAGAAATGTACGTGCCGCAGGCGTCAATGCAGCCAACTGAGATGATCCGCCACCAGCGCGTAGCCGACGAACGCCACCGCGTCGATCAGGGTGTGGGCGATGATCAGCGGCCACAGGCGCCCGGTGCGCTGCCAGGCGTAGCCGAACACCAGGCCCATCACCACATTGCCCAGCCCCGCGCTGTAGCCCTGGTACAGGTGGTACGCGCCGCGTAGCAGGCTGGAGATGATCAGGGCCCGCCCCGGGCTGACGTCGAGTTGACGCAGCCGGGTGAGCAGGAACCCCACCACGATGATCTCTTCGGCCCAGCCGTTGGCGAACGCCACACCGAGCAGCATCGGGATGCGCCACCACGTGTCGTACAACTCGGCCGGTTCCACGTCGGCGCTCAGGCCCAGCACCCGGGCCAGCACGTAGAACCCCAACCCCGGCAGGCCGATGAGCAGGGCCAGGCCGACTCCGCCCAATCCGTCGGCGCGCCACTGCGGACGGGACAGACCGATCTTGGACGGCCCGAAACCGCTGCGCCACAACAGGTACAGGGCCAGTACTCCCCAGGCCAGCAGCTGCAGGATCACGGCCAGGTGCAGGCCGAGGTCGATCAGGTCGAACGGGGAGCGCTTCGGGTTGAGCGCGACGGTCTGCCCCGACAGTCCGAGCAGCACCGCTTCGATGAGCCGAAGGCCCGCGGTGTATGCGCTGAGCCCGAAGGTCACAGCGAGCACGACGGCGATCTCGATCTTGAGCGTGCGGCGTTGCGGCTCGAGTTGGTCGTGGGGCCCGGTCACCGAAGCTACGGTAGCGGCGCCCCGGCGGTGCGGCGGATCGTGCGGGTCAGATCCGGCGCGCGCGCAAGCCGTTGAGGAATGGGCAGCCCATCAGTATCCGGATGGCCTGGCTCAGCCCGGTGACGTCGTCGACCGGCTTGGGGAACGGCAACCGGACGTCGTGGTCGCCGTGTTCGTTCTCCACCCGCAGTTGCACGCCGTAGCGGTCCAGGCCCAGCGGTCGGACCCGCCCGGTGCGCAGCGTCATCGGCAACCGGGTGGCCAGGCGTTCCACCACATCGCGGTGTGCAGACTCCATGTGCTGCAGCCAACCGGACTCCATCGCGCAGAACGGGTCGGGCCGCGCCTGCAGCAGCGCTCCGAGACCGACCGACTCGGCGCCGGTGGCGTCGGCCACCACCACGGACTCGATCTCCAGGCGCATCAGGGCGTGGTTGTCGTCGTCCTGGTCGTCGTTCGGCTCGGGCCTGGAATTCACCTGCAGCAGAGCCGGATTCGGGTTCTCGGCGGCGATCAGGTCGAGCAGCGCCGGAACCGCGTCGGTCGGCACGTGCTGTAGGCGACCGCGGATCCACACCAGGGAGCGCACGGGTTCCCGCAACGGGAGCGGGGCGTAATCGGTCATCTCCAGCACGGCCTGCACCCCTGCCGAGCCGGCGGCCATCGCCATGCCGGCCAGGGGGCCGGTCTCGGGGACGGTGATCGCGAACGAGCCGTCGTCGAGCAGGTGATGGACAGGTGAGGCGACGGGTTCGATGCCCTCGACCGCGACCATGGCGCCGCCGCCCCGTGCACATGCGCTGCGGATCCGCTCGGCTGTCGTCGGTGTCGCTATGGCCATCTCGCCGCCTTCGAAACTAGGTGAGGAATTCAGGTGAGGTAAGCCTAACTTAACTGGACGGTGCCTCGCGGGCAAGGCTTCCCCGAAACGCCCCGCCGGTCGTCATCAACCGATGACGCAGAGGCCGACCCGATAGGGTTGGGATGTGCCGCGCATCGCCTACCTCGGGCCCGAGGGAACCTTTACCGAAGTGGCGTTACTGCAGATGGTGGCCCATGAGATGGTGCCCGGACTGTCCCCGGCAACCGGCGACGGCAGACCCCGCTTCACCCCGGTTCTGACCGACAGCACCCCGGGCGCGCTGGCTGCGGTGCGTGACGGCTCGGCCGATTACGCGTGCGTACCGATCGAGAACTCGATCGAAGGGTCGGTGCTGCCGACCCTGGACAGCCTCGCGGTCGGGAAGCCGCTGCAGGTCTATGCCGAGCTGACTCTCGACGTCGCGTTCACCATCGTGACCCGGCCCGGGCACAGCGGGCCCGTGCAGACCGTCGCGGCCTTCCCGGTGGCGCTGGCGCAGGTGCGTCGGTGGCTCGCCGCCAACCTGCCCGATGCCGACATCGTCCCGGCCACCTCCAATGCCGCCGCCGCGCACGAGGTGGCCGAGGGCCGGGCCGACGCCGGGGTGAGTACACGGTTGGCCGCCGAGCGCTGCGGCCTGGACATCTTCGCCGCCGACGTGGTCGACGAGGCCAATGCCCGCACCCGCTTCGTCCTGGCCGGCCCGCCCGGTGCGCCGCCGGCAGCCACCGGCGCCGATCGGACCTCGGTGGTCCTTCGCCTGGACAACACCCCGGGCGCCCTGGTCGCGGCCATGACCGAATTCTCGATCCGCGACATCGACCTGACCCGGATCGAATCCCGGCCCACCCGAACCGAGCTGGGCACTTACATGTTCTTCCTGGACTGCGTCGGACACATCGACGACGATCCGGTGGCCGAGGCACTCAAAGCGCTCTATCGACGTTGTACCGATGTGCGATATCTAGGTTCCTGGCCGACCGGGGCGAGCGCGGGTGCACCCCCGCCGCGCCTGGACGAGGCCTCACGGTGGTTGGCGGGCTTGCGCGACGGAACGGACGACTCATGAGCGGACGGCTGATCCTCGTCCGTCACGGACAGTCCCACGGCAATGTCGCCCGGCGTCTGGACACCGTGCCACCCGGTGCCGACCTGACCGATCTGGGCCATGAGCAGGCCCGGAGATTCGCCGGAACGCTGAACCAGCGCCCGTCGATCCTGGCGCATTCTGTGGCCCGGCGCGCGGCACAGACCGCCGCCGGTATCGGTGTCGAAACCGGGCTTGTCCCATTCGAATTCGACGGCGTCCATGAAGTTCAGGTGGGTGAGCTCGAGGACCGTAGCGACGATGACGCCGTCGCCGAGTTCAACCGGATCTACGAGCGCTGGCACCGGGGCGAACTGGACGTGCCGATGCCCGGCGGCGAGAGCGCCGAGGCGGTGCTGGCCCGGTACGTGCCCGTGCTCACCGAGTTGCGGCTCCGCTACCTGGACGACCATGACTTCGAGAGCGACATCGTGCTGGTGAGCCATGGCGCGGCCATCCGCCTGGTGGCCGCCGTGCTGGCCGGCGTCGACGGCAGCTTCGCCCTCGATCACCATCTGGCCAACACCGAATCGGTGGTGCTGGCACCGATCACCGACGGACGCTGGAGCTGCGTCCAGTGGGCGGCCGTGACACCGCCCTTCTATCCGGAGCCCCACGCCACGCCGGTCATCGACGCGGTGAAGTCCGAAACCGACCCGATGGGTTAACCGGCCCGCCGGATCGACTGTGCACTGTCATGTGCACACGGGCAGCCCACCGACTCACAGTCGATGCTGAACGTATGGGCTGCTTCCGGGGTGGTGCAGGTGTCGTCGGTGCATTCCGCGCGGTACCGGACGTGGTGGATCACGGTGCCGTGGCAATGCTCCAGACCGGCTGCGCACTCCCGGCACTGGATCGTCATAGCCCGTTGATAGCACTGCGGACCGACAAAACCTGGTTGCCGCGCCTAGCCCAGCCCATTGTCTTCGCGCAAGCGGCTCATCCCAGCCCTTTGTCTTCGCGCAAGCGGCTCATCCCCAACCCAGTTCGTGGAGCCGCTCGTCATCAATCCCGAAGTGGTGTGCGATCTCGTGGATCACGGTGATGGCCACCTCGTCGACCACATCGGCCTCGCTGTCACAGAAATCCAGCAGGGCCCCGCGGTAGATCGTGATGGTGTCCGGCAGGGAGCCCGCGTACCAGGAATCCCGCTCGGTCAGCGCGACGCCCTGGTACAGGCCCAGGATCTCGGGCTCGTCGGGATCGCGATCCTCGACCAGGATCACGACGTTGTCGATCGCGGCCGCCAGTTGCGGCGGGATCAGGTCGAGTGCGTCGGATACCAACTCGTCGAACCGCTGCGAGCTCATCCGCACCGGCACGGCTACGGCGCCGGCGGTACGGGGGCAGGCTCACCCGGAGGCGGCCCCGCGGGTGGTGCCGCGCCATCGGCAGCAGGTGCGGGGCCCTGCTCGGGGCCCGGGCCCGGGGCCGGTGCCTGCTCCGGCGGCGGCGGGTTGAACGTGTTGGACTGCGTCGGGGCCGGCGCTGCGGTGGTCGAGGCTTGCGGCATGTGCTGGCCGCTCGACGAGGATCCCGACGATCCGGATCCCGACGAACCCGACGATCCGGATCCCGACGAACCCGAGGAGCCGGAACCGGACGAACCGGATCCCGACGACGAGGACGAACCCGACGACGAGGACGAGGTCTCGTCCACATCGGGCATCGGGATGGGCGGCATGTTGAGCCGCTCCTCCGGGATGTCAGGGGGCGCCACGGGGGGCTGACCGTTGATCATCAGCGGGCCCTTGGCACTGTTGACCAGCGTCGACCAGCCGCCGTTGCCCAATGTGGCGCCGATGCTGCACGACACCTGGTGGCTGCCGGCCGACCAGCTGGGCAATGAGATCGTGCTGTAGCTCAGCGCCAGCGTGGTGGTGCGCAACTGGACCGGGGCCAGGTAGGCATCGGTCTGCGCGGTGCAGGCGTCCTTGATGAAGTTGTCCTGATCGCCCTCCGCGGGCAACCCGCCCGGGAACTTCTCGGCGAGGTTGACCGCGCCGGTGACCTCCATGGCGTGCGGTGCCGCGCAATCGACGGGGACGTCGGTGGGCTGGTTGGTGGCGGCGTCGATTCCGAGGCAGGTGCCCGCGGCCCAGACCTTTGACTGGTCGACGTCGGACACCTTGCCTGCCGACTCCAACTGGCCGTCGCCGGGACCGAGCAGTTGCAGCCCGCACAGCATGCGCCGCTCACCGGACTGCTTCCAGGCCTTCTCACCCGACCACAGCAGGCCGATCGTGTACTTGCCGTTCGGGTCGTACTTCGGACCCAGGTAGCCACGGACCGACGGGGTGCACTGCTCCTGGCTGATCTGCTTGATCCGGTCCACCGACGGCGGCGGCGCACCTGGCCCGTACTCGCTGCCGGGGAAGGTGCGCATGTCCACGGCCTGGGCGACCTCGAAGCGATGGTTGTCCTTACAGTCCACGATGTGCGCGGCGTCGGGATTGCGGCCGGGCCAGTTCAGGCAGTCGCCGCGCTTGACGTGATTGAAGGTGTCGTTACCGCGCGGCCCGAGGGCGATCGCGCCCGGTGCTGAGCTCGATCCCCCGCCCATGGGCAACGCGGTGATCAGGCCGGCGATGAGCAGCGCGCCGAGCGCGGTCAACAGCAGCGCACGTCGCGTCGACGCGGCCGCAAGACTCTGCCACCACCGTTCCCTCGCGGGTTGTTCGTCCGGAAGAGGTTCGGC
Organism: Mycolicibacterium peregrinum; assembly: GCF_001665785.1. Taxonomy (GTDB): domain Bacteria; phylum Actinomycetota; class Actinomycetes; order Mycobacteriales; family Mycobacteriaceae; genus Mycobacterium; species Mycobacterium peregrinum_A. The sequence continues at coordinate 5,643 of NZ_LZSO01000014.1, forward strand.
GAGCAGGGCCCCGTTCTCGGGGTACTCGGGGTGCTCGGGTGCTTCCAACATTGCCCTCCATTGTGACAGGCGTGTCAGCCCCTGTGACAAGTGATGCGGTTGTAATGTTGCGAGGTTGTGCCCGGAGGCCGTCACGCTCGACCGGCGCCACCTTTTCGACCACCTCAGATGTACGTCTTCGCACTTCAAAAAGTAGGGTTGCGCCCGTGATCGACCTCAAGCTGCTGCGCGACAATCCCGACATCGTCCGTGCGTCGCAACGAGCCCGCGGGGAAGACCCGGCGCGCGTCGACGCCCTGCTGCAGGCCGATGCGGCGCGGCGGGCCGCGATCTCGACGGCCGACAACCTGCGGGCCGACCAGAAGGCCGCCAGCAAGCTCGTGGGCAAGGCGACGCCAGAGGAACGTCCGGCCCTGCTGCAGCGGGCCAAGGACCTGGCCGAGCAGGTCAAGGCCGCCGAGGTGGCGCAGGCCGAGGCCGAGAGTGCCTTCACCGCTGCGCACATGGCGATCGGCAACGTGATCATCGACGGTGTGCCGGCCGGCGGCGAGGACGACTTCGCGCTGCTGGACACCGTCGGCGAGCCCCGGGCGATCGAGAACGCCAAGGACCACCTCGAGCTGGGCGAGGCGCTCGGGCTCATCGACATGGAACGCGGCGCCAAGGTGTCGGGTTCGAGGTTCTACTTCCTCACCGGTGCCGGCGCGCTGCTGCAGCTGGGCCTGCTGCAGTTGGCCACCCAGGTGGCCGTGGCGAACGGGTTCACGTTGATGATCCCGCCGGTCCTGGTGCGCCCGGAAGTCATGGCGGGCACCGGATTCCTCGGCGCCCACGCCGACGAGATCTACCGGCTCGAAGCCGACGACCTGTACCTGGTCGGTACGTCGGAGGTGCCGCTGGCGGGCTACCACTCGGGCGAGATCCTGGATCTGTCCGACGGTCCGAAGCGGTATGCCGGCTGGTCGTCCTGCTTCCGGCGCGAGGCAGGCAGCTACGGCAAGGACACCCGCGGCATCATCCGTGTGCACCAGTTCGACAAGGTCGAGGGCTTCATCTACTGCAAGCCCGAGGACGCCGAGTCCGAGCATCAGAAACTGCTGGGCTGGCAGCGCGAGATGCTGGCGGCCATCGAGGTGCCCTACCGGGTGATCGACGTCGCCGCAGGCGATCTCGGCTCCTCGGCGGCGCGTAAGTACGACTGTGAGGCATGGGTACCCACCCAGCAGACCTACCGGGAGCTCACGTCCACCTCGAACTGCACGACGTTCCAGGCGCGGCGATTGGCCACGCGTTACCGGGACGAGAACGGCAAGCCGCAGATCGCCGCCACGCTCAACGGCACGCTCGCCACCACGCGCTGGCTGGTGGCGATCCTGGAGAACCATCAGCAACCCGACGGCAGCGTGCGGGTACCCGAGGCGCTGGTGCCGTTCGTCGGCACCCCGGTGCTGGAACCCCGGTAACCGTCCACACCGCGGCCCAGTAGAACTGCGGACATGTCGGGGGACAGCGTGGTACGGGTGAGGGTGCTCGGGCCGGTACACGCCTGGGTGGGCGATGAGCCGGTGGATCTCGGTGCCCGGCTGCAACGCGCGTTGCTGGCGAGATTGGTTGCCGCACACGGACACACGGTGTCCGTCGACCGTCTCATCGATGACCTGTGGGAGGGTGAGCCGCCACCCAAGGCGTTAGCGGCTCTGCAGGTCTACGTGTCGCATCTGCGGCGGGCACTCGAGCCGGGGCGGCAGCGACGGGCTCCGGCCCGCATCCTGGTCAGCGCTGCGCCCGGATACTGTCTGCGACTGCCGGCCGACGCCGTCGACTCCTGGCGGTTCGAGGCGAAAGTCACTGCCGCATATGGTGAGTCCGATCCGCAGCAACGTGTGTGCCTGCTCGACGAGGCATTGGCCGACTGGGCGGGAGATCCGTTCGCGGGGGCGGGCGACGCACTGTGGGCGGCGCCGGAGATCGCCCGGCTGACCGAGCTCCGGCTGGCCTCGGTGGAGGCCCAGGCCGCAGCGCAGGTCGAGCTGGGCCGGTACAGCGCCGCGATCGCTGCGCTCGAACGGCACGTCGGCGAGAGTCCCGGCCGCGAAGGTGCCGCTGCCGTGCTGGCGACGGCGCTGTATCAGGCCGGACGCCAGACCGACGCGCTGGAAGTGCTGCGGCGCACCAGGGACCACCTCGTCGATGAACTCGGTCTGGAACCGGGCCGTGCGCTGCGCGACCTCGAGCGCGACATCCTGCGCCAAGCTGATCATTTGGAGCCTTCCCGTCCGGCCCAGCCGGCGATCCCGGAGGTCGTCGCGCCCGGCGGTTCAGAACTGACCGCCTACGGCCGGGCCGAGGAACTCGCCGAAATCGACACTGCCGCACGCGCTGTGGCCGCAGGCAGCAGCGCCGTGCTGTGGATCGGGGGAGAGGCGGGATCCGGCAAGACCACCCTGGCGGCCGCCGCGACCGCCCGGCTGCGGGCTGCGGGCTGGCGCACCGTGCTCGGCCGTTGCCCGGAGGTCCACGGTGCGCCTGCGGGGTGGGCGTGGACCGAGGTGCTGCGCGAGCTGTTGGAGGCCGGAGCCCCGGCGGACGACGGAAGGCAGGCGTTGGCGCCGCTGTTGCACGACGTCGCCGCGGTCGAGCCGGGCACGTTCTGGCTGGGGCATGCGGTGGCCGACGTGTTGAGCGCGGTCGCGGGCAGTCAACCGTTGGCGGTGGTCCTCGATGACCTGCACCGCACCGACGGTTTGACGTTGGAGCTCCTGCGGCTGGTGGCCGACCGGATCAAGGATCTTCCGGTGTTGGTCATCGGCACGTATCGCCCCTCGGAGGACCGCGGCGAACTCGAGGTGGCGCGGGCGGCGCTGACGGTACACACCGCGGCACATCTGATTCTCGGCGGTCTCGACGCGGCGGCCACGGCCGCTCTGGCAGCGGACTACGGACTGACCGCCGCCAGCGGGGAGGCGCTGCGGCTTTTGCGTGAGCGCACGGGCGGCAACCCGTTGTTCGTCCGCGAACTGGCCCGGCTGATGGCTGCAGAGGGGTCGGACGCGGTCTGGGCGTCGGTGCCCGTCGGTGTTCGAGATGTGTTGCGCCGCAGGTTGGCCCGGTTGCCGGGTCCGACCGTCACTGCACTGCGTCAAGCGGCCGTGCTGGGCCGCGACATCGACGTCGACCTGCTTGCCGAACTCGGTGGCAACGACCCTGACGACCTGCTCGACGCGCTGGAACCGGCCGTCCTGCTCGGTCTGCTCGACGAGCCGGCGCCAGGCCGATTGAGGTTTGCCCACTCGCTGGTTCGCGACACGCTCTATGAGGACACCTCCAAACTGCGGCGGTCACGGCTGCACGGTGCGGCGTTGGAGCTGTTGCGCGCGCCCGGCCGATCCGTCGACCCGGCTGCCCTGGCGCACCACGCGGTCGCGTCGGCCACAGCGGAAACTGCTTTGGCCGCCACGGCTTTCGCGACAGCGGCAGCCCGTGAGGCGGATTCTGTCGGTGCTCACGTCGAAGCTGCCCGGCAGTGGCGTGCCGCCGTGCAGATGTTGGAATTGGCGGCCAGTCGCCGGCTGCGCCCCGGCGCCGAGGGCCTCGACCCCGAGATCGACGCCCGGTGCGGGCTGATCTCTGCCCTGGCCCAGTCCGGCGACGCCGTCGCCGCGCGCATCGAGTTGAAGGCCGCGCTGCAGTTGCTGACCGGGAAGTCGCGCGACGACCTCATGGTGCGGGTACTGACAGCGTGGGACACCCCGCTGGTGTGGCGGGACCGCGAATACGACGAATCCGATGCGCAGATGATCGGCCTGCTACGCCAGGTGTTGGCCGGTGGTCCGACGGAAGTCACTGCGGCCGATCGGATCCGGTTGCTCAAGGCGCTCTATGTGGAGTTGGAGGGCACCGATCCCGAGGGCGCACTCGCCGCCAGCACCGAACTGCTCGAGCTGGCGCGACGCGCCTACGCCGACGACCCGGGATCGTCGGGCCGCTTGTTGTGCACTGCCCTCAATGTCCGGGCGTACTGCGCGCTGGGCCCCGACATCGATGCCGAGCGTGAATCGACCGCCGCCGAACTGCTGCAGACCGCCGAGGCCACCGAGCAGGCCGACTATCAAGCGGTGGCGCACTGGCTGCTGTCGCTGGCAGCCGGTCATCGGTCCGATCTGGTGACCGCGAAACGCCACGTGGACATCGCGGTGGCCCGGGCCGGCACCGGGCAGCTCGTCCATCTCCTCGGCGTGCTGGGATTGTTCCGCGCCCGGATGTATCTGCTCGCGGCGCGATTGGACGAGGCGGTGGGCGCCTACACCGATCTGGCGGCGCGGATGGTCGAGAACGGTGCCGCCAACGGAGCCAAGCTGGCGATGGTCGGCCGGGTGACGGGTGAGTTCTGCCTCGGAGACCTCGGTGTGCTGGCCGACGAGTTGGTGTTCTTCTATCGCGAGGTGTCGGTTGCGGCGCTGGACGCCGCGGTGCTGGCGCTGATCGCGCGGGGACGCGAGGCAGAGGCTCGCGAACTGTGGCGCGACCGGCAGCCGATCGAGCGGGCGTACTTCTGGCTTCCGTTCACCGTGCTGCGCGTCAATGCGGCCGTGGCGCTCGGTGATGTCGAGGAGGCAAAGGCCCGGGCGGCGGACCTCGAGCCCTACTCCGGGCGCATTGCCGGACTCGGTGTCGACGGCCTCATGGTGGGTCCCGTCGACGAGGCGCTGGCCGTCGCCGCGGACGCGCTGGGCCGCCCGGAGCAGGCGGTCGGTTACCGGGAGGCCGCCGCGAAGTTGAGGGACCGGCTGGCGGCCGAGGCGCGGCGCTTCATCGACTGACGCCGGCGGTGCCGGCTCATCGGGGCTTATCGGGAGGCGCCGAAGACTGCCCGCTCCCGGCGCCGGTGCCGCACCAGCAGTCCAGCGAGCATGATCCGCAGCCCGATTCCGGTGTGCTCGGCCAGGGTTGCCCGCTCGTCGTCGGTCATCACCGTCATCGAGCGCGGACCGTCGAACGACATCCGGCTGCCGTCCCGGGCGGCTTTCTCCACTGCCGCCCAATCGGCCACCGAGACGTGCTCGGTGATCAGCGGGAACACCTCCATCTCCTCGTCGTTGATGTGTTCGGTCAGCAGGGCCGCCAGTTCGGCCAGCTCGATGGCCATGAGGCCGGCGATGTGGCGATCACCCATCGACAGCCGGAACGCCGCGGCGCGGGCTCGCAGCTGCTCCAACCGAGGGTCCAGCGCGGCGTGGTCGTCGATCAGCTCGCTCAGGTCCACGTGGTCGCCCACACTGGCCTGGATCACCGGCCACAGCACGGCATCTTCGGTGGTGTGGTGATGGTGGATGGAATCGCACAGCAGCTCGACATATCGGGAGATGGCCCGGGCCCGCCCGGGGGTGCAGATCACATCCCGGTCGCGCACCGCGGCGGCCAGGTCTCCCAGGCGGAGCAGGTCGGCCAGCATCGCACGGTGTGCCAACGCGATACCCAGCAGGTCCGGCGCGGGGTCACCCGCGCGACGCGGTGAGACGGTGGTGCTTGTGGTGGTGGTCGGCATGGGACACTCCTCGGATTCGGCCGATCCGGCGTGGATCGGCACTCGCGGAGCACAGCCTGGTCCCGGCGACTTAAGAGCGACTTGTTTCCGGCTTGTCGCGGCCACAGTAGGGTTGCAGCCATGATCGACATCGACCTTGCCGAATTGCGTAACTGGTTCGGCTTCGGCGTGGCCGGTAACTTCGCGGGGCACCTCGAACAGGCCGGGGAGGCGGGGGATTTCGTCAAGGTTGTTACCGAAGGGTATGCACCCAAAGGTATCTTCCCGTGGTACGCGCCCGGCCGGGAGGACTTTCTCGGCGAGTTCCCGCTGTCCAGCGACGCCATCGTGTTGCCGGAGGCCGGTGACGTTGACGGCCCGCTCAACCTTCAGATCGAGCCAGAGGTCGGGGTGGCCTGCCGGGTGGTGTGGAACGGCGACACCGTGGTGCGGCTGGAGCCGTTCGCGCTCGGCGCCTTCAACGACTGCTCGATCCGCAGGCCGGGCGCACCCAAGATCAGTTACAAGAAGAACTGGGGCCCGGCCTCCAAAGGCGTTGCGCCGCAATTCTTCGAGATCAGTGATCTCACCCCGGACGGTCCGACGGCCACCATGCGGCTGGTCTGCTACCTGAGCGAGGGCAGTGGCGACGGAGCCGGCCAGCAGCACGCCTACGGGGTGGATTCACCCCTGGTGGGCTACTCGTATTACGGCGAGGTGCTGCTGGACTGGATCGTCGAACGGCTGGCCAACCAGAAGGGCTCGGCCGACACGCCGTTGGAGGATGTCGGTGCGTTGATGGTGGCCAGCGGCCATCCCGAGAACGTGCTGATCGGCATCGGCGCCACCCGCTACACCCCGTTGGGCGAGTCCACCTTCCTCAAGCCGGGCGACGAGGCCATCGTTCGCGTGTACGACAGTGCCTCCAGCGCGGCATCCGAACTGCGGCAGGTGGTGCGCGCCGCGCGCTGACGCTCAGCGCCCCAGCAGATCGTCGAGTACCGCGATGAACTCGGCGGGCCGCTGCGGGGTGAACGCCGGGTCGGGGCGAGTCCCGTTGACCTTCAAGGTGATCAGGGTCGATTTGATCGGCCGCCAGACGTCCAGTGGCAGCCAGCGGCGCAGGTCGCTGCTGCCCCATATGCGGAACCGGTTGAGTACCAGGCCGAGTGATTCGGCCCGGTACGAGCGGATGTCCCGCAGCGGGATCACCTTCGAGGTTCCCGACGGGAAGTGATAGCGCCGCAACGTGATCGCCTCGCGGTCCAACTGGATCAGACCGTCGTCGTAGTACTGGCGCGGGGCGGTCATGACTTGCTGCACCGCAGCTCGTGGCCTTTGGTGGTGAGGCATTTGCCGTTGTCCAGGTTCCACTGCCAGCCGTGCAGGTTGCAGGTGAGGGTGTTGCCTTCGACCACACCGAATTTCGACAGGTCGGCCTTCAGGTGTGGGCAGCGACGCTGGATTTCCCACCCGTCGAGGGTGATCGACGAGGAGTCGTCGTGGGCTTCGGCGAACCAGCCGTCGGCGTAGGCGATGCGTTCATCGGTGAGGCATTTGAAGAAGGTGTACAGGTACTCGTTGTAGCCGCCCACGCGCCAGGCTTTGAACCGGGTGGACAGGAAGATGGTGTTGACCCAGTCTGGTTCGTCGTCGCGTAGCACGGTGCGCACCAGCTCGGGCGGGATCGCGAAGCCGTATCGGAACTTCTCGTCGGCGATGGGTTCGCGGACAAGGCGTTTGGGGAAGTCCAGTACCACGGTCTCGCTGTGGTCGGGGCCTGACAGCCGCAGTTCCACCGGGTAGCCGATGCCGTCGCAGATCTGATCGGTCTGGCTCATGATCGGCTCGAACAGTGCCCGCAGTCCCGGTAGCAGAGGTTCACCCGCCGCCGGCGCCCAGGAGGCCTTCTCGGCGGCCAGGACCGGGGCCATGCGCTGGGCGAAATCCTCGATGTAGGCAGCCTTGCCGGTGGTGAAGATCGCCTCCGGGTCCTGCACCGGGTGGGTCAGCGAGTCCAGGTGCGAGCCGGTGAAATCGGCGGTGCTGCCCGGGATCATCAGCAGCCCGCGGTCATGTCCGTGGCGGCGCATCTGGTCCAAGAACACCACCTGGTCGGGGAAGATGTTGGCCGGATCATCATGGTCGTCGTTCAGATCGCGAAGTTCGGGGTCCAGAAAGCACGGCGGACCGGCCGAGGGGATCACCCAGGTCGCGCCGACCTGTGCGATGTACTGGCGGCACCGGTCCATCTGGCGTTGGCGTTTCTGGATGCCGAAGGCCTCTTTGGCGCGGGCGGGCATGTCGTAGACCATCGGGTACCAGATGGCCCCCGAGTACTGCAGCATGTGCACGTCGATCTGGCCGAAGTCCGAGTGCAACATGTCCAGGTCGACAGGCCGCGCGTCGTTCATGTTGAACACGACGGTCTCGCCGTCGTCGATGACCAGACCCGAGTCACCGATCGGGCCGTCGGCGGGTGCGCGTAGCGCGATGATCATCACGTCGAGGTCGCCCTTGGGGCCGCGCACGGTGTGTTTGACCGAATCGGTGGTTTCGAAGAACCGGTGAAAGCCCAGCGCCTGTAGCTCGCGCTGCAGGTCGGGTACCGGGAAGTCGGGCAGCAGTACCACGGCGTCCTTGTTGACGTGGCGGCGCAGGTTCTGCGGGTCGAAGTGGTCCTTGTGCAGGTGCGACACGTAGAGGTAGTCGACATTTCCCAGCGTCGTCCAGTCCAACTGCGTGTTGTCGGGGAACGGGAACCAGGAGGCGAAGTAGGCGGGGTTGACCCAGGGGTCGCACAAAATGCTGCCAGCCTTGGTCTCGATCAGGAAGCCGGCATGCCCGACGCTGGTGACCTGCACAAACAGCCTTTCGATGGAGTACTTCGATGCCCGCCCAGCCTAGCCCGAGTTGGGTGATGCGCCGATCCGGGCTGGGATTAGGCTGGCTACGTGGAACCGGTGTACGGGACTGTCATACAAGTTGCTCGAGCTGCCTGGCGGTTGCAGGGGCTGAAGTTCACGGTGACGGGGGTGGAGAACCTTCCGGTCACCGGCGGTGCGGTGGTGGCCATCAACCACACCAGCTACTTCGACTTCACCTTTGCCGGCTTGCCCGCCTACCTGCAGAAGCGGGGCCGCAAGGTGCGGTTCATGGCAAAGAAGGAAGTTTTCGACAACAAGATCACCGGACCGATCATGCGCAGCCTGCGCCACATCGAGGTGGACCGCGACAGCGGGGCCGCCTCGTTCGAGTCCGCGGTCGATTACCTCAAGGCCGGTGAGCTGGTCGGGGTGTACCCGGAGGCGACGATCAGCCGCAGCTTCGAGATCAAGGACTTCAAGTCCGGTGCAGCGCGGATGGCGATCGAGGCCGGGGTGCCGATCGTGCCGCACATCGTGTGGGGCGCCCAGCGCATCTGGACCAAGGGCCACCCGAAGAATCTGTACCGGCCCAAGGTGCCCATCTCGATCGCTGTCGGTGAGCCGATCCAGCCCACCTTGCCCGCGCCGGAATTGACCGCGCTGCTGCATTCGCGCATGCAACATCTGCTCACCCAGGTGCAGGACGCCTACGGCCCTTATCCGCCCGGTGAATTCTGGGTGCCGCACCGGCTTGGTGGGTCGGCCCCGACGCTGGCCGAGGCCAACCGGATGGATGCCGAGGAGGCTGCCGCCAAGGCGGCCAGGAGGGCCGAGGCCGGCCCCACCGGACCTTCTGAGCCCACCGGGGCCCCGGGGTAATTCGCGTATGGAACCGGTCTTCCGAAGTCTGGAGATTGCCGCCGGGCTCGTGGTGCGGGCCACCGGAACCCGGATCACCTTCCGTGGGCTGGACAATCTGCCCACCACGGGTGGTGCCGTTGTCGCCATCAACCACACCAGCTACGTCGACTTCCTGCCTGCTGCCTTGGCCGCGACCGAACGCGGCCGCCGGATGCGCTTCATGATCAAGGCGGAGATGGAGCAGGTGAAGCCGGTGGGCTACCTGATCAAACACACCGGGACGATCCCGGTGGACCGCAGGGCGGGAGCGGGTGCCTACAGCGCGGCGGTGGGGGCGTTACGCCGCGGCGAGTTGGTCGGGGTGTACCCGGAGGCGACGATCAGCCGCAGCTTCGAACTCAAGGACTTCAAGACCGGTGCGGCACGCATGGCACTGGAGTCCGGTGTGCCGATCATTCCGTTGATCGTCTGGGGAGCCCAGCGGATCTGGACCAAAGATCACCCGAAGTCGCTGGGGCGCAAGAATATCCCGGTGAGTGTGGCGGTCGGCGAGCCGATCTGGGCATCGGGTTCGGTCCCCCGGATCGACGACACCTTGCGGGCCGCGATGTCGGCACTGCTCGAGCAGACCCACCAGGGCTACGCCGAGCCTGCCGGGGCGTATTGGGTACCGAACCGGCTCGGTGGAAGCGCGCCGACACCGGCCGAAGCGAAGCTGCTCGACGAGGCGGAACTGGCCGAACGTGCGCGTAAGCGGGCGGGCGAAGCGACGAGAAACAGTGGCCGGGCGAGTGAAGCGACGGGAAATAATTGATGAGCGACGAACGAGCGCCGGGGCTGATCGCCTCCGACGTGGACGGAACGCTGCTCGACGAGGACGAGAAGGTCACGCCGCGTACGCGGGCGGCGGTACAGGCGGCGGTGGCGGCGGGGGCGACGTTCGTCCTGGCCACCGGACGGCCGCCGCGCTGGATCGCACCGGTGGTCGACGGCCTCGGCCTCGCGCCGATGGCGGTGTGCGCCAACGGTGCCGTGATCTACGACCCGGCCACCGACCGCATCGTGTCGGCGCACACGCTCTCGACCGAGGTGCTCGGTGAGCTCGCCGAGATCGCCACGCGGGTGATCCCGGGCGCGGGGCTGGCCGTGGAACGCGTGGGTCGGTCCGCGCACGACGCCGCGACCCCGCAGTTCGTCAGCTCGCCGGGATACGAACATGCCTGGCTCAATCCGGACAACACCGAGGTATCGGTGGAGGATCTGCTCAGTGCCCCTGCGGTGAAGCTGCTCATCCGCAAGGCCGGCGCTCGTAGCGCGGACATGGCCGCCGAGCTACTCAAACACGTTGGCTTACAAGGCGATATCACCTACTCGACCAACAACGGGCTGATCGAGGTGGTGCCGCTGGGCATCAGCAAGGCGACCGGTGTGGCGGAGTTGGCCGCCCCGCTGGGACTCACCGCGACCGACATCGTCACCTTCGGCGACATGCCCAACGACATACCGATGTTGAGCTGGGCCGGGCGTGGAGTGGCGATGGGCAATGCCCATCCTGAAGCGGTGGCCGCGGCTGACGAGGTCACCGTGACCAATGCCGAGAACGGTGTGGCCCACGTGCTCGAACGCTGGTGGTCCTGAGCCGCAACTGGTTTCGCCGGGTCAGGTGATCGGGGTGAAACGCTCCAGCTGCACCGGCTGTTCATCGGGCGACGGCGGGGGCAGTTCGGTCGGCACGCCGTCGACGACACGGGTGACCGTGCCCTTCTCGCGGTCGAAGTTCAGCGTGCCGTGCTGGAAGTTCTGCACGATCCACTGGGGTTCACCGATCTCGGAACTGGTCGGCAGGCCCAGGACTCCCCGCTCGAAGCCCAGGCTTCCCCACGCCTCGTAGATGGCTCCCGAGACCGGTTCGGCACCGCTGTCGGGCGACCAGTACACGGCGCCGCGCTCGAAGGTGGCGTAGCGGGTGGCGCCTTCGCCCGCGGTCTCGGGGGAGGTTGGATTGCCCAGCATTCCGGCCGCACCGCCCGCGGCCTGCCACCGGTTGTAGATTGCGCCGCCGCGCATCTGGTCGGCCAGGTCCGCGGGGCCGGGCGGCTGGTTGAACCGGGCGGCGATGTCGCGGATGTGGTCCATCTGGGCGTACGCCGCGTTGCCCGGGCAGTCGGTGATGCCGACATCACGGTGGGTGAAGATCGTCGGCAAGGTGGGGGTGGCTCCGCGCGGGAAGTGGGTGAAGGATCCGCCGGCGGAGGTGAGAACCACGGTGCCGTGCGGGTCGATGTGATCGAGGCCGAGCCGCCAGCCCAGCAGGCGGCCCGTGTTGCGCACCTGGATCTCGGTCGGTGGCACGACGTCGAAGTCGCCCATCATCGCCACACCCCAGGTGTCGATGTTGAACCCGCCGGTGTGGGATCCCTCGACAGGCTTGTCCATGCCGCCTGCGCGGCCCTCGAACACCTGGCCGTACTTGTCGACCATGGCGTTGTAGGCGATGTCGCACCAGCCCAGCTCGCGGGTGTGGTACTCGTAGATCGACCGGATGATGCCCGCCGAGTCCTCGGGGGTGTAATCGTTGCTACCTGCCGTGTGGTGCACGATGCCGGCTCGGATGCCCTTGTCGTACACGGTGTTTCCGCATCGCATCGACTCGTTGGCGCCCCACTGCGCACGGCTGATGATGGTCGGCGGTTGGCCGGGGTTGATGGCGGCGGTGGGCAGCGGGCCGACGTCGACGGGGGCCTGGGGCGGGCTGATCAGTACCGCCGTGACGTTCTGGCCGATGGGTGCTTCGACGTTGGCAGGTACATAGCCGAGCGCCGGCCCGGCCTTCCCCTTCTTGCCGGGAGGCGGCGGCGGGGCTTGCGGCGCGCGGGTGACGGCGATCTGCACAGTGTTGGTACGGCCGACGAACACCGGTTCGGTGCCGCGCGGGCCGGGAGCGTCGGCGCCGACCCCGTCGAGGTTCTCGGCCTGGTACCAGGGTCCCCAGCTGCCGTTGTCCTTGCGGGCGCGAACCCGGGCCGAGGTACCGCGCAGGTCCGGCGAGGTGAGCGCGACCATCGAGAACGGGGTGTCCTGATGGATCTCGCGGATGCTCTCACCTGGCGCGAGATTGTCGAGTGGTTGCTGTGTGAGCTGCGGTGCAGCGTCTATGGCAGTTTGGTGTTCGCCGGAATCGGATCCGGAGATGGCCCACGGCACGATCACAACCGTCGCCGCGAGTGCGGTGAAGAGAATCGACGGCGCGGAGCGGCGGGACTGCACGGACTGATGTTACGTATGAGTCTGGTGTTACCAATGATTCGACACGGCCCGCGCGTCGCCTTTCACACGCAACGGCACCGCAGAGCCGATGGCTTCTGCGGTGCCGTTCTTTCAACCGGGCTTGATTACTAGGCGGGCGGCGGCGGCACCGGGGCCGGTGCCGCGGGCACCGGCGGCTTCATTGCCGAAGTGATCGCCGGCATGACCATGCCCTTGAGCAGATCGATGGCCTGGCCGGCGCCGAGCTGGTTGGCCGCGCTGGACAGGTCGCCGAACAGTCCGCCACCGCCGCTGCTGGTGGCGGGCATCGCGGCCAAGGATGGGTCGGCACCCAGCAGCGGGTAGGTGCCCGCACTGGGATCCAGCCCGATCGGAGCCGAGATCGGCACCTCGCCCGGGGCTCCCAGGCCACCGCTCAGGGCCGGGTCCAGGCCCGTCGGCGAGGTCAGACCCCCGCCCAGGCCTGCCGGGGTCGTGGTCAGCCCGCCCGGTGCGGCGCCGGCCGGCGTCAGTGCCGGGTTTGTCAGCGAGCCGGTCCCCGGCGGGGTGAGCGCCGGGTTGGTCAGGCCGCCGGGTGCCCCCGGAAGACCGGCCGTCGGCGAGGTCAAGCTCGGTGACAGGCCGTTGGGGCTGGTCAGTCCGGCGTCAGGCGACGTCAGGCCGGGCGAGGTCAGTCCCGGGGACGTGAGTCCGGGCGACGTGAGCCCGGGCGACGTGAGCCCCGGTGAGGTGAGACCGGGCGACGTGAGACCGGGGTCGGTCAGCCCGGGGGCGGTCAGGCCTGGCGACGTCAGACCAGGCGAGGCCAGGCCCGGCGAGGTCAGGGTCGGCGAGCCGAGGGTCGGCGCCGGGGTGGAGCTGTTGAGAAACGGCATCGGCGGCAGGTTGACGCCGAATTGGGACAGGCCCTGCGACAGTGCGGACATCAGTTCGCCCGGCAGGTCGGTGACCAGCGCTGCCTGGGTGAACTCGCGCTCCTGCGGCGCGGGGGACAGCTGCGACATGGCAACTAGGGCGACTGGACTTGCGACTGCCACTGCGGCGACTGCGCTCATGGCTGTCGAGAGCTTGCGTCGACGGCGGTTCGGCACGGAAGTCTCCTCAATATGTTTGCAGTTGAGAACTGCATTTCGGATTGCACGGGGTGCTCTCCGCTTGCTTCATCGGCGGTTCCGGACCAGGTGGTGTGGAGCCCATGAATGCCAACGAGATCGATGTTAAGGCTGTTACTCGTGTGTCTGGAGTGACGATATTGAATCGTGAGCGAATTGCGACCTGGGGCCTTTGTCGAATTCGGGGCACGGGGCCACGGTCGGATACCCTGGCTGCCGATGACGTCCTTATCTCCCCGGGTCGCTACAGACCAGTCCAGCGGACATTTCGACTTATTCGTCGTCGGTTCCGGTTTCTTCGGTCTGACGATCGCTGAGCGCGCGGCGACGCAGCTGGGCAAGCGTGTCCTTGTTATAGAACGGCGCCCGCATATCGGCGGCAACGCCTACTCGGAAGCCGAACCGCAGACCGGCATCGAGGTCCACAAGTACGGTGCCCACCTGTTCCACACCTCCAACCAGCGGGTGTGGGACTACGTGCGGCAGTTCACCGACTTCACCGGCTATCAGCACCGCGTCTTCGCGATGCATGACGGCCAGGCCTACCAGTTCCCGATGGGGCTGGGCCTGGTCTCGCAGTTCTTCGGGCGCTACTTCACCCCGGACGAGGCGCGCGCCCTGATCAAGGAGCAGGCCAGCGAGATCGCCGGCCACGAGGCGGCCAACTTCGAGGAGAAGGCCATCTCGCTGATCGGGCGCCCGCTCTACGAGGCGTTCGTGAAGGCCTACACCGCCAAGCAGTGGCAGACCGACCCGCGCGAGCTGCCTGCGGCCAACATCACCCGGCTGCCGGTGCGCTACACGTTCGACAACCGCTACTTCAACGACACCTACGAGGGCCTGCCGGTCGACGGCTACACCGCCTGGCTGGAGAACATGGCCGCCGACGATCGCATCGAGGTGCGGCTGGACACCGACTGGTTCGACGTCCGCGACGAATTGCGTGCCGCCAATCCCGACGCCCCGGTGGTGTACACCGGGCCGCTCGACCGCTACTTCGACTACTCCGAGGGCCGGTTGGGCTGGCGCACACTGGATTTCGATCTCGAAGTGCTCGACACCGGAGATTTCCAGGGCACCCCGGTGATGAACTACAACGACGCCGACGTGGACTACACCCGAATCCACGAGTTCCGCCATTTCCACCCCGAGCGGGACTACCCGGCCGACAAGACCGTGATCATGCGGGAGTACTCGCGATTCGCCAAAGAAGACGATGAGCCGTACTACCCGATCAACACCGAATCCGACCGTGCCCTGCTGGCCTCATACCGGGCCCGCGCCAAGGCCGAGACCGCCACGGCAAAGGTGCTTTTCGGTGGCCGGCTGGGCACTTACCAGTACCTCGACATGCACATGGCCATCGCCAGCGCGCTGAACATGTACGACAACACCCTGGCGCCGCACCTGGCCGACGGTGCGCCGTTGGTGAACGAGCAGACCGACAAGGAAAGCAGCAACGCATGAGTGACATCCCTTCCGGCGCACTGGAGGCCGGAGAGTCCAGGGCGGTCAGTCTGCTGGCCCGCGTGATCCTGCCGCGACCGGGTGAGCCACTGGACGTCCGCAAGCTCTATCTCGTCGAAGACCCGACCAATGCCCGCCGGGCCCACGCGCCGAGCCGCACGACGCTGGAGATCGGCACCGAATCCGGCATCTCGTTCGCGACCTACTTCAACGCCTTCCCGGCCAGCTACTGGCGGCGTTGGTCCAACCTGAAGTCGGTGGTGCTGCGCGTGGAGCTGACCGGCACCGCCCGCGTCGACGTCTACCGGTCCAAGGCCACCGGCGCACGGATCACCGTTGGCGGCGCCCCGGTTTCCAGCGGAGACTCCGGCGAACCGGCCGCTGTCGAGTTCGAGATCGACCTCGCCCCCTTCGAGGACGGCGGCTGGATCTGGTTCGACATCACCAGCAACACCGCGGTGCGGGTGCACAGCGCCGGTTGGTATGCACCGACGCCCGCGCCGGGCCGGGCGAACATCGCCGTCGGCATCCCGACCTTCAACCGGCCCTCCGACTGCGTCAACGCGCTCGCCGCCCTGACATCGGATCCGTTGGTGGACGAGGTGGTCAGCGCGGTCATCGTCTCCGATCAGGGCACCAGCAAGGCCAAGGACCATCCCGGTTTCGAGGCCGCCGCGGCAGCGCTGGGCAACCGGCTCACGATCCACAACCAGCCGAACCTCGGCGGGTCAGGCGGCTACAGCCGGGTGATGTACGAAGCGCTGAAGAACACCGACTGTGAGCAGATCCTGTTCATGGACGACGACATTCGCATCGAACCCGATTCGATCCTGCGTGCCCTGGCCATGAACCGGTTCGCCAAGGAGCCGATCCTGGTGGGTGGCCAGATGCTCAACCTGCAGGAGCCGTCGCACCTGCACATCATGGGCGAGATGGTCGACCGGACGAACTTCATGTGGTCGGCGGCCCCCAACGCCGAATACGACCACGACTTCGCCAAGTACGCGCTGGACGACACCGACTCCGCCCGCAGCAAGCTGCTGCACCGCCGGGTCGACGTGGACTTCAACGGCTGGTGGATGTGCATGATCCCGCGACAGGTGGCCGAGGAACTCGGACAACCGCTGCCGCTGTTCATCAAGTGGGACGACGTCGAATACGGACTCCGCGCCGCCGAACACGGGTACCGCACCGTCACCCTTCCCGGCGCGGCGATCTGGCACATGGCCTGGAGCGACAAGGACGACGCGATCGACTGGCAGGCCTACTTCCACCTGCGCAACCGGTTGGTGATCGCCGCACTGCACTGGGACGGCGACGCGCGTGGGCTGCTGGCCAGCCATCTCAAGGCCACGTTCAAACACCTTCTGTGCCTTGAGTATTCGACGGTCGCCATCCAGAACCGGGCCATGGAGGACTTCCTGGCCGGCCCGGAACACATCTTCTCCATCCTCGAGTCGGCCCTGCCCGACGTCCGCAAGATGCGCCAGGAGTACCCCGATGCCGTCGTGCTGGGCGGTGCCACCGAACTGCCGGCGGCCTCGGACCTCAAGCGAAAGAAGATCGGCATCCCGGTCTCGAAGCCGGCGATCATGGTGAACCTGGCCCGCGGCGTGGTCCACCAACTGCGCCAGCACGACCCGGAGACCCATGTCCGGCCGCAGATCAACGTGGCGACCCAGGACGCCCGCTGGTTCTCCCTGTGCCGGGTCGACGGGGTCACCGTCACCACCGCCGATGGGCGTGGTGTGGTGTACCGCCAGCGCGATCGCGCCAAGATGTTCGCGTTGCTCCGTGCCTCGCTGCGCCAGCAGATGCGTGTGGTCCGTCAATTCGACCGGATGCGCAAGGTCTATCGTGAGGCGCTGCCGGTGCTGACCAGCACCCAGAAGTGGGAGACGGTGTTGCTGACAGAGTCGGCGGAGAAAAACTGACATGACCGATGCCCCGCGCGGCGAGGACGCCGTGTTGGTTGCCGTGCAGTCTGCCCTGGCCAGCCGGCCGGGCGTACTGGCCGGCGCTCGTGCGCTGTCGCATTTCGGTGAGCACAGCCTGGGTTGGCTCGGGCTGGCGGCTGCCGGAGCGCTGGCCCAGCCGGCCAAGCGCAAGTCTTGGTTGGCGGTGGGTGCCGGGGCCTTTGCCGCCCATGCCGCCGCGGTCCTGATCAAGCGGGTGGTACGCCGTGAGCGGCCGCACCACCCCGATATCGCTGTGAACGTCGGGACGCCGAGCCGGTTGAGCTTCCCTTCGGCACATGCCACCTCGACCGCCGCCGCCGCGGTGCTGCTGGCCCGGACCACCGGTCTGCCGGCGCGTGCGGTGCTGGTGGTGCCCATGGCGCTGTCACGTCTGGTGCTGGGCGTGCACTATCCCACCGATGTGCTCACCGGCGTGGCCGTCGGGACGCTCGTCGGTTCTGTGGTCGGAAACATTGCCGGTGTCGGGCCGAAGGAGACTGTGGCCAAATGAGTGAGGAAGCGCAGCCGGAGGCCGGTCCGCCGAAGAACCTGGCCGTCGGCCTGGTCAAGGCCGTTCGGCCGCGTCAGTGGATCAAGAACCTGCTGGTGCTCACGGCCCCGGTGGCCGCGGTCGGCAGCGGGATCCAGTACGACTACGCCGATCTCGCCTACAAGGTGTCGATCGCGTTCCTCGTGTTCTGTCTGGCCGCATCGTCCATCTATCTGGTCAACGACGCGCGTGACGTCGAGGCCGACCGCGCCCATCCCACGAAGCGGTTCCGGCCCATCGCGGCCGGGGTGGTCCCGGCATCGCTGGCCTACACGCTGGCCGTTGTGCTCGGGGTGGCCTCGATCGGCATCTCGTGGCTGTTGAACCCGAATCTGGCTCTGGTGATGGTTGTGTACATCGCCATGCAGCTGGCGTATTGCTTCGGGCTCAAACACCAGGCCGTGCTGGACATCTGCATCGTATCGCTGGGGTTCTTGATCCGGGCGATCGCCGGTGGCGTGGCCGCGGACATCCCGCTGTCGCAGTGGTTCCTGTTGGTGATGGCCTTCGGCGCACTGTTCATGGCGGCCGGTAAGCGGTACGCCGAGCTGCAATTGGCCGAGCGCACCGGCGCCAAGATCCGTAAGTCGCTGGAGCGCTACACCAGCAGCTACCTGCGCTTCGTGTGGACGTTGTCGGCCACCGCGGTGGTGCTCTGCTACGGCCTGTGGGCCTTCGGCCGCGACAGTGCCAGCGGCGGCTCCGGCCTGGACGGGAATGCATCGTGGTACGCGATCACGATCGTTCCCTGGACGGTCGCGATCCTGCGTTATGCGGTCGACATCGACGGTGGCATCGCCGGTGAGCCTGAGGAGATTGCGCTGAAGGACCGAGTGCTGCAGATCCTGTTCCTGGCCTGGATCGGAACCATCGGTGCAGCCATCTACTTCAGCTGACCGGATCACGCTTCGCCGCCTGGCGGGCGGTGTGGGTGCCCGGTTGGCGCGGTGGCCGGTGTTTCCCTATGACGTCTCGGTGCGGGTCAGCCTGTGGGTGAGTGTCGTCGTGGTGGCCGGGCTGTTCGGCTGGGGCGCCTGGCAGCGCCGCTGGATCGCCGACGACGGTCTGATCGTGCTGCGGACGGTCCGAAACCTGCTGGCGGGCAACGGTCCCGTCTTCAATGCGGGTGAGCGGATCGAGGCCAACACCTCCACCGTGTGGACCTATCTGGTGACGCTGGGCGCTTGGCTCGGCGGTTCGGTCCGGATGGAGTACGTGGCGCTGGCCCTCGCGCTGACGTTGAGTGTGCTCGGTGTCGTCCTGGCGATGCTCGGCACCGGCCGGTTGTACGCCCCGAGCCTGCAGGGCCGCCGTGCCCTGCTGCTGCCCGCCGGTGCGCTGGTCTACATCGCCGTCCCGCCGGCTCGCGACTTCGCGACGTCGGGTCTCGAAAACGGTTTGGTACTGGCCTATCTGGGCCTGCTGTGGTGGATGTTGGTGTGCTGGTCGCAGGCCCTGCGCGCGGCTCCGGCGACGCGCCGCGGCGTGGCCAAAGGGGCGCCGAATCCGGCGTCCAGCAAGTACTTCGATGGTGCGCTCGCCACCCTGGCCGGGCTGAGCGTGCTGATCCGGCCCGAGTTGGCGTTGATCGGCGGCGGCGCACTGGTCATGATGCTGATCGCCGCGCGGGGCTGGCGTCGCCGCGTCCTGATCTTGGTGGCCGGCGGACTGCTGCCGGTCGCCTACCAGATCTTCCGGATGGGTTACTACGGGCTGATCGTGCCGGGCACAGCGGTGGCCAAGGACGCGTCGGGATCCAAGTGGGCCCAGGGCCTGACCTATCTCACCAATTTCAACCACCCCTACCTGCTGTGGGTGCCGGTGCTGTTGCTGGCCGCCCTCGGTGCGGTGCTGCTGACTACACGGACCCGGCCGTGGTGGGTGCGCCATCAGGTGCCCCGCGGCTACGGCTGGCTGGCCCGCACCGTCCAGAGTCCCGCCGCCGTAGTGCTTTTCATGTTCGCCAGTGGGTTGCTGCAGGGCATCTACTGGGTACGCCAGGGTGGTGACTTCATGCACGGCCGGGTACTGCTGACCCCGCTGTTCTGCATTCTGATGCCCGTCTCGGTCATACCGGTCGTGCTGCCCGACGGCACCAGGTTCACCCGGGAAACCGGCTACCTGCTGGCCGCGGCCACAAGCGTGTTGTGGGCTTCGGTGGTGGGCTGGTCGATCTGGGCCGCCAACTCGCCGGGCCTGGGGGCCGACGGCACCCGCGTCACCTACAGCGGCATCGTCGACGAGCGGCGCTTCTATTCGCAGGCCACCGGCCACGCGCACCCGCTGACCGCCGCCGACTACCTGGACTATCCGCGCATGCGTGCGGTGCTGACCGCGATCAACAACACCCCCGACGGGGCGCTGCTGTTGCCGTCGGGCAACTACGACCAGTGGGACGTCGTACCCGCCTACCCGCCGCCGCCCGATCTCAGCCCGGCGGACCGTCGGGCGCTGGAAACCCCGCACACCGTGTTCTTCACCAACATGGGCATGCTCGGCATGAACGTCGGACTCGACGTGCGGGTCATCGACCAGATCGGTCTGACGAATCCGCTGGCGATGCACACCCAGCGGCTGACCGACGGCCGCATCGGCCACGACAAGAACCTGTTCCCGGACTGGGCGGTGGCCGAAGGGCCGTTCCTCAAGACCAAGCAGTGGATCCCGCCCTACCTGGACGAGGACTGGGTCTCGCAGGCCCAGGCCGCATTGGAGTGCCCGGCCACCGAGTCGATGCTGAACTCGGTGCGCGGGGAGATGAGCCCACGGCGGTTCCTGTCCAACCTGGCGCACGCCTACGAGTTCACCAAGTACCGGATCGACCGCGTGCCGCTCTATGAGCTGGAGCGGTGCGGCCTGCCGGTCCCCGAACCCAAGAACCCGCCGTACACGGGGATGCCCGCCACCGGACCGTGACCGCGGGCGAGATCGTAGGGCCGAATTCTGTGTATTCGGTAACGCCCGGGCGGGCGGCACCGATACCCAGGCGAGCCCGCGTGATCGATCTTGAACGGACGGTACGAGAAACCGATGCTGACCTCTGGTGTCTCCGGTATGCGCCCTTGGGGTCGGCGCCTACCGACGGCCCCCGCCGGTGCGTTCTCTCGCGAGACCTTCCTCACACCGGAGTTGCCGGGTCATATGGCCGCCGACAGGCAGGTCCTCCCGGCCGGGACCGCTGCGGAGGGATCGTCGCTCCCGGCATGGCGCACCGGCGACAGACAGCGCAACGACCCGATCAAGTGCAGCAAGGACTTTCAGGCCTTGCACGGCAAGGTGGGCGGCAGAAACGCGAGCCTTCATTTTCCCCCGGCGGGCAACCACGCCCGGCCGCATCGGGCCGCTCAACGGCGGGCCCTCAAACCAGACCTGATCGCGACCATCAACGGCTGAGGGGCGACCAGGGACGACAACTGCTGAAGAGAAGCATCACGCAATCGTGTGGTTGACTACACGGGCACGTGAGCCGCTTACGTCGGTCATTTATCGATGTGCGGAATACGAAGAAGAGATTCAGATAGGGAGCGGTATGAAGTTCGTTGGGAAGATGCGCGGCCTGTCGCGCCGGCTGACGGTTGCGGTCGCCGCTGCGGCCGTCCTGCCTGGCCTGGTTGGCGTCGTAGGCGGCTCGGCGACTGCTGGAGCCTGGTCTCGACCTGGCCTTCCGGTCGAGTACCTCGAAGTTCCGTCGGCAGCGATGGGACGTGACATCAAGGTCGAGTTCCAGAGCGGTGGCGCGGGCGCGCCCGCGCTCTACCTGCTCGACGGCATGCGCGCTCGCGAAGACCAGAACGGTTGGGACATCGAGCTGCCGACGTTCGAGTGGTTCCTCAACTCCGGCATCTCGGTTGTCATGCCGGTCGGTGGCCAGTCCAGCTTCTACAGCGACTGGTACAAGCCGGCCTGTGGCAGCAAGGACGGCGGCTGCAAGACCTACAAGTGGGAGACCTTCCTCACCCAGGAGCTCCCGGCCTGGCTGGCCGCCAACAAGGACGTGAAGTCGACCGGCAGCGCTGTGGTCGGTCTGTCGATGGCCGGTTCGTCGGCGCTGATGCTGTCGGCCCGCCACCCGGATCAGTTCATCTACGCCTCCTCCCTGTCGGGCACGTTGAACCCGTCCGAGGGTTGGTGGCCGATGCTGATCGGTATCTCGATGGGTGACGCCGGCGGCTACAAGGCCGACGACATGTGGGGCAAGACGGGCGATCCGGACAATGCCTGGAAGGCCAACGACCCGACCGAGAACGTCGCGACTCTGGCCAACAACGGCACCCGCCTCTGGGTGTACTGCGGTAACGGCAAGCCGGGCGAGCTCGGTGGCGCCGACATGCCCGCGAAGTTCCTCGAGGGCTTCGTGTGCCGCACGAACTCCACCTTCCAGGAGAAGTACATCGCGGCCGGCGGCAAGAACGCGGTGTTCAACTTCCCGCAGAGCGGTACTCACAACTGGGCCTACTGGGGCCAGCAGCTGCAGGCCATGAAGCCTGACCTGCAGCGCGTCCTGGGCGCCACGCCGACCGCCTGATCCGGCGGTAGGTGGCGACCTGACACGTACGACGCCTGACGGCGGCGATCCCCTCGGGGTCGCCGCCGTCAGCCGTTTCCGGACCCGATGATTCACCCCGGCTGTGAGGTCGATGTGGTTCACTACAACGCGGGTTATGTGTGCGGGGGCACTTTCTAGGGCCGGTCGGCAGCGGGAGAGGTTGATGATGAGACGTGCGTTGAGTCTGATGCGGGCGATGCTGCTGGCCCTGCTGGCACCGGTGCTGGGCGCCGGCCTGTGGACCGTGTCCGCGATGACGGGCGCACCGGCCCGGGCCGATGGTGTCGAATACCTGATGGTTCCGTCCGCGGCCATGGGCCGCGACATTCCGGTGGCGTTCCAGGGCGGCGGCCCGCACGCAGTGATCCTGCTCGACGCGTTCAACGCGGCCCCCGATGTCAGCAACTGGGTCAATGCCGGTCATGCGATGTCGACCCTGGCCGGCCGCGGCATCTCGGTCGCGGCCCCGGCCGGCGGCGCGTTCAGCCTCTACACGAACTGGGAGCAGGACGGCAGCAAGCAGTGGGAGACCTTCCTCTCGGCCGAGCTGCCGGACTGGCTGGCCGCCAACAAGGGGCTGGCTCCGGGCGGGCACGGTGTGGTTGGCGCCTCGCAGGGCGGCACCGCCGCGCTGACGCTGGCCGCGTTCCACCCCGACCGGTACCGCTTCGCCGGATCGCTGTCGGGTTTCCTGACTCCGTCGGCCACCACTCTCAACGGAGCGATCACCGCAGGCATGGCGCAGTTCGGCGGAGTGGACAGCTACGGCATGTGGGGTGCCCCACAGCTGGGCCGCTGGAAGTGGCATGACCCCGATGTGCACGTGCAGTTGCTGGCCGATGCCAACACCCGGCTCTGGGTGTACAGCCCCGCCGCGCTGACATGCAGCGATCCGGCCGCCATGATCGGCGTCTGCGATCTGGCGCAGGGCAGCAACCGGTCCTTCTACCAGCACTACCGCTCGGTCGGCGGCAGCAACGGCCACTTCGACATGCCGGCCGGAGGCCAGCATGACTGGGGTAGCTGGGCGCCGCAGCTGGCACAGATGTCGGGTGAACTGGTCGCGACCATCAAGTAGCGGTCCGGGCGGGCGGCCGTAATGACCAGAATCAGCTGCGCCGGGGCACTTTTCACCAGCCGGTACGGTGGAAGCGTGCAGCACACGGTACGGTCGGCCACCCTGGTGGCAGCGGTGTCCGCTGCGTCGTTGCTCACGGCGTGCGACGCCGGCGGCGACATCATGGCGCCGCTGGCCCTGCCGACGTCACAGGTCAACGGGGCGCAGCCGCAGGCGGTGTCCGCGCAACCTCAGCAGGGCCGCCCCGGTGAGCTGGACCTCACGTCGCAGCAGCACACGTATCTCGACAAGCTCAAGGACACGGGGATCAACCCGTCCAGTGAGCTGCTGGCGCTGTCGATCGGGTCGTACGTGTGCCAGGCTCGCGCCGCCAAGCTGAACGACCAGGCGGTACGGGATTTCGTCCTGCCGTTGGTGCGTAGCGATGTCCGGGCTGCCCATACCTCGGAAAGCCCGACGTCCGGCGAGATCGACGCCGCCGCCACCGACTACATCCGTATCGCCACCGAACATCTCTGCTGATAAAGCAGATCACCGCACCGCACGCGAGGAGCCCGAGTAATCCATGGCAAAAAATGCCGGCCGCAGGAAGCGGCACCGCATCCTGGCACTGATCGCCGCCGGGGCGATGGCACTCGTCGTGGTGCTGGTGGTGTCCATCGTGGTGATCTACCTGCGTCGCCCCGAGAGCCCTTCGGCGCCGCCGTCGGCCCAGCCGCCGGCCGGGGTTCCGGGGCCGTCGACGACACGTAAGCCGCGCCCGGAGTTCCAGTCCGCCGACTGTCCCGACGTGATGCTGGTTTCGATCCCCGGCACCTGGGAGTCCTCGCCACAGGACGACCCGTTCAACCCGACGCAGTTCCCGCTGTCGCTGATGACGAATATCAGCCGGCCGATGTCCGAGCAGTTCGGGAAGGACCGGCTCGAGGTCTACACCGTGCCCTACACCGCGCAGTTCCATAACCCGTTCGCCGCAGACAAGCAGATGTCCTACAACGACAGCCGCGCCGAGGGGAAGCGCACCGCGGTCAAGGCGATGACGGACATGAACGACCGGTGCCCGCTGACCAGTTATGTGATCGCCGGGTTCTCGCAGGGCGCGGTGATCGGTGGGGACCTTGCCAGCGACATCGGCAACGGCCGTGGCCCGGTGGACGAGGATCTGGTGCTGGGCGTGACGTTGATCGCCGACGGGCGCCGCCAGTTCGGCGTCGGGCAGGACGTCGGTCCCAACCCGCCCGGTCAGGGAGCCGAGATCACGCTGCACGAGGTGCCGGTGCTGTCCGAGATGGGTCTGACCATGACGGGACCGCGGCAGGGCGGCTTCGGGGCGCTCAACGACCGGACCAATCAGATCTGCGGCAAGGGAGACCTGATCTGCTCGGCGCCGGAGGAGGCGTTCTCGATCTTCAACCTGCCCAAAACCCTGGAGACACTGACCGGCAGCGCGGCCGGGCCGGTGCATGCTCTGTACAACACCCCGCAGTTCTGGGTGGAGAACGGGGAGACCGCCACGCAGTGGACGTTGAGCTGGGCCAAGGGCCTGGTGGACAACGCGCCGCACCCCAAGCACGGTTGACACCGAACACGCCCGGACCGCGACTCGCGTGGCGGATTTGGCCGGGACCGTCACGGTCCCTTAACATTAAGAGAAAAATAAGAGCTTTGCGCGTGCGTGGTTGGTTGACTAGAGCCGTCAGCTGACTCGTAGGCGTGGTCGCCGCGCCCGGTACGATCGTCCGGGTTTGGGTACGTACGGCCGCCCGAGTGGCTGCAACGCACCGCCAGTGACGTGCGACAACGCGACGAGTACGGCTCTGACAGGAGAGTTATATGCCGTTCATCAATCCGTTCATCAAGGACGGTCAGATCAAGTTCCCTGACGGCGCCAGCATCGTCGAGCACGTCGAGCGTTGGGCCAGGGTTCGCAGCGACAAGCTGGCATACCGCTTCCTGGACTTCTCGACCGAGCGAGACGGTGTCGCCCGTGACCTGACCTGGGCGCAGTTCAGCGCCCGCAACAAGGCGGTGGCCGCCCGGCTTCAGCAGGTCACCCAACCCGGCGACCGCGTCGCCATCCTGTGCCCGCAGAACCTGGACTACCTCGTCGCCTTCTTCGGTGCCCTCTATGCCGGACGCATCGCGGTGCCGCTGTTCGACCCGTCCGAGCCCGGCCACGTCGGCCGCCTGCACGCGGTGCTGGACGACTGCCATCCGGCGGCGGTCCTGACCACCACCGAGGCCGCCGAGGGCGTCCGCAAGTTCTTCCGCAGCCGACCGGCCAACCAGCGTCCCCGTGTCATCGCGGTGGACGCCGTGCCCGACGACGTCGCCGCCACCTGGGTCCACTTCAAGGACGTCGACGAGACGACCATCGCCTACCTGCAGTACACCTCCGGCTCGACCCGGATCCCGACCGGTGTCCAGATCACCCATCTGAACATGGCCACCAACGTCGTGCAGATCGTCGAGGCGCTCGAAGGTGAGGAGGGCGACCGCGGACTGTCCTGGCTGCCGTTCTTCCACGACATGGGTCTGGTCACCGGTCTGATCGCGCCGATGATCGGCCACTACTTCACCTTCATGACCCCGGCCGCGTTCGTGCGCAGGCCCGAACGCTGGATCCGCGAGATGGCCCGCAAGGAAGGCGACACCGGCGGCGTCATCTCGGTGGCCCCGAACTTCGCGTTCGACCACGCCGCGGCACGTGGCGTGCCCAAGGACGGCGAGCCGCTCGACCTCTCCAATGTCAAGGCTGTGCTCAACGGCAGCGAGCCGATCTCGGCGGCCACCGTGCGCCGGTTCAACGAGGCCTTCAGCCCGTTCGGCTTCCCGGCCAAGGCGATCAAGCCGTCCTACGGCTTGGCCGAGGCGACGTTGATGGTGTCGACCACGCCGTCCGCCGAAGAGCCGAAGATCATCTCCGTCGACCGCGACGAGCTCAACACCGGTCGGATCGTCGAGGTGGACGCAGATTCGCCCAAGGCGGTCGCCCAGGCCTCGGCCGGCAAGGTCGGCGTCTCGGAGTGGGCCGTGATCGTCGACGCCGAGAGCGCGACCGAGCTGCCCGACGGCCAGGTCGGCGAGATCTGGATGAGCGGCCAGAACATGGGCACCGGCTACTGGGGTAAGCCCGAAGAGACCGTCCAGGTTTTCCAGAACACCCTCAAGTCGCGGACCAGCCCGTCGCACGCCGAGGGTGCCGACGACGACGCCACCTGGGTCCGCACCGGCGATTACGGCGCCTTCTACGACGGCGACCTCTACATCACCGGCCGCGTCAAGGATCTGGTGATCATCGACGGTCGCAACCACTACCCGCAGGACCTGGAGTACTCGGCGCAGGAGGCCAGCAAGGCGCTGCGCACCGGCTATGTCGCGGCCTTCTCGGTGCCGGCCAACCAGCTGCCCGACGAGGTGTTCGAGAACGCGCACGCCGGCCTGCACCGTGACGACGACGACAGCTCCGAGCAGCTGGTCATCGTCGCCGAGCGCGCTCCGGGCTCCCACAAGCTCGAAGTCGGCCCGATCACCGACGACATCCGGGCCGCGATCGCCGTGCGGCACGGTGTCACCGTGCGCGACGTGCTGCTGACCGCGGCCGGTGCCATCCCGCGTACTTCCAGCGGCAAGATCGGCCGTCGGGCCTGCCGCTCGGCGTACCTGGACGGCAGCCTGCGCAGTGGGAAGATCGCCAACGCGTTCCCCGACGAGACGGACTGAGCTGAGCCGGATCTACACCGCCGATTGCCGGCCGGTCTGAGACAAAGGTGACTTGAACATGGATGAAACCCAAAGCAATTCGAATCTTCCAGCGACCACCGAGTCTGCAGGCCAGCTGGCGGCGCGCCCCGACCTGACCGTCGCGGAGATGCGCGAGTGGCTGCGCAAAGCGGTGGCCACCGCCACGAGTCAGTCGCCGGACGCGATCGACGAGACCACGCCGC
The DNA here is from genome assembly GCF_001665785.1 of Mycolicibacterium peregrinum. Classification (GTDB taxonomy): domain Bacteria; phylum Actinomycetota; class Actinomycetes; order Mycobacteriales; family Mycobacteriaceae; genus Mycobacterium; species Mycobacterium peregrinum_A. The sequence goes on from NZ_LZSO01000014.1 coordinate 32,820, forward strand.
TGATCGAGCTGGGTCTGTCCTCGCGCGACGCGGTCGCCATGGCCAGCGACATCGAGGACCTCACCGGGGTCACGCTGACCGCCACCGTGCTGTTCCGGCACCCCACCATCGAGTCGCTGGCGACGGTGATCATCGAGGGCGAGCCCGAGCCCCCGAGCACCGACGACGAGGACTGGTCGCGGGAACGCGATGTGGAAGACATCGCCATTGTCGGCGTCGCCACCCGTTTCCCGGGCGACCTCAACACCCCCGACGAGATGTGGGAGGCCCTGCTCGCCGGTAAGGACTGCATCACCGACCTGCCCGAGGGCCGGTGGGAGGAGTTCCTCGCCGAGCCGCGGATCGCCGAGCGCGTGGCCAGGGCTCGCACCCGGGGCGGCTACCTGTCGGACATCAAGGGTTTCGACTCCGAGTTCTTCGCGCTGTCGAAGATGGAGGCCGACAACATCGACCCACAGCAGCGCATGGCGCTGGAGCTGACCTGGGAGGCCCTGGAGCACGCCCGGATCCCGGCGTCGAGTCTGCGCGGCACCAGCGTCGGTGTGTTCGTGGGTAATTCGACCAACGACTACCAGTTCCTGGCGGTATCGGATCCGTCGGTGACCCACCCGTACGCCATCACCGGAACCGCGAGTTCGATCATCGCCAACCGGGTTTCGTACTTCTACGACTTCCGTGGACCGTCGGTCGCGGTCGACACCGCGTGCTCCAGTTCGTTGGTGGCAGCGCATCAGGGCGTTCAGGCGCTGCGTTCCGGCGAGGCCGACGTGGCCATCGTCGGCGGTGTCAACGCGTTGATCACGCCCATGGTGACGGTCGGCTTCGACGAGGTCGGTGGCGTGCTGGCCCCGGACGGCCGGATCAAGTCGTTCTCGTCCGACGCCGACGGTTACGCCCGCTCCGAGGGTGGCGGCATGCTGGTGCTCAAGCGGGTATCCGACGCCCGCCGCGACGGCGACCAGATCCTGGCCGTCATCGCCGGTAGCGCGATCAACCACGACGGCCGGTCCAACGGGCTGCTCGCCCCGAATCCCGATGCGCAGGAAGCGGTTCTGCGTAAGGCCTACAAGAACGCCGGGATCAACCCGCGCAGCGTCGACTACATCGAGGCGCACGGCACCGGCACCATCCTGGGTGACCCGATCGAGGCCGACGCCCTGGGGCGCGTGGTCGGGCGCGGTCGCGACGCGGACAAGCCCGCGCTGCTGGGTGCGGTGAAATCCAATGTGGGTCACCTCGAGTCGGCGGCCGGTGCGGCCAGCCTGGCAAAGATGACGCTGTCGCTGGCCAACGACAAGCTGCCCCCGTCGATCAACTACGCCGGGCCCAACCCGTACATCGACTTCGACAAAGAGCACCTCAAGGTCAACGACACCGTCTCGGAGTGGCCGCGTTACAGCGGGCATGCCATCGCCGGTGTGTCGGGCTTCGGCTTCGGTGGCGCCAACGCGCACCTGGTGCTGCGCGAGGTGCTGCCTTCGGATCTCGTCGAGCCAGAGCCGGAACCCGAGGCGGTCGAGGACAAGTCGGGTGACGACGATGCCAACGCGACGTATGTCGGCGGGGTGCGGATGGACGAGTATGGCGAGTTCATCCACGATGAGCCGGAAGCGGACGAGTACCCCGCTTACGACGAGGCGGCGCACGAGCTGCCCGGCCTGACCGACGAGGCCAAGCGCCTGATCGAGGCCGCGCGCGAGGAGCTGGCCGCGGCCGACGCCGCCGAGCCGGTCAAGAAGGTTGTCCCGCTTGCTGTCTCGGCCTTCCTGACCTCACGCAAGAAGGTCGCCGCCGCCGCGCTGGCCGACTGGATCGACAGCGAAGAGGGCCGGGCGTCGTCGCTCGAATCCATCGGACGCTCGCTGTCGCGCCGCAACCACGGCCGCTCGCGTGCCATTGTGCTGGCCCACGACCACGACGAGGCGGTCAAGGGTCTGCGGGCGGTCGCCGAGGGCAAGCAGCATCCGAGTGTGATCTCGGCCGACGGCCCGGTCACCAACGGCCCGGTGTGGGTGCTCGCCGGTTTCGGTGCGCAGCACCGCAAGATGGGCAAGGAGCTGTACCTGCGCGAGCCGGTCTTCGCCGAGTGGATCGACAAGGTCGACGCCTACATCCAGGATGAGCGCGGGTACTCGGTCGTCGAGCTGATCCTCGACGACGCGATCGACTACACGAACGAAACCTGCGAATACCCCATCGAAGTGGTCCAGACGGTGATCTTCGCCATCCAGGTCGCGCTCGGTGAGTTCCTCAAGGCCCACGGTGCGAAACCCGGTGCAGTGGTGGGGCAGTCGCTCGGTGAGGCCGCCGCAGCATACTTCTCCGGCGGTTTGTCGCTGGCCGATGCCACCCGGACCATCTGCTCGCGCGCCCACCTGATGGGTGAGGGCGAGGCGATGCTGTTCGGCGAGTACATCCGGCTGATGGCGCTGGTCGAGTACTCGGCCGACGAGATCAAGACGGTGTTCGCCGACTACCCGGGTCTCGAGGTGTGCGTGTACGCCGCCCCGACCCAGACCGTAATCGGCGGTCCGCCGGAGCAGATCGACGCGATCATCGCCCGTGCCGAAGCCGAGGGCAAGTTCGCCCGCAAGCTGCAGACCAAGGGCGCCAGCCACACCCAGCAGATGGACCCGCTGCTCGGCGAGCTGTCCGCTGAAATCCAGGGCATCGAACCCCACCCGCTGAGCACCGGCTACTTCTCGACCGTGCACGAGGGCAAGTTCATCCGGGCGGGTGCCGAGCCGATCCACGACGTGGAGTACTGGAAGAAGGGCCTGCGACACAGCGTCTACTTCACCCACGGCATCCGCAACGCGGTGGACAACGGTCACACCACATTCCTGGAGCTGGCACCGAACCCGGTGGCGCTCATGCAGGTTGGGTTGACGACGGCTTCGGCCGGGCTGCACGATGCGCAGCTGATCGCGACCCTGGCCCGCAAGCAGGACGAGGTCACCTCGATGGTCACGGCCATGGCCCACCTGTTCGTCCACGGCCATGACCTGGACCTGCGGACCCTGTTCCCGCGCAAGTCCACCGGCCTGGCCGGCGCGCTGGACTTCGCCAACATCCCGCCGACCAAGTTCAAGCGCAAGCGGCACTGGCTGGACGCGCACTTCACCGGCGACGCCTCCACGGTGATGCCCGGCAACCACGTCGCCACACCCGACGGCAAGCACGTCTGGGAGTTCGTGTCGAAGGGCGCCGCTGACCTGGCTGCCCTGGTGAAAGCCGCGGCCGCGCAGGTGCTTCCGGATGCCAAGCTGACCGCGTCGGAGCAGCGTGCGGTGCCCGCCGAGGGTTCCCGTCTGGTCACCACGCTGACCCGGCACCCGGGTGGTGCCTCGGTGCAGGTGCATGCCCGCATCGATGAATCGTTCACCTTGGTCTACGACGCGATCGTGACCCGCGGTGGTGCGGCAACCACGTTGCCGACCGCGGTGGGTGCCGGTGTTGTCGCCGAACAGGTTTCGGCTGCGCCGGCGCTGGCCGCGCCTGAGCCCGAAGAAGACGTCGAGATCCTGCAGGACAATCTGACCCAGGGTGCCAACCTCGGTGCCGGGTTCGAGAAATGGTCGCCGGAGTCGGGCGAGACCATCGCGCAGCGGCTCGGCGCCATCGTCGGCGGCGCCATGGGCTACGAGCCCGAGGATCTGCCGTGGGAGGTGCCGCTGATCGAGCTGGGCTTGGATTCCCTGATGGCGGTACGGATCAAGAACCGCGTCGAGTACGACTTCGACCTGCCACCGATTCAGCTGACCGCCGTGCGTGACGCCAACCTCTACAACGTCGAGGAGCTCATCAAGTACGCGATCGAGCACCGCGACGAGGTCGATCAGATCGCCGAATCCCAGAAGGGCAAGACGGCCGAGGAGATCGCGGCCGAGCAGTCCGAACTCCTGGGCGGTGCCTCGACGGTTGCCGAGCTCGAGGCCAAGCTGGCCGAGGCCGGACATCCGTTGAGCGAGAAGGACGAAGCAGTCACCGGGGTGGACCCCGTCGCCGAGGCCGCTGCCACCGAGGGCCTGGAGATCCCGCCGCCGCCGAGTGATCCGAGCGGACCGGCCGTCCCGGCTCCGCCGAGCGATCCGAGCGGACCGGCCGCCCCGGCGCCGTCGGGACCCAGCAAGGCCACCGCGGCTGCCGCGGCTGCCAAGGTGCTCACCCAGGAGGCCGTCACCGAGGCGCTCGGCGCCGACGTGCCCCCGCGTGACGCCGCGGAGCGGGTCACCTTCGCCACCTGGGCGATCGTCACCGGCAAGTCGCCGAGCGGCATCTTCAACGAGCTGCCCTTCGTCGATGTCGAGACCGCGACCAAGCTGTCCGAGCGGCTCTCCGAGCGCGCCGAGGGCACCGTCACCGTCGAACAGGTGCGTTCGGCCAAGACCATCGAAGAGCTGTCCACGATCGTGCGCGATCAGCTCGAAGAGGGTGTGGTGGACGGATTCGTCCGTACGCTGCGGGCTCCCAAACAAGGAACCTCACACGTTCCATTGTTCGTGTTCCACCCGGCCGGCGGATCCACCGTCGTCTACGAACCGTTGATCAAGCGGCTGCCTGCCGATACCCCGATCTACGGCATCGAGCGGGTCGAGGGTGCGATCGAGGAGCGTGCCGCCGAGTACGTGCCCAAGCTGCTGGCGATGCACAACGGCCCGTTCATCCTGGCCGGCTGGTCGCTCGGTGGGGCGCTGGCCTACGCGTGTGCGATCGGTCTGAAGCAGGCCGGCGCCGATGTCCGGTTCGTCGGGCTGATCGACCTCGCGCTCCCTGGCGAGCCGATCGACCAGAGCAAGGAAGGCATGCGGGCCCGTTGGGACCGCTACGCCCTGTTCGCCCAGCGCACGTTCAATGTCGAGATCCCGGCGATTCCGTACGAGGAGCTGGAGCAGCTCGACGACGAGGGCCAGGTGAAGTTCGTCCTGGACGCGATCAAGGACAGCGGTGTGCAGATCCCCGGCGGGATCATCGAGCATCAGCGCACGTCGTACCTGGATCAGCGGGCTCTGGCCACCATCGAGGTCCAGCCCTACGACGGCCACGTCACGCTGTACCTGGCCGACCGGTACCACGATGACGCCATCGTCTTCGAGCCCGCGTACGCGACCCGCAAGCCCGACGGTGGCTGGGGCGAGTACGTCAAGGATCTCGAGGTGGTGCCCATCGGGGGCGAGCACATCCAGGCCATCGATGAGCCGTACATTGCCAAAGTCGGTGCCCACATGAGCGAGGCGATCAACCGTATCGAAGCCGAGAGCGAGAGCAAGTGACGAACAAGACCACGGCTGAACTCCTGGCCGAGCTCCGCGAGAAGCTGGAACTGGCCAAGGAGCCGGGCGACCCCAAAGCCATTGCGCGACGGGACAAGAAGGGCATCCCGAGCGCCCGTGCCCGCATCCATGCACTGCTCGATCCGGGCAGCTTCCTGGAGATCGGCGCGCTGGCCAAGACCCCGGGTGATCCCAACGCGCTCTTCGGCGACGGCGTGGTCACCGGCCACGGAACCATCAACGGCCGCCCGGTCGGCGTGTTCAGCCACGACCAGACGGTGTTCCAGGGTTCGGTCGGTGAGATGTTCGGCCGCAAGGTCGCCAAGCTGATGGAGTGGGTGGCCATGGTCGGCTGCCCGATCATCGGGATCAACGACTCCGCCGGCGCCCGCATCCAGGATGCGGCGACCTCGCTGGCCTGGTACGCCGAACTCGGCCGCCGGCACGAGATGCTGCGCGGTCTGGTCCCGGAGATCTCCATCATTCTGGGCAAATGCGCTGGCGGCGCGGTCTATTCGCCGATCCAGACCGATCTGCTCGTGGCGGTGCGCGACCAGGGCTACATGTTCATCACCGGCCCGGACGTGATCAAGGACGTCACCGGTGAAGATGTGACGTTCGACGAGCTCGGCGGCGCCGACGTCCAGGCCCAGCGCGGCAACATCCACAAGGTTGTCGAGGATGAGGCGGCCGCGTTCCAGTACGTGCGCGACTATCTTTCGTTCCTGCCCGCCAACCACTTCGACGATGCCCCGATCGTGAACCCGGGTCTGGAACCCGAGATCACGCCGCACGATCTGGAGCTGGATTCGATCGTGCCGGATTCCGACAACACCGCGTACGACATGCACGAGATCCTGCTGCGGATCTTCGACGACGGTGACGTCTTCGAGATCGCCGAGCAGCGTGGCCCGGCGATGATCACCGCGTTCGCGCGGGTGGACGGTCGGCCGGTCGGTGTGATCGCCAACCAGCCGATGTTCCTGTCCGGTGTGGTGGACACGGACGCCTCCGACAAGGCCGCGAGCTTCATCCGGTTCTGCGACTCCTTCAACCTGCCTTTGGTTTTCGTGGTCGACACCCCGGGCGCCATGCCGGGTGTGCAGCAGGAGAAGGACGGCATCATCAAGCGTGGCGGCCGGTTCTTCAACGCGATCGTCGAGGCCGACGTGCCGAAGGTGACCATCGTCGTCCGCAAGGCCTACGGCGGCGGGTACGCGGTGATGGGCTCCAAGCAGCTCTCGGCAGACCTGAACTTCGCCTGGCCGACCGCGCGTATCGCGGTGATCGGCGCCGAGGGCGCGGCGCAGCTGTTGGTGAAGCGATTCCCGGATCCGACCGCGCCCGAGGTGCAGAAGATCCGTGCCGACTTCATCGAGGGTTACAACCTCAACCTGGCCACGCCGTGGATTGCGGCCGAGCGCGGATACATCGACGGTGTGATCCAGCCGCACGAGACCAGGCTGCTGCTCCGCAAGTCCCTGCACCTGTTGCGGGACAAGCAGAACATGCCCAAGGTTCAGCGCAAGCACGGCCTGACCCCGATCTAACCTTCTTTTCCAGCGCGAGCAGACGTGTAGGTACTCCTGAACTACGGTTTAGGGGTACCTACACGTCTGTTCGGCGAAAGGCAGGAGGGCACCACGCATGACTACCGCGCTTGTGGTCGGCGCCGGGCCCAACGGTCTCGCGGCCGCCATCACCCTGGCGAAGGCCGGGCTGGACGTCACCGTGCTGGAGGCCGCCGATGAGATCGGCGGTGGGGTACGTTCCGGCGAGGGCGAGATCGCGGGCATGGTTCACGACCACTGCTCGGCGATCCACCCGATGGCGGTCGGCTCGGCCTTCCTGAGCGGTCTCGGGCTGGAACGCCATGGACTGCACTGGAAATGGCCCGAAATCGATTGCGCGCATCCCCTCGACGGCGGTGACGCCGGCCTGCTCTACCGCGGCATCGACGACACCGCAGCGGCTCTCGGGTCGGACGGCCGCCGCTGGCGTCGGGCCTTCGGTGGGCCGTCGGCGAACTTCGACATCCTGTCGCAGGACATCATGGGGCCGCTGCTGCGGGTGCCGAAGCATCCGGTGGCGTTGGCCCGGTTCGGCGCGCCAACCCTGCTCCCGGCCTCCGCGTTCGCCCGGCTCTTTCGTACCGAACCGGCCAGGGCGTTATTCGGTGGCGTTGCGGCACATACCTTCCGGCCCTTCCACTATCCGTTGACCTCCGCCATCGGCCTCGGCATCATCACAGCCGGGCACCGGCACGGTTGGCCGGTGGCGCAGGGCGGGTCGCAGGCCATCACCGATGCGCTGGCTTCGGTGCTCGCGGACCTCGGCGTCAAGGTGGAAACCGGTGTCCGCGTCACGTCGGCAGCTCAGCTCCCACCGGCCGAGGTGACGATGTTCGACCTCGCACCGACGGCCGTCGTCGACATCCTGGGAGACCGACTGCCAAGGCGGGTCGCCCGTGGTCTGGGTGGATTCCGTTACGGACCAGGTGCATTCAAGGTCGACTTCGCGGTGGAGGGTCCGGTGCCGTGGACGAATCCGGCGGTCAACGATGCCGGGACGGTACATCTGGGCGGCAGCTTCGCCGAGGTCGCGGCGACGGAGCGGGAGATCCACGCCGGGCGGATGCCGCGGCGACCGTTCGTGCTCGTCGGGCAGCAGTATGTCGCCGATCCCAGCCGCTCGGTCGGCGACATCAATCCGGTGTATTCGTACGCCCATGTGCCACATGCCTATACCGGTGACGCGACCGAGGCGATCATCGGTCAGTTCGAGCGGTTTGCCCCCGGATTTCGCGACCGGATCGTCGGGACGTCGGTGCGTTCGACGACGGAAATGTCGGTGTACAACGCCAACTACGTCGGTGGCGACATCTGTACGGGTGCCAAGGACATCCGGCAGTTGATGTTCGGCCCACGTACTACGCTGCAGCCGTATCGAATTGGTGTCCCTGGCATGTACCTGTGTTCGGCGGCCACCCCGCCGGGGCCCGGGGCACACGGTATGTGTGGCGCCAACGCGGCTGCGGTCGCCCTGGCCGCTCGCCCACGGTGATTCCGGCCGGGTTTGCGACAGGCCGCGGACGCACAGCCTTACTCACAAGCGTGTAATTCGAAAGCATGCCGCCTGAAGAGCATTGATGTGCAGACTGCCGAAAACTATCCACAAGTTGTCCACAGGGCACTCATGTTCGCTCAATCAATCGCCCAGGCCTGCGATGAAGATCTCGAGTAGCCGGCTCACGGTTGCTTCGAAGTCGGTGACCATGGCGTTGCGCCCGGCCGAATCCGGGGTCGCCCAGGCCCACGCGGTGCCGGTGAAGGCGTGGACGGCAGCCGTCAGGGACCGGAGCTGTTCGCCGGACAACGGAAGTGACTGCTGCAGCGCCGCGCCGAGTCGCCGCTGTGTGGCTTCGCCCTGAGCTATCAGGACACGGAAATCCTCCGGGCCGAGTCGACTCATGAGCACGGGCGAGGCCGCGATGAGATCACACAGCACCGGGTGGGCTGCCAGTGTGCGAGCCAGCGCCGCGGCCGGAGTTGCCCGGCCGAGTTCGTCGGGCAAGGCCTCGATCCAGGTCAGATGCTCGTCGTACATCACCCGCAGCAGCAGCGCCTCGCGTGACCCGAAGTACCGCAGGATGCCCGACTTCGCGAGTCCGGCGGCTGCGGCCACGTCGCCCAATGTCAGTGATGCAGCACCGGTTTCCTTGAGGCATCGCCGCGTTGCGGCCAACACATGGGACGACCGGTCCTGACGTTGCGACTCGCTGCGTGCACGGGTGAATGGTGGGGAGGGTTCCGGCATTCTGAGATAATAGAACACCGTTCTGTTAAAGTCCCGAACTGTGAACCGCTACGAATGCGTCATCTGGCGCCGTACCACGGCGTCGCCGCACACCCTGTTCGCAATCGTGTCCGACGGGTCCCGCTGGTCCGAGTGGGCCGCACCCCTGATTCCCTATTCAGCATGGGAGACGCGGGGACCGGCCGATGACGGCGGCGTCGGGGCGATCAGGGCTGTGGGCACGCGCAGGAAACCGACCCGCGAGATGACCACCATCCATGAACCCGACCGCCGGCATGGCTACACCATGCTCGCCGACGGCCCGATCCGTGACTATCAGGCGCAGGTGACGTTCGACGAGGTGGCCGACGGTACCGAGGTGACCTGGCGGGGGCGGTACGAGACCCGTTGGCGGGTGGTCGGATTGGCCTACTGGCTGGTTCTGCGAGTCGTGCTCGGGACGCTGGCTCGCAAGCTGATGGCCGCCGCCGAAAAGTCGGCTGGCTAGCGCGATTGGCCAGTTATGACCCGGTTTCTCGTTGAACGCGTGTCACAACTGGCCTCTCGACGCTTCTGACGGAACTTTACGGCTTGATACGGATCCGGCCCGGCTTGTAGAGCCCGGAATGTGTTGCCGTCCCGAGCTCGACCTCTGCGGGTGTCGCGTCGACGATGGTGTCGAACTTACGCAGCGAACCCCAGTCGCGGCCCCAGTCCTTGTTCAGGTAGGTGGCCATCACATGCTGGCGCAGCAGCAGGTCACTGATGCCGAGCAGACCGCCGTTGATCCCGTCCTCCCAGGTGTCGGTGTCCTTCATCTTGGCGTTGTAGTCCGGGGTGATGCGGAACTTCGGCACCTCGGTCACACCGTTGGCGTGCAGCATCGGCTGCTGGCACGGGAAGGCCAGGCCCACCGCCCAGTCCATCAGCACCGGCTGCTGCGAGCCGATGTACTCCTGCACGGTCTTGACCTGGGGCACGCGGGGCGGTGTGACCGCGATCCAGTCGCCGAGGGACAGCGACTTGTCTTCGGCGATCACCCGGACGAATGTCGCGTCCGCCGGGATCTCGCTGCGGTCGAAGCGCAGGTTGCGCCAGGACGGGATCGGGCCGAGGTCGTAGGGGAGCACGCGTCCGGCCGGCACCGCGGCGCCGTCGGGCCCGGGCCGTCCGTACTCCAGCTCGACGGCCTGTCCCTCGGTGCGGCCGTTGAAAATGCTGTTGCCGGTGATGGTTCCGGCAGCGGTGACGACCACCAGCGGGTGAGCAGCGTCGGGGGCGGGCAGCTCGTACCAGGCGGAGGCCAGCTTGCTCTCCTGCTGTGCCGGGCCTTCGACGTAGCTGCCGGCCAGCGGAACCCGGGCCGGATCGAGCCCGTAGGGCAGCGGCACGGTCGAGCCGTTGATGCCCGGGGTCTTCAGTTCGGCGGCCGCATTCCAGTCGGCGTCGATGCCCGGCATCGGGACGGTGATCCGAATCGCCTCGGCGACAATGTGGTCCGGCACGCCGTTCGGGGTGAACCCGGTCGGTGCGGTGCCGCCCAGCGGACCCAGTGGACCGTAGTCTCCCGGCGCGGGGGTCAGGAACCCGTCGTTGGTGTCGGGTTCGACCAGCACATCGTCGGCCAGGCCGCAGCCGCCGGCGAAGGCCCGCAGGTTCGAGGATGCGTTGGAGTAGGTGCCGTCCTGGCGCACCACGCCGTAGAGCATCGAACCGACGAACACCACGACCATGAACCCGGCCGCGATCGGCACCGGCGCGGCGGTCAGCGCCCGCGCCACCCGGCCCTCGGCAGAGGGTCTCAGGTGCAGCCAGTACGCCCACAGCGCGGTGATGGCGAACAGCGCAAAGAAGATGGCGCTCACGGTGATTCCACCGATGTTGGGCTTGTCGTTGTTGAACGGCACGCCATAGCTGGACACGTACCACCAGCCGTTGGTGGTGGCGAAGCACAGGGCGAGCACGAACAGCACCGCAGCGGTGAAGGCCATCCGGTTACGCGCCGAACGCAGTACCGCGGGCCCGGCCAGCACCGTCACCACTGCGGCCATCGCCGCTCCCACGGCGGCGAACAGGCCGAAGTGGTGCACCCACTTGGTGGGCGTGAACATCAGGCAGAACATGGTCGCGAAGATGATGCCCATCAGTCGCCATACCGGCCCGCGGGCCACTCCGGGAACCCGCTTGCGCCGCAACATGATGAACAGTGAGGCGAACAGGCTCAGCGCGGTGATGATGAAGCCGAACCGGCGCGACAGCGAGCCGTCCACGGTGGGCAGGATCAGGTAGTAGTAGCGCAGGTTCTCGGTGTACCACTCTTGGCTCGGGCCGATCGCGGTGCGAATCCTGGTGGCCTCCAGCACCGTTGCCAGGGTCTGGTCGGCGAACACCACGGTCAGGATCACCGTGCCCGCTGCCAGCAGCGGCAGCACCAGCGGCCACACGCCCAGCACGCGACGGCGGCGCACCAGGATGCGCAACAGCGGACGACCACCGGCGAGCAGGGCCGCGACGGCGATCAGGCCGGTCGGCTGGATGCCGAGGGTGAAGGCGGCGGAGATGATCGCCATGGCAGCCGGGGTCAGGCGTCCGGAGATGATGGCCCGTTCGATCAGCACGTAGGTGATCAAGGCGCCGGTGGCGATCTGGCCCTCGGGGCGCAGGCCGTTGTTGAACGGCATCCAGGCGGCCATCAGCACCAGGCCCGCGGCCCACAGTGCCGGCTTGGAGGCGATCACCGCCGGCCCGAGGCGGGGCAGCACCTCACGCGACAGCAGCAGCCAACAGACCAGGGCACAGATCAGGTCGGGCAGCCGCATCCAGATGCTGGCGTCGCTGACATGCGTCATCAGGGCCAGCAGGTTGTAGAACCAGCCGAACGGGTCCTCGGGGCTGCCGAACCAGCGGAAGTAGTTCGACATGTAGCCGGCGTGGTCGGCCACCCGGGCCATCTGCAGGATGTAGCCGTCATCGGACGAGTTGGCGCCGATCACATGCCAACTCAGGAATCCGCCGACCACGACCACGTCGACCGCGCTGAACGTGCGCCAGCGTGACGGGATCAGGTGGTGCATCCGCCGTCCGTCGAGGCGGTCCAGCCGCCACAGGGCCACCAGCGCGACCACGGTCGCGGCGATCCCGAGCAGCATCGCGACCAGCTTGAGTGCGGTGGGCTTGGACGTGAAGCGGGTGTCGATCGTAGCCGAGAGTGAAAGCCCTTGTGGCGCCGGACCGCTCAGCTCGGTGAACACGCCGACGATCTGGGGCCGCAGGTTCGGGTCGGCGAAGCCGGTACGCAGCTCCTTGCCGTCCGTGCCCGTGAGGCCGACGAACGTGGCGAAGGTTCCCTTGTCCGACGAGGTGATCTCGATGCGTTCACAGGCGGGTGAGTTCGCCTTCTCCCGCGAGACGCTGGCGATCACGACGTTGCGGTCGGTAATGTCGACGCGCTTGGCGTTGACGTTGACGAACAACGCGTTGAGCGCGGCCTGCCTGCCCTCCTTCGGGGCGGTGCCGAGCACCATCGCACCCTCGGGTGGCACCGAGCGGATCACTTCACACGGGATGGTCACCGACATGGTGACCGGGGTCTGGGTGATCAGCGGCGCGGTGACGTTGTTGAGCTGACCCTGCTGGGGCCAGTTGAGCGTCGCGGTGGTCTGCACCACCGGCAACAGCGGTGTGGCCACGGCGCACAGGAAGCCGATGAGTCCCGCGATCATCGCGACCCATCGGGTTACCTGAACGCCCTTGTCAGCGCTGTGTTCGCGCACGGTCGTGCTCATGGCAGGGCCCGGATCGGTCCGGGCCGGCTGAAGCCGAACACTCGTTGCGTTCCCTGATCAATCGTGGCGACCGGCGCCTGGCCGGCGGGGACCACCGGGTCGTACTTCTCGATCGAGCCCCAGTCCCGGTACCAGTCGTCACGCAGATACGTCGGAATGGTCGACGTGCGCAGCAGCGCCTGGATGAAGAGGAAGGGACCACCCTTTTGGGCGGACTGCCACATGTTCGACGACACCACCACTTGCTTGACGTTGGGGAGGATGCGGTACTCCGGCAGCTCGGCGACGCCGAGATGTTCGGAGAACGGGCGCTGGCACGGGAAGTTCGCGGCGGTCGCGATGTCCATCAGCACCGGGGTCTGCGCACCGAGGAACTGCTGCGCGGTCTGCAGGGTCGGCACCCGCGGCGGGGTGAAACCGAACCACTGATCTTCGGAGAGGTTGGGATCGTCGGCGACGATCCGGGCCACGTTGGCCTCCGGCGGTGCCCAGGCCAGCGGGAAACGCAGGTTGCGCCAAGCGTATTGGGCGAACACGTCGATCGGCTGGACGGCGTCGAGAGCCTGGAAGCTGCCGTCGGGACGGTGCACGCCCCACTGCAGTTTCAGCGACTGGCCGTAGTGGAACTCGTGTTCCTCGTCGTAGTACCAGATCGCGCCCGCGGCGGCGACGGTCACCAGTGGCCGGTCCGCGGTGCGGGGCGGCAGCTGGTACCAGGCCGAGGTGGCCTTGGCGGCGACGGTGTTCTCCTTGTAGCTGCCCATCACCGGGGTGCGTGCGGGGTCCAGGCCGAACGGCAGGTACACCCGGGATCCGTTGACGCCGACGGTGCCGTAGCCACCGCCGGTACCCGCGGCGTATGCGATGCCGACGTTGGGCTTGTTGGGTGAGCCGTCGGAGTTCACCGTGCCGGGGTTGGCGACGACGGGCTTCGGTGGTTCCAGGGTGTCGCTGATCCCGTTGGGGGTGAACCCAACGGGGTTCTCACCGCCCAACGGTCCGTACTCGCCGTAGGTCTGGCCTTCCACCGGTTGCAGCATGCCTGCGTTGGTGTCGGACTCGACGAGAACGTCGTCGGCCATGGCGCAGCTGTCGGACGACAGGCCCGAGGTCAGTGCCGAGACGTTGGCCGCCGCGGTGGTGTAGGCGGGGTAGCGCTGGACGAATCCCTTGGCCATCGAGCCGACTTCGAGCACCACCATGATGGTCGCGACCACCAGCAGCGGGGTCGACGCGAGCGCCCGGTTGCGCCGGGTGTCGGCCACCTCGGTGTGCCCGGCGTAGTCGATCCGGAAGTGCAGCCAGCCGGCCAGCACCGCGGTGACGATGGCCAGCGCCAGGAAGATGGTGGTGACCGGGAACCCGGCGATCACCGGCTGGCGGTCGAACCAGGGCACGCCGTAGTTGCCGACGTAGAACCAGCCGTTTATGCCGGAGGTGGCCCACGCCAGGACGAACAGCAGCGCGGTGACGTAGAGGGCGAGGTTGCGTCGGCTGTGCAGGCCCACGCGGGCGAAGGCGAACGCCGTCACCGCCCCGAGCGCGGCGGCCAGCCCGGCGAAGGCACCGAACTGAACGGCCCACTTGGTGGGCGTGAAGTGCAGTAGCAGCAGGCCGACGGCAGTGGTGCCGATCAGACGCCAGACCGGACCGCTGGCGAGGCCGGGCACCCGGCCCTTGCGCAGCAGGACGGCGATCATGCCGAAGAGGCACAGCATCATCGCCAGGACCGCGAAGCGCCGGGTCAACGAGCTGTCGACCGAATCTTCGACGGTCAGGAAGTAGTACCGCAGGAATTCCTGGTACCAGGAGATGGTCGGGCCGACGGTGTATTTGATGCGGGCCGATTCGGCGACGCTGGCCAGGGTCTGGTCGCGGAACACCACGACGAAGATCAGTGCCGCCGATGCGGCGAGCGCGGCCAGTGAGGGCAGGGCGATGCGCCGGGCCTTGATGATCCTGACGACGGTGCGGGCGCCGACCAGCAGCGGGGCCAGTGCGATGAGCCCCTGCGGGGCCAGGGTGACGGTGAACGCCGCGACGATGATCGCCAGGCAGGTCGGCCACAGGCGGTGGGTGGCGATCGTATTTTCCACGAGCGCCCACACCGCGAGGACGCCGAACGCGATCAGCGGTTCGGGGCGCAGGCCGTTGTTGAACGGGAACCAGGCGGCCAGGAACACCGCGCCCGCGGTCCACATGGTGACCCGGCTGAGCGCGACGCGGCGCCCGAGGCGCGGGAGCACCCAGCGGCTCAGCAGCAACCAGGTGCCGATGCCGGCCAGGGTGGCGGGCAGCCGCATCCACACACCGGCGGTACTGATCGCCGCGAAGTGGCCGAGCACCGACTGGTACCAGTCGAACGGGGCCTCGGTGGTGCCGAAGTAGCGGAAGTAGTTGGCGGTGTACCCGGCGTCGGCGGACACCCGCGCGATGGTCAGGTTGTAGCCGTCGTCCGACGAGATGGCGCCGATGACGTGCCACAGGAGCAGGCCGCCGATGACTCCGATGTCGGCGATCCAGGTGGCGACCGGGACCTTGACGAAGCGCTGCCAGGCGCGACGGAAGCGGAGACCACCGCTGGCCTGAATGTCGCCGCCGGGGCGGCTCCGGCGGTCCAGCACAGCCAGAGCCAGGATCGACGCCACCACACACACCACCCCGAGCGCCATCACCAGCAGCTTCAGCGCGGTCGGCGTGGTGATGAACCGGGTGTCGATGTCGACGCGGGCGGACAGACCCGGCTGCGGCGCCATCTTCAGATCGGTGAACAGACCGGCGACCTGAGGCTTCTTCTCTACGGCCGCGGTGCCGGTGGCACCCGGGATGCCGACGAAGTCCGCGCCGACACCTCCGAGGTTGGCCCACAGGTGCAGCGCGCTGCAGGCACCGGCATTGATCGCCGCGCGGGGGGCGACGGCGGCCACCGAGTCGCGGAAGGCCACCACCACGGTCTCGGGGTTGGCCCGGACGAACAGCCCGTTCCGGCTGGCGTCGATGCCGGCCGCCGGGATGGTCGAGAACACCAGGCCACCCTCGGCAGGCAGGGTCGCCATCGCCGAGCACGGGATGGACACGTCGAGGGACTGCGGGGCCCCCGACACCAGCGGGGCCGTCACCGAAGTGACGTTGCCTGCGGCATCGGTGCCCTGCGGCCACTGGATGGTCGCGGTGGTCTGTTTGACGGGCAGCAGCGGCACCAGCGCGCACAGCACCACACCCGCGATGCCCGCGACGATGGCGATCAGGCGTGCGATGCCCACAACACGGTCGGTTGGCTCATCGGAAGGCACGAGGCTCGATGTTATGCGACCCGGATGTGAGCCCCGGCCACCGTTGCCCTTTTGGCGACTGTGTGTGTGAACTTCTCATCAAGCACGGGTTTGATCAGCTGTGCCGCAGCGGTGCCGGGCTCCACAGTCCGCTGCGGATCGCGGTGCCCAGGTCCAGGCGGGCCGTTGTGGCATCCGGATACCAGGGGGTGAGCCGTTGCAGCGAGCCCCAGTCCCGGAACCAGTCGTCCTTCAGATACGTCGGCACGCTCGACGGCCGCAGCAGCAGTTCGGAGATGCCCAGCGGGCCGCCGCCCAGGTAGTCCATCACCGGCGAGTTGGCCTCGGCGCCGAAGCGGTCCGGCAGGATCCGCCACTTGGGCACCTCGGTGACGCCGTACTGATGGCCGAACGGCCGCTGGCACGGGAACGCCAGGCCCACGAGCCAGTCCAGCAGGACCGGGTCCTGCGACCCGACCACGTCCTGGAGGGTGCGCAGCTGCGGGATCCGCGGCGGGGTCACCGCGATCCAGTGCTGCGGGGCCAGGTCGTCGTCCGAGGCGACCAACCGGATCTGGGTGGCCTCGCGCGGGATGGCGGCCATGGGGGCCCGCAGGTTGCGCCAGGCCGGGGCGGCGCCCACGTCGGCGAATCCGACGCCACCGCCGGGCTTGTTCTCGGCGGCCTGGGTATCGGTGGCCCACTGCACCACGACCTCACCCGGATCGAAGCGGCCTGCGGCCGAGACGACCAGCAGCGGTCCGGCCTTGTCCCGGTCGGGCAGCCGGTACCAGGCCGAGCGCATGATCGCGGGCTGCTGGGTGCCGGAGCGCCAGCTGCCCAGCACCGGGGTGGTGGCGGGGTCGAGTCCGTAGGGAAGGGACGCCCGGGAGCCGTTGACCCCGGCGGCCGCGGTGGTGCCACCCTCGGTGCCTACTTCGCTGCCGGTCACGGTGCCGGAGTCGGTGTCGGCGAAATTGCCGGCGCCGGGCTGTTCCATCACCGGGTCGGCCGAGACGTCCGAGGGGATGCCGTTGGGGCCGAAGCCCTGCGCGGTGACCGCGCCGAGGGCCTGCCCGGGTGGCTCGCTGATCGGTGCGAGGAGGCCGGCGTTCGCGTTCTCTTCGACCATCACGTCACTGGCCAGTCCGCAAGTCTTGCCTGCGAGCGCCTCCAGGTTGGAGCGCCCGACCGACCAGGCCGGGTACTGGTTGGTCATCGCCAGGGTCAGCGAGACCACCTCGAACATCACGAGCAGCCACGCGGCGATCGCCAGCGGCGATTGCACGATCCGCTGCCAGCGGCGCTGTGGCCCGTCGTCGGGGGACTCGTCCCGGCCGCTGAAATGGAACCAGGCGGCCAGCAGCAGGGTCAGTACCGACAGGCCCAGCAGCATCGTGGTGAACCCGAAGTGCCACTCGGGGAACGAGTTCGACCACGGCACGCCGAAGTTGGAGACGTACCACCAGCCGTTGACGGTCGCGAACGACAGTGCCACCACGAACAGTACGAGCGCGGCGAACATCGACCGGTTGCGCCGGGACTTCATCGCCGCAGCCGTCACCGCGACCGCGGCCAGCGCGCCGAGGGATCCGGCCAGCCCGGCGAACACGCCGAAGTGGTGGGTCCACTTGGTGGGGGTGAACATCATCGCGAGGAACGAGATGATCGTGATGCCGATGATGCGGCGGCTCGGACCGGCGGCGGTGCCGGGGATACGGCCCTTGCGCAGCGTCATCGCCACCGACACCGCCAGCGCCACCAGCAGCGTCAGCACCGCGAAGCGCCGCGCCACCGAACCGTCCGGGCTCGACGTGAACAACCGCGAGTAGCGGATGTGCTCGTCGAACCAGGCCAGGCTGGGGCCGACGGCGGATTTGAAGGTACTGGCCTGCAGTTCACCGGCCAGGGTCTGGTCGCGGAAGATCAGGATGATCGTCACGGTGCAGGCAGCCAGGATCGGCGCCAGCAGTGGCAGGTGCCCGAAGCGTGAGGTATGCCGGGCCACAATCGTTTTCAGCGGTCCCACGGCCACCAGCAGGGCGCCGACGGCGGCGATGCCGGTGGGCCCGGAGAACAGCGTCAGCGCGCCGATGATGATCGCGATCGCCACCGGCAACATGCGGTTGGTGGCCACCCCGCGCTCTACCGAACACCAGGTCAGCAGGATGCCGAGGGCGATGATCGGTTCGGGGCGCAGGCCGTTGTTGAGCGGCAGCCAGAACGCCAGGAACATGCCTGCGGCGGTCCAGGCCGCGGCGCGGTTGGTCTTGACGGCGCGGCCTAGGCGCGGGAGCACCTCGCGGCTGATCACCCACCAGCAGGCGAGTGCCATCACGAGCGTGGGCAGCCGCATCCAGACGCTGTTGGTGGAGACGTGGGCCCACAGCGCCAGCAGGTCGTAGTACCAGCCGAACGGGGCTTCGGGAGTGCCGAACCAGCGGTAGTAGTTGGCCATGTAGCCGGCGTGTTCGGACACCCGGGCCATCGTCAGGATGTAGCCGTCGTCCGACGTGTTCGCCCCGACGAAGTGCCACCACACGAGGACCGCGGTGACCAGTCCGTCAAGCGGCGTCATCGACCACCAGCGGGGTGGGAGGAAGCGTCGGTGCCGGACGCCGTCGGCGGTGTCGAGACGGTGCAGGGCGCCGAGCGCGATGACGGTCATCGCCACCCCGATGATCATCGCCAGCATCTTGAGCAGCGTCGGCGCGCTGCTGTAGCGGGAGTCGATGGTGGCCGAGAACTTCAGGCCGTCGGGTGCAGGCCCGGACAGGTCGGTGAAGACGCCGACGATCTGCGGACGGAAATCGTAGCCGCCGCGCTCACCACGCAAAGGCGCGGTCGGGTCGTCGGCGGTTTCGCTGGCGTCGCCCTGCGTGAGCCCGACGAATTCGCCGGTCACCTTGTCGGCGTGCGCGGTGAACGTGAGGGACTGACAGGCCGGGCTGAGCACGGCGGCCAGCGGCGCGCTGACCACCGGAGTGTTGCGCACGATGACCAGCAGGTCGTTGTTGACCCGCTCGATCAACAACCCGCGGTCGACGGCCTTCGGGGCTTGCTTGGGCACGGTCGACAGCAGGACCGTCTTGCCGCGGTTGTCGGGACCGGCCAGTCCGGCGGCAGCCTGGCACGGCACGGTGATGGTCAGGTCGGTGGCGACGTACCCGATCAGCGGCGCGTTAATGCTCTGCCAGGTGCCGTTCTGCGGCCAGTTCAATTGGGCAGTGGTCTGTTTGACCGGAAGCAGCGGTGTTGCCACCGCCATCAATACGCCGAGCAAACCGGCGACGATCGCGATGAGCCGCACCGTCCGGTGGTTGCTGCCGGCGGTTCCCCGCGGTCCCGTCACGGGCTCTGATGCTATCGGCGTATCTGCGCCGGAACTAATGGCCATCGGGGGTTGGCTTTCTGATCGCCAGGACAAATGGGCCGATGTCGGTCACCTCGAAACGTGGATCTTTGAACAGGGCCGCGTCGAGCGCCACGTGGTAGCGGCGCACGTTCGGCTGATTGGGGTAGACGTCGGAGGCCAGGCGCAGCGTGTAGGTGTCGTTCGCGCCGTGACGCATGAGGAACACGGTGGGCGCCTTCCACGGCATCTCGTCGAGCGCCTTCACGAACTGGTCGGCGTTGCCCATCGTGGCCCAGCCCTCGATGGCCTTCGCGCGCTTGTCGAATTCGGCCAGCGGGTTCGCGTAGTGCGACGTCAGGCCCTGGAACCCGTAGTAGGGGTAGAACGACAGGAAGCTGTAGTCGGCGGTCAGCACCACGGTCTGGTTGCGCGGCACCCCGGTGACCTCGGCGATCTTGGCGTCGATCTCGCGGTAGTAGCGTTCGGCCCCCGGTGCCCGGCGGTCGGCGCGCAGTCCGGTGCCGTCGGTGTCGGTGTAGGCCACGTTGATGTCGGGGCGCAGCACATCGGGGATGTCCTGGCTGAAGGTGACGGCGCCGATCGCGCCGACGGCAGTGGCCGCGGCGACCACCCGCCGCGCGGTTTCCGGCTGATATCGCCTGGAGATGGCTTGCGTCGTTTCGATGAACCCGAATGCCCCTGCGGTGGTGAGCAGGACGGTCAGGGCGGGCTGAAGCCGGAAGGACAGCAGGGTGGTGCCGGCAAGGGTGGTCAGCATCGACAGCAGGGACCAGGCGTAGACGGCGAGCACCGCGATGGCCAACGCTGTAGCTATCTGCTCTTCGCGCGAGCGCTCATCGCCGGCCCGGCTGAGCCCCCGGGCCCGGACCACCAACCACAGCGTGCCGAGCATGCAGAGCGCGCCGAGCAGCGTGAAGCTCAGCATCGGGAAGGTCAGCTGGGCGCCGGCGTCGGGCAGGTAGTGCTGGGCGGTGCCCTTTTCGGCGGGTGTTCCGCGCAGCGCGGCCAGCAGGTATGGGGCCCAGGTGAGCAGGGCGATCGCGCCGGCGATCACCGCGATGACGATGCCTCGCAGCAGCGGGTCGAAGCGTCGGCGCGCCACGGCCAGCACCAGTCCCATGATGGCGAGCGTGAATGCGCAGTAGAGGAAGAGCAGGGTGTAGAGCAGCGCGGTCATCCCGAGGAAGATCCCGACGCCGATGACGGCGGCCCAGCCGCCACTGTGCTCAATTCCCGGCTCGCCGGGGCGAGCTTTGCCCCGCAGACCCGACCACGCGAGCACGAACACCGGGGGCAGAAGCACGGTGATGATCGCGGCGTAGGGCTCGGTCGACGCGTAGGCCAGCGTCGCTGCGGCGCTCGCGGTGGTGACGATCAGCGCGTACTCGAACCGAATCATGGCCGCCCACAACACGAATGCCAGGGCGACGGCGATGGTGATCGAAACGATGGACCACGGCTTGAACATCTCCCAGGCCGGGGTGTCGGTGGCCGCGGCGATGCGTCCGCCCATCCAGAACCAGCCGGCCGGGTAGTAGGGCGGGAGCCCGAAGTAGGTCATGTCGTGCAGGTCGGGGGTATCGGCCAGCCGGGTCAGGTATTCCGTGCGGAACTGCTGGTCGACCGACACGCCGAACAGGTAGAGCTTGGTGGCGCCCAGCGGCATCGCCAGGGTGACCACCGAGAACGCCGAAAGGAAGATCAGCCCGACCAGCCGGGCCAGGGTGCGCCGGCCGCGCCGCCAGATCAGACCGGCGGCGAAGATTCCGGCCAGCGCGCCGACCTGCCCCACCGTGGTGAGTGCATGCAGTTGGTTGGACGTGTTGTAGGCCGGCCATTGGACCTGGGCGATCGCTGCGATCGACACCCCGGCCACCGCCGAGGCGAGCATCACGGCGATCACCATGTGTCCGGCCACCCTGGCCGGACCGGCCACTCCGGCCGGCATTAGATGGGGAGCTTGCGGAAGATGGAGCGCGGGATGTGCCGCAAAACCATCATCACGTAGCGGAACGCGCCCGGCGCCCAGACCAGCTCCTTGCCCTTGGCCGACGCGGTGACGGCCAGTTCGGCGACGTATTCCTTGTCGACGGTCAGCGGGGCTTCCTTGACGTGGGCGCTCATCCGGGTGCGGACCTGCCCGGGCCGGATCACCAGCACCCGCGGGCCGTATTCGCGCAGCGCCTCACCGAGGCCGAGGTAGAACCCGTCGAGCCCGGCTTTGGTGGAGCCGTAGACGAAGTTGGAGCGACGCACCCGCTCACCGGCGGCCGAGCTCATCGCGATGATCCGGCCGTAGCCCTGTGCCCGCATCTTCTCGCCGACCAGGACACCGACCGAAACGGCTGCGGTGTAATTGATCTCGGCGATCTGCACGGCCTTGCGCTGGTTCTGCCACAGCTCCTCGGCATCACCGAGCAGGCCGAACGCGACGATCGCGACATCTACGTCACCGGAGGCGAACGCCTTGTCGATCACGTCGGGGTGACTGGCGGTGTCGAGCGCGTCGAAGTCGATGACCTCGACGGCGCTGGCGCCCGCCTTGCGCAGCTGGGCGACGGCGTCGTCGCGGCCCGGATCGCCGGGCAGGGCGGCCAACACGATGCGGGCCGACGCGTCGCGCAGATAGCGCTCACAGATCGCCAGCCCGATCTCTGAAGTGCCGCCGAGCAGCAGAATCGTCTGGGGGTTACCTACGGCGTCGAACACCATCTAGCGCAGCTCCAAGCCTCGTGGGACATCGTGACGAGGGTACCGTGCGTCCCGTCCCGCGAGGTCGAACGTCCAGGCCAGGCCATGGGGGCTCAGAAGTAGTGGCCGACCGCGAGGTCGTCGAGCAGTCCGATCTCGGTCGGCGTCCAACCGAACCGCTCCCTGGTGTGCGCGCTCGATGCGGGGACGTCGAGCGAGAAGAGCGCGCCGATCCAGCCGAAGTGCTCCGTCGCGGCGTCCGGGGCGATGCGGGTGACGGGCAGTTGCAGTTGCCTGCCGATGATGCCGGCGATGTCGCGAACCGGTATGCCCTTCTCGGCGACCGCATGCAGTCGCGAGCCGGCGGGCGCCGATTCGACGGCCAGCCGGATCAGTCGCGCGGCGTCGAGCCGGTGCACGGCAGGCCAGCGGTTGGAGCCGTCGCCGGGGTAGCCCGATGCGCCCCTCGCCCGGGCGATCTCGATGAGCTGCGGGACGAATCCGTGATCGCCCGGCCCGTGTACCGAAGGTGGCAGCCGCACCACCGACGAGCGCACGCCGCGGTCGGCGAACGCCAATGCCGTGGACTCGGAGACGCGCGGTAACCCGGGCGTCACTGCATCGTCTTCGGTGGAGACCTCGCCCAACCGGATGCCGGTTGTGCCCGACGCCACGACCAGCGGGCGGTCCGACCCGGCGAGTGTCTCGCCGAGTGCCTCGATCGCGCGGCGGTCGATCTCGCTCGCGGCGGCGAACTCGTTGAAGTCGTGCACGAAGGCCAGATGGATGACGCCGTCGGCGCCCTGCGCGCCTGCCCGGAGGCTGTCCGGGTTGTCGAGGTCGCCGCGGTGTACGTCGGCGCCGGCGGCTCGCAGCGCTGCTGCCGACGCGTCGGAGCGCGCCAGACCGAGGATCTGATGCCCGGCCCCGATGAGCTCGGGTACGACGGCCGAGCCGATGAAGCCGGATGCGCCGGTGACGAATATCCGCATGGGAACCTCCACAGTGATGTCAGTTGCTGTCATCGCTGACGATACCCACGATGTCAGCAACTGTCATCACATAGAATCTCGGGATGGCGCGATGGGAACCCAATGCCCGTGGCCGGCTGGAAGAGGCTGCCCTCGAGCTCTTCGGGGAGCAGGGCTTCGAGCAGACGGCCGTCGCCGAGATCGCAGAGCGGGCCGGCCTCACCGAGCGCACCTACTTCCGTCATTTCGCCGACAAGCGCGAGGTCCTGTTCTGGGGTGAGCACCTGCCGAGCGACACCCTCGTGGGTGCGATCGCGGACGCGCCGGAGTCGGCCTCCGCGCTGGAAATGGTCAGGGCGGGACTGGGGGCGGTGACGGCGATCTTCGTCGAACGGCGGGACCACGCCCGCCGGCGGCAGGCTGTCATCGACGCCAACCCGGGTCTGCAGGAGCGCGAGCTCGCCAAGCTCGCCGCGCTGGCCACCGCCACGGCCGAGGCCCTGCGTGCCCGTGGCGTTGCCGAGCCCGCGGCGAGCCTGGCTGCACAGGCCGGCACCGCGGTATTCAAAGTTGCCTTCGGGCAATGGATCTCGGCATCCGATGGCGCCGATCTGGCTGATGTGATCGACACGGCGTTCGCCGAACTCAAGGCTGTCACCGCGAACTGACGCGCAAACCCGGATCATGCAACCGGCGTGAACCGGGCGCAGGGTCTTGACCGAATTTCCTACACGACGTAGCTTTTTTCTACACCATGTAGGAAATGGGGGAGATCATGACGATCCACGACTGGCTGACACTGCCCGACACCGAGCCGGGGGAGGACTACGGATTCTTCGGTCCCGATTCGGTGACCTGGAAGGTGTGGAGTTATCCCACCTCGCTGTCCATCGGGTTTCAGCGGGCCGTCGTCATCGAGGAACTCGACCCCGCGCTGGTCGCGGCGGTCGACAAGACCCATGAGATCTACGCGCGGCCGCGCACCCGGTATGACCGCACGTTGCGGTACTTCGCCATGGTGGCTTTCGACGACAGTCGATCCACGACGAAGGCGGCCGATGTGCTGGTCAAGATCCACTCCAAGGCCATCGGCACCGATCCTGTCACCGGAAAGACGTATGACGCCAACGATCCCGGTTCGCAGCTGTGGATCCACCTGACCGCCTGGCATTCCATCCTGGTGGCCTACGAGAAGTACGGCCCCGGACCGCTGTCGCCCGAGGAGGAGTTGCAGTACTGGCGGGAATGCGCGATCGCCGCCGAACTGCAGACCTGCGATCCCTCCGACGTTCCCCTGACCCGCGAGGGCATCCGGGAGTACTTCGAGCAGATGCGGCCACAGCTGATCGGCTCGGACATCGCCCGCCAGGCCATGCATCACCTGCTCGGGGCGGAGGTGATGTTGCCCAAGATGCCGCTGCTGCTGCGCCCCGGCACCACCGTCGTCACCGCATTCCTGCGCCGCGGCACCCTGGCGACGATGCCGCGCTGGATGCGGGAAATGGCCGGGCTCAGCACATCCCGAGTTCTCGATGCGCTGGCCGTGCTGCCGCTGCGGATCGGGTTCCGGGTGATCGCGATGAGTACCCGGCTCCAGTTGATCCTGCTGCGGCTCCTCTCGCCGGCGACCCTGCCCATCGGTGCCCGGGTCCTGCTGTCCGTCCCGCCGAAGGACCCCGTGACGACGACGCCGCGAGAGGCACAGCGCCGCTTCGGTTACGACGCACCGAGTCAGGCCCACTTCGCGCTTCGCGACAGGCAGGCCCTTCGGGTGTTCGGCGAGGGCCGCGCGCCGAGTGACGAGGGAATCGTGGAATCGCAGCCGATCCTTGGCACCATCGGTTGACATGGAAGATGCCGCATTGGCCAACCGGGGTCGCGCCGAACACCTCGGCCCGGACCGCCGTCGGCCGCAGGTGCTCGACACCGCGTTGGAGATCGCCGCGCACCAGGGCCTGGCCGACGTGACGATGGGGACCATCGCGCGACGTCTGGGTGTCACCCGGCCGGTGGTCTACGCCTGCTACCCCGGTCGCGGGGAAGTGCTTGCCGCACTGCTGGATCGGGAAACCGACGCGGTGCTGGCGAGCCTGCTCGAACTACTACCGCCCGAGCGCACCGGATCCATCGAGCAACTGTTCGTCGATGGATTCCACGCGCTGCACAGCACGGTTCGTGAGCGCCCGGCCTCGTGGCGCATCATCTTCGCGGCCGATCCCGATCCGGTGCTCACCGCGGCGATCGTCGCCGGCCGGGAGCGGATCCGGGGTCAGCTCGCCACCGCGATGCGCCCACTGCTGCAACGGTGGCAGGTCGCCGATGTCGAGGCCACGTTGCCGATGTTGGTCGAGGTGTTCCTGGCGATCTGCGAGGCGGCGGTCCGGAAAATGCTCGCCGACGATGGTGATGCCGAGTTGGTGGCCGAGACGTTCGGAAAGGCGGCCTATCGGGCCATGCGCGCAAAAGGCCAGTGAGACAACAACACCCCGCGAGCTACATGCCCGCGGGGTGTTGCGTTACCTATCGGTCAGGCGATCAGGCCAGATCGAACCGGTCGTTGTCCATCACTTTGGTCCAAGCGGCGACGAAGTCCTTGACGAACTTCTCCTTGGAATCGTCCTCGGCGTAGACCTCGGCGAGCGCCCGCAGCTGCGAGTTCGAGCCGAACAGCAGGTCGACGCGGCTGGCGGTCCACTTCGGGGAGCCGCTGGCGCGGTCGGTGCCGACGTAGGTGCCGTCATCGGCCGGTGCCGGTGCCCACTTGATGCCCATGTCGGTGAGGTTGACGAAGTAATCGTTGGTCAGCTGACCCTTCTTGTCCGTCAAGACACCGACATCCGAGCCGCCGTGGTTGGCGCCCAGCACGCGCAGGCCGCCGATCAGGACCGTCAGTTCCGGACCCGACAGGCCGAGCAGGTTGGCCCGGTCGATCAGGCGGTACTCGGCAGGCAGGCTGTCGCCCTTGGCCACGAAGTTGCGGAAGCCGTCGCCCTTGGGCTCCAGGTACGCGAACGAGTCGACGTCGGTCTGCTCCTGGGTGGCGTCGCCGCGGCCCGAGGTGAACGGCACTGCGACGTCGAAACCGGCGTCCTTGATTGCCTTTTCGAGACCGACGACACCGCCGAGAACGACCAGGTCGGCGAAGGACACGCCAGTGTCCGACGCGGCCTGGATCTCCTCGAGCTTGGCGATCACCGGCGCCAGCTCCTCGGGCTCGTTGACCTCCCAGCCGAGCTGCGGCTGCAGCCGGATCCGGCCGCCGTTGGCGCCGCCACGCATGTCGCTGGAGCGGTACGAGGCCGCCGCCTTCCACGCGGTGTCGACCAGCTGCTGGGTGGTCAGACCCGAATCCGCGATCGCCGCCTTGAGGGTGGCGACGTCCGCATCCGACAGCTGCTTACCGGCCGGGATGATGTCCTGCCACAGCCAGGTCTGCTTGGGCACCAGCGGACCGAGGTAGCGGGTCACCGGACCCATGTCGCGGTGGATCAGCTTGAACCAGGCCTTGGCGTACTCCTCGGCCAGCTCCTCGGGGTGATCCAGCCAGCGGCGGGTGATCTCGCCGTAGATCGGGTCGAACCGCATCGACAGGTCGGTGGTGAGCATCGAGGGGTGGGTCTTGCCGGTGCCCTGCGCCATCGGCACCGAGTTGGCCCAGCCGCCGTCCTTGGGCTTCCACTGGTTGGCGCCCGCGGGGCTCTTGGTCAGCTCCCACTCGTTGCCGTAGAGGATCTCCAGGAAGCTGTTGTCCCACTTGGTGGGGGTGTGCGTCCAGGTCACCTCGATGCCGCTGCTGACGGTGTCATTACCCAGGCCGGGGTTGGCCCAGCCAAGGCCCATCTGCTCGAGCGGTGCGGCTTCGGGCTCCACACCGTTCTCGATGTCGGTGGCGCCGTGGGTCTTGCCGAAGGTGTGGCCACCGACGATCAGAGCCGCGGTCTCGATGTCGTTCATCGCCATCCGGCCGAACGTCTCACGGATGTCGATGGCGGCAGCCAGGTAATCCGGATTGCCTTCGGGGCCTTCGGGGTTGACGTAGATCAGGCCCATGTGGCTGGCGCCCAGCGGGTTCTCCAGCTTGGTGCGGTCACCGTCGGCACCGGCGTAGCGTTCCTGCGAGCCCAGCCACTCGTGCTCGGCGCCCCAGTAGATGTCCTCCTCGGGCTCCCAGAAGTCCGGGCGGCCGAAGGCGAAGCCCGCGGTCTTGAAGCCCATGTGCTCCATCGCCCGGTTGCCGGCGTAGACGATCAGGTCGGACCACGAGATCTGCTTGCCGTACTTCTTCTTCAGTGGCCACAGCAGGCGGCGGGCCTTGTCCAGGCTGACGTTGTCGGGCCAGCTGTTCAGCGGGGCGAAACGCTGCATGCCGCGCCCGCCGCCACCGCGGCCGTCCGCGACGCGGTAGGTGCCCGCGGCGTGCCAGGACATCCGGACGAACAGGGGGCCGTAGTGACCGAAGTCGGCGGGCCACCAATCCTGCGAATTGGTCAGCAGCTCATCGAAATCGCGCTGGAAGGCCTCGACATCGAGAGACTTGACGGCCTCACGGTAGTCGTAACCCTCGTCCGACGGGTCGATGGCGGGGGGATTCTTCTGGAGGATCTTCAGATTGACCGCGTTGGGCCACCAGTCGCGGTTGCTGCCGCCCTCGACGGGGGGCTTGATGACCATGGGACAGCCGCTTTCGGCGGGTTCGGTTTGTGCTTCACCAATCGGGGGGTGAGTTTCGGCGTCGGCCATGACAAATCCTTTCCGGGGCTGGCGGGTTAAGGGTTATCTAGTTGGAGCAGTGGAACATTCGGGGCAAGTACCCCAGTAGATGACCTCGGCTTCATCGATCTCGAAACCGTGGTCATGTGACGCGGTCAGGCATGGGGCAGACCCGGCCGCGCAGTCCACGTCGGCGATTGCGCCACACGATCGGCACACGACGTGGTGGTGGTTGTCGCCGATACGTGATTCGTATCGGGCGACCGAACCGGATGGTTGGATGCGCCGCACCAGGGCTGCTGCGGTCAGCGCATGCAACGAGTCATACACGGCCTGGTGGGAGACCTCGGGCAGGTCTTCGCGCACCGACCGGATGATCGTTTCCGTGTCGGCGTGCGGATGCGCATGGACTGCATGCAGCACCGCCACTCGGGGGCGGGTCACACGCATGTCGGCGCTTCTCAGCATCTGCTGGAAGTCCGCGGTTGTCGCCACGGGACCGAGTCTGGCCCGTTTTCTGGAATTAGTCAAGAATAAAATTCTCGCCAATCCGAGGTGAACGGTGAGGAGCTAGACGAGCTCCAGTCGGCGTGCCATGTCAGAGACGAACAAGCCGTCGGGATCGACCTTGCGTCGCACCGCCAGCCACTCTTCGATGCGCGGGTACATGGCGTGGAACGTCTTCGCCGTGGTCCGCGAGTCCTTGGCGGTGTAGAGCCGGCCGCCGAATTCCATTACACGCCGGTCGAGTTCGGTGAGGAACTCGCTGAGGCCGGCCTTGATCTGGAAGTCGACGCAGACGTTCCACCCCGGGATCGGAAAGCTCAGCGGAGCCTGATTGCCCGGGCCGAACAGCTTGAACACATTGAGGAACGAGTAGTGCCCGGACCGCTGGATGTCGATCATGATGCGCTTGAACTCGTCGACGGCCTCGGTGGGTACCACGAACTGGTACTGGGTGAATCCGCTCGAACCGTAGGCGCGGTTCCATTCCCCGACCATGTCCAGCGGGTGGTAGAACTGCGTCAGGTTCTGCGCTTTACCCCGGTAGGTCTTGCCCAACCGGTACCACACCTCGGTCATCGCACCGAAGATGAGCTTGTTGCCCAGACCGTTGGGGAAGACGTCGGGCGCGGTGAAGTACTGCGGTGCATCGAATTTCAGGGGATCGCGCTGCAGGTTGGCAGGCAGTTGGTCCAGTGTCGCCAGCGAGCCGCGGGAGATCACCGCACGTCCCAGCTTGGGCGGGGCACTCATCGCATCGAACCAGGCCGACGAGTAGGTGTAGTTGTCCTCGGTTCCGTCGCTGTGGAACTCGATGGTCTCGTCGAGGCCGTGGGTGACATCGCCGTCGGCGATGAAATACGCGGTCTCCGTGGGGGTCATCTCGATCGAGGCGCGCAGGATGATGCCGGTCAGGCCGTTCCCGCCGACCGTTGCCCAGAAGATATCGGCGTTGTCGCCTTCAGGGGTCAGGTGCAGCACCTCGCCATTGGAGGTCAACAGATCCATCGAGCGCACGTGGTTGCCGAAGCTGCCTGCGCTGTGGTGGTTCTTGCCGTGGATGTCGCAGCCGATGGCGCCGCCGATGGTCACCTGCCGAGTGCCCGGCAGCACCGGTACCCACAGCCCGTGGGGCAGTGCGGCCCGCATCAGCTGGTCGAGGTTCACCCCGCCGTCCACGTCGACGAGCCTGGTGCCGGCATCGATCGAGTGGATCTGGTTCAGCGACGACATGTCGATGACCAGTCCGCCACCGTTCTGCGCGTTGTCGCCGTACGAGCGGCCCAGACCGCGGGCGATCACACCCCGGCCCTTCTGCTCGGCGGCCTGCGTCACGGCCCTGACGATGACCTCGGGATCGCTGGTAGAGAGCACCTGTGCCACGGTCGGTGCGGTCCGGCCCCAGCCTGTCAGGCGCTTGGGAGTGGTCGGCAAGTCAGTAGTCGACATCGCTAAGGAGAGTACCCGTCAGTAGCCACGGGCCGACCCGACTGAACGCCGAGTGTGACGTGATGGTTGTCAGATCGGTGCGCGGAACAGCCCTGGTGTCACCTTGGTGGAGGCGATGCCGACCTCAGTGCAATTTGAAGATCACCGCACGCTGCACGATGAAGTTGATCACCGTCGCGGTGCCCTGGGCGATGACGTAGGCGACCGGCATGCGCCAGGGCCCGTCGGCCAGCCACATCAGAAACAGGTGGTTGATCCCGACCTGGACCGCGAACGTCACCGCGTACAGAAGGCACACGGCGATGAACCGGGCCTTGCTCGGCGGAGCCTGGAAGGTCCAGCGCCGGTTGATCAGGTAGGCCGTGGTGGTGCCGGCGATGAAGCTGAGGGCTTTGGCGAGGTCGATCTGTACGCCGAAGGCCGAGTGCAGGATGAAGTACAGCCCGTAGTCCACGATCGCCGACAGCCCGCCGGTGACGATGAACCGGAACGCTTGCGTTTTGAGGTCCAGGGTCGGCGACATGACGGGTTCGGTCACTCAGGCAGCTTAGCGAGGGCCTAACGTTCAGTCGTGCTTCAGACGGTGCTCAACGATCTCGGGATCGCGGTGTTCGCGTCGTCGGGAGTCATGGTCGCGATCCGCAAGGGCTTCGATCTGTTCGGTATTGCAGCGCTGGGCGTGCTGACCGGCGTGAGTGGCGGGGTGATCCGCGACGTCTTCCTCGGCGTCCATCCGCCCGTCTCCATTCAGCACTGGCCGAACATCACGGTGGCGCTGGCGGCGACGGTTGTGGCCACCCTCACCGCGAAGTACCTCATCCGGTTCAACCACATCGTGTTGCCGCTGGATGCGATCGGCATGGGTTTCTTCGCGACGTCGGGCGCGGCGTTCGCCGTCGACCACGGCGCCAGCTGGTTCGCGGCGGTGCTGATCGGCATGACCACAGCCATCGGCGGCGGCATCATCCGCGATGTGCTGGTCCGCGAGATCCCGATGTTGATGCGGCCCGCCGATCTCTATGCCGTGCCTGCTTTGATCGGTGCGACCGCCTACGCCGTCATCGACTATTTCGGACCGCAGTGGGTCGGCCTGGTGGTGGGCTCGGTGCTGGCGACGACGCTACGACTGGCCGGACTGATTTTCGGATGGCGGCTGCCCACCGGGCCGACAGACCTGATCGTCGGCGAGGATTCCTAACGCAGCGCAGCTGAAAGCACGCCGCACAACGCGTCGACCGCAGGCCCGAAGGCATGCTCGGCGGGCGCCCCGAATCCGATGATCACCCCGTCGGGCTCGGGGGTGTCGGGTCCGGCCAACGGGTGACGCATGAGCGAGAGCCCGTTCAACGCGATGCCGGCCTCCCCGGCACGGCGCAGCACCTCGGGTTCGGCGCCGTCGGGCAGCGTGAGCAGCATATTCACCCCAGCCGCTAATCCGCCGATGCCGAGGTCGAACCCGGCGAGTGCGGCGACAAGGGTGTCGCGTCGTTGCCGATAGCGGTTGCGCATCCGCCGGATGTGCCGGTCGTAGCCGCCACTGCGGATGAAGTCGGCCAGCGTCAGTGCCGTGAGGGCGTCGACGTGGTACTGCGCCCCGCCGGCCGCCGCGATGACCGGATCGATCAGTGCGTCGGGTAGCACCATCCACCCGACGCGCATCACCTGCGCCATGCTCTTACTGGCCGAGCCCAGGTAGACAACCCGTTCGGGGTTCAACGTCTGTAGGGCGCCGACAGGCTGACGGTCGTAGCGGAACTCGCCGTCGTAGTCGTCGTCCAGCACGTATCCGTTGGTGCGTTGTGCCCAGTCGATGACCGCGGTGCGGCGGGCCGGGTGCAGCGCCATGCCGAACGGGCTCTGGTGCGCAGGAGTAAGTAGTACGGCCGAGGCGTCCAGGCGTTCCAGGTCGCCGATCACCGCGCCGTGCTCGTCGACCCCGATCGGCATCGTCGGCACGCCCAGCGCCGCAAGCACGTCGCGAAAGATGAACAACCCGTGGGCTTCTACCGCGATAGGGCGGCCGGTGCCCAGGACCCGCCCGATCAGATCGACACCGTCGCGCACCCCGGAGCAGATCACGACCGATTCCGGTGTCGTCCGCACGCCTCGCACCCGGCCCAGATATTCGGCGAGTGCCTCGCGCAGTTCCAGCGGTCCGCGCGGATCGCCCATTCGCAGCGCGGAGACGGGTGCGTCGGTGATGGCCCGGCGGGCCGATGCCAACCAGGCCGACCGTGGGAACTGCGACACATCGGGGGAGCCGGGCACCAGATTGTGCCGGGGGGCCGACGGAATGCGGCGTGGGCGCGGCGCCGGCGGCGGGACGGTGCTCCGCGTTACCCAGGTGCCCGCTCCCTGGCGGGAGCCCAGCCAGCCTTCGGCGACCAACTCGGCGTAGGCCTCGGCGACGGTGTTGCGGGCCAGACCCAGGTCGGAGGCCAGCGTGCGTGACGGTGGCAGCCGGGTGCCTGGGCCCAAGCTGCCGGTTCGGATTCCGTCTCGAAGCGCAGTGATCAGCTGTTCGCGGGCGGTACGGCTGCCCGGCACGATCTTGGTATGCAGCTCGAGGTGTAGATCCCGGCCAAAATTGGCCCATGAAGTCACCATGATATTGAACCAGCTGGGCGGTACTTTCCCGGTTAGCGTTGGGGGCATGACACAGACACTCGACCCCGCCGCCATCGTTGACCGCCTCAAGATCTACAAGGTCTCGCCCGGCCTCTACGACGCCATGATGACGCTGTCGAGCACGGCGTCCGAGGACATCGACCCGACCATCGGCGAGCTCGTCAAGATCCGCGCATCTCAGATGAACCGCTGCGCGTTCTGCCTCGACATGCATACCCACGACGCCCGCCAAAACGGCGAGACCGAGCAGCGGCTGTCTCTGATCGCCGCCTGGGAAGAGGCGGGCGATCTGTTCACCGAGCAGGAGCAAGCGGCGTTGGCGTTGACCGAGGCCGTCACCGATCTGAGCCGCGGACCGGTGTCCGACGCCGTCTACGCCCGTGCGGCGGCGGCTTTCACCGAACGCGAGCTGGGTCAGGTCATCTCCATGGCGGTGACGATCAATGCGTGGAACCGCATCAATGCGGTGGTGCAGGCGGTTCCGTCTCGGCGGCGATGACGGCGGAGCGGTCCCGGAAGGCCCGTTCTCCATCTCCGCAAGTGTGATGTCGACCACAAAAAGGAATAACGGTTGCAGGGCCGTTGAAGGATCTTCGACCGGTGTAGTTAATCCGAGCGTTGGGCGCCGCGTAACGGAACGTTTACACAGCAAGCGCAAACATGGAGCCGTCGGCGGGGCGGGTTGCGATATTGACGATGGTGGCGGCAATCGTTCTGCTCAGCGTGATTGACTGCCCGGCCCTCCGTGGAAATGGAGAAATAGCAGTTCCGGCGCCGTGGTGGGGACTTCGCGCGGCGTTCTCGTGGTGGGTGTAGGCGAACGCGACGCCCCGTGCTCTCAGGCAATGGACAGCGACGGTGTGACGCGTACGGCTGCTGATCCAGCAAACTTTGTGCCAAGGTTTGTCTGCTCAGTGGCCGGAAACCGTTGGCGTTGCCGCCCGGGTGATGCCCGGTTACGTTGCTCCTGCCAATCATGAGCACGGCATGAGAACCGGATGTGACCTCCCTAATCGGGTAGTGGATCGCCCATGTATCTCTGGGGTGGGGACCCTGGTTGGTGAAGAACGAATCGGATCACCGACACAGCTAGGGAGAACATGTTGGCATTCAGTCGGGTGCTGGTCGCATTGGTGACCGCAATGGCAGGGGTCTTTGCGGGCCTCTTCATAGGCACGGCCACTTCTCATGCGGGTCTGGACAATGAACTGAGCCTGGTCGATGGTCAGGATCGGACTTTGACGGTTCAGCAGTGGGACACCTTCCTCAATGGTGTGTTCCCGCTGGATCGCAACCGGTTGACCCGTGAGTGGTTCCATTCCGGCCGGGCCAAGTACACCGTGGCCGGCCCGGGTGCCGACGACTTCGCGGGCACTTTGGAGTTGGGCTACCAGATCGGCTTCCCCTGGTCGCTGGGTGTGGGGATCAACTTCTCCTACACGACCCCCAACATCCTGATCGACGATGGTGACATCACCGGCCCGCCCTTCGGCCTGAACTCGGTGATCACCCCGAACCTGTTCCCGGGTGTGTCGATCAGCGCAGATCTGGGCAACGGCCCCGGTATCC
The DNA here is from genome assembly GCF_001665785.1 of Mycolicibacterium peregrinum. Lineage (GTDB taxonomy): Bacteria > Actinomycetota > Actinomycetes > Mycobacteriales > Mycobacteriaceae > Mycobacterium > Mycobacterium peregrinum_A. Next base: position 66,843 of record NZ_LZSO01000014.1, read on the forward strand.
AGGAAGTCGCGACCTTCTCGGTGGACGTCAAGGGCGCGGCCGGTGGGGTGGCGGTGTCCAACGCGCACGGCACGGTGACCGGTGCGGCCGGTGGCGTGTTGCTGCGTCCGTTCGCCCGCCTGATCGCCTCGACCGGTGACAGCGTCACCACCTATGGCGAGCCCTGGAACATGAACTGAGGACATGAACGTCCAGTAGTCATCCCGCCAATCGGCGCGTCCCGCTTCTTCTTCGAGAAGCCGGGCGCGCCGATTGTCTTTTCGGCGCTACGGTGGCCTCATGACGCCGCAGAGCCCGGTTTCGGTGCTCGGGGAAGACGAGTGCTGGCAGTTGTTGTCGAGCGTGACGCTGGGGCGTCTGGTCACGACGGTCGGCACCCGGCTCGAAATCTTCCCGGTCAACTTCGTCGTCCAGCGCCGCACCGTGTTGTTCCGGACTGCCGAGGGCACGAAGCTGATCAGCGCCCTGTGGAACGACCGGGTGCTGTTCGAAGCCGACGAGCACAACGTCGTCGGGGGCTGGAGTGTGATCGTGAGGGGCGAACCCCAGCTTCTTGAGACGCCGGACGAGATCGCTGAGGCCGAGAGCGGGCAGCTGCTCTCATGGATTGCCACTACGAAACGTCGCTACGTCCGAATCCGCCCGAAGGAGATCTCCGGACGCAGGTTCGTGTTCGGCTCCGAACCGGAGGATGTGTAGCGGTCCTAGACCCAGTACGGCACGCGTGCCCGGTACTGGCGCATGGCGATCGCCGCGAAGCCCCAGCCGATCGCCGTCAGGACCAGGACCACAATCCAGTGCCGCGCCTCCTGATCAGCGCCCAACAGTGGGGCCCGCACGATGTCCAGGTAGTGGAGCAGCGGATTGATCTCGACGATCTTCGCCCACGATCCGGCGCCCTGCTGTTGCAGCGTCGACTCGTTCCAGATGATCGGAGTCATGAAGAACAACAGCTGAACCACCGAGGCCAACAGCGGACCGATGTCGCGGTAGCGGGTGGCGAGGATGCCGAAGCAGATCGACACCCATACGCAGTTCAGCACGATCAGGCCGAGCGCCGGGATGACCGCCAGGTCGGTCCATTTCCAGGGTTTCGGATAGACGATCGCGATGATCACGAAGATGATGATGTTGTGGCCGAACAGGATCAGCTGCCGCCACACCAACCGGTAGACGTGAACCGACAACGGGGTCGGAAGTTGTTTGATCAGGCCCTCATTGGCGATGAACACCTCGGAGCCCTCGAGGATCGACGCGTTGATCAGATTCCAGATGATCAGGCCGAGCGTGACGTAGGGCAGGTGCTCTTCGAGGGGGAGCTTGAACAGCTTCGAGTACAGCAGGCCCATCGCCACCGCGGTGGTGCCGGTGGCGATCGTGATCCAGAACGGACCGAGCACACTGCGCCGGTAGCGCTGCTTGATGTCCTGCCAGCCAAGGTGCAGCCACAGCTCGCGTTTGCCGAAGCCGTCGGAGAGATCGCGTACGGCCCGGGCCATGGTCTTGGAGTCGGACGCCGCGTCGGTGAACGTCATCTGTTACTTCTCCCGTCGCTTCGTTCGCCCCGAAAAAACCTTTCGCTACTGCCCAACCGCCGCAGGCGGATCCATTCACGCAGGCCTGCTGGGTCGCGGCGTGAGACCAGAAAGTACCAGCCGAACCGCATCCACTCCTGTGGCAGCAGTTTGCGTAGACCCGGCTGGGACAGCAGGTAGCCCCGGTTGCGGTAGGTGAAGAACCGCTTCGTCTCGTCGTCCGGGTATTGCGTGTGCATCCGGCCGCCCAGGATCGGCTTGAACTCATCGGTCCCGCACGGGTGCAGATAGCTTGCGGTCAAACAGGTTCCGAACGGCAGACCGGAGCGGACCAGTCGCCGGTGCAGTTCGACTTCGTCGCCGCGGACGAACAGCCGCAGATCGGGGACGCCGACGGACTCCACTGTGGCGGCCCGGAACAGTGCACCGTTGAACAGTGAGGCGATACCGGGCAACAGGTCGCCCTCACCCTCGGTTCGTAACTCGCTGACCAGTCGACGCCACACCAGCCCGCGGCGTAGAGGGAACGCCAGGCGCTCCGGAGCGTCGAGGTTGCACACCATGGGCGAGACCTCGGCCAGGCTGTACTGCTCGGCGCAGGCCAGCAGGGTGGAAAGCACCGTGTTGTCGGCGGGGCGGCCGTCGTCGTCGGCCAGCCAGATCCAGTCGGCTCCCTGGGCCAGGGCATGCAGCATGCCCAGTGCGAAACCGCCTGCGCCGCCGAGGTTTCGGCGGGAACCGAGATACGTCGCGGGTACCGGCTGGCTCAGGACCAGCTCGCGTACTTCCTCGTCGTTGTCATTGTCGACCACGATCAGGTGATCGGGTTTGCGGTCCTGGTTGACCACCGCCGCCAGCGATTTGGTGAGCAGTTCACGACGCCGGTGCGTGACGATCACCGCGATGACGGAGTCAGCCACGCGCCGTTTCCTCCAACACCTCACGCACATGCCGGGCCGCATCCGGACCCTCGTAGGCACCGACGACCTCTTCGATGCCGCCGGTCATCCGGATGGTGCCGTGGTCGATCCACATAGCGTCGTTGCACAGCCGGGCCAGGAATTCGTTGGAATGGCTTGCGAACACCAGGATTCCGGACCGTTCGACAAGAGCCTGCAATCGGGTCTGGGCCTTCTTGAGGAAGTCCGCGTCGACCGCGCCGATGCCTTCGTCGAGCAGCAGGATCTCGGGGTCGATGCTGGTGACCACGCCCAGCGCCAGGCGTACCCGCATGCCGGCCGAGTAGGTGCGCAACGGCATCGACAGGTAGTCGCCGAGCTCGGTGAACTCGGCGATCTCGTCGACCTTGGCCAGCATCTGCTTGCGGGTCTGCCCGAGGAACAGTCCGCGGATGATGATGTTCTCGAAGCCGGAGATCTCGGGATCCATCCCGACACCGAGATCGAACACCGGGGCCACCCGGCCGTTCACCGTGGCCGAACCCCGGGTCGGCTCGTAGATGCCCGAAAGCAGCCGCAGGAGTGTGGATTTGCCTGCGCCGTTGTGGCCGACCAGCCCGATGCGGTCGCCCATCTTCACGTCCATGGTGATGTCGCGCAGTGCTTCGATGACGACGACGTTGGATTCGTTGCGTCCGATGGCGCCGCCGGCCTTGCCGAGGAACGCCTTCTTCAGCGAGCGTGTCTTGGCATCGAAGATGGGGAACTCCACCCATGCTTCGCGCGTCGAGATAAACGGATCAGACAACTCGACCTACAGGTACTGACCGGTGCCGGGGTGCGACGGGCCGCCGCGCTGCCCGCCCGGGACCTGCAGTCCTGGCGGAAGGGCGCCCTGGCGCATCTGCTCGAGCTGTGCGCGGGCCGCCATCTGCTGGGCGAACAACGCCGTCTGGATGCCGTGGAACAGGCCTTCCAGCCAGCCGACCAGCTGCGCCTGCGCGATGCGGAGTTCGCCGTCGGACGGAATGCTGTCCTCGGTGAAGGGCAGCGTCAGCCGCTCGAGTTCTTCCCGCAGTTCGGGGGCCAGACCGTCCTCGAGCTCGCGGATGCTGGTGCGGTGGATGTCGCGCAGCCGGTTGCGGCTGGCGTCGTCGAGCGGAGCGGCGCGCACCTCTTCGAGGAGCTGCTTGATCATGGTGCCGATACGCATGACCTTGGCCGGCTGTTCGACGAGGTCTGTCAGCGACTGTCCGTCAGCTTCGGCATCGGTCTCATCGGCCGTGCTGGCGAGGATCTCGATGTTGTCATCGTCGGGGTTGATGGTCATGGCCTTCCCTTGGATCGGTCGTGTCAGTTCGTCTTCTTCGCCGCGTTCTCTCCGTGCCAGCGGTAGATGCGGTCCTCACCGTTGTCGTAGATCTTCTCCCACGACCGTGAGCTGTCTAGCGACACTAGTCCGTCGGGCATCGCGAACCCGCGGACCACCGGTGTGCTGGTGAGCACGTAGCGGATGTTGAGTGCCTCGACCGCCTCGGCAACACGGGGATCGGTGTCGGCATCGTCTGCGTATGCCCAGAAAATGAACCGGTGATACCCCGGACCTTGCTGCATCGGATAGTCGTAGTGGGTCCACAGCGGGTGTAGCCCCGAAACCGCGTACATCCAGGCGGTGCCGTCGGTGTTGGCGTCGCCGATCAATGTGGTGCGGGCATCCGGCAGTTCAGCCAGGTAGGCGAAGGCCTCGAGGTCCTTCGCGCCGATCATGACCGAGTCGTACTTCTGCCCGAACAGGTACTTGTGCCGGGGGAAGTAGTGCCAGGCCAGACCCACTGTGGTGGCGACCAGTGCGACGGCGGCCGTCGCGTGGATCCAGGTCGGTCGGGCGCCGGCCCGCCGCAGCGCAGCGGCGCCCAACACGACCAGTGCGCCCAGGCCGATCGCCGCCATCGGCGCGTACAGAAGGGTGACCACCGCCGACAGCCGGCGCGGATCGCTGTAGAACAGGTCGCTGAACTTCCCGGTGACGGCGCCGAGCGGCCCGCCGAACGGTGCCCCGGAATGCACGATCGATGCGATGAGGATCAGCCACACCGCGAGCGGCCACCAGATCTTCTTGACCAGCATGACCAGTCCGCCGATGGCGGCCAGAGCGATGAGGGCGTTCTGGATCGGGAAGTCGTTGAGGTGGCGGGTGTGCTGGACGACGGCCGCGAACAGCGAGTACTTCTTGCCGAGGTGGTTGACGAAGGCGTGGCCGACGATGATGTCGGCTTGCTGAAGGACCCCGAGAAACTGGGGGAGCAGGATCAGCAGGGCCGGTACCGCGACGGCGGCCAGCGTCAGGAAGTCGGAGAGTCGGCCGCGCACCGGTTGCCACAATGCATGCCCCAGCCACCAGACGCCCACCAGCAGCGCCGTCACCACGCCACCCGTGAGGTGCACCGAGAAGACGCCGACCGTGGCGAGTACGGCCAGGCCGATGCGGTCGCGATGGGCCGGGGTCGAGGCGATCAGGGCGAACACCGGCACCGCGAGGCCATAGGCCACCAGGTTGGGCATGGCCGCCACATCGAACTCGACGTAGGGCACCGCGGTGAACGACGCCGCGAGTGCCGCGGCAGTGCCCGCAACCACGGCGGTGCGCATCTGGCAGGTGTGCGGGCGAACCACCTTCCACGCCAGTACCGCGGCGCTCACCGGGAACAGCCATACCGCCGCGATCACCGAACTCACCGTGTAAGCGGTGGTCGCGGCGGCACCGGTGAGCTGGCAGTAGACGGCCGCAAGAGCATGGAAGGCCGACGGGTAGTAGAGCGTCTCGTGAGTTTCGACGTTGCGCAGTTCGCCCATGTGGGTCGGAGAAGCCTGGCCGGTGTCGAGAATCCACCGGATGGTGTTGGCGTGCCACACCGAGTCCCAGGTGCTGGGGATGGATTGCCAGTGCGGGAGTCCGGCGAAAGCGGCGGCGGCGATCAGGACGGCGCCCAGCACCACCCCCGCCGCAACCACGAATGCCGGCCTGATGGTGATGCCCGACGCCTCGGCGTCGGGGTCCCGGTAGCGGACGAGCAGCCTCCGCAACGCGGTCGCCAGGGCGGCGACAATGGCCACAGCAAACAAAGCTGACCATGCGTTCCACGGCACGCCGATGGCCCCGAGTGGAAGGATCGTCAAAGCAACGGTGCCGTAGGTCAAGGCTGGACCCACTGCGACCGCCGTCGACACGGTGAGTCCGCCCGCCCTGGCTATCAACGCCCCGGGTACCACCAGCAACAACAGTGCGATTAGCACTCCGAACCCGAAGCCCACTGGACTAGTATGGCTGCCCAGGGTGACCCGGTCCGAGCATGGTCTCTTCAAGTGCAACCGTGCGGTCGGGCGCTCACCAAATCGTGTCGGTTTGTGATATTCGCGGACGCTCTAAGGTGGCTGGCATGGCATACGACGTCGCCCGGGTGCGTGGGTTGCACCCGTCGTTGGGCGATGGGTGGGTCCACTTCGATGCCCAGAACGGCATGCTGGTGCCCGATTCCGTCGCGACGACGGTGTCCACTGCGTTCCGCGGCTCGATGCCCACGGCAGTGGGACCGCACCCATCGGCTCGCCGCAGTGCGGCCGTTCTCACCGCTGCTCGTCAGGCCGTCGCCGACCTGGTCAACGCCGATCCGCGGGGCGTGGTGCTGGGCGCCGACCGGGCTCAACTGCTGACCTCGCTGGCCGAGGCCTCCTCCAGTCGGGTCGGGCTCGGCTACGAGGTGGTGGTCACCCGCCTGGACGACGAGGCGAACATCGCGCCCTGGTTGCGGGCGGCGAATCGCTATGGCGCCAAGGTCAAGTGGGCCGAGGTCGACATCGAGACGGGTGAGCTGCCGTCCTGGCAGTGGGAAGGGCTGATCGACAAGCCGACCCGTCTGGTGGCCATCGCTTCGGCGTCGTCGACGCTGGGGACCGTCACCGATCTGGGTGAGGTGACAAAGCTCACGCATGAGGTCGGCGGGATGGTGGTCGTCGACCACTCGGCCGCGGCGCCGTACCGGCTGATCGACATCAACGAGATCGACGCCGACGTCGTCGCTCTCAACGCTGTGCCGTGGGGTGGCCCTCCGATCGGCGCCCTGGTGTTCCGCGACCCGTCGGTGATCGACTCGCTGGCCTCGGTGTCGTTGAACCCCCAGGCGACCGGGCCGGCCCGCCTCGAGGTGGGCATGCACCAGTACGGCTTCCTCGGTGGCGTGGTGGCCAGCATCGAGTACCTGTCGAACCTTGATGACGCGGCCAGCGGCTCGCGGCGCGAACGGCTGGCCGTGTCGATGCAGTCGGCCGGGGCGTATCTGGACCGCCTGTTCGAGTACCTGGTGGCCTCGCTGCGCTCGTTGCCGTTGGTCATGGTGATCGGCAGGCCGGAGTCGCAGATTCCGGTGCTCAGCTTCGTGGTGCGGGACGTGCCGGCCGAGCGGGTGGTGCAACGGCTGGCCGACAACGGCATCCTGGCGATCTCGAATGCCAGCTCCCGCGTGTTGGACGTGATCGGGGTGAACGACATCGGTGGCGCGGTGACCGTGGGGTTGTCGCACTACTCGACGGGCGCCGAGGTCGATCAGCTTGTGCGGGCACTGGCCTCGCTGGGCTGATCGCGCTAGACCGTCAGGACGATCTTTCCTGACACCTCGCCGGAGGCGAGCAGTTCGTGGGCCTGCTGAGCCTGCTGGATGGGCAGTTCGGCACCGATGATCGGCCGCACCCGCCCGTCGCCGATCATCGGCCAGACGTTGTCGAGGACCGCCCGCACGATCTCGCCCTTGCCGCCGGGTCCGTCGACGGGCCGGGGACGCAGCGAGGTGGCGATGACGCCGGCGCGCTTCCCGAGCAGCTTGGCGATGTTCAGCTCGGCCTTGATGCCGCCCTGCATGCCGATGATCACCAGCCGGCCACCGGTGGCCAGGGCGTCGACATTGCGGTCGAGGTAGGCGGCGCCCATGATGTCGAGGATCACGTCGGCCCCGGAGCCGCCGGTCTCGGCCCGCACCCGTTCGACGAAATCCTCGTCCCGGTAGTTGATGGTGATGTCGGCGCCGAGCTCGCGGCACAGGGCGAGCTTGTCCGCCGACCCTGCAGTTACGGCGACCCGCGCGCCGAGCGCGTGGGCGACCTGGGTGCCGTGGGTGCCGATGCCGCTGCCGCCGCCGTGGAACAGGACGAGCTGTCCGGCCTCCAGTCCTGCTGTCATCACGACGTTCGACCACACCGTGCAGGCCACTTCGGGCAGGCCTGCGGCCTCGCTCAGGGCAACGCCATCAGGCAATGGCAGCACCTGGGCGGCGGGCACGGCGACGTATTCCGCGTAGCCGCCGCCGGCGAGCAATGCGCATACGGGTTGCCCAACTGACCAGTCGGTAACATTCCCACCGAGCTCGGCGACGATGCCCGACACTTCCAGACCGATGACCTCGCTGGCGCCTGGCGGGGGCGGATACTTGCCGGCTGCTTGCAGCAGATCGGCTCGATTGACGCCTGCGGCGTGAACCCGGATCAAAACCTCGCCGTTTGCTGGCGTGATATCAGCGACGTTTTCCCAGGTCAGATGGCCATCGACGGAAGCGACAATTGCATGCATTTTTTCCACGCTACAAGCCTTGTGTTTCCCGAGCGCAGCAATACTGACGTCCCTTACGATTGCGCCCATGGCGGGGATGATTGCGGGGCGCACGGCGGGTGACATGCCGGGCCTGGACATCGCCGAGCAGAGGTCATGGCAGAACTACCTCGACTCGGCGTTGCGAATGTATGCGACCTTGAACCGGTCGCTGGTGGACGCACATCACCTCACTCTCAATGATGTGCGCCTGCTCGACATCTTGGACAAGTCGTCGACAGGATCGGCCCGGATGGGTGACTTGGCCGAACGGCTGATGTCTCTGCCCAGCCGGGTGACCCGGCAGATCCGGCGGCTGGAAGTCCAGAACCTGGTGACCAGGTGTGCCAGTCCGGACGACGGGCGCGGCGTGGTCGCCACGATCACCGAAGAAGGCAGGGTCGCTGTCCGCGAGGCGATGGTGACGTACGGGCAGGGCGTCCGCTCGCACTTCCTCGGCAGGCTTTCGCGTCCGCAGATCGCGGCGATGGGGGAGAACTGTCGCCGTATCAGCGTCGCGCTGAAGAACGGATCGCCGCCCGCGCACATCGGCCGGGTGTGAAGCCCGTACTCTTGTCGGCGGTGGCGTGGCAGAGCGGCCTAATGCACTCGCCTTGAAAGCGAGAGACGGCTAACACCGTCCGGGGGTTCAAATCCCTCCGCCACCGCCATAAGGCGTGTGAGCCCGCCGTCCGTCAGGCGCTGAGTTCGGTGCGGTCGATGGCTCAGACAGCAAGTGCCCGCAGATAGCGGCGGCGGAAGAAGCGCTGCGCGATCAGCAGTACGGGAAACAGCGGCCGCCAGGGCCACTCGGGTGCGGGCCGCGTCAGGGACCGCAGTGTCAGAAATACTGTGCCGGCGGCGTTTCGATGCACGATGAATGCCTCTTCGCCGCAGACGGGGTGCCCGCGTCGCGTGCCGTACGCGAAACCGCAACGATCGTCGTCGTCGACGACAGCAACGACTCGCACCGGCTCGCGTACGACGACAGGTCCCCACCTTGCCGTGATGCAAAAGTCGGCACCTTCATCGGCAATGCTGTCCGGTGTGACATCGAAGCCACTGCGCCGCTTGATGCCCCACTTCATCACCTCGGCCGTCGCGAAGATCCACACAGCATTCCCGTGGCCGACGACGATCGTGTGCTCGAAGCGGCGGAAGGCCGGTGTGTTGGCCGTCCAGACAACGCGGGCGGGTTCGGTGAGGCTTGCACCGCCATAGGTCAGTTCCGCCGGAAATTTCGGCATGGGATGTGGCCGCCCTCAGTCTGCCCGCAGCACATCGAGCATCCCCGGCCGCAGTTGATCTGCGATCTGGTCCCACGGCACCGTCACGACCACGTAGTCACCCATCACATGGGCCACTGACACGTAGACCTCGAGCCCGCTCGACGTGGGCAACCAGTTGGCGTCGATGTCCTCGCCCGAGACCGCGCTCTCGTTGAGCCGCCCGCTGGTGTCCAGCTGCGGCAGCAGCGTCCGCAGCCGGGCCTGTGCGGCGGCGCGATCCTGGTACAGATCATCGACGGTGATCGGCGTCGCGGTGTGGGTCGCGATCACCACGGTGCCCAGACTCTGGTTGGGGTGTGCGGCGCCCTTGCCGTACCAGAGCAGGACGATGCGTCCGGCGACGACGCCGGAGCCGATCCTCGTCACGCCGCTACCGAACCCGCCGGGCAACTCGCCGTCGTCCACGCTCATGTCGGCGGACTGTGCGGGCATCCCGGCCCGCGAGGCCTGCATGGCAGCGTTGAAGCGCGCAGTGACGGCCGGGTCGCCGCCGGCCAGCTGAGGGATGGTCACCGACTTGCCCGGTTGCGAGCCGGGCTCGGTGATCGACGTGATCGTGTAGCCGTGCGCATCGGTGGCCAGTGGTGAGGCCGAGGTGGCGGCGGGGGACGGTTCGTGTGCCGAGCTCGATGGCGTCGTACTGGCCGGTGCGGTAGTGGTTGTCGCACTTGTCGGTACGGCCGGCGGTGACGGTGCGGTGGTCGGCCCGCAAGCTGTGAGGGTGACAGTGGCTACTGCGGCAGCCGCGACCAGTCTTGCCGGCAACATGAAGGTGAATGCTATCGGCCGGCTGTGCCGACGCTCTTCATTTACCAGTACACGCGCGGCCCGTGGTTCGCTCGCCAGTTTTTGGAAAGTCGGTCGCCGGATTCTGAAGGCGTTGCCGAGCATCGAGTATCTATGGTGGTTTTGCGTCATACGAATAGGCGACGTAGACGTAAATCCGGTTGCCGCTGACTTGTTCGCGGCAACCGGATTTTTCCCGCCAACTCTCGAAGTTTGCGCGCTGGTCCCGCCGCCATAGACGTTACGATCGTCGCGTGTTAGCTGAACGAACGGTCGGCCCGTTGTCGCGCCGATGAAGCGCCATCTCGGCGACGGTGAACACGTGCCCGGTGAAACCGGCGAAGGTTTCGGCGAGCGCGACTTCAAGGTGCTGGGGATCGGTGTCGAGTTCGTTACTCAGCAGTTCGCCGAATCGGTCGACTGGTCGTTCTCTGAATCCGATCACAAAGTACTTGTCTGGCGTGGTGGGCAGGCGAGTTCCAAGGAGGTCGAGTTCGAAGGCGGGTTCGCCGGCCGTGTTGCCCCTCGTACCAGCAATGTGTGGGTCATTCCCGCCGAACTGCGGTCGGTCGCTCTGGCAAGAGAAGCCGAATGCAGATTCGTACAGCTCACCCTCCCGACCGCGATGATCGGGCGCGATACGTTACGTCCATCGGCGGGCCAGCAGGATCCTTTGCTGCACCACATGATTGAGCGGATCATCAGTGTCGAGGAGCGTGACGACGTCGCGGCGCGCCTCCTGCAGGAGACTCTCGCCGACGGGCTGCGCCTACATGTGCGCGATCGGTACGGCGAGGCTGCTCCACAGTCGCCGCCGCCGCGCCGGGTCCGGGAGCTGAGCGGGGACGAACAGCGATGCCTGGTCGAGTTCATCCGCGACGGAGCGGACTCCGAGGTCACCCTCCAGAGCTTGGCGGGGCTGGTCGGGATGAAGCTCGACGTGTTTCGTCGTGCGTTCGAGCGGGCGTTTCACATGACGCCCTACCAGTTCGTTCTGCACCAGCGGATCATCGAGGCCAAGCTGCTGCTGGAATCGGCACCCTTGTCGATCACGGAGATCAGCAGTGCGGTCGGGTTCTCCACGCCCAGCCACTTCGCCACGACGTTCAAGCAGCGGGTGGGCGTCACGCCGACCACATACCGACAGGCGACTTGGGGTAGCCGCGAGTTGTAGGTCGTTGAGGTTCAGCCTTTTACGGATCCAGTGAGCGGATCGTCCGAAACGGCGAGGCATTTCACCGTGCGGACACCCTCGTCCCAGGTTTGTGCCGAGGGGTGTAGGGCTTCGACCTCTACGTGGGCGGCGTCTTCTGCCGCGTATCGGGCGAACTCACTGCTGCAGCGGTCGAGGTACTTGTCGGCGCTGTCGCCGGGGTACTGGTCGCCCGGGATGGTGATCACCGCGAACACCTCTGCCTTGTGCGGCTGATCGCACGGGATGACGTCACTCTTGTTGAAGTTGCCGTCGGGTTCTGCGGAAAAGCAGCTGCCGACCGCGGGTACGAAATGGTCTTCGGCATCGTCGGGGAGCAGCAGGAACGCCGCAACCGCGATGATTCCGACGACGATCCACAGTCCGGACAGGATCAGGCCGGCGATGGCGAGGGTGCGACCGCCGAACTGGCCGGTGCGGGTCTTGCTCAGCGCCACCAGTCCGCAGATGATGCCGATCACCGCGGCACCGATGAGGCCGAAGATCAGGGCGGCCACTGCCCATGCCGTCGTGGGCGCTGAGGACGGCGCCGACGGAGTTTCAGTCGGCTGTGCGGGGGGTTGAAGGGTCATGTCGTGTCTCCTCGTCACGCCGGTGCGTCGGTGATGACCAGGGCGTGGCCACCGGTCTGCCATGCGGTTTCGAAAGTGTCGAGTGGAACTTGTTCGCCTGCACCGGATTCCGTACCGCTGTCGGAGAGGTATACAACCTGTCGATCGGTGTCGATCGCGGCGACGACGACGGCGTGGTCTTCCTCGGAGTGGTCGCCGTCCTCGCCCCAGATGGTTTCGGCGTTCACTCCGACGATCGCCTTGCGGCCGGCGCCGAGGTACTGCTGCAGCGCGTCCCTTCCGGTGGGGATCCCTCCGGTGGACGCGATGTCGTCGTTGGTGACGGTGGCGGCGATACCGAAGTGTTTGAGCAGGCGAAGCTGATCTTCTGGGGCTGTGGCGTTGTCGGTGGTGTCATCGCCCGGTTGCGGCGGCAGGTAGATGGGGCCGGAGCGCTCCTGGCTGGGGGTGTCGCCGGCCAGCTTGATCATGTCCTGTTCGCTGGGCGCATCTCCGGTCACCATGCCGACGATGGTGGCCACGGCCAAAAGACCGCAGTCGCTGTAGGACTGCTCGAACCAGTAGGTCGACGCGTCGTCTGGATTCCCGTAGACCGGGCCGGTCGATTGTCCGGTGGGCAGGCCTGCCGGTGCGGGCGGCGACGCCACGGCGGCATGACTGCCTTCGGTCGCAGCGGCGCGGTCGCCTGCTGCGTCGGTATCCGTACCACAGCCGGCCAGTGCCGTGCACAGCAGCAGCGCCGTGGTGGCGGTCCGCAACCGGTGGCGTGTCTCCATCGCGGATGGCTCCTTGGAAGTGTTGTGGTGGTTACTGTTTGAGGTGAGGTTTGAGGAGTTCGGACCAGGCATTGGTGAGCTTGGCGAACTCGTCCTGGCAGCCGTCGGCCCGGTCTTGCGGCAGCAGCCCGTCGGTGATGACGTCGGCGTTGGCCTCGGGGTCGGATCCGTAGATCCAGCATTCGAAGTTGTACATGCGGGCTTCGTTGAGGGTGTGCACGTCGGCCATCAGCGCTTCGTCGGGTTGCGGACCGTCGTCCTGGGCGTACAGCCGGTATTCGCGGGCCTGATCCTTGGCGGCCTGCACCTGGTCGGGGTCGACGCTGCCGTCGGCGTCGGCAGCCAGCAGCAGGTACGCCGAGAGTTGATCGGCAACGTCCTCTTCTCGCCCGGTGGCGGGCAGTTGGTAGAGGTCGATGGCCATGTGGCCGAGCTCGTGGTAGAACGACGCGACTGCCACCCGGCGCGCCGTGGCTTCCGGATCGGGGTCGTCGGCGAAAAGGCTGAGACTCTCGGCGATGTCCTCGTAGCACAGGACCATCTGCTGATCGTCCGGGCTCCAGAAGTCGTTGGCTTCTCCGCACTGGGATCCGACGAGCGGAATATCGTAGGGCAGCTTGAAGATTCCGGTGACCTCGTCGGCCAGTCCCTCGAGCACCTGGGTTTTCTCCATCAATGCCCGGCCCTGTTGGGCCTCGGGTGTGGTGGCTTCTTCGAAGCTGACGGCCATGGCGCCGTCGTCTGCCTCGATGGCTGCGGCGGAGGTGACAGGGGGCGCCGCGGCGGGCTGGGCGTCGTCGGCGCAGCTCGATGCCAGCAGTGCGATCACCGCCAGAGCCGTGGTGATAGGGGTCCGGCGGCGCATTGGGTGTCCTTTCGGGGAATCAAAAAGCACTGTCGCTGCCGAAGTTCCCGTCGGGATCCGTCAGTGCCCCGGCCAACACCAGCCCCGCTGCCGCGGCACCTTTGACGCCCAGCCGCCGGATCTCGGCGTTCGAAGCCACCGACTAGTTCGGGATGTCGCTGTTCCAGAGATACCAGTGGACGGTGTCACCGCGGTCATCCCCGATCCGGCAATACCAGTACGGGTAGGAGGTGTCATTGATCTGCAGGTGGACGGTCGGCCCGTCCTCTCTGCACTCGGCTTCGGTGTTGTAGTACTCCTCGACGCCGTCGTACCCCACCACCAGGATGTCATCGGCCTGCGCGACGCCGTTCCCGTTCGCAATCATGGCGCCCAATGCCAGCGCACCAGCCGCAGCAAATCTCTTCAACACGGAATCTCCTCAGCTCGTTCGTCAGACTGCCCAGTCCGGAGCAAACGCGGCAGACGTTACTCAGGAACTTCCGACCGCGCCTTCGGAAAAATGCGGACTTTCGGGAAACTTGTTGTCGTCCCAGGTGTCCCGTGTCGGGAGGTGGTGGCGGATGTTGCTGGATTCCTTGAAGCTCAACCGAATACGGGTAAGCCGTTCGGGCCGGTCTGTGGCGGTGGCATGAAACAGGGCGGGATGCCCGGCGCGTACGGCGGCACGCACGGTTGCGGAAAGCAGGGTTGCCCATTCCAGTAGGACGGTTGGTTCGGCGGGCACACCGTCATCGGATCGGCCGTGGCGCCCGCGGCGCACGACAGTGCCGTTGCTGCAGCGAGCACCGTTGCAGCGAGAGCCGTGTGAAGCATTGCCGAGAGCGCGGAAGGCAACTTGTACAACGTCGTTGACGTCATACCACGAGAGGATAGCGGTTAACTGCTCGACGGGATCTGGTCCGTGGGTTCGCCGTACAGCAATGTGTGCCGACACTAGGCTCGCTCGCATGTGCACAAGAGTCATGTGGCCCGAGGCAGGCGATGCGGTTCTGGTCGGCAGGAACATGGACTTCCACAAGGACCTGATGACCAACCTGTGGAAGCAGCCGCGCGGGGTCGCGCGCGACGACGCGGTTTCGGGCAAGCTCACCTGGACCTCGAAGTACGGCAGCGTGATCGCCACGGCTTTCGACATCACCTCCGTCGACGGCATGAACGAGGCGGGCCTGGCCGGGCACATCCTGTGGCTTGCGGAGTCGACCTACGGCGAGCCGGACGGCTCGCGCACGCAGCTCGGCCAGGGCATCTGGCTGCAGTATTTCCTGGACAACTTCGCGACGGTGGCGGAGGCGACCGCGTGGATCGCGGAGACCGATGTCCAGGTCGTACAGATGGACGATCCGACCGGCGGCGTCCGCCCCGGATTGCACCTGGCGCTCGACGATGCGACCGGGGATTCGGCGATCATCGAGTACGTCGACGGCAAGGCCCGGGTGTACCACTCGAAGGACTACAAGGTGATGACGAATTCGCCGACCTTCGATCAGCAGTTGGAGCTGGTGAAGTCGTTCACCGGTCTGGGTGGCGATCAGCCGATCCCGGGCTCCACCTTGGCCAGCGACCGCTTCGCCCGGGCCAGTTACTACGCCGGCCGACTGCCCAAACCGGCCGGTCAGGTCGAGGCCATCGCCGGCATGTTCTCGGTGATCCGTAACGCCGCGCAGCCGTTCCGCATCCCAGACCCGGGCAAACCCGATGCCTCACAGACCATCTGGCAGGTGGTCCTGGATCTCACCAACAAGCGGTACGTCTACGAGTCCACCACCCGTCCGAACATCGTGTGGGTGGATCTGGCGGATCTCGACTTCTCGGAGGGCAGTCCGCAGCTCAAACTCGACCTGATCGGTGAGCTCGCCGTGCAAGGCGGCATCGCCGGCAACGTGGCCGACAAATTCGAGGACAAGGGTGCCATGACCTTCCTGTCACTGGAGATGCTCCGCAAGCTGGAGGAGGGCGCGGCCGGGGCGAAGTGAGTCGCCTCTGAAACCGTTCACCCAAAAATAACCTACGGTGCCGTAACCTACGCTACCGTAGGTTGCGGATGGCGCGTTGACGCCGCAGTGTCGCCAACACCTTGGGAGGACTGGAATGGACGCCCAGAGCGGAGTGCTCCACGAACTGGAACCGGTTGTCGCGAGCAACCTCGACCGCCATCTGTCGATGGCGCGGGAATGGTTTCCGCACGACTATGTCCCGTGGAGTCGGGGGCGCGACTTCGCCTTCCTGGACGGGGAAGACTGGCAACCCGAGGATTCGCCGCTGGATCACGTCGCCAAAGTGGCCATGACGGTGAACCTGCTGACTGAGGACAACCTGCCGTCCTACCACCGTGAGATCGCCACGCGCTTCTCCCGCGACGGCGCGTGGGGCACCTGGGTCGGGCAGTGGACTGCCGAAGAGGGGCGCCACAGCATCGCCCTGCGCGACTACCTCGTCGTCACGCGCGGCGTGGATCCCGTTGCCCTGGAACGTCTTCGCATGGCCCATACGGTGGCGGGTTACGACTCTGGCGACAAGACCCCGCTTGCGGCGATGGCTTACGTGTCGTTCCAGGAGCTGGCGACGCGGGTGTCGCACCGCAACACCGGGCGGGCGTCGGGTTGTCTCATTGCCGATCAGCTGCTCGCCCGGATCGCCGCCGACGAGAACCTGCACATGGTCTTCTACCGCAATCTCATGGCGGCAGCGCTGGACATCTCGCCCGACGCCTCGATGGTCGCCATCCGCGACGAGGTGGTGAACTTCGCGATGCCGGGTCTCGGGATGGCCGACTTCGCGCAGAATGCGATCACCATCGCCAAGGCCGGCATCTACGATCTGCGCGTCCATCACGACGACGTGGTGCAGCCGGTGTTGCGCTTCTGGCGGATCTTCGACCGAACCGATTTCGGGCCGGAAGGTGAGAAGGCCCGTGAGGAGCTAGCCCAGTTCCTCGATGCGGTTGACGAGCGCGCCCGGTTCTACGAGGAGAAACGCGAGCGCCAACGCGTCGGCGCGGCTTCCTAGCAACCTGAAGGCCTCCGCCGCGCCCCGCTGAACGTGTCGCACATCACACCTTCGGAGGGATTCATCCCGCCTCGATCTTGGGTATCGAGGAGTAGTTGGTGCGAAAAGTTGTCGCGGGTCGGAACGAGTGGGGTCGAAAAATGAACCGGATTGGTCGTTGGTTGGCGGCAGTGGCATCGTCGGTTTTCGTGGCGGGTGGGTGCATCGCCGCTGCCGGTCAGGCTTCTGCGGATTCGTGTGCGGACGTGCAGGTGGTATTTGCGCGGGGCACGTTCGAGCCGCCGGGCGTGGGTGGTGTCGGGGACGCGTTCGTCAACGCGCTGCAGGCCAGGACCGGCGGGAAGTCCGTCGACGTCTACGCGGTGAATTACCCTGCCTCACTTGACTTTGCGACTGCGGCCGACGGTGTCGCCGACGCGAGCAACAAGGTAAGGGCCACGGTGGCGGCCTGCCCCGACACCAAGATCGTGCTGGGCGGTTTCTCGCAGGGTGCTGCGGTGGCCGCTTACCTCACCGAGGATGCGGTGCCGCAGGGGTTCGTCTTGCCGCCGAGCATCAGTGGCCCGCTGCCCGCGGAGGTGGCCGATCATGTCGCCGCCGTGGCGCTGTTCGGCAAGCCGTCGAGCGGCTTCCTCCAGATGATCTACACCGGCGCACCGCCGATCACGGTTGGCCCCCGGTACGCCGCGAAGACCGATGATCTGTGCATCCCGGAGGACCCGGTGTGCTCGCCGACCGGTGGTGACAGCAATGCGCACAACCTGTACGCCGCGAACGGCTTGACGGACCAGGCCGCCGACTACGTGGCCGGCAAGCTGGGTGTCAAGAAGCCTGCCGACCGCAGTGTCGATCAGGCTGCCGGGCGGTAAGAGCTCCCAAGCTGGCACACGCTACTGTTCGGGCACGGTCTCGGATAGGGGAGAGTCAGTGACGGAACAAGAGCAGCAGTTGACGTTTGGGCAGAAGGCCAAGTTGTACCTTCAGGCCGCAGGCGCGTTCGCGCGCAATCCCAAGGCGCTGGTCGCTCTCGTGAAGTACAAGATGGCAGAGCGGAAGTCGGCCAAAGAAGCAGGCTGAAAATGCTGAACGGTCAGGCCGCGCCCAGTTCGTGCGCGGCCTGACCCAGCATTTGCACGCCGGTGGCGATCTGGTCCTCGGTGAGATTGGCATACCCGAGGATCAACCCGGGCGGCGCGGTCGCCGGATCGGCGTAACAGGGTCCCAGCGACTCCAGTCGGATACGTGACTCGGCGGCGCGTCGGGTCAGTTCCTCGAGCGGAAATCCTTCCGGGAACCGCACGGTCAGGTGCACGCCTGCGGCCGCGCCGAGAACCTCGGCCTGGGGTAGGTGCCGCGACAAGGCTGCCAGCAGCGCGGCGCGTCGCGCCGGATAGCGTCGGCGCATCTGACGTAGGTGGCGGTCGTAGCCACCGGAGGTCAGGAATTGGGCGAACGCGATCTGATCCATCACCGAGCTGCCGGTGTCGGCAAGGCTTTTGGCGGTTCTGACCCGCTGGACCAGGTGGGCGGGCAACACCATCCAGCCGATGCGCAGGCCGGGGGCCAAGGTCTTACTGGTCGAGCCGAGGTACACCACCCGGTCCGGCGCGACTCCTTGCAGAGCGCCCACCGGCGCCCGGTCGTAGCGGTACTCGGCGTCGTAGTCGTCTTCGATGATCAACCGCCCGGGTTGGGCCCATTCGAGTAGTGCGGTGCGCCGGACGGCCGAGAGCACCACTCCTGTCGGCGATTGATGGGCCGGGGTGGTCAGCACCGCGGTGGCATCGCAGGCAGCCAGTGCGGCGACGTCGATACCGTTGGCGTCCACGGGGATCGGTACCGGTTCGATACCGTTGTGGCGCAGGATCATCCGGTGCAACCAGAATCCGGGATTCTCTGCCGCGATGGGCCCGTCCAGGCACCGGGCGAGCAGCGCGACGGCTTGTGTTGCGCCCGAGCACAACACGATGTGGCGTGGGTCGGCGACCACGCCGCGGGTACGGCGCAGGTAGTCGGCCACCGCGCTCCGGGCGGCCGGCAGTCCGTGGGGTGCGCTGTAGCCGAATGCGCTGGATTCGATCTCGGCCAGGCCCTGGCGCATGGCCCGCAGCCAGGCCTGACGCGGGAAGCTGGCGAGATCCGGTGAGCCTGGCGCGAAGTCGATGTCGAAGCGGGGGCGAACGCGGTCAGGACCGGAGCTGCGGCAGGGAGCGGCGTCGACGGCCGCGACCCGAGTGCTGCCGCCCTGGCCGCTGTGCAGGAAGCCCTCTGCCGTCAGGTGCCCGTAGGCCTCGACCACGAGCCGTCTCGACACCCCGAGGTCGGCGGACAGCACACGGGTGGACGGCATCCGCGACGCCGGGGCCAACCGACCGGAACGGATGGCGTCCCGCAGTCCGTCGGCGAGTTGACGATGCAAGGGCACCTTGCTGTCCCGGTCCAGTTCGACCAGCAGCTCCGGCCCTGAACTGGTACCCGAATCTGCCATGAAATTGGAGCCTACTCGGAGACCACTGCGGCGTTAGCGTGATGACATGGCCAATGCCGCGCCGCCGGTGCCGCAGACCCGGCGCTACCCCGAAGTGGTCCTCACCGTGTTCGGCGTCTACTCGGTGATCCTCGGTCTGTTCATGCTGTTCGCGCCGGGCACATTCTTCGACACCCTCGGCGCGTTCGGCACGCGCAACGATCACTACATCCTCGACAACGCCTCGTTCGAGTTACCGCTCGGGCTGATGATGCTGGCGGCGCTGAAATGGCCGCGATGGCGCGTGCCCGCGCTGGCCTTCGCCACCGCGCACTGGGCCCTGCATTCGCTGAGTCACCTGATCGACACCAACCACGTCGCAGGCAACTGGGTGGGTTGGCTGGAAGCCGCGGGGCTGGTGCTGACCACGGTGCTACTGGCAATTGCCTTGCGTATCAGCATGTCCGACGAGAATTTCAACGTAGAGGCAGGAGAACCATAGATGCGTGTCCTGGTGGCGGGTGCAACCAGTGTCCCGGGAATCCCGTTGCTGCGGGAGCTCGACGCACGCGGTCACGAGGTGATCGGGGTGACCCGCTCGTCCGGCAAGACCGCCCAGATCTCGGCCGCGGGGGCCAAGCCCGTGGTGGCCGACGTGCTCGACGCCGGCCAGATCGACGCGGTGCTGGCCGAGTTCGCGCCGGAGGCGGTGGTGAGCCTGCTGACCACCCTGCCCAAGTGGGGTCCGAAGCGGCCCAAGGACTTCGGCCCCGCCACCGAACTCTGGAGCCGTGGAGCGCCGAACCTGGTGGCCGCGGCCCAACGTGCGGGCGTGCGTCGCGTCGTCGCGGAATCGGTCGTCTTCGCCTACGGCTATGGCGCAGACGGGCCGCCCCTGATCGACGAGAGCGATCCCTATCCGGGGCCGCCACCGCCGCACGGCGCCGAGTTCCTCGAGGCGCTGCGGGGCATGGAACGCACCGTGCTGAGTTCGGGTGAGCACAGCGGCACGGAGGGAATCGTGTTGCGGTACGGCGTTTTCTATGGCCCCGGTGTCACCCACGACGACTTGTTCCGGCGCTTGGCCAAATGGTGGGCGATGCCCGCGTTGACCGGGACGGGAATTCTGTCCTGGGTGCATATCGACGACGTGGCCCGGGCCACCGCCGACGCACTCGATCGGGGCCGGGGCGGGCAGATCTACAACATCGTCGACGACCGCCCGCAGTCCTTCGGCGACTACGCCAGGGAGCTCAGCCGCACGCTGCACCGGCCGCCACCGGTGCCGATCTCGCACCGGCTGGTCGGGCTGGTCGCCTCGTACCCGGCGACCGCGTTCGGTCGGGCGTGGCTGCCGCTGTCCAACGCGAAGGCCAAGGCCGAACTCGGCTGGACGCCTATTCCCCGGTGAACTGCGGCGGGCGCTTCTGGAACATCGCGGTGACCGCCTCGGCCAGATCCTTCGACGGCAGGAACGCCGAATTCCACGCGGCCACGTACCGCAGGCTCTCGGCCACCCTGGCGGTGCGCTGCTGATCCAGCACGTCCTTGACCCCGGCGACGGTCAGCGGAGGGTTGGCGGCGATCTCAGTGGCAGTGGCATGCGCGGCCGCCAACGAGGCGTCGGCGTCGTCGTACACGTCGTTGACCAGACCGATGCGCGCGGCATGCGCTGCGTCCACGTCTTTACCGGTCAGAACCAGCTCGCGCAGGTGCCCGTCGGACAGGATCAGCGGCAGGCGGGCCAGGCTGCCCACGTCGGCGACGATGGCCAACTTGGTCTCGCGCACCGAGAACTTGGCGTCGGTGCTGGCGTAGCGGATGTCCACCGCGCTGATCAGGTCGACGCCGCCGCCGATGCACCAGCCGTGGATCGACGCGATCGTCGGGGTGCGGCAGTCGGCGACTGCCGTGATGGCACCCTGCATCTTGCGCAGTGTGGTGTGAAAATCGGCCCGGGCCTTCGCGCCGGCGTCCAGTCCCGGCATCGTCGCGCCCATGGCAGGCAGGTCCAGGCCGTAGCTGAAGTTCTTGCCGGAGCCGGTCAGCACGATCGCGCGTACGTCCGGGTCGGCGTCGAGAGCGCCGAACACGTCGGGCATCTCCGCCCAGAACGCCGGACCCATCGCGTTGCCCTTGCCGGGACCCAGCAGCGTCACCTGGGCGACGTAGTCCTTGATCTCGACGGAAACGGACTCGTACGTGTCAGACATGGAGTGGACACTACCGAGTATGGATGAACTCGATAGCGCCGAGGCCACCCTCGACGTGCTGCAACGCGTGCTGAGCGGCATCACCGCGGACGATCTGTCCCGTCCGACACCGTGTCGTGAGTTCGACGTGGCGGGGCTGACAGACCACCTGCTGAACTCCATCACCCTGATCGGCTCGGCAGCCGGTGCGCAGATTCCCGAACGCAACCAAGACACCTCGGTCGAGGACCAGGTGCTCGACGCGGCGCGGCCGGCCGTGGCGGCGTGGCGACGACGCGGGGTGGACGGCACCGTGCCGTTCGGTCAGGGGGAGGCGCCGGCGCAGATGATGGCCCGGATCCTGTGCCTGGAATTCCTGGTGCACGCCTGGGATTACGCCGCGGCCACCGGACAGGCCGTCGACGTGTCGGATGATCAACCGCAGCGTGTCCTGGAGTGGGCACGCGGAATCATCACGCCCGACGGGCGGGTGCGCGCCGGCTTCGACGATCCGGTCGAGATCGGCGGTGGTGCACCCGCGCTGGACCAGCTGCTGGCCTTTACCGGCCGCCGGCCGCAGGGTTAGACGCGCTGCAGGTAGAAGTACAGGTAACGACCGTCGACCACGGCGGCCTTGCCGTTCATGATGCCGACGACGGTGTTGTCGTCGACCACCTTGAAGTGGTCGTGCACGGGACGTCCGTCGTAGACCATGGTCGCGGTCACCTCGCCGCGGAACTCCTCCAGCCACAGGCTGGCCTCGCCGTTCATGGCCTCCGTGTTGGAGAACTTGTTGCCGTCGGCGTCCAGGCACACGAGCGGCTGGGCCTCGGCGGCCGAGCGGAACGTCTTGCCGAACCAGTTGAGCCGGTTCATGAATCCGTTCGCCTTGTGGCCGGTCTGGAACTCGCCGCCCTTCCACTCGCCGAGCATGAAGTCGATGCTCGCGGGCCGCAGCAGCGCCCAGAACGCGTCGAGTTCGGCGTCGGGAATCTGACCCCCGCGGCTGACGAATCCGTCGAACGTGCCGCGTGCGTCGCTCACTTGGTCTCCCCTGTCCGAGTCCCGGAGCCGCCGGGCGCATTCCAGCGCGTGGCGAATTCCAGGAAGGCGTCGTTCTCGTGCGGGGCCCCGATGGTGGCCCGCACGCCGTCCTCACCGTACGGGCGCACGATGAGCCGGTTGTCAGCGGCCCTCGCCACGAAGTCCAGAGTGCGTTCGGCCAAAGGCAACCAGACGAAGTTGGCCTGCGACGGCGGGAGCGTGAATCCGGCGTCACGCAGGGCCGCGCTGACGCGGATGCGCTCGGCGACGACAGCATCGGTGCGGGCCAGGAGTTCGTCGGCGGCCTCCAACGAGGCGATGGCCGCGGCCTGGGACACGCTGGTCGCGCTGAAAGGCACGTAGACCTTGCCAAGGGCGGTCACGATCTCCGGATCGGCGACGGCGTACCCGACCCGCAGGCCGGCCAGCCCATAGGCCTTCGAGAAGGTGCGCAGAACAACGACATTGCGGTGTGCGCGGACCAGACCGAGGCTGTCGGGCAGCAACCCGTCGCGGATGTACTCCACGTAGGCCTCGTCGAGCACGATCAGGATGTCGTCGGGCACCGCCGCCACGAACCGGGCCAGCGCCTCGGGCTCGACCACGGTGGAAGTCGGGTTGTTCGGATTGCAGACGAAGATCAGCCGGGTGCGGTCGCTGACCGCCGCGAGCATGGCGTCGAGATCGTGAGTCTCGTCACGCAACGGCACCGGCACGCCCGTCGCGCCGGCGGTGCGGATCTGCAGTGGATAGATCTCGAAACTGCGCCATCCGTACACGACTTCGTCGCCGGGAGCGGATGTGATTTGTATCAACTGCTGGCACAGGCTCACCGAACCGCAGCCGACGGCGATGTTCTCCGGCGCGAAACCCACGTGCTTGGCCAGATGTTCGCGCAGGTCAAGGTACCCGTTATCGGGGTAGCGGTTGATGTTCTCGGTGGCTTTCAGGATCGCCTCGCGCACGCTGGGAAGCGGCGGATGCACGGTTTCGTTGCTCGCGATCTTGATTGCGCCGGGAACTGTTTTGCCTGGTGCGTACGCCGGGAGGTCGGCCATTTCGGGGCGCAAACGGATACTCACTTGGCCAGAATAGGGGAGGCTGTGTACTGTGTGCCCTCGGCGGTTTCGGGCGACAGGACGGAGTCCGGTACCCTCACAGAAGTTCAAAGGAGGCGTGCCAGAGCGGCCGAATGGGACTCACTGCTAATGAGTTGTCCCCCTTACAGGGGACCGGAGGTTCAAATCCTCTCGCCTCCGCCACGGTTGACTTGTCAACCGCACAACTGAATAACGCTAGGCGCCCGTAGCTCAACGGATAGAGCATCTGACTACGGATCAGAAGGTTAGGGGTTCGAATCCCTTCGGGCGCACTCCGGAAAAATTCGAGGCGCGGTCTGCGGACCGCGCCTCGTTTTTGTCGAGGGCATGTCGGCGCGGCCGACGTTGGCGTCGCCCAAGCCGTACGGCCCCTACTCGGAAGCGACGGCTGTGGCGATGTCGACGGCCATCTCGCGCAGGACGTCGTCGGTGACGAACTGACGCGCGCTCTGGCGGTCCAGTCGCAGCACGGAGACCAGGAGTTCGATGTGGCCGGCCACTTGGACCCGGGCGAGTTCGGGCGGCAGGTGCAGCCCGTGCAACTCGGCGAGGAACCCGCGCAGCACGGTGACGCGATCGTTCATCCACGGTGACCGGCCGGCCACCGTGGATGTCGAGGTCTTCAGCTGGCCGATATAGCGGCGCTTCCGCGGCTGCTCGAACGCCCCGTGGTGGGTCTGACGCGCGGATTCCGCAGGACGCATGCGCGCCCGCCCCCGGATGTCACCGTGTGGTGAAGCGCATCCGGTGAAAGCTGCCGTGCGCATGACCTTGGCGGTTGCCATGGCGTGTCTGTGACCCATCGTTCCCGTACCTGCCGACAAATGTTGTTTGCCAGTTAACTTTACGGGAACGTCTCAGGTTCAGCTCAGGTTCGAGGCCGGGGCCTCAGTTCCAGAGCACCGCGATCGCCGACGCGAGCAGGGGCAATACGCCCGCAGCGATGAAGAGTCCCATGACCGGTTGGCCGCCCGCGCGACGCTGCCGCGCCGTGCCGATGCCCAGCACCGCACCGAGCGCCACCAGGATCACGAGCTTGGTACCGATCTTGGGGTAGTTCAGGACGATGCCGGCGGGCCAGGGCGCGGCCAGGGCCAGGCCGGTGACGAGCGACAGCGTCATGCCGTAGGTCATCACCGGGGTGATCAGGAAGCGTCGGGCCGCGGCCTCGGCGATCCAGGCCCCGACCATGACTGCGAAACCGATGAGATGCGCATAAACAACTACGTTGCGTAGTAGATCCATGGTCGGAGTGTAAGCGGTACGAGATCCCGGGCTCACCGGCATCGGTCACGTAGGCTCGGCTGGCATGCGGCTGCTGCTGATCGCCGATACCCACGTCCCCAAGCGCGCCAAGGATCTGCCGGCTCAGGTGTGGGAGGAGGTGGATCAGGCGGATGTCGTTGTCCATGCTGGTGATTGGGTCGATCCCGCACTGCTCGACGCACTCAGTTCACGCGCGGCGCACCTGATCGGCTGCTGGGGCAACAACGACGGGGCCGAGTTGCGCAGGCGACTGCCCGAGCGTGCCGACGTGACACTGGACGGTCTGCGATTCACCGTCGTGCACGAGACCGGAGCGGCCACGGGACGGGAGGCCCGGATGGCCCGCGACTATCCCGGTACCGATGTCCTGGTGTTCGGGCACAGCCACATCCCCTGGGATACCACCGCGAAAACCGGTCTGCGCCTGCTGAATCCGGGATCGCCGACGGACCGGCGTCGCCAGCCGTACTGCACGTACATGACGGCTCGTATCGCCTCGGGTGTGTTGTCGGACGTGAGCCTGCACACCGTGGACCGCTCGTGATGCGGCTAGCTCGCCTCTCCCGCGCAGATCAGCTCGATGTGTTTGGTGGCCCAATCGCCCAGCGGTTCAAGGGAATCGAGTAATTCCCGCCCCGCGGGTGTCATGGAGTACTCCACCCGCGGCGGAACCTCGTGATAGCTCTCCCGATGTACGACGCCGTGCCGCTGGAGTTCCTTGAGGTGCTGGGTCAGCATCTTCTGCGACACCCCGGGCAGGCTGCGGTGCAGTGCGTTGAATCGTTTGGGCCCGGACCGGAGCTCCCACAGGATGAGCGGTTTCCACTTGCCGTCCACCACGGCGAACGCGGCGTCCAATCCGCAGGTGTACTTGCCGAGTTGGACCATCGGTTGTTCTCCCTGTTCAGAGCCAATACTTTCAAAAAGGTAAGTATCCCACTTTTTAGTGGGTACTTGTCGTTCAGTCAGTGTCTCTCCAACGATGGTGGCATGACAACCACACACCATTCGGTCAGTTTCCTCGGTCTGGGCGAAATGGGCGCGCAGCTCGCCCGCACCGTCATGAAGGCAGGGCTCCCGATCGTCGTCTGGAACCGCACCGCGGCGCGGACCGCCGAACTCGTCGAGAAGGGCGCCGCCGCGGCCGCCGATCCGGCTGCGGCGCTCGACGCGGACCTGATCGTGGTCTGCCTGTTCGACCAGGCTTCGGTGCACGAGGTTCTCGACCCCGTCGCGGACCGGCTGGCCGGACGCCGCCTGGTGAACCTGACCACGACGTCACCGGAGGGCGCACGGGAGCTGGCCCGGTGGGCCGCCGGACACGGCGCCCACTACCTCGACGGCGGCATCATGGCAACGCCCGAGATGATCGCAACGCCGCAGTCGGCGATCCTCTACAGCGGCTCGGCCTCGGTGTTCGAGGACTATCGCGTGCTGTTCGAACTCTGGGGTAGCACTGAATACTTCGGCGACGATGCCGGTATGGCCTCGTTGTACGACCTGGCGCTCCTGTCTGCGATGTACGTGATGTTCGCCGGGTTCTTCCACGGCGCAGCCATGGTGGGAGCGGCTGGAGTCTCCGCGAAGGAATTCGCTACGCGCACCGCCGCATGGCTGCCGGCGCTGATGCCGGTGCTCGGTGAATACGCGAGCGTCATCGACGGTGGCGACTACTCGGTGCCCGGCCAGCAGAGCCTGTACTTCTCCGATCTCAGTGACATCGTCAACGCCAGCCGGGACCAGGGGATCAGTACCGAAGTCGTCGACGTGGTGCAACGGCTGATCCACCGGCAGATCGATGCCGGCCACGGCAACGACGGCGTCGCCCGCATCATCGAGAGCATCAAGAACGGGGCGGCGGCATGACCA
The DNA here is from genome assembly GCF_001665785.1 of Mycolicibacterium peregrinum. GTDB lineage: Bacteria > Actinomycetota > Actinomycetes > Mycobacteriales > Mycobacteriaceae > Mycobacterium > Mycobacterium peregrinum_A. The sequence continues at coordinate 93,360 of NZ_LZSO01000014.1, forward strand.
CCACCGTCACCGTGCTCGGTCTCGGACCGATGGGGCGGGCGCTCGCGAGCGCGCTGGTGGCCGCGAAACATCGCACCACCGTGTGGAATCGGACAGCGGCCAAGGCCGACGCGGTACGTGCCCGCGGGGCGCTGTGGGCCGACACACCCGCGCTGGCGGCCGCGGCCAGCGACCTGATCCTGGTCAACGTCGTCGATCAGGCGGCCGCAGACGCGGTGCTGACGGCGGCGGGCGACGCCCTCGCGGGCCGGGTGGTCATCGGATTGTCCTCCGATATCCCGGATTCGGCGCACCACACCGAGGATCTGGTGACCGCACGCGGGAAACATCGCCGCGATCCTGCCGCCGGTCTTCGGCGAGATCGCCGAACGCATCAAAGCCGACCGTCACGGCGACGCCAGTGCCCCGGTGTCGTCGGTCGCCGCCTCGGTCCGGCATCTGATCGCGGCCTCGGCTTCGGCGGGTCTGGATGCCGGCGCCCTGGAGGCGTTCCGGGGTTACGTGGACGCCGCGGTCGCAGCCGGGCACGGCGCCGACGAGATCAGCCGGATCGTTTCCGGCAGCTGTGACCGTGCCGACACCCTGAGGTGGCACGCTCTTCGGTATGGAGCAGAAGCCACCTACCGCAGTCATCGAGGCAGCCAACCGCGCGCATCTGAAGAACCTGCCGTTCGAGGACACGAGGGATTTCGAGGACGCTGACCGGGGCTTCATCGCCGCGCTCGAACCCTGTGTGGTGAAGGCCGCCGACGGAAGGGTGGTGTGGGACAACGATGCCTATGACTTCCTGACCGGCGATGCGCCCGCATCGGTGCATCCCAGCCTGTGGCGCCAGTCGCAACTGTGCGCCAAGCAGGGCCTCTACGAGGTGGTCGAGGGCATCTACCAAGTGCGTGGCCTGGACCTGTCGAACATCAGCTTCATCGAGGGCGATACCGGCGTCATCGTCATCGATCCGCTGATATCCACCGAGACCGCGGCCGCCGCGCTGGCGCTGTACCGGGCGCACCGGGGAAATCGTGCCGTCAGCGCAGTCATTTATACCCACAGCCACGCCGACCATTTCGGCGGCGTGCTTGGGGTGACCAACCAGGCCGATGTCGACGCGGGCAAGGTCGTCGTCATCGCGCCGGAACACTTCACCGAGCACGCCGTGCAGGAGAACGTCTATGCCGGCACCGCGATGGCGCGCCGTGCCGGTTACATGTACGGCGCGGCGCTGGACCGTGGCCCGCAGGGCCAGGTCGGCTGCGGCCTGGGGCAGGTCGGCTCGACGGGCGAGGTGGCGCTGATCGTGCCGACCCTCGACATTCGCGAAACCGGGGAGACCCACACCATCGACGGTGTCGAGATCGAGTTCCAGATGGCGCCGGGCACCGAGGCGCCCGCCGAGATGCACTTCTACTTCCCGAAGCTCCGGGCGCTGTGCATGGCCGAGAACGCCACCCACAATCTGCACAACCTGCTGACCCTGCGCGGTGCGTTGGTACGTGATCCGCACGGTTGGGCGGGCTATCTGACCGAGGCCATCGACACCTTCTCCGACCGGGCCGACGTGGTGTTCGCCTCGCACCACTGGCCCACCTGGGGGCGCGAACGGATTGTCGAATTCCTTTCGCTGCAACGGGATCTGTACGCCTACCTGCATGACCAGACGTTGCGTCAGCTCAACCAGGGCTACACCGGGGTCGAGATCGCGGAGACCTTCCAGCTGCCGCCGGCCCTGGAGAAAGCCTGGCATGCCCACGGCTACTACGGTTCGGTGAGCCACAACGTCAAGGCGGTCTACCAGCGCTACATGGGCTGGTTCGACGGCAACCCGGCCCGGTTGTGGCCGCACCCGCCCGAGGCGCTCGGCCCCCGCTACGTCGAGGCGATGGGCGGTGCCGACCGGGTGGTCGAGCTGGCCAGTAAGGCCTTCGAAGACGGTGATTTCCGCTGGGCGGCAACACTTCTCGACCACGTCATCTTTACCGATGAAAACCAAGCGCGAGCCCGCGAACTGTACGCCGACGTGCTTGAGCAGCTGGCCTATGGCGCGGAGAACGCCACGTGGCGCAATTTCTTCCTGAGCGGTGCCACCGAACTGCGGCGGGGAAACTTCGGGACCCCGACCTCTTCTGCATCGCCGTCGCTGCTCGGACAGCTCACCCCCGACCAGATCTTCGACACCTTCGCGATCAACGTGAACGGGCCGCGGGCCTGGGATCTCGACCTGGCTATCGACGTGACGTTCCTCGACGTGGCGGTGAACTACCGGCTCACCGTGCGCAACGGGGTGCTGGTCTATCGCGAAGCCGATGCCGACGAGGCGAGTGCGCAGGCCACCGTGAAGCTGGCGAACAAGCTGCGGCTGCTGGCCTTCGCGGCGGGCGATGCGACCTCGCCCGGCCTGGAGGTGAGCGGCGACGCCGAGGTCCTGCCGTCGCTGTTGGCAGCGCTGGACCGGCCCGATCCGAACTTCGACATCGTCACCCCGTGAGGTGAGCGGAACTTTACATATATAGATACCAGGTAAAAATTCAAAACTTGTATTGACAAGTTGTGGTGATGCGGACCACAGTATCCGCATGGGAAATCACCACAGCTACGACGTCGTCGTGGTCGGCGCAGGCATCGTCGGCCTGGCGCACGCCTATCACGCGCACCAGCGGGGACTGAGCGTCGCCGTTGTCGATCACGCCGACGGTGTCGTCGGCGCATCGGTCCAGAACTTCGGCCACGCCTGCATCACGGCGCAGTCCGGCGTCGCGCGGGATTACGCCCGCAACGGGCGTCAGCACTGGCTCGACCTGTCCCGCAAGGCTGGGTTCTGGTCGGCTGAGTCGGGGACCTTCTGCGTCGCCCGCCACGACGACGAACTCGCCGTGATGGGCGAGTTCGCCGCCATGCGCGGGGACGGTGAGGTGCGGCTGCTGAGCCGCGAGCAGATCCTCGAGCAGATCCCCGTGGTGTCGTCCGGAGTCACCGGCGGCATGTACCTGCCGAATGACCTGCAGGTCGATCCGCGCACGGCCGCGCCGTCGATCGCGCGGTGGCTCGCCAGTGAAGGTGTCGACTTCCACTGGCGTACTGCGGCTTCCGGGTTCGAGCCGGGGGTGGTGCACACCTCGCGCGGAGCGCTGCGCGCGGGTACGACGTTCGTCACGGTCAACTACGACGTCGACCGACTCTTCCCGGCACTGGCCGAGCGCGACGGTCTGCTGCGGTGCCGGCTGCACATGCTGCGGGCGCGGTTGCCGCTGGCGTCCGCCCTGCCAGCGCCGCTGTTCACCGGTTGGTCGCTGCTGAGGTATTCGGGATTCGAGGGGCTGCCCAGTACCGATGCGGTGGCCGACCGGTTGCGCGCCGAACACCCCGATTACGTCGCGATCGACCTGCACCAGATGTACACCCCGCAGCCCGACGGCTCACTGCTGATCGGCGACACCCATTACCGCGACATCTCCGCGCCGCCGTTCCAGTCCGAAGAGGGCTTCGCCGTCCTCCTCGAGGAGGCTCGGAAACTGTTCGGGGTCAATGACATCGAGGTCACCGAACGCTGGCAGGGCGTGTACACCTCTGCCCCCGATCAGGAATTCCTGATCGAACAGCCCATCGAGGGCACCCACGTCGTCACCGTCACCACCGGTATCGGCATGACCACCAGCATGGGCCTCGCCCACGCCAGCGTCGGCAACGCGCTGGACCGACTCGTCGCCACTGTCTGAACGATCCAACTCGAAGGGATAAACCAATGGGCACCAAAGCAACTGATCCGATCAGCCTCGTCGTGTTCGACATGGCCGGAACCACCGTCGAGGACAGCGGGCTGGTTCAGCAGTCCTTCCTGGCCGCCGACAGTCACGCGGGTCTGTCGAAGACCGACGCCGATCGCGAGGAGATGCTGCGCTACGTCTCCGACACCATGGGGCAGTCCAAGATCGTGGTGTTCCGGCACCTGGCCAAGGGCAACGAGGAGCAGGCGCAGGCCGCCAACAAGGAGTTCGAACGCTGCTACGCCCAGCTGGTCGCCGAGGGCAACTGCAGCCCGATCCCGGGCGCTGAAGATGTCATTACATCTTTGCGCTCCAGTGGCATCAAGACCGCCCTGACCACCGGATTCGCCCGGGAGACCCAGTCGGCCATCATCGACGCACTGGGCTGGCACAACCTCGCCGACCTGGTGTTGTGCCCGTCGCCGGGCGTGCGGGGCCGGCCCTATCCGGACATGGCGCTGACCGCGCTGATGCAGACCGAAACCGACTCGGTGCGTTCGATGATCGTCCTGGGCGACTCGTCCTCCGACGTCATCAGCGGGCTGCGCGCCGGTGCGCGGGCCTCGATCGGCGTGCTGACCGGAGCCCACAACCGGTCCCAGCTGTCCGACGCGGGCGCCACCCACATCCTCGACAGCGTCGCCGATCTACCCGCACTGGTGGCCGCCCTCCGATAGTTCACCTACCTCCACAGCTCTGCGGCGGTCGGTCGTAGGCCGCTCCTCCCGACCGCCGCACTTCCTCTCTGCACCGTTCTCGCAAGAGAAACCTGCCTTTGACGTTCGGCCACACTCGCTCGGCAATCTGCCCGCGGCCCGTCAGCACACCGCCTGCCTGCAGCACGCCCACCAGAGGTGCATTCTCATGACCCAAACCGCGATTCCCACCACGCCATCGACCATTCCGCGCTACAAGCGCTGGCGGTTCCAGATCTTCGCCGTCACCTGGATCGCCTACGCCGGTTTCTATTTCACCCGGCAGGCCTTCTCTGTCGCCAAGCTCGGCATCCTCGAAGACCCGATCCTGAGCACGCACCTGACCAAGAGCACCCTGGCCAACCTCGATGCCGCCTACCTCGCGGCGTATGCGGCCGGTCAGTTCGTCTGGGGGCAGGTTTCCGACCGCTTCGGCCCGCGGATCGTCATTCTCGGCGGTCTCGCGATATCGGCGATCGCCACCGTCTTCATGGGGCTGTTGCCCGCGCTGGTGTTCCTGCTGCCGCTGATGATCGTCCAGGGCCTGGCCCAGTCCACCGGCTGGTCCCCGACGCTGAGCAACATGGCCCAGTTCTTCTCGATCGGAGAACGGGGTCGGGTTCTCGGATTGTGGAGCACCAACTATGCATTCGGCGGCCTGGTGGCCGCACCGATTCTGGGCTGGGCCGCCTACGACGTGTTCGGCACGTGGCGGGCGGCGTTCTTCACCGGGGCGGCCATCGTGGTCGGGGTGTTCGTGCTCGTGCTGCTGTTCCAGCACAACCGGCCGCAGGACGTCGGGCTGCCGCCGATCGAGGAGTACCGCGCTGCCCAGGATGCCCGCGAGGGCGTCGAGCTCGATGAGTCGCCCGAAGCAGAGGCGCTCGCCGAACCCACCCCGTCGTGGCGGGAGTCGCTGAAGGTGGTGCTGAGTGACAGCATGGTGAGAACCCTTGGCGCGTCGTACTTCCTGCTCAAGCCCGCCCGCTACGCGATCCTGCTGTGGGGACCGGTGATCGTCGCGGAGCGTCTGGCCGACGGTGACAAATTCCAGGCCGTGACCATCCCGGTGGCGTTCGGCGTGGCGGGCGTGATCGCCCCGATCCTGCTGGGCCGGATCTCCGACCGGGTGTTCAGTGCGCGACGCGTACCGGCCTGCGTGATCAGTCTAGGGATCCTGGTGGCGGTACTCGCGTTGTTCGGTCCGCTGACCGCGACCGGCAGTGCCTGGGTCATGGTGGTGGTGCTCGGCCTGATCGGCCTGAGTGTCTATGGCGCCGACGCGATGATCTCCTGTGTCGCCGCGGTGGACTTCGGCACCTCCAAGCACGCCGGTACCGCGGCCGGGTTCATCAACTGTTGCGGTTCGGTCGGCGCGATCCTCGGCGGGCTGCTTCCGGGATACCTGAGCACCTCGACGCTGTTCTATGGATTCGCCGGTGCCGCACTGCTGTCCGCGTTGCTGCTCATCCCGCACTGGAATCGGATGCCCGCCGCGGACTGATTCCCGCGAGCAGACATGAAACTGTTCCTTTTCACGCGAAAAAGGGACAGTTTTATGTCTGGTCGGCGGAGGAAAATTTGGTGCGCGCGTTGACGATGCTGAACGTGACGACGTCGGGCCGGTAGCGGTCGTCAGCGCACTCGAACACGACGCCGTGCTGGTCCCGCGAGACCCGTCGCTCCCGCAACAGCGGGCTGCCTGGCGTGATACCGAGATTCGCGGCGTCGTCCGGTTCGGCCGCCACCGCGTCGAGGATGTGTTCCATCGAGTCGAAGTACACGCCACGGCCGGCCAGGTAGTCGGTCATCGAGCCGGAGTCGGTGTCGAATTCGAACAGCAGGGAACCCACGGATTCGATGAAGGTGCTGCGCTCGATCATCGCCGGTTCACCGTCGAGCAGGCGGACACGCAACACCTCGACCACGAAGTCGTCGGCCGTCAAACCCAATGCCTCGATGGCGGTTTCGGAGGCGCGGCGGCGCGCCACCTCGATCGTGCGGTTGCCCGCGACGCGCCCGGCACGCTCGGCCCACTGGGTGAATGGCGTGAACGTGTCGAGCGTCTGGGTGGCGTCATGACTGCGGACCACCGCCGGCTTGCCGCGCGAGACCCGGATCAGGCCCTCGTTCTTCAACGTCGCCAGGGCCTGGCGCACCGGGCCGCGCGACACATCGAACTCGGCGCACAACGCACTCTCAGTGGGCAGTGGCGCTCCGATGGCGTAGTCGCGACGCCTGATGCGCTGACGCAGTTCTGAGGCGACGTGCTCGTGGCGCGAAATGGGCCCCGCCATCCGCATCACCTTCCGGTCAGGGTGTCATGACAAGTTTGCTACCCGGGCTACATTACCGCGCCCTGCTCAGGGCAGGCCGCCGTCTACCCGCAGGATCGAGCCGGTGGTGAAGCTGGACGCATCCGACATCAGAAACAGTGCAGCCCCGACGATCTCGGGAGGGTTGCCGGCCCGTTGCAGGGCGAGGTGGGCGAACGGCTCGCCGGCCATGTCCCAGGCCTTGCTGACATCGGTGAGGAACGGCCCGGCCATCAGGGTGTTGACCCGCACGGTCGGCCCGAACGCCTTGGCCAGCCCTTCGGTCATGGCGTTGAGGCCGGCCTTTGCCGCGGCGTAGGGGAGCATGTACTGGTCGGGCCGTAGCGATCCGGATGAGCTGACGTTGATGATCGCGCCGCCGCCATCGGCGACCATGCGCTCACCGAGCAGAGCCGAAAGCCGGAACGGCCCTTTGAGATTCAGGTTGAACACGGAGTCGAAGAGTTTCTCGCTGACCGACCCCAGCGACTCGTACAGCGGTGACATGCCGGCGTTGTTGACCAACACGTCCACCTTGCCGAACCGCTCGTACACCGCGTCGACCAGACCGTCGAGCTGATCCCACCGGCCCACGTGCACCTGATAGGGCAGGGCGGCGCGACCGGTGGTTGCGCTGATCTCCTCCGCGGTGGTCACACAGGAGTCCAGGTTGCGGCTGGCGATCACCACGTCGGCGCCGCACCGCGCGGCTCCCATCGCGATCTCGCGGCCCAGCCCGCGGCTGCCGCCGGTGACCAGGACCACCCGGTCGGTGAGGTCGAACAACTCGTCGGCATATCCCATGTGATGACCCTCTCCGGCCGTCTTACACCGCGGCCCTATGGTGGCACGGTGCAACTGCTTCTGGTCCGACATGCTTTACCGCTGCGCAGCGAGCCCGGTCAAGGGTCCGATCCCGACCTTTCCGAGGAGGGCATCGCCCAGGCCGAGCGGCTGCCCGCCGCCCTGGCCCGCTTCCCCGTCAGCCGGCTCGTCAGCAGCCCGCAGCGGCGTGCGATCCAGACCGCGGGGCCGGTCGCCAAGGAGCTGGGCCTTGAGGTCGAGGTCGACGAGCGGCTGGCCGAGTACGACCGGGACATGTCGCACTACGTGCCGATCGAGGAGATCGCCAAGGAGAATCCCGAGGAGCTGGCGCGGTTGGTGAACGGTCACCTGCCCAGCAGCGTGGACGAGAACGCGTTCATGGCCAGGATCGGCGCCGCGGTCGAGGACCTGGTGGCAGCCGGTGATCATGACGGCACGGTCGCGGTGTTCAGCCACGGTGGGGTGATCAACGTGTTGCTGCACCAGATCCTGCAGACCCAGCGGCTGTTGTCCTTCCACGTCGACTACGCCTCGGTCACCCGGCTGCTGTCGTCGCGCTCGGGCAAGCTGGCCGTCGCCTCGGTCAACGGGACCGAACACGTATGGGACCTGCTGCCGCGAAATGTCCGGTGGTAAACAGTGACGGTGACAAATCTGGAGGGTCTCGACCTCACCGCCCTCGACCGGCATCTGCGCTCGGAGGGTATCGCCCGCAGCGGTGAGCTCCGCGCCCAGCTGATCGCCGGCGGCCGTTCCAACCTGACGTTCCGGGTGTGCGACGACGAATCCGCGTGGGTGCTGCGTCGTCCGCCCCTGCACGGTTTGACCCCGTCCGCACATGACATGGCCCGTGAGTACAAGGTCGTGGCGGCGCTGGCCGGCACCGCGGTCCCGGTCGCCCGGGCCGTGACGATGAGCAACGACGACTCCGTGTTGGGTGCTCCGTTCCAGATGGTCGAGAACGTGGACGGCCGGGTGGTCCGCAGCGCATCCGAGCTTGCCGAACTGGGCGATGAGACCGTGATCAGCGACAGCGTCGACGCCCTGATCCGGGTACTGGCCGACCTGCACGCGGTGGACCCCGAGGTTGTCGGCCTCTGCGATTTCGGCAGGCCGACGGGCTACCTGGAACGCCAGGTGCGCCGCTGGGGTTCGCAGTGGGACCTGGTCCGGTTGCCCGACGACCCCCGCGACGACGACGTCAAACGCCTGCATCAGGCCCTGGCGGATTCGGTTCCGGCCCAGAGCCGCAACTCGATCGTGCACGGTGACTACCGCATCGACAACACGATCCTGGACGCACAGGATCCGACGAAGGTCCTCGCGGTGCTCGACTGGGAGCTCTCCACGTTGGGCGACCCGTTGAGCGACGCCGCGCTGATGTGCGTGTACCGCGACCCGATGTTCAACCTGATCCTGAGCATGGAAGCGGCGTGGAGTTCACCGCAGATGCCGTCGGCCGACGAGTTGGCCAACCGCTACTCGGTGCAGTCCGGCCAGGACCTGGCGCACTGGGACTTCTACATGGCGCTGGCGTACTTCAAGGCGGCGATCATCGCCGCCGGGATCGATTTCCGCGCCCGCCAGGGCTCTGAGGCGCCCGGCGGTTCGAGCGTCGGTGAGGCGGTGGCCCCGGCGATCGCCTCGGGCCTACGCGCCATCGGCTGACGCGTCAGCTGCGCTGGGCGGCCTTGAAGTTCTTCTTGGCCGTGCGGCGCAACTGGAAGATTCGCGCCGATCCGGCGGCGACGGTCAGCAATCCGCCGGCCACTGCGGCACCCAGGATGGCCACGCCTGTCGGCAACGACCAGTGCCAGGCCAGGAACGTCATCGGGACCGGTTCGGTGTTCTGCGCGATGAAGATCAGCAGCACGATGAGCACCAGGAAACCCAGGATCAGTGCTGACCACAGCGCCCCGGCGCGGGTCAGTTTGGGCTCGGCCGCTTTGCCTGACTTGGCGGGGGGCCTGCCGGCATCGGGGACTTTGCCCGGGTCGGGAGCCGGTGTCACCGGCACATTCGGCGTCGGCTCAGGCAGATCGGGCGATGCAGACGGATCGCTGGTCATACTGACATCTTTGCCCGTCGCGGCGTCAAAGCAAACACCCTGAGGTAAAGCGCGGCGGCATGTCGGGTGTGCCGTTAGGGTCTGGAGAAAGGCTGAACCGCCGAAAGGACGCGGATGCACCGCAAAACCCTGGCGACTCTGGCGATACTGCTTGCCTTCTTGATGTCTGGTTGTGGCAGTGCCAATCCGTTGGGCGGCGGACCGATCTCGGGTGACCTGAAGTCGATCACCGTCGGATCGGCCGACTTCCCCGAGTCCAAGATCATCGCCGAGATCTATGCCCAGGCTCTGGAGGCCAATGGCTTTCAGATCCGCCGGCAGTTCGGGATCGGTAGCCGCGAGACGTATGTGCCTGCGGTGCAGGACCACTCGATCGATCTGATCCCCGAGTACACCGGGAATCTCCTGCAGTACTTCGACGCGGAGGCGACCGCCACGACGTCCGATCAGGTGCTGATCGCGTTGCTGAAGGCCCTCCCCGGCGACCTGTCGATCCTGTATCCCTCACCGGCTGAGGACAAGGACACCCTCGCAGTCACCGCCGAGACCGCCCAGCGCTGGAACCTGAAGACCGTCGCCGATCTGGCTGCGCATTCGGCCGAGGTGAAAATCGGTGCACCATCGGAGTTTCAGACCCGTCAGACCGGACTGGTCGGCCTGAAGTCCCGGTATGGACTGGATATCGCGCCCGTCAATTTCGTCGCGATCAGTGACGGCGGGGGGCCGGCCACCGTTCAAGCCCTCAACAGTGGCGCCGTGACGGCCGCCAACATCTTCAGCACCTCACCGGCGATCGAGCAGCACCACCTGGTGCCTCTGGGAGATCCCGCGAACGTCTTCCTGGCCGCCAATGTCGTTCCGCTGGTGGCCTCGCAGAAGATGTCGAACGAGCTGAAAACCGTGCTCGACGCGGTGTCGGCCAAGCTCACCACCGAGGCGCTGATCGAGTTGAACACCGCGGTCGAGGGCAACGCCGGCGTCGACCCGGACGAGGCGGCCGAGAAGTGGATCAGGGACAACGGATTCGACAAACCGGTGACCAAGTGATGAGCGCTTGCGCGAAGAACAGAGGGCCCGAGTGATCACCTTCGAGAACGTCACCAAGCAGTACCCGGACGGCACCGTCGCCGTCGACAATCTCAATCTGAAAGTGCCGCAAGGCACGCTGACGGTGTTCGTCGGTCCGTCGGGCTGCGGTAAGACCACCTCGATGCGGATGATCAATCGGATGATCGACCCCACCTCGGGCACCATCACCGTCAACGGGGACGACATCAGCACGGTCGATCCGGTCAAGCTGCGTCTCGGCATCGGCTACGTCATCCAGAGCGCCGGCCTGATGCCGCATCTGCGGGTGGTCGACAACGTCGCGACCGTGCCCGTGCTGCGGGGCGAATCCCGGCGCAAGGCCCGCAAGGCCGCGATCGGCGTGATGGAACGCGTGGGGCTCGACCCGAAACTTGCCGACCGGTATCCGGCACAACTGTCCGGCGGGCAGCAGCAGCGGGTCGGGGTGGCCCGCGCGTTGGCCGCCGACCCGCCGATTCTGTTGATGGACGAGCCGTTCAGTGCGGTGGACCCGGTGGTCCGCGAGGACCTGCAGGCCGAAATCCTGCGATTGCAAAGCGAATTGCGCAAGACAATCGTGTTCGTCACGCACGACATCGACGAGGCGGTCAAGCTCGGGGACAAGGTGGCGGTGTTCGGCCGCGGTGGGGCGCTACTGCAATACGCCGATCCCGCCTTTGTCCTGTCGAACCCGGCCAACGAACTCGTATCGGCCTTCGTCGGTGCCGACCGTGGCTACCGCGGGCTGCAGTTCTTCCACACCAGTGGGTTGCCGCTACACGAGATCGAACACGTCGACGAGGACGACATCGACGCGCTGGACCTGAGCCCGGGGGAGTGGCGGCTGGTGATCAAATCCGGCTTGCCGTTCGCGTGGATCAACGCCGCGGGTGTCGAGGTGCATCGCAAGGGCAATGCGCTCTACGACAGCACCATCGGCGGTGGGTCTTTTTTCCCGCCCGACGGCACCCTGCGGCAGGCGCTGGACTCCGCGCTGTCGTCACCGAGCGGTCTCGGTGTCGCGGTCGACGAGGAAGGCAGGCTCCTCGGTGGGGTGCGGGCCGACGATGTGCTCGACGCGCTCAAGGAGCAGCGCCGTGTCCCGGAGTTGGGGTAGCCGTGCGGTATCTGCTGAACCATCTCGACGACCTGTGGGCGTTGACCGTCGTGCACCTGCGGTTGTCACTGGTGCCGATTGTGCTCGGGCTGCTGATCGCCGTGCCGTTGGGCGCGGCGGTTCAACGCACGACGGCGCTGCGGCGGCTGACCACCCTGACCGCGAGCATCATCTTCACCATCCCGTCGCTGGCGTTGTTCGTGGTGCTGCCGCTGGTCATCCCGACCCGCATCCTGGACGAGGCCAATGTCATTGTGGCGCTGACGCTTTACACCACGGCGCTGTTGGTGCGGGCGGTGCCGGAGGCGCTCGACGCGGTGGACGATCAGGTGCGGGACGCGGCAACGGCGATCGGCTACCGGCCGTGGGTGCGGATGCTCAAGGTGGAACTTCCGCTGGCCATCCCAGTCCTGATCGCCGGGCTGCGGGTGGTGGCCGTCACCAACATCTCGATGGTGTCGGTGGGTTCGGTGATCGGCATCGGCGGCCTCGGCACCTGGTTCACCGAGGGCTATCAATCGAACAAGAGTGACCAGATCATCGCCGGGATCATCGCGATCTTCGTGCTGGCCGTCGTCATTGACACCCTGATCATGTTGGCCGGCAAGGCCATCACACCGTGGAATCGCACGCCTCGGGCCACGCGCGTCAAGGCGGCCGCATGAACTTCCTGCAGCAGGCACTCGACTTCATCTTCACGGCCGCCAATTGGGCCGGGCCCGCAGGCCTGGCCGCGCGCATCGTCGAACACCTGCAGTACACCGTCGTCGCGGTGGCGGCTTCGGCGCTCATCGCGATCCCGGTCGGACTGATCATCGGGCACACGGGGCGCGGCACGTTCATTGTCGTCACCGGGGTCAACGCGTTGCGCGCCCTGCCCACGCTCGGTGTGCTGCTGCTCGGGGTGCTGTTGTGGGGGCTCGGCTTGGTGCCACCGACGGTGGCCCTGATGCTGCTGGGCATTCCTCCGTTGCTGGCCGGCACTTACGCCGGGATCGCGAACGTCGATCCCGCCGTGGTGGACGCGGCCAGATCGATGGGGATGACGGAGCGACGGGTGCTGTTCGGGGTCGAGGTCCCCAACGCGCTGCCGCTGATCGTGGGCGGGCTGCGTACCGCGACGCTGCAGATCGTGGCGACCGCGACGGTCGCGGCCTACGCGAGCCTCGGCGGATTGGGCCGGTATCTGATCGACGGCATCAAGGTGCGGCAGTTCCACATCGCGCTGGTGGGCGCGCTCATGGTCACGGCGTTGGCCTTGATTCTCGACGCCGCGCTGGCCTTCGCGGTGTGGCTCTCGGTGCCCGGTAGTGGCCGCTTGGGACGTCGACGACGGATTCCGCAGCCGTTGCTCGGCGACGAGGTGGCCCTCGAGTCGCGTCCGGCGGGGAGTTCCGGACTCGGCTACGAAGGCCGCGCGTCGTCGCATACGGTAGACGGGTGAGCGACGAGAAGGATCGTGCCTGGCCAGCAGTGTTGACCTGGCAGGCGCACGACGAACCCCGGATGGAATCCGTTCGGGTTCAACTGTCGGGCAACAGGATCAAGGCCTATGGCCGGATCGTGGCGGCTTCCACCGATTCCCACCCGGCCTTCTCGGCCTCCTACGACCTGGTCACCGACGAGACCGGCGCCACCAAGCGGTTGTCTCTCACCGTCACACTGGCCGAGCGGGAACGCCAGCTCTCCATCGCGCGCGATGAGGAGAACATGTGGCTGGTGCAGGATCACACCCAGACCAAGCGCTCGGACTTCGGCGGTGCGCTGGATGTGGACCTGGTGTTCAGCCCGTTCTTCAACGCGCTGCCGATCCGGCGGACGGGCCTGCATCAACGCGCGGAGTCGGTGACGCTGCCGGTGGTCTACGTGCGGTTGCCGGACCTGTCGGTGGAGACCGCGAACATCAGCTACAGCAGCCCGGGGCCCGGGGCCGCGGTGAAACTGCGCTCGCCCGTCGCCGACACCACCATCACGGTGGATCCCGACGGCTTCATCCTTGATTACCCAGGACTGGCAGAGCGGATCTGATCACCCCGCCGGCCCGTCCGGCGGCGGCCAACTCGGCCCGCCAGTTGTCGGTCCCCACCACCGTGGTGATGATCTCAGGGCGGCTGAAGCTGTCGTAGCGCATCCGCGCGGCATGCCCGGTCTCGACCAGATCGGCCACCGAACCCGAGGACGCCAGCGTCTCCTTGGCTCGGGTCAGCAGTTCGATGCCGTGTTCCAGCGCGGGCAGCAGTTGTTCGGCGTTGGCCTCACACATGGCCCGCACCAGGTCCGGTGCCGTGGCCGCCACCCGGGTGCCGTCGCGGAACGATCCGGCGGCCAGGGCGAAGGCCAGCGGCACCTCGCCGGCGATCTCGGCCAGGGTTTCGGCGAACAGGTGCGGCAGGTGCGAGATCGTGGCGGCAGCCGCATCGTGCTCATCGGAGCGGGCAGGCACCACGACGGCGTGGCAGTCCAGTGCCAGTTGGGCCACCTGGGACCAGATGCGGGCGTCGACGTGGTCGTCCACGCTGACCACCCACGCGGCGCCGGTGAACAGGGCGGCATCCCCGGCCGACCAGCCGGAGTGCGCGGTCCCGGCCATGGGATGCCCGCCGACGAAGTTCTGCAGGAGGCCGGCTCGCTCCACCTCGGCGAGCACCGCGCCCTTGACACTGGTCACGTCGGTCAATGGGCACTGGGGTGCGGTGGTGCGGATGCGGTCGAGCATCTGCGGCAGGGCAGGCATCGGCACCGCCACGACGATCAGCGCGTTGCAGTCGGCGGCCCGGCGCAGCGCCTCATCGAGGTCCTCCGTGGCGTCGAACCCGTCGAACTTGGCGGCCGCGACGGACTCCAGCGACCGGTTGTAGCCGAAGACCTCACGGCTGGCCCCGGCGGCGGCACGCATCAGCGAGCCACCGATCAGACCGAGGCCCAACACGCACACGGGTGTGTTCGTCACGTATCAAGGTTGGCATACCGACTCGGCCGGGGCCGAGGGTGATCCCTGTCAAAATTGCTGGTCGGCGACTACCGTAGGCGGGCATGGAGGCGCAGCGTGCACCGGCAGACCTGCCCGATGGTTTCGGGGTGGCCGTTGTCCGGGAGGACGGCAAGTGGCGGTGCGCCCCAATGCGGTCGTCATCGTTGAAGAGTTTGACCGCCGCGGAGACCGAGCTTCGCGAGCTGCGCAGCGCCGGGGCGGTCTTCGGGCTGCTCGATGTGGACGACGAATTTTTCGTGATCGTGCGGCCCGCACCGGCGGGTACCCGGTTGCTGTTGTCGGACGCCACCGCGGCATTGGACTACGACATCGCCGCCGAGGCGCTGGAGAATTTGGACGCTGACCTGGAAGAAGAGGATCTCGAAGACTCGGATCCCTTCGAAGAGGGCGACCTCGCGGTGCTGTCCGACATCGGTCTGCACGAGGACGTGCTCGGGGTGATCCTGTCGGAGACCGACTTGTACGCCGATGAGCAGATCGGGCGGATCGCCCGCGAGATGGGCTTCGCCGACGAGCTGTCGGCGGTGCTCGACCGGCTCGGTCGGTGAGTGCCTCAGACGAATCCCTGATCCGCGCGGCGCTGGGGGCTGCCCGGACAGCCGGTCCGCGCGACGTGCCGATCGGTGCGGTGGTGTTCGCCGCCGACGGCACCGAGCTGGCGCGCGCGGTGAACGTCCGTGAGGCCACCGGCGACCCGGCCGGGCATGCCGAGATCGTGGCGATGCGCGAGGCCGCGCGGGTGCTCGGGGACGGCTGGCGGCTGGAGGGTGCGACGCTGGCGGTGACTGTCGAGCCGTGCACGATGTGCGCTGGTGCGCTGGTGCTGGCCCGGGTGGCCCGGGTGGTGTTCGGTGCGTGGGAACCCAAGACCGGGGCGGTCGGCTCGTTGTGGGATGTGGTGCGTGACCGCAGGCTCAACCATCGGCCCGAGGTGGTCGGGGGAGTGCTGGCCGACGAGTGCGCGGCCCTGCTGGAGGAGTTCTTCGCGGCCCAGCGGTAAGCGATTAGGGCTTGCGGCACTCGCCCGGTAAGCTGCCACACGGTGGCGTGTCCGAGCGGCCTAAGGAGCACGCCTCGAAAGCGTGTGACGGGTAACCCCCGTCCGAGGGTTCAAATCCCTCCGCCACCGCCATAGATCTCCCCACCAGTTATCCCTGGTGGGGAGTTTTTTTATGGGTGGTTATCCGGCGGGCGACAGACGTAGCACCGGGATGGTGCGGATCCCGTCGGTGCGTCGCTCGTAGGTGTTCCAGCCCTTGTTCAGCCGGTCGGCGGCCAGGGCGTAGAGCCGGTCGCGGTCGGCGCCGGTGACCTCACGTGCGACGAACCGCCCGCAGTTCGGCCCGATGTGCAGTTCGCAGTTCGGATGCGCGAGCAGGTTGTGGTACCAGCTCGGGTGACGGTCACGCCCGTAGTTGGATGCGATCAACACCACGTCGTCGCCGTCGGTGAAGTAGGCCAGCGGGGTCTCGTACTGCTTGCCGCTGCGGGCGCCGGTCGAGGTCAACATGAGCACCGGTATGCCCACGCTGATGCGGACCCGTCCGCCGGTGGCCTTCATCACCGGGCCTTCCAGCGGCGCGATCCGTCGCCGCCAGAAGTTCGCGGCTCGCTCGGTGGTGAACAGCTTGCCCCCGACCGCCCAGGACAGTTCGCGTTTCCACAACGGCCGCGCTTTCAGATCGACGCGGGGGATGCCGTTGAGGAAACCGGTCACGACAAAGCGCCTAAATCCGTGCCCACGGCGCGAAGGCGTTGCGCTGCCCGCGCAGTGACGGCTCGAGCTCGGGGTAGTGCCGCAGCAAGACCGAGGTCATGTCGTTGTGGTCGATCCAGTCCATGCCTTCGGGGGTGTAGACGCGCGGCGTGAAGTCCACCGTGTAGAACCGGTCGCTCTTGAGACGCCGGGTCGCCATCAACACGAAGATCCGGAATGCGGTGTCGCTGAACCCGAATCCCTCGGGCAGTTTCTCGCCGAACATGCCGACCGTGGTGTCCACTTTCTCGATGTCGCCGCCGTAGATCTCGGCCATCACGGCGGCGGTGGAAGCATCGCCGCCGCTGATCTGGTCGAAACTGGTCACCGGGTTCAGGCGCAACGCCCGGCGGAAGTCGTTGTAGCGCGGGACTCCTCGTTCCCGGGAACGCAGGATGTCGGTGGCGATCATGTCGAGTGTGTGCTCGTCGGTGCGCTGGAAGCTCCGCATGAAGTTCGGACTGTTGTGCAGGGTGACGGCACCGGGATGGGCGACGCCCAGGGAGTACAGGCACTCGGCCACCCCCATGCTCTTGAGCACACCGCGTGAGTTCGCCCCGCCGTGGATCTCGCCGAAGGTGAGTCGTCGTGGCTCGACTCCGGTTGTGAGGCTGAGGAATTCGTAATCATCGGGCACCAGGGGGTGCATCCGGTAGACGGTGACGAAGTCCTCGGTGATCGAATACGGCGCGGTGTGGTGGTCGGTGGTCGAGCCAGGGATGCCGCTGACCACATCGCTGGACCCGATCCGGCCGAACAACTCCTTGACCCGCTCACCGGCCAGCCCGAACCAGTTGGCCCGCATCCCGATCTGCAGGGTCGGGTGCCCCAGGATCGCCGGGGTCCATTCGATGGTGTGGATCTTGGCGATCAGCGCGGCGTTGATCAGCCGTGCCTTGTTGAACAGTTGGTCGTCGTCCCAGCTCGGGTATGCCGCCTTGAGCCGGTCACAGATGGCGTTGTGCTCGCGCATGAATATCGTGCCCATCAGCTCCATGCCCAGCCACCAGCCGTCCGCGCCACCGGAAGCGCCGATGAGAGCCGGGTCGATGTCGATGAACCCGTCGGCGTCGATGCGCACCTTGCCGTCCTTGCCGCTGCGGATGGCCTTCTGGAAATCTTCGTTGCTGCCGTAGATCTGCGAGGCATCCCACCAGTGGGTTTCGGTGTTGACGAAGGTCGAGCCGCCCGGCGCGGCCGTCGGGTCAACGGCCGTGGCGGGGACCTTGATGGTGGCGTCGGGCCATTCGGTGTCACCGTCGGGGCGGGGAATCTCGAGCATCCGATTGGGGTCGGTGCCGTGGCTGAACCAGTCGCGGGTCTCGAACTGCAACCACGCCGCAGCGAGCACGTTGAGTGTGGTGGCCGGCTGGAATTCGCGGCGCTGCAACAGTTTGGTGCTGATCAGTCGGGGGTTGGGATCCATCAGCTCCGGCAGCGTCTCGGGGTGGCCCTCGGCCGGCGGTACATTCCGTCCGAACCGGGTGTTCGCCATGCCCATCGAGGGCGCCGAGAGGTCGTTGTAGGAACCGTTGGCGGTCCGGACGGTCAGGTAGTCGGTTGGTTCCACCGTCGGCGCCTCCGGTGGCCTGCCCTGATAGGTGTCGTACAAGTTGTGTTCCCGCAACGCGTCGCGGATCCCGACCAGTACCGAGATGCCGAGAATCGGCGGCAGCTTGTTCCAACCGATCCGCCGGTCGACCAGCTCAGTGGTCTTGAGGAACAACCTCGTGAGAAGCGTTGGCATGACGGGATCCTTTCCACGCGATGACGGCGAGAGCGGTGTTGATGGCGGAGATGACAATGGCCGTCACGCCGTGGCGGCGCGGCAGGTCGCCGCGCGCTGTGGTGACGGCGGCCGACAGGGTGTCGGTGGCGTGGATCAGGACGGCGAGGTTCTCGGCCCGACGCAGTTCGCTGCCCCGCAGGACGAGCAGATCCAGGCCGATCAGCACGGTCCTGATGCCGAACATCCGGAACGGATAGCCGGCCGAACGATCGCGTGCGGTGTCGACGCCGAGGCGGGTGAGAAGTCTCTCGGGCGCCACAAGGGCGGTCGCGCCATTGAGAATCCGGATCACCGCCAGCGCGGTGCGTGCTGCTGTCGGGCTCAGCATGTCTAGATCTTGGGCGTTCGTGGCGGTCGGTGCATGAGTAGTCGGCTACTTGTTTCGCCTGTTTCGCCGGGTCTTCGTCCGAGCTCGTCGCAACGGCGTTGAATGTGTCCATGGATCTGATGTCACCGACCGATTCGATGTTCCTCATCGCTGAGACGCGGGAGCACCCGTTCCATGTCGGTGGCCTCGCGCTCTACGAACCTCCGGCCGGTGCGGGCAGTGACTTCGTGCGCGACCTGCACGAGGAGATGGTGGCCCAGACCGATATTCAGCCGGTATTCCGCAAACACCCGGCGACCATCCTCGGCGGCATCGCGAACGTCGGCTGGACCTACGACAACGACGTCGACATGGACTACCACCTGCGACGGTCGGCGCTGCCGACCCCTGGCCGCGTTCGGGATCTGCTGGAGTTGACCTCCCGTCTGCACGGCGGGCTGCTCGACCGGCACCGTCCGCTGTGGGAGGCGCACCTGATCGAGGGGCTCGCCGACGGCAGGTTCGCGGTCTACACGAAGATGCACCATTCGTTGATCGACGGGGTGTCGGCGCTGAAGCTGTTGATGCGCACCCTGTCGGAGGATCCCGATGACACCGAGGTGCGGGTGCCGTGGTCGCTGCCGCGCCGCAAGCGGGAGCACCAGAGTTCGTCGGTGCTGCGGACAGTCACCGATACCGTCGGCTCGGTCGCGGGGCTGGCGCCGTCGACGGTCAAGCTGGCCCGTTCGGCGCTGCTCGAACAGCAGCTCACCCTGCCGTTCGCGGCTCCCAAGACCATGTTCAACGTCAAGATCGGCGGAGCCCGCCGGGTCGCGGCCCAGTCCTGGCCGCTGGAGCGGTTCCAGCGGATCTCGCGGGCAGCCGGGTTCACGGTCAATGATGTGGTGCTCACGGTGTGCGCCGGAGCGCTACGTGCCTATCTGTTGGAACAGGATGCGCTGCCGGACCAACCGTTGATCGCGATGGTGCCGGTGAGCCTGCGCACCGAACACGAGGCCGACGCCGGCGGCAACATGGTCGGCACGGTCCTGTGCAATCTGGGTACCGATGTAGACGACCCAGCCGAGCGGCTGAATGTCGTCGGGGAGTCGATGCGGGGAAACAAGAAGGTGTTCTCCGAACTGCCGAGGGTTCAGGCCCTGGCGCTGTCGGCGCTGATGATCGCCCCGCTGGGCCTGGCCGCGGTCCCCGGGTTCGTCAAGGCCACGGCACCCCCGTTCAACCTGGTCATCTCCAACGTGCCCGGCCCGCGACATCCCTTGTACTGGAAGGGCGCTCGGCTTGACGGCAACTATCCACTGTCGATCGCGCTGGACGGGCAGGCGATGAACATCACCTTGGCCAACAATGCCGACAACCTGGATTTCGGCCTGGTCGGTTGCCGGCGCAGTGTGCCGCATCTGCAGCGGATGCTCAGTCATCTCGAGGACTCGCTCAAAGCGCTGGAGGTCGCGTCGGGCGCCTGACAGGAGCTCACATTCTCCGCGCCTATCAGCCGGCGGACCGCAGGAAGTCTCCCGAGATCTTGACCGCGGGCGTCGAGGAATCGCCGCCCACCACCAGGGTCGCGAACGCGATGTCACCGGCGATCCCGGCGAACCACCCGTGTGAGTGCGTGTTGTCGCCGAATTCCGCGGTACCGGTCTTCCCACCGAGATCCGGGATGTCGCTCAGCTGGCTGGCGGTGCCCTCGGTGACGGTCTTGCGCATCATGTCCCGCAGCGCTGCGGTGACGCCGGCCGGCAGCGTTTCGGAGGGGGTGTCGGCGGTTACCTTCTCACCGTCGACCAGGCTGGGCAGGACCGTCGAGCCGTGCGCCAGGCTGGCCTCGGCGACGGCGAGACCGAAGGGGCTGACGGTTACGGTGCCCTGGCCGATCCCGTTCTCCACCCGCTGGGCGGCCGTGTCGGCGTTGGGAACCCGGCCCGTGACCGTGGTGAGTCCCGGAATGGTGAAGTCCACTCCGATACCGAATGCGCGCGCCGTCTTGGTGAGCGCATCGGCGGGCAACTTGTCCGACAGCGCCGCCATGCTGGTGTTGCACGAGTGGGAGAACGCTGACGCCAAGGGCACGGTCCCCAGGTCGAAGTCGTCGTCGTTGGGGATGGTGCGGTTCTCGATCGTCAACCGACCCGGGCAGGCCACCGGGCTGTCCGGGGTGGCCAGGTTCGCTTCCAGCGCGGCTGCGGTGGTGATGGTCTTGAACGTCGACCCCGGCGGGTAGAGCCCGGAAAATGCAATGGCGCCTTGGGGATCCGCGGCCGTGTTCTGCGCGGCAGCCAGAATCCCGCCCGTCTTGCCCGACAACGCGACCAGCACCGCGGGACGGGTCTCCTGGTCGACGGCCTGTTGGGCGAGCAGTTGCAGCCGGAGGTCCATCGTGGTGCGCATCGGGTCGGTCGGTGCGGGCGGTTGCGCGGTGAGCCGCTGCGCGGGTGCGCTGTCGGCGTCGACCAGATAGACCGACCATCCGGCGGCTTTGGTGATCCGGTCGTGCCACAGCTCGGTGAGCCCGCCGATAGCCGGCGAAGACAGTTGGCGGTCGGCAGTCAACAGGTCACCCTGCTCGGCCACGGTGACCCCCGGAATCTGGGCGAGTTGGTCGCGTACCTGGGCGAGGTCGTCTTCGCGCAGTTTCATCACCGTCACGCGGTCGTCGGTGTTCGACGTGAACTGTGCGCCGATGGACTCCGCGGTCGTGGTGGGGTCGAAGCGGTTCAACAGCGCGGCGAGCGGCGCGGCGGAATCGACGTGGGTGCGGTCCAGCGAGACGACGCCAACGGTCTGCCACGTCATCAACGGCTGGCCGGTCCGGTCGAGCACCGGAGTCTGCAGATCACTGTCGGTGCTGTACTGAAAGCGCAAGCCGTCCCGCAGATCTCGGTGCAACAGCGTCGGGGTCCAGGTGATCAGCCAGTCGTCACCGGTCTTGGCCGAGGTGCCGGTGGTGTCATAGCCGAAATCGTGGCCCTCACCCCAGGACCACTGATACTTGAGGGTCGCACCGGTCTGGTCATCGGGTTCGGCGCCGACCTTGACCGACGCGGCGTCGCCCATGCCGTCGAACATCGAGGTGATTGCCGGCTCGGCAGCTGCGGGGTCGGTGGTCTGCGCGGCCGCGCCGTGAGCGTCCTTGCGTTGCAGGGCATCGGCGAATGCGGCGAATCGGTCAGCCGGGTCCGGGGACGACGAGCATCCCACGACGGGGAGAAACAGGCCGAGTAGCAGGAACCAGACGATGGCGGGGCGGTGCCGTCGAGTCATGCCCCCAGCATGACATCTCGGGTTCTAGGCAGCTTTGTCCGTGCCGGACGCCCGTTGCAGCTTGGCCCGGTGCTTGGGCTCGGACTTGGGCTTGAAAGAGTCCCTGACGTTCTTCGCCACGTTCGCCATCGTGTTTCGCACCTCGTCGCGACGCTGCGCGGGTGCGCGCTTGACCAGCTTCTTCGGGGTCTCGGCGTCGGCCGCCACCTCGACTGCCTTGGGAGCTTCCTTCTTTGTCGCGATACGGACGGTCGGTGCCGGACTCGTCGAAGGTGCTGTCGTCGAGGGCAATCCGCTCTTGAAGTTGTCGGCACCCTGCTGCAGCGCACCGGGGAGCTGGTTCAGGGTCTCGGCGATCCGCTTCGGGGGCGTGATCAACGAGAATCGGGTCGGTGTCGCGGGATCGGAGTAGTCGCGATCGGTGTAGCCCATGTCGACGGCGAGCTTGAGGGTGGGCTCGATCGCGCCGAGCATCGGCTCGGTGAATGCCGTGGTGTGCAGCGCCGTCGACACGTCGCGGATGGGCTGCAGCAAGGGCAGGTGCTCGGTCTTGACCAGGATGTAGGTGTCTGTCCCGCCACCCGGCGTGGTGACGGTCTTCATGATGACGGCGTCGGGATCGTTGAGGTCGGTGGCGTCCGGCGTCGGGTCGCCGTGCAGATAGCGGAACCCGGCCGCGGCATTGGCCAGTGCCAGTGGGTTGGCGTAGGCCGGGAAGTCACCGACCGGGTCGTACTCGATGGTGATGAAGGTTTCGTCATACGGCGACTGCTCGGCTGCGCCGGTGCTGGTGAATCCGAGGAGTCCGAGCGGCCCCAGATCGGGGAAGCGGGCGTAGATACCGCCGTTGGGAACCGTGGGCGCCGCGATGTACACGAACTTCAACGTGCCGGTGCCAGGGCTGTTTTGGGCATCGAGTTCGCGCTTGTACTTCTCGGCGACGATCGTTCCCTCGGAGTAACTGACGATGTAGACGGTCCCGTCGGGACCGGTCGCGGCACGGGCTTGGGTGACCGTGTCGATCAGCGGCTGGCGGCCCTCGGCCACACTGTCATCGATCGGCAGCGTGGCCGGGTAGTTGACGCCGTAGAACTGGTCTGGGTCGGTACCGACGAACTCGCCGCCGTACGGCACGTAGTTGCCCTGGAACTTGTTCGGGATCCGGTCGCTGTTCGGGTTCTTCGCCCCGCCGACACCGACCACCGCATTGCCGCCCGGCAGGGTGGCCGCCAGCGCGTCGGCGACATGTCCGAAGGTGAGCACCGCGGCCAGGCCCGCGGTGGCACCGGCCACCACGGCAGCCGATGATCGCGCGCGCTTACGGTGATCGGCCACGGTGCTCCTCGGGTCGTCCGAACTGAAAACGACTGAGAACAGAGCGTGGGCCCGGGATCAGTCCGGGCCCACACTATGTCAGATGTTTGCTAAAAGTGAGTGGATTGCTACGGGCAGGAGACTTCCAGCTCGAAAGGCTTGGTCACCGGGTTCATTCCGTCCACACCCGTGGCGTCACCCTTGATCGTGTACTTGTTGCCATCCTTGGTGGCTTCTGCACTGCCGCCGGGTACGCCGGGCGTGTAGCCGAGGCTGACCCCGTCGATGTTGCCGAGTGCCACTGCGGTCACCGACGGCTGGTCGCCTTCGCCGAGTGTGGCGCTGACCGCGGACATGCCCTGTCCGACGGTCAGGGTGACATTGCCTGCGACCGTGGCACACACAACCGTGCCCTCCACCTTGTGGTCCTTGCCGTCGATGCTGACCCGGGCGGTGCCTGCACCCGTGGTCGCCTTGGCGTCGCCTGCCTCGACCGAAGCCGTTGCCGACGCCGTTGCGGTGGCCTTCGTCTCGCTTGAGGTGTCTTTTTTGTCGCTCGACGAACAGCCGGACAGGCCGGCGATGACGATCGCGGCGCCGCCGACGGCAACCAGGAACTCACGCTTCACCACTGCTCTCCTCACGGTTGTGCAGCCCGTCTTCAGCGGCGGACTGTCACGCAGAAGTATTGGGGTTGATGCAGGTCATGGGCATGCGATTGGAAGAATCGTTCCCCGCGGGCGCGCGGCGGTCGTAAGTTCAGCGTCATGCAGACGCTGCGCACTCCAGACGACCGGTTCGCTGATCTTCCCGAGTTTGCTTATCTACCAGGCTATTCCGATATCGACGACAGCGAGGGCGGTCGATTGCGGGTGGCGTGGGTGCAGGCCGGTCCACCGGAGGCCGATCCGGTGTTGTTGTTGCATGGGGAACCATCCTGGTCGTTTCTCTACCGGCGCATGATCCCGATCCTGGCCGCGGCGGGCCATCGCGTCGTCTGTCCTGATCTGGTCGGCTTCGGCAGATCGGACAAACCCACGCGCATCGAGGATCACACCTATGCCCGGCACGTCGAGTGGATGCGGACGCTGGTCTGCGATGTCTTGGACTTGCGGTGGGTGACCCTGGTCGGCCAGGACTGGGGCGGCCTGATCGGGCTGCGACTGGCGGCCGAGAATCCCGACCGGTTCGCCAATATCGTCGTCGCCAACACGGGCCTGCCCAGCGGCGACATCCCCATGCCGGAGATCTGGTGGCAGTTCCGCAAGGCCATCCAGAATCTGCCGACCATCGATGTCGGCAGATTCGTGGAGTCCGGGTGTCGCCGCCCGGTCAGGGACGAGGTCCGTGCGGCGTACGACGCCCCGTTCCCCGACGACACGTTTTGCGCGGGTCCGCGCGCTATGCCCGGTCTTGTTCCGACCGCACCCGACGACCCGGCCGCGGCCGCCAACCGGTCAGCGTGGAAAGCGTTGACGGCCAGCGAAACCCCGATGCTGGTGGCGTTCAGCGACGGCGACCCGATCACCGGAGCGATGGCGCCCATCTTCCGGCGGGACATGCGGGGCGCACAGGGCGTCGATCATCCGACGATCGCGAACGCGGGTCATTTCCTGCAGGAGGATGCCGGCGAGGAACTCGCCGGGGCGATCGTGACCTTCCTCAGGGACAGGTGATCGCGATGTCGAACGGCATGTCCACCGGTTCGCCCGACTGGTTGGGGTCGATACCCATGCCGGTGCCGGTGATCGTGTAGGCCTTGCCGTCGCGTGCGGCCACGACCGGTGCGCCCGACAGGCCCGACAGGTAGGTCAGCGAAGCCCCCTCGCCGTTGACGTCGCCGATGTTCACCGACTGCACCACGGGTGCCTCTCCGTCGGTCAGCGCCACGGAGGCCGGCATCTTCCCCTTGACGCCGATCGTGGTCAGCCCGTCCTTGGTCTCGCAGCTGACGCTGGTCACGGGGCCGGCGTCGTTGGGACCGAAGGTCACCCGGCCCTGGCCGGACTTCGTGGAGGAACCCGATTCTTGCGACGAGCATCCGGCGGCGGCGGCCAGACACACAGCAAATCCGGCGGCAATGACAACGGGGCGGCGCATGACCAAATTCACGCTCGCAGTATGGCTGCGTCCGCCCCCGTGACGGAAATCGGACGCGCATCCGGTTGAATACCAGGTGTGGACCAGCCGTATTTCACCGTGGAGGCCGAGTTACCCGGCCGACTCGGTCGGGTCGGCACCATCCACACTCCGCACGGCGATATCCAGACTCCGGCGTTCATCGCGGTCGGGACCGCGGCCACCGTGAAATCGGTGCTGCCGGAGACCATGAAACAGCTTGGTGCCCAAGCGATCCTGGCCAACGCCTACCACCTCTACCTGCAACCGGGCCCGGATGTCGTGGCCGAGGCCGGCGGGCTCGGGGCGTTCATGAACTGGCCCGGACCGACCTTCACCGACAGCGGCGGCTTCCAGGTGATGTCGCTGGGTGTCGGTTTCAAGAAGGTGCTGGCGATGGACACCGAGCGGCTGCAGGCCGACGACATCATCGCCAAGGGCAAAGAACGGTTGGCTCACGTCGACGACGACGGGGTCACGTTCCGCTCGCATCTGGACGGTTCGAAGCACCGGTTCACCCCGGAAATCTCGATCGGGATCCAGAACAAGCTCGGCGCCGACATCATCTTCGCGTTCGACGAGCTCACCACGCTCGTCAACACCCGCGCCTACCAGGAAAGCTCGGTGCAGCGGACCCATGAGTGGGCGGTGCGGTGCCTGGCCGAGCATCACCGGCTGCAGGCGCTGTCACCGGAGCGGCCGCGGCAGGCGTTGTTCGGGGTGGTGCAGGGCGCTCAGTACGAGGATCTGCGCCGGCAGGCCGCGAGTGGGCTGGCCTCGATCGGGCAGGAGGCCGGGCCCGCCGAGGGGCTGAGCTTCGACGGCTACGGCATCGGCGGCGCGCTGGAGAAGCAGAATCTGGCCACCATCGTCGGCTGGGTCAGCAGTGAACTGCCTGCGGACAAGCCCAGGCACCTGCTTGGCATCAGTGAGCCCGATGACCTGTTCGACGCCGTGGCCGCCGGCGCAGACACCTTCGACTGTGTGTCGCCGTCACGGGTGGCGCGCAATGCGGCGGTGTACTCGGCGACCGGCCGCTTCAACATCACCGGAGCGCGGTACAAGCGGGATTTCACCCCGATCGATGCCGAATGCGATTGCTACACCTGCGCCAACTACTCCCGCGCCTACATCCGGCACCTGTTCAAGGCCAAGGAGATGTTGTCGGCGACGTTGTGCACGATCCACAATGAGCGGTTCGTGATCCGGCTGGTCGATCAGATCCGGGCGTCGATCCTGGCCGGCGAATTCGATGAGCTCCGGTCGCATGTCTTGGGGCGGTATTACGGCGTGCCGGTCAACTGACCCGCCCGCACTTTGTCACGCTGGCGTGGCATTCGGCGACGGCAGCCACTCTGACGTGACGGTCGGTGGCGCCGAGCAATAGCGCGACAACGATTGCCGCGGCAGTTGCGGCTGCGGTCGCAGGCCATCCCATCCACCCGACCGCGGCCGCGCCGAAGGCGGTACCGAGGCTGCCGCCCACGAAGTACACCACCATGTAGGCGCTGTTGAAGCGCGCGGGTGCGGCGGAGTCGATCGCCAACACCATGGTCTGATTGGCCACTTGGGCCGCGAACAGCCCGGCGTCGAACACGGCGAGACCGACGAGCGTGGCCGCCGTATTCGACAGGCACCCGGCGACTGTGATCGCACCGAGGGCCGCGACGGCCAGCCCGATCAACATGACTCGTCTCGGGCCCACGCGGTCGGTCCAGGTGCCGGCGACACGCGTGGCGAGGATGCCCAGGAGTCCGGCAAGGGCGTACAGGCCGATCCGCTCGGCCGAGTACGAGTACGGCGGCTCAGCCAGCGCGACGGCGAGCCCGGCCCACACCGCGCAGAAGGCGAAGAACCAGAGCGCGCCGCGTACCGCGGCCATGCGCAACGTCGGGAATCGTAGGTAGAGGCCGGGCAGGCCGCGGAGAGTCGTGAGGTAACTATTCGTCAGCGAACCGGTTGTCGCAGGCAGTATCCGAAACGCGACAACTGCGGTGACGGCCGATGCGAGGGCGAACACGAGCAGAGCGCCGCGCCATCCAGATACGTCGGTCAGCCAGCCGCCGGCGATGCGGCCCCCGATGATCCCGGCCGAAATGCCCGCCGTGACAATGCCCAGCGCGGTGGCCCGGCGCCCCTCCGGGACGAAGCGCGCGGTGATCGAACTCAACTGCGCACCGACCGTGGAACAGACACCGATCAGGGTGATGGTGAGCGCAAGCAACCACATCGTGCCGCTGGCGGCGTTGGCCGCCAAGGCTGCGGCCAGGGCGCCGAACTGTGCGGCGAGGACGTATTTCGGTGGAAACCGGTCGACGAGCGGTACCAGCAGTGCCAGCCCCAACAGATAGCCGACCGGGCCGCACGCCAGCGCGACACCGACGTGGGCAACCGAGATGTCAAGACTGTCGGCCACATCGGACACCGCCGGTTGAAGCGGATAGATCGCGGCAGTGCCGAGTGCGGCGGCAATCGCCATGAACCACACGGTGATTCGGGTCATCTGGGGCTGCGATGTCATGTCGCTGACGCTATGGGCGCCCAGGTCAGCGTGCTGGCGGAAATCGGACCATGCGGTGTGGGAGAGTGGCGCCATGCCGGAAGAGCTCACCGCCGAACAGGCCGCCACGCGTCTGGCGACCGCCGACACGCTCGGGATCCCGCTGGGGCCCGGCCAGCCGCCGGCGTTCCTCCGTGCACTCGGAGATCGCACGGATTGGACGGACCTGCGTGTCTACGGCGCACTACTCGGAGTCGGGACCGAACTGTTCAACCGCTCCGGTGTCCGTTACCTGTCCGGCTTCTTCGGTCCCTTCGAGCGGACGTTGCGGGATATGGGCGCCGACGTGGAATTCGCGCCCGCGGATTTCCGTCGGTTCGCTCCGCTGCTCGAGCGTCAGGCGCCGCGCGTGATGACGACCGTGGCGGCAGCGCCCGACGAGCATGGCTGGTGCTCCCTGTCGCTGCATGCCGGTGCCACGGTGGGTGAATTACGCCGCGCCGGCGCCGATCCGCAGCGGTTGCTCGTCGTCGAGGCGTCCGACGCCTATCCGCGGACATTCGGGCTCGACGGATATCGACATGCGCTGCACGTCGACGAGATCGACGTCCTCGTGCACTCGACCGACACACCGCTCGCGCTTCCCCCGGCGTCGCCCTCCGACGTCGACAGGGCGATCGCGAGGCACGCGGTCGCCTACATCCCGTCCGGCGCGACCCTGCAGACCGGCATCGGCTCCATTCCCAGCCAGATCGCCGCGCTGCTCGCCGAGGGAGACGGGGGAGACTACGGGTTGCACAGCGAGATGTTCACCGACGGCTGCATGCAGTTGCACCGGGCCGGCAAGGTCACCAACGCAGGCAAGGGACTGTATGACGGTGTCAGCGTGACGACGTTCGCTTTCGGCTCGTCCGAGCTCTACGCCTGGCTCGACGGCAATTCCGATGTCGCGTTCCTCCCCGTCGAGATCGTCAACGCGCCCGAGGTGATCGGTGCGAACAACGACATGATCACGATCAACGGCGCGCTCGGGGTCGACATCCACGGCCAGGTGGTCGCTGACACCATCGCGGGCGATCAGTTCAGCGGGATCGGCGGCGCCGAGGACTTCGTGGCCGGAGTCGGGCTTGAGCTGTCGGACCGCTCGTTGATCTGTCTGCCCTCGACGTTCGAGAAGGACGGAGTGCTGCAGTCGCGGATCTTGCCGTGGTTCGGCCCCGGTGCCGTGATCACGACGCCCCGGCATCAGGTGGACGTAATCGTCACCGAGTACGGCGCAGCCGAATTGGAGGGCCGGACGGTCCGTGAGCGCGGCGAGGCGTTGGCCGCGATCGCCCACCCGCAGTTCCGCGACGCGCTGCTGGCCGCTGCGCATCGTGCCGCACAAGGACGCTCGCCCGTCCAATAGCACCCACGCGGCCGAGCCCCTAACTTACAATTTGCAAGTTAGTCGACGAAGGGGCTGCGACATGGGCGAACGCTACGTGGTGATCGGCGGCGGGCTGGCCGGGCTGGCCGCCGCGGTGTGGCTGAGCGAAGCGGGCAAGAACGTCACCCTGCTGGAGCGTCGAGGCCAACTCGGTGGGCGCACCCATGCGATGCGGGCCGAGACGGTCGACGACATCCCGGACAACGGCCAGCACGTGATCGCCAGCGGCTATCAGCATCTCTACCGCTATCTGACGAGCGTGGGCACCCGGCAGCACATCGCCTTCCCGAAATCGTCCACGCTGCGTTGGCCCGACGGGCGCAAGGTCACCATGCAGACCACGGGTCCAGGCGCGATCCGGACCCTGTTCGGGGTTCACCCCGACGCGAGCTGGGCCGACCGGCTGCGGGCAGCCCGCGCGACGCTGCGGTTGGGTTGGCAGGCCCTGCATCAACCGGCCGACCTGGCGGATCTGAGCACCGAGCAGTGGTTCGAGCGGGTCGGCATGCCGGCCCCGGCGCGAGAAGCCTTGTGGGACTGGCTGGCCCTCGGGATCGCCGCCGAGCCGGTCGCCCGCGAATCCGCCAAGGTGTTCGCCGACGTGATGGCCACCGGGTTCCGACTCGGGGTCAAACACCGCACCCCGGTCACCATCGGCTACCCCACCGTCGACCTCGACATGCTCTACATCGCCGGGGCGCTGAAAGTGTTCGAGGAGCGCGGTGTCGATGTGCGGTACCGCGCCGTGGCCCGAAAGATCGTGATCGAGAACAGCGCCGTCACCGCGGTGCTGCTCGCCGACGGCACCCAGATCCCCGCCGACGCCGTGGTGTGTGCGGTGCCGAACTCCAACATCGGCGGATTGCTCGACGATCTGCCCGAACATCCGGAAATCTATGCCGCTGCCGACAAACTGGGCTACACGCCGATAGTCAGTACCAACCTCTACCTGGACCGGCCGTTGGGCACCGAGTCCGCATTCGAGGGGCTCATCGGCGGCACCGGGGTGATCGACGAGGTCTTCGACCGCCAGATCATGCACGGCCGCAACACCGACCGCGCCTGGCTGTACTGCCTGACCACCAGCGGTGCCTACGAGCAGATCCACAAGAGCAACGACGAGATCGTCGACGAGCAGATGGCGCTGCTGCGTCGTTACTACCCGGCGGCGTGCGGCGCGAAAGTGGTTCAGGCACAGGTGGTCAAGATGCCCAAGGCCACGTTCTCCCAGGTGGTGGGCACGGATGCGCTGCGGCCGCCGCAGAAGACCTCGGTGCCCTCACTGGTGCTGGCGGGTGACTGGACTGCGACGGACTGGTCGGCGACCATGGAGAGCGCCGTGCAGAGCGCCGCCAAGGCCGTCGACCTGCTACTGGAACTCCGACAATGACCCGGCGGCGGCTCAGCGGTGCCGAACGCAGGGTGCAGCTGCTCGACGTCGCGCGTGACCTCGTGGCCGAGGGCGGTTACCCCGCATTGACCATCGAGCAGGTTGCCGGCCGGTCGGGTGTAACCAGAACCGTTGTCTACCAACAGTTCACCGATCTTGCAGGTCTGATCACCGCTCTGCTGGACCGCGAGTCGGCGATCGCGTTCGCGGGAATCAGCACCGTGGACCGGCCCGACCTCGATCCCGAGCAACTCGGCAAAGGCATCCTGGCCTACCTGCATGCGGCGCCGACGAGCTGGCGCATCATCTTGCGACCCCCGGACGGTGCACCGCCGCAGGTGCGCGAGCGCATCGAGCTGGGCCGCCGGTACGCCAGGAAGGTCGCGGCCCGCCCACTGTCGGTCGCCACGGGCGTGGACGTCGATCCGGACGGCACAACCGTACGAATCCTGTTGTCCGCCATGGAGGAACTCGCCCGACTGCATCTGGAGGACCCGCGCGAGCATCCCGACGAGGAAGTGCTGACCCACCTCCGTTCGCTTGTCGTGTGGGCCGTCACCATCTCTGCCGAGCAGACGCGAACGCACCCCTGAACGGGCGAAAATGGGTACCTCCGCGTCTGCTCGCGAGGGGAATCGCAGGTGCTGGGACAACTACAGCGGGTTGAGGATCCGCTGCAGGAACTGGCGGGTGCGCTCCTCCTTGGGGTCGCCGATCACCGCGGCCGGCGGCCCCTGCTCGAGGATCACGCCGCGGTCGGTGAACAGCACCTGATCGGAAACCTGCCGGGCGAACTGGATTTCGTGGGTGACGATCACCAGCGTCCAACCTTCGACGGCCAGGTCCCGGATCACCGCGAGCACCTCGCCGACCAGTTCCGGGTCCAGTGCCGAGGTCGGCTCGTCGAACAACACCACCTTCGGTTTCAAAGCCAGCGCCCGGGCTATGCCGACGCGCTGCTGCTGGCCGCCGGAGAGCTGATACGGGTACTTGTCGCGCTGGTCGGCCAGCCCCACCTGGCCCAGCAGTTCGGTGGCGTCGGCCAGCACCTCCTCACGCGGGCGTTTCTGCACGATCAACGGCCCCTCGGTGACGTTCTGGAGGACGGTCTTGTGCGGAAACAGGTTGTGGGACTGGAACACAAAGCCGCTCTGCGCCCGGTAGCGGCGCAGCTGGTCCTTGGGTACCGGCTTGGCGAAGTCGAGTTCGGTGTCACCGACCCGGATCACCCCGGAGTCCGCGACATCGAGGGCGTTCAGCGTGCGCAACAGCGTGGTCTTACCGGAACCCGACGGACCGATGACGGTGGTCGCGGTGCCGCGCGGCACGGTGAACGACACACCCTTGAGCACCTGGAAGTCGCCGAACGCCTTGTGCACATCGGTCGCAACGATCCGGTCTTCGCGTTCTGTGGTCATCGCGCAACGTGCCTTTCCAGTCGGCGTTCCAGGCGACTCTGGCCGAACGACAGCACCAGGCAGATCACCCAGTAGTAGATCGCGGCGGTGCCGTAGAGGGCGAAGAACTCGAACGTGGGCGCCGCGATGATCTGGGCCTGCCGCAGCAGTTCGGTGACCAGAATCGTCGACGCCAGTGAGGTGTCTTTCACCAGGGAGATCAGGGTGTTCGACAAGGGCGGGACCGCCACTCGGGCGGCCTGGGGCAGGATGATGCGTCGCAGCGTGCCGGTGTAGTTCAGCCCGATCGTCTCGGCGGCTTCCCATTGGCCCTTCGGGATGCTCTGGATCGCCGAGCGGATGATCTCGGCCGCATAGCCGCCGACGTTGAGACTGAATGCGATCACGGCGGCCGGGAACGGGTCGATCTTCACCCCGAACTCGGGCAGTGCGAAGAACACGATGAACAGCTGCACCAGCAGCGGGGTGCCGCGGATGATCGAGATGTAGAACCGGGCGATGTTGCTGAGCACCACATTCGGCGACAGCCGGGCCAGCGCCACCGCCAACGCGATGACGAGGCCGATGGCGAAGCTGATGATCGTCAAGGGAATGGTCATCGTCAGAGCCGCTTTGGCCAGCGGCCACAAGTTGTCGGCGATGAGCTGCCAGGTGGAACGTGGGGCCGGGGCGCCTTCCGCGGGCGCGCCGGAGGCGTTGGCCTTGAGGTAGCGCTGCGAGATGGCGGCCAGCGTGCCGTCGGCGCGCAATTCGTCGAGGGCGGTGTTGAGCTCAGGCAGCAGGCCGCTGTCCTTGCGCGCGGCAAAGCCCTGTTCGCTCTTCTCGCCGACAGTGCCCGCGATCTTCACCGACTTGTCGTTGGTCTCGGCCAGATACGCGTAGACCGCGATGCTGTCGTTGACCACGACGTCGACCCGGCCCTGGTTGAGGAGCTTGATGGCCTGGGTGAACCCTTCGACCGCCTCCACGCGGGCCCCTGCCTTGCGGGCGATCTCCGACCAGTTGCTGGTGGCGTTCTCGGCGGCGACCTTGCCCTTCAGATCGGCGAGGGTCTTGATCGAGTTGTCGTCGGCACGGGTGACGATGACGCCCTCGCCGATCGAGTATGGCTGGGACAGGTCGTATTTGGCCTGCCGCTCGGGCGAGATGGTGACCTCGTTGGCCACCACGTCGAACCGGTTGGCTTCGAGCGCGGCGAAGATCGAATCCCACGGTGTTTCGACGAATTCGACTTTGACGCCGAGTTTGTCGCCGACCGCGCGGGCGACGTCGACGTCGTAGCCGACGAGTTGGTTCGTGGCGGTGTCGTGGTAGCTGAACGGGGAGTACACGCCTTCGGTGCCGACCCGCAGCACACCGGCCGATTTCAGGGGTTCATCGGTATTGCCGGTCGTCCCGCCACAGGCGGCCAGCATCACCGTGACGATCAGCAGGAGGCCCAGCAGCGGAATTCGTCGGGAGCGCACGGCCGGACGCTAACAGGGGCATGCCCAGTTCGGCAGGCTTCTGCTCAGCCCGGCTGATATATCCACGGATGCCGCGGCAGAGTGGCCGGGTCGAACCGGTCCAGCATGCCGACCACGTCGAGCGCAGGCCAGCCGAGCGACGCGCTGATCTGCTCCAGCGCCCGCTCGACGCCGATCTCGGCCAGGGTGACCGCTCCGTCGCGTTTCGCCAGCCGGGCACCGTCCTCGTTGAGCACCAGCGGGACGTGGGCGTAGACGGGCTCGGGGTAGTCCAGCAGCCGGGCCAGGTAGGCCTGCCGCGGGGACGAGCTCAACAGGTCGTCGCCGCGCACCACCTGGTCGATGCCTCCGGCGGCGTCGTCGACCACGACGGCCAGGTTGTAGGCGGGCACCCCGTCACCGCGGCGCACCACGAAGTCGTCGATGATGCCGGTGTAGCTGCCGTGCAGCAGGTCGGTGACGGTGCCGACGAAGGTGTCCGTACGCAGGCGCAGCGCGGGCGGGCGTCCGGTCTCGGCGCGACGTTCGGCGCGCTCGGCGTCGCTGAGGTCTCGGCAGGTACCCGGATAGGCGCCTTCAGGGGCGTGCGGGGCTCGCGGGGCTTGGGCGATATCCCGTCGGCTGCAATAGCATTCGTACAGCAGCCCACGCTCGAACAGGTCGCCGATCACCGCGTCGTAGCGATCCTGGTGGCCCGTCTGCCATTGCACCGGCTCGTCCCACGTCAGTCCGATCGCGGCCAGGTCAGCCACCTGACGGTGTCCGATCTCGGGAAAAGTGCGGTCGTCGAGGTCCTCGACGCGCAGCAGGAACCGCCGCCCGGTGGACCGGGCGAACAACCAGGCCAGCACCGCGGTGCGCAGGTTGCCGATGTGCAGGTCGGCCGACGGGCTCGGCGCGAACCGCCCGGCGGGGGTGGGGCTCACGCCCGCAATCTAGCTAATCGCGGTCCCAGGGCGCTGTCTCGCCCATCTTCTCGTAGTACTTCGCGAGGTGGCTTTTCACCCGGTCGATGTCGTCCTTCGGGAGGTCGACGCCGCCGCGGGCGCCGTCCATGATCCCGCCGGCAGCCATCACCCCGCGCGGTACGACCTGCAGCTTGCCGCCGACGACGTCGGCGATCAGCAACTTGTAGCCGGTGAAGTTGTCCTTTGCGTCCTTGTCGTACCAGACGTGGGCGTCGCGGTATTTCTCGTTGGGTTCGTCCTCCGCACCGGCCCACTTGCGGACCCGTTTGTCGGCGGCATCGCCGTCCCACTCCCGGTCCCGGTCGGCCAGTGGCAGATCCTGAAATGCGGTGACAGACATGCTGTTGGCATGCCCGGCTGCGGGCGGCGGTAAACGCTAGCGTTGGCCTCGTGCGCGAGCGACACATCACCGGCGGCACCATCCAGGTCGAACGCGAGGACGGACTGGTACGCGCGAGAGGCGTGCGCTACGGCACCGCGAAGCGGTTCGTTGTGCCCGAACCGGCTGCGGCCTGGTCAGGGGTTCGCGACGCGACCCAACCGGGCCCGGCCTGCCCGCAGCGGCCGTCGCGCCTGGCCTGGGTGACCGGCGACGCACTCGCGGGGTTGTCGACCAACGAGAACTGTCTGGTGCTGTCCGTCACGGCCCCGGCCGATGCGCACCGGCTCCCGGTCATGGTGTGGTTCCACGGCGGTGCCTACGTCGCGGGCAGCGGTGAGTCCGCCAAATACGACCCCGGTGCCCTGGCCCGCTCGGGCAACGTGGTGGTGGTCAACGTGAGCTACCGCCTCGGCATCTTCGGCTATCTCGCGCCGCCCGGGGTCGGCGCCGACAACCTCGGACTGCGCGACCAGATCCTGGCGCTGCGCTGGGTCCAGGACAACATCGCGGCGTTCGGCGGGGACGCGGCCAACGTCACCGCGTTCGGTCAGTCCGCGGGTGCGCATTCGGTCTCCTCGCTCATGCTGTGCGAGGAAGCGGCCGGGCTGTTCCACCGCGCGATCCTGCAGAGCGCCCCGCTGGAGTTGGACGAGGGGCGCGACGACATGGCACATGCCATGGGCGCGGCGATGGCAGGCTCGCTCGCGGGGGCCGACCCGGCCGAGACCAGCGTGGACAAGCTGCTTGCCGCCGAGGCTGCCGCCGTTGCCGCAGCGCAGGGCTTCGGCCTGCTGGGCGGTCTGGCGTTCGCGCCGCGGCTCGGCCGGGGACCGATGCCGGCACCCGCGGACGTCCCCGAGGCCATCGCTGCCGCCGCGCGCCGCATCGAGCTGCTGATCGGCTACACCAAGGACGACGCGGCGCCGTTCGTCGCAATGGATCCGCGGGTGGCCAGGCTCAACCGGGCGCCTGCCCTCGGCAGGCTCGCCGTCCGGGCCGGTTCGAAGGCGATCACGAAACAGGCGTTCTCCGGCCCCGCCGAGCGGCTGGCGCAGGCCTGGCGAACCAACGGCGGCCGGGTCGGCACTTATCGTTTCGACTGGAAACCGGTCAGTGCGCCGCTGGGCGCCTGCCACTGCATGGAGTTGCCGTTCCTGTTCGGCTCACCACAGGCCTGGGCGGATGCCCCCATGCTCGGCCCGCAGCGTGCGATCGACAACCAGCTCTCCGCCGAGATACGCACTTGCTGGACTCAATTCGCGCACCGCGGAGTCGAATCGCTACCCGCGCCGACGCTGCGGTTCGGCTAGGTCCGTAGCCGGCTCGGGAGGAGCCTTGTCGAGGAGCCCGGACCTGGTCTGCCTTGATAAAGTTTCGGCAAAATTCGGACTCGGTGGTGTGATGGCGATTATGGGCGCAGGCCCGTCTCTACGCGGCCGCGCCAGCGAATGCGCGGCCCTTCGAACGCTGGTAGCGGGTGGCCGGTCTGGCGGCAGCGCGGTGCTGGTGGTGCGCGGCGAAGCGGGGGTCGGGAAGACGGCGCTGCTGGACTACGTCGTCGAACACGCCCCGGGGTTCCAGGTGACCCAGGTGGCCGGGGTCGAATCCGACATGGAACTTGCCTTCGCCGGACTGCATCAGCTGTGCGCACCGTTGCTGGATCATCTCGACGAGCTCCCCGAGCCGCAGCGGGACGCGCTCTCGGTGGCTTTCGGCCGCGGAGTCGGTCCGGTGCCGGACCGGTTTCTCGTGGGTTTGGCGGTGCTCAGCCTGCTGGCCGCCGCGGCTGACAGGATGCCGCTGCTGTGTGTGATCGACGATGCGCAGTCGCTCGATCAGGTCTCGGTACAGACCCTGGGTTTCGTCGCGCGCCGACTGTTGGCGGAGCCGGTCGTCATGGTGTTCGCCGTCCGGGACACCCACGCAGGCGCCGCCGACGTGCTGCCCGGCCTGCCCGAACTGCGGGTCGAGGGGCTCTCGGACACCGACGCCAAAGAGCTGCTGGACGCGGTCTTTCTCGGCCGGATCGACGAGCGGGTCCGAGACCGTGTCATCGCCGAGACCCGCGGTAACCCGTTGGCACTGCTGGAGATTCCGCGTAACGTGCCGGCCGCCGAGCTTGCCGGCGGTTTCTGGCTCGGCTCGGCGCGCCCGTCGGTGGGCCACGTCGAAGAGGGGTTCATTCGCCGCATCGAGTCACTGCCGGACGACACCCGGAGGTTGTTGCTGCTCGCCGCAGCGGATCCGCTCGGCGATCCGATCTTGTTCTCGCGTGCCACCGCGCATTTGGGGATCAGCGTGGATGCGTTGGCGCCGGCCGAGGCTGCCGGTGTCATCGAGTTCGGCCCCCGCATGCGGTTTCACCACCCGCTCGTCCGGTCGGCCGCCTATCGGGCCGCCGATGCGGCCGATCGCCGGGAAGTGCACCGCGCCTTGGCCGTTGCCACCGATGCCGAACTCGATCCGGATCGCCGGGCCTGGCATGCGGCTAATGCCGCGGCCGGTCCCGACGACGCGGTGGCCGCCGAACTGGAAGCCTCGGCTTGGCGGGCCCAGAGCCGCGGCGGGATCGCCGCCGCGGCGACTTTCCTCGAGCGGGCGGCGATCCTGTCCGCCGATCCGGCCCTGCGCAGCTCCCGGGCGATCGCGGCCGCCGAGGCCAAACGTGAGGCGGCTGCCCCCGAAGCCGCCTATGAGCTGCTCTCCCTGGCTGAACTGAACCCGTTGACCGAGCTGCAGCGGGCGCAGGTGGGCCGGCTACGGGCGCAGATGGAATTCACCCGCAGCCGGGGCGGACTACCCGGTGCGCCACCGGTCCGGCATGCGGCCGGGTTGCTGCTCGACGCAGCCAAGCGGTTGGAGAATCTCGACGACGAGTTGGCCCGCGAGACCTACATGGAGGCGCTGGCCGCTGCGATGTTTGCTTCGTGCAGTCAACCGGAAGCCCTCGTGGTGGCCGCCGAGGCGGCGCGCGCCGCAGTCGAAAGGGTCGAGGCGCCGACTGGACCCATCGATCTACTCCTCACCGGCATGGCGAACCTGATCACAGATGGGCTGCCCACGGCGGTCGAGCCCCTGCGCACCGCGCTGGAGCTGTGGAGTGAGCACACCCGGCGCCACGACGGCCGGGCTTTGCACTGGTTGGCACTGGCCTTCCCGATCGTGCACGAATCCGCTGCCCATGAGATCTGGGACGATGACCTCGTCGACCGGCTGGCCACTGACATGATCGGCTACGCTCGCGCCACCGGCGCGCTGGCCATCCTGCCGCCGGCGATCGC
Organism: Mycolicibacterium peregrinum; assembly: GCF_001665785.1. Classification (GTDB taxonomy): domain Bacteria; phylum Actinomycetota; class Actinomycetes; order Mycobacteriales; family Mycobacteriaceae; genus Mycobacterium; species Mycobacterium peregrinum_A. Next base: position 131,601 of record NZ_LZSO01000014.1, read on the forward strand.
CTTCCAGGCCGGTGTCCATACGCATAAAGGTGAATTCGTCACAGCTGCAAGGCTTATGGAGGAGGCCGACTCTCTCTCCGAGGCGATCGGCCACCGTCCGATGAAATACCACAAGGTGGAATTGGCCGCCTGGCGCGGCGATCTCGCCGAGGCCGGCGACCTCATCGAGGCAGGCATGGCCGAGGGGACCGCCAAGGGCGAGGGCCGACTGCTCGGGGTGGCGGGCTACGCCGCCGCAGTGCTCTACAACGGCGTGGGCCGCTACGACGAGGCCCTGACAGCTGCCAAACAGACGTGCGAGTTCCACGACATCGGGTTCTACAGCTGGACCCTGATCGAGCTGGCCGAGGCTGCCATGCGGGTCGGCGAGCGAGATGTCGCCGAGGACGCGGTGCGACGGTTGGAAACATGCACGGAGTCGAGCGGAACCGATTGGGGGCTGGGAGTATTGGCCGCGGCCCGGGCTGTCGTCGCCGACGACACCAAGGCCGACGTGCTGTTCAAAGAGTCCGTCGAGCGGCTCAGCCGCACTCAAATCGGGGTGCAGCTGGCGCGGACCCATCTCCGTTACGGGGAATGGTTACGTCGCCAGAAGCAACGCACCAGTGCCCGAGAGCATCTCAACACCGCCTACGAGATGTTCACCAGGATGGGCGCCGCCGGGTTCGCCGAGCGGGCCCGGCGTGAGCTGACCGCCACCGGTGAGAAGGTGCGCAAACAGCCGATGGCCTCGGGCGACGTATTGACTGCTCAGGAGGCGCAGATCGCCCAGTTGGCCCGCGACGGACTGACCAATCAGGAGATCGGCGCACAGTTGTTCATCAGCACCCACACCGTCGAATGGCACCTGCGCAAGGTCTTCGTCAAGCTCGGGGTCCGGTCACGCCGACAGCTGCGCTCCGTGTCGTGGAGTAGCTGATCGCCACTCGCTCCGAGACCACGGGTTTTCAAGGGTCCCGAGGGTCCTTGAGGCAATGAGACTCATCACATGGCGACAATTTTGTTGCAGACCACGATCACGGAGAATCCCGACGATTGGGATGTCGGCCGATTCTCGATGCTGGCAGGTGAGCTGCGTGCGGACGGCCACGAGGTGCTGGCCCGTAACCGAACCGATCACGCCGGGCAGGACCCGGTGCTCAGCCATCTCGACGAGCTCGGGTTCGACCAGCTGTGGTTGATGGCCGTCGACGTGGGCAATGGTCTGACGCCCGACGAATGTGCGGCGATCGGCCGGTTCCGCGGACTCGGCGGCGGGGTGCTCACCGCTCGTGATCATCAGGACCTGGGCAGCTGCCTGAAGGGACTGGGCTCGTTGGGGCAGGTCAACGATTTTCACGACGCCAGCTTGGACCCGCAGTCACTGTGCGACGACCAGGACAATCCCGACATCTCGTGGCCCAACTATCACTCGGGCGCCAACGGCGACTACCAGCCGGTGCTGGCCGATGAGCCGGTGCACCAGCTGCTGCGCACCTCCAGGACCGTCACCGGCCGCATCGAGTGGTTCCCGGCTCACCCGCATGAGGGCGCGGTCGCGGCCCGGGGGCCGTTCGCGACGGTGGTGGCTCAGGGCCGCAGCACCGCGACCGGCAGACAGTTCAATCTCGCGGTGGCACTCGACGGTGAGAGCACGCCGGAGGGCAGGCCGATGGGGCGGGCCGTTGCCGAGTCGACCTTCCACCACTTCGCCGACTACAACTGGGACCTGGCGCATGGGGCGCCGTCGTTCGTTACCGATCGGCCCGGCTGGCAGATCGGAGCGGATCCGTCCCGTCTGGGCGTGTTCAAGGATTACGTGCGTAATCTCGCCACCTGGCTGCAGCCGGCCGACCATTACTAGCCGGGGAGCAGGCCCGGGACGATGTCGTTGAGCCCGAAGGTGACCGGCTGGTCCAGCTGCTCGTAGGTGCACGAGCGTGGGTCCCGGTCGGGCCGCCAGCGGTTGAACTGGGCAGTGTGCCGGAAGCGCCTACCCTCCATGTGGTCGTAGCGGGCCTCGACGACGCGTTCGGGCCGCAACGGCACGAAGGACAGGTCCTTGCCGGCGTTCCAACGCGAGCCGCCGCCGTACCTACGCGCGAGGTCCGGGTCGGCGGCCACCTGGGCAGCCCAGTTCCACGGATGGTTCTCGAAACTGGTTACCAGGGGCTGTAATTCGGTGAACAGGGCCCGGCGTCGCGCCATCGGGAAAGCACCGATGACGCCGACGGATGCCAGCTCGCCGTCATCGGTGTAGAGCCCCAGCAGCAGCGAGCCGATCGCATCCGGCCCTGACTTGTGGAGCCGATAGCCGGCGACCACGCAGTCGGCGGTCCGCTGGTGCTTGATTTTCACCATGACCCGTTTGTCGGGCTGATAGGTGAGGGTCAGAGGTTTGGCGATCAGTCCGTCGAGCCCGGCTCCCTCGAATTCGTCGAACCAGCGCCGCGCGGTCGCGATGTCGGTGGTGGCCGGGGTGACGTGAAAGGCGGGGCCGGAACCCAGCGCGCCGACCAGGGCGGCGCGGCGTTCACCGAACGGTCGGCCGGTGAGGTCGTCGTCTCCGAGGGCGAGCAGGTCGAAGGCGATGAAGCTGGCCGGGGTCTGTTCGGCCAACAGACGCACCCGGGAAGCCGCGGGGTGCAGACGCAGTTGGAGCGCCTCGAAGTCCAGGCCCTTCTCGGTCGGCAGGACGATCTCGCCGTCGATGACGCACCGCGGTGGGAGCTCGGCTTTCGCGGCCTCGACCAGTTCGGGGAAGTAGCGGGTCATCGGCCGCTCGTTGCGGCTGCCCAACTCGACCTCGTCGCCGTCGCGGAACACCAACGCCCGGAAGCCGTCCCACTTCGGTTCGTAGGACGCGTCCGGTGGAATCACTGTTGCCGGCTTGGCCAGCATCGGTGAGACGGGCGGCATCACGGGTAGCAGCATTGCTCCGGACCTGGTGTGGATCGGGTGGTTTATGGCTACTCAGTATGCGCGACACAGTCCGGCCGAGCCGCGAGACAAGAGCGGGAGTACTGGGTTTCAGGCGGCCTCATCGGGTATGCGTCAAGCAGAGCACGGCTGGTCCCACCCGCCGCCGGTGTCCGCGCGATGAGTTCGCCGCGGCGCGGCGGTCTAGATCCGTGACGCCCCCATGAACCAGGATGGAGCCCGTGGACCTACCCGTAGTGCCGCCGATCGAACCGATGCTCGCCAAAGCCCAGGTGAAAGTGCCTGACGACGCCGAGGTGTGGTCCTACGAGCCGAAATGGGACGGCTTCCGCGCGTTGGCCTTCCGGGACGGTGACGAGGTGGTGTTGCAGTCGCGCAGCGGAAAGGAACTCGGGCGCTACTTTCCTGAACTGCTCGAGGCGCTGCGTGACGAACTCGCCGACCGTTGTGTCCTCGATGGTGAGGTGGTGGTGCCCCGCGAGATCGACGGCCGTATGCGCCTGGACTGGGAGTCGTTGTCGCAGCGCATCCACCCCGCCGAGTCGAGGGTGCGGATGCTCGCCGAACAGACACCGGCACATTTCATCGGATTCGACGCCCTGGCCACCGGGGACCGGTCGTTGCTCGCCGAGCCGTTCCGGGTGCGCCGCGAGGCGCTGATCGACGCCGTCAGGGCCAAGAAGTGGTGCCATGTCACGCGGACCACCACGGATCCCGAGCTCGGTGCGCAGTGGCTGCAGACCTTCGAGGGGGCCGGGCTCGACGGGGTGATCGCCAAGAAGCTCGACGGCCCGTATCTTCCGGGCAAGCGGGAGATGGTGAAGGTCAAGCACCACCGCGACGCCGACTGCGTGGCGATCGGCTACCGCATCCACAAGAGCGGGGAGGGTGTCGGCTCGATCCTGCTCGGCCTCTACCGATCTGACGGCGAGCTGCAGATGGTAGGTGGCGCAGCCTCGTTCAGCGTCAAGGACCGGATCAAGCTGCTGGCCGACCTGGAGCCGCTGCGGGAGGGCGACGAAGTCCGCGAGGGTGATCCCAGCCGGTGGAACTCGGCCGCCGACAAGCGCTGGATCCCGGTGCGCCCGGTTCGCGTGTGCGAGGTGGCGTATGACCAGATGGAGGGCAACACCGAGAACGGTCAACGCTTCCGGCACGCGGTGAAGTTCATGCGCTGGCGTCCGGACCGCGAACCGTCGAGCTGTACGTTCGACCAGCTCGACGTGCCGTTGAACTACGACCTGTACGACGTCCTCGCGGGGGAGAGCTGAAATGGCAACACCGGCAACCGAACTCGATGTCGACGGAATCAAGGTCCGGTTCACCAACCCGGACAAGGTGTACTACCCGAAGTTGGGCAAGGGCGGCACCAAGGGCAAGCTGATGGAGTACTACTTGTCCGTCGCCGACCGTATGGTCACGCTGTTGAAAGACCGGCCCACGCATCTGCAGCGGTTCCCCGACGGCATCGAGGGTGAGGAGATCTACCAGAAGCGGGTGCCGCAGAAGCATCCCGATTACCTGGAGACCTGCGTCGTCACCTTCCCGTCCGGTCGCACCGCCGACGCACTCAAGGTGACCCACCCGGCGTCGATCGCGTGGGCCGCGCAGATGGGCACGATCACGTTGCACCCCTGGCAGGTTCGCTGCCCCGATACCGAACATCCCGACGAGCTGCGCATCGACCTCGACCCGCAACCGGGCACCGGGTTCGCCGAGGCCGCCGCGGTGGCGTGCGACGTGCTCAAACCGCTGCTCGACGAGCTGGGCCTGGTCGGCTATCCCAAAACCTCGGGAGGCCGCGGCGTGCACATCTTCCTGCGGATCAAGACCGACTGGGATTTCATCGCGGTGCGCCGGGCGGGCATCGCCCTGGCCCGTGAGGTGGAACGGCGTGCCCCCGATGCGGTGACCACGTCGTGGTGGAAGGAAGAGCGTGGCGAGCGGCTGTTCATCGACTACAACCAGAATGCCCGCGACCGCACGTTCGCCTCGCCGTATTCGGCCCGCAAGACCCCGATCGCGACCGTCTCGACCCCGTTGACCTGGGACGAACTTCGCACTGCCAACCCCGACGACTACACGATCGCCACAGTGCCGGATTTCCTTGCGGGACGCGAGGATCCGTGGGCCGGCATCGACTCGAAGAAGCAGTCTCTGCAGCCACTGCTGGATCTGGTGGCCGCCGACGAGGAGCGCGGTCTCGGTGACCTGCCGTACCCGCCGAGCTATCCCAAGATGCCCGGTGAGCCGCCGCGGGTGCAGCCCAGCAAGAAAGTCGCCGAGAACTGGGACGAAGACGGCAACCGCCGCCAGGATTAGCTCGGAATGCCCAGCGGGTCGACCTGATCGGCGGTGACGTCATCGGCGGCGGTGGAGAGGCTGAGGGCCTCCCACCTCTCGTCATCGGCGAGCAGTTCGCGGCCGGCCGCGGTGGCGTAGCGGTAGGCATCGGGGCCGACGAGCAACCGCTCTGGGGGTTCAGTCATCCCGGCGACGGTGAGGACGAGTTCAGCCACCTTGGCCGGGTCGCTGGCACCGAGGTTTTCGGGAGTGCTACGGGCGATCGACGCACCGACCGTATCGGCGTACTCGTCGCGGACCGCGGCGACCCGCATCGACGAGCCTGCCCAATCAGTGCGCATACCACCGGGTTCCAGAACAGTGACGTTGATGCCGAGAGGCGCCACTTCCTGAGCGAGCACGCCGGAGAATCCGGTGACTGCCCACTTGGCCGACTGGTAGGCGCCCAGGCCGGCGCGCACGAGCCGCCCGCCCACCGAGGAGATCTGAATGATGTGGCCGGCGCCCTGGGCCCGCATGACGGGCAGTGCGGCTTGGGTGAGTCGGACGACGCCGAAGAAGTTGGTGTCGATGTGGGTACGGAAGTCATCGAAGTCGAAGTCTTCGATGGCGGCCATGTTTGCGTAACCCGCGTTGTTCACCAATACGTCGAGCCGGCCGAACCGCTCGACCGCGGTGTCCACAGCTGCCCGTACCTGGTCGTCGTCGGTCACGTCGAGCTCGACGACGGCGAGGCGGTCCGGCTGGATACTGGCGAGGTCGGACAGCGCGGTGGAGGAGCGGACGCCGGCGACGACCCGGTGTCCCGCGCCCAAGGCGGCCTCGACGATCGCGCGGCCCAGCCCGCGGGATGCACCGGAAACGAGAAATACGTACGACATTGCGTTTACCTACTTTCGGTTGAGATATCTGAATTGGAGCAGTGGTTCAGGCGACGCTGCGGACAGTCCCGCCGTCGACGCGCAGATCGGCGCCGCTGATATAGCCGGCATGAGTGCTGGCCAAAAACGCGACCGCGGAAGCGATTTCCTCCGGGCGGCCGAATCTGCCGACATCGTTGGGAAACCATTCGTTGGCGGCAGCCCTCTCGATGTCGTCCCACGACTGTCCCCAGCCGTGTAGTGCCGCGGCACGGACGGCCATGTCCCGCACGGGTCCGGTCAGGATGGCCCCTGGCGCAACGATGTTGGAGGTGACGCCTGTCCCGGCGAGTTCGCGGGCCAGCGACACGGTGAGGTTGTGCCGGGCGGCGAGTGTCGCGTTGTAATGCGGCTGCCCGGCGGCGGGCTGGATCGCGAGCCCGCCACCGATCTGGATGACGCGGCCCCAGCCGCGCCGCCGCATCCCGGGTACCAGCCGCTCGATCATGCGCACCCCGGACACGACGTTGACCTGGTAGATCTGCGTCCACAGGTCTGCTGTGAGTTCGGGCCACCCGAGCCCGTCGTAGTACCCGGCGTTGTTGACGAGGATGTCGACGTCACCCGCAATCGCGGCAACTGCGTCGACGCCGGCATCGGTGGCCAGGTCACCCGTGGCGGGTTCCGCGGCGCCACCGCCGGCTCGAATACCGTCGGCGACAGCCTGTGTACGCGATGCGTCGCGTCCGTGGACCACGACGGAAGCACCCTCGGCGGCAAGCGTTTGGGCGATGGCCTGCCCGAGCCCCGTGCTCGATCCGGTGACTAGTGCGCGCTTGCCCGACAGACCCAGGTCCATGGCCCACTCCTATGTCTACAGTCGTATACATCCGATAGGTATACATACGCAGACTTGTGCCCGGATATTCCCTAGCGTGGTCGGCATGGGTTCCTCCCGAACACGCAACGCTGCGGCCACCCGCGAGGCGATCCTGCAATCGGCGATCCGCCACTTTGCGCTGTCCGGGTATGACGGCGTCGGCGTTCGGGAGATCGCGCGAGACGCCGGGGTCACCGCAATGCTGGTGAACCGTTACTTCGGGTCCAAGGAGCAGCTGTTCGCCGAGGCGGTCGAAACCTCTTTCGCGCCACCGACGATCGTTGCCGAGGAACCAGCCGCCCTCGCGCGCGACGCTGCCGCCGCGCTGACCGAACGCTCCGACCCGGATGCCGACCCGCTGGAGCCGTTCCTGATCATGCTCCGCTCGGTCTCGAACCCGGTTGCCGTGAACATCGTGCGCGACGCGATCGCGCGCCACGTCGGCCGGCGGTTGGCAGGCCAGCTGTCCGGGCCCGACCGTCAGCTCCGTGCCGACGCCATGCTGTCGGTGATGAGCGGAGTCCTACTGATGCGCCGGGTGATGCGTAGTCCTGGTCTGACCGACTCCGACACCGACCAACTGACCGACCTGTTCGAGCGCGTGTTCTCCGCGATCATCGAGCCAGCATGAGATCCAGGAATCTCTCGTAGCGGTCGGCGGTGGTCAGGGCATCGGCCGAGTCCATCAGGTGCAGCACGCCGATACCCGTGGCGAAGGTGGCCTGTCCGCGCAGCGCCGCGTCCTCGGAGCTGAACCCGTAGTCGACATACGCCTTGGTCACCGCGACCAGCACGCGGTGGTCGGCCGCGCGCACGTTGGCCGCGGCGATGTCGTCGGAACGGGCCCACTCCCGCATCGCGCGTTCCAGCGTCCAGTGCTGCGGGCTGAGCAGCTGCTTCATCATTCCCGACAGTCGCTCGCGCGGCGGCAGGTGTTCGAGTTCGGCCAGCGAGCGGCGGTCCTGTTCCAGAAAGGCATTCCACGACGCGACCAGGGCGGCCCGGTAGCCCTTCATGTCGGTGAAGTGCCAGTAGAAGCTGCCCCGGGTCGCGCCGATCTGCTCGCAGAGTCGCTCGATCTTCAGCGCCCGCATCCCGTCGGAGGCCAGCAGGGTGTACCCCGCCTGCACCCAGTCCTCGGCGGTCAGGCTGCCCGGCGTGCCCTTGCGTTCGGCCATCCGAACAGAGTAGGACGCACGCGCCTTAGCCCACGGCCGGCAGGTGCATCCCGAACGGCACTGCACTGATCAGGGTGACCGGCAGGGCCTCGCCGCTGGGTACCGGGTAGTGGCGCTGCTCGCCGGGACGTGCTCCGACGATCGCCTCGCCCAACGGTGAGTTCACCGAATAGACCTCCAGGTCGCCGTATTCCGCGCCGCGGACACCCAGCAGGAAGGTCTCGATGTCGCCGGTCTGGTCGTAGCGCACGGTCAACACCATGCCCGGCTCGGCCACGCCGTCGTCCGGCGGATCCTCACCGACGACGGCGTTGAGCAGCAGGTCGTGGATCTGCTGGATGCGGGTCTGGCGGGCCCGCTGGATCGCCACCTCGTTCTCGTCGGAATCGGATGCCGCTTCGCCCGCGATCAGATCGCGCAGTGTCGACAGCTCGACCTGAAGGCGCTCATACGCCTGTGGAGATAACCAAACACGTTGGCTGACAGTCATTGTGGTTTCCTTCCGATGATGCGGAGTTGCCGCCAGGGGCGGGATGCTCGCCGCCCCTGACGGCTTGTCGGCCCGTCAGGGCAAAGTCGTCGATGGTCAGCGCAGGGGATCGAATTCCCGCAGTGCCTCGGGTTGCTTTCCGGTGGTCATGTATTCGGCGAGCAGTCGGCCGGTGACCGGACCGTGGGCCAGTCCCCACATGCCGTGACCGCCGGCCACGTAGATGCCTTGTGCCACTTCGCCTATCAGTGGGCGACCGTCCGAGCTGACCGGGCGCGGGCCCACCCACACGTCGGTGCGGGCCTCCCAGTCCACACCGTCGAGCAGCGGTGCCGCGGACGCGATGATGGCGTCGACCCGCGGTGGTTGCACCGGGTCGTCGGGGGAGCGGAACTCCATGGTTCCGGCCACCCGTAGCTTGCCCTGGTACGGCGTGCAGGCGACGCGGGCGTCGGGCAGGTAGATGGGCCCGAGGATCGGGCGCTCGACCGGCACGGTGAACGAGTAACCGCGACCGGCCTGCACGGGCGTACGGACCCAGGGTTTCGCCAGCTTCGACAGCCACGCCCCGGTGGCGATCACGGCGGTCTCCGCGCTCAGCGATCGGCCGGTCAGGTCCACGTTCACTCCGGCACCCATGGCGCGCACGTCGGTGACCTCGCCGATGACCAGTTCCGCGCCCCTGGCGATGACGGCATCGCCGAGCGCCTGGACGAACCGGCCCGGGTCCACGAACCGCTGGCCTTCTACGCTGATGCCCGCGGTGATCGCCGGTGACGCCAGCGGCACATGGTCGCGCAGGGTGTCACCGGACAGGCCGGTGACCGTCACGGTCTGTCCCACCGCGGCCATCCGGCGCAGCTCGGTCATCAGGTGTTCGGCCTGACGCGAGGTTTCGAACAGCGCGGTGATCGGCCCGTCGGTGGTGGGCACCGCCACGCCGTTGGCGGTCAGTACGTCGTAGGCCTCGAGGCATTCCTCGTTGAGGGGCACATTGGCCTTGGCGACCCTGGTCCAGGTGGAAAGGCGGCAGCTCATGGCGAATCGGGCCAGGAACGACAGCAGGCGTGGGCCCGATGTCAGCGGAATGTGCAGGGGAGCGGCCGGGTCGAACAGCGACCGCAGGCCGTAACGCAGCACCGCCGGGTCATTGAGCGGGATGGTCAGCGTCGGCGAGACCCAGCCGGCATTGCCCCACGACGCGCCCGCGGCGACCCCGGTGCGGTCGACCACGGTGACCTTGACTCCGTGCTCCTGGAGAAACCATGCAGTGGACAGGCCGACGATGCCTGCACCCACGACAACCGCTGACCGCGGTGCACCGTCAATGCGCTCGACCCCATACATGCTCCCATGGTGAGGCTGCTCACGCGCTCTGTGTTTGCGCTATCTCGACAAACAGAGGCGGCGCGATTGTCGAGTTACGACAACTCTTCGGTTGCCGCCAGCTCGATCATCATCGCCAGCCGCTTGCGGGCATCGGCCAGGTCCAGCTGGGTCAGTTCGATCATCTTGCGCAGCCGGTAGCGCACGGTGTTCTCGTGCACACCGAGCGCCCGTCCGGCGCCGGCCAGATCGCCCTGGGCTTCCAGCCAGGCTCGCAATGTGGCCGCGTACTGAGTGCCGTTTGCTTGGTCGTGGGCCCGTAGTTCGGCGACGGGTCCGCGCTGCGGGGCGCGGCCCGCGCGCGCGGCGATGCGCAGCCGCTGCAGCAGGATCTCGTCCCAGGCCTCGTCGTAGACCGGCACCCTGTCGTCGAGGCCGCGGGCATCCTCCTGCCGGACCCCGTGCACCTCGTGCCGGACTTCGTGCAGCGCCAGGCACTCGTCGGCCTCACTGCGGGCCAGCGCCAGCTCGGCGGCGGTGGCCGGACCGCTGATGCCGGCCAGCACGGTCACCGGCTCGGGCAACGCGGCGCGCAGCCCCGTCACCCACCGGCTCGCGGCCTCGGCCTCGGCACCGGGCAACACGGTGTAGACGGTGTTGCCGGCCAGGGCGCTGCGCCCGGGACGCGACCAGCCGAAGCCCGCGGTCGCCCGCTCGAACGCCAGCAGCAGCGCGGCATGCCGCTCGTCCCCGGTGCGGGCACGCAACGCGATCACCCGCAGCGGCGTCTGTGGCAGCCCGAGCCGGCTGGCCGCGGTGGTGGCATCGGCGGCACCTTCGAGCAGACGGATCACCAGCTCCGACTCCACCTGGCGTTCCAGATCGGCGCTGGCGCGGGAGCGCAGCAGATGCAGGGCGACCATGCGGGCGCCGTCGGCCAGTGCGGCGCGGCGCGCATCGGGTAGGGGAGCGGCACACGTCACCCAGATCGAACCGAGCAGTTCGCGGCCGGCCCGGGCGGCCACCACCATCCGCCCGGTCAGGCCGAGCTCGTCGTCGCCGTCGACGAACATCGGGTCATCGGATTCGGCCAGGTGCCGGAACACCCCCCGGCCGTCGAAGAGGGTGCGCAGCCGTTCCGGTGCCACACGGCTCAGGATGGTCTCGGCGCGCGCGGGGTCGGCGTGCTGCTGCAGCCGGGAGTACGCGAGCACCGCGCTGCGCCGGTCCTCGATGGTGACCGCGCCACCCACGGCATCGGCGAGGCTGTCGGCCAGGGCGAACAAATCGGTTGGGCCGCGCCCGGATTCGGTCTCCCGGCCTTCCAGTACGACGCCGTAGACCACGGCCGCGAGCTCGCTCCAGGAGACCTCGGGCTCGACCGTCATCACCGCGATGCGGTCATCGACCGTCAGTTCGTCGGCGTCGGCGTCGGCGTCGGCCGGGTCGTGCGGACCGCGGACCAGGACCACCACGGCGCGCGCGGCCTTCGCCCACTGCACCGCCTCGGTCACGGAACCGGCTCCGACGGCCAGCAGGACATCGCCGATGACCGGGCCGGGCTCGTGCATGACCACGCTGCGCAACTCGGTCGAGCGTGGCGCCGGAGAGGATCCAGGTGCCGGGGTGCGCAGCCGCACCCCGTAGCCGCCCAGAACGTTGATCAGGCGGTCCAGCGTGACCACGGATTACGGCCCGGCGGCCAGCGTGGCCTTGCCGGTGTGCTGCTGGCCGCCCTGGTCCAGCCAGGTCAGGCCCACCACGTCGCCCGGGTAGTGCCGATCGAGGACCAGCGTCAGGGCGCGGGCCGAATCCAGCGGGGTGTTGTCGATGGTGGTGAGCACGTCGCCAGGAATCAGGCCGGCCGCGTCGGCGGGGCCGCCCGCGATGACGTCCTGGACGATCACGCCGCCGCTCTGGCGCTGCGCGGTGCGAACACCGACGCCGAGCAGGGTCGGCGGCCCGATGTGCACCGAGCCCGACGGAGTGCGGGAGCGGATCTGACCGGCGATGGCCATCGCGTCGTTGATCGGGATCGCGAACCCCTTGCCGCCGGGGCCCATGCGGAAGTTCACCGACGCGGCGGTCGTCATACCCACAACCTGTCCGGCATCGTTGACCACGGGACCGCCGGAGTCACCGGCACGCACCGGCGCGGCGAACTCGATCAGACCGTTGATCTCATCGCTCGTGCCGGTCAGCTCGTCTTCGGCGTTGACGGTCCGATTGAACGCGCTGATGGTGCCGACCTCACGGGTCAGGGGAGCGCCGCTGCCCCCGGCATTGCCGAGCGCGACGACGGGGCGCCCCGGTGCCAGCGCGGCCGAATCGCCGATCGGCGCCGGCGGCAGGCCTGCGGCGCCGTGCAGTTGCAGCACGGCGATGTCGTTCTGCCGGTCGTAGCCGACCAGGTCGGCCGGGTACCGCTGGCCGCCGACCGTGGCGCTGATCGAGTTGGCTCCTTGGACGACGTGGTAGTTGGTCAGGACCTCACCGTTCGGCGACAACACGATGCCGGTGCCGATGCCGTAGGCCTGTTGGTAATCCACGACGGTGTCGATGCGGGCCACCGACGGTTCGATCTGGGAAGCCACCGTCTCGGGGTCGCCGGGTGCGGCGGCGGCAGGTGCAATCGGGGCGATAACGGCCGTCGCGGCGGTCACTGCCACCGCGACGATCGTTCTGAACGGATGTGAGCTCACTTTGCTCATATACCCATCTTGGCTGGATAAGTAGCCGATGTCGACGCGATTGGCGTCGGTCAGTCCTCGGCGGTGACTTCGCCGCGCGAGCGCCAGCCCCGCCGCTTGGTATCGCTCTTGCTGGACGGCCGCCGGTTACGCAGGGACTTGCCCTCGATCGGCTCGGCTTCCTCGGCGGTGGACTGAGGCTCCTCGGCGCCGGACTCTTCGACCTGGTCCTCGGACTCGGTTTCAGTGGACTCGTCGGCCTTTTCGACCTCGTCGACCTCGTCGGCCTCGTCCGACTCAGCAGCGTCCTCGGTCTCGGCTGCGGCCTTCTTGCGACCGCGGCGCTCGGACTTCTCCCGGGTCTTGACCGGCTTCGGCGGCGGAGGCGGCAGCTCGGCGAGGAAGGCCAGGTAGAAGGCGAAGATCCCGAGCAGTGCGATTGCGGCGGCGGCGCCGTAGATCCCGAACAGCCACGGGCCGGCGCTGTCCAGGGACAGCCAGATCTCGGAGACTGCGGTGCCGATGATCAGCACTGCGGCCAGCACGTGCAGGGCGATCGAGGCTGCCCGCAACCGCAGCGCCAACTCGGGGGTGGACAGCTCGGGACGCTTGGTGCGCTGCAGCGTGAACACGACCGGCAGGGCGGCCAGACCGATCAGGACTCCGGTGACGATGCGCAGGATCAGGCCGAGCGTGGGCGAGGTGTCGCCGACGAGCTCATGCCATCTGGGGAGAACGAAAAAGAAGTAGAGGCCGGCGGCCACGATCGAAAACGACGCGTGCCAGATCACCGCGACGGTGCGGCCCATACTCCTCCTCGGGTACTGAAATTGGGCCGGGGTGCGAGCTGCTGATCAGGGTTGATTCAGCAGGTCGCACCCCGGACCCGAGCGCGGAGGATAGGGGATTTGAACCCCTGAGGGCTGTTAACCCAACCCGCGTTCCAGGCGAGCGCCATAGGCCACTAGGCGAATCCTCCGTCGGCAATCGTAGCGGACGGGAGAACCAGTCCCGAAACGCCGGGGAACGGGACGGGTATTACACTCGCCTTGGACCCCGCGCGGCGTCCATCCTGTGAACTCCCCCAGGGCCGGAAGGCAGCAAGGGTCAACGGGCTCTGGCGGGTGCGCGGGGTCCCCTTATGTCCAGCTCATTCCGCTTCTGTGAAAGGCGCGCGGTGTCGTTCCAGTCTCTCGGCCGCGACGATCTGCTCGCGCAGCACGAAGTCCAACAGCGCAACTACGCAGAGCTGCAGGCGAAGAAGCTGAGCCTGGACCTGACCCGCGGCAAGCCGGCCCCTGAGCAGTTGGACCTGTCCAATGCGCTGCTGTCGCTGCCCGGCCCGGAGAAAGACTCCTTCCGCGACCGCACGGGCACCGACACCCGCAACTACGGCGGCCTGCACGGGCTGCCCGAGCTGCGCGAGATCTTCGGTGAGCTGCTCGGAATCCCGGTGCAGAACCTGATCGCGGGCAACAACGCGAGCCTGGAGATGATGCACGACGTCATCGTGTTCTCGCTGCTGCACGGTGGGGTGGATTCGGTCCGGCCCTGGGTTCAAGAACCCGTCGTGAAGTTCCTGTGTCCCTCGCCGGGCTATGACCGCCACTTCGCGATCACCGAGTCCTTCGGGATCGAGATGATCCCGGTGCCGATGCGCGAGGACGGTCCCGACGTCGACCTGATCGAGGAACTCGTCGCGGCCGACGCTGCGATCAAGGGCATGTGGTGCGTCCCGGTGTACGGCAACCCGACCGGGGTCACCTACTCCTGGGAGGTCGTCCGTCGCCTCGTCCAGATGCGCACGGCGGCAAACGATTTCCGGTTGATGTGGGACAACGCCTACGCGGTCCACACCCTGACCGACGAGTTCATCCGCCAGGTCGACGTGCTGGGCCTGGCCGAGGCGGCCGGCAACCCGAACCGTCCGCTGGTGTTCGCCTCGACCTCCAAGATCACCTTCGCCGGGGCGGGGGTGAGCTTTTTGGGCGGCTCGCTGGGCAACATCGCTTGGTACCTGCAGCACGCCGGCAAGAAGTCGATCGGGCCGGACAAGGTCAACCAGTTGCGTCACCGGATCTTCTTCGGCGACGCCGACGGTGTGAAGTTGCAGATGCAGCGTCACCGCGAGCTGATCGCACCCAAGTTCGCCCTCGTCGCCGAGATCCTCGAGGACCGGTTGGGTGAGTCGAAGATCGCATCGTGGACCGACCCCAAGGGCGGCTACTTCGTCAGCCTCGACGTGTGGCCCGGCACGGCCAAGCGCACCGTCGCCTTGGCCAAGGACGCCGGCATCGCGGTGACCGAGGCTGGTTCGGCCTTCCCGTACCGCAAGGACCCCGAGGACAAGAACATCCGCATCGCCCCGACGTTCCCGTCGCTGCCCGATGTGCGTGAGGCGATCGACGGTCTGGCCACCTGCGCGCTGCTGGCGGCCACCGAGTCACTGCTTGCCGACTAGTCGGACGCAGTCGGTAGCCTTCTCACGTGGCTCTCTACCGCAAATACCGGCCGGCAACCTTCGCGGAAGTCGTTGGCCAGGAACATGTCACCGAGCCGCTATCGACTGCGCTGACTGCGAACCGGATCAACCACGCATATTTGTTCTCCGGGCCGCGCGGCTGCGGCAAGACATCCTCGGCGCGCATCCTCGCCCGGTCGCTCAACTGTGAGCAGGGCCCGACGCCCACACCGTGCGGGGTGTGCGATTCGTGCGTCGCGCTGGCACCGAACGGCCCGGGCAACGTCGACGTCGTCGAGCTCGACGCGGCCAGCCACGGCGGTGTGGACGACACCCGCGAACTCCGGGACCGCGCGTTCTACGCGCCGGCCCAGTCGCGGTACCGCATCTTCATCGTCGACGAGGCCCACATGGTCACGACAGCAGGCTTCAACGCGCTGCTCAAGATCGTCGAGGAGCCGCCCGAGCACCTGATCTTCGTGTTCGCCACCACCGAACCGGAGAAGGTGCTGCCGACCATCCGGTCGCGCACGCATCACTACCCGTTCCGGCTGCTGGCCCCGCGCACCATGCGGCCGCTGCTGGAGCGCATCTGCACCGAGGAGAACGTCCACGTCGACGACGCGGTCTACCCGTTGGTCATCCGGGCCGGCGGCGGCTCACCTCGCGACACGCTCTCGGTGCTCGATCAGCTGCTGGCCGGCTCCGAGCAGGGTGCCAACGGCAACCACATCACCTATCAACGGGCGCTGGCCCTGCTGGGCGCCACCGACATGGCACTCATCGACGATGCGGTCGAGGCGCTGGCCGCCGCTGATGCGGCGGCGCTGTTCGGAGCCGTCGAGGCGGTGATCGACGCCGGTCATGATCCGCGGCGGTTTGCCACCGATCTGCTGGAGCGCTTCCGCGATCTGATCGTGCTGCAGGCCGTGCCCGACGCCGTCACCCGCGGTGTCGTCGATGCCCCGGCCGACGTGCTGGAACGCATGCGCGAGCAGGCCGACCGGGTGGGCGCTGCGACGCTGGCCCGGTATGCCGAGGTGGTGCACGCCGGCCTCGGCGAGATGCGCGGTGCCACCGCCCCTCGGCTGCTGCTGGAAGTGGTGTGTGCCCGGCTGCTGCTGCCGTCGGCGCACGACACCGAATCGGCCCTGCTGCAGCGCATCGAACGTATCGAGACCCGGTTGGACATGTCGATTCCGGCCGGCGAGGTGTCGTCGGCCGCCCGGCCTGCAGCGTCGGCCCGGCTCGCTGCTGCCGTCGAGGACCCTGCGCCCGCCGCCGAACCCACCAAGACCTTCACCCGCCGCAGCCAAGCGGCACCGCCCCCGGCGCCTGACCCCGCCCCTGCTCCGGCACCGCCTGCTCCCGAGCCCGAGCGTGCGCCCGAACCGGTGTCCGCGCCGCCACCGCCGCCCCCTGCCGCAGAACCTGCACCCGAGCCCGAGCCCGAGCCACCGCTTCCGCCGGAGCCGGACTTCGAGCCCGAGCCCCCTCCGGAGCCCGAACCCGAGCCGGAACCGGTGCAGGCATCGGTGACCCCCGGCGGCGAGCCCAACGCGGCCGCCGTGCGCTCGATGTGGACGACGGTGCGGGAGAAGGTACGCGAGCGCAGTCGGACCACCGAGGTCATGCTCTCGGGTGCCATCGTGCGGGCCGTCGAGGACAAAACCCTTGTGCTGTCCCATGACTCGCCACCGCTGGCCAAGCGGCTGACCGAATCGCGCAATGCCGACGTGATCCGGGATGCGTTGAAGGACGCGCTCGGTGTGGACTGGCAGATCCGCTGTGAGGTCGGCACCGCAGAGGCGGCCCCGCCGCCCGCGCCGAAGGCCAGTAAGCCTCCGCCACGGGTCCCCACCCGGCCGGGCCGCGTCATTCCCGAACCTGAGCCGGAGCCTGCCCCGGAGCCGCCGTCCTCCCCGGAGCAGGAAGAGGCGGAGATGCTCGCCGAGGCTTCGCAGAGCGAGGCCGGGCCTCGTCGTGATCCCGAAGAGGTTGCGCTGGAACTCCTTCAGAACGAACTCGGCGCGCGAAAGATCGAGAGTCGGTGATAGCTATCTCCGCCTGATTTGAGCTTCGCGCGATTTGCATCGAGTTAGCCAGCGTCGCAAAGTTTCCCGCTACAGTGGTGAATTGATATTGCTGCGAGGCGGGAGTGCGGATTGGGCATTCGCGAGTACTCGTTCGCCACCGGTGCGCTACGAGAAGGCCGTTTCATGCGGGTGTTCGTGCTTTTCGTGGCGCTCTCCTGCTTTGGTCTGGCCGGCCTGGGGCTGATCGTCCAGTTCAATCCTGCCGGTCCAGTGGGAGTGCTGGACCGCACGGTGCAATCCGTGGTGCTGATGAGCGCCGTGCCCGTCGGGGTGTGGTGGTTGCGGGTCGGCTGGCCCGGCTACCGTGCGGCAGTTGCCTTCACCGTGTGGGCTGATCTCGCGGTGGCAATCTGCGCGGTCACCATGTCGACTCCCGAGGCCAAGCTCTCCACGACGATCTACATGGGCATCGTCGGCATTTTCGCCGGGTTCCTGCTGGGTGCGCGGATACTGTTCGCGCACTGCCTGTTCGGTGCCGCGCTGATAGTCGCTGTCACGGCGTGGGCGTCGATGCACGACAGTTCGGCCGTGTTCGGATTGTTCGTCTACTACATGCCCGCCCTGAGCTGGGTTGTGATCGTTCCGCTGGCCGGATGCGTGATGATCGAACTCGGCCGCCGCGCGATCCGCAGAACCGCGCGCTCAGCCCACTATGACCCGTTGACGGGTCTGCGCAACCGTCGCGGCATGTATGCCGCCGTGCAGGCACGGGCGGGATCGTGTGACGTCGTCGCGATGGCGGTGTGCGACATCGACCAGTTCAAACGGCTCAACGACGCCGCCGGCCACGCTGCCGGGGATGCCGCGCTGGTCGCCGCGGCCGACAAATTGAAAACCGCTGCGAGCGCCGACGAGGTCACCGCACGCCTCGGCGGCGACGAACTCGTTCTTGTGGCATTTCTCGAAGGCGCCGCGCAGATTGCGCAGCTGATCGACCGGCTGGCGCCACTGACCCGCGTAGGGGTCGGTGTCGGCGACCTTACGGTGAGCATCGGGATAGCGGCCGTGCCGTCGACGTGGGAGTTCAACGTCGACGACCTGGTGGCGCGCGCGGATTCGGCGATGTACGAAGCCAAGCGCGCCGGCGGCGGTTGCGTCGTTCACCAGGATCCGGCGGTGGCCCCGAGGGGGTCTCTGGCGCCTACGGCGTCCACCAAGGCCGCAGCGGCAGGCCGCCGTCCTTACCCTGCTCGTCGAGCTTGACGGCCAGAACCTGGTGTAGCTGAACCACATTCGTCTCGAAACCGAGCCGGGACCCGGCCATGTACAGGCCCCATACCTTCGCGGTGGGTAGGCCGACCTCGGCGACTGCCTCATCCCAGTGCTCGACGAGATTGGCGCACCAATCGCGCAGCGTCATCGCGTAGTGGTTGCGCAGGTTCTCCTCGTGCATGACCTCAAGACCGACATCCTGCACCTCGGCGATGATCCGCCCGGAACCGGTCAGCTCTCCGTCCGGGAACACGTAGCGGTCGATGAACCCACCGGCGGCCGAGCCGGATCGATTGTCGTGGCGGGTGATGCAGTGGTTCAGCAGTAGTGCGCCGGGACGCATCTTCGACTTCAGGAAACCGAAGTACGAGGGATAGTTGTGCACGCCGATGTGCTCGGTCAAGCCGATCGAGGACACCGCGTCGAATCCGGTCTCGACGATGTCGCGGTAGTCGCCGTGGCGCACCTCGGCCAGGTCCGCCAGGCCCTCCTTGTCGATGGCGGCCTGGGCCCAGTGGGCCTGTTCTTTCGACAGCGTCACGCCGAGCGCGTTGACGCCGTGGCGCGCGGCGTAACGCACCATGCCGCCCCAGCCGCAGCCGACGTCGAGCAGCCGGTCGCCGGGCTGCAGCCGCAGCTTCTCGAAAACCAGCCGGTACTTGTTGTCCTGCGCGGTTTCCAGGCTTGCATCGGTATCCGGGTAGCACGCGCAGGTGTAGGTCATCGACGGCCCGAGCACCCATTCGTAGAAGGTGTTCGACACGTCGTAGTGATGGTGGATCGCGTCGGCATCGCGGGACTTGCTGTGCCGAAAGCCCTCCATCATCCGGCGCCAGCGGGGCAGTGCCTCCTGTGGCGGCGGCGCGATGGGCTTGAGGTGTTCGATGCCGATGGACCGGACGATGTTGGCCAGTACCCGGGCCGGTGGGCGCTTGAACGCCATCTTCTCCGCGAGCGCGCACAACAGCGGGTACGGATCACCGGGGTGCACGCCGTGCGGCTCCAGGTCGCCGGACACATAGGCGCGGGCCAGGCCGAGGTCGCCAGGGGCGGTGGCCAGATAGGTGGTGCCGCGCGGGGTTTTGAGATCCAGGCCGAGCGTGGCGCTTTCCGGGCCCGCGGAACTGCCGTCGTAGGCAGTGAATTTCAGCGGCAGCGAGCCCGAGGCGAAGATCTCCAGGATCTCGGCCAGGCTGAGCTTGTGGTCGGTACTGTGCGTCGCGTGGTCCTTGAAGGTGGTCATCGCTGTTCTCCGTTCATCGGCGCAAGACGGCTTTCGAATACAGGTCAAACAAGCGCGTATCGGGGTCGTAGGACTTCTTGACGGTCTTGTAGGTCTCGCCGCCGTAGAGCTCGTCGAAATCCTCACGTAAGTAGTAGGAATCCGAATACAGGGACTTGTGGCCATCGAGTTCGCTGACCTTGGCCTCGATCAGCTTGTTGGTGTGACCCTCGACCGGGCCGACCGGAACCGAGGACCAGAACCCGACATTGACGTAGGTGTGGTGGGCGCGCAGCGGGTACAGGGGCCAACCCCGGCCCCTGTTTCCGCCGTCTTCGCGTAAGCGCAGCGGACACAGCCAGATCGGTTCGATCGGCACGTTCTCCAGGAACCACGCGAGGAACCCTTCGCAGTTCTCGATCGGCACCTCGATGTCCTGCACCACCCGTTCGCGGGGTGGGCGGCCATGACGTTTCTCGATCCGGTCGGCGATGTTGAACCGTTGGTCGTAGCCGACGAGCTTCCAGTAGAAGCTGCTGCGGCGCAGTTTGCGCGGCCAGAACCGCCGGATCGTCGGGTTCTGTGCGCCGAAAGCGCGTGAACACCAGAACCAGTCGGTGTCCCACCGCCACAGATAGTCGTGGATGGTCAACCGGTCGTGCTTTTCGCCTTGTGCGTGCTGGATCGAGCGGTAGTAGATCTGCTGGCCGGTGTAGTCGCTGACCGGGCCCGGTGTCGTCGTCTTGAAACCGACGCACAGATAGCTTTCGTCGGCGCTGAACACGGCCCCGTCGAGATAATCGACAGGTTCACCGTCGAGGCCACCGGTCTCGATGATCCGATCCATTGCTGCCACAAGGTCCGTCAGTGAGTGGAACCGCAGGTGGCGCAGTGCGACGAATGGTGTGACGGCCTCGAGTTCGATCTTCAGTCGCGTCGAATAACCGAGCGTGCCATACGAATTGGGGAAGGTCCGAAACAGGTCGGCATGCTGGTCCGGTGATGCGGTGACGATTTCGCCTGCCCCGGTGAGGATGTCCATCTCCAGCACAGATTCGTGCGGCAGGCCGTTGCGGAACGACGTCGACTCGATACCGAGACCGGTGACCGCACCGCCCAAGGTGATGGTCTTGAGCTGCGGCACCACCAGTGGCGCCAGGCCGTGTGGGAGCGTTGCAGCCACCAGATCCTCATAGGTGCACATGCCTGCGACGTCGGCGGTGCGGGCTTCGGCGTCGACCGCAATCACATTGGTCAGACCCGAGACGTCCAAACCTTTGACATCGCTGCGATCTCGCGCACGGAAGAGGTTCGACGTGGGCTTGGCAAGCCGCACGGTCGAATTGGGCGGTATGGCGCGGTAACTGTCCAACAGGCGCTGCACGCCCATGGCATGGACAGCTTGTGCGTCAGTCGTAACAACAGACACACATATACGCTAGTCGGAGGTTGCCGACGATGCGACCGCAGACACGAGTTAAAGGAGTTTCAGTCATGGGACAGGTCAGTGCGGTCAGCACGGTTCTGATCAATGCCGAGCCGGCCGCTGTGTTCGCCGCGATCGCGGACTACCAGACCGTGCGCCCCAAGATCCTTTCCTCGCATTACCGCGATTACCAGGTGCTTGAGGGCGGTCAGGGCGCAGGAACCGTGGCCGGCTGGAAGCTGCAGGCCACCGAGTCGCGGGTGCGTGACATCAAGGCCTCGGTCGACGTCGCCGGCCACACGGTGATCGAGAAGGACGCCAACTCCAGCCTGGTGACCAACTGGACCGTCGCCCCCGCGGGCACCGGATCGTCGGTCAATCTCAAGACCAGCTGGACCGGTGCCGGCGGGATCAAGGGCTTCTTCGAGAAGACGTTCGCACCGCTCGGCCTGCGCAAGATCCAGGACGAGGTGCTGGCCAACCTGAAGAAGGAAGTCGAGAGCTAGCTAGCGCGCCGGGGCCGGGGCAGCGACCGCCTGACTGCCCAGATAGGCCGCGACGCCCCGGGCGATGGCCTCGGCGTACTTCTGCTGACCGTCGGGCGTCTTCATCAGGGCGGAATCGACCGGGTTCTTCATGTTCCCGCACTCGACGAGGATCGACGGGAACTGCGCCAGGTTCAGCCCGGCGATGTCCGAGCGCGCGTCCAGGCCACCCGAACCGATATAGGTCGCCGGCGGGATGCCCGACGCGGACAGCTGATCGCGCATGGTCTTGGCGAACTGCACCGACGGTCCGGCCTGCACGTTGTTCAGTGGCGGCGACGAGTAGAGCACGTGGAAGCCGCGACCGTTGGCCGGGCCACCGTCGGCGTGGATGGAGACGATGGCATTGGGGCGCAGCGCGTTGGCCATCGATGCGCGTTCGTCGACGCACGGGCCCAGCGCATTGTCGTTGCCGCGCGACATCGCGGTGCGCACCCCCATCTGGGTGAGGATGGCGCGGACCCGCAGGGTGGTGTCCCAGGTGAAGGTGTGCTCGGGGAATCCGTCCGCGGTGGACGTACCGCTGGCCTGGCAGTCCTTGGTGCCACCGCGGCCGGTCGGCACCTGGCGACTGATCGACCCGTCGTTGGCGCCGTTGTGGCCGGGATCGAGGAAAACGATCATGCCGGCGATGTTCGAGGGGGCTGCGGTGGCGTGGGGAGCGTCGACGACCGCCGATGCGGTCGCAGCGATGATCACGCTGCTGACCATGGCGGTGCCGACACGCACGCAGGCTGGGACTCGCACGGGCGCCACGCTAGCCCGCCCGCCGACTAGGCTGAAAGTCCGAATCGCCGCCGACAGGCGAGAGCAACCAAGTCGAGACCAAGACGCAATCAACACGGCAAGGGGACCCAGTCATGCAACCCGGAGGCACGCCCGACATGTCGGCCCTGCTTGCGCAGGCGCAGCAGGTACAGCAGCAGCTCATGGAGGCGCAGGAGGCGCTGGCAAATTCCGAGGTGCACGGCCAGGCCGGCGGCGGCTTGGTGCAGGTCACGGTCAAGGGCAGCGGTGAGGTGGTCGCGGTGGCCATTGATCCCAAGGTGATCGATCCCGCCGACCCCGAGACCCTGCAGGACCTCATCGTCGGCGCCCTCGCCGATGCCTCCAACCAGGTGAACACCCTGGCCCAGAGCCGGTTGGGTCCGCTGGCCGGCGGGCTGGGCGGGTTCGGACTTCCGGGGCTGTAAGTGTTCGAAGGCCCGGTACAGGATCTGATCGACGAGCTCGGCAAGCTTCCGGGCATCGGGCCCAAGAGTGCGCAGCGGATCGCTTTCCACCTGCTGAGCGTCGAGCCGCCGGACATCGACCGGCTGACTGCGGTGCTGGGCCGCATCCGTGACGGCGTCACGTTCTGTGCGGTCTGCGGCAACGTCTCCGACGAGGAACGCTGCCGTATCTGCAAGGACCCGCGGCGCGACGCCTCACTGGTGTGTGTGGTCGAGGAGCCCAAGGACGTCCAGGCTGTCGAGCGCACCCGCGAATTCCGCGGCCGCTACCACGTGCTGGGTGGGGCACTGGATCCGTTGTCGGGCGTCGGACCCGATCAGTTGCGGATCCGGGAGCTGCTCAACCGGATCGGTGAACGCGTCGACGGCGTCGACGTGGCCGAGGTGATCATCGCCACCGACCCCAACACCGAGGGTGAGGCCACTGCCACGTATCTGGTCCGGATGCTGCGCGACATCCCCGGCCTGAGCGTCACCCGCATCGCCTCGGGCCTGCCGATGGGCGGTGACCTGGAGTTCGCCGACGAGCTCACCCTGGGCCGCGCGCTGGCGGGCCGCCGCGCCATGGCCTGATTGGCCCACTCCTCCGCCGAAACGGCATTCCAGCAGGGCCTTACTCGCACTTCTCCTGCCGGAATGCCATTTCGGCGGGCTTGTCGGACCCGGGGACAAGCATCTGCCCATGGGGGAGATATTGATCGGCACCGAGGCGATTGCCGGTGGTGTCGTCACACGACATGAATTGCAGCGCTGGTATCGGCCGATCTTTCGAAACGTGCATGTGCCGAAGGGGCAAGCGTTGTCGCTGCGGGACCACATCACCGCGGCCTGGATGTGGACACAGCGGAACGGCATTGTGACCGGAGTCGCGGCCTCGGCGTTGCACGGCTCGGAGTGGGTGGACCACGACGTCGCCGTCGAGCTCATCTGGGACTACGTGCGGTCGCCACGTGGCATCGTCGTCCGGCACGAGCGCATCGCGGACGACGAGATCACCTGTGTCGCAGGCATGCCGGTGACGACACCCGCGCGTACGGCATTCGACCTCGGGCGCTTCCTTCCACGCAGGAAGGCACTCGAGCGGTTGGACGCGCTCATGCATGCATGTCCGTTCTCTACCGAGGATGTCCTCATGTTGGCCAAGCACTACCGAGGTGCCCGCGGGGTGGCCAAGCTCAAGGCGGTGCTGCCACTGGTCGACGGCGGTGCTGCGTCACCACCCGAGACCCGGCTGCGGCTGCTGTACATCGATGCCGGGCTGCCGCGGCCCACAACGCAGATCGCCATCGCCGACCAGTGGGGGCGGGTGATCCGCACTGTGGACATGGGCTGGGAGGACTTCCAAGTTGCCTCGGAATACGACGGTGGCCAGCACCAGACCGACCGTGCCCAGTACGTCAAGGATCTGAAGGTGTTGCCGAAGCTTCGTCGACTTGGTTGGGACGTCATGCAGGTGATCAAGGAAGACCGGGAACACGAGGTCGTCCAGCGCGCCTACTCCGCTTTGAAAGCGCGTGGTTGGGACGGCACCCTTCGCTCCGCACCCCGCGAAACCGCATTCCAGCAGAAGAAGTGCGGGTAGCAGCCTGCCGGAATGCGGTTTCGGCGGACGACGGTAGCGTCGGAGCCATGCCCGACCTACTCCAGATGGCGGAATCGCTGTACCGGCTGCGGATTCCCGGCGGCCAGGCCCACCTGCTCAACAGCTACCTGTGGACCGAACCTGACGGCGTGACGTTGGTCGACACCGGGTGGTCGGACAGTGCCGGGCTGATCGCCGACGCGCTCGCCGAGCTGGGGCGGCGACGGATCCACGTCAAGCGCATCGTGCTCACCCATTTTCACGAGGACCATTGCGGTGCGGCCGCCGAGATCGCCGGCTGGTCCGATGTGGAGGTCATCGCAGGCAAAGGTGACGCCGACTTCGTCCGGGGCGACGAACCCGGACCGCTGCCGGCACTGACCGACTCGGAGCGGACGCTCCGCCCGGATTTCGACGCCGCACCGCACGGTCCGGCCTGCCGGGTGGACACGGTGGTGGGCGACGGTGATGTATTGGACTTCGCCGGCGGGGCGCGCGTGATCGGCGTGCCCGGCCACACCCCGGGCGGCATCGCGCTCTATCTGCCGGAGGCTGATGCGCTGCTCACCGGTGACGTGGTTGCCGAGTTCAACGGTCAGGTGATCTTGGGTGTCTTCAACACCGACCGTGCTTCCCTCGCCGACTCCGTGGCCAAGCTTGCTGCCACGGGCGCACAGCGTGCCGGGTTCGGCCACGGCGAGCCGATTCTTGAGGACGCCGCGGCCCGAATTGCCTCGGCGGTCGACGTTTTCGCGGCCTGACCCCGCCGAAATCGCATTCCGGCAGAGGAAGTGCGACTAGAAGCCTGCTGGAATGCCGTTTCGGCGAAAGGGAGCACTCCTACACCCGCCGCGGGGCCGCCAAACGTTCGCGGCGCAGCAGATCGACCTCGGGCAGCTCCAGTGGCGGCAGTTCACCGACGACCTGCGAGAGCAGATGGTCCGCCAGTTCCGGATTGCGCGCCAGGCACGGACCGTGCAGATAGGTGGCGACGACGCTGCCTTGCACCGCGCCGTCGTATCCGTCGCCCAGGCGGTTGCCCGCACCTTTGGTTACCGCGGCCAGCGGCCTGGCGTCCGGTCCCAGAACCGTTCCGCCACGGTGGTTTTCGAAGCCCGTCAACGGCTGAGACAGCCCATCCAACAATGGTCTTGAGGCGACCTCGCCGATGGTGCGGGCTTCCTGCGGCGACGTGGTGACGTCGAGCAGGCCGACACCCTCCACCCGCTCACCGGCCGAAGTTTCATACCAATGACCCAACACCTGGATCGCCGCGCAGATCGCCAGTACCGGCGCCCCGCGCGAAACCGCTTGCTGCAGACCGGGATACCGGATCAGGTGCTTGGTGGCCAGCCGCTGCGCGTAGTCCTCGGCCCCGCCGAGGGTGTACAGATCCAGGGAGTCGGGCACTGGATCGTCCAGAGTGATCTCCACGATCTCGGCGTCGATGCCGCGCAGCCGCAGCCGTTGCCGCAGCACCACCGCATTGCCGCTGTCGCCGTAGGTGCCCATCACGTCGGGCAGCACGAGCCCGATCTGCACTGGGGCCTTACTGCTCCTCGCGTGCGCGCCACTCATGAGATCCGCCGATTCAGTTGCAGGAACGCGGTGTAGTTGGCGATCACCTCGACATGCCCGGGCGGGCAGGAGTCGATCGCGCCGACGGTGTCGTGCACCAGGGAGTGCTCGACGCCGGCGTACCCGAGCCGCACGGCCAGGTCGGTGCCACGCTCACCGGCGGCGACCACGACAGTGTCTGTGCCCGTTTCTCTTCGCGCAAGCGGCTCATCGGCGAAATGCTCGAAGCTGACGTCCCACAGCCACGACAGGTCCTCCCCGTCGGGCACCTGTCCGTTGACGGAGATGACCACCCCGGCCGCGTGCTTGTCCACCATCGACAGCGCCTCTTGCCATCCGGCCGGGTTCTTGGCCAGCAGGATCCGGGCGGTGTGTGAGCCGATCTGCACGGTGCGGTACCGCCCGGCGACCTCGTCGACGCCGGAGACCGCAGCCACCGCGGCGGCCGGGTCTGCGCCGAGTGCGACGGCGGCCGCGACGGCCTGGGTGGCGTTGCCGCGGTTGACGGCGCCGGGCAGGGCCAGCGTCATCGGCAGCACGAGACCGTCGGGCCCGTAGATGTGGGTGTCGTCGAACCACCACTGCGGGCTCGGACGCTTGAAGTCGGTGCCCGTCGAGCGCCAGTCCCGCCCGTCGCGCACGATGATCTCGCCGGATCGCGGGCAGCTCACCGAGTCGCCCGACCAGCTGCCGCCGGCGGCCACCCACACGACGTTGGGGCTGTCGTAGGCGGCAGACGTCATCAGCACGTCGTCGCAGTTGGCCACGATCACCGCGTCTTGGTGCCGCGCCAGGCCGCCGCGCAGGGTGCGTTCGATGTGGTTGATCTCACCGACCCGGTCGAGCTGATCGCGGGACAGATTCAGCAGAACGATCACCGACGGGTCCACGGCATCGGACACGTGCGGAACGTGCATCTCGTCGACTTCCAGGGCGGCCAGCCCGGCGTCGCGCGCGGAGGCCAGCGCCGCAACCAGGCCGGCATCC
Organism: Mycolicibacterium peregrinum; assembly: GCF_001665785.1. GTDB lineage: Bacteria > Actinomycetota > Actinomycetes > Mycobacteriales > Mycobacteriaceae > Mycobacterium > Mycobacterium peregrinum_A. The sequence goes on from NZ_LZSO01000014.1 coordinate 158,589, forward strand.
ATGTTGGCGCCCTCGGAGTTGCTGGCCACGGGGCCGAGCGTCGCCAGGGCGGCCGCGGTCATCCGGGTGGTGGTCGATTTGCCGTTCGTGCCGGTCACGACGACGCTGCGGCGGCCCTGGCCCAGCTGGCCCAGGATCGAACGGTCCAGTGTCATGGCGACCAGTCCGCCGATCATCGCGCCTGCACCGCGGCCGGTGACCCGCGACGCCCAGCGTGCGGTTGCTCCGGCGGCCAGAGCGGCGCGCCCACGGATGGTCAGCATTCCGGCGATTTTAGGGGCACGACACGCTGCCGCGCCGCCCGACTCTGTCGGGCCTGCGTGCCATCCTGGCGAATATGAGCAGCGCGTGGGGCAGGCCGGCGGAGGAGCCGGGAGCGGGCTGGGCGGTCGTAGACGTGGAGACCACCGGGTTCCGGCCCGGGCAGGCGCGCATCGTCAGCGTCGCCGCGCTGGCGGTCGGGGACGACGGGAATGTCGAGCGCAGCGTCGCGTCCCTGCTGAATCCGGGGGTGGATCCCGGGCCCACCCATGTGCACGGGCTGACGTCCGAGATGCTGGAAGGCCAACCCACCTTCGGTGACGTCGTGGATGAGCTGAGTGATGTCCTGCGGGGACGCACGCTGGTGGCGCACAACGTGGGCTTCGACTACAGCTTCCTGACGGCCGAGGCCGAGCTGGTCGGGGCTGAGCTACCGGTCGACAGCGTGATGTGCACGGTCGAGCTGGCTCGTCGGCTGGCGTTGGGTACCGAGAATCTGCGGTTGGAGACGTTGGCCGCGCACTGGGGCGTGAGCCAGATGCGGCCGCACGACGCGCTCGACGACGCGTTGGTGCTGGCACAGATCCTCAAACCGACGCTCGCCCGGGCGCGCGACCGTAAGGTCTGGCTGCCGCTGCGGGAGGTGAGTCGACGCCGCTGGCCGAACGGCCACGTCACCCACGAAGAACTGCGGCCGTTGAAGATGCTGGCCTCACGGCTGCCGTGCGAGTACGCCAACCCAGGTGTCTTCGTGCCGGGGCGGCCGCTGGTGCAGGGCATGCGGGTGGCGTTGTCGGCGGAAGTGGTGCGCACCCACGAGGAGCTCGTCGAGCGCATCCTGCACGCCGGACTGTCCTATGCCGACCTGGTGGATCAGCAGACCTCACTGGTGATCTGCAACGAGACCGCACCCAGCCAGGGCAAGGGCTACCAGGCTGTCGAGCTGGGGGTGCCGCTACTCGACGACGAGACGTTCATGGGCCTGCTGACCCATGTCGTCGGTGGCACCGATATCGAGGAGTTCTGCGACACCCCTGCAGAGAGCGATCAGTACACGCTCTTCTGACTCAGCTCGGACTTCAGCTCAGTGCCTTGGCCTTCAGCCCGTCGAACTCTGCCTGGGTGATCGTGCCGGCATCCAGCAGGGCCTTGGCGTCGGCGATCTCCTGCGCCGGGGACCGCCCTGCCGCCTCGCGGATGTAGGCGTCGGTTTCTTTCTTCGCGTCCAGTGCGGCTGCCTGCGCGCGCTCCGACATGCCCTTGCCGCGGGCGATCAGGTACACCAGCGCCGTGAGCCACGGGAACACGATCAGGAAGACCACCCATACGGCCTTCACCCAACCGGAGGTCTTGTGATCACGCCAGAACAGGTCCGTGAGGATCTGGAAGAGGACCAACAGGTACGCGATCCAGGCGAAGATGATCAGGAAATGCCAGAGGAAATCCCACGTTGAGCCCCAGTCCATGGAGCGCTCCTTGCCTTCGACGTCACAGCGCAGTGATCTACGCCAACGTCAGCTAAGCACGCGCCGCGCGGTTGACAGCAGATACGACCGCACGAAGTGATGCAGTTGTGATCGAAGTCGCGATACCGACGCCCCAGACTGTCCTACCGCCGATCGAGGCCTCGACATACGCCGCGGCCTGCGCCTCTTCGCCGGACGACATGGCGTGCTCGGAGTAGTCCAGCACGTTGATGTCGTAGCCGATGGCGCCGAGGGCGTCGACGAACGCCGCCAACGGGCCGTTGCCCGCACCCACGATCTCCCGTTCGACGCCGTCGATCTTGACGATCGCGGTGATGGTGTCGGTGCCACCGTCTATCTCTGAGGCCACCACCTTCTGGCGCATGCGCTCCAACGGGGTGATCGGGGCCAGGTACTCCTCGGAGAACGCGTCCCAGATCTCCTTGGGTGAGACCTCGCCACCCTCACCGTCGGTGATCTGCTGGATGGCCTTGGAGAACTCCATCTGCAGCCGCCGCGGCAGGGCCAGGCCGTGGTCGGCCTTCATGATGTAGGCCACGCCGCCCTTGCCGGACTGCGAGTTCACCCGGATCACGGCCTCGTACGTGCGGCCGACGTCCTTGGGGTCGATCGGCAGGTACGGGACCTGCCACAGGATGTCATCGACATCCTTGTCTGCGGCATCCGCGTCGAACTTCATCTGGTCCAGGCCCTTGTTGATGGCGTCCTGGTGGCTGCCGGAGAACGCGGTGTAGACCAGGTCACCGCCGTAGGGATGACGCTCGTGCACGGGCAGCTGGTTGCAGTACTCGACGGTGCGCCGGATCTCGTCGATGTTGGAGAAGTCGATCTGCGGGTCGACCCCGCGGCTGAACATGTTCAGCCCCAGCGTCACCAGGCAGACGTTGCCCGTGCGCTCACCGTTGCCGAACAGGCAGCCCTCGATCCGGTCGGCGCCGGCCTGGTAGCCCAATTCGGCTGCGGCAACACCGGTTCCGCGATCGTTGTGCGGGTGCAGGCTCAGGATGATGGAGTCGCGCGGGGTCAGGTGCCGGCTCATCCACTCGATCGAGTCGGCGTAGACGTTCGGGGTGGCCATCTCCACGGTGGCAGGCAGGTTGACGATCAGCGGCCACTCGGGCGTGGGCTTGACGATGTCGGCGACCGCGTTGCACACCTCGACGGCGTACTCCAGCTCGGTGCCGGTGTAGGACTCGGGGGAGTACTCGAAGCGCCACCGGGTCTGCGGGTACTTCTTGGCCTCCTCGACGCACATCCGGGCGCCGTCGGTGGCGATCTTCTTCACGGCCTCGCGGTCAGCCCGGAACACCACGCGGCGCTGCAGGATGGACGTCGAGTTGTAGAAGTGCACGATCGCCTGCGGAGCGCCCGCGCAGGCCTCGAACGTCCGCTCGATCAGCTCGGGCCGGCACTGGGTCAGCACCTGGATGGTGACGTCGTCCGGGATCGCGCCGTCCTCGATGATCTCGCGGACGAAGTCGTAGTCGGTCTGGCTGGCCGAGGGGAAGCCGACCTCGATCTCCTTGTAGCCCATCCGTACCAGCAGGTCGAACATGCGGCGCTTGCGCGCGGGGCTCATGGGATCGATCAGCGCCTGGTTGCCGTCGCGCAGGTCGACCGCGCACCACTGAGGCGCGGTGTCGATGACGCGGTCCGGCCAGGTGCGGTCGAACGGGACGCCCTGGCCGAATGCCGGGCTGCCGCCCGGGACCTCATCGGCGAAGCTGCGGTAGCGGCTGACCGGCATGGATGAGCCGCGCTGGGTGTTCCAGACGGGCTGACCGGGGTTGGGTGCTCCGGCCGGCGTATTGATCGCGCGAACCGAACTGAAGGCATCAACAGAGATGTCGGGGGTGGTCATGATGTTTGCTCCGGGAGGTTGAGTGGGGGACTCGACCGGCGCATCGCAAAAACCCGCGACGGGAAGCCGGTCTGGTCAGACCCCGTCGCGGCGTCCGAGAAGGAGCACCCGCTGCACGCGTCCAACTGTACTCCGCGTCAAACCCAGGCCAAAACCCGCGGCTGACGTGCACTTCCCCCGATCGGGGGAACACCACTTCACCTGGTTGATCGCCTGATTGCCGGACAGACTCGGGGCCGTCCGGATCGCATTCTTGTCTCAGAGGCCGAACAGGCCGCAGAAGAAACCGAAACACACACTGAGACAGAAGGATTCACGATCATGACGAAGTTCACCAAGGCTCTGGCGCTGCCGATCCTCTCCGCAGGCGTCTTCGGCGCCGTCGCCCTCGGCCTGGCCGGTACTGCCGGCGCGCAGACACCGCAGGGCTCGGGCAACCTGTACAGCCCGGACACCTACGCCACCCCGGCTCCCGGCATGAAGCCCGGCTGGCACAACCACCACGGCCCGCAGCGGATCACCAGCATCTACGAGTGAGCGGTGGGATGACTCACACCTGCGAATCGGGGAAGGCGATCACCGACAGGAACCGGATCGGCAGTTCGATCAGGTCTACCGGTCCGTGAGCGCCTTCCCCGTCGATCTGCAGGGAGTCGCCCGGCTGCAACCGGTAGACCGAGCGGCTGTGGCTGTAGTCCATGACGCCTTCGAGCATGTAGATGAACTCGGTACCGGGATGCTGGAACAGCGGGTAGGTCTGGCTCTTCTCGGTGAGCGTGACGTGCAGACATTCCAGTCGCTTGTGCTCCCCGCGTAGCGAGCTCAGCAGTTGATATTCGTGACCCTGCTTGGTGCCGTTGCGCACGATCTCGGGCCCGGTGCCCGCTTTGACGAAGGCCGCCGGACGTTCGACGTCGGCCCCGCGGAACAGGCTGGTCACCGGAACGTCGAGGCCCTTGGCCAACAGGGCCAGGGTGGACAGGCTGCAGGAGGTCTGGGCGTTCTCGATCTTGGACAGCATCGCCTTGGAGATGCCCACCCGCGCGGCCATGTCGGCGACGGTGAGCCCATGTTGCTGCCGGAGTTGCCGCACGTTGCGGCCGATCGCCGCCTCGAACTCGAGCTCTTCGACCGGTGCGTGGGGATCGCGTTCGCGGGCCGTGCCGGCGTTACGGAGCAGGTCGCTCACTGCACTCCCGTCTAACGCATCTCCCCGGCACCGACGTACGGATACCGGCTCTTGAGCAAATTGTCCTCTGCGAACCGGGCGAGCCGGAAATCCGAAGCGGGTATCCGCGGGTCGCAGCTGTGTCCCTCGGTCACCAGATCGGCGACGAGCGTGCCGACCGCCGGTGCGATCTTGAAGCCGTGCCCGCTGAATCCGGCCGCGACCAGCAGGCCGTCGATTCCGGTCGTGGAGATGACCGGGTTCCAGTCCGGGGTGACGTCGTAGCAGCCGGCGTAGCTGCCGCTGATCGCGGCGTCGGGAAAACCCGGGAACCGCGTGCCGACCTTGTCGACGGTCAGGTCGACGAAGTCGTCGGTGGCCCGGTTCAGATAGTCGTCCGGATCGGCAACCTCCAATTCGGCCAGATCGGAATTCCCGAACAACAGCTCGCCGTTGGGCTCGGGCCGGATGTATTGCAGTGAGACCAGGTCGGAGAAGACCGGGACCGGGCCGGTGTCCACTCCGGGTTTGATCGTCACGATCTGCTCCCGGTGCACCCGGATGGGCACGTCCACGCCGTAGGGCGCCAGCAACGGCCGGGTCCACACGCCGGTGGCGACGACGACGGTGCCGGCCGAGAGCCGGGTGCCGTCGGTCAGTTCGACGCCGGTGACCCGGTCTCCGTCGAGCTTCAATCCGGTCACGTTGGCGCCCTGCAGGATTCGCACCCCGGCGGCCCTGGCCGACACCGCGAACGCCTGCGCGGTCTGGTAGGCGTCGCCGTATCCGCCGCGAGCCTCCCAGCCGAAGGCCGCGAACGGTCCCAGATCGGCCCACGGCCACAGCCTGGCCACCTCGGCGGCGTCGATCTCCTCGGTCTGCACCCCGACCTCACGTTGGGCGTTCAGGCTCCTACGAAGGTTGTCGGCGTTGGGTTCGCCGACGCCGACGACATAGCCGGTCTGCCGGAACCCGATGTCCTGGCCGAAGATCTGCTCGGCGTTCTCGAAGATCTCGAGACCGACGGTCGCCATCGCGGCCAGCGAGCTGACCCCGTAGTGGCAGCGCACGATCCCGCTGGATTTCCCGGTCATCCCCGAGCCGACGGTATTGCGCTCCAGCACAGTCACATCGGTGACGCCGCGTTGGCTGAGGGCCCAGGCCGCTGCGGCTCCTTCCAGTCCGCCGCCGACGATGACGACGTCTGCGGTGGCCGTCACGAGCCCGGAATCCAGTTCGTGCCGGCCAGCGGAACCCGCGCCATCGCGGCTGCCTCGATGGTCACTGCCACCAGGTCCTCGGGCTCCAGATGACACACGTGCGCCTTGCCGCACGCACGGGCGATGGTCTGGGCCTCCATGGTCAGCACGCGTAGGTAGTTGGCCAGCCGGCGGCCACCCTCGATGGGATCGAACCGGGCCGCCAGCTCGGGGTCCTGGGTGGTGATGCCGGCCGGATCACGTCCGTCCTGGAAGTCGTCGTAGTAACCGGCTGCGCTGCCGAGCTTCTCGTACTCGGCGGCGTAGCGGGGGTGATTGTCGCCGAGTGCGATCAACGCGGCGGTGCCGATCGCGACGGCATCGGCCCCCAGCGCCAGGGCCTTGGCCACGTCGGCACCGGTGCGGACGCCCCCGCTGACGATCAGCTGGACCTGGCGATGGACCCCGAGCTCCTGCAGCGCCTGTACCGCCTGCGGTACCGCGGCCAGGGTTGGGATGCCCACGTGCTCGATGAACACCTCCTGGGTGGCCGCGGTGCCACCCTGCATCCCGTCGACCACCACCACGTCGGCCCCGGCGTGCACGGCGAGTTTCACGTCGTAATAGGTGCGGGTGGCCCCGACCTTGACGTAGATGGGTTTCTCCCAGTCGGTGATCTCCCGCAGTTCGTTGATCTTGATGGTCAGATCGTCCGGGCCGGTCCAGTCCGGGTGCCGGCACGCGCTGCGCTGGTCGATACCTTCGGGCAGCGTGCGCATCTGGGCCACCCGCGGGGAGATCTTCTGCCCCAACAGCATTCCACCGCCGCCAGGTTTGGCGCCCTGGCCGAGCACGACTTCGATGGCGTCCGCCTTGCGCAGGTCGTCGGGATTCATCCCGTAGCGCGAGGGCAGGTACTGGTACACCAGGTGCTTGCTCTGCCCGCGCTCCTCTGGCGTCATGCCGCCGTCCCCGGTGGTGGTCGAGGTGCCCGCCTCGCTGGCCCCGCGACCCAGCGCCTCCTTGGCCGGCCCGGACAGCGCGCCGAAGCTCATGCCGGCGATGGTGACCGGGATATCCAGGTGCAGTGGGTGTTTGGCGTGCCGGCCACCGAGCACCACGTCGGTGCCGCAGCGTTCCCGGTAGCCCTCCAGCGGGTAGCGCGACATCGACGCACCCAGGAACAGCAGGTCGTCGAAGTGCGGCAGACGGCGTTTGGCGCCCCAGCCGCGGATGTCGTAGATCCCGGTCTCGGCAGCCCGCTGGATGTCGGCGATGGTGGATCGATCGAAGGTGGCGGATTCGCGCATCAGTACTCACTCGAATTGTCGACGTGGAAGTGGTAGAGGTTTCGGGCCGAGCCGTAGCGGGTGTAGGCCGCGGTGTCGTCGTCGAAGCCACTGGCGGCCAACAACTCCGCGAGTTCGGCGTGGTGCTCGGGCCGCATCGGCTTGGCGATGCAGTCCGCACCCAGTGACGCCACCTCGCCGCGCACGTAGATCCGGGCCTCGTAGATCGAGTCGCCCAGCGCCTCACCGGCGTCGCCGCGAACGACGAGCCGTCCGGCCTGGGCCATGAAAGCGCTCATGTGGCCGATGTTGCCGCCCACCACGATGTCCACGCCCTTCATCGAGATGCCGCAGCGCGCGGCGGCATCCCCTTCGATGATCAGCAGCCCGCCGTGCGCCGTGGCGCCCGCCGACTGGGAGGCATTTCCGGTGACACGTACCGTGCCGCTCATCATGTTCTCGGCGACGCCGGTCCCCGCGTTGCCGTCGATGGTGACCTCGGCGAGTTGGTTCATCCCGGCGGCGTAGTACCCGACGTGCCCTTCGACGGTGACCCGAACCGGCGCGTTGAGGCCGACGGCAACGTTGTGCGCGCCGTCGGGATGGGCGACGACGAAGTCGCCGGCGACATCGGCCTGATGCAGTGCGGCGTTGACCTCGCGCAAAGACGTTGTGCGCAGGTCATATCCGACTAGCGTGTCCATGCGTAGACCACCTCCGGTTCCGGTTCCCAAATTCGTGCCTGCTCCACCCCGGGCAGCCCGGCCAGCGCCCGGTACTCACTGGCCATCGCCACCCAGTCGGCGGTCTCGGCGATCACCGCGGGCTTGCACGCGATGGCGTCACGCACCACCGCGAACGAGTCGTGATCGGAGACCAGCAGCGTGTAGAAGCCGTCGAAAGTGGCGCACAGCTCCTTCAATGCGGTCGCCACGTCCCGGCCTGCGGCCAGTTGCTCGGCTACGAATCGGGCACCCACCTCGGTGTCGTTCTCGCTGTCGAACGCCACCCCGGCCCGGCGTAGCTCGCGGCGGATGGTGGCGTGATTGGCGAAAGATCCGTTGTGCACCAGGCATTGGCCGGGGCCGACGGTGTAGGGATGGCAGCCCGACGGTGTCACCGCCGACTCGGTGGCCATCCTGGTGTGCCCGACGCCCTGCCAGCCCTGGGCCTTGGCCAGGCCCCAGGCGTCGGTGAGCGCGCGGGGATGGCCGACTCCTTTGAGGACCGCAAGATCGGCGCCGAACCCGGAGATCAGCGCGGTCGGGTAGGCCGCCCGCACCAGGCCCAGCAGCTCCTCGGAGTCCATGTCTGCCGACAGGAGGTAGGTCGAATCCACCTGAACCACATCCACATCCGGACCCAGGTCGGGTGCTTCGGGTACATCGGTCACCGAGACACAGCCCTGCCCGTACGGTGACCACTCCGGGTCTCCGTAGACCGCGATCCCCGCCGAGTCGGCACCGCGGTCCGACATCTCGCCCAGCATGGCGGCGAGCAGTTCACCGAGGCGCGGATACAGCTCCGGTGTGCGTAGGTGTAGCCCCACGATCCCGCACATGTGTTGTCTCCCTTCTAGAAGGCCGTCAGGTATTGGTCGATCTCCCATGGCGTGACGGTGCCGTGGTAGGCGAAGAACTCCTCGCGTTTGACGTCGGCGAAGTAGGAGGCGACGCCGTCGCCCGCGACGTCGAGCACCCCGGTGATGATCGGATCGGTCTCCAGTGATTCGACCGCGTGCAGCAGCGTGGGCGGCAGTGCCGCCGGTCCCTGGGCGCCCACCGCCCCCGGGTCGAGGCTGCGTTTGACACCGTCGAGACCGGCGCCCAGTGCCGCGGCGATCGCAAGGTACGGATTGGCCGAGCCGTCGCCACCACGCAACTCGATGCGCTGACTGTCGGGCACCCGGATGTAGTGGGTGCGGTCGTTGCCGCCGTAGCTGGGTTTGCGCGGCGCCCACGAGGCGCCCGAAGCGGTCGAGGTCGCGCCGGTCCGCTTGTAGGAGTTGACCGTTGGAGCGACGACGGACTGCAGCGCGCAGGCGTGGTCGAGGATGCCGCCGATGAATGCGTACGCCGTCTCGGACAGGCCCAGGCCCCGCTCGTCGGCGTCGGCAGGGAAGACCGGGGTACCGCCGCTGGTCAGCGACAGGTGCAGATGAAGGCCACTGCCGGTGCGGTCGCTGAACGGCTTGGGCATGAAGGTGGCCACCATGTCGCGTTCGGCGGCGATCATCGACAGCAGGTAGCGCAGCGTGATCACCCGGTCGGAGGTGGTCAGCGCGTCGGAGAACTCGAAGTTCTGCTCGAACTGGCCGTTGCCGTCCTCGTGGTCGTTGGCGTAGTTGGACCAGCCGAGGGTGTTCATCGCCGTCGAGATGGCAGTGAGGTGCTCGTACATGCGGGTGACACCACGCGCGTCGTAACAGGGCTGCGCAGCGGTGTCGGCGGCGTCGGCCGTGGCCAGGACGCCATCGGCGTTGCGCCGCAACAGGAAATACTCGACCTCGGCGCCCACCCAGGGTTCGAATCCGGCGTCGGCGGCGCGCTGGATCAGACCCTTCAGGATCACCCGCGGTGCATACGGCCACGGTGCGCCCCCGACGTGTGGGTCGCAGTGCACGAGAGCCAAGCCCTCCTTGATGAACGGGATCGGGGTGAACGAGGCGGGGTCGGGGATGGCCACGAGGTCGGGGTCCTTGGGTTCCTGGCCCATCGCGCCGACGGCATAGCCGGCGAAGCCGACGCCCTCGGTGGCCAGGAGTTCGACCGATTCGACGGGAACCAGCTTGGCGCAAGGCTTTCCGCGCAGGTCTACGAACAGCGCGAGGATGAACTTGGTGCCGGATTGTTCGGCGAGGGTGGCGAGATCGGAGGGCATAGCACCAGCACTTTCGTCTCTTGTTGAGAATCAAAGTATCACGGTAGGAAACTTCGGCAAGTCGAGGAATCCCCGGTCACCGGCTGCCGCGGATGCGGGTCCTCGGCAGCCGGGCCGGGGATCATCTTTTCTGTCAGGCGAATTCGAGCTCGTAGGCCGAATCCCGGTGGAACGTGGTGTCGATACCCTTCTCCTCTTCCTCGGCGGAAATCCGGATGCCGATGGTCTTCTTGAGCACGTACGCGATGGCGAAGGCAACCGCGAACGAGTAGGCGGCCACCGCACCCGCGGCGATCGCCTGCTTCCACAGCTGGTCGAGCCCACCGCCGTAGAACAGGCCGCTGACCTTGCTCGGCATGGCCTCGCTGGCCAGGAGGCCGATCAACAGGGTGCCGATCACGCCGCCGACCAGGTGGACACCCACCACGTCCAGCGAGTCGTCGTAACCGAGCTTCTCCTTGAGGCCGACGGCCAGGATGCAGACCGCGCCGGCGACGGCACCCAGGATGATGGCGCCGACGGGGGTGACCGCGCCGCAGGCGGGGGTGATGGCGACCAGGCCCGCGATGGCGCCCGACGCGGCGCCGACACCGGTGACGTGGCCGGTCTTGAGCTTCTCGACCGAGATCCAGGCCAAGGTGGCCGCGCAGGTGGCGACAAACGTGGTCACCATGACGATGGCCGCGGAATTGCCTGCGGCCAGGGCGGATCCACCGTTGAAGGCATACCAGCCGGCCCACAGCATGCCGGCGCCCAGCAGGGTCAGCGGGACGTTGTGCGGCTTGCGCAGCTGGCCGAACATGGCCGACTTGCCGAGCACGATGGCCACCGCCAGGGCTGCGGCGCCGGCGTTGATGTGCACGGCGGTGCCACCCGCGAAGTCGATGGCGTGCAGCTTGTTGGCGATCCAGCCGCCCACGGAGTCGTCCGAGAATGTCTTGTCAAAGGCGAAAACCCAGTGTGCGACCGGGAAGTACACAAGCACCGCCCAGACGCCGGCGAAGATCATCCAGGCGCCGAACTTCATCCGGTCGGCGACCGCGCCGGAGATCAGCGCCACGGTGATGGCGGCGAACAATGCCTGGAAGAGGGAGAACAAACTAACGGGCAGGCCGTTGACCGAGGTCATCGGCTCGACCAGATTCTTCATGCCGGCGAATTCGGTGATGCTGCCGAGCAGTCCGAGATCGCCGTAAGACGTTCCGAATGCCATCGAGAATCCGAACAGCACCCACAGCACGCCCACCAGGGCGACTGCGCCGAACGTCATCATCATCATGTTGGTCGAGCTCTTGACCGAGACCATGCCGCCGTAGAACAGGGCAAGCCCGGGGATCATCAGCGTGAGGCCGATGATGCAACACAGCATGAACGCCGTGGTTCCTGTATCCATCAACATCTCCTGGGGGTGAGGGCCCGACGGGCCGATCACTGGGAGTTGACGACGTTTCTGTTACGTGGACCGACCTGTTGTGTTGCGACGACGTAAAGCTGAGTGCCGGACGGCCGTGAGGACCTCGTTACGGAACGTTCATCGACAGAAATGCCAGGGAAATCCGTATACCCGACGGTATACAGCCATGGATACAGCGCTCGCCGAACAGCATTCGGCGCTTGGTGAGGAGTACGAGAACCAGCCCGTCCCGGTGACCGCCCGCAAGTCACTGTTCGCGGTGTCCGCGGTGTGGGTCGGCTTCCCGATGATCATGACCTCGGCCGTCTTCGCGGGCATCGTCGTCTACAACCTCGGCTTCGTCATGGGTCTGGTCGCCATCGTGGTCGGTGACCTGATCCTGATGGGCTATGTCGGCACGCTGAGCTACCTGGCCGGCCGATCAGGCAAGAACTTCGCGCTGACCGCGGCGGACACCTTCGGGACCAAGGGCTTCCGAGCTGTCTCGGCCTTCCTGTCGGCATTGGTGATCGGCTGGTTCGCCTTCCAGACCGGAATGGTCGGGTCCACGCTCAACCTCTCGATGGGATGGAGCGCGCCGTGGATCACCCTGTTGGCCGGGGTGCTGTTCGTCGCGTTGACCTTCGTCGGGATCCGGGCGATCTCCTGGATCGGGGTCGTGGCCTCGGTCCTGTTCATCCCGCTGGGAATTGTCGCCGTCGCGTTGGCGGCGGCAAACGGCGGTATCAGCTCCGCCCTGTCCTACAGTGGCGGTGCCGACGCGAGCGCCTTCGGCTTCGGCGTCGCGGTGACCATGGTGTTCGCCTGCTTCGCCGACTCGGGGACCATGACCGCTGACTTCACCCGGTGGGCCCGTAACGGCAGAGAAGGCGCGTTGGCGGCATTCTCCGCGTTTCCGGTCGCGTACCTCATCGCCCAGCTGGCCGGCGCGTTCGTGGTCGCACTGGGCGCCGCTGCCGCACCCGGTGTGGCGGGCGGTGACTTCCTGCATGTCCTGGTGGGCGCCGGGGGAGTCCTGGTGCCGTTGGCGATCGTCTTCGTCTTCGTCAACCTCGGCAGCGTGTGTGCACACTGCCTCTACAACGGTGCGGTCGGGTTCGGCAACATCACCGGAAAGACCATGCGTCAGTTGACGATCGTGCTGGGTGTGGTGGGAACCGTCGCCGCCGTCGCAGGCATCTGGTCGTACTTCGCGACGTGGCTCAACATCCTCGGGGTGCTGGTGCCCCCGATCGGCATCGTGCTGATCCTCGACCAGTTGGTGTTCGCCCGCCGTCGGGCCACCGCGTCGATCGCGTGGAAGCCGTTCGCGGCGTGGGGAATCGGAGCCGGAGGCGCGCTGCTGACGCACTTCTACGCCCCGCAGCTGTCCGACGCGGTGGTGGCGATGATGGTCGGCGGGCTGGCTTTCACCGCGTTGGCGTACCTGCCGGTCCGCGCCGTGCAACCGGCCCTCGTGGGAGAAACCGCATGATCACGATCGAGGCCAACCCCTACGTCTGGCCGTATGACGGTGACATACCCACCGGGCGGACGGCATTGATCAACATCGACTGGCAGGTCGACTTCTGCGGTGAGGGCGGCTACGTCGACAGCATGGGCTATGACCTGTCGCTGGTCCGCACCCCACTGGGCCCTGCACAGGAGGTGCTCGCCGCGGCCCGCGCGGCCGGGCTGCTGGTCATCCACACCCGCGAAGGTCACCGCCCCGATCTGTCGGACCTGCCCGCCAACAAGCGGTGGCGGTCGGCGCAGATCGGCGCGGAGATCGGATCGACCGGACCGTGCGGCCGGATCCTCACCAGGGGCGAGCCGGGCTGGCAATCGGTTCCCGAGATGGCTGCTCTGCCAGGCGAACCCGTGATCGACAAGCCGGGCAAGGGTAGCTTCTACGCGACCGATCTGGACCTGGTGCTACGGACCCGCGGCATCACGCACATCATCTTCACGGGCATCACCACCGACGTGTGTGTGCACACCACCATGCGTGACGCCAACGACCGCGGCTACGAGTGCCTGGTCGTCTCGGATGCCACCGGCGCCACCGACTACGCCAATCACGTTGCGGCGCTGAACATGATCACCATGCAGGGCGGGGTGTTCGGGGCGCATGCCGCCAGTGTCGACGTGGTGGCCGCGCTCAAGGAACTGCAATGACCGGCACCCGGGTCGAGCAGCCGGTATCGCTGCGCGACCGGGTCTATGTGGACCTGGGCAAGAAGCTCATGGTCGGCGAGATCGATCACCGCACCCGGCTCGTCGAGACCCAACTGTGCGAGACGCTCGACGTCAGCCGGACCCCGCTGAGAGAGGCGCTGGTCCGGCTGCACGCCGACGGCATGCTTGAGCGGCGCTCGGACGGGTACTACCCGGTGGCTCTCGACATCGCCGGGGTCCGGGACCTCTACGAGCTGCGCGTGACGATCGAACTGCGCGGCATCGCCCGAATTCTGGAAACCGACGAACTGCAGTACGACAAGGACCGGCTGGCCGCACTGCGTGCCGAATGGGCAGAACTGAAAGCCAGCCCGCCCCCGCCGGAGGCGGACATGGTGCTGCTGGACGAGGGGTTCCACATCGCGTTGTGCACTGCGTCGGGCAACGCGGCGATGGTGGCGGCACTCGACAACGTCAACCGGCGGATCCGGCTGATCCGCATGTACGACTTCGTCACCGAGGAGCGGGTGACCGCGACCATCACCGAGCACCTGCAGATCGTCGACCTGTTGCTCGACGACGAGCTCGACGCCGGTCGCACCGCGCTGCACGAACACGTGGGTGCGAGTTTCGAGGTCGTCGAACGGCGTGCACTGCGGGCGTTGAGTGCGCGGGCCCTCGGTCAGTCGGTGACATCGCTCGAAGCGCTGTGGAAGTAGTGGCCGGCTACTTCTCACCGGTTCCGGGCAGGGGCCTTTCCCGCACATTCGGGGTGCCGAGCCGCCAGGCCAACCAGGGCAGTGCCGCGTCGAATGCCGCACTGGCCGCCTGGAAATCGTGGCCACCCTTGTAGCCCACCACCGAGCATTCGACGTTGTAACCGCTCAGCAGGGCGCACAGTTTGTTGGCGTTGGAGGCGTGCTCTTCGGAAAACGTGTCCCAACCGGCTATCGCCTCTTCGGATGGGGGCGTGGTGGTGCCGTCACGATGGACGGTCGGCGTGTTCTCGCCGACGCCGAGCCATGCCGCCATGGTGTCGTACGGGCCGTGCCGGGTGACCACGGTCTTGGGGTCGAATGCCTCCCAGGCTGCTCGGTCGCCACCGAAGAGCCGTGCGATGGTCTGGTCCTTGGTGCCCGCATTGGGGCCGAGTGTGCCGTCCAGCCAGACGAAGGCGCTGAACATCTCGGGATTGCGCACCGCGGTGTTCAGGGCGCACGTCGCACCCGAGGACCACCCGGCCAGTCCCCAGTTCTGCGCCTTCGGGCTGACGCCGAAACGTGAAATCAGATAGGGCACGAGATCTTTGGTCAGATGGGATGCGGCGTTGCCACGGGTGCCGTCGACGCATTCGGTGTCGTTGCTGAACTTGCCCGCGATGTCGGGGAATACGAAGACCGGCGCATTGCCGTGGTGCAGCGCGGCAAAGTCGTCGAGGGCCTGCAAGGCGCCGGTCGATTGCAACCAGTCGTTCGGATGATTGAACTCGCCGCCCATCATGATGACCGCGGGTAGTTGCGGCGGCGGGTTGGTGGCGAACCACGCCGGCGGAAGGTAGACCACCTCGGTCCGGTGCGGGAAACCCGATGCGTCGGACGGGATGTCCACGCGTACCACCGTGCCGCGCGTAGGTATCTCACCGGACTCTCGAAGCGCGGCGAGCTGGGATTCGTCGATCCACTGCTCGGGCTCTGTGTGCGTCACCCGGAGCCAGGCCGCACGGACCGTGGGGAAATAGCCGGTCGCGGTGTTGAGCGCGGCAAGACCACACACCACCGTCAACACCACCGACAGCACCGATACGAACCGGCGCCACCACGCACTGCCGCGCCAACCGGCGACGAGAACCGTCGCCGCGAATCCGAACATCGCCGTCCAGAAAATGGTGCCGAACGAGATGGCATCGGCGGACCAGCCCTGGTGCCGCACGAACAGCCGTGCGGCGGCAGCCAGGCCCACGCCGACCAACACGGCCGCGAGAAGCCATCGCCTCGTCCACTCCCGAGACCGGCGACGACCGATCGCCACCACGATCGCGATCAAGGCAAGCAATTGCAGCGTTATCGGAATCAGGCCGTTGGTCAGTGACAGGTTCATGTGGACCGGCCCTCTCCGATGTCCTGCGAAAGCTTGTGCAGCAGAGGGCCCTCCAACTCATCGGCCAATTGCCGCAGTACGGGGCCGTATTCGGGATGGGCCAGCGCGAACGCGAACTGGGCGACCAGATAGTCGGGCGGATTGCCGGTGTCATACCAGTGCCCCTGGATCACCTGGCCGTAGACCGCGTGGTCCTTGGCGTGGGCGTTGATCGCGTCGGTCAGGTAGATCTCGCCGGACTGGGTCTGCTGGTACCAGCGGTTGGTCTGCTCACGCAACTGATCGATGATGCCGGGTGTGACGACGTAGCCGCCGATCGCGGCGTAGTCGGAGCGGGCCTCATGTGGCTGCGGCTTCTCGACGATTCCACTGATCCTCAGAAGCCCGCCGTCGAGCTCCTCGTCGATGATCGGCACGCCGTACCGACGTGAATTCTCCGGAGCCATCGGCATCAACGCCAGCACCGGGGATGAGGTCTGTTCGTAGGCCCGGATCAGTTGTTGGGCGCGCGGCACCTCGGCGACGAATACGTCGTCGGGCCACAACACCAGGACCGGCTCGTCACCGAACGAGCGTGAGGCATTGAGCACCGGCGTGCCGTTGCCATACGGACCGTGCTGATGGAGATAGGTGATGTGGCCTTGCGCGGACAGCTCGCCGACCTCCGCGACGGCGTCGGCGTAGGCGTCCTTGCCGTCCGCACGCAGCTGATCCACCAGCGTCGTATTGGGCCGAAAATGCTCCTCTATCAAGTTCTTTCCACCGGAGACGACGATCGTGATGTCGGTGATCCCGGAGTTGACCAGCTCGCGCACCGTGTGCTCGATGACCGGCTTGTCGCCGACAGGGAGCATCTCCTTGGGAATGGCCTTGGTCAGCGGCAGGAGACGCGAACCGATTCCCGCGGCGGGGATGACGGCTTTGCGGATGGCCTGTCGTGCCATGTGTTCCTCTCCCGGTGCTCCACCAAAACTAGCCGGTGAGCCCTTCAGCCGAGCGGAATTCCCCAGCGACCACCAAATGCGATCTGGTTCAAAGGCAGCCGTTCCCGGGCCCGGCTGTCGCGTTCGACGATCGCAGGGTCGGCCACCGAGTAGTCCCCGAGCGTGCCGACAGCCACCACCGCGATCGGCCGCACCCCGTCCGGGATGCCGAACGCCGCCTGCGCGCCGTCCACGTCGAAGCCGGCCATCGGATGAGTGATCAGTCCGCGGGACACCGCCTCGACGGTGAGCTGTGCGATGGCCGCTCCGGCGTCGACCGCTGCGTACAAGGCGGTCCGCTCGTCTTCTCCTTCGTCGGCGCACACCAGGATCAGCGCCGAGGCGGCCTGGGCATAGCTGTTGCCGCGTTTGAGTAGGCCGGCCAGTGTGGTGAATGTCTCGTCAGCTCTGATCCCGACCACGAACCGCACCGGTTGACGGTGGCCCCAGCTGGCGGCCCAGCGCGCGGCCTCCAGCAGTGCGATGAGCTGGTCAGCGGCGATGACGGCGTCGGGGTCGAAGGCCCGGGGGCTCCAGCGGGCTGCGAGATCGGGGTGGATCGGCACGCTGGTGCTGGCCAGGCGGCCGTTCGGCGTGGCAGGCACGTCAGCCAAGCTACCGGCGGGGAAAACCGCGTGCGCGTCTCCCTTATCCTGTGTGGGACTCAATCCAGCGTTCTGAAGGGTTAGACAGTGGCGCTCGTCGTACAGAAGTACGGCGGATCCTCGGTATCGGATGCCGATCGGATCCGTCGCGTGGCCGAGCGCATCGTCGAGACGAAGAAGGCCGGCAACGACGTCGTCGTCGTGGTCTCGGCGATGGGCGACACCACCGACGACCTCCTTGACCTGGCCCGTCAGGTCTCCCCGGCCCCGCCGGCGCGCGAGATGGACATGCTGCTGACCGCCGGTGAGCGCATCTCCAACGCCCTGGTCGCGATGGCCATCGAGTCGCTCGGTGCGCAGGCCCGCTCGTTTACCGGGTCACAGGCCGGCATCGTCACCACCGGCATCCACGGCAACGCCAAGATCATCGACGTCACCCCCGGCCGCCTGCGCGACGCGCTGGACGAGGGCGTCATCGTGCTGGTCGCCGGATTCCAGGGCGTCAGCCAGGACAGCAAGGACGTCACCACCATGGGCCGCGGCGGCTCGGACACCACCGCCGTCGCCTTGGCGGCCGCGCTGAAGGCCGACGTCTGCGAGATCTACACCGACGTCGACGGCATCTTCACCGCCGACCCGCGCATCGTGCCCAATGCCCGCCACCTCGACACCGTCTCCTTCGAGGAGATGCTCGAGATGGCCGCGTGCGGAGCCAAGGTGCTCATGCTGCGCTGCGTGGAATACGCCCGCCGGTACAACGTTCCGATCCACGTGCGCTCGTCGTACACGGACAAGCCCGGCACCATCGTCAAAGGATCGATCGAGGACATCCCCATGGAAGACGCCCTGCTGACCGGAGTAGCCCACGACCGTGGGGAGGCCAAGGTCACCGTCGTCGGTGTCCCGGACGTTCCGGGCTATGCCGCCCGGGTGTTCCGCGCGGTCGCCGACGCGGACGTGAACATCGACATGGTGCTGCAGAACATCTCCAAGGTCGAAGACGGCAAGACCGACATCACCTTCACCTGCCCGATGGACAACGGGCCTGGCGCGGTGCAGAAGCTGACCTCTTTGCAGGACGAGATCGGGTTCAGCCAGGTGCTGTACGACGACCACATCGGCAAGGTCTCGCTGGTCGGCGCGGGCATGCGCAGCCACCCCGGCGTCACCGCGAAGTTCTGTGAGGCCCTGGCCGAGGTCGGCGTCAACATCGACCTGATCTCCACCTCGGAGATCCGCATCTCGGTGCTGGTGAAGGACACGGATCTGGACACCGCCGTCTCCGCCCTGCACGACGCCTTCGACCTGGGCGGCGAAGACGAGGCCGTGGTCTACGGCGGAACGGGGCGCTGAGATGGTCAATATCGGTGTAGTAGGTGCGACCGGCCAGGTCGGCCAGGTCATGCGCACCCTGCTGGAGCAGCGGAACTTCCCCGCCAGCTCGGTCCGGTTCTTCGCCTCGGCGCGTTCCGAGGGCAAGAAACTGACGTTCCGCGGCCAGGAGATCGAGGTCGAGAACAGCGAGACCGCCGACCCGTCGGGTCTGGACATCGCGCTGTTCTCCGCCGGTGCGACGATGTCGCGCGTGCAGGCGCCGCGGTTCGCCGCGGCCGGCGCCGTCGTCGTCGACAACTCTTCGGCCTGGCGTAAGGACCCCGAGGTCCCGCTGGTGGTGTCCGAGGTCAACTTCAAGCGCGACGCCGGGCTACGTCCCAAAGGCATCATCGCCAACCCGAACTGCACCACCATGGCCGCCATGCCGGTGCTGAAGCCGCTGCACGAGGAAGCCGGTCTGACCCGCTTGATCGTGTCGAGCTACCAGGCGGTTTCGGGCAGTGGCCTGGCCGGTGTCGAGGAGCTCGCATCGCAGACCCGCGCGGTCATCGACGGCGCGGAGCAGCTGGTTCATGACGGCTCGGCGCTGACGTATCCGGCGCCCGTGAAATACGTTGCGCCCATTGCGTTCAACGTGATCCCGCTGGCGGGTTCACTGGTCGACGACGACTCGGGCGAGACCGACGAAGACCAGAAGCTGCGCAACGAGAGTCGCAAGATCCTCGGTATCCCTGACCTGTTGGTGAGCGGCACGTGCGTGCGCGTTCCCGTGTTCACCGGGCACTCGCTGTCGATCAATGCCGAGTTCGCCCAGCCGCTTTCGGTTGAGCGGGCCAGGTCGATACTTGGCGCAGCGTCGGGCGTGAAGTTGGTCGACGTACCGACCCCGCTGGCCGCAGCCGGTGCCGACGAGTCCCTGGTCGGCCGGATCCGGCAGGATCCGGGTGTGCCCGACGGGCGCGGCCTCGCCCTGTTCGTGTCCGGCGACAACCTGCGAAAAGGTGCGGCGCTGAACACGATTCAAATCGCCGAACTGCTGGCCGCCGAGCTCTAACCGCCTTGCGCCGAAACCGCATTCCAGCAGGCGTTCTCTCGGTTTTTCTCTGCTGGAATGCCATTTCGGCGATGCCGGCAGCCGGTGCCAATCCCTTCTTCGGTGATCCGGTGGTGCCCCCGCTGGCCCCCGGTCAGGTGCTGCGCATCGGTCCGAGCGCCGGAACCGGCACTCCCACCCGCGATTACGGCATCGGTGCCACCGACCTGTGTGAGTTCATGGAGTTCCCCAGCCGGGTGCTCCAGGTCTGCGGTGACAGCTTTGCGGGACAGGCCGTCGGTTTCGGCGGCTGGCACTCGCCGGTGGCGCTACATGTGGACGCCGATTCGATCGAGGATGCGGGCGGCGTGCGCTACCGCGGTGTCACCGGGGTGGACAAGCCGTTGCTGGCCGACGCCGCGCCGCCCGGGTCGTCGCAGTTGCCCGCAGGCGTGATCTCCATCAACCGCGAGAACTACATGATGGTGACCACCACCAAGAACCTCGTGCCGCAGAGTTCCCGATTGGTGAAGGCCGATGCGGCCCAGCCGAATTGGCCGACAGTGGCAGGTTCGGTGCGCGATGCCAAGTACCAGGGCGGCGCCCAGTCGCAGATCACCGGCTATTACGACCCGGTCCCGGCGCCGGATTCGCCCAGTGGCTGGGTGTACGTCTTGGCCAACAATTTCGACCGCAGCAGCCCGCCGTTCCTGTACCGCGCCAGTCCGAAGACCTTCACCGACCGCGCCACCTGGCAGGGCTGGGCGAGCACCGGTGGCTGGGGCAAGCCCCCGACAGCGCTGTTCCCCGACCGGGTGGGGGAGATGAGCATCCGACAGATCGACGGCAAGCCCGTGCTGTCCTACTTCAACGCCACCAACGGGAACATGGAGATGCGGGTCGCCTACGACCCCACCGGTTTGGGTACCGCGCCGGTGACGACGGTGGTTTTCGCCAGTGCCTGGCCGGACCCGGTCGACTCGTTGCCCCCGCCCGAGGTCAACGAGTTGGCCCAGCCCTACGGCGGCTATATCTCGCCCGGTTCCACGCTGGATCAGGTCCGGGTTTTCATCAGCCAGTGGAACACCATGGCCCGCGGTGGTACGCCCTACCGGGTCATCCAGTACGCGGTGAACCCGTTCAAGCCGTGGGAGCAGTAGTTCCCGGCGCTTTCAAAGCTGATTCACAGCCAATTCTTGATCAGCACCTCAGCAGCGCTCGCATGCTCGTGTCATGACTGAAACACCACCCACCGATCCTGAACCTGCGACCGAGCCGGTGGTCGCACCGGCGGCTCAGCCGGCAGTAGTGGTACCCCCGCCCGCCGAGAACAAGCCGAGCCGGCTCATGCAGGCGCTCGCGTGGGTCGGTATCGCTGCCGGCAGCGTGTTCATCGTCGCCGTGGTCTTCGGCACCGGCTTCTTCCTCGGCGCGCATTCCGATGGCGGCGGCCATCACCATCGTGGCGGCCATGACCGTGGCGGCATGATGATGTTCCACCACGGCGGACCCGGTGGCGGCCCGGGCCAGATGGGGCCACGGCACGGCATGATGCCGCCTGGGGGTCCCGGTGGCCCCGGCTCGTTCGGCCCCGGCGGTCCGGGCAGCGGCCCTGAGCGTCCTGAGACCCCGGCGACACCGGCACCGCCTGCGCGACCATAATCACAGCCCACTCTTTTGGACTGACTCCAAAGAGCGCGCATACTGGAGCCGTGACCACGGTGCATGAACACGACCCCAAGGCCCTGTTGCGGGCTGCCGGGCTGCGCGTGACCGCGCCGCGGGTCGCGGTTCTCCAGGCGCTGGCCGACCACCCGCATTCGACTGCAGACGATGTGGCCGGCCGGGCCCGCGAGAACCTCGGTTCGGTGTCGACCCAAGCGGTCTACGACGTCCTTCGCGCCTGCGTCAACGCAGGTCTGGTCCGTCGGATCGAACCGGCCGGATCCTCGGCGCGCTACGAGACCCGCGCCGGCGACAACCACCATCACCTGGTCTGCCGGGTGTGCGGCGTGGTCGCCGACGTCGATTGCGCAGTGGGCGAGACCCCCTGCCTGGAGCCCTCTGACCTGGCGGGCTTCGCCGTCGACGAGGCCGAGGTCGTGTTCTGGGGAATCTGCGCGGATTGCCAGGCGGCGGCCTCCAACTAGACCACTCTGCAGCCCAACGGACGCCCCGGCCACTGCCCCTTGGTGGCCGGGGCTCCTTGCATTTCGTCCAAGGATTGGGTGGGCCTCGGCGAATCGTGAGATTCTCGCTAACCATGACCCGCAATCGGCTGCTGGTTGCCGCACTGCTCGCAGTGCCGGTGCTGGCCGCCGGCTGCAGCACGGCCGCCGAACCCGAGCGCGGCGGGGCCATGGTCTTCGCGGTCGGCGATTGCGTGCGCGTCCCGGCCGCCACACCCGCGGCGCCGCGCGTCACGAGAGCCGGCAAGGTGTCCTGCGACGTCGACCCCAGCTACACCGTGGGGGCCATCGCCGACGGCACCGGGGCGTGCCCGAGCGCCGAGTACCAGCACCTGCCCGCCGAGCTCGCCGATCCCTCGACCGCGCGGCTGTGCCTGGTCCCCAATCTGGTCGCCAATCACTGCTACGAACTCGGCATGCCCGCGGGCATGGTCGAACTGACCGACTGCACTTCGCGCACCGAGCGGGGCCCGGGCGTGATGGTTCAGGTGACGCAACGCCTCGACGTGCGGGACGGTTCGGCCTGCCCTGCCGAAACCGGGCACTACGCCTGGCCTTATCCGTCGCCGGCGCGAACCTATTGCACGCGGACGGTGCACTAACTGGCATGATCGAGGCCATGCGTGCCCTGACTGTCTGTTTCGGGCTGGCCGGTCTCGCGCTGGCATTGGCTGCACCTGCTGGTGCGCGCCCCTCGGATCCTGGTGTCGTGTCCTATGCCGTCATGCCCAAAGGCTCGGTGGGCAACATCATCGGTGCCCCGATGACGTGGGAATCCGAGTTCACCGACCCGTTCCAGGGCTTCTCGGTGGACAACCCGGTGTGCAACAACTGGGCCGATGTCGGGCTGCCCGAGGTGTTCAACGACCCGGACCTCGCTTCGTTCAACGGCGCCACCACCCAGACGGCGGCCGGGGACGACAGCCATTTCGTCAAACAAGCCATCGGGGTGTTCGCGACGCCGGAGGCGGCCGACCGAGCCTTCCACCGCGTGGTGGACCGCACCAACGGATGCTCGGGCCAGACCACCGCGATGCACCTGGACAACTTCGTCACCCAGGTGTGGACGTTCACCGGTGGCCCGGCGAGTGCCACCGACGCGGACTGGGTGAAACAGGAGGCCGGAACCGACCGTCGCTGTTTCAACACCACCCGCAAACGGGAAAACGTGCTGCTACAAGCCAAGGTGTGCCAGTCCGGTAACGCAGGTCCCGCGGTCAACGTGCTGGCCGGAGCCATGCAGAACACGCTGGGGCAGTAGAAGATGTCGGTCCTATCTGGATGATGGAACAGAACCGAGCCGTTTGATCCGGTGAGGACCGGGAGGGGTGGTTGCGTTGGCAGTACCCGTCACGACCGATGCGGCCCGTCTAGCTCCCGTCGAGTTCACCAGCGCCGAACATGCCGCGGCGTTCATCGAAGCCCGCTGCCTGGCTGACGGGCCGGTCGGGCAGGTAGGTCTCGAGATCGAGGCCCACTGTTTCGACCTCGACGATCCGCTGCGGCGCCCTGGCTGGGACGAGCTCTCCGACGTGATCGCCGCGGTGCCCGCACTGCCCGGCGGTAGCCGGATCACCGTCGAACCTGGGGGCGCCGTGGAGCTGTCCGGCCCTCCGGCCGACGGGCCGTCGGCCGCGACCGCCGCTCTGCTCGCCGATCGGGCCGTGCTGCGGGCGGAGTTCGAGCGCCGTGGTCTGGGTCTGGTGTTGTTGGGCGCCGACCCGGTGCGGCCCACGCAACGGGTGAATCCCGGTCCGCGGTATCAGGCGATGGAGACGTTCTTCGCAGCCAGTGGGTCGGCAGAAGCCGGTGCGGCGATGATGACGTCGACCGCTTCGGTTCAGGTCAACCTCGATGCCGGTCCGCGTGCCGACTGGGCGCAGCGGGTGCGTCTGGCGCATGCCCTCGGCCCGACGATGATCGCGATCACCGCGAATTCGCCGATGCTCGGCGGACAGTTCACCGGGTGGAAGTCCTCGCGGCAGCGGGTGTGGGGGCAGTTGGATTCTGCACGCTGTGGCCCGATTCTGGGGGGCGATGGCGACGATCCGGCCAGTGACTGGGCGCGGTATGCGCTGCGGGCGCCGGTGATGCTGGTGAACACCCCGGATGCCGTTCCCGTGACCAACTGGGTCCCGTTCGCCGACTGGGCCGACGGGCGCGCAGTGCTCGGCGGTCGCCGCCCCACCGAAACCGATCTCGAATATCACCTGACGACACTGTTTCCGCCGGTGCGGCCGCGGCGCTGGTTGGAGATCCGCTATCTCGACAGCGTCTCGGATGCCCTGTGGCCCGCGGTGGTGTTCATGCTGACCACACTTCTCGACGATCCGGAGGCCGCCGCGATCGCCACGGTGGCGACAGCCCCGGTCGCCACCGCATGGGACCGGGCCGCCCAAGCCGGCCTCACCGACCGTCACCTGCACGCGGCGGCGCTCACCTGCGTTTCGGCCGCGGCCGACCGGGCGCCTGCGGAACTCGCGGAATCGATGGGGCGGTTGACGCGTTCGGTCCAGGAGGGACGCTGCCCGGCCGACGATTTCGCCGACCAGGTCGTGGGCCATGGAATCGCTGCTGCGATGAGCCAACTGGTGAAGGGCGAGCTTTGACGACACGCGAGGCGCTGGCGCAGCAGCTCACCCGGGCGCGGGAACGTACCCTGCGCCTGGTCGACTTCGACGATGCTGAACTGCACCGCCAGTACAGCCCGTTGATGAGCCCCCTGGTCTGGGATCTCGCCCACATCGGTCAGCAGGAGGAGTTGTGGCTGCTGCGGGCCGGCAACCCGGACCGTCCGGGCATTCTGGATCCCGAGGTCGACCGGTTGTACGACGCCTTCGTGCACTCGCGGGCCAGTCGCGTCGACCTTCCGCTGCTACCGCCGGGGGATGCGCGAACCTATTGCGCGACGGTGCGATCCAAGGCGCTCGATGCGCTCGACTCTCTTGATGCCGACGACTCCGCCTTCACTTTCGGACTCGTGATCAGTCACGAGAACCAGCACGACGAGACCATGCTGCAGGCACTGAATCTGCGGTCCGGGCTTCCGCTACTCGACACCGGCAGCGCGTTGCCCACCGGCCGGCCCGGCGTAGCCGGCACCTCGGTGCTGATTCCGGGTGGGCCGTTCGTGCTCGGTGTCGACGAACTGACCGAACCGCACTCGTTGGACAACGAACGTCCGGCGCACACCGTGGACGTACCCGGCTTTCGCATCGGCCGGGTGCCGGTCACCAATGCCGAATGGCGTGAGTTCATCGACGACGGCGGCTATCAGCAGTCCTGTTGGTGGTCGGAACGCGGCTGGGCGCATCGTCAGGAAGCGGGTTTGGTGGCGCCCGCGTTCTGGGGGCCCGACGGTACGCGCGCCAGGTTCGGCCACATCGAGACCATCCCGGCCGACGAACCGGTCCAGCACGTCACGTTCTTTGAAGCCGAGGCCTATGCCGCGTGGGCCGGGGCCCGGCTGCCCACCGAGATCGAGTGGGAAAAGGCCTGCGCCTGGGATCCGGAGGCTGGGGCCCGGCGCCGATTCCCCTGGGGTACTTCCGAACCCACCGAGGCGCTGGCCAACCTCGGCGGTGAGGCGCGCCGCCCCGCGCCCGTGGGGGCTTACCCCGCCGGAGCATCGGCCTATGGCGTCGAGCAGATGTTGGGCGATGTCTGGGAGTGGACCACTTCCCCGCTGCGGCCATGGCCCGGCTTCACCCCGATGGTCTATGACCGCTACACCGAACCCTTCTTCGACGGTGATTACCGGGTCCTGCGCGGCGGCTCGTGGGCGGTGTCCGCCGACATCCTGCGCCCGAGCTTCCGCAACTGGGACCATCCGATCCGTCGGCAGATCTTCTCCGGTGTGCGTCTGGCCTGGGACAGCTGATGTGCCGGCATATCGGGTGGCTCGGCGCACCGCGGTCGGTGGCATCGCTGGTGCTGGATCCACCGCAGGGCCTGCTCGTGCAGTCCTACGCGCCGCGTCGTCAGAAGAACGGGTTGATGAACGCCGACGGTTGGGGCGCAGGGTTTTTCGACTCCGGTGTGCCTCGTCGATGGCGCAGCGACAAACCGCTGTGGGGCGACGCGTCGTTCGCCTCGGTCGCGCCGGCGTTGACCAGTGGATGCGTGGTCGCGGCCGTGCGTTCGGCGACCATCGGCATGCCGATCGAGCCCTCGGCCTCGGCGCCGTTCACCGACGGGCAGTGGCTGCTGTCGCACAACGGGGTGGTGGACCGCGCGGTCCTGCCGTTGACCGGGAAAGCCGAATCCACCGTGGACAGCGCGGTGCTGGCATCGGTGATCTTCGAGCGTGGGCTGGACACGCTAGGGCAGACCATTGTCGAAGTCGGCACGCTGGATCCGAATGCCCGGCTGAACATTCTGGCTGCCAACGGTTCTCGTATGATCGCCACCACCTGGGGTGACACCTTGTCGATGCTGGCACTGCCGGATGGCGTCGTGCTCGCCAGTGAACCCTACGACGACGATCCCGAGTGGTCGGACATCCCGGACCGGCACCTCGTCACCGTGGCCGGCTCTGACGTCGAGTTCACCCCACTGAAAGGTTCGGTATGACGCTCACCCTGTCCAACTATCTGGCGGCAGATTCCGCTGCCACCGCGCTCCGTCGCGATGTGCGCGAGGGGCTGTCCCAGTCCCCGAAGATGCTGCCACCCAAGTGGTTCTACGATTCGGTGGGAAGCGATCTGTTCGACCAGATCACCCGGCTGCCCGAGTACTACCCGACCCGCACCGAGGCGCAGATCCTCACGCACCGCTCGCCGGAGATCGTTGCGGCCGCCGGGGCCGACACTCTCGTCGAGTTGGGCAGCGGCACCTCGGAGAAGACCAGGATGCTGCTCGACGCCATGCGCGACGGTGGCCAGTTGCGCCGGTTCATCCCGTTCGACGTCGACGCCAGTGTGCTCCGTTCTGCCGGAGATGCCATCGGCCAGGAGTATCCGGGCATTGAAATCGACGCGGTATGTGGTGATTTCGAGGAACATCTGGGCAAGATCCCGGCCGTCGGACGGCGTCTGGTCGCGTTCCTCGGCTCGACGATCGGCAACCTCACCCCAGGCCCGCGGGCGGATTTCCTGGCGTCGCTGGCCGAGACCCTGCAGCCCGGTGACAGCGTGTTGTTGGGCACCGACCTGGTCAAGGACACCGACCGACTGGTCAGCGCCTACGACGACAGTGCCGGTGTGACCGCGGCGTTCAACCGCAATGTGCTGTCGGTGGTGAACCGCGAGCTCGACGCCGATTTCGACCTCGACGCCTTCGAACATGTGGCGAAGTGGAATGCCGACGAGGAGCGGATCGAGATGTGGCTGCGCGCGGATGAGCCGCAGCAAGTTCGTGTGGCGGCGCTGGATCTCGACATCGCATTCGGTGCCGGCGAGGAGATGCTGACCGAGGTGTCCTGCAAGTTCCGGGCCGATGGAGTGGCCGAGGAGCTCGCGAAAGCCGGTTTGCAGCAGACACATTGGTGGACCGATGAAGCCGGTGATTTCGGCCTGTCTCTGGCGGTGAAATGAGTCTCGCGCAGCAGTGGGTTGACGCCCGGCCCAAGGTCGCCGGCCTGCACTTCGACAGTGGCGCCTGCTCGCGCCAGAGCCTCCCTGTCATCGACGCGGTCGCCGCGCATGCGCGTCACGAGGCCGAAGTGGGCGGGTACGTGGCGGCCGAGGCGGCAGCGCCTGTTCTCGCGGCGGGTCGGGCCGCGGTCGCGGCACTGACCGGACTCGACGCCGCGGACGTGGTGTACACGACGGGTTCCAACCACTCTCTCGATCTCTTGCTCGGCAGCTGGACCGGGGAGCGCACGCTCGCCTGCCTGCCGGGCGAGTTCGGGCCGAACCTGGCTGTCATGGCCGCCAACGGTTTTCAGGTGCGTGCGTTGCCTGTCGACGGGGACGGCCGGGTCGTGGTCGACGAGGATGCCCGCCAATTCACTTCGGATCCGCCGGCTTTGGTGCACTTCACTGCGCTGGCCAGCCACCGTGGCGTCGCCCAGCCACTGGCCGAGATGGTCGCGGTGTGCCGCGCGGCCGGGGTCCCGATCGTGGTGGACGCCGCGCAGGCATTCGGGCACCTGGACTGCAACGTCAGTCCCGACGCGATCTACTCGTCGTCACGCAAATGGCTCGCCGGTCCGCGCGGCGTGGGCTTCCTGGCCGTGGCGCCGGAACTGGCAGCCCGGCTGCAGCGGCATTTCCCGCCCGCGTCGTGGGATGTGCCTGTGACGGTGCTGCAGAGCTTCGAGCACGGTGAGCACAGTGCCGCGAACCGTATCGGATACTCGGTTGCGCTCGGTGAACACCTCGCCGCTGGACCGGATGTCGTCCGCGGCAGGCTTGCCGAGGTGGGCAGTGCCGCGCGGCAGATCCTCGCCGGGGTGCCCGGCTGGCGCGTCGTGGAAGGTGTCGATGAACCGACCGCGATCACCACTCTCGAACCCACCAATGGTGCCGATCCGGGTGCGGTGCGGGCGTGGTTGATCGCCGAGCGCGGGATCGTCACCACCGCATGTGAACTCGCGCGGGCGCCGTTCGAGATGAGCAAGCCGGTGCTGCGGGTGTCACCGCATGTCGACACGACCGCCGAGGATCTGGAGCAGTTCGCCGGGGTGTTGCGCGACGTGCCCTAGAGGCGCGTCGTGTATTCGTCGCCTATCGCCGAGTAGACGGCGTCTTCGCGGCCGTCGTACCCGCGCCCATTGGTCACGAGTCCGTTGTACGGACCGACTTTCGACAGCTTTGCCCCGTCCTGCCAAACGATCATGAGCCCGTGTTCCTCCTCCCATGGGCATTCGGCTTCCATCACGACATACCAGCGCTCGTACCATTCTGTGACCATGACCGGTCCGGGTGTGACGCTTGCCCAGATGTCGGCGGAAGTTTGCGGCACACCCATTTCCTCGTCCAGCCAATCCTCGCCGCCGACCGTGTAGTGGATATCCCGGTAGTAGGCATATACGTGACGAGAGTCGGCGATCCGGTCGGCCGGCGTGAGTGTCAGGAAGGTCGCCAGGGCCGCCTCTACTGCTGGCATGTTTCTCACCCATGTCCTGATGCAGAACTGTCACCGATGTCCTGATACATCACACCGGCGCGTGTCATCCTGTTGCCTCACGTCAAGATGCGCGCGAAGGGGGGTTCGTTGCCTCACGTGAGCGTGCGCGTTTGGTGACT
>NZ_LZSO01000015.1 GCF_001665785.1 Mycolicibacterium peregrinum
GATGTGTATAAGAGACAGATCTTGGACATCCTGATGATCCCGCTCATGGGGGCGCTGTATGTGCTGGGGCTGGCCGCGGTTGTCGTCGCGGCGGTGAGAGCCCGTCGTTGGGTGGTTCTCGCGACGGTGGCGCCGGTACTGGTCGTCGTCACCGTCGCGGTGAACTCCGGTTGGATGGTGGCACCACGAGCGTGGTTCGCGTTGCACCGGCCGTTGTTCGAGCGGGCTCTGCAAACCAACCCTGGCAAGGAGTACTACGGGAACCAATTGCCTTGGACGCTGAGGTTTCTCGTAGCGGAGGGAAGATCATCGATCCGGGACGGAAGCCGCTTCTTCCCGCAGTGGATCGGCATTCCCGACGATGCCGGCGGCTACCTGTACGACCCCGTGGAGTCTCCCGAAGGGGTCGACATGTACGGCTTCATCTGCGCCGATCCAGTCGATCTCGGCGACGGCTGGTGGATGTGCGGGCTGCGCAACAACGGGTGGTGACAGGCCTTACTGGCGGTAGCCGGCCAGGAAGTTGCCGAGGCGCTCGATGGCCTGGGCCAGGTCGCGTGACCACGGCAGCGTGACGATGCGCAGGTGATCCGGTGTGGGCCAGTTGAATCCCGTGCCCTGGGTCAACAGGATCTTCTCCTGCAGCAACAGGTCGAGCACCAGCTGCTCGTCGTCGTGGATGTCGTGTACCTCGGGGTCCAGGCGCGGGAACGCGTACAGCGCGCCCGACGGTTTCACGCAGGAGACTCCCGGGATCTCGTTGAGCTTGGTCCACGCGGTGTCACGCTGCTCGAGCAGCCGGCCGCCCGGCAACACCAGGTCGTCGATGCTCTGATGACCGCCCAGGGCGACCTGGATCGCATGCTGGGCAGGCACATTCGGGCACAGCCGCATGTTGGACAGCAGGCTGATGCCCTCGATGAAGCTGGTCGCGTGCTCCTTGGGGCCCGTGATGACCAGCCAGCCGGAGCGGTAACCCGCCACCCGGTAGGCCTTGGACAGCCCGTTGAACGTCAGGGTCAGCAGGTCGGGCGCCAGCGTGGCCAGCGAGATGTGCTTGGCGTCGTCGTAGAGGATCTTGTCGTAGATCTCGTCGGCCAACAGCAGGAGCTGGTGCTTGCGGGCCAGTTCCACCATCTGTTCCAGGGTTTCGCGGCTGTACACCGCGCCTGTGGGGTTGTTCGGGTTGATCACGACGAGCGCCTTGGTGCGCTCGGTGATCTTGGATTCGATATCGGCGACGTCAGGATTCCAGCCCTGGGTCTCGTCGCACATGTAATGCACCGGGGTGCCGCCCGCCAGCGCGGTCGAGGCCGTCCACAGCGGGTAGTCCGGTGCGGGGATGAGCACCTGGTCGCCGTTGTCCAGCAGCGCCTGCAGGGTCATCGTGATGAGCTCGGAGACGCCGTTACCCAGATAGACGTCTTCGATGTCGAACTTGGGAAAGCCCTCGACCAGCTCGTATCGGGTGAACACCGCCCGGCGTGCGCTGGCGATGCCCTTCGAGTCGGAATAGCCCTGCGCGTTCGGCAGCGCCTGGATCATGTCGCGCATGATCACGTCGGGCGCCTCGAAGCCGAACGGCGCGGGGTTGCCGATGTTCAGCTTGAGGATGCGGTGCCCTTCAGCTTCCAGCCGTGAGGCGTGCTCGTGTACCGGTCCACGGATCTCGTACAGGACGTCCTGCAGCTTCGTGGACTGGGCGAACGTACGCGGCTTCGGGTGCTGACCGGTCTGCCACGGCAACTGATGGGTAGTCACGCTGACCATGGTCTCATCACCGTCCACTGAATTTGGAATTTGCCCATGTGGTAGGTGGCCACCGCCACAATGCGCTGAGTTGCCGAGACGCGCCATCCGTGCCCGTTCCTGGCAGTCATATGCAAGCCCCCTGTGTGTTCGCTTGGGTGGCCGCGCACGGTCCCAGAACCTGCGCAACTATGGCTGGAACGCAAACGGCCGATTATCTACCCAGGTCAAAGGGTGTTTTCGTCGGCAACAAGTTCAACCAGATTGGCAATCCAGATGGCACGAATTACCAGCATCCTCCGAGTCAACACCCTCGCTGCGGTCCTCGGCGGCAGCGCCGTCGTCGCAATGGGCGTCATCGCCGCCACCATGGGTGGAACGCCGGAGGGCCCAGCCACCGTCGTCTCCGGCGGATCGATGACTCTCGGTGAGACCACGACCGTCACCTATACCGGCACGATCGCGCCGGCTGTTGCGGCGCCGGCGGTCAAGGCGCCGCCCTATGGCGGTAGCGGCGGCTGATCGGCGCAGGCCTCCGCTGGATAGTCCGGTGTGGCGCACTGTGACGAGTGTGCAGGTTATCGCTCCGGCAGGTGTCGGATGGCGCCATAAGCTGCACACTCGTCACAGGGGCTGGGACAGGACATCAGGGGGCAGAACGCCGAACGGCCACCTCCGAGTGGAGATGGCCGTTCGGTGCGTTAGGGACGTGCTCAGCGCTTACCGGGACGCTTGGCGCCCGGCTTGATGCCAAGGCCCACGACCGGTGGTTCCGGCTTGGCGGGCTCGGCAGGCGCCGCCTCGGCGGGCTTCTCAGCTGCCGGTTCCGGTGCCTTTTCGGCGGCGGGTGCAGCCGGGGCCGGGGATGCCGGAGCTGCCGGAGCGGCTTTCTTGGCACCCGGACGACGCGCGCCTGCGGCGATGCCCAGACCCACGACCGGCGGTTCCGGCTTGGCCGGCTCAGCGGCCGCGGGAGCGGCAGCCGGCGCCTCAGCGGCGGGAGCTGCAGGTGCAGCCGACGCAGCAGGGGCCGCAGCCTTCTTGGCACCCGGACGCTTCGCGCCGGCCGCCATGCCCAGACCCTTCACCGGCGCCGCGGGAGCGGCCGGTGCGGCAGGCGCCTCGGCAGCCGGAGCAGCAGAGGCAGCAGGAGCCGCGGTCTTCTTGGCACCCGGACGTTTGGCGCCACCGGCGATGCCCAGGCCCTTGACGGGCGCAGCCGGAGCGGCGGCCTCGGCAGCCGGAGCAGCCGACGCAGCAGGAGCCGCGGTCTTCTTGGCACCCGGACGTTTGGCGCCACCGGCCATGCCCAGACCCTTGACCGGGGCCGCAGGTGCGGCCGGGGCTGCGGGAGCTTCGGCAGCAGGCGCTGCCTCAGCCGCCGGGGCTTCCTCGACGACGGGTGCCGGAGCCGGTGCCGCGGCGGCGGCCTTGGCCTCGGCTTCGGCGCGTGCCTCGGCCCGCTTCTCGGATTCCTTTGCCGCCGTGCCCTTCTCGGGCAGCGTGACGCCGCTCTTGTCCAGCGAGTTCAGCAGCAACTGAGCCACGTCGAGCACTTCGGCCTTCACGACGTTGCGGGCAGCGGCCACGTCGTCGACACCGTCGGTGATCATCACGCGGCAGAACGGGCAGCCGGTCGCGATGGTCGAGGCAGTGTCCATCGCCTCTTCGGTGCGCTCCACATTCACGCGCTTGCCGATGTGCTCTTCCATCCACATGCGTGCGCCACCGGCACCACAGCACAGGCCGCGGTCGGCGTGGCGGGGCATTTCCTTGAGCGTCACGCCGGAGGCCTCGACCAGCTCACGCGGAGCCTCGTAGACCTTGTTGTGACGGCCCAGGAAGCACGGGTCGTGGTAGGTGACCTCGGGACCGCCGGTGGACTTGACCGGCACCAGCTTCTTGTCCCGGACCAGGCGGTTCAGCAGCTGCGTGTGGTGCACGACGGTGTAGTTGGCACCCAGCTGCGGGTATTCGCGGCCGATCGTGTTGAAGCAGTGCGGGCAGGTCACGATGATCTTGCGGTCGACCGTCTCGACACCCTCGAACAGCTCGTTGATGGTCTCGACGTTCTGCGCGGCCAGCTGCTGGAACAGGAACTCGTTGCCGGAGCGGCGAGCCGAGTCACCGGTACAGGTCTCACCGGTGCCCAGCACCAGGAACTTCACGCCCGAGGCGGCCAGCAGTTCGGCGACAGCCTTGGTCGTTTTCTTGGCCCGGTCCTCGTAGGCGCCGGCGCAGCCGACCCAGAACAGGTACTCGAAGCCGTCGAAGCTCTCGACATCCTCGCCATAGACCGGGACGTCGAAGTCGACCTCGTCGATCCAGTTGGTGCGGTCCTTGGCGTTCTGGCCCCAGGGGTTGCCCTTGGTCTCCAGGTTCTTGAACAGCACACCGAGCTCACCGGGGAACTCCGACTCGACCATGACCTGGTAGCGGCGCATGTCGACGATGTGGTCGATGTGCTCGATGTCCACCGGGCACTGCTCGACGCAGGCGCCGCAGTTGGTGCAGGACCACAGCACGTCGGGATCGATCACGCCGCCCTGCTCAGCGGTGCCGACCAGCGGGCGCAGCGCCTGCTCGGGGCCGGAGCCTTCGATGCGTGCGAAGCCGTCCTCGGGAACCCCGTGTCCGTGCAGGCTGTCGCCCAGCTTGGCGAAGTCGACCGAACCCTCTTCAGGCATCGGCTTGCCCTCGATGATGTACGGAGCCTTGGCGAACAGGTGGTCGCGCAGGTTCATCATCACGAGCTTGGGAGACAGCGGCTTACCGGTGTTCCAGGCCGGGCACTGCGACTGGCAGCGACCACACTCGGTGCAGGTCGCCATGTCGAGGTTGGCCTTCCAGGTGAAGTCCTCGATGCGGCCCTTGCCGAACACCGCGTCCTCAGCGGGATCCTCGAAGTCGATCTTGTCTCCCTTGTATTCCATCGGCAGCAGCGGGCCGAGGCCGTCGGGCAGACGCTTGAAGGTGACGTTGATCGGGGCCAGGCCGATGTGCAGGTGCTTGGAGTGCAGCACGATCAGCAGGAAGGCCAGCATCACGCCCAGGTGGGCCAGCAGCGCCAGGCTCTCCAGCCACACGTTGGCGGTGTGACCCAGCGGAGCCAGCAGCGCGGCCATGCCGTCGGAGAAGAAGGCGCCGGACTGGTACGGGAAGTTCTCGCCGAGCACGTTGACGGCCGCGCCGCGGAACACCGCGTAGGTCGCGATGACCAGGAAGATCATGATCAGAATCGTCCAGGCGCCGCCGTTGTGCGAGCCGTAGAAGCGGGACTCGCGGCCCAGCTGCTCGGGGTTCTTACGGATACGGATGATCGCGAAGACGATGATGCCGGCCAGCACGGCGACGGCGAAGAAGTCCTGCAGGAAGCCCAGCACGGCCCAGCGGCCGACGAACGGAATGTGGAACTCGGGGTTGAACAGCACGCCGTAGGCCTCGAGGTACACCGTGGCGAGGACGAAGAAGCCCCACATGGTGAAGAAGTGCGCGATGCCGGGAATCGACCATTTCAGGAGCTTCGACTGCGCGAAGACTTCCTTGTTCTGGTTCAGGAAGCGCTGGACGAGATGGTCCTTACGGCCACGCTCGTCGCCGACCTTCTGTCCCGAGCTGATCAGCTTGGTCAGCCACAGCACGCGCTTGCCGGCGAATGCCAGCACGACGAGCGTTGCGAGCACACCGAGAATCAGTCGCGACACAACCAGTGTGTGTTCGAGACTCTCCACAGAAACGCCTCCATTCGGATGTTACCCGTGGGTAACTTGGGCATAGTTACCCGTCAGTAACTTAGCTTCCTTCAGCTCATAGTGACATTTAGGTCTTTCTTGCCGCTACCGAGGCTTACCTAACTTTGAGGTCACTGTGGTATGGATCTCAGCCCTGCGGTGCCAGCATCGCCCTCAGCATCGACAGCATTTCCGTCCGCGACTCGGCGCCCAGGCGCCGCCGGATGCGGGCCACATGGTGCTCGACAGTCTTCGCCGAGATGAACAACTGACTGCCGATATCGCGGTAGGGCATGCCGAGCAGCAGCAGTTCGGCCACCTCACGTTCGCGGTCGGAAAGCTTGGTCGACGACGGAGCCGGTGACCGGGGTGCGGCGCCGGTCGTAGGGGCCGAGACGACTTCGGCCTCCTCGACAGCACTGGTCTGCTTGAGGTCGCGGGCCAGTTGCAGCATCGCCTGGGACACCCGGACATCGGGGGTCTGGAGTGCGGCCTGGCTGGCCAGCCGGGTCCCGTCCCAGGTCAGTCCGAACTGCGACAGCCCACGGGCCGCGGTCGTGACCTCGTCGGTGTCGACGTGATTGGCCAGCACCCGCAGCCAGATGCGCCCGGCATTGGCCAGCGCGCGGGCGAACGCGCTCTGGCCGGCCGCCGCGGTCAGGGCCTGTCCGTGCGGGGCGACCGCTCCGGGCGAGTTGGCCAGGATCCCGGCGTGCACACCCGCCCAGTGCAGCGGCACCGACCACAACACCGGATTGCCGAGCGCCGCGAGCAGGCTCCACGCCTCAGACAGCGTGTGTTCCAGCCGGTCCACCTGACGCATTCTGGCGCCGGCCACCCACAACTCACCGAGCGGCAGCAGCGAGAACAGGTCGATCGAATACTCGGCGAGCACCTCGACCGCGGCAAACCAGTGCTTCTGGACGGCGCCGCTGTCTCCGCTTCGCCGGGCGATCGCGGTACGCAACGCCGCCGCCCACAACGCGTCGCGACGGTGCAGATCCTCACCTGCTTCGGCGGCGGCAGCATCCGCGCCGGCCGCGCCGAGCTGGCCGTCCTGCATCTTCACCCAGCCCAGCAACAGCCGGTGGCGCGCCGCGCTGAAAGCCTCATCGCCGCTGCCGGCCCGCACCGCTCGACTGATCACGCTGCGCGCCCGCACCGAGTCGCCGCCGTGCAGGGCGGCCAACGTCACCAGGGCTGCCGGGGTATCGGGGGCAACCCCGCCGGCCTGATACTCCGCCGTGACCGCCTGCCCCAGCCGGGCCACGGTCACGGCGAACGGCTGATCCAGCGACAGCACCAGACCTTCGGCCAGGCTGCGCGCTGCCCGCGCCGTCGAGGTGGGTGGTCCGGCCACCTCAGAGTTCGACGACGCCCGCGCCGCATCGGCGTCACCCGCGGCAAGAAAGGAGGTCGCGGCGGCTGAGCTGATCAAGGTGTCCGGATAGGGGCCGAGCCACCGGAACAGATCGGCGGCCTGGGCTGCGCCGCCGTCGTGCATGGCGACGCTGGCCGCGACCCGCACCGCGGTGGCGCGCTCGGAGGCGTCCTCGGAGCCGAGCAGCTCATCGGCCATGCGGGCCGCGGTGGTGCAGTCCCCGGCCAACGCGAGTGCGTCGGCCAGTCGGGTGCTCACCGCGGCGGCCCCGGCCGTGACCGCGGCGCGGTAGAGCCGGGCCGCCCGCGCCGGTCTGGCGCGATGGTGGGCGGCGTGCTCGGCCAGCGCCTCGGCCAGCCGGTCATCGCGTAGTCCGTGCTCGGCCAGACGCACCGCGAGGTCGGCAGACAGGGTCGACAGTTCGAGTTGCGAAGTGAGCAGGGAGGTTTCGATCTCGTGGTGTCGGGCGGCGCCGGCGATCTGGGCGAGCGATTCGTGTACCAGCCGGACGAACCGCCGGTCGTGGGACGGCTCCACCAAGCCGCCGGCGCGGGCCCGATCCACCAGTGCCGCCGCCTCGGTACCGGTCAGCCTCAATGCGGCCGCGACATCGTCGGGGCCGAGATCCTGGCTCAGCGACAGGATCAGCAGCGCATCCCGGGTGGCGTCGTCCACCAGGCGCAATCGATGCAGCAGTGCGAACTTTGCCGCTTCGGCGGGGGCCTCGACCGCATCCGCCGCCGCCCGCAACAGAAACGGCAGGCCGGCGGTCGCGGCCAGCACTGATCTGACGGTTTCCACGGTGGCCGGTGACCCCAGCGCCCCGGTCAGCACCCGGCCCACCTCGGCTGCCGGCAGGGGGCCGAGCCGCAGCACCGGGTTCTCCCGCTCCAGAGCGGTGGCCAACGTGTGCAACGGCGGGCGGTGGGTCAACGGCTCACACGCCGCCACCACCGTCGCCGACGGCTCTGCGACTTTCTCGGCAAGACAATCGATTTCGGTATCACTCAACTGGTCTGCGTCGTCGACGACGAACGCCGCATCAGCGGCATCGCCCGGTCGGGGAGCGCGGGTCAGCACGGTACGGCCGGACTCGCGCAGTGCACTACGGATCTCGGCGAGCACCGTGCTCTTGCCGGTTCCGATGCCGCCGGACAGCAGCAGCTTGACCGGCGCGGCCGGATCGGCCAGAACCGCATCGACCACCGACCGGGCAGCCGACGGGAGCTCCGGAACGGGTTCCGGTCCCGGGGCGGTCATCAGCGCCGACCTAGGCTCCGCCGCCTGGGGCCTCCGCCGCCGCAGTGGTGGTAACCGGCGGCTGGGTGGTGGTCGGCGGCTTTGTCGTCGTCGGAGGCTGCGTGGTCGTCGTCGGCGGTTGTGTCGTGGTGGTTGTGGTCGGCGGCGTCGTGGTCGTTGTGGTGGTCGTCGTTGTCGTGGTGGTTGTGGTCGGACTGGTCGTCGTGGTGGTTTCCGGCGCGGATGTCGTCGTCTCCGGCGGGGGTGGTGGCGGGACGACCACGGTCGTGGTCTTGACTCCGTCGGGCCCCTCGGTCACGGTCGTGATCGGCTCGGGCGGCGGCCCTTCCGGGGACGGACCCATCGAGTAGGTGGTGCTGGTCTCGGTGAGCGGGGTGGAATCCCCCTCGGAACTGGTCAGCGTCACAGCGAGGCCTCCTGCGGCCAGCAGCACGGCCGCAGCCGCGGCCCCGAACAGGATCCCCGGACGCTTGTACCAGGGCAGCGGCTCCGGTTCGGCGTCGAACATCTCCTCTTCATGGCTGAACTGAACGGGTGGTCGCGCCGCAGTCGTGCCCGGCGCGGTTTCGTACTCGCCGCCCGCATAGGGCACCGGTTCGTTTCCAGGTGCATCGTCCTGCGACCAGGCCAGGGCGCTTCCCGCATCCCCGTCGTCGGCCGACGGTTGCGCCATGGTCGCACCCGCCGCCCACGCAGCCGGACCGAGGCTGGTGGGAGCCATGCCGGTGGGAGCATCGGCAGCCGCCACCTCGGGGGCCATGCCCGTCGGTGCAGCGGCGTCGATGACGCGCTCGGCGACGAGAGCGGCGCCGAGGGCCACATCGAGTTGCGGTCGCTGGGTTGTCACCACCGGGGCACGCAACCGCTCGGACAGTCGCTGGGTCACCAGGGGAATCGCCGCTCCGCCGCCGACGGTGGCGACCGCGGTCACACTCGACAGTGCAATGTTGTTGCGCTGCAGCGTGTCTTCAACGGCGTCCAACAGGCCGGCCAGTGGCGCGGACATGAGTTGCTCTAGTTCGGGGCGGGTCACCCGTACGTCGGAGTTGAACCCCGGCAGTTCGGTGGGGATCGCTGTCGCGGTGTCGGCAGACAACCGCTCCTTGGCCTGACGGCATTCGGACCGCAGCTTTGCCAGAGAACCGACCGCCGCGGTGCCCGCCGGGTCGGCATCGTTGGCGGTCGCGATCCCGCTGAGCACGTGGTTGAGCAGCGCCTGATCGACCTGATCGCCAGAGAAATCGGGGTAACGGAAAGTCGGTGCGATGGTGGCGAAGTTGGCGCCGGCGTCGGCCAGCGTCACGCTCGTCCCGCTGCCGCCGAAATCGCACAACACCACGACGCCGTCGGCGGGTAACCCCGGATCGGCCTGCAGCGCCGCCAGCGCGGTCAAAGAGTCGGGCACCAGCCCCGGCGGCACACCGGCCGGTGACAGCGCGGGCTTGTTGCGCAGCGCGCCACGCAAGGCGCCCACGGTGCTGGGACCCCAGTGCGCGGGTACCGCGATCACCACGGGAGCACCACCGCCGGCAGTGCGGGCCATGACGTCCAAGGCCTCGGCCAGTACCAGTTCACCGCGGTGCTGGGACCCGTCGGCAGCGACCAGCGGTACCGGGTCGCCGACGCGCTCCACGAAGCCGGCCAACGGCAACCCGCTGCCGGTGTACTCGCCGACGTCCGGCGCGCGGTCGTTGTGCAGCGTGAAAATCGATCGGCGGATCACCGGTTGGCGGCCTTCGCGGGCTGCCACCAGGTTGGTCATCCCGATCGACAACCCCAGTGAGTCGGTCATCAGGCGTCACTCCTGTTGTCTCGGCCGACCCTCACCCTAACTGCTGAGGCATCGAGGGCCCGGCATTGTTCCCCTAGTGGCGTCAATCCCCTAATGCCGCGCCCCCTAACGGCGGGCGGGCAGGGGTGGGTTCGGCACCGATCCCAGCGTCCTCACAGCTGGCTAGCATTCGAAGCGAACTGTCGAGGAGGTGGAGCATGGCGAACACATTGCTGGACTTTGTGATGTCGCTGGTACGCGACCCTGACGCTGCTGCCCACTATGCCGCCGATCCGGCGCAGGCCATCGCCGACGCGCATCTGACCGATGTGACCAGCGCGGACGTCAACAATCTGATTCCCGTCGTGTCGGAGTCGTTGTCGACATCCGGCGGTGGCGGCGCATTTGGTGACATGGGCGCCGCCGACCCGGGCGGCAACGTATGGGCCAGTGGCGCGGCCACGGCGGCGTTCGACGCCTTCGGTGATCACGTGCCGGTCGATGCCCCCAACCATGCCTGGGATACGACAGCGGGTCAGGTGATCGACCAGTCGGAGTCCCTGGGCCATCTGGTGTCCTCCGGGCCGGTCATCGACGACATAGGCGTCCTTCAACAGCCGCTCGACGACGTATCGCTGCAGCTGAACGAGCCGGTCATCGAGGATGTGCCCGTCGCCGAACCGGCATCGGATGCGGTGTGGGATCACCACGTCGTCGACACCGAGCATCACACCGACGACCCGGGCGTATTCGACATCTTCGACTGAAGCCACCAGACCTTCCAATAAGCGCGCGACCCATGTGGTCGCGCGCTTATTGCGTTTCACCTGCGGAAACGTCAATACATTTGGGGCTGCCGGTCCATGCCCCTACCGATCCCCTATACCCCTATTGGGGGAACCCCCTGCACCCCGAGTGGGGGAGATGCGGGGAGGGGAATCGACCCCGTTTCCGGTGTCGCGGCGCGCCCATAACGTTGTCTCCAGATCGCCGGAGAGCCCGGCACGGGGAGTCACCAGACACTCCACAGAAACATCCGAAAGGTTGGAGCAATGACCACTCTGATCGACTTCATCCTCGAGCTCTTCCGCAGCCCGGCCGCCGCGGCGTCCTACGTCGCCAACCCCGAGGGCGCACTGCGGGACGCGGGGCTGCCCAACGTGTCGGCCGCCCAGCTCGCCTCCGTGGCGGCATCGGCCGCTCCGGCCGGCATCGCGCTGGGCAACGGCGACCCGGTCTACGGGCTGCAGCGGGCCGTGGCCGACTACCACAGCATCGCCTCCCCGTTCTCCCCGCAGACGGCGTTCACCTCGCAGCCGACGTTCGCACCGGAGACCAACACCGATTTCATGAGCGGTAACTCCACCGATCTGGCCA
This sequence comes from Mycolicibacterium peregrinum, assembly GCF_001665785.1. Taxonomy (GTDB): domain Bacteria; phylum Actinomycetota; class Actinomycetes; order Mycobacteriales; family Mycobacteriaceae; genus Mycobacterium; species Mycobacterium peregrinum_A. Next base: position 11,270 of record NZ_LZSO01000015.1, read on the forward strand.
GCCACAACAACGTCCCGATCATGAGCCCCAACCAGGACGCGGGCGCCAACGCTCAGCAGGGTGCGTTCAACCTGGGCTTCGGTGACATCACGCTGGGGGACAAGACCTCCAACACCGCCACCAACGGTGCGGTCGTGAACACCGGCCACGCCGACGGACCCATCGTCACCGGTGACGGTGCGGTGCTCGGCCACGGCAACACCGTCAACAACGGCGATGTCTGGGCCGGCTCGGGATCCCACGTCAACGTGGGTGAGGGCAACGCGATCCAGGACAGCTCGCAGCACGCAGGCGGCAACGTCATCTCCGGCAACGACGGCCCGGTGATCAGCGATGTCGACATGAGCGGTGGGCACGGCGGTGGCGCCAGCGCCAGCGGTGGTGGCGGCCTGCTCGGCATCGGTGGCGGACATGCCAGCGGTGGTGACGGCGGCAACGCCGGCAGCATCGTGATCAGCGACAGCTCCAACCACGCGGTCGGTGGCAACCAGACCACCGCCGGTCATGACGTGGGCAGCGGCAACAGCAGTGTGATCGACTCGTCGGTGCACAGCTCGACCTCGACCACCAGCTCGGCCAACACCTCGTTGTCCGACCACTCGGTCACCGACAACTCGATCCACGAGGACAGCTCGGTGCACAGCTCCAGCTCCGTGCACAGCTCGGTGACCGACGACTCCGTGCACCAGGTGGGCGGGCTCAACAGCAACTTCGCGCCTGAGACCCACACCAACACCCACCTGGACACCTCGTCGCACAACGACGTCGGTTTCCACGGGTTCTGATCCGCACTGCATCGCAACGGGCGGAGACCCCATCAGGGGTCTCCGCCCGTTCGTGCGCCTACGGTGGACTCCGCAGGAGGGAACGTTCAATGACCCAACCGACAACTCAGCCGACGCAACCCGCTGACCCGCGCAAGGTCAAGGTGATCGTCGAGCTCATCGACCACACCACCAAGATCGCCGCCGCGCGCGACCGCGGTGACCTGGTGGAACGGCTGAAGGTGGCCAACCTACGGATCAACGATCCGCAGATCCGCGTGGTCATCGCCGGTCAACTCAAACAGGGAAAGAGCCAGCTGCTCAACTCACTGCTCAACGTCCCGGTGGCGCGCGTCGGTGACGACGAGAGCACCGTGCTGGCCACCGTGGTCTCCTACGGGGACCAGCCGACCGCGCACCTGGTGGTGGCCCGGCCCGATGGCGCCGAACCCGAGCGGATCGCGATACCGCCCTCGGACCTGACCAAGGATCTGCGCCGGGCGCCCGAAGCTGGTGGACGCGAGGTGCTGCGCGTCGAGGTGACCGCGCCCAGCCCGCTGCTCAAAGGCGGGCTGGCCTTCATCGACACCCCCGGGGTGGGTGGGCATGGGCAGCCGCACCTGTCGTCCACACTCGGTCTGCTGCCCGATGCAGATGCCCTGCTGATGGTCAGCGACACCAGCCAGGAATTCACCGAGCCGGAGATGATCTTCATCCGGCAAGCCATCGAAATCTGCCCGGTGGCAACGATTGTCGCGACCAAGACCGATCTGTATCCGCATTGGCGGGAAATCGTCGGCGCCAACGTCGGCCACCTGCAGCGGGCCGGCGTGAACACCCCGATCACCCCGGTTTCTTCCGTGCTGCGCAGCCACGCGATCCAGCTCAACGACAAGGAACTCAACGAGGAGTCGAACTTCCCGGCGATCGTGAAGTTCCTGTCCGACCGTGTGCTCTCGCGCGAGAACGACCGGATCCGCGATCAGGTGGTGGCCGAAGTCCATTCGGCCGCAGAGCATCTGTTACTCGCCGTCGATTCCGAGCTGTCGGCCTTCAACGATCCCGGTGAACGTGAACGGCTGACCGCCGACCTGGAACGGCGCAAGGAGGAAGCGCAGGAAGCGCTGCAGCAGACCGCCCTGTGGCAGCAGGTGCTCAACGACGGTATCGCCGACCTGACCGCCGATGTCGATCACGATCTGCGCCACCGATTCCGCAACATCACCGCGCACACCGAGAAGGTCATCGACTCCGGCGATCCCACCCTGCACTGGGCCGAGATCGGCGCCGAACTGGAAGAAGCGGTGGCCACGGCGGTCGGCGACAACTTCGTGTGGGCCTATCAGCGGGCCGAGGCGCTCGCGGCCGAGGTTGCCCGTACCTTCACCGAAGCCGGACTGGAGGCGGTGCAGCTGCCGCAGATCGACGCCCGCGACATGGGCGCGGGATTCGGCGAGATGAAATCACTGGCCCGCCTGGAGGCCAAGCCGATCAAGGCTGGGCACAAGGTCATCACCGGCATGCGTGGCTCCTACGGCGGTGTACTGATGTTCGGCATGCTCACCTCGTTCGCCGGGTTGGGCATGTTCAACCCGCTGTCGCTGGGCGCCGGCCTGGTTCTGGGCCGCAAGGCCTACAAGGAGGACATGGAGAACCGGATGCTGCGCGTCCGGGGCGAGGCCAAGACCAACACCCGCAAATTCGTCGACGACGTTGCGTTCGTCGTCGGCAAGGAATCCCGGGACCGGCTCAAAGGCATCCAACGTCAACTGCGCGACCACTACCGGGGGATCGCCAACCAGACGACACGCTCGCTCAACGAATCGCTGCAGGCCACCCTGATGGCGGCGAAGATCGAGGAGAACGAGCGCAATACCCGGGTCGCGGAACTGGAACGGCAGCAGAACATCCTCAAACAGGTTGTCCACCACGCCACGAATCTCGCAGGGGAGGGCAACCAGGCTCCGGCTAGGTGACAACCAGGACGATGATCGCAATCGCCGCGGTCAACGGGGCCGCCAGACAGCCGATCAGCACTCCGAGACCGACCTGCGTTGCCTTGCCGCCCGAGAAGTAGAGCAGGCCTCCGATGGAGGCCGCGACCAGGAGCGCGGGCAACACGAAGTAGAGCAGGAAGATCACGAAGTATCCCATTGTCACCGCGGCGAATTCGAATATGAGACTGGTGACCAGAGCCGCCACGAAGCTAAGAGGACCGAACTTGGTCGGCGCGGAGTTGTCCGTCATTCGTAGATCCAGAATGCAGCGAGCATCCAACCGATCAATACGGCTGCAGCCGAGCCGGCGACAGCCAGACCGACGCCGCGCCGGCGGGATGCCCCGGCTTTCAGGAGCGAAATGCTGATCACGAGGGCGATCACAGTTGACGTCGCGGCCCCGGTCGTCATCGTTGTCCGGAACGTGTCGCCGACCAACACCCATTTTCTTGTTGCCCAGGTGGTCAACAGGAAGAGCGTCAGCACCACCTGGAAAACCACCGGTACCGACAAGGTGGCGGTCCGCCAGGTGTCGGAGCTGATTCTGCTCGCAGATTCCATGTGCTGCACCTCCGTGCCGGCGGATCGAGAGGCTGACCACGCGATCGCCCCGGTGAACATTCAAGCGTGTTCGGCACGTTTTAAGCTCGAAGGGTTAGCCAGCGTCGAAAGGTTGGACCCCGCAGCGTGAGCACGGCCGATCAGGTGCGCTCGATTCTGGGCGGCACCATCAAGGCGTACCGGGGTGACCCGGCCTACCGCAATCGGCCCGACGTCCACAACGAGCTCGACCGCATCGGACGCCGGCTCAACCAGCCGATCCGTATCGCGCTGGCCGGCACGCTCAAGGCGGGCAAGTCGACCCTCGTCAACGCGCTGGTCGGGGAGGATATCGCGCCCACCGACGCCACCGAGGCGACCCGCATCGTCACCTGGTTCCGGCACGGACCCACGCCCAAGGTGACCGCCAACCACCGTGGCGGGCGGCGTGCCAATGTGCCGATCGCTCGGGACCCGCACGATCGCGGTCTCACCTTCAGCTTCGCCGGGCTGAACCCCGAGGACGTAGTCGATCTCGACGTCGAGTGGCCGGCCGCCGAGCTCATCGACACCACGATCATCGACACCCCGGGGACTTCGTCGCTGTCGCGAGACGTGTCGATGCGGACCCACCGGCTGCTGGTGCCCGAGGACGGCGTGCCCCGCGTCGACGCCGTGGTGTTCCTGCTGCGCACCCTCAACGCCGCCGACATCGCCCTCCTCAAACAGATCGGCGAACTCGTCGGCGGGTCGTCCGGTGCGCTCGGCGTGATCGGGGTGGCGTCGCGCGCCGACGAGATCGGTGCCGGCCGCATCGACGCGATGATGTCGGCCAAGGACGTCGCCAAGCGGTTCACCGAGGAGATGGACAAGACCGGGATCTGCCAGGCAGTCGTCCCGGTGTCCGGTCTGCTCGCCCTGACCGCCCGAACCCTGCGGCAGAGCGAGTTCGTCGCGCTGCAGAAGCTCGCCGGCATCGAACCTGCCCAGCTCACGAAGGCCATGCTCTCGGTGGACCGGTTCGTGCGCGAGGACAGCTCGCTGCCGGTCGACGCGGCCACCCGCGTGGCACTGCTGGACCGGTTCGGCATGTTCGGCATCCGGATCTCGATCGCGGTGATGCATGCCGGGGTGTCCGATTCCGTGGCCCTGGCCAACGAACTGCTGGAACGCAGTGGCCTGATCGCCCTGCGCGACGTCATCGACCAGCAGTTCGCGCAGCGTTCGGAGCTGCTCAAGGCGCACACGGCGCTGCTGTCGTTGCGGCAGTTCGTGCAGCGCAACCCGATCTACGCGACGCCCTACATCCTCGCCGACATCGACCCGCTGCTCGCCGACACCCATGCCTTCGAGGAGCTGCGGTTGCTCAGCCTGTTGCGCTCGCGCCCCACGACGCTGAACGAGGACGAGATGGCCTCACTGCGCCGCATCATCGGTGGCTCGGGCACCGATGCGGCCAGCCGGCTCGGGCTGCAGCCCGATGCGCCGTTCGACGGTCCCCGTGCGGCTTTCGCGGCAGCCCAGCGCTGGCGGCGGCGTGCCGAGCATCCCCTCAACGACCCCTTCACCACGCGGGCCTGTCGGGCCGCGGTCCGCAGCGCCGAGGCGCTGGTGGCCGAGTACTCGGCGCGGCACTAACGAATCGGGCGCCACCGCCGACATACAGGTATGCGTGATTGCCTGGGGTTGTCCGTGGGGGCGACCAATCTGGTGGCGATCGCCGACCACACGCCGTTGGTGCGGCGGGCGGTGCTCACCGTGTCCGGGCACCGTGGGCCTGTGGTCGGTGCGCCGTCCTCGGCCGATGGCGGGCTGGTGTTCACCGATTTCGTGGGACGGGTCGGTGATCCGGTGCCGCTGGTCGCCGCCGATGGTTCGACGCATCGCGCCGAGCAGCTGTTGGCTGGTGCGGTCGAGGCGCTGACGCGTGAGGTCAGCCCCGCGCATCGTCCGGATGCCTCGGTATTGACGGTGCCCGCGCATTGGAGCTCGGCGGCTGTCGATTCGGCGCGGCGGGCGATGCCCGGCGTCCGGGTGGTTCCCGATTCCGTCGCGGCGTTGACGGCCATCCAGTCGTATCCGGGTCTGCCCGCCCGCGGTGTCGTCGCCCTGTGCGACTTCGGCGGGACCGGCACCAGTCTGACCTTGGCCGACGCCGCCGCGGGATTCGCGACCATCGGCCAGACGGTGCGGTTTGACGAGTTTTCCGGCGATCTGATCGACCAGGAAGTGCTGCGACTCGTCCTGCGCAATCTGGAAGCCGAACCGGCCGGCACCGCAGCAGTGAGCACACTGGCGCGGCTGCGGGATCAGTGCCGTACCGCCAAGGAACAGCTGAGCGATCAGGCTGCGACCAGCCTGACTGGGGTTGGCAGCGCCATCAGGCTCACCCGCGTCGAGCTGGACGCAGTCGTGGACCAGCCGCTCGGTGGAGTGATCGAGGCTTTGCTAGACCTGCTGCGCCGCAACGGTATTCACCCGGCGCAGCTGGCGGCGTTGGTCACCGTCGGCGGCGGAGCGCGGATACCACTTGTCACCCAACGGCTTTCATCGGCTTTCCGGCTTCCGGTCACCACCGTGCCGCAGGCTCAGGTGATCGCCGCGGTCGGAGCCGGCCTGCTGGCCCGACGCGGGGTCGACGAGACCGCGACGCAGGTGGCGGTTGGTCCTGTGACTGTGTCTGCTGTCTCGGCTTCGGCGACCGGCACGGTGGCCGCGTCCGCGCTGGCCTGGTCGATGGACGACTCGGCGCCGGACGTCGCCGAGTTCATTCCCGAATCAGTGACCGAGGATTCGGCCCGGCCCGAATTCGTGTTCTCCGAACCACCTGTGGCGCCCGCCCCCGCGCGCGTTGCCTGGTACCGGCGCGGCGGCGTGGTGGCCTATGCGGCGGTGTTCCTGGCCGTTGTCGGCACCGTCGGCATGGTGTTGTCGGCGCGCGCCGACCGCCTCGACTCCGCGGTATCCGGACTGTCGGCGCCGCAGACGGATCCGGCCGAGTCCCCGTTGGCCCAGGCCGCGCCCGCACCGCCGACGCGGACCGTGGTGGTGCGTGATCCGTCCTGGCCAGGTTCTGGTACTGGTGCGCCCGCACAAGCTGCGCCGCGCCCGGCGGCCGCGCCACGCATGGTGCAGAGCGCGCAGAGTCCACCCGCTCCGCAGCGAGTGGCTCCCGCTCCGCAGGCGCCCCTGCCACAGCCTGCCGCTCCGGCACCTGTGCCTCCGGTAGCACTGCCGCCGATTCCGGTGCCGCCGTTGGTGTTTCCGCCTGTCACGCTCCCGCAGTTGCCGATCCCGACGTTCACGCCGCCGCCGAGCCCGTCGCCGAGCCCGTCGCCGTCGCAGACCCCGTCGCCGAGCCCGTCGCCGTCGCAGACCCCTTCGCCCACGCCTGAGCCGACACATACCCCAGAGCCCACGCCTGAGCCGACACATGCGCCAGAGCCCACGCATTCGCCGGAGCCGACCAAGGCGCCCGAGCCCACGCCCGCAACCACCCCCACTTCGGTTGCGCCGTCACCCTGAGTTGGACCGCGCCTCGGATTGCAGTCACTGTCGTGTGGCCTTGGGTAAACCGTGTGCACGCTCGACGCGAACGAGATAGCCGTGCTCGAGAACCGAGCAGGTGCCGTCGGCGATATCGACCAACACCGCGCGTAACCAGCGGCGACGGCGGACCCGTGCCCGAGAGTCGAGCACTTGCAGCAGCCGATGCGCGGTGGTTCGCCGCGATTGGCAGGCGTTGGCCAGGACCGCGATGGCGTCGAGTTCGGACTCGGCGCGGCACGCGACGTCGAGCGCGGCTTCGTCGTACCGCAAACGAGGCGGCCCGACGTTCCACAGCACCCGCTCCCGGAGATGTTCAAGATGGTGAATCCGGACTCCCGCCGTTTCATTCAGCACCGTCCGGTGTCGCGCGACCGCGACATGGATGGGCAACGTCTCGGCTCCGAGGGCAGAATCGAAGCACAGCGCCGCGGGAGCCGCGTAAAGCACTGCAGCCCAGGCGCATTGCGCCCATGTCAGCGGGCCGGTGTGGTCGACGTACACCCCGGCGTGAACCCGCGCCCACTCGTTGCGTCTGAGCAACCGTCGGATCTCATGCTCCCGCAGGCCCGCATCCAACGCCTGCCGGCGCGAAATCACCCCGTCCTGTTGGCGGAGCACATCATCGACGTCCACCAACTCGATACTCATGGACAGGCGCGACGACGACCAGAAGCATTTCGAAGACCTGTGGACAACCGCCTGCGCCGAGCCAGGTTAAGGATTACCCGCGGGCGGTGGTGTTGTCGTCGTCACCGGCGCAGTGGTGGTTGTCGTCGGCGGAGCCGTCGTCGTGGTCGTGGTCTCGGTCGTCGTGACGGGCTCTGTCGTCGTGGTCGTGGCGGTGGTTTCCTCGACAGTGGTGGTCGGTACGACGGTCTCGGTGACGGTGTGAGTCGGTGCCGGAACCACCGGGGCCGAGGTGGCGACCGATGTGGTGGTGGTTGCCGTGGTCGACGTGGTGGTGGTCGTGGTCGTCGACGAGGAATCGGATGAGAACAGCTGCACCAGGGCATAGATGACCAGCGCCGCGATGACTGCGCCCAGCGCACCCATGCCGATCAGCGCGGCGGGCTTGCGGTACCAGGGGACGGGCTCGGGAGTGGGCGGCGCGGGCTGCTCGGAGTACTCGCCGTAGCTGGGCGCGTACTGCGTCGGCTCCTCGTCGTCGTAATAGTTCGACACGCGCCGATGGTAGGCGCGCTCAGCCGCCCGGCGGGGGATACAGCGTGCGTGTCACGTTGGTGCGGGGCCGGTTGTGCGTAGTCGGATACTCGCCATAGCCAGGCTGGGTGTACGACGGCGTGGTCGTCGTGGTGGTGGTAGTCGTGGTGGGCGAAGTCTCGGAGGTCGTTGTGGTCGTGGTCTCCGAGGTTTCCGGGGTCGACGTGCTTGTGGTGTCCGACGGCACGCCGAACTCAGTGGTCACCGGCAGGCGGGAGGTGGTGGTTCGGGTCGTGGTGGACTTCGTTGTCCTCACCGACGTCGACGTATAGGTGGGCGGGACGAAGTCGATGGGGGCGTCATCGGGCCCGCCAGAGCTGGTCAGCGAGATCGCCGCCCACAACACCAGGCCGATCACGGCCAGGGCGGCCGCGCTGGCCCCAGCCACCGCCGGCGTCGAGTGATGCCAGGGCGCCTCGGGCTGCCCCTGATCGTCGTCGTCACCGGTCACGGGCACCGATACTATGCCCGGCCTTGGAGTGGGCTTCGGTCAGCTCAGTTGACGGATGACATCGCCGGCGAAGAGCTCGAGGTGATCGAGATCGGACTGGTCGAGCATCTGCAGGTAGATCCGCTGCACACCGGCCTCCAGGAACGGCCCCAGCTTGTCGACGATCTCGGCGGGTGTGCCGACCAGCGGCGAGTTGCTGCGCAGTTCGTCTACCTCGCGGTTGATCGCTGCGGCGCGCTCGGCGATCTGCGCCTCGTCGCGGCCCGCGCACAGCACGAAGGCCGCCGAGTAGGTCAGGGAATCCGCGGCTCGCCCCGCCGCGGCCACCGCATCGGCCACCCTCGCGAACTGGGTCTCGAGGGTGTCCAGGGGTACGAACGGCACGTTGAACTCAGCTGCGAACTCGGCGGCCAGCGCCGGGGTGCGCTTGGCGCCCAGTCCGCCGATGACGATCGGCGGATGGGACTGAATGGGCTTGGGTAGCGCCGGGGAGTCGACGACGGTGTAGTGCTGGCCGGTGAAGTCGAAAGTCTCGCCAACAGGCGTGTCCCAGAGGCCGGTGAGGATGCGCAGCTGCTCTTCGAGCCGGTCGAACCGCTCGCCCAGCGGCGGGAACGGGATCGCATACGCCTGGTGCTCAGCTTCGAACCAGCCCGCGCCGAGGCCCAATTCGACACGGCCACCGCTCATCTCGTCGACCTGCGCCACCGAGATGGCCAACGGGCCGGGATGGCGGAAGGTCGCGGAGGTGACCATGGTGCCCAGTCGGATCGTCGAAGTTTCGCGTGCGATGCCGGCCAGCGTCACCCAGGAATCCGTCGGCCCGGGCAGGCCGTCGCCGCTCATCGCCAGGTAGTGGTCGGATCGAAAGAACGCCGAATAGCCGAGAGCTTCAGCGGCGCGGGCCACCGCGAGCTGATCGGAGTAGGTAGCACCTTGCTGGGGTTCGACGAACACACGGAAGTCCACGGACCCAGCCTATCGGCGATCTCAAGTGGCGGGCGGTTGGCTGAGCTCGTCGAACCTTGTGAGTGCGGCGTCGAGGTCGGACTCGTCGAAGACTTCGCGGTGGCTGATCAGGTCCCCTTCGACCATGAAAAGGTCGATCAACCGCCATTCGCCGGCGAAGCCGGCAGGCGAGGTTCCTTCGAGCACCTGGGTAACGACCGCTCCTCGTTCGCTCAGCCGGTGCACCGCTTCGGTGTAGACGCTCGGTTCTGGGATGACGGCCCTGTCGACCGACAGGACAGGTCGATGGTCGATGTGCAGCATGTTCGGCGATACCTCGGGGATTTCGTGTCGTTTGAACGCTGCCTGGGCGCCCGCAACGACCGACCATGTGTGCGCGTGGGCAGCTGCCTCACCAGCAAGAAATCGGGCGTCGAGCTCGGCGAAGGCCGAGTGGATGTCTTCGGGGTCGAACACGGTGTGAGCCGATAGTTGGGTGTCGCCGGTGATCTCGACAACGCCGATCACGTCGACATAGAACGGATTGGGTTCCTGGTCGTGCGATGCGAATCGCAGCCGACGAAGGGCGAGGCACGTTCCACGGGTTGCGATGACCTCCGATGTGACATCCGCGGGTGGGCCGACCCCGGCCATGGCCTTCACATTGTCGATTTCGGTCTCGCGGCCGGTCCGAAGACCGGCATTCAACCCTTGGCGACGATCGTCAAGCGAGAAGTCTTCGCTCAGAAGCTCAGCCATGGCGTGCCAGGTCCTACTCGGGTAATGAGACCAGAAGCGTTGGTCCACTTGGCTTGCCATGTTTTGCAGACGCCGAGTCGGCCGGCTGAGTTCTTCCAACCGCGCCAGCGCGGCGTCGACGTCCGTCTCGTCGAAGGCTTCGCCACGACTGAGCCGGCCCCCGTCGACCGTCAGCAGGCTGATGTTGCGCCACTCGGCATCGAATCCCTCCCGAGAGGTTGCGGACGCCACCTGCGTGATGACCCCTCCGGCATCGGTGACCCGATGAACTGTCTCGATGTAGATGGAGGCTTCGGAAGTAAGGTTCCACAGCTGATGTAACGACTGGCCCAGGTCGCCTGTTTCGACGGATAGCAATCGTCTGTGGTCGACGTCGGTCCACTGCCGTGTCGCCGCGGGTAGCTCGTGCCGGTTCAGCGCGGCGTATGCACTGACAATCGTTGACCATGTCTGCGGGTGCGGTGCGGCTTCACCCGTGAGGTACCGCGCATCGAGTTCTTTTATGGCAGAGCCGAAGTCATCGGAGTCAAAGGTGACCACACCGGCGATGAGCCCGTGGCCGTCGAGCTCGATGATCTCGAGTATTTCCACGTGGAACCCGTCGACCTGTTCATCACGGTTTGCGTATCGGGAGCGCCTGAGCGCCAGGCGCTCACCGCGTGTCGCGATGACGGTTGCCGCTGTGTTCCTGACCTTGAGCCCAGCGACTGCGCGAGCGTCTTCGAGGGCGGCATCCCGACCGCGACGGATGCCGGTGCTTACGATGTGACGGCGGTCCTCACTGCGGATGTCGTCGGCCAGCATGGCCGCGATCGCCTCCAGATCCGGTCCGATAAAACACTTCTGTAAGCGCTCGTACGCGCGGCTTGCCGCGTTCTCCGGCCGTGGTACCGACAGATTGAGTTCGTCGAAGCGCACGAGCGCGGCGTCGAGGTCTCTCTCGTCGAACAGTTCGATGCGGTTGATCCGGTGGCCTTCAACCGTCACAACAACGATCTCGCGCCATTCGGCGTCGAAGCCACCCTCTGAGGTTCCACTGACCGCCTGGGTGAGGACGGCTCCACGGTTGTTGAGTCGGTGCACGGACTCGGGGTAGCTGATGATGTCCGGGGTGAGGTTCCACGTCGCGCGGATGTAGGCCGCCAATTCACCTGGCGCAAAGCCACGCGCACGCCGGTGGTCGATACTCGCCCAGTCCGGTGCGAAGTCGGGCATCTCGCGTCTGTTGGTGGCGGTATAGGCCCCTGCTACAGCGGACCACGTTCCTGCGTTGTCGGCGGCTTCGCCGGCGAGGTAGCGGGCGTCGAGCTCCTCGATGGCGGCGTTGATGTCGTCCAGGTCGAATGCGATGCAGCTCCCGATCCGCCCGGAGTCGTCGATCTCGACGATGCCGAGGACCTCAGTTTGAAACAGCGGAGCTCGAACGAGGCTGAGCGCGAGACGCTCACCGCGGGTCGCGATCGAAGAAGACGTAATGGCATCGGTGCCGACTTCCGCTCTGATCGGTCGTATGTCGGCAATCAGAGTGTTCCGACCACGCCTGACACCAGCGTTCACAACACGGCGGCGATCGTCTGTGACCGCGCCGTCTGCCAACGTCATCGCGAGTGCCGGCCAGTCGCGTGCCGCGAAGTAACTCCAGAAGTGCTCGACCCTTCGGGTTGCCGCGTTCTCCGGTTTCGACGCGGGCCGATTGAGTTCGTCGAACTTCGTCAGAGCAGTGTCGAGGTCTGACTCGTCGAAGATCTCGCAGCGAACGATCAGTCCGCCCTTGACGATCAGGACTTCCACGCCGCCCCATTCGGCGTTGAGGCCATCGTGTGATGTGCCGCGTGCCGCGCTTCCGACCACCGCTCCCGACTGTGTCAGCCGATGCACGACGGTGGGGTAAATGCGGGTATCGGGCGTGTCCTGCCACGAGGCTTCGATGTAGGCGATCTGGTCACCGCTTGCGAAACTTGTTCCGCGGCGGTGGTCGATGTTGACCCAGTCCGACGACATCGGGGGCACCTGGCGTTGATTCAGCGCGGCGAACGCGTGCGCGATTACCGACCAGGTTTGCGAACACGGCGCTGCTTCACCAGCGGCATACCGCACCTCCAGTTCGGCGATCGCGGCATCCATGTCCTCGAGGTCGAACCAAATCTGCAGTGCGATTCGACCTTCGTCGTCGATGGCGTACACCTGGAGAATCTCATCTTGCGGTGCACCGGGCTTCAGGTCGGCGGTCCCTATCTCCAATCGGGCGAGAGCCAAGTGCTCACCTCGTGTGGCAATGTCCACCGCGGTGATCCGCATACCGCCCGTCTCGAGATTGATTCTGTTCTGATGAATCCAGTCCAGGGGAAGGTCGTCTGCGGTGAATCCGACGATCTTACGACGACTTTCAAGAGTGGCTTCGGGAGCGAACAATTGCTCGAACTCGTCCCAGGAGCCGCGTTCATACGCAGACATCGCGCGGCGGCCGGCCCGCACGCAGGCGGTGTCCGGACCGATGCTCTCTTCCGGCCGGCCGCCGAGCTGTTGCAGCGCTGCTGATCTCGCATACTTCGCCTCGAAGTCGGCGACCGCGGCGTCCATGTCATCAAGGTCGAAGGACACTTGCACGGCGACAAGGCCTTCCTCGTTGAGACCCACCACCTGAACAAACTCATCTAGTGGCGCTCCGGGAGCCTTATCGTCGGTAGCGCTCGTGAGCAGGATCAGGGCGTGGCGGTCGCCACGTACGGCAAGAAACGTCGGCCGATGACGCACTATGCCCACTGCGTGGTAGTGCCTCATCCCGTCGGTCCATTCACGGGGCGAAAGTTCAGTTCGTACGTAACCGACGATCTTCCGGTGGCTTTCGACGACGACGATGGGTGCCAACAATGTCTCGGCTTCGTCCCAGGCCTCACGGTCTACAGCGCTGGTCAGCTTGTTGCCGATTCGTACGCACGGATGGTCCGGTTCAACTGCATGATTTCCGAGTGCGTAGGGCGGAGCCACCGACGACGAGAGAAGTGATTGATCACCGAGAAGGCCATGTGCCTTGCTGGCAAGTGCCATAGCCCCTTTCCGCTCATAGAGATCGCCGGCGCGCACTGCTGCTGCGCGCGCGCCCGTCGCTTCACCGGCGGCGGCCAGCACTGTCGCCAGTGCCAGACAGGCATCACCGTGGTCGACCAGGGCGTCCGTCCGCTCGGCAATCGCGACGGCTTCTTCGGCGACACGCCGCGCCTCATCGTGGTTCCCTCTGCGCGAGAGCAGATGCGCCCGAGTCGTGCGCCATGCGATCGACGGTTTCAACGCATAACCGGCGAGACGTTCGCTCTCCGAACATAGTTCGTCTGCCTCAACCCCTCGGCCCAGCAAGAGACAGGCGCGGGCCAACAGCGCGGCGGTCTCCGCGGTATCGGCGTCCAGGCCCATGCGGCGAAAACCGTTGTAGGCGAGACGAAGGCGTTCTTCGGCCGCGGCGGGGTCGTCGAGGACCAGCTCGACGATGCCGGCAAAGTGCTCAACTTCGAAGACAGCATGGCGCAAACCCAGTTCGGTGACAGCACGCCGAGCGGAGTCGATCATCCGCCGCGCTGCAGCGGCTCGGCCCCGAAACGCTTCCAACACGGCTTGGCACCGGGTCGAGGTTGCCTCGACCGCAGGCGAATCGGTCGTGATCCGTAGTAGACGCACCACGTCAAGACACCGTCCGCCCGCGCGTGGAACCGGGTTGGGTCCCCACAGTGCTGCCAGCGGCGCACCTGCCAGCACCGAATTGACCAGGCGGTGCTGATTCGCCTGGCGCGCCGCAGCCAGTGCTTGGTCCAATGCGACCTCGCAGTCGGCGACGCGCCCGAGACGTGCCAGACACCCCGCGCGAACGGTGTGGGCTTTGGCTTCCCCTGCTGCGTCGTCTAATTCGGCCAGCGTCGCTGCGGCGGCCGCCACTGCGGATTCGATCTCGTTCAGACGCTCGGGGTCGACCAGCATCGACAGTTCACCGTCGAAGCAGGTGGCCCACGCCGCCAGGCGGGCCGAATCACGCGTCCCCGCTTTCAATTGCGAGACGGCGCCCGCCGCCGACGTCACATCGCCCGCGGCCAGTAGCGCCTCACACCGGGCGACCAGGAGTTCAACTCGCTGATCGTCGAGGTCGGGCAATTCGTCGTCAAGCTCCTCCAACGCATGCAGGGCATGGTCGTACAAATCGGCGGCACCTTCGTAGGCCAGCCGGGCCATTGCCTGGTCGGCGGCGCGCCGGCAATACTCGACGGCTTTGAGAGCGTTTCCCGCCCAGGCGCATTCGAAGTAGTGGTGTGCCAAGTCTCCCAGCAGTTCATCATCGGCACCGGGTTCGTTCTCCAGCATCGTCGCGATGCGCTGGTGCAAGCGCATACGCCGCACCGACGCCAGCTCGGCCAGCAGCGACTGGCGAACGATCGCATGGTTGAACCGGTACCGGCCACCGGGCTCTTCGATCACGATGCCGGCCTGGCATGCCTCGTCGAACGCGTCGACCAGGTCCTGATCGACCACCTTCTCGACCAGCTCGAGGGCGAACCGGCTGCCGACCACCGCGGCGGCCGCCAATGCCTTGTTGGTCTCCGCCGGAAGTCGGGAAAGCCTGCGGCTCACTGCTTCCCGGACTCCCTGCGGGAGGGTGCCAGGGTCCCAGTGACCGCCGCTTTCCTCCACGTGGCGCAGGGCCTCGATGAGGAAGAACGGGTTGCCACCGGTGACCGCGGACAACGCGTGGGCCAGTTCCTCGTCGTCGTATCCGGCTTGGGCGACATACGTGCTCACGTCGGCCTCATCGAGGCCGGTGAGAGCAATGCGGTCGGCGCTGCCGTCACGATGAAGGTCGGCGAGCATCGCCGCCAGTGGATGGGAACGGTCGAGGTCGGTGCTGCGGTATGTGCCGACGACCTGCACGCGGGCGTGCTCGCCGAAGCGCAGGAGATGGCGCAGCAGCAGCAATGTCGGCTTGGCTGCCCAGTGCAGGTCGTCCAGTACGAGGACGATGGGTATATCGGCCGAGGCCACGCCCAGCAGTGCCACGACTGCGTCGAACAGTGCGTAGCGTTCGGTGTCCGGGTCGGCGCGGGGCGGCGCGGCGAGATCGGGGAGGACGTCGGTCAACCCGGGAACCAGCGGGAGTAGTGCTTCGATGCCCCTCGTGCCACGCAGTTGGCCTGTGCCCACACAGGGCACGAGCGCGCGCAAGGCTTCCGAGAACGGTTGGTACGGCGCACCGAGGTCCTCGTCTGACCGACCGTAAAGCACCACCGCGCCTTGTGCGTAGACCAGCCGCGACCATTCACCTGCCAGCCGGGTCTTGCCCACTCCCGGTTCGCCGGCGATCAGCGCCGCACGGGCGCCACCGTCGACGGCAACCTGCCACGATGCCGAGAGCTTCTTCAGTTCGTGGGTTCGTCCCACGAACGGACCCGGGCCGGCAAGCACCGCAGGAAGATCCGGGCGCGCCGTGGTCGCCGCACTCGCGGGCGGCTCAGGTCGGCGCTCGGTGTCGAGGCGAAGCTCGAATACGTGCTCGGGGCGCGCCAGATTTCGTAGCTCACGCATGCCGAGATCAGCCAGCACGACGTCGTCGTGGAGGGAATCGACGACGAGCTCTGCCGTTGCGCCCGAGCACAGGATCTGACCACCGGCGGCGAGCGATCTCAGCCGAGCCGCCCGATTGACCGCCCGACCGAAGTAGTCGCCGTCACGGAGTTCTGCCTCGCCCGTGTGCAGGGCAACACGAATCCGCATGGGCGACTGCAGAGCCCACGGCTCGTGAAGCATGGCGTCTTGCAGCTCGAGGGCGGCGGCCGCCGCAGCCGAAGGTCGGTCGAAGACCGAGAATGTGGCGTCACCCTCACCGCGTGTCTTGATCAGTCGGCCGCCGCGGGAGGTGACGACCTGTTCGACGAGCTCGTCGTGACGGGCGAGTGCGAGTGCCATCGCATCTGCGTCCGTCTCCCAGGCGGCAGTAGAACCCTCGATGTCGGTGAGTAGAAATGTCACCGCTCGCATCATCGACGGGACATGTTGTACGGCAGGAGTTTCCAGTCCGGCATCCTGCGCGACGATCGCGGCTTCGAGCTTGCGTAGATCGGGTCCGGGGTCGACGCCCAGCTCGTCGGCCAGTACTGCCTGCGCACGTTTGAATGCGCCAAGGGCTTCACCCTGCCGCCCGGCGCGATAGAGGCCGAGCATCAGTTGACCCCAGCGTCTTTCGCGCAGCGGTGCGTCGCCGACGGCGGCCTCGAGTTCGCCGACGATCTCCGCGGCGCGACCCGTCGCGAGCAATGCGTCCGCCCGATCCTCGACGAGCGCGGCGTGGTCCTCGCTCCAGCGGGTCTTCTCGGATGCCCCACGCCGGCTGTTGGGAAGTTCGGGTATGCCACGCCAGAGTGTCAGCGCCTCGTCGAACAGTTTCACCGCGCGACCGGAGTCGCCCGCGTCGAGAGCATCGCGCCCTGATTTGGTGACTGCGCGATAGAACGAGGCGTCGATCCCGGTCGTGTTGAGGCGCCACCCGGTGCCTTCGGTCAGCACGAAACCATCGCCGAGGGTGTGGCGGAGTGAGGAAATGTGAGTCTGCAGCGCCTTGGCCGCGGTACGCGGCGGATCGTCGCCCCAGAGAAGCTCCATGAGCACGTCGGCCGGAACCACCGAACCGCTGTGCAGTCCGAGCATCGTGAGGATCGCGCGCGGCTTCGCGCCCGGCACTGCGACGGGCGCACCGTCCATTCGGACCTGAAGAGGTCCCAAAACCCCCAGTTCCACCGATGAAAGCGTACTCACGCATTGATCGTCGGTGGGGCGATTCAGCGCCCAGTCAAGAACGGATAAAGGCGGGGACGACCTGGGCTTCTACAGGCCGCGACGGGCGGCGCGCAGCGTGGCGACGGCGTCGTCGTCGCCGGTGAACGTGACCTGGGCCGGCTCTCGTCCGGCGGCGAACAGCAGCAACTCGCCCGGCTCTCCGGTGACCGTCACCTCGGGCCCGGAGCCGACGGTGGCCAGGGTCTTGCCCTCAGGGGTCGTCAGAGCCACTCGGGCCGGCTGTCCCTTCATCGCCATGCGCGCCATACCGGACACCAAACGCGTCAGGGAGCTCACCGTGTTGGCGTCGAGAGTCCTTGGCACCCAGTCAGGTTGGGCTCGGCGAACATCCTCGTTGTGGATGAACATCTCGCCGACGTTGACCAACGGATCCAGCAGTTTGAACGGCGAATAGAGCGGCGGGCCCGAGGTGATCTGGTCGAGGAGATCGGCCCATTCGGTGCTTTCGGTGACCTTCTGCTGCACCCGGTCGGTATAGCCGGCGAGCTGGGGGACCAGGATGCCGGGAGCGGCGTCGAGGCGACGCTCCCGCACCACCAGGTGGGCGGCCAGATCGCGGGCGGTCCAGCCCTCACACAAGGTGGGCGCATCGGGGCCCGCGGCACGCATGGACTCGACCAGGGCGGCACGTTCTTGCCGAGCGACACTCATGCGCCAACTCTAGAAGGTTTTCACGCCCTCGACAGCGATGGTCATCCCGTGCCCGGTGCTGTCATTGCTGATCCGGGTGCCTCCCTCACTGGCATCGATGGTCCAGCCGACCGCGCTGTACTTGCGATAGTCGAGGGTGACGACCGGAATGTCGCCGAGGTTGCCCACGACCCACTTGATCTGGCCATCGGGGGTGAGGCTGACCCCGGTCGCATGCTCGCCGTCGATCACCGGTGCGTCGGTGAAGTCGGATTCGCAGCCGACGTACTGTTTGGACAGCTGGCAGCGGGTCTTGCCGGACTTGGTCTCGATGTAGACGTACCCGTTCTGCGGCTGCAGTGGCGCGGCGCCGGCGGGTGGGGTGGTTCCAGAGGTTCTCGGCGGAGCCGTGCTGCTCGGCGACGGTGCCGGACTGGACCGGGTGGGACGCGCGGTCGGGAAGCTGGGCTCGGTCGGCGATTGCGGGCTGGTGGCCGGCGTGCCTTCGATACTCGACTGGCAGCCGGACACCAGCGCTCCCGCGGCCAGCAGGGCGCCCAGGGATCGCCACGCCTTCACCGCGCCAAGGCTACGCATCGCGCCGTTGGCGAGGGGTTAGGACGCGCCGACAGGCACAGCCTGCCGGATGCCCGGTCAGGTGAGGAACGGGTTGTGCTCTGGCAGCGGCTTGATCAAGGGATCGAGCAGCTTCGCCGACTGTTCGACGGTCAGGATGTCGGCCGGGTCGAGCTGGATGAACTCCCGCGCGCTCTCGTCGTACTCCCAGACATCCTCACCGACCAGCCGGCCGTTGTCGTAAGGCCAGATCATGTGCTCGGCGCTCTTGACCAGATAGGTGGCCTCGGGATCGGCGGCCATCCCTTCGGCGGCGAGGAGGACGCCCGGTGTCTGCTGGTAGATGTACGACGTCGACACGATCATGTCGTCGCTGATGGCCAGCTTCTCGTCGTCGGCATAGAAGATGCACTGGGCGGTGTCCTTCCACGCGTGGTACAGCCCCTTGACCGCCTCGGTGCCTTCCACGGTGACGCTCTTGCCGAGCATGTTGAAGTGGTACACGGGCTTTTCGACGGTCATGTCCGGGGCGAAGATCTCCTCGTAGCGCCCGGCCATTTCCAGGTAGCGGTGCCGGTTGTAGGCGTGCAGCATGTAGAGATGACGGGGATTGTCCGTCGTCTCGATCAAGCGCTCCACGGCTCGGTTGGTCTGGGTGATGTCGTAGCGACTCATCTTTTCGTTTCCTTTCAGGCTGTGAGAAACATGGTTCGGAGTTCGGATTTCTTGAATTTGCCTGTGGCGGTGCAGGGAAGCGCCTCGATGAATTCGAAGCGGTCCGGCAACTGCCACTTGGCGAAGTCCTGTGCGAGGTGGTCGCGCAGTGCTTGGGCGGACGCCTGGCCGCCGTCCGCAAGCACCACGACGGCCAGCGGGCGCTCGCCCCAGCGCTCGTCGGGCACGGCGATCACGGCGGCCTGTGCGACGGCGGGATGCGACATCAGTTGGTTCTCCAGGTCCACCGACGAGATCCACTCGCCGCCGGACTTCACCAAATCCTTTGACCGGTCGCAGATCCGGACACAACCGTGCGGATCGATGCGCACCACATCGCCGGTCTTGAACCAGCCGTCGGCGGTGAAACTGTCCGCCCCGCGGCCACCGTGGTAGCTGCCCGCCACCCAGGGGCCGCGCACTTCGAGTTCGCCCATGGCGGCGTCATCCCAGGCGATGAGATCGCCGTTCTCGTCTCGGCCCCGGATGTCGAAGAATGGGCTCGCGACACCCTGGCGCATGCGGTAGTCGTACTGTTCGTCGCGCTCACCCGCGTCGAGGTGCGCCGGTGCGCGGCAGACCGCGCCAAGGGGAGCGGTCTCGGTCATTCCCCAGGCCTGCACCACCGTCAGTCCGTGGCGGTCGAATCCTTCGAACATCGACCGCGGCACTGCCGCGCCTCCCACCACAAGCCGGTCGAGTTCCGACAAGTCCCACTTGTTCGGTTCGGCATCGAGTGCAGCGAGCATGCCCATCCACACGGTCGGGACGCCGGCCGTCATCGTGACGTGCTCGCGGGCACACAGGTCGAGGACACTTTCCGGGTCCAGGCTCGGTCCGGGCAGGACCAGGCGCGCGCCGGCCAGAGCGGCGGCGTAGGGCAGGCCCCATGCGTTGGCGTGAAACATCGGGACGACGGGAAGGACTGTGTCCCTGGACGATACCGACAGCTGGTCGGGCAGGGCAGCGACCAGTGAGTGCAGGGCCAGCGCTCGGTGTGAGTACACGACGCCTTTGGGCCGGCCGGTGGTGCCCGAGGTGTAACACATGGCCGCGGCGCGATGTTCGTCGAGCGCGGGCCAGGCCACCGGCTCGGCGCCGGTGATCAGCGATTCATAGTCCAGCGTTCCCACCGGCGCCGCCGCTTCGTGGGTGACGACGATGACGTGGCGGAAGTCGTGCCGGGCTCCGAAGTTCTCGAATATGTCCAGCAGGGACTCGTCGACGATGATCACCCTGTCGTCGGCGTCGTCGACGATGAACGCCAACTCGTCGGGAAACAGCCGGGGGTTGAGGGTGTGGATGACCGCACCCATGGCCGGCACCGCGAAGTACGCCTCGAGGTGTTCGCTCTGGTTCCACAGCAGCGTGGCCACCGGGTCGCCCTCGCGAACGCCAAGGGTGCTCAGCGCACTGGTCAGGCGCCGAGCGCGGGCCGCGCATTCGCCGAAGGTGGTGCGTGTGACCGCACCGGAAGGCCGGCGTGACACCACGTCCACGTCGGTGTGGAAGTGTTCGGCGCGCTCGACGATGCTCGTCAGGGTGAGCGGATAGTCATCCATGCTGTTGCTGCCCAACATGTTTGCGGTCATGACTTCGCCTTCATCCGGCTCACGGTCCGGGTGGCGTTCTGCAGTTCTTCCAAGCCGTCGCCGAGGGCGGCCAGGATCGGCCATGGGTCGTCGACCAACTCGCGGTCGACGACGATGCCGAACTCGAGGGAATCCTGATAGCTCATGACGGTGATGTTGATGCCGATCCCGTCGAGCACCCCGGAGATCGGGAACTGGGCGCGCTGTTTGACCCCGCCGAGGTACAGGGGTGTGGCAGGTCCGGGGACATTCGAGATCATGGCGTTCGCAGGCTGATTGAGCCCCCGCACCCCGGCCAGTCGGGACAGCGACCGGGCGGCCTGAGCGAACAAGGCAGGCGGGATGAAGTGATTGGCGTCCTGCAGCAGCGAGGCCGGCAGCGCGCGCTGCCGTTCCTTGGCGGCGTTCATCGCCTCGTTGATCCGGCGCACGCGCTCGACCGGATCGGCCTCGTCGGTGGGCAGCTGGGTGAGCATCACCGACACCCGGTTACCGAAGGTGCCCTGCTGCTCGGGAGTGCGCACCGACATAGGGATGAAACTCGCGAGAGGTTCGGCGGGCAGCTCGCCCTGCTTGTCGAGCCAGGACCGCAGACCCGCCGTGCAGATTGCCAGCACGACGTCGTTGACGGTGCAGCCGAGGGCGTTCTTGATCGCTTTGACCTCGGCCAGCGGCATCGAGCCGAATGCGACGCGCCGGTGCGGTGATACCCGCGCCTGGAACCGGGTCCGGGGAGCGGTGACATCGCTGCCCCGCAGCGCGGCCACCGGACTGCCGGCTTTCAAGGCGCGCTTGACGAGCCGGCTGCTGCGGGCGAGAGCCTTCACTCCGGGCAGGTGCCGGATGGTGGGAACGTCGTCGAGGTGCGGCAGTGCCGTGGGGCCGGCCCGCAGAACGCGCAGTGGCTGGCTCGCCAGCCCGACCAGACCGCGACCCAGCATCTCCACCTCGGACGGGTATTTCTCGGCTGCGATTGTGGGTGCCGCTTCGCGTTCACGCCCGGTGGTGTCGTCGAGGAGGATGCTCATGACCTCGGCGCCGGATACTCCGTCGACCGCGGCGTGGTGCATCTTCGTCAACACCGCGACGCCGCCGTCTTCGAGTCCGTGGATGACGTACACCTCCCAGAGCGGGCGCGCCCGGTCGAGCTGACGGCCGATGATCCGGGCCACCTGCTCGGCAAGCTGGCGCTGGTCACCCGGTGCGGGCAGCGCCAGCTCGCGGACGTGGTATTCGATGTCGAAGGAGCCGTCGTCGACCCAGTACGGGTAGTCGAGGGAGAAGGGCACCTGGGCCAGCCGCCAGCGGAAGGTGGGCAGCAGGTGCAGGCGTTCGCTGATGACTCCGCGAACGAGGGCGGCATCGAGGGGTTCGCCCGATGCGGTGTGGGAGTCGTAGATGCCGAGAACACTGACGTGCCCCTGGACACGGTCGTTCTCCATGGCCAGGAACTGCGCGTCGAGGCTGGTCAGTTGTCGCATGTGAAGATCGTCTGTCGGCGGGGCCGGCATTCTCTTGTCTGCGTGCGCCAACGCTGCGGCCGGTCGTTGTTCAATTTGCCTACCGTGAGCCGGGGGCGGCGCTACCGTGCACTGCATGGAGCCGGCCTGGGCAGACGCACAGGGTGATGAGCAGCGACGAGTGTGGTCGGAGGTGTTGCGGCCGGCTGCCGCCGAACTCGCCGAGCGGGCCCGCGAAATCTCGGCAGCGGTGAACGATTACACCCGGGCTCGGCTGAGCGACCTGCTGGCCGACGAGCAGGCACTCGAGGTCAATCGGGCGAGTACCGAGGCGAGCATTCTCGACTTCGCGCAGGTGCTGTCGTCCGGAGACGATCCGCTGGCGGCGGTGCAGCTGCAGTCGCCGACACTCGACTATGCACGGGACGGCGCGCAGCACGGTATCCCGCTCACCACGCTCATGCGCAGCTATCGCCTCGCGCATGCCGCCAGCGCGACTCATTTCACCGCGATTCTGCAGCACCACGCGGGCAATGCCGAAGAACTGCACCTTGCCTCGGAGCTGGGGTCGGCGTGGATGTTCGCCTACGTCGACGCCGCGCTGTGCCTGGTGGAGGAGGTGTACACCGCCGAACGCGACCGATGGTTGCGCAGCGCCGCTGCCAGCCAAGCCGAAACCATCGCCACCATCCTGGCCGGTGAACCGATCGACACCGACGTGGCGACCCGGCGGCTTCGCCACGATGTCCGCCGGGTCCACGTCGCCGCGATCGCCTGGCTCGAATCTCACGAAGAAGGACGCAACACGCAGGCCGTCCTCGAAGCGGCGATCCGCGACATCGCCTCGGCCATCGGCAATCAGAAGCCCCTCGTGCATCCGCTCGGAATACTGTCGACCGCCGCCTGGATCAGCTCGCACAGCCCGATCCCGTCGAAAGTGTTGGACGAGCTACGGTTCCGGACTGCGAATGCACCGGGCGTGCGCGTCGCGATCGGCGAGCCGGCACCCGGCATCGGTGGCCTGCGGTCCAGCTATGTGGAAGCGGTTGAGGCGCAACGAGTCGCGCGTCTCGCCGGCCGCGCGGCCGGTAGCGTCACCCGCTACGACAATGTTGCGCTGCGGGCCATCGCGACCGCCAACATCGACCAGGCGCGTGACTTCGTGCGACGCGAACTGGGGCCGCTCGGCGAGATGGACGAAACCACCCGGCGGCTCGCCGCCACGGTGCGCGCCTATCTCGACGAGAACTGCAGCCGCGGACGAACAGCCAAGCGGCTCCACGTCCACGACAACACCGTCGCCTACCGGATCCGCCAGGCGGAGGAACTGTTGGGAAGGTCATTGGAGCGGCGCACCCTCGAGTTGCGTGTCGCGCTGGCCCTGGCCGATGTCGTCGCCGAGACGACCGATTCCGCAACGACGCCCGCTTCCCTACGGCCGGCGAACTGACCGACGCGCCCCGGTCACATCCGGGCGAGCATCGCGTCGCGCACCCGCCCGACCCCGGCCAGGCGTGCGATGTCGCCGATCAGAACCGGTGCGACAGCGCCGATTCCGGTCAGAAGGCGCACGCCTACCGAAGCGACCGTAGTCTCGGGTGTGTCGCGCTCGATGGCCCTGGCCACCTCCCGGGCGACATCCTCGGGTGAACTCGTACCGAACCCTCGCGGAAGCGAGACACCGGTATCCGCCAACATCCCCGCATCACGGATGGGTCCGGGAAAGATCGTCGACACGCCGATCCCGGTGCCGTGCAGCTCCTGACGTAGGGCAAGCCCGAGGCCACGCAGGCCCCATTTGGTGGCCGTGTACACCGCTCCGTTGCCGGGTGTCGCGATGAGTCCGGCTCCCGAGGAGATGAAGACGATGTGGCCTCGGCCTCGGCCGCGGCGCTGCATCGACGTCACCGCTGCACGGGCGAGCGCGGCGGGGGCCAGCAGGTTGATGCGCAGGGCGTCTTCGATCTCGCTGTCGCTCAGCATCGCGAGATCCTGTGGGATGCCGACGCCTGCGTTGGCGATGAGGATGTCCACAACACCTGCACGGTCCATCAGATCCCGCACGTCGCCGAGGTCGGCCAGATCTGCGGTCAACGCGCGCGCGGGCGGTCCCAGCTCACCGACCAGTTTCTTGAGCTCCAGCTCGCGTCGGCCGGTCACCGTTAGTGCGCACCCGCGCCCGGCGAGTTCGCGTGCGATGGCCCGGCCGATGCCACCCGTCGCTCCTGTTACCAGCGCGCTGCGGCCTGTCAGTTGCATGTCATGTCCTCGAATATGTTGTCTACTTGGATAATTCGGCCATGCGTGTTGCGATCCACCGCGCCAGCGGTGGGGCAGTGCGCGAGAGCGCATACATCAGGTGCGCTTCGGCGGCGACCGGCGCCACCGCGCGGTTTCGGTCTACTGCGCGCAGGATGTTCCTGGCCACGCGCTCAGGGGTGTAGCCGCGCTTCCGATAGGTCGACTCGAGCTGCCTGCGCCGTTCGTCGACGTCTCCGTCGCCGCGGATAGGGCTGTTCTGCGTGATGGCCGTGTTGATGATGCCGGGACACACCGCGGTGACACCGATGCCCTGGGGTCTCAGTTCCATGCGCAGTGCTTCTGACAACCCGAGTAC
Source organism: Mycolicibacterium peregrinum (assembly GCF_001665785.1). GTDB lineage: Bacteria > Actinomycetota > Actinomycetes > Mycobacteriales > Mycobacteriaceae > Mycobacterium > Mycobacterium peregrinum_A. Next base: position 35,919 of record NZ_LZSO01000015.1, read on the forward strand.
CGCGAACTTCGTTGCGCTGTAGGCGGTCAGTTGGGGATTGGCCAGGAGGCCGGCCGCCGAGGACAGATTGACGATGTGGCCGCCGCGACCCGAGTCGATCATGGTGGGCAGGAACGCCTCGCATCCGTGCACCACACCCATCAGGTTGACGTCGATCAGCCACTGCCAATCTTTGACGTTGGTGTCCAAGAAGCCGCCCACCAGGCCGACTCCGGCGTTGTTGACCAACAGGTCCACCCGGCCGAAATAGTCGGAGGTAGCGTCGGCGAAACGTGTCATCGACTCGGTCTCGGACACGTCCGCCCACGAGGTCAGCACCTGTGCATCGAGGGCGCGGGCCGTCTCAGCGGTGTCGGCCAGGCCGGCCTCGTCGACGTCGCACAGGGCCAGGCGGGCATGCCGTCGGGCACACAACAGCGCCACCTCGCGGCCGATACCGCTGCCGGCGCCGGTGACGACCACAACCCGATCGGTGAGGTCGGCGGTCTTGAATCGAGGTCCAGTTCTGGGCATGCACCGACGCTATGGACACAGCGTGGCCGCCCGCTCGTGCGGATGAGCCAACGTCTGCGCGGCCGGTTGTCGCGATGCGCTAATCGGGAGTGTTCACCGCAGATGCTGGACGAGATGGGCGGCAATGCGTTTCGTCGCGTCACGCGCGGCGGCCGATTCTGATCTCGTGAATCCGTGGTCGATGCCTTCAAAGCAATGGTGCGTGATCGGGACGCCCGCGCCGGACAATCGTGCCGCCAGTTCGTCGCCCTCGGGGCCGAGAGTGTCGAGGGCGCCGGTGAGAATCAGGGTCGGCGGCATCGCGGCCGTCAGCTCGTCATCGAAGCGGGGCGAGGCCAGCGGCTCCCGCGAGCGGCCCGTGTCCACGAGGTACGAGTCGATCACGAGTCGTTGGATCCTTCGCGATATGCGTGGACGTGCCTTGGCCGAGGTGCGGTCGGCACGGCTGAGGTCGACGACGGGGAAGGCCAGCGCCGCGGCGCGGAACCCGACTTCGCCTGTGCGATAAGCCTGCTGGCACACGTTGACAGCGAGCTTCGCGCCGGCGCTCGCACCCGTCACCGACATCCGGGCCGCATCCCAACCGCGGTGAGTGGCTTCGCTGCGTGCCCACAGCGCGACATCGAAGCACTGTTGTTCGGCCACCGGATATCGCACCTGCGGCGCGGTGGCGTAGTCGGCCAAGATGACCACTGCACCGGCGTCCGCTGCGATGTGGTGCGTGATGTATTCCTCCTGCCGTGGGTTGCGCACGATGAAGGCGCCGCCGTGCAGGTGCAGGTTGACCGGCGGCCCGTCAGCGCCGGTCTTGGCGAGTGGCGCGTCGGGGTGTGGCGAATAGATGAGGCACCGGACAGGACCGTGGCGCGTCGGCACCTCGACGATCTCGGGTGGGGCGACCCGCCGTGTCGCGGAGCGGAAACTGCGCGGGGTGGGTACCAACGGCAGCAGGCGTTGCGTGAGGTGCGCTGCGACCCGCGCGGTAGCTGTGTTCACGCGGCGGAACGCTAGCCAAGTTGGGCCGGCGCGGGCTTGTCGCGAACGGCTGAAAAGCGCGGGTGCCGTTGTGGGAGGGCCACAGAGCTCAGGACTTGCCCGGGAACTTCCCAGCTGTGTTCCCTACAGTCGTCGCGTGCTCGGCAAAGCCCTCGATGCGTTCCTGGACTCCCCGTTGTCCGGGATCGTGCCGTGGGCGTTGATGGCGATTCTGGCCGGGCCGGGCCGCTACGAGATCGCAGTGTGGGGTGCGCTCGGTTTCTCGCTGGTGGTGCTGGCACTGGACCGTCGCCGCCACGTCCCGGTGCACGTGCTGGAGGTGCTCGGGGTGTCCTTCTTCGTGGTGCTGGCCGCCGTCGGCCTGGTGGCCTCCCGAGGACAGAAGACGTGGCTGGAGATGTGGTCGGGGGAGATCACGAACGCCTCGTTGGCGATCTTCGCCCTGACCAGCCTGATGATCGGCCGGCCGTATACGACGGCGTACGCGCGCGACGTCACGCCGCCGGACCATTGGCACACGCCGCGGTTCAAGCGCACCAACATGGTGGTGACCGCGGTGTGGGCGGCGGCATTCGGCTTCTCGGCGTCGGTCGGTTTTCTCGGGGATGTGCTGTACGGCAGCACCGACAATTTCTGGACCGGCTGGATTCTGCAGCTGGCCGCACTGTTCTTCGCGGTGGCCGTCACCGAGTTCTACCCCGAGTACGCCCGCGCCAAGGAGGCTGCGCATGCGCTGCACCCGGTGCCGTCATGGTCGCGGGTGTTCGAGTGGCTGCCGCCGTTCGTACTGGCCACCGGTGTCGCAGGCTGGCTGCTGGCCACGGTCAGCAGTGGGGTGGCTGCTGACCTGGTGGTTTTCGGCGCGTTCGGTACGGCGCTGTTGCGACGGCGCGAGCTGCGGGCTCGGGCCACCTAGCTGTGGGGACTTGCTGCTGTCAGGACTTGCTCGGCTGCGGCAGGAACTGGTTGTCGAGGAACTTCGCGTAGTCGGGCAGCTGCGTGCCGGGGTCGATGGACTTCTGGGTTTTTGCCCACGCCCCGAGTTCGGCCAGCTTGTCGGCCAGGTCCGGATTCAGCTGCAGCGTGAAGTCGAATTCGCCGAGTACGGTGCCGAGCAGCTCAGGGTCCAGCTGGGTGGCTTTGGCAACGGCGTCGGTGGCGGCCTTGTCGTGCCGGGACAGGGCGGCTCCCGCGTCACCAAGGGCGGTGAGGAAGGCGGTGATCGCCTTGCCCTTGGTTGCGACGGCGGATTCGGTCGCGATGAACAGGCTGTGCTGGTTGTAGGTTCCGCCGCTCAGCGCCACTGTGTCGTCGCCGAGAGCCTTGAGAGTCTGCGCCTGGTAGGGCTGGAAGATCGACACCGCGTCGACGTTGCGCTGGGTGGCGGCGGTGACGATCGCCGACGGTGCGACCTGCACCAGCTCAGCCTTGAGGTTGTTCTGCGCCAGGGCATTCGACACGTAGTAGGCGGCGCTGGTGCCCAGCGGAGTGCCGATCGACTTGCCGGCCAGATCCGCGAGGGTGTTGATGCCCGCGCTGCGGCGGGCGACGATCCGTGAGCCCTCCCAGCGGGATCCGTCGGCGATCACCCGCAGCGTGGGGGTACGGGTCAGCGCGGCCGAGGTCGGCACGTCGGCCGCGGTGGTGATGTCGACCTGTCCGGCCGCCGCGGCCTGCAGCGCCTCGACACCGGATTGGAAGTTCACCACCTTGACGTTGACGTTGTGCTTACCGAACAGCCCGGTGTCGGCGGCGACGGGGACCTGCGCCCAGGACGGGTCGACGACAAAACCGACGGTGAGTTGATCGGGGTTCGCGGCGCCCGAGTCGGTGCAGGCGGTGCCGGTCACAGCGAGGGCGGCAGCGGCGACTGCTGCGGCGACGATGCGCCGGAAAGGGGTCTTCACGTTGTGGGTTCCTTTGTGGGTGGACGTCAGTGGACGGCGTGGTCGATGCCGAGCTGGTGGTGCAGGGTCTTGCGGATCTCGCTGTAGCCGGGTTGGTCGGCCAGCGCATCGGCCGGCCGGGGGCGGCCGAGCGGGTTGGCGATCTGATCGGCGATCTGCCCGTCCCGCAGCACGCTGACGGTGTCGCCGAGTCGGATCGCCTCGTCGATGTCGTGCGTGACGAACACGATCGTGCGGTTCAGCCGCGTCCACAGATCGATCAGCAGATCCTGCATGCGCAGCCGGGTCAGTGCGTCGAGCGCTGCGAACGGTTCGTCCATCAACATGACGGTCGGCTCCCCGGCCAGCACACGGGCGATGCTGACCCGCTGTCGCATGCCGCCGGACAGCTCACCGGGACGTTGCGCGGCCACCTCGTCACGCAGGCCCACCAACTCGAGCAACTCGTGAATGGTGCCTCGGCGCTGAGGTTTCGGCAATCGTCGGGCCGTCAGGGCGAAGTCGATGTTGTCCGCGACGGTCATCCACGGGAACAGCACGTCGCGCTGGAAGGCGACGCCCCGGCGAGGATGCGGTGCGGTGACCACCTCACCGTTGTCGGTCACCGAGCCCGAGGTTGCGGTGATCAGGCCGGCAAGACAGTGCAGCAGAGTCGATTTGCCGCTGCCGGAGGCGCCGACGAGGACCGAGAAGGAGCCGTCCGGAACGGTCAGCGAAATGCCCTTGAGCGTCGGCTCCTGCTTGCCGGGGAACCTCACCACGAGGTCGTGGGTCTGGATGGCCATCTCAGCGCTCCTCTTGGGCCCAACGGGTGAACGGGGACGTGACCGAGGCGACCAACAGGTCACACAGGGCGCCGACGATGCCCAGGATGATCAGGCAGAAGATCAGACGATCGGCCTGGGAGAACAATTGCGCCTGGGAGATCCGATACCCGATACCCGATGTGGTGCCGGTCATCTCGGCCACCACGATGAGCACAAACGCCATCGCCGCACCGACCCGCAGTCCTGACGCGATGTCAGGGGCCGCCTCGGGCAGCACCACTCGCGACAGGGTCTGCCAACGGCCGGCACCCAGGCAGCGGGCGGCCTTCAGATAGTCGACCGGAGTGCTCGCCAGGCCGGAGTGGCTGTTGATCCACACCGGGACGAACACTCCGAGTGCGATGACCAGGAGCTTGCTGTTCTCGCCCAGCCCGAACCACAGGATCGCGAGCGGGACAAGGCCGATCGTCGGGATCGGCGAGAACACCCGCAGCACCGGTTGCAGCAGGTTACGGCCGGCTGTTGTCGTCGCGGTGAGTATCGCGACGACGATCCCGACGCCGGCACCGAGGGCGAAACCGATTGCTGCCCTTTGCAAGCTGGCGAGGATGTCGGCGGCCAGCAGTCCCTCGCTCCACAGGGTGTGACCGGCGGCGAGGATCTCGGGCACGCTCGGGAACAGCTGTCGCGGGAACCGTCCGGTCGCCACGATCAACGACCACAGGGCCGCGGCGATCCCCAGCCCGGCCAGCGTCCAGCCGAGGACGCCGAGCCGGGCGAACGCCGACCGCAGCCGGGCCGGCGCTGGGTGCTGCGGCGGGTTCGACGCCTTGCCCCGGACGGCCAAACTGGCTGTCATGGAAGGATTCCCGGGTCTGGCCGGACGGCCCGCAGCGGTTCGCGTGGGGTACCCGGGGGCACCCAGTCGAACGGCACGGCCTGCGACCGGTACACCAGCGCCGTGCGGGTCAGGCGGTCGACCCCGGGCACCCTGGTCTGCTTGACCTCGGGCTCGCCGGCCACGCCGTAGCCCTGATACGGGCTGTGGTACTCCCACACCACATCGCCGTCGGGGGCGACCTGGAACAACCGTCCCTGCATCCCCTCGGTGATCAAGGTGTTGCCGTTGGGTAGACGCTGCGCATTGCTGACAAACGAACTGAAGAAGGTCCACGACGGTAGGCCGGAGTCCTCGGCGGTGTACTGCCACACGATTTCCATGGTGGCAGGGTCGATTTCGAGCACTCTGGAGCCCGCGTAGATGCCCAGGGGGGCGGCGGGATACCCGGCTCCGCCCTGGTTGTCGAACACCAGGATGTTACCCGCTCCGGGCAGACCTGCGGCGATCATGTGCGGGTTGTGCTGGCCGGACGTCTGATCGACCGGACGCGGCACCTTGTGCACATTGATGCGCTGGTGCTGGGCGCCGAACTCGGCGTCGTGATACGGCCCCAGCTTCCAGGCGATCGTCCCCGAGGCCTTGTCGATCAACGCGATGATGTTGGCCTTGCGGAAGCTGATCAGGATGTTGTCGGGGTGGAACACGGAATCGGAATCGTCGACATGCCACCGGTTGGGCCCGAGGGTTTTGGCGCTGTTCATCTCCAGATAGCCCCATGGGTCGTCGGGGTCACGAGCGACGGTCCGCCGCAGGGCATTCCAGCCGGCTTCGGAGAATCCGAACTCGTCGAGATGATCGCCGGCCAGCCACTGCCAGACGATCTCCCCGTCGGGCGTGACCTCGTAGAGCCCCTGATCGCCGACGGTGTGGTCACCGAGACCGGGAACGATGCGGGGCACGGTCGTCAGGATGAGGCGGTTGCCGTTGGGGAGAAGCTCCCAGTCGTGGTTCTGCCGCGCGGCCCCGCCGGGTGCCTGCGCACCCCACTCCCAGACAGTCCGACCGTCCCAGTCGAGTTGGCCGACGGTGCCGTTGGCGTAGATGCCGCCGCGGGCATCGTCGCTGTCGGACAGTTGCACTCCGACATCGCCGATCCGGCCGCCGTTGAGCGCCGGGTCGAGGATGCGCGGTGGCACGCCGGCGTGCGGCCACTGGTGCACCACGGTGCCGTTGAGGTCGATCAGTCGGGTATTGCCGTCGGCACCGGTGAACAGGACGAAACTGTCGTAGGCGAGTTCGGGGTCGAGGTAGGTGACTCCGGCGAGTCGTACGAATGCCATGTCAGTTACTCCACCAACGCCCGGTTACAACCATGGGTCCTCCTCGTTAAGGTTCTAATCGATTAGCGTAAGCAAGCGAATCGTCGGCGTAACCGTCACAATCGAGGTGATTCAAACTCTTTCGAGCGGTCACCGACGAGCGGAGGCTCCAGCCGTTGTGAGTGGTAAACGTCCAACCCTGGCCGACGTGGCCAACCGTGCAGGAACCTCGACTGCGGTGGTGAGCTACGTGCTCAACAACGGGCCGCGTCCAGTGTCAGAGATATTGCGGGCCAGGGTGATCCGTGCGATCGATGACCTGAACTACCGGCCGGACGGACGCGCCAGGGCATTGCGCCGGCCGCGGCGCTGGCGGCAGATCGGACTTCTGGTTCCCGATCTCACGTTGCCCCTGTTCGGTGAGTTCGTGGGGCGCATCGAAGTGGAAGCCCGCGCGCGTGACCACCTGACCCTGATCGGCAACACCGGGTACGACCCCGAGCGCGAGCTCGAGTTCGCCACCGCGTTCGCCGAGGTCGGTGTCGACGGACTGCTGGTGGTCGGCGCGGCCAACGCCCCACACACGGCGAATCTCTGTCGGCGAGAACGCATTCCCGTCGTGTGGATGCACAACATCCGCGGCTCGGTCGAGGCGGACATCATCGGGGTGGATCACGTGCAGGCGGGTCGACTCATCGCCCGGCATCTGCTCGATGTCCACGACTGCCGCGACCTCGCGTTCGTCGGCGGCGTCACCGAGGGCGATGCGCCTCACGGTGACCGGGAAACCGTGCAGCAGCGATTCGAGGGCGTCGCCTCCGTCGTCGACCAGGACCTCCCGATCATCCGCACGGATCTCACCCCGTCCGGCGCCTACAGCGCGGTCAGCGCGTTTCTGCGCAGTGGCGCACCGGCGCCGCGGGGGGTCGTCGTCGGGACCTACGGGCAGACCGCCGCCACGATCCGTGCGGTCGCCGATGCAGGCCTGCGGATCCCCGACGACATCCGGGTCGTCGGGTTCGATGGCGCCGCGGTCGACTACGGACGGCTGCGGCTCACCACCGTGCAGCAACCTGTCGACGCCCTGGCCCATCAGGCGCTCGGCCGGTTACTGGGCGACACCCCGCTTGCCGACGACGTTTTCGTGCCGACGCTGAAGGTCGGGGAGACCTGCGGCTGTGCCTAGTGGTGCAGCACCGTCCGCACGAGATCCGGCAGCGCACTGACCGACTCGGGGTCGTGCCCGAAGTGCTCGATGACCTGCACCTGGATCTCACCGACCACGCCGCCCAGGACGGCGCCGACAGCGATCATGGTCGGCTCGTCGTCCTTGAACACGGGCCGCAGGATCGACTCGTACTCCTCGTTGGTGAGCTGACCCATCTTGTCGATGATGGTCTGTTCGAGATCGAGGGCGCCCATGGCGTAGTCCTGTGCATCGACCAATGTGGTGGGGAGCCGCTCCAGCACCATCTGCACGAGGTTGTCCTTGAATGCGTTGTAGCGCTGCGTGCCGACCGCGAACTTGACCAGCGGGGTGGCGATGCCGGTCTGCGCGTCGATGGCCGCCTCGACCTCCTTGCCGACGAGTGAGAATAATTTGTCGGCACCCGGACCGCGCAGCACGCCGTCGAACAGGATCTCGGGGGAGAACAGGTCCTCGGCCAGGATCCGCGCGTAGTCCTTGGTGATGATGTCGCGCTGAGCGTGCAGCAACCCCTGGAAGGGAATGAAGCCGAGATACTTCGTCGGGTGGACGGGCCGGAACAACATGTTGAGTGCGATGTAGTCGCTGATGAAACCGACGCCGAAACCGAATGCCGGCATGATCCACGGGTTCTGGAACAGCGCCCAGGCCACCATCTGGACCACGCCGATCACCAGGCCGAAGTAGATGCCGCTGCGCCGGACAAACGCCATGGCGTTGTCGCCGAGCCCGCGCATCAGCTTGTTCAGCTTGTCCTTGTTGCGGACGAGCGTCGTGACGGCCAGGTACTGGATGTCGACGAACCGGTTGAGGTCCGCCCGCATCTCGTTGAGCATCTTCTCCACGACCTTGGGGGTCTGGTCGTGGATGCGGGTCTGGATCGCGTTGCGCGCCGCATCGGGCAGCGAGTCCCACAGCCCGGGGCGGATCTGCTCGGCGAGGTCGCGGGAGATCTCGTCGACCACCTGGGTCAGCGGCTCGCGCAGCGCGTTGACAGCTTCCCTCGCGTCGACCCTTTCGAGCAGTTCCTCCGGCTTGAGGAGGTTCTGGGTGAGTAGCTCGATGGTCTTCGAGCCCACCTTGCCCGCCCGGCGTGGCACGATGCCCTGCCAGCCGAACGGGCCGATGCCCTTGAACTCCATCGGCCGGTAGATCATCTCCAGCGCGACGATCTTGGTGCTCCAGCCGACGAACGCAGCGACGAACGGCATGGACAGATAGATCAGCCAGTTGACGCTGAAATCAGCCTTGATCTCCTGCCACGTCTGGACGGCGAGAATCGTCTCCGTTGTGCTCATGCGCGATCCGCCTTCGGCTTCGCGCTGGTCGTCACGAACCGTTCCGCTGCACCGCGGACTCCCACAACCCGCGCCCGAGCCCCGACAGCGTCAGCGTCAACTTCTCCACCCGCGCGGCCAGCGGACCGCGCGATCCGCTCTTGATCGCCTGCAACACCATCGGCTCCGCCAGGAGCACCTCGTACTCGGCCTTCTGGGAAGGGTCCTCGGGACCGGTCTCGACCAGACCCAGCGACAGCAGATGGCCGACGTACTGCGGGACCATCGCGGGCAACGCCACATTGGCGGTGCGTCCGATCAGGCAGGCGTTCTCCAAGACCGCCTGACCGGGGGTGCGCGACCGGGTCCAGGTATGGATGTTGACCAGCGGCGAAGCATCACCTTCGGAGAGTGCGCCGAGGATCCGCGCTTCGTCGGCCACCAGCTGGTCGAGCAGCCGGTGGTACAGCTCCACCTGACTGCCCGACGTGCTCTGGTCCAGGGCCCGGTCCAGCAGGCGGTCCATCTTGGTGTTGAGCGATTCGGGCGTCGGCTCTTCCGGCGTGGCGATGGTCACCGGCCGGGGAGTCGCCGAATCGATCGCTTCCAGCCGGTTCTTCACCAGCGTGGCCAGCTGCTCCTCACCCCAGGCCGCCAGCTTCATGCTGGTCTTGGCGGCGTCGAGCGCGCGATCGGCGATGCCGAACGGGTCGTACCGCTTGGGCAGGAGTGGGCGCTCGTTGCGGGGGGTGCGGATCGCGATGGCGATCTCGCCGACCGGGGTGGCGAACTTGAACGCCCGCCGCTGCATGTTCTTGCGGCGTGCCGGAGCGTCATCGGACACCGTGTCCGGACCCCTCTTCGACAGTTCCTCTGACATGACTGATCGATCGCCTCCCCACCTACCGGGTGTCCCCGAGCTGTGGGCACCGTACCTGGTCACCAGGTGAGGCGCCGAAGTCGCTGGTGATTGACGGGGCCGTCAGCTATCAGGCCGTGTCGGACAGCAATCCGCGTAACGCTGTCGCGGCCAGTTGCCGGGCGTGCGCCTCGCTCAGTGCATAGTGGCCCGTCATCCGGCGGAAGATGAGCGGACCGAACAGTATGTCGATCACATCGTCGATCGCCGTTCCGGCATCCGCGTCGCCGCGATCCGGAGCGCCGGCGTGGTTATTCCGGTCTCGCCGCCCCGCAGTCGCAGCCGAGTAGCATCCGTTACACAACTCAAAACGTCGACGACGCACTGTGGGAGAACCTCCGATTTCCGGAGGCGCCGTAGGAGCAAATCCTCCCCGGGAATCTCTCAGGCCCAATACCGCAGTGTCGAGACAACTCTGGAGAACAGTGCGGCCGCGTGCGTCGCGCTTACCGAAGGGGAAAGGCGCGGCGCGCTGCAACTCTCAGGTTTCAGGACAGAGCGGGGAGGTGTCACCACACGATGCATCACACAGCTGTGATGCCCGGAATTGGAGTCATCTCATGGCGGTCAGTGTCTTCGACCTGTTCTCGATCGGGATCGGTCCGTCGAGCTCGCACACCGTCGGCCCGATGCGGGCGGCGGGAAGGTTCGCCGACGAACTCGTCGGTCGCGATGTGGTTGACCAGGTCGCCGAGGTCGGGGTGGACCTGTTCGGCTCGTTGGCGGCAACCGGTGCCGGCCACGGCACGATGCCGGCAATCCTGCTGGGTCTCGAGGGCTACCGACCCGAGACGATCGAGACCGATGAGATGGAACGACGTCTTGCGACCATTCGTACCGAGGGCAAGATCCTGTTGGCCGGCCGAACCATCGTCGGACTGACCGAATCCGACATGCATCTGCAGCCGGGCCGCCGGCTCGCCCAGCACCCGAATGCCATGACATTGACGGCATTTTCCGCCGGTGGTGACACGGTTTTCCGGGAGACCTACTTCTCGGTGGGCGGCGGCTTCGTCGTCACCGAATCCGAGCCGGACCAACGCGATGATGCGCAACCAGACGCCGACGGCTCTTTCCGCACCGCTGCCGAATTGCTCGCCCTGACCGAACGCGACGGACTGTCGGTGAGCCAGGTGATGATGCGCCATGAATGTGTGGTCCGGAGTGAAGCCGAGGTACGCGACCGTCTCCTGCGGATCCGTGACGTCATGGTCTCGTGTCAGGCCAACGGCATGTCGCGGGACGGCTACCTGCCCGGCAACCTGATGGTCCGGCGTCGAGCCAAGGACTGGTACCTCCGGCTCAATGCCGAAGACCCACAGCGTGATCCGGCCTTCGCCGAGGACTGGGTGAACCTGGTCGCACTCGCGGTCAACGAGGAGAACGCCTCGGGCGGCCGGATCGTGACCGCGCCCACCAACGGTGCAGCCGGGATCATCCCGGCGGTGCTGCACTATGCATTGGGCTACACCCGGGCCGGAATTGCGGAGCCGGACGACACGACCGTCCGATACCTGCTCACCGCCGGGGCCATCGGGTCGCTGTACAAGGAGCGGGCCTCGATTTCGGGTGCCGAGGTCGGGTGCCAGGGGGAGGTCGGATCCGCGGCGTCCATGGCTGCCGGAGGGCTGGCCGAGATCCTGGGCGGCACACCGCGGCAGGTAGAGAACGCCGCCGAGATCGCGATGGAACACAGCCTCGGCCTGACCTGCGATCCGATCGGCGGCCTGGTGCAGATCCCGTGCATCGAACGCAACGCCATCTCGGCCGGCAAGGCGATCAACGCGGCCCGCATGGCACTGCGCGGCGACGGCACCCACCGGGTGAGCCTGGATCAGGTGATCGAGACGATGCGTGCCACCGGACTGGACATGAGCGCCAAGTACAAGGAGACATCCACGGGTGGCCTGGCGGTCAACGTTGCCGTCAACGTCGTCGAATGCTGAGCCCGGGTCGAAAAAACTTCTCGGAATCCCGGGAACAAAACCGCCAAAAGCCCCGTTGACCACATCGACAGCAAGTTGAGCGTGATCGACTCAAGTCTGGGTTGACAAGCAAGGGTCACCCGGAGCAAGCTTGAGCGCAGTCCGCTCAGACCCCTATCTCTATCAGGAGGCAACACCATGGCTCGTGCGGTCGGTATCGACCTCGGGACCACCAACTCATGCGTGGCGGTCCTGGAAGGCGGCGACCCCGTCGTCGTCGCAAACTCTGAAGGCTCCCGGACCACCCCGTCCGTCGTCGCGTTCGCGCGCAACGGTGAGGTGCTGGTCGGCCAGCCCGCCAAGAACCAGGCGGTGACCAACGTCGACCGGACCATCCGTTCGGTCAAGCGTCACATGGGCACCGATTGGACCGTCGAGATCGACGGCAAGAACTACACGGCGCAGGAGATCAGCGCGCGCACGCTGCAGAAGCTGAAGCGCGACGCCGAGGCCTACCTCGGTGAGGACATCACCGACGCCGTCATCACCGTGCCCGCGTACTTCAACGACGCCCAGCGCCAGGCCACCAAGGAAGCCGGCCAGATCGCCGGCATGAACGTGCTGCGCATCGTCAACGAGCCGACCGCGGCCGCCCTGGCCTACGGCCTGGACAAGGGCAGCAAGGAACAGACCATCCTGGTCTTCGACCTCGGTGGCGGCACGTTCGACGTCTCGCTGCTGGAGATCGGCGACGGTGTCGTCGAGGTGCGTGCCACCTCCGGTGACAACCACCTCGGTGGCGACGACTGGGACGACCGGATCGTCGATTGGCTGGTCGACAAGTTCAAGGCCACCAGCGGCATCGACCTGACCAAGGACAAGATGGCGATGCAGCGGCTGCGTGAAGCGGCCGAAAAGGCAAAAATTGAACTGAGTTCGAGTCAATCCACCTCGATCAACCTGCCCTACATCACCGTCGACGCCGACAAGAACCCGCTGTTCCTCGACGAGCAGCTGACCCGCGCCGAGTTCCAGAAGATCACTCAGGATCTGTTGGACCGCACCCGTCAGCCGTTCCAGTCGGTGATCAAGGACGCCGGCATCTCGGTCGGCGAGATCGACCACGTGGTCCTGGTGGGTGGCTCGACGCGTATGCCCGCGGTCACCGACCTGGTCAAGGAACTGACCGGCGGCAAGGAGCCCAACAAGGGCGTTAACCCCGACGAGGTTGTCGCGGTGGGTGCTGCGCTGCAGGCCGGCGTGCTCAAGGGTGAGGTGAAAGACGTTCTGCTGCTTGACGTCACCCCGCTGTCCCTCGGTATCGAAACCAAGGGTGGCGTGATGACCAAGCTGATCGAGCGCAACACCACCATCCCGACCAAGCGGTCGGAGACCTTCACCACCGCTGACGACAATCAGCCGTCGGTGCAGATCCAGGTCTTCCAGGGTGAGCGCGAGATCGCTTCGCACAACAAGCTGCTCGGCTCCTTCGAGCTGACCGGCATCCCGCCGGCCCCCCGCGGCGTGCCGCAGATCGAGGTCACCTTCGACATCGACGCCAACGGCATCGTGCACGTCACCGCCAAGGACAAGGGCACCGGCAAGGAAAACACGATCAAGATCCAGGAAGGCTCCGGCCTGTCCAAGGAAGAGATCGACCGGATGATCAAGGACGCCGAAGCGCACGCGGACGAGGACAAGAAGCGTCGCGAAGAGGCCGATGTCCGCAACCAGGCCGAGTCGCTGGTCTACCAGACGGAGAAGTTCGTCAAGGAGCAGCGTGAGGCCGAAGGCGGGTCCAAGGTTCCCGAGGACACCCTGGCCAAGGTCGACGGCGCCATCGCCGAGGCCAAGTCGGCGCTGGAAGGCACCGATATCTCCGCGATCAAGACCGCCATGGAGAAGCTCGGCGTCGAGTCGCAGGGTCTGGGCCAGGCGATCTACGAGGCCACCCAGGCCGAGCAGGCCTCGGGGGCTGATGCCGGAGGCTCGAGTGCTGCGGATGACAACGTGGTGGACGCCGAGGTTGTCGACGATGATCAGGAGACCAAGTGAGCGAGAACGATTCGCACGAGCCGGTGACCATCACCGACAAACGGCGCATCGATCCCGACACCGGTGAGGTTCGTGAGCAGGCGCCGGCCCCTGGTGGGCCGGCGTCCGCCGCCTCCGATGCCGGTGCGCCGGCGAACGACAGCGACGAGGTTGCCGAGCTCAAGTCCACGCTGCAACGCGTGAAGGCCGAATACGACAACTACCGCAAGCGGTCACTGCGTGATCAGCAGGTCACCGCCGACCGGGCCAAGGCCACCGTCATCAGCCAGTTGCTGGGTGTGCTCGACGATCTGGACCGGGCCCGTAGCCACGGTGACCTGGAATCCGGACCGCTCAAGTCGGTTGCCGACAAGCTCGTCGGCGCCCTTGAGGGGCAGGGGCTTTCCGCGTTCGGCGCGGAGGGTGACGAGTTCGACCCGTCACTGCACGAAGCCGTGCACCACGAGGGGGAGGGCACCCACCCCGTCGTCGGAACCGTGATGCGCCGCGGCTACAAGATCGGTGACCAGGTGGTCAGGCACGCCCTCGTCGGCGTGGTCGACACGGTGCCCGATACCGACTCCGGTGGTGATTCCCCGTCGGGGGCAGCGGATAACGGTGACGCCGCAGGTGCTCAGGCCGCAGAATCAGACAATTAGTCCATCCAACTAGAGAGAAGAGGTAAGGAGGTGGCGCATGGCCCAACGCGAGTGGGTCGAGAAGGACTTCTATAAAGAACTCGGCGTCTCCTCTGACGCCAGCGCCGACGAGATCAAGAAGGCCTACCGGAAACTGGCCTCTGAACTGCATCCCGACCGCAATCCCGATGCGGGAGCGGCAGAGCGGTTCAAGGCGGTTTCCGAGGCGAACAGTGTTCTGTCGGACCCCGCGAAGCGCAAGGAGTATGACGAGACCCGCCGGTTGTTCGCCGGGGGTGGGCGTCGGTTCAACCAGGGCGGGAACTTCAGTGGCGGATTCGGTTCCGACGGAGCCGAATTCAACCTGGGCGACCTGTTCGATGCGGCCGGCCAGAGCGGCGGCGCCAACATCGGTGACCTCTTCGGCGGGCTGTTCGGACGCGGTGCACAACCGCGGCCGAGCCGGCCCCGCCGGGGCAATGACCTGGAAACCGAAACCGAGCTGTCCTTCCTGGAAGCCACCAAGGGCGTGGCCATGCCGCTGCGGCTGACCAGCCCGGCACCGTGCACCAACTGCCACGGCAGTGGTGCGCGGCCGGGAACCAGCCCCAAGGTATGCCCGAACTGCAACGGCTCTGGTGTGGTCAACCGTAACCAGGGGGCGTTCGGGTTCTCCGAGCCCTGCACCGAATGCCGGGGCAGCGGTTCGATCATCGAGCACCCGTGCGCCGAATGCCAGGGCACCGGCGTCACCACCCGGACCCGCACCATCAACGTGCGGATCCCACCGGGTGTCGAGGACGGTCAGCGGATTCGGCTGGCCGGCCAGGGTGAGGCCGGGCTGCGGGGTGCGCCCTCGGGCGACCTCTACGTCACCGTGCACGTGCGTCCCGACAAGGTGTTCGGGCGTGACGGCGACGACCTGACGGTGAGCGTTCCGGTCAGCTTCCACGAATTGGCTCTTGGGACAACGCTTTCCGTTCCCACCCTGGAAGGCAAGGTCGGTGTGCGGGTGCCCAAGGGCACCTCCGACGGCCGGATCCTGCGGGTGCGCGGGCGCGGGGTACCCAAGCGCTCCGGCGGCCACGGTGACCTGCTGGTCACGGTGAAGGTCGCAGTGCCGCCGAACCTGGAAGGTGAAGCGGCAGAGGCGCTGGAGGCATATGCGAAAGCCGAACGGGCCAGTGGTTTCGATCCGCGGGCCGGATGGGCAGGCAACATATGAGCCAGCGGAAAGAGGAAGCCCGTACGTTCTTGATCTCGGTGGCCGCCGAGCTGGCCGGTATGCACGCGCAGACCCTGCGCACATACGACCGGCTCGGCCTGGTCAGCCCGCAGCGCAGTTCCGGCGGCGGGCGTCGCTACTCCGAACGTGACGTCGACCTGCTCCGTGAGGTGCAGCGGCTGTCGCAGGACGAGGGCGTCAACCTCGCCGGGATCAAGCGCATCATCGAACTGACCAATCAGGTTGACGCGCTGCGCACTCGGGTTTCCGAGTTGACCCAACAGGTCGACCAACTCACCGACCAGCGGCGCGACGTTTCGGTGGCATCGAAAGCGGTGGTCCTGTGGCAACCGCGCAGGGGTGCACGCTAGCTGACATTGATCGAAAAGGTGGCCGTCTCCGGACTTCCGGGGGCGGCCATTTTGTAATTTCCGCGGTGTAGCGCGTCGGTCGGTGCAGTCATCGGCTCGATGCCCACCACGGCATCGCTGCCCGGCGCGAACAGCTGCGCTGCGGAGTAGCCCGCGTCGAAGGTGACCTCCACGCGGCGGTCACCACCGGACAGCGCGAACACGGCACCCGGCTCGACGTCGTCGAATCCGTCGTCCAGTTCGGTGGTACCGAGGCGTTGCGTCCCACCCGGCCACTGCCGTGATTCGCCGGTGGGTAGGCCCCGCTCATCCACGAGCAGGTGCCGCATGGCGGGGGACTGCAACTGCCAATCCTCGCGTGGCGCAACGGGAATCGTCACGTACGGGTGATAGCCGTAGCACAGTGGGACGTGTTGCTCGGCGGTTGGTGTCACGGTGGTGGCCACCGTGAGGGCCCGGTCGGCCAGCGTCACCGCCATCGTGAGGCGGTGGGGGAACGGGAACGTCGCCAGCAGGCTTGGCTGGGTACTCCAGTCCAATTCCGCCACCAGTACGTTCTCGGATTTTTCGATCACCTGCCAATCCGGATTGGCGGCCAGCACACCGTGCATCGGCGCCCCGTGTGCGTCGGCGCGCACACCGTTGACCCCGGGTGTCACGCGCACGGTGGTGTCGTCGACACGGTACTCGTTGGCGCTCAGTCGGTTTGCCCACGGATACAGGATGGGAATTCCCATCGTCTTGCCGTCGTCGAGGTAGGCCTGCAGCCCGCGCCGCTGGCCCAGATACTCGACGGTGCCGTCGCCCAACGACGTACAGATCATCCCTGCGCCCGGCACATAGGTGGCCGTCAGTGACGACGACGGATCAGACAAGGTGACTGGTTGAACCTCGGCCATGCCGTCAGTCTGGCACGCGTCAGCGCGTCAGCGCGTCAGCGGGTCGTGCTGGATGCGCTCGGCCGGTGCACCTCGCTCAACCAGCGCGGCCTTCGTAGCGGTGACCATGTCCGGTCCACCGCAGATGAGAATCTGCCGATCACCCCAGTTGCCGAATTTCGTCACCACCTCGGCCAGCGTGCCGGTCTGGCGCACGTGCAGCCCGCGCGGCGGCCGGACGTCGGGATACTGGCCGGCCCACGGGGGATCGGTGCTGTACTCCGACACCGGGGTCACCGACAGCCACGGATTGGTCGAGGCGATGTGCCACAGCGTCTTCAGGTCGTACAGGTCGCAGGGATAGCGGCCACCGAAGAACAGGTGCACGCGGGGATTCTCGCCGTGCAGGGTCATGTCCATGATGATGGTGCGCAGCGGGGCCAGGCCGGTGCTGCCCGCCACCATCAGCACATCTTCGCCATCGCGGTCGACCTGCAGGCCGCCGTGCGGGCTGGACAGGCGCCAGCGGTCGCCGATCTTGGTCTCGGCGACGACGGCGGTGCTCACCATGCCGCCGGGCACGGACCGGACGTGGAACTCGATGGCACCCGAGCGGTCGGAGGGAATGGCCGGGCTCAGATAGCGCCAGCGCCGCGGCCACTGGGGCACCTGGACCGTGACGTATTGACCGGGGTAGTAGAACAGTGCCTGGTCCAGCTGCAGCCGGATCACCGAGACGTCGCGGGTGACCCGGTGGTGCTCGATGACAGTGCCGTCGCAGTACGCCGGGGATTCCTCGGCGTCGGCGGCCCCGCGCATCACCCCGATGATCAGGGCCACCGCGTCGCGGGTGGTCTCGGCCAGGGCGTCGTCCCAATCGGCCTCGAGGTGGTTGTGCAGCGCGTTGAACAGCGCTTCCTGCATCGAGTCGTAATGACTCTGCGTCACACCGTATTTGCGGTGGTCTCGGCCGAGCTGAGCCAAAAACGCCACCGGCTCCTCGGCCCGCTGGGCGATCAGCTCGCCGAACAGCCAGGTCAGGGCGCGGGCGAAGACTTGGCGCTGGCTGTCCATATCCGGGGGAAACAGATCGCGGGCCGAGAGGTCGGTGGCGAACCAGCGCGTGTAGAAATCGCGGATCAGCGGCTCTGAGCCCTGCGCGAGGTCGACGGCGTTCTGGAGTGTCTCCAGTGCTGCACGGTCATCGAGGCCCACGGAGCTGCATCATAGGCGCGGAGCGGCGTGGGCGCCGTATAGCGGCCATGATCACCAAGGACAGGCCGACGATGACCCAGCAACCGAGCACGATGATTGCCGTGTCGGCCCCGGCTCCGCCGAAGTAGGCGGTGGACCGCAGCAGCGTCGCGGTGGCTCCCTGTGGCAGCAGCTGGCCGAGTTGGCCCCAGCCGGACGGCAGCATCTCCGGCGCGGCGGTCAGCCCGGACAGGGGGTTGCCGAGTAGCAGTGCCAGCGCCGCACCCACGCCCAAACCGACTTTGCCGAACATCGATCCCAAGCCGAGCATGAGCAATCCGGCGGCGGCGATTCCCAAGGTCAGGCCTGCGGCGACGCCCCACAAGTTCGAGTCGATCGAACCGAACACGTAACGAAGCAGGGCGGCCACCGTGATGCCGGCGAGTGCGGAGAACACGATGGTGGCGGTCAGGCGGGTCCACACCTCACGGCGCAGTGCCAGAGTGAGAGCGACAGCGGGCAGCATCCCGGCCAGTGTGATCGGCAGGGCAGAGGCGGCCAGCCCGGTCCCGCGCGGATCCTGGGCGGTGGGTGGGGCCAGGTCCTCGGTATGCAGGGTCAGGCCCGAGTGCGCCGCGATACCGCCACCGATCTGGGTGAGCAGTTGTGCGACGGCTGGGCTGCCTCCGGTGGCGGTCAGCATGGTCGGCCCCTCGGTTCCGAAGGCGATGCCGCCGTACACGTTTCGGTTGAGGATCGCTTCACGCAGGGTGGCCTCGCCGGGGTAGTAGGTGACCTTGAACGCGCCGGGGGCCTGCTGTTCGAGTCTTTCGGCGACCTGGCTGGTGGCGGCCTGGGGGCCTGCCGCACCGATCGGGATCTGGTGGGGCTTGGAGCGTGAGGCGGGCAGGGCGAAAGCGATGGCCACGACCGCGATCGCGACGGTCAGGGCGGCGACGATACCCATGGCGCGCAGGGCAGCGGGTGGCGCGTGCTCAGGTGCCGCGTGGTGGGGCGTGGAGATCTGTGTCGAGAGCATCATTCCCTCTTTTCATCCGACGTTGAATTAATCGGTTGATGTGAGGGTAAGGCCTGTGCGGGCCAAATTTCAATAGCTGTTGAAATGATAGTGTCGACGTATGGCTTCACCAGGGGAAATGACGAAGCGGCGCGGGCGCCGTCAGGGCGACCCGGTGTCCCGCGAGGCGGTGCTCGCAGCGGCCAAGCAGCGCTTCGCTGCCGACGGCTACGAGAAGACGACGCTGCGGTCCATTGCTTCCGACGCGCATGTCGACGCGTCGATGGTGCTCTACCTGTTCGGGTCGAAGGCCGACCTGTTCCGGGAGTCGCTGCGGCTGATCCTCGACCCCGACGTGCTGGTGGCTGCGCTGGAAGGGCCGGCCGACACGATCGGCGAACGCATGGTCCGTGTCTACCTGAAGATGTGGGAATCACCGGATACCGCAGCCAGCATGCGGGTCATGCTGCAGTCCGCCACATCGAATTCCGATGCGCACGTGGCATTTCGAACGTTCATGCAGGACTATGTGCTCGCCGCGGTGTCAGGCGTGCTGGGTGGCGGCGAGCAGGCTCGATTACGGGCCATGCTCGCCGCATCGAATCTTGTCGGTACCGCGATGCTGCGGTATGTGATGGCCGTGCCGCCGATGGCGACGTTGTCCGGCGAGGAGGTTGTGCGCCTACTCGCGCCCACGGTGACCCGTTATCTCACCGCCGATGCGGAGGAGTTGGGGTTGCCGGAGTTCGAGGCGGACAGCCCTCAGCGGTGATCTGGACGCGCTAAGGCAACCGTCAGTCAGGCTTCCGGACCTCAGCTGCCCTCGAACTGATTCTGGCCCAACGTATCCACGAAGGTGGGGCCGCGGAGGTCGAGTTCAGCTCGGTATTCGTCGGCCCAGGTGCCGAATGGCTTGTGTGCCAGGTATTCATTGCGGAACCGGTCGTCCTCGGAAACCTCGGAAACGCAGAATGACGGAATGGCCAGATCGACAACCGGCCCGCCGCGCTCGACTTCCGAGAGCAATAACGGTGCGTTCCGGCCCAGGAACTGGTCGATGATCCAGCCGTCCTCGCCGAGCCACATCGAATAGCGAACCTTGGCAACCACATGTTCGGATCGACCGACGATCTGCGCCGCGATCAATGGGTCGAGTTCGCGTTCGGCCTCGTATCGGGTGCCGCCGACGGCGGGACCTTTCGCAGTCATGGTCCCGAGCGATTCATCTCCCAATGTCGCGACGAGTTCGGCGGGAGCGCCGCCCAATTCTGCGGGCGCGGGACCCTGGACGCGAACGCGGACCGCATATCCGTCGGAGGCGAACAGATATGCCTGGACGATCAGTGCAGGTGCGGGATCCGATGCTGCCACTGCGGGCAATTCGCGGACAAAGAACTTCCGCTCGAATTCGAAATCACCGAAACCGGATTCGGACATGCGCACACCGTAGCGTCTCCTGCGCCGAATACGTCGCCTATAGCGCGTGAATTCCCTTGTAGAGCACGAGCAGGCCGATCACCACGAGAATGGCGGCAACCAACACGGCGTGGTTGCGTTCCATCCAGTCTTTGAGCCGGACCAGTGCGGGGTCCAAACGCTCTCCCGACACGGCATAGGCGAGGATCGGTAGCGCGACGGTCGATCCGGCAGCCAGCACGTAATAGAGCCCTGCTGCCCACACGCCGGGCTGGCCCAGGCCGGCGCTACCGATGGCCAATCCTGCTGCCGCGCAGATGAACAGCACCTTGGGATTCACCACGGTGAGCACCGCGCCGGCAGCTCCCGCCTTGACCGGCGTGAGCGTGCTGAGCTTGGTCATCCAGCCCGGCATGTGTTCGGATTTGGCCCGGGTGAGATAGCGGTAGACGCCGAAGGCGATGAGGGCGGCGCCCACCACGATGCGTAGCCACGAGGCCCAGGTCGGGGCTGCGTTGAGCCCGCCGAGCAGGCTGGAGACGCCGACGAAGATCGTGGTCAGCGCGGCCAGTCCGACGAGCCACCCAGTGAGGAACGCCAGGCCGGCGGGCCGGGGGTGAGGGGTGTGCAGCACCAGCACTGCGGGGATGATCGACAGCGGTGACAGCGCCACCACCAGTGCCAGTGGGATGAGTTCGGCAAGCACCGAACCCCAGCTTTCTGTCATTGCCGCCCTCTCGATGCAGTTCCCGAGCAAAACCTAGCAAGCATCGAGTCACCTGGGAGCCGAGTGCTCACCCGAGTGCTCACCAACGTCCGGTCGCAACGTCGTCGGCGGCAAGTACCGGGTCAGTCGGACCGGAGGTGTCGAGATACCAGGTTGGCTTCGGCGGCTACTGCCTCATCGGGTGTCGGCAGGCTCATCCGCTGGTGAACAACCTCCCTGATAGAGTCCGAATCCTGTCCCTGCATCCGCAGTAAACCCGATACGAGTTCATACTGGGCCGACTGTGCTTTCGCAGCTGCTACATCGGCGACGGCAAGGATTTCCGCCGCAAGTTCGCTTTCAGTCATTGCTGACGTCTGGGGTGACAGGTCCACTTGATGTATACAGCCGTTGAGTAGCGCGGTCACCGTGACGGTGCATGATGCGTTGGCTGACGAGAAGGTTATGTCAGGAATGTCTGCAGTTTCGGTGTCTGGATCGGCCTCTTCCCCGTCGGAAGTGGCGCCAGCGTACTGGGCGTCACTGAACTGATAGTCGAGGGCAGCGAGCCCATCGTCACCGTCATCCTCGTGAGAATCCCCGTCGTCGTAGAGATCGAAAGCACCCAAACCCGACTCGTCATCGGCGTACCCGTCGTAATGTCCGGTCATCGCACTCGGGAGCGAATCTCGTCGTTGATCTCGTCGCGATGGTGCTCGTCGACGGTTACATATCGCGACGCAGCGGTATTGAGGTTTGCTTCGTGCGCTTGAGAGGTGGTCTCGATTGCGATGCAGGCTTTCCTGCGTGCCTCGGCAACCCTGGCGGCGGCCGCAGCAGCGGCGCTGCAGGCGCTTCCGTGAGTGCGCTCTACCGCTTGCGCTGTCTGATCGACCAGTGCCGTTGCCTGTGAGACCTGCGCTGCGGCGGTGGCGTGTTTATTCGCCAGCTCGCGCAAATGATCTGGCGTAATCCACAGTTCGCCCGAGGACATGGTCTGCTCCTACATCTGTGTCGGGTAGCACTCGGCAGCAATCTGTTCATAGATCATGGCCGCCCCGTCCATGCTCCGTGCGGAGCGTGCGGAATGATCGGACAGTTCGTTCATGTACCAAATGCATGTAGGTACCGCTACACCCACTACGGACGTCTCTATTCCCATCGAGATGCCCTTGCCGACTCGGGGGATGGCCCTTGCGGCAAGCGCAGGAGCAATGGCGTTCCCCATAATTGTGGCGGCGTTGTTGAGGATCCGTCGAGTGTTGTTCACGGCGCCGGCTTCCGACGAGATGGCCATTAGTACGTCAAGGTCCGCATCGGGCATTCTGCGTGCTCGGCTCTTCTGGGCTTCGTTCGCCGCAGCGTACGCATCGGAGGCATCCCCAAGCCAATTGGCATTGGGGAATGCTGATTCCAGCCCGTCTGCGATCTCGTTGAAGCGCTGAGCACTCTGGCCGTAGCCGTCGCCATCTTCTGTCTTGTTCGTCCAGCCGCATTGGTATTGCATAGCCAGGACCACGCTCAGGCCGCCCGCAATGATATGAGTCTGCCTAGCTCGAGGGAGCATGCTTTGCGCAACGGACTCGACTTCTCCGAGGTCGGACGCCGCATTCCACAGCGAGTCGACCCCATCCTCCCGGATTGTCTCAATCGTCGAAAAGAGGCTGGATACCGCTTCTCCGGCGTGGCCTACGGGGCCGAACGGGTCGGCCGTCTGCATGAAACGGCCGAGCTTCTGCATAGCGTCGGTGTATGTGTCGAACAGGCCCACCGGCGAAATCCTCCCTCCGCGTAGACCGACCATATCAGGGCGTCAAAGTGCAGATATTCACCAATTTTCGGTGGATTGCGTACGTTACGGTGGTATCGCGCCGGCGGGTTCGACTCATCGACATGGTGTGGGGAGGGGACCATGACGCTGCCACAGTCAGGTTGGTTCGCCGACCCGTGGAATGGGGGCCAACTCCGCTACTTCGACGGACGCAGCTGGACTGGCGATGTGGCGGCACCCGAACGAGTAGAGGGCTTCCCGCTTGGGCAGCGCAGCTTGGTCTTTCGCACGGCGGCCGGGGGGCCGCAGGGGGCACTGTGCTGTTGGGTGACGGGCGATCGTGGTGTGCACGTCGCCACGATCAGGTCACGCTCTCGCATTCCGTCGCTCATCGGCAGGGATAGCAGGACACTCGTATTCGACGTGGTGGAGCCCAACGGTGCGCGGATGCTGACTATCACGCGGCACGGAGGCGTTCGGGAACTCCGGATCGCGGTTGAGGACCCCGATGGGGCGCATCTAGGTCAATTGCGCCAGATCAGTTCCGCGGGGAGGCAGTTTCGCACGGGCCAGGTTACGTTTGCAGTGGAAAGTGGACAGCGGCACGTAGCCACCGCTGACCTCGGCTTTCGGTCCAGCGACAACCGATACGCTGATTTCCAGGAGTCGATTTGTGACACGTCGGGCACAGTCATCGCCACGTTGGAGCGACGGGGGCGGTTCACCGCGAGCCTCGACCTGACCGGTGCCCGCCGCGAGAGCTCTTTTGCCTACAAATTGGACTGTCCGCTGAGGCTGGCTGAGCCGGTGCCCACCCTTCTGCTGGCTACCGGGTTCTCGTATTACTTGTGTGACCGACTCGCGGACGGCGGGTTTTTCGGTGCCATCAGCCGGTTCGTCCTTCAACCATCGTGGGAGCGGTAATCGCAGACGTCTGGCTGTGGAGGTCGCGCGGCATTGCGCGAAAATTTCTAAAGTTGAGCGGAACAGACTCAACCTTGACTACGTTGTAGATCACGACAAGCATTTTCTCTATCGAAAAAGGGAGGTGTCGTGGACTCGTTCAACCCGACGACCAAGACTCAGGCGGCGCTGACCTCGGCGTTGCAGGCGGCCAGTTCCGCAGGCAACCCGGAGATCCGTCCCGCCCATCTTTTGATGGCACTGCTCACCCAGAATGAGGGCATTGCCGCACCCCTGCTCGAGGCCGTCGGCGTGGACCCCGCGACGATTCGTGCGGGAGCGCAACGACTGCTCGACCAGTTACCCAGCGCCAGCGGCGCAAGCAGTCAACCCCAACTGAGCCGGGAATCGCTCGCCGCGATCACCACGGCCCAGGGCCTGGCCACCGAGATGGACGACGAGTACGTCTCCACCGAACATCTGATGGTCGGCCTGGCCACCGGCGACTCGGAGGTCGCCAAACTGCTGACCGGGCACGGTGCCTCACCCGAGGCGCTTCGCGAGGCCTTCACCAAGGTGCGCGGCAGTGCCAGGGTCACCAGCCCCGACCCCGAGGGCAGCTACCAGGCGTTGGAGAAGTACTCCACCGATCTGACCGCTCGCGCCCGGGAAGGCAAGCTCGACCCGGTCATCGGGCGTGACAACGAGATTCGTCGTGTCGTGCAGGTGCTCTCGAGGCGCACGAAGAACAACCCTGTGCTCATCGGTGAGCCCGGTGTCGGCAAGACCGCCATCGTCGAGGGCCTGGCCCAGCGCATCGTCGCCGGCGATGTCCCGGAAAGCCTGCGCGACAAGACCGTCATCTCTCTGGACCTCGGCTCCATGGTCGCAGGTGCGAAGTACCGCGGTGAGTTCGAGGAGCGGCTCAAGGCCGTGCTCGACGACATCAAAGAGTCTGCCGGGCAGGTCATCACGTTCATCGACGAGCTGCACACCATCGTCGGCGCCGGTGCCACCGGCGAGTCCGCGATGGACGCGGGCAACATGATCAAGCCCATGCTCGCCCGTGGTGAACTGCGACTGGTCGGTGCGACCACGCTCGACGAATACCGCAAGTACATCGAGAAGGACGCCGCACTGGAGCGCCGGTTCCAGCAGGTACTGGTCGGCGAACCGTCCGTCGAAGACACCGTCGGCATCCTGCGCGGACTCAAGGACCGCTACGAGGTGCACCACGGTGTGCGCATCACCGACTCCGCTCTTGTTGCCGCGGCGACGCTTTCCGATCGCTACATCACCTCGCGGTTCCTGCCGGACAAGGCCATCGACCTGGTCGACGAGGCCGGATCCCGGCTGCGCATGGAGATCGACTCCCGGCCCGTCGAGATCGACGAGGTCGAGCGGCTGGTCCGCCGCCTCGAGATCGAGGAGATGGCGCTGGAGAAGGAAGAGGACGACGCCTCCAAGGAACGCTTGGAGAAGCTGCGCGGTGAGCTTGCCGACTACAAGGAGAAGCTCGCGGAGCTGACGACTCGTTGGCAGAACGAGAAGGGCGCCATCGACATCGTCCGTGAGCTCAAGGAGCAGCTGGACACGTTGCGCGGTGAGGCCGACCGGGCCGAGCGTGACGGGGATCTGGCCAAGGCCGCCGAGCTGCGCTACGGGCGTATCCCGGAGGTCGAGAAGAAGCTCGACGCTGCACTTCCCGTGGCCGAGGCTCGCGAGAACGTGATGCTCAAGGAAGAAGTAGGTCCCGACGACATCGCCGAGGTGGTCGAGGCGTGGACCGGTATTCCGGCCGGCCGGATGCTCGAAGGCGAGAGCGCCAAGCTGCTGCGCATGGAGGAGGAGCTGGGCAAGCGCGTCATCGGCCAGAAGGCTGCGGTGACCGCGGTGTCGGATGCGGTGCGTCGCACCCGGGCCGGGGTGGCCGATCCCAACCGGCCGACGGGTTCGTTCATGTTCCTGGGCCCGACCGGTGTCGGTAAGACCGAGCTGGCAAAAGCGTTGGCGGAGTTCCTCTTCGACGACGAGCGTGCCATGGTCCGCATCGACATGAGCGAGTACGGCGAGAAGCACTCGGTGGCTCGACTGGTCGGTGCGCCTCCGGGATACATCGGCTACGACCAGGGTGGTCAGCTGACCGAAGCGGTGCGGCGGCGTCCGTACACGGTGGTGCTGTTCGACGAGATCGAAAAGGCCCACCCGGACGTGTTCGACGTGCTGCTGCAGGTGCTCGACGAGGGCCGGTTGACCGACGGCCAGGGTCGTACGGTCGACTTCCGCAACACGATCCTGATCCTGACCTCGAACCTGGGTGCCGGTGGCACCGAGGAGCAGGTGATGGCGGCGGTGCGGGCGGCGTTCAAGCCGGAGTTCATCAACCGGCTCGACGACGTGATCCTGTTCGACGCACTGAATCCCGAGCAGCTGGTGTCGATCGTCGACATCCAGTTGCAGCAGCTGCAGAAGCGGCTGGGACAGCGCCGGCTCACCCTCGAGGTGTCGCTGCCTGCCAAGACGTGGCTGGCCGAGCGTGGTTTCGACCCGCTCTACGGTGCCCGCCCGCTGCGCCGCCTGGTGCAGCAGGCCATCGGCGACCAGTTGGCCAAGATGTTGTTGGCCGGCGAGGTGCACGACGGCGACGTGGTGCCCGTCAACGTCAGCGCGGACGGCGAAGGCCTGACCCTGGGCTGATCCAGCCGCCATTGCCGCGAAACGGTATTCCAGCAGAGAAAGTTCGAGAGGACGCCTGCTGGAATACCGTTTCGGCGCGAGAGGTGGGTGCTAGATGTTGAACCGGCCGGCGAAGCCTCGCAACGGCACGTCGGCGCTCGTCAACAACCCCGGCGGTGCCTTGACCACCGACGCGATCGCGTTGAGCGCGGGGAGTCCGGTCACGGTCATGCCGATCGATGCGAATGAGGTCGGATCGGACAGATCCACACCGGGTTTCGGGAAGATCATGTGCTTGTTGTACACGCACGGATCACCCTTGATCTGGGTGATGTAGCAGCCCTTGATGTCCCAGCTCGGGTCGGTATGCGGGGTCATCTGCCATTCCAGATGAGTCTCGACGCGCGGGACGCCGTCGACCATGCCCTGGTACTTGATGTAGTTGCCGCCGAGAGATCCCTTGGGCAGCGTGTACCAGCCGAGGTCGACGTCCTTGGTGCAGGCGCCGAGTTCGTAGGTGAACTTGACCTCGTCGAGTTCAAGCCCGAAGCAGTCGGCCATCATCAGCACGCTGTCGGCGAATACCCGGGTGTATTTCTCCAGCTTGCCCGGGATCGAGGGGTCGTCGACGGGCAGACCGTAGCCGACCTCGATCCAGGTGTCCTTGCTGTGATGGCATGACACGTCGACGGATTCGATGGTGGTGACATTCTCGATCTCGGCGACGTCGGCGGAGCACACCACGCCCAGGATCTGGTTGAGGCCCGGGTTCATGCCGGTGCCGTAGAACGTCGACCCACCATTTTCGCACGCTTCGGCGAGCAATTGCGATACCGGCTTGCCGGAGGGGTGCGGGTGATTGGTGTCGCGGTGCCAGCCGGTGATCCAGTCGGCAGTGGTGACGATATTGATCCCGGCCTCAAGGACTTTCACGTAGAGGTCTTCGTCGGGAAAAACGCCGTGAAAGGTCAGTACGTCCGGACGCGCTGCGATGATCTCGTCGATCGAGCCGGTGGCGGTGACCCCGATCGGGTCGACGCCGGCGATCTCGCCGGCGTCACGTCCGACCTTTTCCGGTGTGTAGCAATGCAATCCGATCAGTTCGAGATCGGGGCGCTGTCCGATGCGTTTGATCATCTCCGTGCCGACATTGCCGGTGGCGACCTGGAAAACCCGGATCTTCTCGGTCATAGGGTGTCCTTTTTCCTCACACTTGCCAGGTCTGCGGCACTACCGCCCAGACCGTCCGGATAGAACTGCATGGCCCACTTGCGGATTGCGGTGAAGCCCTCGTACTCGGCGGTGGCCAGCGCGGGGGGATCGGAGTAGCGCTGGTGTGACCAGATGTGGATGTCCTGGGTGAACTGGCGGATCACCTCGTCGCCGAATTCGGCGGCGCGCTCGGCGGCGCGTGGTGTGTCCTTGCCGGGGGTTCGGCCGATGTAGACCATGAACCGCACGTCGGAGGTGGACTCGTCCACTGGGGTGACCGCGGAAATGGTCCGGTTGTCGATCATGCCCCAGCTCTTGGTCACCGCGATGCCCAGACCGCCGTTGATGGCCTCGACTCCGCTGCGCACGTCGTCGATCGACTGCTGATCGTCACCCTCGAACGTGATGGTGAAGTCGACGTAGGAGATCGGCGCGGCGAAGTCGTGACGGGTGAACACCGGCACGATCGGGGTCTGGTGGACGTATTTGAAGTGGGCGAAGTCGACGCCGTTCTCCAGTACGTACTGCGGATGCAGTTCGAGCCCGGCGCGAAAGAGTCGCTGCTGGGGGTAGTAGTCGGCGGCGCTGCTGCCGTCGGCGAACGACGCGAAGACGTCGGGCGCCTCGAAGAACGGTTCTCGCCCGTCGATGTCGTGCCAGATGTAGATGGCCTCGTTGCGCTCGGCAACGGGATAGGTGCGCATCCGGCGGCCGCGGTTGGGCCGGTCCTGGTAGGGGATGCAGACGTTGCGGCCCTCGGCATTCCACTGCCAACCATGGAACGGGCATTGGATGACCTCGCCGACGACCTGGCCGCCGAATCCGAGATGGGCCCCGAGGTGCTCGCAGTAGGCGTTCATCACGGTCACCTGCCCGGCTTCCGAGCGCCAGGCGACCATCTCCTCGCCGAAGTACTTCATCGCATGCACGGCACCCACTTCGACCTGGTCGGACCAGGCGACCTGGAACCATCCCGTCGGTTTCATCGACAACGGTGGTTTGGCCATGACGAGAATCGTAGGAGGATCTGTGAAACTTGTGAAGGGTTTAGTAGAGGGTTCTACGAAACTCGTTTCCGACCGGCTAACCTTCGGAGATGACCGAGACCGAGGCGGGTGCGCGGCGGACCAACCGACGCGGCCTGGCCACGCGGGAGAACATGCTGGAGGCTGCGCGCAAGGCGCTGGCCACCGGCGACCCGGGAGCGGTGTCGGCCAACCGGATCGCCAAAGAGATCGGCGCCACCTGGGGCGCGGTGAAGTACCAGTTCGGCGACATCGACGGATTCTGGGCGGCCGTCCTGCAACGCACCGCTGAACGGCGGGCAGGCATGCTGAGCCACCGCGACGACGGTGCGCCGCTCCGGCAGCGCGTCGCAGGCATCATCGACCTGCTCTATGACGGTCTGACGGCCAGCGATTCGCGGGCGATCGAGAACCTGCGCGCGGCCCTGCCGCGGGACCACGCCGAACTCGAGCGGCACTACCCGAAGACGGCGGCCGAACTCTCGTCATGGGGGCAGAGCTGGTTGCAGACCTGCCAGCAGGCCTTCGCCGACCTCGACGTGGACCCCGAGCGGGTCCGTGAGGTGGCTTCCTTCATTCCCGGCGCAATGCGCGGCATCACCTCCGAGCGTCAACTCGGCACCTACACCGACCTCGATGTGGCCCGGCGGGGGCTGACGAACGCGATCGTCACCTACCTCGAAGAGTCCCGGTCACAGCGCTCTGATCACCAGTAACCGGGTTGTGACCTCACAAGGTGGGGGCATTTCGGCCGTCAACAAGTAGGCTAGGCCCGATGGTCCCGCTCTGGTTCACGCTGTCCGCACTCTGTTTCGTGGGTGCGGCCGTATTGCTGTACGTCGACATCGACCGTCGGCGTGGGTTGGGACGGCGCCGCAAGTCGTGGGCGAAGTCGCATGGCTTCGACTACGAGCACGAGTCGCACGAGATCCTCAAGCGCTGGAAGCGCGGGGTGATGTCGACCGTCGGTGACGTCACGGCCAAGAACGTCGTCCTCGGCCAGATTCGTGGCGAGGCGGTGTTCATCTTTGACATCGAAGAAGTGGCGACAGTGATCGCGCTGCACCGCAAGGTCGGCACGAACGTCGTCGTCGATCTGCGGCTCAAGGGCATCAAGGAGCCCCGGGAGAGCGACATCTGGCTGCTCGGTGCGATCGGTCCGCGGATGGTGTACTCCACCAACCTCGATGCCGCCCGTCGCGCGTGCGACCGCCGGATGGTCACGTTCGCCCACACGGCCCCGGACTGTGCCGAGATCATGTGGAACGAGCAGAACTGGACGCTCGTCAGCATGCCGGTCACGAGCACGCGTGCCCAGTGGGACGAGGGACTGCGCACCGTGCGTCAGTTCAACGACCTGCTGCGGGTACTGCCCCCGGTTCCGCAGAATGGCGTGGCGCCACAGTCCGGTCAGGGCAGCCAGGCTGCACTGGCCCGTCGCGCCAGCTCGCCCAGCCGCCCGTTGGCGCCGACCCCGGCCGGACGTCGCGAACTGCCGCCGGGCCGGGCCGATGCGGCACCCGGACGTGGCGACGTGAGCCGCTACACCCAGCCGCGGCAGGAACCGGGCCGCCCGGATGCGATCCGTCGCACCCCGCCGCCGGCCCGCAACGGGCGTCACGCACCGCACTACCAGCGCTAGCCGGCGCAACAGAGCAGATAAGTACTCTCTAGGTCGTGCCTCGTCCCCTCGCGCTGATCACCGGACCGACCTCGGGGCTCGGCGCCGGCTTCGCCCGCCGCTACGCGCGCGACGGTTATGACCTTGTCCTCGTTGCCCGTGACGCTGCACGGCTGGAACAACTCGCCGCCGAACTGCACGACGAGATCGGCGTAGACGTCGAGGTGCTCCCCGCGGACCTGGCGACCGCCCCCG
Organism: Mycolicibacterium peregrinum; assembly: GCF_001665785.1. Lineage (GTDB taxonomy): Bacteria > Actinomycetota > Actinomycetes > Mycobacteriales > Mycobacteriaceae > Mycobacterium > Mycobacterium peregrinum_A. The sequence goes on from NZ_LZSO01000015.1 coordinate 66,533, forward strand.
ACCGGGCCAAGGTCGCTGACCGGCTGCGAGCTGGGGTGCAGGTCCTGGTCAACAACGCCGGCTTCGGCACATCGGGTGAATTCTGGACCGCCGACCTCGCCCAGCTACAGGCCCAATTGGATGTCAACGTCACCGCGGTGATGGAACTGACGCATGCCGCGCTGCCGTCGATGATCGAGGCCGGCCGCGGCACCGTCATCAACGTCGCCAGCGTCGCCGGGCTGGTGCCGGGGCGCGGATCGACCTACTCGGCGTCCAAGGCCTGGGTGGTCTCGTTCACGGAGGGGTTGGCCAACGGGCTCGGCGGTACCGGCGTCGGGGTGCATGCCCTGTGTCCGGGGTTCGTCCACACCGAGTTTCATGCCCGCGCGGGTATCGACATGGCGGGCACACCGTCGTTCCTGTGGCTGCAGGTCGAGGACGTGGTCCGCGAATGCCTGGCCGACGTGGCCGCAGGCAAAGTGGTCATCGTGCCAGGCCTGCAGTACAAAGTGCTCACCACCGGGGGCCGGATGGCTCCGCGAAACCTGGTGCGCGCCATGACAAAAGCAGTGGGAAAAGGTCGTGGGAGAACTTAGGACAGAACTGACGTGGCAGTGCGGGCGCTGATCGCGGCGGTGATGGCGGTACTTCTCGCCGTCACCACGGGCTGCACCTCCGACGAGCCTGGACGCACGTACGAGGCATCGACTGCTGCGCTGGGCAAATCGCTCGACATCCTCGGCTGGAACCTGAAGGTGTCGAATCTTCGTTTCGACTCTGACCACGTGCTGGTCGACGTCGAGGGTTCGGCTGCCGGTGACGCCCACGCCAAACCCGAGGACATCCGGTTCGGTCTGTATGGCGCCCTGGCGCATCCGATCGAGGCTGACGCACTCCACGGCTGCGACGGGATGACCAACCTGGGGATCCGGCCGCTGTCCGCGCCGGCCCCTGGCAAGCTCAGCGGCACAGTCTGTCTGGGACCGCAACGCGACCAGAGCCAGGTGCGCGGGGTCTACGCGTACTCGCCGCGCGAGCGCATCCCCAAGACCACCGTGGCCTACCCGGCGGCCTTCCCGGTGGGAATGCTGCCCACTGATGTCAACGACACCGGCATCACCATCAAGACCTCCAGCGTGGACGGGTTCAGTGCCGACGGCGGGCAACTGGCGCCGACGGCGATCGGTGACCCCACGGCTTTCAGCGGCAAGGGCTATATGCTGCTCGGCCTCGAAATCGCCGGTGCGGCAAAGCGTTACGCCGAGGATTCGGCGGGGCGTGGCGGTCCGTTGATGGTGGTGGCCGGCCCTACACTGCCGCCGCCGGGGCTCAGTCATCTCTGCTCGGTGTACGGCTCGTCGGTGCTGCTCCTGCCGGAAGCCAGCCGTGAGGCGGTCAACGTCCGGGCCTCGTTGTGTACCCAGGGGGAGATGACCGCGGCGTTGCTGTACGCGTCGGTTTCGGTCATCGGCACGCACGCGGCCCTGTGGACCACCGGTGGCTGACGCCGTCGGCCCGACCGAGTGGGGCGAGAGCCCGGGCGTGGGCCCCTGGACGGGTGCCCTGCCCTCCGGGGATGAAGCCGCGCGCTACGATCCGGACCTGCTGCGCGACGGCGATACCCGCAATGTCGTTGACGCCTACCGGTATTGGACCCGGGAGGCGATCATCGCCGACATCGACCGGCGGAGGCATCGGTTGCACATCGCGATCGAGAACTTCGGCAACGACGCCAACATCGGTGCGGTGGTGCGCACCGCCAACGCCTTCGCGGTCGACACTGTGCACATCGTGGGGAAGCGCCGCTGGAACCGACGGGGAGCCATGGTGACCGACCGCTATCAGCGGTTGTGCCATCACGACAGCACCGCCGAACTGCTGGCGTTCGCCGCCGACGCCGGGCTGACCGTCGTCGCAGTCGACAACGTGCCCGGCGCCGTACGCCTTGAGCAGACCGAACTACCCCGCGACTGCCTGCTGATCTTCGGTCAGGAAGGGCCGGGCATCACACCGGAGGCACAGGGTGGGGCGGCCGTCACCGTCTCCATCGCCCAGTTCGGCTCGACCCGCAGCATCAACGCCGGTGTCGCCGCGGGAATCGCCATGCACGCGTGGATCACTCGCCACGCGGATTTCACGCAGGCCTGGTAGTGGTGGGGGCTCCGGCCACCCGGCGCTCCCCACCGTTGCGCTCCTGCCAGAGCTGGTACACATCGACCGCGGCGTCGCGCGGTTCATACCGCATCGGCAGGCGCCGTTCATTCCACGGCTTGGCGAACTCGTCGTAGAACGTGTTGAGCTCGAAGTACTTTCGATCGTCGACGTAATGCGGTTCGTAGGCGTCCCGCGTCGTCAGGAACACCACTTCGTCCGGCGAGCAGTAGTAGAGCGAGCCCAGGCACATCGGGCAAGGCTGGGCCAGGACATAGATCGTGGCACCGGTCAGGTGCTCGGTGCCGAGCTTGGTGCATGCCTGGCGGATCGCGAGGATCTCCGCGTGTGCGGTGGGATCATGGGTCTGGGCAACCAGGTTCGGGCTCTCGGCCACGATCTCACCGTCTTTGACGATGACGGTCGCGAACGGTCGGCCGCCCTCGGTGACGTTGCGGCTTGCGATGTCGATGGTGTGTTGTGCGAAGTCCATGAGACCTCCACGATATGTGGTCGATCAAAAAGGTTTGGTGGGAAGGTATTTGCCGTCCAGCGTGATCACGGCGCGTTCCCCGCCCTCCGGATCGGCGACCTTGCGCACATCGAGCTTGAAATTGATGGCACTGATGATGCCGTCGCCGAACTGTTCGTGAACCAATGCCTTGAGCGTCGTGCCGTAGACCTGGAGCATCTCGTAGAAGCGGTAGATCGTCGGGTCGGTGGGGACGCCTCCGGGGATCGAACCGCGGGTCGGGATGGTCTGCAGCAGCATTGCCGCGTCGGCGTCGAGGCCCAGTAGTGCGGCAACCGCGATCGCCGACTGGGCGGGCAGCGCGTGCTGGCCGAGGACGGCAGCGGTCACGAATGCCGTTGATAGCTCGGCAGCGTCGGCGATCTGCTGCCAGGTGAGATCCTTGCGGGTCTTGGCGTCGACCGCTGCGATGGCCAGGGCCTCGCGGGCGGCCGGATCGAACTGCGCGTGCATGGGTTCACTCCATTCGATGGGAGCCGGACTTGGGCGACCGGCGGTATGTCAACCACCCTGCGCGCGAATTGCTATAGCGTCCAATGCTTGCTTTCCATCGCAGCGATAGTTCGTGCCTATGGCTCGTGATGGCGGGAGTAGTGCACCGCCATCGCGCTGAACGCCCGCGCGGCGGCGGACTGATAGCCCGCTGACCGGTGTAGGAGTACGACCTCGCGTGACGGAAGCGGCGGATCGGGCCGGATCGGATGAAGGTCGGCCTGCGCCTGCGTGATCGCGTCCGGCAATACCGTGGCGAGCGTGCTGAGGCGCACGAACTCGATCAGAGCGCTGATGGAGTTCGCCTCGATCGCGATGCGGGGCGTGACGTTGTGAGCGGCGAAGAACTCGTCGATGTAGTTGCGCGTCGCGAAGTCTCGGCTGAGCAACGCCAACGGTTGGGTGGGCAGGTCCGCGATAGCGAACGTCCTGGCGCGCGGGTGGAGGGGATGAGCGACACCCACGACCAGACTGAGGGTCTCGGTGAAGAGCGCCGATGCGGCTACCCCCGCAGCGTGGTGGCCGGCGAAGGCGATGCCCAGGTCGATACGGTCGGCGAGCAGATCGGCTTCGACCAGGTCCTGTGTGGTCTCGATGACCGTGAGGGTGACACCGGGGTGCTCGGCGTGGAACTGGCGCACCAGCGGACCGATGAGATACGCGGTGATGGTCGGTGTCATCGCGATGCGCAGGTGCCCGCGGCTCAGGTCGTGGACGTCATGGACCGCCCGCTCGGCGGCGTCCAGATCCTGCAGGGCCAGACGTCCGTGCTGGGCGTATGCCTCGCCGGCGTCGGTGAGCCGGACGGTGCGCCCCGAGCGGTCTAGTAGCGGGACTCCCACCTCCCGTTCGAGCTGCTTGATCTGCTGCGACAAGGTGGGTTGCGACACATGCAGGACCTCGGCGGCGCGGGTGAAGTTGCGGTGGTCGGCGACGGCGAGCAGGTACCGGAGGTGACGCAACTCCATCGGCCCAATGTATAGGTGGCGTCTATTGCTGCAATGAGAAATGCGTCTTGGACACTATGGTTCCAACGAGGCAGGTTGGAACCATGCCTGGTTTCCCTCGTCTTCAGCGGCGCCGCGGCCGCGCTTGCCTTCGCGACGGCGCCGCCACCTTGCGCTCACGATGAAAACCCAAGAAACGGAGCACTTTCAGAATGACCGTCCGCAATGTACTGATCTTGTTGGCCCGCGTGGGACTCGGTGTCATCTTCGTGGCCCACGGGTGGCAGAAGTTCGTCACCAACGGGATCGCCGCGACCCAGCAAGGCTTCGCGGCCATGGGCGCCCCGATCCCTGAGTTGTCGGCAGTCGTCGCCGCCACCATCGAACTGGCGGGTGGCATCGGGTTGATCATCGGCCTGGCCACACCGGTCTGGGCGGCCCTGTTGTTCGCCACCATGGTCGGCGCGTTCCTGATCGCACACACGGGCCACGGGCTGTTCGTCTCCAAGGGCGGATTCGAGCTGGTGCTCGCCCTGGCAGCACCGATGCTCCTGTTGATCGTCACCGGCGCAGGCAGATTCAGCGTCGACGGCCTGCTCGGTGCCCGATTGCCCTGGAACCGAGGCATTTTCGCGAACCCGCAACCGCGCGCTTCGGAGCCGTCATAACCGGCCCGGCGCTCGACGCGCTCGTCGATGTCCACTGCCATCTGGACAAGACCTTCTGGGGCGCTCCGTGGCAGCCGCACGTCGCATCCGGGTCGTTGCGGGAGCGCATTGCGCACGAACGTGAGCTGCGCGCCCGGATCGGGGTGCCCGTCACGGCGCGTGCGACGGCGCTGTCGACGGCCAGCTCGACGTGGTATTTGGTTTGGCCGAACGCCACGGGGCAGGTATCGACATCCACCGCGGGTTCGGACAACATCCGGGACGCGTGGTGGTCATACGGCACGGGCGACATGCTCGAACGAGCCACAATTATCGGTCTGAAGGCGGCCTGAGGACCGACGACGAACTCGGGTATGCGGCGTCACTGGTCACCGACTCGGCGGCCGGCGCGCTCGGGGCTCGCCGATTACGGCGTGCAACCCGGCAGCCGAGCTGACCTGGTCGTGATCGCCGCGGCAAACCCGGCCGAGGCGGTGGCCGGCCATCCCGAGCGGGTGCTGGTCCTGCACGATGGCCGGGTGGTGCGCCCGGCGGACCATCCATCCTGACCTGACGCAGGCCCGGAAACTGCTCGACATGCCGACAATTCGAACGCCTGGTAAGGCAGGATCGACAACATGGATCAGCTATGGGCTAACCGTGCGGCCAGCGCCGAAGCTGCGATCACCCAACGACACCTGACGAAGCTCTGGGGTCTGCCGGGTACCCAACTCGGAGTGGTGGCCTGGCCGGCGACCAAGAAGTACCGAAAGTTCGGAACCTGGCATTACTGGTGGCAGGCGCATCTGCTGGACACCCTGGTCGACGCGCAGGTGCGTGATCCGCAGCCCGAGCGGAAAACCCGTATCGAGCGGCAGATCCGCGGGCACTGGATGCGCAACAACCTGTCCTGGACCAACAGTTACTACGACGACATGGCCTGGCTGGCATTGGCCCTCGAGCGGGCCGGTCGCCTGGTCGGGGTGGAAAAAGCCCATGCGCTCAGGAAGTTGTGCGCGCAGTTCGTGGATGCCTGGGTGCCCGAGGACGGCGGCGGCATCCCGTGGCGCAAGCAGGACCAGTTCTTCAATGCCCCGGCCAATGGTCCGGCGGGGATCTTCCTGGCCCGTTATGACGATCGACTGCGCAGGGCCCAGCAGATGGCGGACTGGATCGACGACACCCTGATCGATCCGGAGACCCATCTGGTGTTCGACGGCATCAAGGCCGGCTCGATGGTGCGTGCGCAGTACACCTACTGCCAGGGCGTGGTGCTCGGGCTTGAGGTCGAACTGGCGGTGCGGACCGGCGACACCCGGCACGCCGAGCGGGTCCGGCGTCTGGTGACCGCGGTGGACAAGGAAATGGCCACCGACAGTGTCATCAAAGGTGCCGGTGGGGGTGACGGTGGCTTGTTCAACAGCATCCTGGCGCGGTACCTGGCGCTGGTGGCCACCATGTTGCCCGGGGACGACGCGCAAGATCAGTCCGCGCGAGATACGGCCCGGTCGCTCGTGCTCAAGTCCGCACAGGCGGCGTGGGACAATCGCCAGACCGTCGATGGGCTGCCGCTGTTCGGACCATTCTGGGACCGTACCGCTGAGGTGCCCGGGGCCGAAGGGCAGGAAGCACAGTTCGTCGACGGCGCGGTGAACGCGTCGGCGATCCCGGAACGTGATCTGTCAGTTCAGGTTTCGGGGTGGATGTTGATGGAGGCCGCGCACACCCTGGCCGAATGATCCCGGCCGGCAAGACCTGCTTACCGACTCAAAAAATGGACGCGTTCATCGACCACGACGTCGCCTTCCACATCGGTGTGGCCCGCGCCTCGCACAACAGGCTGCTGCTCGATTTCTACAGCTCTTTCGAAAATGCCATGCGCGACCCGGCTCACGGCGCGTTCTGTATGGGCGTTCCCGAGGATGCACACCGGGATTTCCACAACGATCTGTTTCAGGCGATCCAACGAGGCGACCACAGTGCGGCGACCCGTGCTGCGATCTACGGGCTCGACGTGAACGAACGCCATCTGCACGCGGTCGGTAGCTGAGTTGCCGTCGGGACGAGCGACCCGAAACTGAGCATGTGCCCAACGCGGGCTACGTTGGTCACCGTGAGGGACGTGCTCGCCGATGCGCTGTCGGTCTGGCGTGCCGGTGGCACCGCAGGCCTTGCGACGGTGGTCCGCACATTCCGTTCCGCACCGCGGCCTGCCGGGGCATCGATGGTGGTGGCCCCCGACGGCACGGTGACCGGTTCGGTATCCGGCGGTTGCGTCGAAGGCGCGGTGTACGAACTGGCCGGTGAAGTCGTTGCCGACGGCGCACCGGTGCTACAGCGTTACGGAGTCAGTGACGACGACGCCTTCGCCGTGGGGCTGACCTGTGGTGGCATCCTCGATGTGTTCGTCGAGCCGGTGTCGAAGCGGACGTTCCCAGAGCTGGAAGCCCTGGTCGACGACATCGAGGCCCATCGACCTGTCGCAACCGCCACGGTCATCGCACATCCCGATCCGGCATGGCTGGGCCGCCGACTGGTCATCCGCACCGACGAGGTCACCGGCACACTCGGCTCGACCCGCGCGGACAGCGCGGTCACCGATGATGCGCGCGGTCTGCTCGACACCGGCCGCAGTGCGGTGCTGACATTCGGACCCGACGGTGAGCGCCGCGGCGAGGGCATGGAGGTGTTCGTCGCGAGCTTCGCGCCACCGCCGCGGATGCTGGTTTTCGGTGCCATCGACTTCGCGGCGGCCGTCGCCCGTCAGGGCTCACTGCTCGGCTACCACGTCACGGTGTGCGACGCGCGCCCTGTCTTCGCCACCGCGGCCCGGTTTCCGACCGCAGATGAGGTCGTCGTCGATTGGCCCAACCGGTACCTGGCCGCGCAGGCCGCCGCCGGCGCGATCGACGGCCGCACGGCCATCTGCCTGCTCACCCACGATCCGAAGTTCGACGTGCCGCTGCTCGAAGTGGCGCTGCGGCTGCCTGAGATCGGCTACATCGGTGCGATGGGCTCGCGGCGCACCCACGACGACCGGATGGCCCGGCTGCGCGAAGTCGGCCTGACCGACGAAGAGCTCGCGAGGCTGTCGAGTCCTATCGGACTGGACCTGGGCGCCAGGACGCCCGAAGAGACCGCGGTGTCGATCGCGGCCGAGATCATCGCCCAACGCTGGGGCGGCACCGGCGCACCATTGGCGGCCACTGGTGGCCGTATTCATCACGAACACAACGAACCAAGTGAATTGAGGAGTGGTCAGTGACACGAGCCAGGATCGATTTCCCCAGCCGGATCGGTGTGTGGTGGGCCAGCGACACCTGGTCGATGCCGGACGCGCAGCAGGTTGCGCGGGACATCGAAGCTCTCGGCTTCGGCTCGTTGTTCCTTCCGGAGGTGGTCGGCAAGGAGGCTCTCACCCAGTCGGCGGCGTTCCTGGCCGCCACCGAACGCCTCGTGGTGGGCACCGGCATCGCCAACATCCATGTCCGGGTGCCCTCGGCGGCCGAATCGGGGGCACGCACGCTCACGGCGCTCTACCCGGGCCGGTTCGTACTCGGCCTGGGCGTCAGCCACGGACCTCTCGTCGAGCACGGCCTGGGTGGCACCTACGCCAAGCCCCTGGCCACCATGCGCACCTACCTGGACCGGATGGCCGCGGTGCCCGAGCAGATCGAACCGGGCGTCGGGCGCCCGCCCCGGCTGCTGGCCGCACTCGGCCCGAAGATGATCGAGCTGTCCGGCACTCACGCTGACGGTGCACACCCCTACCTGGTCACGCCCGAGCACACCGCGACGACGCGCGAGCTTCTCGGCCCCGACCGCTGGGTGGTGTCCGAGCAGGCCGTCGCCATCGGCGGTGACGACGCCGACCAGCTGGCTCGGGCCCACAAGCACCTTGAGGTCTACAGCGGGTTGCCCAATTACCGAAACTCGTGGCTACGGCAGGGATTCGACGAATCCGACCTGGTGCGGGGCGGCTCGGACCGGCTGGCGCGCGCACTCGTCGGCATGGGTTCGGCCGATCAGGCAGCGGCGGTGGTCACCGCCCACCTGGATGCCGGCGCCGACCACGTCGTCATCCAGGCGTTGGGGGAGAACCCGACGGCCGATCCCCGTCCGGCCCTGCGTGAACTGGCCGCCGCGTTGGGCTTCGGTTAGGGGTTCGGCTGAACCTGCTCGGTGCCCTTCTTCGCGGCACGGCGGCGCTTGAACCACTCGTAGAACATCGGCGCCACCGATGCCACGACGATCAGGATGAAGATCGGCTCGAGCAGCTTCTGGATGATCTCGAACTGGCCCAGCCAGTAGCCGAGCAGGACGAGGCCGACACCCCACACGATCGCGCCCAGCACGTTGAACGTGGTGAACACCGAATAACGCATCTTGGCTGCGCCGGCGACGATCGGCGCCAGGGTGCGCACGATCGGCACGAACCGGGCGATGACGATCGCGAACGGGCCGCGCTGCTCGAAGAACGCGTGGGCCTCGTCGAGGTACTTCTGCTTGAGGATCCGGGCTTCGGGTTTGAACATCTCGACGCCGATGAACCGGCCGATGAGGTAGCCGGCCTGGCCGCCGAGGATCGCCGCCAGCGGGATGAACACCAGTAGCTGCCAGAGTGCGAAGTTGGCGTCCACTGCCGTTCCCTGGGCGGCGGTGCCCGCGGCGAGCATGCCCGCGACGAACAACAACGAGTCGCCGGGAAGGACCGGGAACAGCACCCCGGACTCGACGAACACGACAACGAGGATGCCCACCAGGGCCCAGGTGCCGAAGGATCCGATGAGGTGCAGCGGATCCATGAAATCCGGCATGAGCGCCAGATTGGTCGTAGCCTCAGGGAGGGCGATGTCGATCACGACTCCCTAGGGTACCTGGGCCCCACCACCGGTCTTCACCTGCGATAACCCGCGTTCAGATGGAAGGACAAGTCATGCCGATCGCTACGCCCGAGGTCTATGCCGAGATGTTGGGCCGGGCCAAGGAGCATTCCTTCGCCTTCCCGGCCATCAACTGCACGTCGTCGGAGACGATCAACGCCGCCATCAAGGGTTTTGCCGATGCGGGCAGTGACGGCATCATCCAATTCTCGACCGGAGGGGCGGAGTTCGCTTCGGGGCTCGGGGTCAAGGACATGGTGACCGGGGCCGTCGCACTGGCCGAGTTCGCCCATGTGATCGCCGAGAAGTATCCGATCACCGTCGCCCTGCACACTGACCACTGTCCGAAGGACAAGCTGGGCACCTATGTGCGGCCGCTGCTGGCCATCTCCGCCGAGCGGGTCGCCGCGGGTCGCAATCCGTTGTTCCAGTCGCACATGTGGGACGGCTCGGCCGTCCCCATCGACGAGAACCTGACCATCGCGCAGGAGCTGTTGAAGCTCGCCGCGGCGGCCAAGATCGTCCTCGAGGTCGAGATCGGTGTGGTCGGCGGCGAAGAGGACGGTGTCGAGGCCGAGATCAACGAGAAGCTCTACACCTCCTCCGAGGACTTCGAGAAGACCATCGATGCGCTGGGCGCCGGCGAGCAGGGTGCCTACTTGTTGGCGGCCACGTTCGGCAACGTGCACGGCGTCTACAAGCCCGGCAATGTGGTGCTCAAGCCCGAGGTGCTGGCCGAGGGGCAGCGGGTGGCTGCCGCCAAGCTCGGATTGTCAGGTGACGCAAAGCCTTTCGATTTCGTTTTCCACGGCGGGTCGGGTTCGCTGAAGTCCGAGATCGAAGATTCCCTCAAGTACGGCGTGGTGAAGATGAACGTCGACACCGATACGCAGTACGCCTTCACCCGTCCGCTCGCCGCGCACATGTTCACCAATTACGACGGGGTGCTCAAGATCGACGGCGAGGTGGGCAACAAGAAGGTCTACGACCCGCGCAGCTACCTGAAGAAGGCCGAGGCGTCGATGAGCGAGCGTGTCATCGAGGCCTGCAACGACCTGCACAGCGCCGGGCGCAGCGTCACCGCGGGCTAGCTGGTTCAGGCGGCCGGTCGGCCGTACCCGAGGATCCCCGCGATCTCGGCGTCATCGAGGGTGTGCACGCGAATACCGCCCTCCTCGTTGCCGCCGACCGTGGTGATCGCGTTGCCATCCACGGTCACAACGAAATTGGTGTGCAAACCGAGCGGGCTGCCGTCGGCGTACATGACTACGTCGCCGGTCTGTGGCCGGTATCCGTGCGGTTCGGCGAACCGGCCTGCGGCCTGGAAGTACTCCTGCAGTGTGTACACGCCCGGGATGCGCCAACTCCCCGAGTTGGGGTTGGACAGCGGCAGGCCCGCCTCGTTGAGCACCCAGCTGACGAAGTCCGCACACCACGGCTCCTCGACGCCTTCGGAGAAGTGGCTGCCGCCGGGTTGCGCGTCGTACTGCGCCTGCAGCACGTCGACGATGCGTGCCCGGCCCGGATCGAGTGCGGTGCGGTCGATCTGGGGAAAGGCGACGGGTTTGCCCGGTAGCAGGTCGATCGCGCCGGGATGGCGGACCAGCAGGGTGGCCAGGCCGACCACGATGACCGCGCCGAACGCGCACAGGGTCAACCAGAGCTTGGGTCCGCGCAGGGTCACCGGACCAGATTAGCCGGTGGGCGCCTGGCAGATCTTCCACTGATTGTCGCGGAACTGGAGGTCGAAGCTGCGGGTGGACCGGGTTTGCGGGGCAAACGCCATGAAGCTCGTGACGTTGGCCTCGGCGTGGTCGCCGTTGACGACCACCTGGTCGATGCTGGCCACGACGGGGTATTGCTTGGCGGCGGCCACCCTGGCGTGGGTTTCGTCCCAGGCCTTCTGGTCGTATTTGACGTAGTTGTCGCTGGTGGTGCCGCAGGTCATCGATCGCAGGGCGGCCAGGTCGCCCCGCTGGATGGCTGAGTCGAAGTCCTGGATGGTGGTGCGGACGTCGTCCTCCTGGGAGGAAGCCGACGACGATTTGCGGGTCAGCAGGACCGTGCCGAGCACCGCGATCGCCACCAGGGCCGCGATCACCAGGACGACCGCCACCACCCATCCCCAGCTGCGACGGGTCGTGGCCTGCGGGGCCTGCTCCTGCTCTTCGCGCGGCGGGATGACTTTCGGGGCAGCACCTTTCGGCACCTCGGCGGCGACGGTGTCACCATCGGCCGGGGCGAACACCTCGGTCTCCGGGTCGGGCGGAGTGTCGATCTTCTGGGTGGAACTGTCGAAGCCGGACGGCGCCGTGAAGCGTCGTTCCTCGCCGAGGTGTACCTCCCCGGTGACTTCGTCGGCCGAGCTGAAGATCTCGGTGGCCGGCTCGGACAGGGCGGACAACTCGGCCGTGGAAGGTAACTCGACCTTCTCGGTCGGTGTGTCGCTCTGGTCGGTGCGGTCTTCGCCAGGTCCCGTTGGGTTCGACATCCCTGCTGCGGTCCTCCCGTACGTCGCTACCGGTGGAGCTTATCGGTCGGTGCACAATAGGCCCATGACACGGATGGGTGATTTGTTGGGGCCGGATCCGGTCCTCCTTCCCGGGGACCCCGAGGCCGAGGACGAACTGGCTGCGGGTGAAAAGGCTGCCGTGGTGGCCGCCGCCCACCCGTCGGCGTCGATCGCGTGGGCAGTGCTGGCCGAGACGGCTCTCGCCGAAGACAAGGCCGTCACGGCGTATGCGTACGCCCGCACCGGTTATCACCGTGGGCTGGATCAGCTGCGCCGCAACGGCTGGAAGGGTTTCGGCCCGGTGCCGTTCGCCCATGAGCCGAACCAGGGGTTCCTGCGGTGTGTGGCGTCGCTGGCCCGGGCCGCCGACGACATCGGCGAGACCGACGAGTTCCAGCGTTGCCTCGATCTGCTCGACGACTGCGATCCGTCGGCGCGGGCCGAACTCGGCCTGGCCTGAGCCTCAGTCCTTCGCCTCGCAGGAGCAGTCGTCCGCTGATTCGGGCGGCTCCACCTGCACGGTGGCGTGGGCCAGCCCCCGGGCGTTCAGTACCGCGCGGGCGTCGTCGAGCACCCGGGCGGTGTCGGCGTTGCTGGTCAGGTGCGCGGTGACCATGTCCTTGCCGGGTACCAGCGTCCACACGTGCAGATCGTGCACGCCCGTCACGCCGTCCACCGCGCCGAGCGCGGTACGCAGCTCCTCGATGTCGATGTGCTGTGGAGAGGACTCGCTCAGGATCCGCAGTGCTGCCCGGGCCAACGCGATCGCGCGGGGTAGGACCCAGAGGGCGACCAGGACGGCGACCACGACGTCGGCGTAGGGCCAGCCGGTGGTGACGGTGACGACGCCGGCGACCAGCACACCGATGCTGCCGACGGTGTCGGCCACGACCTCCATGTAGGCGCCTTTGACAGCCAGGCTGTCCTTGGAGTGTGACCGCAGCATCATGACGACGACGGCGTTGGCGGCCAGGCCGGCCAGCGCCACGACGATCATGGGCACGCCGGGGACGTCGGGCGCATTGCCGAGGCGTTCGAAGGCCTCGTAGAGGATGAAGCCCGCCACGCCGAGGAGCAGGGCGGCGTTGGCGACGGCGGTGAAGACCTCGGCCCGGTGCCAGCCGTAGGTGCGGGCCGGGGAGGTGCTGCCGCGCCTGGCCAGCAACACCGCGGTCAATCCCATGAACATGGCGACCAGGTCGGTGAGCATGTGGCCGGCGTCGGCGAGCAGTGCGATCGAGTTGATCAGCAGCGCGGTGACCAGCTCAAGGACGAAGAACGCACTGAGGATCGCCGCGGCGATGAGCATTCTGCTGACGCGGGTATCGCTGCTGTGGCTGTGATCGTGGCCGGCACCCATGCCCGAAATATATGCGGAAGTATGCATATGTGGCAAGTGTCGGGACGAGCCGTGGCCGCTTTGTCACGTCAGAGTGTCTGTCGCCGTCGAGTGTCACGTCAGCATGGCGGTGGGCGCGAGGTGGGGGCGAGGAGACGACGACGCGTCAGAGCCAGGCGGACCAGAAGCGGGTCAGCTGGCTGCCGATGGACACCAGCTGGCCCGGCACGCCGGAGAGGTCGACGAACCAGAAGACCACCGAGAAGAACCATCGGTTGAGCGCGGGAGTGAACAGCAGGATCAGCAGGATGAACAGGCCCCACTGTTTGGCCGGCGCGAGCGCGCGTTGCGTGTCCGCGCTCAGATGCGGTTCCAGCGCGCCGTAGCCGTCCAGCCCGGGAACCGGCAATACGTTCAGCACAACGGCAGTGACTTGCAGAAACCCCAGGAAGGCCAGCCCGGACCAGAAGACCAGGTGGGCCGGGTCGAAGAACACCGCGGTGACGGTCAGCAGCACGACGGCAAGCGCCAGGTTGGCAGCGGGGCCGGCCAGGCTGACCAGGGTCTTCTGCCGCGCCGTCATCCACGAGGTCCGGACGTAGACCGCCCCGCCGGGCAGCCCGATCCCGCCCAGCGCGATGACCAGCACCGGAAAACCCAGCGACAGCAGGGGATGGGAGTACTTGAGCGGGTTGAGCGTCAGATAACCGCGCACCGCCACATCGTGATCACCGAACCGCCACGCCGTGAACGCGTGGCCGAACTCGTGCAGGCACAACGACACCAGCCAGCCCGCGATCACCAGGATGAACACGCCCACGTACGACAGCGGCTTCACGGTGTCGGCGGCCAACCAGGCCACCACCCCGCCCGCGACAGTGATCGCGACGACGGCCAAGAAGACCGGGCTGGGCCGTACCGACTGATGCAGTGGGCGGATGTTCACGATTCGACGCTACGGCAATTTCGCCGGCTACCCGGCCCTGCTCAGCCGACCCGCAGCCAGCCCTCGGTGTGCCGATAGAACGTCGAGCGTCGTACCGTCCGCGGTGCGGCCACCCCGTCCCGGATCACCTGCGCACCCGGGGTGCCCAGCTGCGCGGCGCGGCCGACAATCCAGCGACGCGGGCGGCCACGGTCCGACAGCACGCTCGCGCGCAGTCCCGGCATGCTCGTCGTGGGCTCGACCCGGACACCTGGAGCATCGCCGTCGAACAGCACGACGTCGTCGACGATGGCCTCCCCCTGCAGCGTCGCCCCGTCGGGCCCGTGCCACTCCGCCGCGCCGACCAGCACAGTTCCCGTCTCGTCGCGGATCAGCGGGACACGCCGGGCAGACGCCCGCAGCGCGCGCCGCGCGGACCAGCTGCCAGTGGCCGCAGCGACCTCGACGTCGAGCCGATCGGCGCGCAGCAACGAGGTGAGTACGGCGGCCAGCTCGCCGTCGCCGCCGGTCACGACCAGTCTGCGGTGCGCGCCGAGGTCGTCGACATCAACTCGCGGCAGCTTGCGGAGCGGGCGCGGAACACGGCCTGTGCCGACCAATGCGACCCCGGGTGAGGCGGACAAAACTGCTCCTCGCGGTCGAGAAAATGTGGTTCACAGCGTGTGCTGGGATAAGGTGGCCTACCGGCTGCACCACACTAGTGCGGAAGATTGAGCGGGAGATTACGCCATGCCGGCAATCGTCCTCATCGGCGCCCAATGGGGCGACGAGGGCAAAGGTAAAGCCACCGATCTGCTCGGTGGCCGCGTGCAGTGGGTGGTTCGCTACCAGGGGGGCAACAACGCCGGGCATACCGTCGTGCTTCCCACGGGGGAGAACTTCGCACTGCACCTGATCCCTTCGGGCATCCTGACGCCAGGGGTAACCAACGTCATCGGTAACGGCGTGGTGGTCGACCCGGGTGTGCTGCTCACCGAGCTCCAGGGGCTGGAAGAGCGAGGTGTCGACACCTCGGGCCTGCTGATCTCCGCCGACGCGCATCTGCTGATGCCGTATCACGTCGCCATCGACAAGGTGGTGGAGCGCTACGCCGGCAGCAAGAAGATCGGCACCACCGGCCGCGGCATCGGTCCCTGCTACCAGGACAAGATCGCCCGCATCGGCATCCGGGTCGCCGATGTGCTCGACGAGCAGTTGCTGGCCGAAAAGATCGAAGCGGCACTGGAATTCAAGAACCAGGTGCTGGTCAAGATCTACAACCGCAAGGCGCTCGAGCCGGCCGAGGTGCTGGAGAACCTGCTCACCCAGGCCGAAGGCTTCAAGCACCGCATCGCCGATTCCCGGCTGCTGCTGAACCAGGCGCTGGAAAAGGGCGAGACCGTGCTGTTGGAGGGCTCGCAGGGGACCCTGCTCGACGTCGACCACGGCACCTACCCGTTCGTCACCTCGTCGAACCCGACCGCCGGCGGTGCCGCGGTCGGTTCCGGGATCGGGCCGACGCGGATCACCACCGTGCTGGGAATCCTCAAGGCGTACACCACCCGCGTCGGATCGGGTCCGTTCCCGACCGAGCTGTTCGACGAGCACGGCGCGTACCTGGCCAAGACCGGCGGCGAGGTCGGTGTGACCACCGGCCGGGCCCGGCGCTGTGGCTGGTTCGACGCGGTGATCGCGCGGTACGCAACCCGGGTCAACGGCATCACCGACTACTTCCTGACCAAGCTCGACGTGCTGTCCAGCCTGGAGACGGTTCCGGTGTGCGTCGGCTACAAGGTGGACGGCAAGCGCACCAACGAGATGCCCATGACGCAGTCCGACATCCACCGCGCCGAGCCGATCTACGAGGAGCTGCCCGGTTGGTGGGAGGACATCTCCGCCGCCCGCGAGTTCTCCGACCTGCCCGCCAAGGCTCAGGATTACGTGCTGCGGCTGGAAGAGCTTGCCGGCGCGCATGTTTCGTGCATCGGTGTGGGCCCGGGCCGCGAGCAGACGATCGTGCGTCGCGACATCCTGGCTGCCAAGTGACGGACGAGCGGCCATCCGTCTTTGAGCAGCACGGCGGATTCCCGGTATTCGAATCAGCCGATCCCGGACCGGGTTTCGCGCGTTTCCTGACCGCGATGCGCCGAGCGCAGGATCTGGCCGTGTCGGCCGATCCGGACAGCGACACCTGGGACGACGCGGCCGATCGGGTTGAAGAGCTGGTCAAGCTGCTCGCTCCGTACGAGGCCGCCGAGGGCGTCGGGCCGGCCAACCGGGTGCCGTCCCTGCCCGGTGTGGGCAGCCTGCTGATGCCGCCGTTCACCGTGTCGAAGTTCGAGCCCGAGGGCGTCGAATTGAAGGTCGAGTTCAGCCGATTCCACGTCGGCGGCAACTA
This sequence comes from Mycolicibacterium peregrinum, assembly GCF_001665785.1. Taxonomy (GTDB): domain Bacteria; phylum Actinomycetota; class Actinomycetes; order Mycobacteriales; family Mycobacteriaceae; genus Mycobacterium; species Mycobacterium peregrinum_A. Next base: position 83,341 of record NZ_LZSO01000015.1, read on the forward strand.
TGCGGTGCACGGCGGTGTGCTGCCGCTGCTGTTCGATTCGGTGTTCGGCATGGTGATCCACGCCGCCGGCCGGCCGATCAGCCGTACCGCGTTCCTGCATGTGGACTACCGCAAGGTGACGCCGATCGACACGGTGCTGACCGCCCGCGGATGGGTGCGGGAATCGGAGGGGCGCAAGGCATTTGTGAACGCCGAACTGCGTGACCCCGACGAGAATCTGCTCGCCGAGGCCAACGGCCTCATGCTCAGATTGCTGCCGGGTCAGCCCTAGAACTAGATCGCGGTGCGGCCGCCGTCGGCCGGCAGCACCGCGCCGTGAATGAAACTGGCGTCGTCGCTCACCAAAAAGCCGATGGTCCTTGCGATTTCGGCGGGATCGGCGACGCGTCGCGCGGGGGCCTGTGCCGCGAGGGCAGTCAGTCGGTCGGTCCCGTACTGAGCCGTGGTGCCTTCGGTAAGCGTCGGTCCCGGGGCGACGGCGTTGATCCGGACGCCCTTGGGCCCGTATTCGGCGGCCCATGATTTGGTGAGCAGATTCAGCGCGGCCTTTGACGCCGCGTACACCGCCGAACCCGGCGTGCCGAACATGGAGACCATGGTGCTGACGTTCACGATCGCACCGTTTCCGCGCTTGGCCATGGCCGGTGCGGTCGCTCCGACGAGGAAGAACGGAATCTTCACGTTGAGGTCGAAGCAGTCGTCAAAGTCGTCTTCGGCGATGGCGGAGGTGGGCCCGAAGACCGCGATGGCGGCGTTGTTGACCAGGATGTCGATCTGGCCTGCGACGGCGAGTGCACTGTCCACCAACTCCCGGGCGCTGGTGGCGTCGGTCAGATTGGCCCGCAAGAAATCGGCGTTGCCGCCGGCGTCACGGATCTCGGCCACCACCCGGGCCCCACGGTCGGCGTCTCGACCGCTCGCCAGAACATGAGCGCCGCGTTCCGCGAGATGTATTGCGGTGGCGTGGCCGATGCCACTCGTCGCTCCGGTGACCAATGCTGTTTTCCCGCCCAGTGACATCGGGCCATCGTAAAGGGGTCGATCCCATCGCAGTCAGGGCCGCGGGGTGTCACTATGACGCCGTGGATCAACGACCTTTGCACCGTTTGTCGACGCCGCGCGCCGCGGCAATCGCGGGAGTGTTGTTCGCCCTGCTGTTCGGGGCGTCGCTGATCCTGATCCGCACGGCGCTGCCCGAGGGCGCCGAGCCGGGCTCGCAGTGGATCGACGGAGCGAGTACCCGGCTGCGGGTGGCGTCGGTCCTGATGCCGTTCGCGGGTATCGCGTTCCTGTGGTTCATCGGCGTGGTGCGCGACGGGTTCGGCCGGTTTGAGGACCGGTTTTTCTCGTCGGTGTTCCTTGGCAGCGGGATCCTCTTCCTGGCGATGATGTTCGTGTCCTCGGCCGTCGGCGCCGCATTGATCGCCAGCAAGGCCGGGATGGTCGACGCCGCGGCGCATTCCGAGGTCGCCACGTTCGGGCAGATGCTGCTGCTGGCGCTGAGTAAGACCTACGGGGTTCGGATGGCCGCCGTGTTCATGATCTCGTTGGCCACGATCTGGTTGAAGACCGGACTGATGCCGCGTCCGTTGGCATTTTCGACATACCTCCTCGCGGTGATACTGCTGATCGCAGGTGATCTGAGTATGTGGTTGACGCTGGCGTTCCCGACCTGGGTGCTGGCGGTCAGCCTGTTGTTCCTGGTCCGGGCCGGGGTGATCGACCTACCCGGGGAGCACGAGCATTCCGGGTAGTCGGCGGTAGTTTGCCTACGCGCGTCAGTGGTGCGTGGCATAATCGAACACATGTTCGAAGCCGATTCCGATGCGGACCTGATCGACAAGATCAGTGGCGCCGCACGCGCGGAATCGGCGGCGATCGCCCGGCGGCTGGCCGCGATCGGGGAACTGGACACCCGCCGGGAAGTGGAGTTGGCCGAGTCGATCTTTTGGACCACCGACCCGTTCGAAGAAGTGTCTGCCGAGATCTCGGCGGCGTTGCGGATCAGCCGGGGCCGGGCCGGCACCCAGATTCATCACGCCCGAGTACTGCGCGACAAACTCCCCCTGGTCGCGGCCCGGTTCGCCGTCGGGGACATCGACTACCGGATCGTGCGGATGATCATCGCCCGCACCGGCATCGTCGACCCCACCGTGTGGGCCGGCCTGGATGAGGAACTGGCCGCCCGGGCCCACCGATGGATGCGGCTGTCTGAACGGCAGTTGCGGGATCGGGTGGATCAATGGATCGCCAAACTCGACCCCAACGGAGTCCGAGTCCCACCGATCGTGGATGACGGGCGGTTTGTTCAGGTCGAGGCGAGCACCCCGGGTATGACCTCGATCTGGGCCAACATCCACGCCGCCGACGGGGTCGCGCTGAATCAACGCCTGGACGCCGTCGCCGACACCGTCTGCAAACACGATCCGCGCACCCGCGAGCAGCGCCACGCCGATGCGGTCGGACCGCTGGCCCGACTCGAATCACACATGCCGTGCCTGTGCCGACGCGAGGACTGCCCCGCCGCACAGCAGCGCGCGGCCGCGGACGCAGCAATGGTGCATGTGCTGGCCGAGCAGGCCACCGTGGACGGCACTTGTGATGATCCGGGGTATCTGGTCGGCCATGGCATCCTGCCCGCCGAATCAGTACGGGACCTGGCCGCCACCGCCAAGCTCAAACCCGTACGCATGCCCGCTACTACGGCCGCCGAGCCGCAGTATCGTCCGTCGGTAGCACTGTCGGAGTTCATCCACTGGCGCGATCTGACCTACCGGTTCCCCGGCTGTGACGCCCCTGCTGAGCGCTGCGACATCGACCACACCGCACCCTGGCCCACCGGCCCCACACACCCGTCGAACACCAAACTCTTTTGCCGGGCACACCATTTGGTGAAAACGTTCTGCCCCGGCTGGTCGGATCGTCAACACCCCGACGGCACCATCGAATTCACCACGCCCACCGGCCACACCCATGTGACCGAACCTCACGGTGCCGGCCTGTTCCCAACTCTGGCCCAACCGACGGGGGACCTCAACCTCGCCGAACCTGAAGCGCCCGGCCTGGACCAGAACCTGAACCGGGCCGCGAAAATGCCCAAACGCTCACGCACCCGCGAACAAGACCGCCAAGACCGCATCGCCGAGGAACGACGCCTGCGCGCCGAACTCAACAACGACCTCGCCAC